>JAEWAY010000012.1 GCA_023391415.1 Bacteroidota bacterium | reverse complement strand
CCTAGGGTCTTTATTTATAAGTCTTTGGGCCTCCTCGGTCGTTAAAACAAAGCCCTTTCCTAATACGATACTTCCCTGAAAGCTCTTATTAGAGTTTGCCTTCAGAGGAAATGGATTTCCCATCACCAGGGAATTGATTTTCAATAGATTGATTTACAATACATAATAAGGTCATAAATAATGCTTAAATCTCAGATATTCCCTATTTTACTTCACAAATACTTCATAAATATGAATAGGAAAATTACATACGCGTTTGTGTTGAAGCCCGAAACCAATAAAAAAGGGCTTCATCCGGTTTACCTGAGAGCTTTTCAAAGTGGCAAAAAAATTGAGATTGCTACTGCAGTAACACTAGCCGATAGAGATTGGTCAGCAACCCGTCAGCGGGTAAAAAAAAGTAACAAGCTCCATGAACGACATAATGCTATCATCGATGCTTATGATAAAAAAGCGCTAAAACTCTTAATTAACAACTTCGTTCATGACGAAACACCACTTACACTTCGGCAATTCAAAGACAAAATACTTTCTACGCACCAGACGGATGGTAGTTTTACCGATTACATACTAAATTACCTGAATGAAAATAAAGCCAGGTTGAGAATTGAATCTTGGTGGAGTTATAAATCACAAATTACCAAGCTACTTAAATTTAAAAAGGAAATACTATTTACTGATTTAACCGAACAGTTCATTAATGATTATCATCTTTATATGTTGACGACGTTAGGAAACAATGAAAATACAGCGAGTAAAAGTCTTAGATCATTGCGTACATTTGTAAATATTTCGCTCCGTTATGGATATATGAAAAATAATCCTTTCAAATTCATAACTATAAAAAAAGTAGACGGTAAACGTGACTTTTTGAGTTTGGAAGAGCTTAACAAATTATCAGAGGCATATTTTTCGGATAAATTCACAAAGCCAATTGAAAAAGAAGTCTTACAATATTTTCTATTTTCTTGTTACACTGGACTACGTTATTCGGATTTAAAATCACTACAAGCGGATTCAATTGATGGCAATAAGATCAAGATCAATATGCACAAGACCGGATATCTTGTTGTTGTTCCCTTAACACAAAAAGCAATACAACTTCTACCACGAAAAATGCCATCCAGTACTGAATCTGTATTTCGTATTTACTGTAATAAGGTAACCAACAGGATACTAAAACAAATTGGTAAGACATACGGTATTCCCAAAAAACTCACCTGTCATGTAGCTAGGCATACTTTTGCCACGGCATCCATCACATTAGGCATACCTATAGAAGTTGTCAGTAAATTGCTTGGACATACCAGTCTCAAAACTACGCAAGTGTATGCAAAGATTGTGGATAATGTAAAGGAAAGAGAGATGGAAAAGTGGGATAGACTTTAATGTTTGTTATGTTACTACAAATAAATTGAAGTTGCAAATTTTGATATTAGTCTCGGCTGATGCTGTATTCTCTGCAGATTTCCGAAATCGATTGGCCCGACTCCTGCTGTGATAAAATCTTGATGATCTGCAATTCGCTGAACTTACTTTTCTTCATTGTCACTAAATTATAAAACTACATTAATAATCGTAGCTGTTTTTAGGGAAGATTACAATCTATGTTTTCGAAGCAAATCAAGCGCTTTGGTCATCATGGATTTGTACAAGAAAAGATTGATTGGAACTCCTTGTTCAATAGTTGAATTTCATAAGTGGTTTTTTTGTTCAAAAAACAAACCATCTCCTCATCCGCAATCATATTTTATTTAATTTCGCGGGAGAAATAGCAATACATGAGAAGTAAACTGTTAAGCGATGGGTCTAAGGAACTCACCTATGAAATAAGGGAAATTGTAAAAAAAGCGGATCTGGTGCATCAGGCTGGTCAGGCGGTTTACATGGAAAATATTGGCGATCCGATTCAGAAGAAGCAGCGGATACCGACCTGGATGAAAGAAATTATCGCGGATCTTGTAATGAAAAACGAGACGTATGGATATTGTCCGTCCAAAGGAGTTCTGGAAACGAGAAAATTTCTCGCCGACCTGAACAACGCCAAGGGAGGCGCGCGGATCACGGCGGATGACATTCTTTTTTTTAACGGTCTCGGCGACGCTATCGCTAAAGTTTATCAGTTTATTAGTCGCAATTCAAGGGTAATAGGCCCGTCGCCCGCGTATTCTACGCATTCTTCCGCCGAGGCCGCGCACGCTTCGCAGGAGCCGCTGACCTATAAGCTAGACCCGGACAATCACTGGTATCCGGATCTGGATGATCTCTATAACAAGGTAAAGTACAATCCCAATATTGTTGGTATTTTGATTATAAACCCGGATAATCCAACGGGTATGGTTTATCCATATGAGCATCTGAAGAGGATTGTTGAAATCGCGAAAGAGTTTAACCTGATGCTGATCAGTGATGAAATATATTTGAACATCACATACAATGGCGCCCGGGCTTATTCTCTCGCGGAAATCATAGAAGACGTGCCTGGTATCGCGCTGAAGGGAATTTCAAAGGAGTTTCCATGGCCGGGATCCCGGTGTGGCTGGATGGAATATTATAATCGCTCAGCCGATCCTCAGTTTAACGCTTTTTGCTCCGTATTGGACAATGCCAAAATGATTGAGGTTTGCTCGACCACGCTGCCTCAGTTGGCTATACCGCTTATTATGGGAGATCCCCGCTATATGCCGTATCGTAAGGAGGTGAATGAGGCGATAGGTCGTCGTAGCAAAATCGTAGCGGAGATACTGGGACAAGTACCGGAACTTACGTTTAATGAAACGTATGGCGCGTTTTATAATACCATAATCTTTAGGGACGGAGTATTAAACGATAATCAGTTTCTAGAAATAAAGAATCTTGAAATAAGGGCCATGGTGGAAACATGGACTGGCGAGCCGGATATAGCCAATGATAAGCGCTTTGTATACTATTTGCTGGGCGCGACGGGTATCTGCGTAGTGCCGATTTCCTCTTTTTGCTCCGATCTCAAAGGCTTTCGGGTGACTCTGCTGGAAGAAAACGAAGCGGATTTGATACGAATATTTACCAACCTCCGGGACGCGATTGTGCGTTATCTGGGAAGTTAGGGGTTGTGTTTGCAAATTACATTAGGAGGAGAGAAGCTTATATGGATAGATTCTCTCCTTTTATGGTTTTGGCCGTTTTACTTGTTGAGTGTACCTGATACTGTAATGGTATGTTCCGGGTTGACTTTAACCGTCAATACCTTGGGCGGCTCAATATCGTAGTCGGTAATGTCGATCGTCCATTCCGCGCTGAAATTTACTTTTTCTCCCTCAGGACGAGCGGTTCCTTTTATATCAATGTTTTTAGTTACCCCATGAATGGTAAAGTCGCCATGGAGAGTAAGGTTTTGTTTTTCCTCTTTTTGAGGATCAAAACCTGACGTGATTTTCCCTTTGAAGGTCGCTTCAGGGTATTTGTCGGTCTCCAGCGCTTCATTCATATGGTCGTCCCGTTTATTCTTACCTGTTTTAATTGATTTCAGAGGTAGCCGGAAGTCGACTTCTCCGCTTTGAATGTCGAGCGTCCCTTTTAGCTGGTCAGACTTTCCGGTATAAGGGGTGCCAGGCGCGCTTCCGTTCACTTCGGCGTGGGCTTGTTCTGTTTGTAGCCTTTGTGCCTGAACCAGGGAGGAAGTTCCGCAAATGAATAATAAGAAGAATAGTTTACGCATAAGTCCACTTTATACGATAAACCTGTTGCCGGGGCGTTTGGTTGACGAATCAGAGCTCTTCGAGTGAATAATCGGAGCCTTTGCCAAATTGTACCAGACGCTCAAATTCATAAATGTCCAGACTGGTAAGATCTTTGATTAGAAAATTATTGGAAGAAAGGTATTCCAGTACCTGAAACTCGGTAATGTCGTGATTGTTGATAAGTTTATATTTCTTTCCAACCCGAACAGTATCAATTGAAATACTCATGTTTTTTTCGTGTATTTATATGCTATGTTAAAAAAACTAAAACGCGAACAAAACCTAAAATGGCTTTTTTGTCGTATATTTTCAACAAATAATTTCTAAAAAACTATGTTGACAGCAGCAGTAATAGTGCCTAAAGAGGAAATAAGTGGATTAAAGTTTTTTCCAACAGACGTACTGGAAGGAGAACCTTCGAGAGTACGTCTGAGAAATATATATTTGAATAAGGCCCAAATGATGGGTAATCTATTTAAGCATAAGGTGAAATTATACTTTAAGACTTCCGAAGATCAGTTAATGGCTGTAGAAACCACTATCTGGAGCGCGGATGATGATTTTATCTCCCTGAAGGGAGTAACCATTCCTACAAAATGTGTTTGGGCTATAGAACTTTAATATCGTTGAAATACGAATGTCTCTACTTCCTCATCTGGTAGAAGTCGGTTTGTCCGGATAATTTCCTTCCTGGTATCTATCAGATCGGGAAGCCCGTCCTGAATGATAAACTCGTCATAATGGTTTTGGTGTTTTAGATATAAATGAGGCACCCGGTTAAAAAGCGTGTTGTTTTGATTGTTAATAATGAAAAACGGGCCCTTGTTCATTGTTCGGAAATGCCTGTCCCCCGATTTTTCATTCATACCTTCTGTGAGTTGCAGATGTTCAACCGCTTTGTCGGAACTCCATATATACGTATTGACCTGATTCAGGATTAGTAATATTCTGCCTCTTTCGCTTTCTAAAAGCTCATAATGACCATGTTCTATGATAGTGCCTCGCATAATCTCCTCCTTCTTATCTTGATATATAACATTTTTAAGAATAGGCTCGTTCATTTCGGGTATTTTATTGAATAAATTATTGTAATATGGCAATATGTGGATATATATGTCCTGTATGTGAGGGAAAAGGGTATACGGAATCAGGTAAATGCGTATACTGTCAGCGGGAACCGGAATACCCGGAGATTAGCGATGATCAATGGCTGAAAGAGGTGCATGAAGGAAACTGTTGTGGAGATCCGATAGATCCGGATGAAAAATAATGAATATTACCATAATAGGGTTACAGGCTTTATGATGTTGAAAAAATATTTTTATAAACATCATGAAACACTTGTCATATATAAATCTAAATTGTAAAATTGCACTCCCAAATCAACAAGGCTATGTAAAGCGAGCGGCTTTATGTAAAGTATAGAAAAATATTAACCGGACTTATAATATAATAGGTTAAAGGACCCTTAGCTCAGCCGGTTAGAGCATCTGACTCATAATCAGAGGGTCGCTGGTTCGAGCCCAGCAGGGTCCACGCTTCTGAAGGCGGTTTCGGAGATTCCGAAGCCGTTTTCCTTTTTTAGAAGGCTTCCTTTCCCAATCTGTTTTTAAGATTATGGGATAGTAGAAAGTTTTTCTTAGAGAGGATAGAAGGCTAAAAAAAGAATAAAATTTGGATTTACGTAAATAGCTGCTATCTTTGCACCGCGATTTAGGAAAACTTTAACATAAAGTCGACTTCTTAGCTCAGTAGGTAGAGCACATCCCTTTTAAGGATGGGGTCCTGGGTTCGAGCCCCAGAGGAGTCACATGAAGCCCTTCTCCGTTTTATGGTGAAGGGCTTTTTTAGTTCCTAGTATTTGAGTTTGTTACTCAAATATCAGATGTTTGACAGATTCACCGGAATTTATTAATTCCAACAGGGAGTCGATGCCTATTTCCAGATGTTTTTTGGCATATTTTGAGGTTACTTCCTTATCGCTTCGAGAAGTCTTTACACCCTCCGGATCCATCGGATTGTCGGATACCAGAAGCAATGCTCCATGAGGAATGCTGTTGGCGAAGCCAACAACAAAAATTGTCGCGGTTTCCATGTCGATGCCCATAGCCCGGATATCCCTGAGGTACTCCTTAAAGTTATCATCATGTTCCCATACCCGGCGATTGGTGGTATAAATCGTACCGGTCCAATAATCCAGTTCATATTTTTTGATCGTAGACGAAACAGATCTTTGTAAGCGGAAAGAAGGCAAGGCGGGGATTTCCGGTGGAAGATAGTCGTCACTGGTACCATCGCCCCTGATAGCCGCTATTGGGAGTATCAGATCTCCTACTTTGGTTTTTTTGAGACCGCCGCATTTACCAAGGAAAAGAGCGGCTTTGGGCATAATAGCGCTCAACAGGTCCATCGCGGTGGCGGCCATGGCGCTTCCCATACCAAAATTAATAATTGTTATATTATGCGCGGTCGCGGTTTGCATAGGCTTTCCATGTCCTTTGATTTCCACTTCAAAGCGCTCGGCGAACATTTCCACGTAATTGATAAAATTGGTCAATAAAATATATTGGCCGAATTCGTTTAAGGCGGTCCCGGTATATCTGGGTAGCCAGTCCAATACAATTTCCGCTTTAGTCTTCATATATCTATCCTCCTTTTGTAAATTTGAGCATGATTCGCCTTAACCTGCCTCCGGTCGCTTTCAGGTATAAAGACCTTAACGGAAAAAAGGCGATTTTTGATATCCTTCGGAAAAAATATATAGTACTTACTCCGGAAGAGTGGGTAAGGCAGCATTTTATTCATTTTTTGATTAACTATTGCAAGTATCCCCGGGCCTTGATTAAGGTAGAGTCGGGCTTACGGTATCATTCATTAAATGGTCGCAGCGATATTATAGTTTTTGACCGGCGCGGCCGGATTTTCATGTTGATAGAATGCAAATCGGCTGACTACGCGCTGACAGACAAAGTATTTGAACAGGCTTCCCGGTACAATATTCATTACGCCGCGCGATATATGGTTATCACCAATGGCCTGAGTCATTTTTGTTGTCGTATCGCTCATGATACAGGTAGTTATGAATTTATGGATCAACTACCTGTATTTGAATAAGTTTTACTCTTATCCTATTTTTTCATAGGGAAGATCAAGACTTTCCGCCAATGGTTGGTGTACGATTTTGCCATGCACAATATTCAAACCTTCCTTCAGGCCCGGATTATCGGATGTCGCTTGGCGCCAGCCCTTGTTGGCCAGTTGGATGATGAAAGGCAACGTAGCGTTGGTCAAAGCCAGCGTTGAACTATATGGAACAGCGCCTGGCATATTGGCTACACAGTAGTGGACGACGCCATCGATGACAAATGTTGGATTTTCATGCGTAGTTGGTTTGCATGTCTCGATACATCCGCCCTGGTCTACGGCCACATCGATCATCACGGTGCCGGGACGCATGGATTTGAGCATGTCGGCGGAGATCAGAACCGGCGCTTTGGCTCCGGGAATGAGGACCGCCCCGATAATAAGGTCGGCTTGTGGTAAAAGGTCTCCGATATTGGTGGAGTTGGAGTATATAGTGGTGACATTGGATGGAAGAATATCCGCCAAATGACGAAGCCTGTCGACATTGATGTCAAACAATACGACATTGGCGCCGAGACCGGCCGCCATTTTGGCCGCGTTGGCTCCGACAATGCCACCTCCCAGTATGATGACGTTGGCGGGAGGAACTCCCGGAACTCCTCCAAGAAGTATGCCTTTGCCTCCCATAGGCTTTTCCAGGTATTTGGCGCCTTCCTGTACGCTCATACGGCCCGCTATTTCCGACATGGGAGTAAGTAGGGGGAGAGACTTGTCCGGTTTAGTTACTGTCTCATAGGCGATACATACTGATCCGGAGTCGCTCATGGCCTTCGTCAACTCCATGGATGACGCGAAATGGAAATAGGAAAAAAGGATGTGACGCTCTTTTATCAGCTTATATTCTTCCGGCAGAGGCTCCTTTACTTTGACAATAAGTTCACAGATTTCATAAATGTCTTCAAAAGTGTTGACAATCTGAGCGCCTTTCTGCTGATAATCGTAATCTGAAAAACCGGATCCGGACCCGGCTTCCCGTTGTATGTATACCGCGTGGCCATTGCTGATCAATTCGGCGACTCCCGCCGGAGTAATCGCGACCCGGTATTCATTTTGTTTTATTTCTTTAGGTATTCCTATTTTCATATGGTATTTAACCGCGATGTTGAAGCGGAGTTGCTTCCGATGAGATAAAAAAAGCCATTCCCAAATGGAATGGCTTGGTATAAAGTTCAGGTTTTATTTAAAGGGAACCGCGTTGTTTTCCTTTAAAGGACTCTGGTTGGAAAGATTGTCGACCACTTGGGCTTCCAGAATGATTTGCGCGAAAGGATTGTTCAGATCGTTGGTCGAAACGGATACGATATCCCTGTTCATTCCATCCTGATACGGACTGTAGACCAGTTCCAGTTTACCCGATTTTCCAGGTTCGATGGATGTCGGAGTGAGCGTGTATTTGATACAGTTGCAGGCTGATTGCGCCTTGGATATGGTCAGCGCTGTTTTTCCTGTATTTTTTACCTGAAACTCCTTCGCGACTTTCTGTCCTCTTTCAATTTTACCAAAATTATGTTCGTTTTTGTCTAATTTCAGATGAGCCGATTTTTTCAGTTCCTCCGGAGAGTATTCTGGTTTAGGCTCTTCTTTGTTTACTACTCCTTTAATAAACAAGACCTTGTTGGACTCTACGGCGTTGGATGTAATGGTGATGCTCTTGTTAAATACGCCCGGGCGCCCTTTGCTGTTGTATGAAGCTTTGATAACGCCGGTACCGCCCGGAGGAACGGGATCCTTCGTCCAGTTGGGAGTGGTGCATCCACAAGACGCTCTTACATTGGTGATGACAATGGGAGTGGTTCCCGTATTGGTAAAGACAAACTCATGCTCGGCTTGTATGCCTTCATTGAATGTGCCGAAATCATACGAGTCTTCCCTGAATTCGAACTCTCCGGTCTGCGCGAACGCGTTCCAGGTTAGGAATAAACAACTACTTAAAACAAGTGTTAGATTTTTTACCATGTTGAACATATGTTGAAAATTATAAAATCGGATAATTTAACTATCTAGTGTTGAAAAATCTTCCAAATATTATTCCATTTTTTAAAAGACACAAATTTTTATTTGGTTTGATCCTAAAACCTTTTTACATATTTTTGACGTTAAACTGTAAATAAAGGTAGGAATTTTTTCCATCAAATCTAAATATAGTGGATACTCAGGAAGTAATACCGAATCTTAGCATATCGAAAGAAGAAATTCTTAATGATTATCGCGTTGCCTGCGAAAGCAGACAGGCGAGTATTCTTGGACGCAAGGAGGTGTTCATGGGGAAAGCTAAATTTGGCATATTTGGAACGGGTAAGGAACTCGCGCAGATCGCCATGGCCAAATATTTCCGTGAAGGAGATTTTCGTTCAGGATATTACAGGGATCAGACCTTTATGATGGCGATCGGCGAATTGACTATCAAGCAGTACTTTTCTCAGTTATATGCTCATACGGACGAGGATGTCGAACCGCATTCCGCCGGGAGGATGATGATTGGTCATTACTGTACAAGGAGCCTTGATAAGGAAGGTAAATGGAATGATCTCACCAAAATAAAAAATTCGAGTCCGGATATCTCTCCGACAGGAGCTCAGATGCCCCGCCTGGTGGGGCTCGCGTACGCTTCAAAACTATATCGGGAGAATAAGGATTTGCATTATCTTAAACAGTTTTCCGTTAATGGCGACGAAGTCGCTTTTGGTACGATTGGCAACGCGGCTACGGCGGAAGGCATTTTCTTTGAAGCGGTCAACGCGGCGGGAGTGTTGCAGATCCCGATGATCGTCTCTATCTGGGACGACGGATATGGAATTTCAGTGCCTCAGGAATATCAGACAACCAAGGTGGACATATCCGCCATGTTTGCCGGTTTTCGAAGAACGGAAAGTGAACGGGGCATAGAAATATATAAGGTGAATGGATGGGACTATGAGGCTCTATGCGCCACGTACAGAGACGCCGCCGCGCTCGCGAGAAAAGAGCATGTGCCGGCGCTGATTCACGTCGCTGAGCTGACTCAGCCTCTCGGGCACTCCACTTCCGGTTCTCATGAGCGCTATAAGTCGAAGGAAAGGCTGCGATGGGAAGAAGAGTATGATTGCAATAAGAAATTCAGGGAATGGATACTTGAAGCGGAGATCGCGACTGAAGAAGAACTGGAAGGGATCGAAAAGGCGGCGGTGGAAACTGTTAAAAATGCCAGACAAGACGCTTGGAACGACTTTTTGAAGTCAATGAAGGGAGATCTGGATCTCGCGCTTCAGTTAATTCGGGAAGCGGCGGAGCATTCCTATGATAATTCGAACGCCTTGAATGAGATTTATGAAGAATTGTCCCAAACACGTAATCCGATTCGGAGCGACGCGTTCAGAGCGGTAAAGAAAGCGCTGAGAAATGTTCGGGAGGAGGATAATCCGGTAAAATCAAAACTGGTGGACTGGCTTGAACGGGCGACCAGGGAAAACGCGGAGCGGTACAATTCGCGCTTATACAGCCAGTCGGAGGAAAGCGCGTTGAACGTAAAGGAAGTCTTGCCAGTCTATCCCGACGACGCGGAGATGGTAGATGGCAGAGAAGTGCTTCGGGCAAATTTTGAGGCGCTTTTAATAAAAGATCCGAGGGTGTTCGCGTTTGGCGAGGACGTAGGCGTCATTGGCGACGTTAATCAGGGGCTGGCGGGTTTGCAGCAGAAATTCGGCAAACTACGGGTGATTGATACCGGTATCCGGGAGCTTTCTATCGTAGGACAGGGGATTGGCGCTTCCATGAGGGGTTTGAAACCAATCGCTGAAATACAGTATCTTGACTATTTGATATTCGCGATCCAGACGTTGTCGGATGACTTGGCTACCTTGCAATATCGTACCAAGGGAGGGCAAAAGGCTCCTGTGATAATCCGTACCAGAGGCCATCGCCTGGAGGGGATGTTCCATTCCGGCTCTCCAATGAGTCTGATTCTTGGAAGTCTCCGGGGGATTTATGTGCTGGTACCCCGGGATCTGACTCAGGCGGCGGGTTTTTATAATACCATGCTGCAATCCGATGATCCCGCTCTCATTATAGAGAGCTTGAATGGATATCGCCTGAAGGAGAAAATGCCCGCCAACCTGGGAGAGTTTACCGTACCTCTTGGTATTCCTGAGATTTTGAGCGAAGGAGAAGATATTACCATTGTCACTTATGGCTCCATGTGTCGTATCGTACTGGAGGCCGCGAGGCAATTGAAGGAAATTGGCGTTTCCTGCGAGGTAATCGACGCGCAAACCCTGATACCGTTTGATAGAAATCATCTGATTGTCGAGTCTGTAAAAAAGACGAATCGCGTGATTTTCGCCGATGAAGACGTGCCGGGAGGAGCTTCCGCCTACATGCTTCAAAAGGTTTTGGAAGAACAGGACGCGTATCGTTATCTGGACGCCAAGCCTGTAACTATATCAGGTAAGGACCATAGGCCCGCGTATGCTTCAGACGGAGATTATTTTTCAAAGCCTAATGTGGAAGATATATTTGACGCTGCGTACGCTATGATGCATGAAGCGGACCCAAAAGCGTTTCCCGCGTTATATTCTGATGATAAATCGAATAAATGAAGAGGGACGGCCGATCATCTTTTATGATGGAGTTTGTGGCTTATGTAATCGCTTTATAGACTTTATTCTTCGAAAGGATAAGCGGGGAAATTTTTTGTTCGCTCCGCTTCAGGGAACGAAAGCGATGGAACTTGGTATTTCTTTGGATCGCTATCATTCAATGGTATTGTGGCATGAAGGAAAGATTCTGATAAAATCAACCGCGGCCTTGACTATCCTCACCCAATTACCCGGTATTTTCAGGCTGACGAAGCTATTTCTTTATATTCCCGGGATATTGAGGGACTTCGTTTACGGTTTTATCGCCCGTGACCGTTATCTATGGTTTGGCGTAAAGGAGCATTGTCGTGTTCCGACAGAGGAAGAACGTTTTCGTTTTTTAGCTTAAGGGAGGGAATAGGATATTATTATTATCCTTCATACAATAAGTTGCACCCGCGGGCTTCCGAGTGATCGAGTCTGCCTAATACTTTGAAGCCAGAGGGGGTACAAAGGCCAATATCTTCCGTCTCAATAAAGCAGCAACTGTCGATATTGGCGAGGTCGATGATCTTAATTATGCCGCTCCGCTGTCCGGTATTGTCGCAATAAGGGTCATTGACTTCTCTGGTCATAACACGCGCCCAGGGAGGAGTTTGAAAAAGACCGTCGTGGGCCGCGTACGCCTGGGATAGTAATTCAGTCATGCCGTATTCCGAATGTATTTCATCCAGCCGTAGTTTTTCCCGCAATGTATGATGGAGTTCTTCCTTGGTTATTTCCTTGCGCCTTCCTTTCATGCCACCTGTTTCTATGAGAGTCGCTCCTTGCAGGGATATTCCGGTTTCCGCCAGGTCGAGCAGGGCGTAAGCCACCCCGAATATGAATATTTTTTTCGAAGTTTGGGAAGCTTCCTCCAGCGCTTTTCGCAGACGCTCTTCAGATTGAACGAAGCCGGATAGGGGTGAGCCGCTCCGCTGAATAAAATGCCGGATCATATAAATCAGGGAAGAATAAGGGTTTTCCTGATAGGAAGGAAGAAGCGCCAGTATGATGGTTTCGCTGAGGGATGTATAAAAATATCCGAAGATATGCTCCGCGACCTTGAGGTACCATTCAGGGTCGGCGATATGGTGTACGCTCCTGACGCTTCCGGTTGTACCACTGCTTAGAAACTTTGTTTGAATGGAAGGCTCTCCACTTAATACGGCATGGGTTTTAAAAAAGGAAATAGGTAAAAACGGAATATTTTCCAGTTGAGTGATTGAAAGAGGGTCCGCGTGGATCGATCGCAGATATTGGCTATATACCGGGTTCACTTCCGCTTGCCAATGAAAGACTTCGATAGCGAGGGAAATAAAAGTGGACTGTTTGACGGTTAGAATCTGATTTTTATAACTATTTGCCGGGGTCATCGTTTTTTAATGGATAAATTTTAAAGGATGCGTACAACCGGGACTCTATTTTTTTTAATGATCATGCTTATCGCTTGCGACAAAGCGCCGGAATATCCTTCACATCCAACGATCCGTTTTGAAAAGATTCAGCGCTTTGTAGTCAGGAATCAGTATACGCTCAGTCATACCGATTCCATCGTTGTCACCCTGTGGTTTGAAGACGGCGATGGGGACCTGGGGCTTTCGGATCAAGATATCTATTATCCATATCAGGCTTACGACTTTGTTTGGGACGATGATGGCAATATAGTAAAATTATCGTCAAATGCCGGCGAGGAGCGATACAATCCCTGCTATTATATTATTGGCGATTATGATACTGGTAGCGCGAGAGATACCTTTCGGGTGAACTATAATAATAATCATTTTAATTTTTTTGTAGACTTATGGATTAAGGAGGGAAGGACGTTCAAGAAATTTGATACTTGCTATTCGTCTTTGAATGGCCGTTTCCCTGTATTGAATCCGGTGAAATATGACGGACCAGTGGATGGTGAACTGACTTTTACGATTTCCGATCAGCCCTGGCTATCGGAAATAATGGCGGGGAAGACAGGGAAGTTCGCGATCTATATTCAGGATAGGGCGCTCCATCGCAGCAATGTGGTGGAAACACCCGAAATTCAATTCAACTACTAAAAATAGCGAAAAAATCGTTAACTTGAACTTGCATCTTAACGTTCAAGCGCTTTGTCCATTTCTCCGGATATTATTGATACCATTAAGCAATCCGCTTCCATAGAAGAGGTTATTGGGGATTTTGTCAGTTTGAAAAAGAAAGGACATTATTACCTTGGATGTTGCCCCTTTCACGATGAGAAGACGCCTTCATTTACAGTAACGCCGACTAAAGGAATATACAAATGCTTTGGTTGTGGAAAGGCGGGCGATTCGATCCAATTTTTGATGGATCTGGAAGGACTGAATTATCCGGAAGCGTTGAAATACCTCGCCTCCAAATACGGAATAGAAATAGAGGAATCGGCGACCCCGGAAGAGATCGCGAGGCAAACGGAAAAGGAAAGCTTGCTTATTGTACTCTCGTACGCCGCCCAATACTATGAAGATCTTCTATGGAATTCGGATGAAGGAAAGTCTATTGGATTAAGCTACTTTAGAGAAAGAGGCTTTAATCATGAGACGATTCGGAAGTTTGGGCTGGGATTTAGCAGGGAAACTTGGGATGGACTCACTAAAAGCGCCCAGGAAAAGGGTTATTCAAAGGAGTTTCTTTTAAAAGCCGGCCTCAGCCTGGAAAACGCGGAAAATACCAGTCTGTATGATCGTTTCAGGGGAAGGGTTATTTTTCCTATTCATAACCTGACCGGAAAAACGATCGCTTTTGGCGCCCGGATTCTTAAAAGCGACAAGAAGCAGCCCAAGTACCTGAATAGTCCGGAAACGGAAGTCTATCATAAGAGCAAAGTACTGTATGGGCTATATCAGGCCAAACAGGCGATTCGCCATGACGACAATTGTTTTTTGGTAGAAGGATATACCGATGTTATTTCTTTGCATCAGGGCGGTATTCATAATGTGGTATCATCTTCCGGCACTTCGCTGACAGAAGATCAAATTAAACTTATTCATCGTTATACGAATAATATAACGGTGCTCTATGATGGCGACGTAGCGGGACTGAAAGCTTCCATGCGCGGCATCGACCTGATTCTGGCGCAAGGATTGGATGTGAAGGTGGTGACGTTTCCGGATGGTGAAGATCCGGATAGTTACGCGCGTAAGATAGGCGGAGAGGCCTTTAAAGAATATGTGGGCGCGAACGCCCGGGATTTTATTACATATAAGACTGAGCTGACGCTACGGGAAGCGGGAAACGATCCTATAAAAAAAGCCTCGGTCATACGTGATATTGTGGAGAGCATCGCGAAGATTCCCGATTCGATCAAACGTACTGTATTTTTTCAGCAATGTAGCCAATTGCTCCATATCGATGAAAATATTCTGATAGCGGAATATAATAAGATCCAGCTAAAGGAACGGAGAAAAGATGAAGACGCGCGCGCGTGGCCTTTTATGGAAGAGTTGCCCGTGGCTCCATCCGACGAGAAGAGTAGTATAAAGAAGGATCTTTACGCTTCGGCTGTCGAAATGCAGGAGAAAGAAATCATCCGGTTGCTGTTGAAGTTTGGCAATGAACAGTTTGATACTACCAATTTCGCTTCCTATGTGCTATCTGAAATTGACGACCTTGTTTTTACAATACCCAAGTACCGCGATTTGCTTGAGCTGATCCGGGAAGACTTTAACGAGTTGGGAGTGATTAGGGAGCAGAAATTCTTTTCCCATCCGGATGAAGAAACTCGGTCCGAGGCGATCGCCTTGATTACTTCCCGTTACTCCATAAGTGAAAAATGGACCAAGTATGAAATTTTTGTGCCGACCGATGAGGAAATACTTCCCAATCTTGGTTTTTTAACCATATTGCGTCTTAAGTTTCGAAGTATCAAGTATATGGTGCAGGAAAATATGCTGGAAATAAAAAAGGCGGAAGCCGAAAACAAGGATATAATGACTTTGTTGCAGGTGCATAAGCAACTGAAGGAGGCGGAAAAAGAACTGGCTTCCGTGCTGGGCATCGTGATTTCCTGAAGGATGGTGTTTTATTCCTCCAATAATTGCCATATCTTGTATAAATTTATATGGAAGGATGAAGATCGCTGTTAATACCAGATTACTTTTAAAGGATAAACTGGAAGGAATAGGCTGGTTCGCGTATGAGACACTTAGAAGAATAACTCAGCAGCATAAGGAGCATACTTTTTATTTTCTGTTTGACAGAAAATTCGATGACGAGTTTCTTTTTTCGGATAATATTGTTCCTATGGTTGTTCCGCCACAGGCCAGACATCCTTTTTTATACGCTACCTGGTTTGATATTTCCATACCTATGGCTTTGAGAAAAGTAAAGCCGGACCTGCTCCTCAGTCCTGACGGAATGCTCTCGCTTACTTCAGGATATAAATCATTGCCTGTAATTCATGATTTGAACTTTGAGCATTTCCCTAACGACTTGCCAAAGCTTACACAATTATATTATCATCATTATTTTCCGCGGTTCGCGAGAAAGGCGTCGAGGATCGCGACAGTTTCCGAATTTAGCAAGGAGGATATTGTTAGAGTATATGGTATTGACCGGGAAAAAATCGATGTAGTATATAACGGGGCCAACGAGTATTATCAGCCGATATCGCCGGCGAGACAGGCGCAAACCCGGACTATCTACGCCAAAGGATGTTCTTATTTTCTTTTTGTAGGCGCGCTTCATCCCAGAAAGAACCTGGCGAATCTTTTTTACGCGTTTGACGCGTACAAGAAATCGACTGGCCTGGATACGAAACTGATGATTGTCGGACAGAAAAAATGGTGGACGGAGGATATTAAAAAGGCCTACAAGTCCATGGAGCATAAGAAGGAAGTGATTTTTACCGGACGATTGTCTACAAAGGAGCTTCATAATGTAATAGCGTCGGCGCTGGCGATGGTATATGTATCCGTATTCGAGGGGTTTGGTATTCCTTTGGTCGAAGCCATGTACTGCGATACTCCGGTTGTTACGAGCAATGTGTCTTCAATGCCCGAGGTAGGAGGAGACGCTGTCGTGACCGTCAATCCATTTTCCATTGATAGTATCCGGGAAGGTTTGCAAAAGATAGCTCTCGATCCTGAACTTAGGACTCAGTTGATTATAAAAGGCAGGGAACGAAGAACCTGTTTTTCATGGCAAAAGACGGCTGACAAGCTATGGAGCTCCATCGAACACGCCATGGACGCGTGAGCCCCGCCGGATTAGGGACAGATCGTAATCCATCGGCTTAATCCGGACGAGCCGCGCTTACAGAACAATCAGTTCAATTTTACGGATAGCGTTTTCTTCTACTTTGCGCTGCATGTCTCCATAACCAACGGCTTTGACTCTGTTGGAGCTTATTCCTTTTGAGACCAGATAATTTTTGACGCTGTTGGCTTCTTTCTGAGTTCTGTTGTTATGATAAATGAGTGTTACTTCGTTGACAGTGATCGTGTCAATTTGTGGTATATCGTTGTCGGCGGTCGTTCCGCGCAATATTTTTGTCTTGACACTGACGATTGAGTCGGTTTCCGTCAGATCATTCCGCTGTATAGTGTCTTTGATAATCTCTTTATAATGAGCGGCGATTTCCAGTGAAACTTCAGGATTGTCTTTCAATATTCTTACAAGATGGTCAAGTTCTTCGGCTCCCATTTTGATTTCTCCCGCGTCGTTGAAGTCGATGCTCGACAGTGGTTTCGCGCTGCCTTCTTTCAAAGGCGTTAGCGATATTGCTTTGGGCATGGTTGAGTTATCGCTCAATATAAATGTTTCATGAAAATAACCTTTCGCCATAGGCAGGATCGTAAGCAGATAAGAGTCCCTACCCGTGAGAACGGCTTTAAATTTTCCAGAGCTTCCTTCGGTATAGAGTTCCTGGTCAGTTTCATTTTTATAGAGGTCGCTAATCCGAATTTTCGCGGCGATGGTTTTATTACTGTTTTTTTCCGTAATGACGCTATGTAGAACCAGATGTTTTTGGGGTAGGAAATTGTCTGGTAATTTGACTTTAAATAAGTCGTCTTTTTCATGTTCCGTAGCGGTGATAATCGCGTATCCACCTTTTCCCGGAATGGTTATATACAAATCATCCTTTTCCGTATTTATGAAATCCAGAGGAATGGGGGTAGACCATTGACCATTGGCCTGAAGTATACTTTTGTATAAATCCAGACCGCCCTTGCCTTTGTCGCGTGAAGAAGCGAAAATCAATGTTTTATTGTCCGACAAAATTTTTGGAGCGCATTCACATCCGGTATTGATTGGAGCCGGCAACGCGACGGGTTCGCTCCAAGAGTTCGCTTTCAATTCGCTCGTCATGATGACGCCGCAACTCTGACCCGTTGAAGTTTGTTTTCCGTTAAGTCGAACAAAAAATAGACGCTTGTCATCAGCGCTTATCGAAGGACTTACTTCCCCCGCGGAAGAGTTGACCGGTTTGGCGAGATTAACGGGTGTACTCCATTTTTCGCCTTGTTTTCGGGCCATCCATATATCGGCGTTGCCTACCCCTCCATACCTGGAGGAGGAAAAGAAAACTATGGAGCCGTCGTAATTCAGGTGCCAGTCTTTGTCATTGGTCATTTTATTGTAGAGTCCCCCAAGTTCTTCCGGCCGGCTCCACATTGAGGCGACTTGTGTGGCGATAACGGGATATAACCTTTCATCGCCATAATCCGTTTCAAATATCATGTACTTGCCATCGCCACTGAGAGAGGGGTTGCGGTCATGGCTCAACGGATTGTTGACCGGGCGTCCAAGATTTACTTTGCTTTGCGAACGCGCTTGAAATAAAGCGAATAACAATAAGAATGAAAAAAAAAGCCTATTAATCATATTTCTAATTCAAAAATATTAAACAAGTATGGGTGTTTGAGAGTAAATCTATTTTCTTATAATTTTTAATATAAAAAATATTGTAGCTTCATTTGCATAAGTCTACGATTATTTTTACCCGAAAGTTAACTTTTAGTTTCTAAATTGTGGCACGAAAAAGAACAAGTACTACTACAGTAAAAAGTAAAAGCGGTATGACCGCGAATCCAAATTCAGTAAAGACGCGTTATGATGGTCCTGATGAGAAGTTTCTTGTAGAAGTCGCCTGGGAGGTATGCAACCAGGTGGGTGGTATTTATACTGTAATCCGTTCAAAAGTACCTTCCATCAATGATAAGTGGGATGGAAATTACTTATTGCTAGGACCCTATTTTCATGGGAAAGCTTCCGCTGAATTTGAACCGATTTATACTATGGATCCGGAAGATCCGGTGGGGAAGGTCGTGAGCCGCATGAGGGATCAGGGTTTTGAAGTACATTATGGATACTGGCTGGTTTCAGGGAGGCCCAAGGTTGTTTTGTTTAATCCCTTCAATGTATATCCCCGCCTCGGAGAAATCAAATATCTGCTATGGGCTGATCATGATATCTCTCTGCCGGATGGGGACGACTTGTTAAATCAGGTCGTCGCGTTTGGTTTTATGGTCAAGACCTTTTTGAAGGAGCTTGTCGCGGAGCAGGATTTTAATAAGAAAGTCGTCGCTCATTTTCATGAATGGATGGTTGGTACGGTGATTCCGGATATCCGTAAGGATAATCTTCCTGTTACAACAGTATTTACAACGCACGCGACCTTGCTTGGTCGCTATCTGGCTATGAACGATCATGAGTTTTATGAGCACTTGCCGTTTTATGATTGGAACGCCGAAGCCAGAAATTTTAATATTGAGGCGATGGTGCGTATTGAAAGAGCCGCCGCTCACGGATCGCATGTGTTTACTACTGTAAGTGACGTTACTGGCAGAGAATGTAAGTATTTGCTGGGTAGGGAGGTAGATCTTGTATTGCCTAATGGGTTGAATATTGAGCGTTTTACAGCCCTGCATGAATTTCAGAACCTTCATTTGCAATATAAAGAGCAGATTCATGAATTCGTAATGGGACATTTCTTCCAGAGTTATTCCTTTGACCTGGATAAGACCTTATATTTTTTTACGTCTGGCCGGTACGAATATCGAAATAAGGGCTATGATCTAACGCTTGAGGCGCTTGCCAGGTTAAACTGGAAGATGAAAGAGGCGGGAATCGAAACTACTGTGGTGATGTTTTTTATTACCAAGCAACCGTTTTCTACCATCAATCCGAGGGTATTGCAATCCAGAGCGGTTATGGAAGAAATACGAGAAACCTGTGAAGCGATTGAAAAGCAGGTTGGTAATCGTTTGTTTTGCGCGGCGGCGGAAAGCGATGACGGCCGGTTGCCGGATTTGAACGCGTATGTGGATGAGTATTGGAAGCTGCGTTTGCGAAGAACGTTGCTTTCTTGGAAGTCTCAAGAGTTGCCAATTGTGGTTACTCATAATTTGTATAATGATGATAAGGATGAAATCTTGAACTTTATCCGTTCCGCCAATCTTGTCAATAACGCGCATGATCGGGTAAAGATGGTGTATCATCCTGACTTCATATCACCTACCAACCCCTTGTTTGGTATGGAATACGGACAGTTTGTACGTGGTTGCAATCTGGGTATATTTCCCAGTTATTATGAACCTTGGGGCTATACGCCATTGGAATGTATGGCGAGCGGAGTGCCTGCCGTAACGAGTGATTTATCAGGCTTTGGAGATTATGTAATTAAGAATGTGGAAACTCCTGAGAAGAAAGGAATATATGTTGTCAAGCGGGCGGATGAAAATTTCTACGAGTCGGCTGAGCAACTAGCGGAAATGCTTTTCGCGTTTGTTCGTATGTCGCGGAGGGATCGTATTCAGCAGCGAAATCAAGTAGAAAGTTCTTCCGAAGATTTTGATTGGCAGAATCTTACCAGGTATTACGATGAAGCGTACAGATTGTCATTTGAGCGTATAGGTTGGATAAAAGAATAATTAAACGCCTCATTTTTCCGTTATAGATAATAAAAAACCGGATATTTATTTTATCTGGTTTTTATTATGTTTTTCGAATAGAACGTTGATATTGGGACAATAATGTTGTAAAGAAAATAAAAAAGACGATCCCCTTATTTTTTTCCAAGAGGGATTCGGTAAGGCAGCATATGGCGAACAATACAATCAGCGTGATATGCAGGCGATTGGTTTTTCCCCATAATACAGGTCCAAAGATTCCGGCCAAAAGAAGAAGAAGGGCGAGTATACCACTATTCAGCCAGGTTTGAAGATATTGATTGTGGGGATTGTAGTTCCGCTCGTACAAGGCCGGACTCCATCCATGTTCATTATAACACGCGTTGAGTTGATCCTGTGTATCCCCAATACCGACTCCCAACAGCCAGTGGCGCTGTATGACCTCCTTGCCGCATTGAAATTGCGCGATCCGAAGGTTGACGGAATTAAAGTGAATATCTATGGGTGGAGCGAGAGCGGTGTCTGTAATTTCCGAGATTCTGTTTTTGAGTACAGGAATCTGAATAGAAAAATATCCGACAATACTCGCGCAAATAAGCAGTCCCATGGTATATATCCATCCATGACGGAGTTTTAATAAAGAGAAAGAGGCGGTGAAGATTACTATGCTGAATAGTGCCAGTAATGGCATTCGGGCTCCTGTCAATAGAGTGAATATAAGGAGAATCAGAAGCAGGATAGCTGTAAGCGCTTTTTTTAGAATGGAATCATTGAAGTTGAACCCATCGGCTATAATCAGCATGGTGAATATCGTATATATAGCGAGGTAAGTTGGATGGAGCTCGACATAACCCATCACGATTTCCCGAAAATAGTGTTCGATGTCGCTTTGGTGCATATGATGAAGAAAGTATAGCGCGAAAATCCAGCCATAGGCGATCAGGATTCCGGCTACAAAGGAAAGGAGAATGTATTTGACATGGGATTTTAAATAATGTAAAGCCGGGTAAGTCATTAATGGTATAATCAACAGGCTTAAATGTTTTTCCAGTACAAATCCGGCGTGGGATTTATTGTCAGACCATAGAAAGGAAACGGCATACATCAGAAATAAGCCGAATAGCGAAAGAGCGGTGCCATCGCGCAGGGCGTTTTTAAGGTCTTTCAGGTAATCCTTTCGGATGATCAGGAGAGCTGCTGTAAGCGCCAATAGGACATTGGAGATCTTTAGGGAAAAAGGAAGGGTAAAAGAAAAAAGATAAAGAGCGCCCAGACTTAATTTCCATTGATAAAAGGAAATTGACTTTTTGTTCATTGATTAGGCGATTTTGACAGTTAGATCACTTGCTTTCTTTTGCAACGGATATTTATTGTTTTTTTTTCGGTAAGTATTGACAACATAGTTTTTTATTTGTTCAATAAAAATTGACTCATCAAAGTTTTCGGCATGCCTCCTTATGAAATCAGGACAAAAATGTAATGTTTCAAATTTTTTTATGGCATCTATCAGACTTGAGGGAGTTTGCTCGTCAAAAAACAACGCGGTAGCTTTTAACGAATCGTTGGAATAAGGTATCATGGTTTCCAGAACGCCGCCTTGTCCATAGGCGATGACCGGTCTTCCCGACGCGTTCGCTTCCAAAGGGGTGATGCCATAGTCTTCTTTTTGAGCGAAGACGAAGGCTTTGCATTCAGCGTATAATTGTCCCAATTGCTCAGTAGAAAGTCCCCTTTTAAAAGTAATATTGGATTTGGCGGCTTTTTTAAGAGTTTCTTCCATAGAGCCTTTTCCAACAATAATAAGAGGGTAGCCCAACTGATTAAAAGCGTCGACGATTAAATCGACCTTTTTGTAACTTTCCAGCCTGCATACAACCAGGTAATAATCCTTGACATTGTCGGAAATATAAAAGTTTTTGCAATTGACGGGTGGATTAATTACCGCGACGGGTTTTTTATAATTGTATACGGAGGCTATGCGTCGTGTTACCTCGCGGGTATTAGCGATAAAATGATCTGAGCGTTGGGCCGAAGCGTAATCTATTTTTCGCAGTAACCAAATGACAATATTAAAAGCCAGTTTAAGCAGCCCCTTGGCGGTAGTGTATTGCCGGTAAGATTCAGGGTACCAAGCGAGTCTAAAGGGAGTGTGACAATAGTTTATGACGAGGGTACCTGGCGCAATCCGGGCGTATTTCGCGACATAGGTGGAAGACATCAGTACAACGTCATAGTTTTTGACTTTCATCTGCTTCATAGCCATAATGCCCAAAGGAAAAAACAAGCGACGCATAGTGTTTTCCGTGGAGCATATTTTGTCAAACCATGACGCGCGAACCTGACAGTTTTTAAAATCCGGATAGGTAAGATTCGGTCTAAACGCCATAGTATAGATTGGAGCGTCTGGAAAAGCCTGATGAAAGCACCGGACAACCTGTTCCGCGCCTCCTCTTCGCATTAACTCGTCATGCACTATGGCTATCTTCATATCATATAAATTATTAGCCTTTTGTAGGACTAAACTCCGAAATTATATAAAAAAGGTTGAAAAAAGAAACCCAATAGCTAAACCTGGCTATATTTGAGCTTCATCCGTCGCTTCGGCAATATGCCGCATCAACTTGAACGCGGATTCCTCCCATGAGAAGCGTTTGATGTTTTCAAGACCTTTCGCTTGTAAATACGTTTGAAGTTCTGAATTGTAACAAATATCCTCTATTTTTTTTGCAATATCTTTAGGGTCGTTTGGATTTATGTAGAGGCTGGCGTCGGCGCAAACCTCTCTTAAGCTGGGTATGTCGGACACGATAGTAGGGCATCCGGACGCCATTGCTTCCAAGGGTGGAATTCCAAATCCCTCATATAGTGATGGATATATAAAAGCGGTCGCTTTTTGATATAATTGTTTTAGCTCCTCATCCTTTACATAACCAGTAAAATGAACTCCGCTATGTTGGACAAAGTCGCTGTTACCGGAAAAAACCCGGTTTGGAGCTCCTATAACCTTTAATGTATATCCTTCCATATTCGCTTGTAAGAATCCATTGACCAATCCAGAGAAATTCTTTTTTGGATCGAGAGAGGATACCGCTAATATATATTTTTCCTTGGAGGTAGGAAACGTATGTATAAAGTTTTCATGTACACTATTATATATAACTTCAGAAGATGTTTTAAGAATTGCCTGTACGCGTTTTCGGGAAAACTCGCTCACAGTAAATACTTTTTTGGCGCCACTACTTACGCGGGGAAGTAGAAACTGGTAGTACTGTCTGAAGTATTTGGAATAGGCGGAAGGAAAGTCGAAAACCGCCATATCGTGAATCGTTACAAAATTGTTTGGATACCATAGAGGAGCGGTATTCGCCAGGTTGAGGAGATATGGCGTCTTGTGTCTTCTTAAAAAACAGGGAAGTTCTGTTTGTTCCCATAAATGGCCTGAGAGCTTTCCAATCACACGTACGTTCAGTTTGTTCGCGAGCTCAGGATACAGAATGTTTCTCGGAGCTATAAAGTGAACCTGAGGAAAAAGTCTGTTGATTTGTTTGCTTATCTCAATCGCGAATCGCTGTACTCCGGTTGTGGGCTGAGTTAAGAAGCGAGCGTTAACTATAAGCAGTGGTATTTTCATTATTAAGAGATAAAATTAATCCAATAAATACCCAAATAAAAAGGATAGAAAATGTAGGAAAAGTGTTGAAACATAGCAATAAAGCGATAAAACCATAGCGTAAGACACCACTTGGATCCGCTTTGGTTTTTTTGTATACGGCCATGATAAATAATAGAAATAGCGAAGCGCCCAGGAATCCGGTTTCACAAAGTGTTTCCATATAGACATTGTTTGGAATGGGCTTTTCATTTTCGTATTGAGACATGCTCAAGGTATTGTAATGGTCGTAGTGGAGTCCGTAATTGGAAAGCCCAACTCCCAATATTGGATTGTCATAGGTTATATCCTTAGAGACTTTGACGGAATTCAATCTATCTGTTTTGGAATATGATGCGTTGGTGCCGTCGCTACCTATAAATTTGTCAACGAGTATGAAGCGCAGGGTGGGGGATAGTAGAGAAATGCCTACTGTTGAAAATAATATTAAAAGAATTAATAATAAGTGTAGAAGGTATCGCATCCTAAAGTACCTTTTGAATATGACGCAAACAAGAAAAAATAAGGAGGAAAGAATAGCTATTGTGGAAAAAGTGGGTATTATGGAAAAGAGAAAGAAAAGTCCTTTTTTGTATTTTTTAAAGTAAAAGGCGATGACACCGGCTATGAGAAGGAATACTCCCATATAATTACCTTCTTTGAAAGTCCCACAACGAATAACACTGAAATCGTTGGAAAGGCTTAATTTTTGGGGTTCAGCGTCCATGCCTGGTAATAAATAGGGGGTATATCCATAAAAGCTACTAATGGCCAGATACCAAGTATATATGGCGGCTATGGTCGCTCCTTGAAAAAGTAATTTGCTGTACCTTGCTCGGTTTGATCGAAAGGCGTTGGTGGCCAAAAGCATCATTGCCAAGTTGAGATACAGATAAAAGAGTTTTAGGAGACTGTCGAGTTGATAGCCAGATCTTGCTTCAAACACTTTGGGAGGATAGGAGTAATGCCATTTTAAGTTTGCGAGACATGATAAGGTCGCGACAAAGATAAATAGTAGAATTGATATGGTTTCTTTATTTTTAATACTAAAACCTTGTATTTTTAATGTCATGACCATAACGATGACGATAGAGATCATGGAAAGGATTAACGCTATTTCCGAGATTTTTAAAGGAAAGCCAATTCTAATGGTCATCGCGTAGTTGAAAGGTAAAAACAAGAAAAGGAGGGCGATGACAATATTGTCATATAGATTGAAAGTTAATCGACTTGCAGGAGATAAAGCGCTATGACTGATCATCGGTTAAGATTGGATTATAATCGTATGGATCATTAACGAAAAAACTAGCTAAAGCTTTAATATTATATTGTATTATATAGTTCATCGTGTTCGCGAACATACTAAGCAAAGTTAAGAGCTGCAAAATATGAAGTGGTTTGCAATATTTAGGATATAAAAACGATTTAGATATAAAATGTGGACTTGATTTTATACTTTTGTCTTCTCATGAGTCGCTGACTTTTATCTTAAACTTAAAATATGGAAAAACCTTATTATCCGCCGCCATCTTCCGATGAAATTAACTTGCTCCCTATATTGCGATACATAAAGAGGAAAATAGACGGATTTTTTTACTTTATTGGTTATTTGGTTTCTCTTCTATTCCGACAATATAAATATATAGCCTGTTTTTCGCTTGCTGGATTGGCAATTGGCATGCTTTACTACTTTTTCAAGCCACCGGTATATAAGTCTACAGCCATATATACCTCTAACTTAATGAATAATCAGTTTAATGAGGCTTTTGTCAATGAGCTGCGCTGGCTAACCAGAGAAAAAAACCATGATGAGCTTTCCACCTTGCTATCCATGTCTCATGATCAAGTGAGATCATTGAAGAAGATTGAATTTGAGCCATTCGAGGTTTCTACAATGGATACAATGATGCGTTCTTCATTTAAAATACATGTGTATGTGGACGACATTGTGGTGTTTGATACTCTACAATATAAACTACTAGGCTATTTGGAGAACAATATTTATGGGCACAAAAGAAAATCAGCCAAGGTTAGCAGTCTTGAGCTTTTCGCTGATAAGATGCATGATGAAATGGTTGAATTGGACAGTATAAAGAAGATTGTTAGTTTGAAAACCGGCGAGTTAAGCAATCTGGTGGAGACATATCGTCAGGTTATAGACTTGTATATGGAGCGCTATAAGCTTATGGAACAAATGGCTCTTTCTAACAATTATGAACTTATTCAGCGATTTTCATCATTTAGAAAGCCTTATAGTCCAAGATTGAGAGAGTTGGCTGTTTTTGTGGTATTGTCTTGCCTGATTGGAATCTATTTCGCGCATAAAAAGGAAAAACGAGGCAATAAAGAAAAGCCTATTTTTAAATCTGTTGATGGTATTGATAAAGATGGTTTGGCGACGGAAAAGCTTTCTATGTCTAATAAGTAATCGCGCGTATTTAGAAAAGTTTTTCATATTATTGGGTGTTGAATTCCGCCTCAATCAGTCAGCAACGAGGCGATTATTTATATCTTGATACTACTTCAGGTTTGATTATGTATATGCTTGACTTGTTGAGTTTATAAAACAATCTTAATATTTTTAGATTTCATAATGAGCTAGGTCTAGCGCCACGAAGAACATTACCGAGGTGGGATTGAATTTCTAATTAAGTTTGCGATCAGTATTATTTTGAGGTATAGAAAACTTGAAAGCAAGACTCTATCGGAAACTTTTAGGCATGGAGTGGCTTATAATAAGGATTTTTTAGCACCTAAATGAAAGTCCTTATTTTAGGAGGTATGCTCGTATGGTCAGATGAACCACTGCTTTATATTGATAGGATTGAAAAAAAATATCTTTTCTGTCTTGAGTATTAAGATGTTTAGCGCAATCATGACGAATAGCTCAGTAAGGACGACAGTAAAAGCGGTACCGTACGCTCCATATCTAATAGTGAGCAATATGTTCGTGGCAATGTTTATCACCGCCGCGCCAATCATAATATATGAAAATTTTTTGTCGTGTTTATATATCAGGCTTGCTTGAAACGCCGGTATAGAGAGTGTGAGAATAACAGGTATGAAACTGAATATTTTTAATATAGCTACAGCATCGTCAAGTTGTTTATTAGCGATAAGAAAGATTATATCATCCGCGAAATAATAGGTTGTCATTCCAAGCGCTATAAAGCATAGTCCTGAAATGTATATATATCCGGAGAAAAACGCCTTGAATCGAAGTTCTGATTCCAGTTTTAATTTACAAGCGAAAGGGTAAATGGATTGAAAAATAACTGAAATTAGATTCTTTAGGGCTATAAAGACTTTTTCAGCTACACTATACATGCCGACAATGCTGGCAGAGGTGAATATCTGCAAGATGATAATGTTGATGTTTAGATATATGTTTGTCGAAAAGTTTGAAATAAAAACTGAAAATGAAGAACGAAGTCTTTCTTTTACGGATGTGAAGTTTGTTAGCTTGGACTGAATACCAAACTTCTTTTTTATAATGGCGATACAAATCAATCCGGCGATTAAGCTGCCAATTCCATTGAGCATGTTGGCATATATGAAGTCACCAGGATCTACGATAAAAAGGAAGGTTGAAATCGTTAGTATTGATTTAGATAGCAGATTTACGTAAGTAATGAAACGCATTTGTTCCATTCCTAGAAAAAACCAAGTAGGTGTGAGGGACTGGCCAATGAACATGGTAGATGAGAGGATATATAGCAGGTAGTCTTTTCGTAGCGTGGGGATGCTAAATGTTAACAGGCATAAGAATAAAAACGCGATTAAACATAAAAATAGTCTAGTCGTAAGCGTAGCGTTATATATATATATAAGCTTTTTAGGGTTATCTCTGTTTTCGGAGACTTCTTTAGTGGCGGAAAGGTTAAATCCATATTCAGAGAATATGACCAGATACAGCGCTATCACCTGAGCAAAGCTGATAAGACCGAACTTTTCTATTCCAACAACTTGTATAAGGTAAGGAATTACCAATAAGGGGAGAATAAAGTTCGTTCCCTGAATAAGGGCTAGAGAGATAAAGTTTTTTACAAGTCGGTATAGAATAGGGGAAGCTAAACGGTGTATATTCATATGTGGTTGTCAACTTCAGTGATGAAGAGTTGAATAATCAAGTAAATAGGATGTTTGGAATGAGTCCTAAATATATTTGTGTTATGGGAGCAAATATAGGTATTTTTGTAGTGGTTAAGTAAAAAGATCAATATCCCTTAGCGGTATCGTCAAAATATAAAAATACGACCTGAAAGACCGCTTCAATATGGATTGAAGGGCTGTACGACTGATTATTATGGAGGATTCTTTGGTTCAAAACATGTCGTCTTCTTCTGAAGCGACTGATATTATAATTTTGAATTATAATAACTGGAAAGATACTATAGAGTGCTTACATTCAGTTTTTTGTCTGGAAGAGGTGCTTTATAATGTCATTGTCGTTGATAATAATTCATCGGATAATTCTATCGAAAATATCATAACCTGGGCGGATGGCGGGCTTGATACCTCTTTGCCCGATTTTTTACCAGATCGTAAATTATTAAAAAAACCAATTGAATATAGCTTATTGCAGGCGGATTCTTTAGAAAAATCCAATACGAAGTTGATACTAATTCAATCGGGTATTAATTTGGGATACGCGGGGGGAAATAATATTGGACTCAGATATAGTGTGAAGTATGGGAATTATTACCAATGGATAATTAACAACGATGTAATCGTATCGTCGAATTCATTGAAGGCTTTGATTGACTGTTATAAAAGGAAGAAGAGAATTGGATTGCTTGGAGCAAAGCTTTTTTATCATCATGCTCCTAATCAGTTGCAGGGGGTTGGTGGAAGGTATAATAAATATATTGGAGTATGTAGCCATATTAAAGATCGTTCACTTATCGATTATCCCATAGGCGCTTCTATTTTTACAAATGTCCATTTTATTAGGAAGGTTGGTTATATGTGCGAAGATTATTTCCTTTACTATGAGGAAATAGATTGGGCGTTACGCGCTAAAAAAGCGGGATATGACATTGATTATTGTGACGAGAGCATAGTTTACCATAAGGAAGGAGCCACTACAGGAATCGATCATACCAGAAAAACTAAGAGTGAACTTTCTGATTATTATTCATTGCGAAATCGATTGGTTTTTAGTAAAAAATATTTTCCATTATATCTTCCGATTGTCTACCTGGGTTTTGTTGTTGTTCTGGCAAATCGGCTGAAACGCTTTCAGTTTAAGAGAACTCTAAAAATATGTAAAATTATGCTAACTCATCGGGTAAGAATCTGAAAATAAGTCGGCATGCTTAGTATTATGAGCTAATAGCGTACTTCAAACTATTTTGATACATATACAACATATATTCTCTGTTATGTTTGTGCTGAAAAGAGCTTATAAACAATAAAGGCTGTCTCAAGACAGCCTTTATTCAAACTTTTTATATTATTTTTTGGCTTTGTCGTATCGTTGAGCTACTTCGTTCCAGTTTACAATATTCCAGAACGCGTTGACATAGTCTGGTCGCTTGTTTTGATATTTCAGATAATACGCGTGCTCCCATACATCCAAGCCTAAGATAGGTGTTCCTTTTACAGGAGCGATATCCATAAGCGGATTGTCCTGATTGGCCGAAGTCGTTATTTGCAGCGCGCCTTTATCGGTCACTACCAGCCATGCCCATCCGGACCCAAAACGCGTTTTAGCGGAATCGCTGAACTGAGTTTTGAAGTTGTCGAAGGAACCATATGTTTTATTGATCGCGTCCGCGAGTTTACCCTGAGGTTGTCCGCCGCCATTGGGTGAGAGTACTGTCCAGAAAAGCGTGTGATTGTAATGCCCGCCAGCGTTGTTTCTGATCGCCGGGTTATACTTGCTTACATTTGTCAGCAATTCATCCAGAGATTTGTCTTTCAGTTTAGACTCGTTCTCGATCGCTTTGTTTAGATTATTTACATAACCCGCGTGGTGCTTGGAGTGATGTATTTCCATCGTTTGAGCGTCAAAATGAGGCTCAAGAGCGTTATGGCCATAAGGAAGTGAGGGAAGAGTAAATTGCGCGAACGCGCTGTTGAACGCGAAAAACGCTCCGATTAATAAAAATAACTTTTTCATTCTGTAAAATAATTATATATCTAAAATTATGGTTGAGATTTAAAATAGCTCTCCGATGTTGTGATTCCTGGCTGCAAATATCGATCCGTAAATCATGTAAGCTTAATTCAGGCGCCTTATCGTGGATTAACCATCCGTGTGTTTTGTATGTTTATATTTTTTTCATGGCGCTTGACGAAATCCAGCCAATATGTCCATTGGGTAGCTTTATTTTGCTGTATTGCCCACTTTGTTGCAATAGTTCGACTTTTAGTCCTTCATGTATGATAAAAAGTTTATTACCGGAGTCGCCAGGCGCGCTGTATACCGTTTCGCTAGACGCGAATATGACGCCATAGTTTCGACCATACAACTGCTTTTGACTTTGCCAGGCCATAAAGAACATGGTCGCGGACAATAAGAAACAGATTGTCGAGGCGCCAAGAAGTAGACGTTTCGAGGCTGGCTGGCGCAGATATATGAATAGGAATAAGGAGACGAGAGCAAGGAAGAAAAACGCGACGCTTAATATAGCCCATGAATCAACCGCGAGTTGCCGGAGCAGGTTTTCCCAAAATCGTCCTTGGGGGAGTATATCGACTTGGTCCGTGATTTTTGAATTGACGAGTTCCAGATTAAACAGCAGGTCTTCGTCATGAGGATTGAGACGGGACGCCCGTTCATAATAAAGAATCGAAGAGGGTATTTCGTTAAGTTTAAAGTAAGTATTTCCCAGATTGTAATATAGTTCAAAAGATTGATATCCTTTGTCGTCCAGATCTTTAAAATACTCAAGCGCTTCCGTAAATTTGCCTTCCGCGTACGCGTGTCTGCCCGCTTCAATCAACGACTGTTCTGAATCCTGAGCCATGATCAGCAGAGTTGAAAAGCAAAAACCAATAATGGACAAGAGCTTTTTCATATTATGATTTTATTTCTTCTTCCAGCTTACTTATTATTTCGATACCTGTTTCATGTTCCTCCGAGAGGGACGCGTTGCTGCCGAGAGGCGCGTATTGAGCCATTTCGCATTTTTCCATAAGACTGATGAGGTTATTGACACTCTGTTCGCTGGCTTGATGCTCCACCAAAACCTTTCTTATTTTGTCTTTGGAAAGATCCGCTGTTTTGAGGTTGAGTTTGTCTTCCAGATATGACCACAACGCTTTCAATAACTCCTGGTAATAAAGGGAGCGCTGATTTTCACTTAGCGCTTTTTCAGCGCTCTTTAACCGTTTTCTGGCTACGATTCCCGCTTTTCGCTTTTTATTCCCATTACGATCGTCCGATTCTTTTCGTTTTTTACGGGTGAAAATAATCAACGCCATAAATCCTATAATGCCGGATATATAGGTGAAATAAAAAGAGGCGCTTTGAAACCATAGCGCTTTCTCGTTTCGCAGGATATAATCATTGGTTTTGATATAGCGGATATCTTTGCCAATAACCCGTATGTCGGAGCGATTGCCTGCATAATCCGTACCTGTACCGCCCATTTGTCCTTCACCTTTTCGCACAGATACTTGATAGGTTTGGCTATGTAGTTTTTCCAGTTTTCCTGAAGAGGGATTAAAGCAGTTAAGTTCAACGGAAGGAATGGTATATGTGCCCGCGTGACGGGGAATGAGCAGATATTCAATGGTCTTGCTACCCGACAAACCATTGGTTGTAACTTTTATGTTTTGAGTTATTTCCGGATCGAATACTTCGAAATCGCTAGGAAACTCAATATCGAATGGATTACTCGTCTTCAGATTGCCTTTGCCGGTCAAGCGTAGTTTTAGCGAAATTGACTCATTGGCGTCGACTTCCGTCTTGCTTATTTCTGAATGTAATTTGAAACTCCCGACCATATCCGTTTCCACCGGAACATCTTTGACGTTGATTTTTACCGCCGGGCTTTGGAGAGTTTTATTGACGCGTTCGTAGCTTGTCTGATCAAAGAAGTTGTCGAAGAAGGGATCATTGAAGAAGTTTCTTCCCCTTTGCTTTTGACGTACTTCCTGAATAGCGACTACCTCCAGATTGATTGGGTCGATAGTGACCGTCCCTGACTTTTGAGGTATAAGCACAAATTCAGAAATAACACCGACATTATATAGCTGACCGTCGACGCTTTCCTGTTGCCAGTTGACTACATTGTCTTTTCGTTCAATGTTTTCTCGCCAGAATCCATCGAACTGCGGAATTTTAACGTCGCTTAGTTGCTGTAGCTGTACCCTGGTATAAAGTTTGACTGTCGCGATCAACTCCTCTCCTTTATACGCGGTCTTTTTGTTGACTGAAATGCGGACGAAAAGATCCTTATCGGAAATGCCTCGTGTAGCTTCTTTTTGATTGTCTCCGGAGGCTACGGAAGGATCGCTTTTGACAACTTCTATTATTACGGGATTGGAAGCGTGTCGCTTGCCATCAATGGTTATGGAGGCGGGGCTGATTGTGTATTTCCCTTCTTTTTTAGCTTCCAATATGTACGTATAACGTATGGAAACCGATTGCTGCATTCTGCCATTGATAATGCTGATGGAACTGCTGGTACTTCTGGAAGGTCCGCCTAACACTGAGAAACCGCTCATGTCGCCACCTTTGAAATCATGGCCTTCCTTATTTACTTCATAAGTCAGATAAAAGCGCTCGGCCGCGCGAACCGCTTGTGGCGCCTGGGCGGAAAAGGAAACATCCTGCCCCTCGGCCCAGGAGATGGTCAGTAAAAAAAGAAATATCGTTAACAGTCGATTCATGTTACCAGTTCTTTTCAATATGTTTAGGATCCGCTTTTTCTTCTTTGAGGCGAATATTTTTTCGGAGTTGTTCTTCATTTTGTTCAAGCGCGTCAAGTAATCGCGCCGCGTCTTCGGCGCTCAATTCGCCTTTTCGGGGTTGGGGCTGGTTTTGCTCTTCGCCTGGATCACGTTCCTCTTTTTGATCACCCTGACCCTTATCTTGTTTTTGCTCCCGCTCCTTATCTTTGTTTCCCTTGTTTTTGTCGTCTTGTTTTTGTTGGTCGTCGTCCTTAGCGCTTTTATCCTCTTTATTCTGATTGTCCTTATCTTGTTTATCTTTGTTCTGATTTTGATCGTTTTTGTCGCTTTGCTGGTTCTTTTGTTCGTTTTCCAGCATCTTTTTCGCGTAGACGAAATTGTATCTGGTGTCGTCATCCTGTGGATTTTTTCTTAAAGCCTTTTTATAAGCGTCGATACTTTTTTGATAGTTCCGCTGACTCAGATAGGCATTGCCCAGGTTATGCCAGGCCATCGCTTCCTGTTTCGGGTCTCTGGCAAGATTAGCGGCCAGTTGAAATTGGTCCGCGGCCTTTTCCAGACTATCTTGCCTGTACAAGGCGTTTCCGAGATTGAACGCGGCTTCAAATGAGCCATGATTCCATTCGCTAGCGAGGGTATATTCCTTTTCCGCTTCCTGGTAAGCTCCTTTGTCATATAGTTCGTTGCCTTTTTTTAGATGAGTATATTCATCCTGAGCCTGGCTCTTTAATAACAGACCTGAAAATATGGAGAGCAAGATTAAAATTGTTTTCATAGCCGCGCGTCGGATAAGTTAAAACGTGCTAAAAACTTGTTTTTCCTTGGCAATATGATCATCTCAATAACCAGCAGGGCGAGGGCGATCCATAGGTAAAACTGATAATCATCCTCGTAGTCAATGACCATTTTTTCCTTGAATTCGGTTTTTTCCATGCCTTTTAGTTGTTCATATATTTTGTCCAGCCCAATGCCATAATTGTTGGCCAAAACAAAGGTACCTTTGCCGGCGGCGGCTATTTCACGCAACAACTGTTCGTTGAGCCTGGATACAACTACGTCGCCCTGTTTGTCTTTACGAAATTCTTTTTTTCCATAACGATTGGTCATGGGAATAGGTACTCCTTCTTTTTTTCCAAGACCGATAGTATGAACGGTTATGCCAGCTTCAGCCGCCTGACCAGCTATGTCTACCGCGTTTTCTTCATGATTTTCGCCATCAGTGATCAAAATAATGGCTTTATCGCTTTTTGTGTCTTCGGAGAAGGACTTCATCGCCATGCTGAGCGCTCCACCTATATCTGTGCCCTGAGTACTGATGATATCCGTATCGATGCCTCTCAGATACATTTTAATGACAGCGTAATCGGTGGTGAGCGGGACCGGATAGAATGACTTGCCCGCGAAAATAATGAAGCCAATCCGATCTCCCCGGACTTTACTCAATAGCTGAATGATTTCTTGACGCGCTTTTTCCAATCGGTTAGGATTGATGTCTTCGGCTTTCATACTGTTCGATATGTCAAGCGCTATGATGATTTCAGCGCCTTTCACTTTTACTTTGTCCATGCGCGCGCCCGTTTGAGGGTTGGCGATAGCGATAATCAGAAAAATGAGGGCCGCGAGAAAGAACGCGTTTTTCCAGATCAGGCTAGCGGGAGAAGAACCGGAGAATAGCAGCAGGCGAATGGTTTCCGGCCCGATCTTTTTATACGCTCTTTTTCGGTAGTAAGTCCGTATAGCCAATAATGCCAGCAAAGCCGGAATAAGAAGCAAGGCCCACAACGCGTCGATGTATTCAAATTTCCAATATTCCATATTCTACGAAAGTATGGCCAACAAAGTATTTCTGAGGAAAACTTCCAAAAGCAGAAGGATCATCGCGATTATTAATAATGGATAAAACTCCTCTGTGCTATTTTGGTATTCGGTAACATCCAGCTTGGTCTTTTCCAGTTGGTCGATTTCCTCATAAATGCCGCTTAGCGCGTTTTTATTTTTCGCCCGGAAATATTTTCCTCCTGTCTGAGTCGCGATTTCCTTGAGCATTGGCTCATCTAGTTCCGCTTTGATAGGTCCATAGGGTGTCATGGCGGTCGCCTGATCAGTACCGATGCCTACAGTATATACTTTAACGCCTTCCGTCCGGGCGAGCTCGGCCGCTGTTCTTGGAGAGATTGATCCCTGGTTGTTGACGCCATCGGTTAGCAAGATCACGACCTTGCTGGTAGCCTCGCTTTTCCGAAGCCTATTGACGGCGGTCGCCAGTCCCATGCCTATGCCGGTTCCATCCTTCAGCAGTTTGGGTTCAATCTGATCCATGAGCTGGTTCAGATTGGTGTGGTCGGTCGTTAGAGGGCATTGCGTGAGACTTTCTCCGGCGAATATGACCAATCCGATACGGTCATAAGGACGTTTACGGACAAACTCCTTGGCCACCTCCTTGGATACTTGTAATCGATCTGGCTTGAAATCCGTAGCCAGCATGCTGATGGATACATCCTGCGCGATAATAATGTCGATGCCTTCTACCGAAGAGTCCTTCCAACTGTCAAAGGTTTGCGGGCGGCATAAGGCTATGATGACACAGGATACCGCGAGTACGCGAAGTATAAATGGTATATGACGCGCGTATACCCGAGGTCCCGGCTTTATTTGGCTGAAAACCCTGGTTTCCGATATGGTATAGGAAGGATAGATTCGGCGCTGGCGGAATATATACCAGACAATCAGTAGCGCGAGTCCTATAAATAGGTAAAAATATTCCGGATTTTTAAATACGATGTCTCGCATTATTCAACCTCCTTTTCCTGATGAGAACGCCGGGGGCGCGTGTGTTCAACAAATTGGCGCGCGTTGGTCATGCTCAGCTCATTTTCCTGAGCCAATGGAACGTATTTGGCAAACTTTACAGCGTCTCCCAGGCGCAGCATTCGTCCAAGATTTTCCAATGTCTGGTTGTCTCTATCTGTTTGAACATGTTTGAACATGACCAGGACCACTTCCGAAGTTTGTTCCAAAGCGGGAATGTTGAAGCGAGCCTCGATATAGCGTCTGATGATTTCTGTCAGGCGACTGTGGTACGCTTTGTGATGATTTTTTTGCCAAAGTTTTTCCTGCTCCAACTGTTCCAGCGCTTCCAACGCGACAATGTCCGCCGGTACTTCCGGAACAGGAGCGACTGGATTCTTCCCGCTTCGCTTTTTACGATGTAACATATACCAGATTAAAACTCCTATGGGAATCAACAGGAGTAACCACCACATCCATTGATGATCGCCTGATAAAAAAGGAGCAGGAATGATTGTGACGGGCTTAATGTCTTTGGGAGCCTGAGTGGTGTCTACCACTACATTTTCGACATAAAGGGAAAGAGGTTGGCTATGAAGCGTATCTCTGTGAAGACTATCGTAGACTATAAACTCAAAAGGCGGAATAGCATGATGACCAGTGTCGAAAGCGGTGATCGTTATCTGACGATAATAATCGCGACCGTTCCTGTCGAGTTTCGGATCTATTTCCGCCTGTCCTATGACTTCTACTACCATCGTCAACGTGTCGGGAGCGACTGGCATGGTACAGTAAAGGCTATCGGCCACGGAAGCCCTGAGATGGATTGTTGTCTGTTCGCCGATCAGGATCGTATCGCGATCTATCATGGCGCTGACCATCGGCGCCTGACCATGTCCCGGCAAAGCGGAAAATAGCCACGCGAGCAGGCTCCAAATCAATAACTTCTTTCTCATCGGTTCTTAAACAACATAATCAGTGGATGGACATATGACTGGTCTGTGCGGATCGAGGCATAGTCGACTCCGGCTTTTTTAAAGAGGTCCTTTATCCGCTTCGCCCGCGTTTCGCGGAGATGTTTGAAATGATTCCGTACTTTTTTGCTGGCGGTATCGACATACATTTCCTGACCTGTTTCCGCGTCCTGTATCCGGACGATGCCAAGATCGGGCAGCTCCGCTTCCAGCGGATCATATACACGCAAGCCGATCAGATCATGCTTGTTGCGGGCTGATCGGAGGGCCTGCTCCATACCTTGATCCATAAAATCCGAGATCAGAAAAGCAGTACAGCGTTTTTTGATCACATTGACGAAATATCCCAGCGCTTCGGCAATATTGGTATCTTTCTGTTCCGGTTTGAAGTTGAGTAGTTCGCGTATGATGGTCAGCACATGACTACGCCCTTTCTTGGGAGGGATAAACTTTTCTATTTTCCCACTAAAGAGAATTACGCCGATTTTATCGTTGTTTTGTATCGCGGAAAAAGCCAGCACGGCGGCTATTTCGGTTACCCGTTCTTTTTTGAGGCCATAATTGCTTCCATAAGCGCCTGAGGCGCTCACATCAATCAACAACATGAGGGTGAGTTCACGCTCTTCTTCAAATACCTTTATGTATGGATGATTGAAGCGGGCGGTGACTTTCCAGTCGATAGTCCGAATATCGTCGCCTGGCTGGTATTCCCTTACCTCGCTGAAAGCCATTCCCCTGCCTTTAAACGCGCTGTGATATTCTCCAGCGAAGATATTGGTTGATAGGCCTTTGGTTTTTATTTCAATAGCGCGAACCTTCTTTAATAATTCAGATGTCTGCATGCTCTTCAGCTCTTAAAAAAGGATCTATGGAACTTCTACTTTATTGAGTATTTCAGTGATAATTTGTTGGGTTGTGACATTATCAGCCTCCGCTTCATAGCTTAATCCGATCCGGTGACGGAGTACGTCGTGGCATACTTCTCGGACATCTTCGGGAATTACATAGCCGCGGTGGTGTATAAAGGCGTAGGCCCTGGCCGCTATCGCGAGGCTAATGCTGGCGCGCGGAGACGCGCCAAAGTTGATATAGTTTTTTATTGAGCCTAGTCCCGCGCTTTCGGGATCACGGGTGGCGAATACCAGATCTACGATGTAGTTCTCAATTTTTTCGTCCAGATATATTTCAGTGACCAGATCGCGAGCGTTGATGATATCCTGAGGCTTTACTACCGGAGAAGCCACGGGCTTTCGTCTGGCGATATTTTGCCGGATAATACGTTTTTCCTCTTCTTTCTTTGGATAATCAATGATGACTTTCAACATGAAACGATCAACCTGCGCTTCGGGCAGGGGATAGGTGCCTTCCTGCTCGATCGGGTTCTGAGTCGCGAGTACCAGGAAGGGTTCTTCCATACGGTAACTCGTATCTCCAATGGTTACCTGACGCTCCTGCATGACTTCCAGCAAGGCGCTCTGTACTTTGGCGGGCGCCCGGTTTATTTCATCCGCGAGAATGAAATTGGAAAAAATCGGCCCTTTGCGTAATGTGAATTCCTCATTTCTCTGACTGTAAACCATCGTGCCGATCAGGTCGGCGGGAAGCAGGTCGGGAGTAAACTGGATACGGCTAAAATTAACGTCAATGGCGGTGGCGAGTGTATTTATCGCCAGGGTTTTGGCCAGTCCGGGAACACCTTCCAGCAAAATATGTCCATTGGCCAGCAAGGCGATAATCAATCGTTCGGACAGCTTTTCCTGTCCGACTATTACCTTGTTCATTTCCAGCCTGAGAAGATCAATAAACGCGCTTTCCCTGGCTATTTTTTCATTAATTTCTCTGATGTCAATTCCTGTTTCTGTCGCGCTCATAAATTCATTTTACTAAAATCATTAACCATAAAAAAAGTGGCGGTCCGGACAAGATGGTCAGGCCGTACGCCACAGCGTACGCGGAAGGTTTAGTAACAAAAGTCAGACCATTTTTTGTTCGGACTTTTTCTCCGCCTACAAAATGAAAATCTGTCAGGATGGGGCTAAATTATTTAGGATAAATGTTTTTTTCAAGTCGGATCGCGAAAATATGCCGGTGATTAATAATATTATATTAAAGTATGTTCATGTTTCTTGTATGAAATAGTTCGCGAGGCGATATTGGAGTTTATTTACGCGCTTTCATTTAAATAGGTAATAAATATACTAATGCATATGCTTTGATCGTTAGGCTTATTAATTCCGGTTAATAACTGTTGGCTTTATAGCCTTGTGTTTCGATAAGTGACTGTTGGTTAGTTAATTTATTTTTATAGATGCTTGATCATAGCGCTAGGGAACGCTTAAATTTTACAAACAATATTATCCGCCCCTCGGATATAAAGGTACCAGGGAGTTTTTGATAGTCATTGGAAATTCCCGGTGCCTTGTATTTTTACCGGATTATTTTATAATATTTTTAAAAATATTCCGAGTTGAGCCGTCTGGACTTCCCATTTTTACGTATATTTTCAGTCGGTTGAAATAGGGGACGAGTTGATCATTTCCTGTTTGTTATTGATTCGTTGTATATGGCATTATCCGCGTATTCCGGAATTCTGGGTAAGAAAAACGCCGCGCATCTGCTTCGTCGGGCCGCTATGGTTTGCTCTGTAGCCGATATCGACGCCTTTTCGCAATTGTCCGCTATGGAAGCTGTCGGGCGGTTATTGGAGCATGATATACTACCACCGTCTCCTCCTGTGGATCCGGCTGCTGGTCAGATCTGGATTGATCTGCCCGCTACCGATAACGAAGATGATCTCAGACTTCAGGAGTTTTTCAAGCGCTGGTGGCTGGGTTTGCTTCACGGAGCGGGCATCGCTGAAAATGATCCGAAAAAACTGGCTTTTTTGACCAGGGAACGAATGGTTTTCTTTTTGCATACGCATTTTACGGCGATTCAGGAAGTGATCAACTGTAGCCGGGCGTTATATTTTCAGAATGTTCTGTTCAGGGCTTTCGCGGGACCTGTGGCGGATCATGACCTTTCGTTCAGGGAATTGACCAAAAAGATATGTCTCGACAACGCGATGTTGCTTTTGCTCGACGGGGAGCTGAATGTAAAAGGACGTCCTAATGAAAATTTCGCCCGGGAACTGCTGGAATTATATACGATCGGAAAGGGTCTTCCAGGGCGTATTCCTCCCTCGGATGAAGCCGGCGATTATGGCTATTTTACGGAGCAGGACGTACAGGCGGCGGCGCGTATTTTTTCAGGTTATGATTATGACCGCGCGTTTCAGAATATAGATCCGGATACCGGACTTCCCCGAGTGAAGCCCAGGCTCAACGGAGCTGGTATCGCTACCTGGCATGATAATACGGAGAAGCGTTTCAGCTTCCGTCTCGGGGGAGCCGCACTGCGTCCGGACAGCGCGCTCTTGTTAAACGGAGAGCCTACAGAAGCCAGTATGCATGATGAAATCAGCCAGTTTATCGACCTGTTGTTTGATCAGGAAGAAACTGTTCGTAACATATGTAGAAAGATATACCGCTTTTATGTATATCATCATATTTCAGAAGAAATAGAAAGTACCATTATCACTGACATGGCGACTTTATTCAGAGAGCATAACTTTGAATTGACGCCTTTGATCAGAGCGCTTCTTTCGAGCGCTCATTTTTATGACGTTACGAACAATTCGCTGACGGACGGCCCCTATGGAGCCTTGATAAAATCGCCACTGGACCTGTCGATCGGCGCGTTTTCCTTTTTCAATTACAGATTTCCGGATCCATATAGCGAAACCATTTTGTTTTACGACGCTATGGGGAATATTTTGTCCTCCGCGCGTGAACAGGGGTTGAATTTCCTGAACCCATACGATGTCGCTGGCTATGAAGCGTATTTTCAGTTCCCACTGTTCAATCGAAACTGGATATCAGCCAACTCGCTGATATATCGATATAAGTTCATAGCGGATCTTGTCGGAGAAAATAAGGGAAAACCTATCGATTTGCTGGACTTTATAAAACGCTATTTTGATAGGGAAGCTTCCGATCCGGAAAGTCTTGTCAAGCATATTCTGTCCTATTGCTTCGCCATGTCGGAGGAAGGCGAAGAAATTACTTCTGAGCGGATCAATTACTTTGTGTCCAGGTTCCTGCGTCTTGGCACAGGTTTACCTCAGGGCGCGGATGTATTCTGGAATTATAGTTATACCAACGCGGAGGAAAACCCTGATAGCGGAGAGGACGCGAACGGTATGGCGCGGGATCTGTTTAACACGATTATGCAGTCTCCGGAATTTCAGTTGTTTTAAAGAAGATTTAAATGAAAAGGAGAGATTTTATACAACGACTTTCGGCCGCGGGAACCCTTCCTTTCATGCTGGATGGAATCGCGTTCAGAAATATGTCTTATGGAGCGCCTTTACAAAAACTGGCCGCTTTGTGTCCTAATGACAATGTGTTGATCGTCTTGCAGTTGCATGGTGGAAATGATGGACTGAACATGATGGTGCCTTATGCTAATTACGATATCTATTATAACGCGCGGCCCAATATAGCGCTGCCTGAAAATGGACCTCGAAGACTAATCAGATTGGATAGTACGCTTACCAATGAACGGCAAATAGGGCTGCATCCATCCATGAGTGGTATAAAAAGCCTATATGATCAGGGGAAAGTCAATATGATACAGGGAGTGTCCTACGAAAACCATAATGGATCGCATTTTCGCAGCCGGGATATCATGTTTATGGGAGGAGGGGAAGGTGATTATATGAGCTCGGGTTGGATCGGACGTTATCTGAAAAATCATTATAGCCCTCTCGCGTACCCCGAACATTTTCCGAACGCCGATATGCCGGACCCGCTCGCGCTGGAATTTGGCAATGAAGTATCACTGATTTTTCATCAGGGAGATAATATATCCACATCCATAGCGATTAATGATCCGGAGGGTTTTTTTGAGCTGGTCACTTCGTTGCCTGGGTTCGAAGATATTGAAGGTGAGGACCCGCGAGGTTTGCCTCCGGCTGCCCTTGATGGTACCGCCTATAGTGAGGAGCTCAAATGGATCTTAAGCCTGGAAGAAAAAACGGATCAATACGACGATCGGTTGTTGGATGTATATCGCGCCGGAAAGAAATTTGACCCGGGAGTGGTATATCCGGAAACATATCCGTTCAAAGCGCCTGCCGACCGGTTGAAAAACCCGCTGACCGGCCCACTTAAGATAATCGCCAATCTGCTTAGCGGAGGGAGTAAGACCAAAGTGTTTCTGGTTCGGATCGGTGGTTTCGATACGCATGCCGAACAAGTAGATTCCTCGGACAGAACGATGGGCAACCACGCGGCGCTCTTGTATCATATTTCCGAAGCGATGAAAGCGTTTCAGGAAGATCTCAGACAAAGGGGACAGGAAGACCGGGTTTTGACTATTACGACTTCCGAATTTGGCCGCAGAGTATACTCTAACGCGAGCTATGGGACGGATCATGGCTCGGGAGCTCCGGTCATGGTGTTTGGGAGTCAGGTAGAGCCAGGGGTGATTGGCGATAATCCGGATATGCGAAAAGACAATGTCGATATGCAGTTTGACTATCGTCAGTTGTACGCCACTATTCTAAAAGATTGGCTGTGTGTGGATCCTGAGCTTGTTGATAAAGAGTTTGGCGTATTTTATGGAGATTATAAGGGACGGGGAACCATTTTGCCACTAATCAGGCAAAACGCGGTCGGGATTAAGGATTTTATATATCAGCGGTTTCGCCTCAATTCCTGTTTTCCCAATCCGGCTGTTCATACGACGGTCATTTCATTTTACATCAACGCGCCGACCATCGTTGAAATCAACCTGATCAGTCCCGATGGGCATAAGGCCCGAAACATATTGAATAAATCGCTCGATGTAGGAGAGCATCAGGTTGTCGCTGATTTGAGAGGTTTGTCTCCAGGGCTTTACTATTATGAAATAAAAGCGGGTGTATTGAACGATACGAAAAAACTTATCATCACTCCATGAGATTAGCCAGTACGTACATATACATAGTCGCTTTTATAGCGCTGAGCCCGGCGTTGTTCGCTCAGAGGGTTCAGAAGCGTTCGAGCAGTCCCGCCGGATTGAATGACTTTCTAGATAAGCAGTTTTTTATTGGTATACGAGGCGGAGCGACACTTTCCAAAGCGCTTCCGGTAGAGAGGCATTCGGTATTCATAAGTACGACGGACAATCCTTCCAGATATGATAAGAAATATCAAAACTTTGTCGCTATAGGTCCGGTCGCGGGCCTTGAGCTGGCTTACAAATATCTGGGTTTTTCTATGAGTGTGCAGCCGGGTTATCGCCGGTATCGGTTCTCGTATGAAAACGACTATCGATGGAGAGACAGTACAGGCGCGTGGGAGCTGGAATTAAACTATCATCAGGGAAACTATCTGGATTATATAGAGATCCCTTTATTTCTGCGATACGAATTTCTTCAGGGAGCGCTAAAACCATTTGTTCAGGCCGGATTTACGTACGCTTACTTGTTCAGCGCGGGGAAATCCGTTCGGATATCCGGACGGGACGCCGCTTCCGGAGGACGCCCCTTTGAGAATCCTCCTGTCATGGAAGACGCGGGAGCGCTTTATATCAGATCGCAATTGGGCTACGCGGCGGGAGTGGGACTTAGCTGGGACCTGGGGAATATACGCCTGGTTTTTGATATTGTATATCGGAGAAATACCCATGTGATTACCAATCGTGAGCAGCGATATACGCGTAATCGTCTGGCCGGATCGGGCGACGCCATGGACGATCTCAAACTTCGCTCTTTTACATTTAGTCTGGGATGTTTGTTCCCTACGAGGTTTCTCAACGCTCATTATTATAAAACTTCAAAATAGCATTGTAAGATGTGCAAGTTCGTCGCGATCCGTTGTTGGCTGATAACCGTGTACTGTATAAGTCTGTGGTCTTGCGGTATCAGGAAAAATAATGAGGTGGAGCCGGAAACGCTGGTCAGGATATATGACCATGAAAGCTATACAGATTCCTTTGAGCCGGTGGATCTGGTTCAGACAGCCGACAAGGGTTTTCTGATTCTTACGGAAAGGCGTGATTTTCAAAGCGACTTTCCCGCCGTAGGGATTCTGAAAACAGATAAGCATGGGCTTTTTGTAAAAGAGACCAGGTTGCCGGATGATTTTGTGAATCCGGTAGGTAAGCTCATGAAAACGGCTTCCGGATATTATTTTTTCTGTATGAACAGGCTTACGTTGCAAAGCATCCTTATGCGGCTATCCGAGGATGGTACGCGTGAGGTTGTGGCGGAACTGCCATTGACTTACCCGTTGGCGTCCGCTCTTGATCAGGATTCGGAACAGTTGCTTTTATTGAGTTACGACCGTGAAGAAAAAGAGATGGTGGTCTGTCAGGTCAACTCGGCCGGTCAAATCCGGACGCGGACAGGATTCGGCATCGGTTTTGGCGATTTTGACGCGGAAGCTTCCATTATCCGGCACTTCGCCGGCACAGGACCCAGGCTGCCGTTCCTGTGTGGAACCAGCGGGGATGGAACCTGTTTTTTTAATGGATATTATCGCTACGCCTTGTCTTTAGTGTTTTTTGCTCCTGGTGTCGCCGCGACTCCGGCAGTAGTATATGGCTATAGGGATGAACGGGCGATTAATAGTATAATCGCCAATGGAAACCATATCGCTTTATCTAAATTCGAGTTTGGATCGACTTTTTTTATTCCATTGTGGCCGGGTGGTTCCGGCCTTTATTCCAGTAGTGATATCGCGGGTTATCCGATTCCGGAACTGAAAGAGTCGACGATGGTCGTCACGCGCGAGCTATCCATTAATGGGAAGGGATATATCGTATATGGAAGTTCTACCCGGAGTGGACAGATCGCCTTGTATTTTTACGGGGACAACGACGCGACACTGGCGGGTATACGCTATCTTGGCTATGGTAATCCCTATGAAATCAAATCGCTAACTACTACAGAAGAAGGAGGGATCGCCGTTTGCGGACAAACCTGGATAGCGGGACGCTTTTCGAGAATCTGCTTTTTTAAGCTTTCGGCGAATGATCTCAGAGAAATTTTTTAATAAAACCGGCTGATGGGAGCGTGCATTTTTGTTAAAAAAACGTGATTGGAGCACATTATTCATGGTCGCTTAGAAACTCCAGCGCACGTTGTTCCGACCAGTATATTCCTTGGGGATGTTTCGCGTAAAAGCCGCAGTGACCACCTTCGCGGGTTATTTCCAGCAAAACCTTTTCATTGGTTTCGGCCTCCCGATAAGGAAAGCATTGAGTTGATAAAAAAGGGTCATTCTCGGCGTTGACGATCAGAGTAGGGGTTTTGATATTAGGTATAAAATAAACGGAGCTATTGGAGGTCCAGTACTCTATCGCGTCTTTGTAGCCAAACATGGGAGCCGTGTAATAGTTGTCGAACTCCGCGAATGTTTTTAAGCGCCGCAAAGGACTACAATCAAATTTGTCCGGCATCAGAAGCGCTTTCGCCATTATTTTTTTTGAAAGGCTTTTGATAAACCTCCGCATATAGATTTTACTTCGAAAGCGGGCTAGTTGATAAGAGGCGGACTCCAAGTGGCAAGGCACGGAAAAGACGACCGCCTTTCCGACATGGCGTTTTGATCGGCCGTTTTCTCCCAAAAACTTAAGCGTAATATTGCCGCCTACGCTAAAGCCCACCAGGTATATTGAACTAAAGCCTTTTTCCACCGCGTAGTCGATTACATAGGCGAGGTCTCCGGTTTCGCCGCTATGATACAGCCTGTACGCCTTATTCATTTCTCCGCTACACCCCCGGTAGTTCCACGCGAGCGCGTTGTAGCCGGCCTTGTTGAGAGCGGCGACCATACCCAGCACATACGGACGTTTGCTATCGCCTTCAAGACCGTGTGAGATAATAACCAGCTTTTTGTCTGAGGTGTCGACCAGCGACCAGTCAAGGTCAAGAAAATCCTCGTCTGGGGTTGAGACGCGTTCCCTGGAATAATTTATCCCGGCGACTTTACGAAAAATCGCAGGATAAATTGTCTGAAGGTCTTTTGAAAATAGAAAGAAGGGAGATTTGTATGTCGTATTGATTTTAATTGGCATATGTTTCAATTGGTGAAATTCTGGTGGATCGCCAAATTTCATAATTATGAATTTCCTTCGCCGCGTGCCTCAGAAACCAGGCGAGTAGCGCCATATCGTCCGCGAATCCCACCACGGGCAATACATCCGGAATGACATCCGACGGAATCATGACGTAAAGCAACACCGCGATACCGAGAACTAGTTTGGCTTTTGACAGAGCGGTATAGTTGTTTTGCAGAGTATCCCGTACCATGGCGTACAGGTGTTTCATCTTTTGCCACAGATCGGCGACCGTTTTGCGTCCATGTTCATTAGTCGCTTCATTGTAGAAGCTGGTAATTTCGTTTTGGAGTTGTTCCGGATTGTGAAAATACAGACAGGCTTTTTCCTTCAAACTTCTGAACAAAGGAGTCATGGCGATCATATGTCCCATGTTTTTACTGATCCGGGTGAATTTTCCCGATTTCCCGGAAGTGTTTTCCGATGTATTGGCTTTATTTTCCATAACCAATCTATACGTTTATTTTCATAAGAATAAGCCTTCGTCGCCTGGGTTTGTTCTTCGTTTAGAAAAGTCCTTCATCTCTCAAGCGTTCCAGCGCGATAAAACATCCTGCTACCGAGCCGGATATAAACAATTGACGACTCTCGATCATCGGGATGATGGAAGACAGCTCTACTTCAAGCACCTCGATCGATTCCGTTTCATCCAGTCTTTGCGGAGCGACTTTCTGACAATTCCGGGCCAGGAAGACATGGACGTGATTAGTATCTTTGGTGGGATTGTCCGCCAAAACGGCTATTTTCTCCATGCTACCGGGCTTAAATCCGGTTTCCTCGAGTAATTCCCTGATAGCCGCCTCTTCCGGACTTTCTGTCGTAGCGTCATAAAAACCACCCGGTATTTCTGTAACGACTCGTTGCAAACCATGCTTGTACTGGCGTACGAAAAGCGCCTTATTTTCTTTTGTCAGGGCGAACGTAATCACTACCTCCGGACGGACACTGACGAAATAATCATCTATAATACGGCCATTGGGTAGCCTTACAACGTCTTTACGCAAATGATACCACTGATTTTTAAAAATATCTTCCCGCGCGAGTATATCCCATTTTGTCATGTTGTAACAAAGCTATTGGTAAAGATGTTAATTTACAAAAACAGGATGGGAAAGTGCTTCCAGACGTGTTAAATGATGATGTTTTATGCCTGAATTGCCGGAAGTCGAAGTGTATAGGGAAAAGATAGAACACGAGGGTCTTTACAAGAAGATTACGGATATAAAGGTATTGGACAAGTCCTTGTTGAGCGATATCTCGGAAAAGGAGTTTACGAACGCGCTGGCAAATCAACAGTTTACCGGGGTGAGAAGGATCGGAAAATACCTCGGAATCGAGCTCAATGGGGGAGATTGTCTGGAAGTGCATTTTGGCATGACTGGAAGTGTTTCCTTTTATGATCAAAGCGATCGTCCGGAGTATGAAAAGATCGTTTTTGGATTGGAATCCGGAAAAAAACTCAGCTATGTCGATCCAAGAAAATTCGGACATCTGGCACTGAGAAACGACATGGAGGCTATCCGGAAGGAGCATGATCTGGGACCCGACGCTCTGTCTATTAAAAAAGCGGACTTCGTTGAGATATTGCGACAATCCGGAGCCATGATAAAGACAGCGCTGACAAATCAGTCTCTTTTATGCGGAATCGGCAATGTATACGCGGATGAGATACTGTTTCAGTCTCGGATACATCCTCAAATTCCCGCGAATGAATTATCGAGGGAAAAGCTTGAGGACGTATACGCGGAAATGAAAAAAGTCCTGGATACGTCGATCAGATACATAAGATACAAGCTCGAGAAAAGCGATTATGGAAAAGCCCGAAAATCCCTACCCGGCAATTATATTCTTTCCAACCGGAAAGCTCGCGCGGATTGTCCCGGCTCCTGCGAAGGGAAGCTGAAAACCATCAAAATATCTGGCAGGACGACGTATTTTTGTCCCGCTTGCCAACAGAAAGACTGACCTCAGACCTCTACAGCGGTTTTTTCCAAGCCCGTTTTGGTGATTACTGAGGCTTCCTGATAGTTTTCGTAATCCGTATTGATCTCCCAGAGATCGTTGCCTTTATTGTGCAGCACATTTTCAGCGGCCATAAGTCCCATAAGAATGCTATGATCCTGATTGTTGTACTTGAAAGCTCCGTAGCGCCCTATGACGGTAAGGTTACGAATGGTTTTTAGATAGGCTTCCACTGGTTTGAGTTTGTCTTTATATCCCTGATTGTATACAGGGTAGCATTTGGGGATACGATATACCATTCCATCGCTGATTTCCGCGTTTTTGATCAGGCCGGTTTCACGCGCTTCTTTTTTCGCGAGTTCGATGAGCGCCGCGTCGTCTCGCGTCCAGAAGTCGTCATGATCGTAGCACCAGTATTCCAATGTGAGGATGGTGGAAGGTTCTTCACCATTAATTTGAGGCACCCAGTTTCTGAAATTGGTCAGCCGGCCCATTTTTAATTCCTTGGAATGCACATAGAGCCAGTTGTCCGGAAAAAGGTCTTTCGCCTGTACATTCAGATAGACCAGTATGGTATTGCGAAAGGTTAGCTTACCAGCCAGATCGTAGATCTCTTTGGGTACTTCAGGAAGCCGCTTTACAAGGAGAGTCAAGGGCATAGAGGAAATAACCTGGTCATATTTCTTTACTGTACCGTTTTCCAGTTCAATGGCGTAGACGGTTTGATCCCGCGCGAGTACCCTTTTTACCGGAGTCTGTAGGTAGACATTTCCGCCTTTTTGGCGTATAAAGTCCGCCATCCGCTCGTAAATCATTCCTGTGCCGCCGATAGGATAGGCGAATTGGTCGATCAGTGTTCGGTGCTTGTTATTTTTACCTCCGGTGAAGGCGTTTTTAATCGCTTCCATCAGTGATAATTTTTTGATGCGTTGCGCCGCGAAATCCGCGTCAAGTTCCTTGCAACTGATTCCCCAAAGCTTTTCACTGTATGTCTTAAAAAACACTTCGAACAATCTTCTGCCAAACCGGCTTACTACCCAGTTTTCGAATGAGCCATCCGGTTTGGTTGGGTTGAGCTTTTCTTTGCCATAGCTGATCATACAGGCCGCGGCTTCCATCAGACCCAGGTTTTTCAGGGCGTCTATCGCTTTCAGAGGATAATGAAAAAACTTTCCTTTATAATAGATCCGGGTAAGACGATCGACCATATCATAGTCTTGCCCCGCCACTTCGAGCCATAATTTGTTGACTCTGCTATCGCTGCTGAAGAAACGGTGAGGGCCAAGATCCACCCGCTGATTCCATAGCTCAATCGTTTTGGCAAGCCCTCCGACACTGGCCCCCGCTTCATACAAATCAACCTCCGGATTTTCTTTTGATATCTGGTACGCGGCTGTTATGCCTGCAGGACCGGCTCCAATAACTGCTATTCTCATTTAGGTGTACAAGGAAATGATGTGGACCAAAATTATAAAACAAACGGCAAATTGAAAGTTATTTTGAGCGCTTTTAGCAATAAATACTATTTTTGCCGAAAAAATTGAGCAGGCATGGCCCGGAAGAAATTAGCGCGATTCGCGGAAAATGAGCAGAGTATGAATGTTATTCAGCCAGGCAAGGACTTATTTGCCAATATTAAAGGCAATTGGGGGAGTTTTTTCAAAAACTCCAATCCGATTGTTTTAGAAATAGGTTGTGGAAGAGCTGAATATACAACAGGCATGGCCGAACTGTTTCCGGAAAAGAACTTTGTAGGGATCGACCTGAAGGGAGGGCGTATCTGGAAGGGAAGCTCCGTGTCCAAGGAAAAGAACCTGTTTAACACCGCTTTTCTTCGTGTCATGGTTCAAAATATTCAGGATTTTTTTGAGAAGAATGAAGCGGATGAGGCCTGGATTACTTTTCCGGATCCCCGTCCCAAAGAGGGGGATGAGAAACTGCGTCTTACCAGTCCCCGGTATTTGCGGATGTATCAACATATCCTGAAACCAGGTAGCTGGGTATATCTGAAAACCGACAATGAAGGACTTTATGAATATACGCTGGAATTGCTGAATCCGGAATCGGAATTCGCGCGATCAGGCGTTATACGGATCAGCGATCTGGAATATACCGCGGACTTGTACAACTCTCCGATGCGAGAACTGGCTTTCGATATTAAAACTACGTATGAAAACCGATATCTGACCAAAGGGGAGAAGATAAAATTCCTGCGTTTTCGCCTGTATTAGTCACGATCTGTAGCATAGAGCGCTTAAATGACGCTCGGGCCGTTTAATTCCTTATTTCTTGCGGGTAATCCAGGCGTAAAGGCGAGCGACATCTTCTGGTTTGCATAACTCTGTACCGGAATTCATTGTGGCGGCGGTACCGCAGGCTACTCCATAATGTAGCGCTTCCTGAAAGGATTTGCCCTGTGATAAGGTATATATAATGCCGGCGACCATGCTGTCTCCGGCGCCCACTGTACTTTTCTTCTCTACCGATGGCGCGGCCGCGTGCCGGATACCTCCGTTTTTAGACGCTAGGATCGCGCCCGCGGCTCCTAGCGATACGATCAGCACATCGATCTTTTTGGTACGGATTACTTCTTCGATAGCGGCTTCCTGGTCTTCAATATTACTTAGTTTTTGGCCGACCAGTTGCCCCAGTTCGTTGATATTGGGTTTTAGCAGGTAAACACCTTCCTCCACAGCCGCCTTTAACGCGTCGCCCGAAGTATCCACGGCCAGACGGGTATCGTTTTGCCGGGCTTTGTTTGATAGCCGAGCGTAAAAATCAACCGGCACGCCTTTGGGAGTGCTGCCGCTCGCTACCAGATAATCTATTTTTAGGGAAGGGTCGCCAATTCGTTCCAGACATCCCCGCCATTCTTTTTCCTTTAGTTCGGGACCGGGCATACCAAACCGGAATTGTCGATTATTCTCGTTTTCGACTACTATAAAATTCTCTCTGGTCCATCCCTCAATTTCCAGAGCTACCTGATTGATTCCGTCCTTTTCGAGCAATTCATACATAAGGGTGCCGATAGGACCGCCTTTGAGGTATACCGCCACTGACTCTCCGCCGAGCTTCCGTATAGCTCGGGAAACATTTATACCACCTCCTCCGGGTTCGAATTTGGGTTCCGCGCAACGCAATTTGCGTTCAGCGATTACCTGCGCTATAGAAGTGCTTTTATCGACGGCCGGATTAAGGGTAAGTGTATAAATTTTTTTCATTCAATGGATTTTAGGGGTATTATGAAAAAATCAATCGGTTTCAAGTTCTTCCAGTATTTCCGCCAGTTCGTCATAATTTTTAAGGCCCGGCTTTATTTCATCTCCACCTTTCAGGGCGATGGCGGCTGGCTTGATATAATCTTCAATAAAGCCGAGGTTTTCTTTTTCGACGCCAACGCCTAAAATAACGGGATACCGCGCCGCCCAACGCTTCAGGTGTACTTCCAGCGCCTCTATGGATTCCGTTTCGTCGCTTTCCATAAGAAAAAAAGAAACGAAGGGATCGCGGGTTTCGAGCAAATGGCTGATCGATTGCTCATCCGCGCTCGTGAGATCGACCTGTACAATAACCGGTTTGTTGATACTGGCTAGCTCCTCTGGTGTCGCCACGGCGGGAAGCTGAACATAGTCAAGGTTTAGCGTATCGGACAGGTAGTTGATGTTTTCCACGTTGACCACCGAAAACTCTCCGACCACACGCACGCCATGCACCCAATTGACAATTTCCTGAACGGAGCTTAATTCGATAAAACGCGGATGGTTTGTATCAAGATGGAAACCGATCATGTCGACGCCCATGCCCGCGCAATATCTGGCATCGCTTAGATTATTGACTTCGCTGACCTTTACCTTTAACTTCAAACCCATTTTGTATTGTGTATTTTCTTTATTTATAAATGGAGCAAAGAAAACAAATAAAACAGTTATATGTTAAATTTTTCGTTTTTTTGCTTAATATTTGCTAAAAACTAAAATGGTATATCATGGCTGTAACACTCACTGATGATTCAAACTTTGGTGAATTGCTGAAAAGCAACGAAAAGGTTGTTGTGAAATATTACGCGGACTGGTGCGGTTCCTGCCGTTTGTTCGCCCCTAAATATAAAAGAATTTCCAATGATGAGCGTTTTAACGATATCGCTTTTCTTGATATCAACGCGGAACACAATCCGGAAGCCAGGAAGTTGGGTAGCGTTAGTAATCTCCCAACACTCGCGATATTCAAAAACGGAGAACTTGTTGAATCTATTTGCTCTTCCAAGGAAGAAGCGCTCATGGAGCTTATCGCGAAGCTGTAAGTGATTGGCAACTATAAATTAAGACGAATCTGATAAAATGAAAATTCCCGTTATAAAAAAACTGGTGGAAACCTATACGCCGGAGGAGCTCGCTTCCGCCGAAAACGCTATTTCCGAAGGAGAAAATCCCGCTATCGAAGTAGAGGGAGATGATGAAGGAGAGCAGTTGACGCATGTGATCGCGGCTTCCTGGATATTGGAGGAAATGAAAGACAAAGGATTGGATTTCAAAGCCGCTTTACGTGAATACACTCAGAAAGTAAGAAGTTCGATAAGCTAATACAAATGAGCAAAAAAGGAAGGGTTCTGGTCGCTATGAGTGGAGGCATTGACAGTTCGGTAGCGGCGGTCATGCTTCATGAGCAAGGATACGAGGTGATCGGAATGACCATGAAAACCTGGGATTACGCGTCTTCCGGAGGAAATAAAAAGGAAACCGGATGCTGTAGCCTCGACTCTATAAATGACGCGAGAAATATCGCGGTAACACTGGGTTTTCCTCATTATATCCTTGATATACGCTCGGAGTTTGGCGACTATGTCATCGATCATTTTACCGGAGAATATCTCAATGGACGCACACCCAATCCCTGTGTTCTATGCAATACTCATATCAAATGGGACGCGTTGCTCAGAAGGGCCGACAAACTCGGGTGCGATTTTATCGCTACCGGGCATTACGCCAATCTCAGAGAAGAAAACGGGCGATTTGTCATATCCAAAGGGATTGACGAAAACAAGGATCAATCCTACGCCTTGTGGGGTATAAGTCAGGAAAGCCTGAGCCGGACCATTTTTCCGTTGGGTGGTCTGAGGAAAACCAGAATCCGGGAGATGGCGGCGGAGATGGGATTTGTGGAACTGGTGAACAAATCCGAATCGTATGAAATATGTTTTGTGCCCGACAATGACTACAGAAGCTTTTTGAAAAGACGCGTACCATCGCTGGAAGAGGAAGTCAGGGGAGGCGAGTATGTACTGGAGGATGGCACGGTTGTGGGCAAACATGAAGGATATCCCTTTTATACTATTGGACAGCGCAAGGGGCTTGGAGTAGCGTTGGGATATCCCGTATTCGTATCGGAGATACGGAAGGACAGCAACCAGGTTGTACTGGCTCAGGAAAATGGTTTATACAAAGACGCGATGTGGGTGAATAAGCTCACGATGGGAAAATACGCCGATCTTGTTGGCAGACCGATAGAGTCTGTTACCAAGGTACGATACAACGACCCGGGCACTCCGGCTTTGATCGAACAGATCGGCGATGGCGTGAAAGTACGTTTTCATCAACCGGTCAAGGCGATCGCGCCTGGGCAGGCCGCCGTATTTTATGAAGGAAACGATGTCGTAGGAGGAGGATGGATCGCCTCCAGTTTTAATCAGGACAATGAATAAGGTATTTGCCGCTCTGATATGCGTATCCCTGATGGGGTGCAAAGCTCCTGAATCAACTCCGGAACCTTCTTTGGGTTACGAATTTTATCCGCTGGTCGTATCGAATTACAATGTATACAGGGTCAATGGCCGGATTATGCACGCTACACTCGATTCCTTGTACGCGTACGAGGTTATGGAGTTAGTCGCCGAAAGCTATGAAGAAGGAAATGAAAATGTATATGTCCTCGAAAAATACATTCGTCCGCTTTCATCCGTGAACTGGCCGGATATGCCGGATACGGTCCAGGCTGTGCGTATGGTGAACAACCAGTTGATTCTTACTGAAAATAATAAGCCGCTTGTAAAATTGGTTTTCCCCGCGCGGGAAGGCAGGCGATGGAATGGCAACGCCTTGACTACGGAAGCGGAGGACTATTACACTATGAAGGATCTGAATCAGACCTACCAGATAGGGAATCAATCCTATTCGCCTACTGTTGTGGTGGAACAGTCATCGGATACAACCAATCGGATAAGACGGGATAAACGATTTGAAGTTTATGCCGGAAATATTGGCCTTTTGTACCAATACTCCGAGATGCTTTCTCTGGATTTTTCATCGGGCGATACATTAAATGCCGCTATTTACACGAAAGAATATTTATACGGCTCTCGTTAGCGCGCTACTATTGTCGCTATGTTGTCCGCGCGCTTCCGCTCAGCGGGAATATATTCTTTATCTGGCTGATAAAAACCATTCTACCTTTTCTCTTGATCAACCAGCGTATTTTCTTTCCGAACGAAGTCTTGAGCGTAGAGTACGCCAAGGAATTCCACTGACTCCGGAAGATCTCCCGGTAAGCGAGGTATACATTGATTCGCTCAGGCGGCGGGGTCTCAGTGTACGTTACGTCTCGAAATGGCTGAACGCCTGCCTTGTCGAAGGAGACTCTTACCTTATTTCGGAAATCGCTTTGTCCGGATTTGTCAGTCATGTTGATTCGATGGATATTCGTAGAGGGATTTCAACGCTTGACTATACTACGTCGTATGGACCTGTATACGACTACGGGACATCAGGAAATCAACTGGCTATGCACCAGATTCCGCGGATGCATGAAGAGGGACTGACCGGCAGGGGGATGCTGATCGCGGTCCTGGACGCGGGTTTTAAAGATGTGGATCGTATCGCTGGATTCAGGCGATTGTTTGACAATAACGCGATTGTCGCTACCTATGATTTTCCGGCGGGCGAATCAAACGTGTATGACGATCATGAACATGGCACGCGGGTCTTATCAGTACTGGCGGCTTATGATCCGGGCAAATTGATTGGAACGGCTTTTGGCGCGAGTTATGCCTTGTTGCGTACTGAAAATGTACAGATAGAAGCTCCGATAGAAGAGTTTTACTGGCTTCTCGCCGCGGAGTTGGCGGATAGTCTGGGCGCCGATATCATTTCAAGTTCGCTGGGGTATAATGTATTTGACAACGCTTCGCTGAATTATTCCTACGAGGATATGGATGGGCGATCGACCCTCATCACCATAGCGGCTGAAAAAGCTTTTTCGAAAGGTATGCTTGTAGTAAACAGTGTAGGCAATGATGGCGATACTCCATGGAAACATCTTATCGCTCCGGCGGATGGTAGGCATGTACTGGCGGTGGGAGCGGTCGACCATGGTGGTCAGTTTTACAGCATAAGTGGTCGAGGACCTTCCGCGGATGGTCGTATTAAGCCGGATGTGGTCGCTGTAGGGCGGGGGGCGCGGGCGCTGTCTTCCAGCGGAGCGCTTATCAGTGTCAACGGTACTTCGTACGCCACACCGATTATCAGTGGTTTCGCCGCTAATCTTTGGCAGCGACAACCGGATTTGAGCAACCTGGAGCTTTTACAAAAGATCAGGGAGTTGTCCTCTCAGGCGGAAAACCCTGACAACAATATGGGATATGGAATTCCTATGTATGACCGGACATCTGGTCTTCCGGATCCGCTGGATGAACGCGCTGTCATCAGCAACCCGGTTTTTGACTTCATACATTTCATTAATCCGCCTTTCGATTCGTTCAGACTCATAGTCGTTGATCTCAGAGGAAATCGAATGATCGATGTGGTCCGGGATGACGTTTCGTCATTCGACGTTTCGGCGCTGTCTTCGGGAGTATATATTGTTCTTATGGAGGGTAAGGATATGGTTTATCGTCAGGCGCTGATTAAAAGGTAGGGACGGACCGGCTTCGGGAACCATACGCTTATCACCGCTGTTGGGTTGATAGTCTCATTTTCAACCATCATGCGTCATCTGATTCTTCTTTTGTTTCTTTGTATTGGTACGGCAGGTTTTAGCGTCCGTTTTCTGAACGCTTCTGAAGTCGGTTCGCCCTCGGTTTATTTAAAAGACGGTACCGGATCGGAAATAGACGCTTATGTCGGAACCTTATATGACAAACTCCAGGCCGCCAACGCCGGTATTCCTTCCGCGCTGCTGGAAAAAGGGGTAAAAGGTTATTGGAATCTTAAAAGCAGGGGTAAGGTAGTGAAAGATATCATAACCCTGATAGATATGGATAAGCCTGGTATTGAAAAACGAATGTGGATCGTTGATGTTCAGAAAGGTGTAGTGTTGAAGAATACATATGTGGCGCATGGGAAAAACTCTGGTGAAAACTTCGCCATCTCATTTTCCAATAAAGTCAATAGTCATCAGTCGAGTCTTGGTTTTTACGTCACGGGCCAGACTTATCATGGTAAACACGGCTTGTCGCTTCGTTTGAATGGTATGGATATCGGGTTTAACGACAACGCGTCGCGAAGAGCGATCGTATTGCACGGAGCGGATTATGTAAGCGAAGAGTTTATCAGAAAGCATGGAAGATTGGGAAGAAGCCATGGTTGTCCTGCTGTCCCTGTCGCTGAAAACAAGGAAATAATCGAGTTGATCAAGGGAGGAAGCCTGTTGTTTATTAATGGAAATAGTATCGATTATCGGTCTGATCATATCAGTGATCAGGTTTCCTGAAAATCCGCTACTTTGACTATCCCGGATTTGGGACTATCCCCCATATCCGGATCAACGGACAATATGGAGGTTTCCAGTTCGGAGACTTCCTGGAGCGCTTCAAAACAGGGCAGGGTGATTGTCGCGGTGGTATTATGGTTTAGCTTGCTTTTAATCACAATCGTACCTCCCAGTTTCTCCACAATCTTCCTGGCGGTATACAATCCAAGTCCTGAGCCTTTTGATTCGTCTGTACCTCTGTAAAACATATCGTATATTTTGGGCATTACTTCCCGGGCGATTCCGATACCATTATCAATGACTGAGATAACAAAAGATTTATCTTCCTTTTTAGAAATATTTAGAAAAATGTGACTGTCGACATTGTGTTTCCGGTACTTCACCGAGTTTTCCAAGACATTGAAGATGATCGTTCTGACGAGTTTCGCGTCGTTGTAAAAAGATTGGTTATCTTCAATGGTGACGCGGATATTGATATCGTCCAGTGGATTTTCCTTCCTTAAATCATCCAGTACATTATTGATAATCTCCTTAAAATCCACGTATTCTATTTTCGTGTCGCCTTCAATAATTTCAACAATATTGATCAGGTTTTTTAATACTGTATCAAGAATGACTGTACGATCCAGGATCATAGTGAAAAACTTTTTCGCGTATGGATCGCTGACTTCAATCATGCCGAGTTGGGTAAGGCCTTTTACAGTGGAAATCGGCCCTCTGAGATCATGGGAGCTTCTGTAAATAAAATTATTAAGCTCCTGATTCGTTTGTTTTAGCTTTTCTTCTACAAGTTTCTGTTTTTTCTGGGCCTGTATCCGTTGTCTTATCTCCGCTTCGAGGATCAGCTTGTCTTTTCTAAGCTTCTCCCGTTGCTTGGTCAGTCTTTCAGTCCGCAGTTTTACGATACCATAGATCGTAATTACGCCCAGAGCGACTGATAAGGTGATAAACCACCATGTTCTCCAGAATGGGTTGCGTATTTCGAAATAGAAAGGAGTGGTCATTTCACTCCATACGCCGTTTTTAGTTCCGGCCCGTACCATCAGTTTATACTTGCCGGGCGGGATATTAGCATAGGTGACAAAGGGTTCGTGGCTGGGTAGCGACCAGGCTTTGTCAAAACCATCCAGCATGTACTTGTAAACGATTTTTTCGGGATCAGGCTTGAGGCTAATTCCTATAACATTGAATGTAAGGTGGTTTTTGTTGTAGGGCAGGTGCGCGTTGTAAGGTATTCTCTCAAAACCATATACACTATCGGAATACAGACTCCAGTCTGTTTCCTTAAAATCCAGCAAGATTCCGGTCAGGTTGACAATAGGACCGGCGGTTCGGGGCTTATCAGCGTCCGGATTATAGTTTACAAGCCCGATTTGAGTTCCGACCCACAAAGCTCCCTGGCTGTCAATGGAACTCGCGAGTGGATTGACTTCTCCCAGAATTCCCCCTTCTTTACTTTCATGGAAAGTAAACTTTTGCTTGTCCGGTTCAAATTTCGTAAGCCCTTGCTTGTGTCCGATCCACAGTTGATTTTTTTTGTCAATCTCCATAAAATAGCAATAGGGAGAGTTAAGGCCGTTTTCTTCCGAATAGTGTTTTACAAACTTTCCTTGTTGGAAAAGATAAAAACCCTGTCCGTAGGTGCCGATCCAGATGCCTCCGGAGGTGTCTTCCGCGAAGCAACTGATATCGAAGGGTCTTCCGGGGACGGGGGAGGCGTAGGTGACAATATGACCGTGATCGTATACGCTGAGGCCGCCGCCTCTGGTACCAAACCATATTCTGTTTTGCCTGTCACAGTATAAAGAGTAGACTTTGTTGTGCGCCAGTCCGTTTTCAATAGTATAGAGCTTGGTGGCTGAATCTTCGCTTGTTTGAAATACCCCTTCGTCCGTCGCGATCCAGACGTGGCCGTAGCCGTCTTTAGCGATATGATTGATGTTATTCTGAAGTCCTCCGGACGGATCGCCGAACCAGCGCTTCCATGCCCCGGTCGCCAGCTTGTATCGCCAAACGCCGGAATCGGTCGTGGCGAGATAGAGCGCCGAGTCGTGTTCCAGAATCCCGGAGAAGGATAAGGAAGTCGATTCTATAGGAAGCTGACTGAATCCTGAAGCTGATTTTTTGAGGTAGCTTACGTTTTTCTCGGAGACAGTCCACATGGTGCCATATGAGTCCGTTGTGACGGATCGAACATTGTTGTCCATCAAGCCATCCTGTCGGGTATAAAGCCGGAAAATGGGATTGTGCAATACCGCGAGACCATTCCCATAGCTTCCCATCCAGATATTGTTTTCCCGATCTACAAACAGAGTTTTTATATAATTGCCAGGAAGTCCGTTTTTTTCCATATAATGCTCTATGATTACAAACTGTCGGCTATTATAGAGACACTTATATACACCTTTGCCATACGAAGAAATATATAAATATCCTTCCTTGTCCCGGACGATCTGATTGATTGTATGTCCTTCAAATTTCAGAACAGGCTTCTTTTCTCCGCCAGAGGAAGTATCGGCGATTATGAGGCCGTTTTCCTGCGTACCCACCAGTATTTCTCCTGTTTCCGGATGGTAATAAAGACATTGTACATTGTTATTTGTCAGTGTCTTCTCCAATATGTTCAGTTGATTATTGGAGAAAGTCATGGATAGCAACCCTTCTTCGGTGCCCAGATAGCGTTTGCCGGAGGGGAGTTCGAGTACCGCGTTGATACCGGAATCTACCAGGTCATTATATAGCCGTACTTTTAAGTCTTCATTGATTCTGATCAATCCATCGCGTTTGGTGCCGGCCCAGATAGAGCCGTCGCTTCCTTCAAACAATACGTTTACTGGAGACTGAGACAAGTGATCGATCGTCAGTTCTATAAATTCCTTTTGATTGAACAGGGTAATGCCTCCGTCGAAATGCCCCATCCATGTATAGCCGTTTTTGGTGGTAATGCAGGACTGAATAAAATGATTGTTTAATCCTTCTTTATAGGTAAACTGAAAAAACTCGTTTCCGTTGAAACGGGCGAGTCCATCGCCAGTACCGATCAGCAGGCTCCCTTTATAGCTTTGAGTGAGCGCGTAGATATAATCCTGAGGTAGCCCGTCCTTATAGGTGTAGTTCCTGAATTTATAGGTTTGTCCATAACCAGACAAGCTGGACAGGAGCAGACTGCATAGAAGAGCCGCGAAGCGCCGGTAATGAAAAAAACTACTTCCGCTCATCAAATGATTTGTGTTTTATGGTATAGGGATACTTGGGAATGCCGCCAATAGGAGAGGTATAAAACGGCAAAAGTTCACCATACTGGTTGGTGATATAAAAAACCACATTGTTATTGAGTACCTTTTTCAACTTGATGAGCTGAATATCCAGAGAAGTGTTTTTTTCTTTTTCGGTAATTTGGTGCACACTCGACGCCCAGCTATTATCTCCTGAAACAGTTACTTCTTCCGCCTTCTTAGAGACGGAAACTATACGCGCGACGCCGTCATTGTCAAAATCAAAGGTGTGAATTTTTATACTGACGACTTTTTCATTTATAAATGGATAGATATGTGAAACTTTGCCCGGATCGTCCCACATGCGGAAGGAGTACTCAAAAGTAAAGGCGTTGGCGCCTTCCACTATTTTATTTTCGTTTGGATCCGAACTCAAGAAGTATTTATAAAGATTGCCGTCGTTTCCTTTTATGCCTTCCGCGACAATCTTAAATACATGACCTTTAAACTCGGCGATATACTCACCCTCTACCGGATTGAACGGTCCGAATGTATACCATTTGTTATCGTACTTCGGATGACTGTCAAAAACTTTTTCGGCGAGTGTCGTGCCGCTCTTATAATTCCCGATTGGATCGGCGTAGGACGCGTCAGGATGCGTATAAGCTTCCTTTCCTCCAAGAACTGTAAATCTTGTTTCGGAATCTGGTTGTCCGTTTATTTCGTCATGTGTGTTGCTGATATCCGGATCAAAAACGCGTATAAAAAAAGGCTTTTTCCATGTTTGCGGAATAATAAAGAAAAAGGTCTGGGTAAAGTCGTCATCGCCCCACGCGGTTTCCGAAGCGTTTCCAAATGTTACCAGAAAAGGTATGTTTTCTTCCACCGCTGGTACGGATTGCGCGTGTATAAGCCGATGGGCGCATAGCAGCGTGAATAATGTTACAATAATCTTTCTCACTCTACAATTCCTCTGTTAGTTATGAATTAGCCGAAACTCGACCCGTCTGTTGAGAAGCCTTCCACGCTCCGAGTCATTGCTGGCGATCGGTTTGCGATCTCCATATCCGGTCACTACAATTCTCGTAGAGTCAATCCCCATATAGACAAGATAGTCCTTTACAGAGTTGGCCCGTTTTTCAGACAGGATCGTATTATACTCTTTATTTCCAAAGCTATCCGTATGTCCTGATATCTCAATCCGGGTCCCCGGAGCACTTTTTACGAGTCTGGCCAGGCGGTTCAATTCAGAGTAGGATTCTTTCTTCAGGCGATATTCATTCGGGTCAAAAAAAATGTTATTGAGGCGTACCGCGGCGCTTAAATCATTCATTTCCTCAATCGAAACCATTTCAATATCCTTCTTTATTTCAAGATTTCTTTTTTCACTTCTCAAATCAATATAGTTCGATACGGAATAATATCCTTTCAGTTCCGCGAAAAAGCCATAAAGTTCCTCGTTGGGTAAAATAATATTAAATCCACCATCGGCGGCGTCACTATATATTCTACTGATTATTTCACCCGTCGTCAGATTTTCAAGAATGATTTCGGCGCGCAAGGCTTGTCCCAAAGCGTTTAGAATTTTACCTTCAATCAGGGTAAAAGAGCGTACGCCGCTATTCTTCCGAAAACTGGAAGTATCGTTTCCCGTGATGATCTTTCCGCCTTTAAACGCGACGATACGCGCGTCGGTGAATCCTTTTTCCCTGACATCCGCGAAAAGCGGATAAGCGGATGACAAATCCGGTTCATTGCCGACAAGATATCGGTATATTTCCTGATCCTTATATACGCTGACGTCGGTAAGATCCTTAAACAAGGAAGATTTTTCCGCCAGAGGAACTTCCGAAGTCGTTACTTCTACCTTATATATCAGGCTGTCCATCATCCGGGAAGCATGAGACGCGGCGCGCGTATCGATGTCGCCAATCCGTATGGAAGACGCGGTAAGGCCGGATTTCTCCTTTGAGCCAATATGAACTTTCGCGCGGGCGCAAGCTTGACAATTCGTTCCGGTTTTTAGTGTTTTCCCTTTTATAGTTAATGTGACTTCATATTCTCCAGGCTGTTCATAGACATGCAACACGGAAATACCTTCCGATTCTCCGCCATCTCCAAAATCCCAGTAATAGTTGCGCGGATCGCAGTCGGAGGGAGCCGCTTTCTCGGCATTAAACTCCATGATTTTGTGAGGTTGGTGCTTGCCTCCGATATCCATGTGAGCCTGAGTGAGTTTCTGAACTTCAATATTGTAGGAGGCTTCATTGAAAAAAATGATTCCGGCAACGGTGTCAATAATATTCAGATTGACTATGTAGTTGCCTGGGTGTTCATAACAATGGCTGACTTCGAGGCCTCGCTTCCTAACCCCGTCGCCCATGTCCCACTCGTACGCGAGAGGGAGTGTTTCGTCATGAAAAGTACCTTCTTCAAAGAATGTATAACAATAGGGATGGGCGACCGGGGCGACACATTCCGGACTTACGCTCGCGAAGTAATAAATATCGTCATCCTGCCCGTTTCTTCGGTTGGAAGACAGATAGCCACTAAGCTCTCTCGTTCCTTCTGTATAGCCAAAATCGTCGTGGGGAGAATTATACGGCATCCCCATGTTCGCCGCTTTGTTTTTTATAGAGTCTCCAATACCGGGAGCGGCGTATAGATCCAGTTTGCCAAGGCCTCCCGGGCGGTCGGATGAAAAGTAAAGCACATTGTTCTTGCTGATATAGGGAAAGGATTCGTTGCTGCTGGTATTGACCGCGGGACCCAGGTTTTTGGGTTTGGACCAGCGTTCATTTTGCCAATGGGATATATACAGGTCGCTTTTGCCAAAGCCTCCGGGCTGATTGGACGCGAATACCATGATCGCGCCATCGGCGGACAAAGCGGGATGTCCTACCGAGTAGTTGGACAGATTGTAGGAAAACTCTGAAATAGAGCCCCACATTTTTTTTTCGTCGTTAAACTCGGTTTTATATATCTTTAATTTTTTGGATTTTCCGGATTCGCATCCCTGTTCATTAAGCAAGCAGCTCCCGGTAAAGTATATTGTTTTGCCATCTGAAGATATGGTCGCGGGACCTTGTATGGAGTTGGCGGGGAGGCTCTTTAATAGTAATCGGGGATTGGAGAACTCGTTTTCGCCCAGAATATCGGCGATCAGTAGATGATCCAGCATCGCGCCTGTTGTTTTGGAATAATAAGGAATAAGGGTATTCCGGTCATTGGAGCAGAAAATCAATTGATCTCCAATGACGATTGGAGAATAGTCGTTGGAGTAGGAGTTGATGCTCAACAGCGTCATATAGACATTCTTTGTCGTATCTGGACCGGAAGTCTGGGCTGTCGCCAGCTTTGACAAGATTAGATATAGCAGTAAAATATTGACTTTACGAGTCATCATAGTCACTAAATCATTAAAAGCGTTTAGGATTAGGAGCGTCTACTCCATATCCCACGCGCCATCGTAATACAAGTTCATGGCTTCCATTGGTATATTTGCTCAAATACCCCGCTGAATAATCATAAGCGTAGCCGATGGCGAAATTTTTAAGGCTGATATTTACGAGAAAGACAAACGAGTCGTACATTCTGTAAGAGATTCCCGCCGTTAGTATCTCGTCCAGGGTGCCTGTAATATTCAAGTCCGTCTGTACAGGTGATCCGCTAATCGCTCTGAGTAGAATGGATGGAGTACAGTAAAAACGTCTGTTAACTTCCAGTTTATATCCTGAGTTTAAAAAAAATGTGCGGGCCATGATTCCGGCTACCCTGTCATAAACTCCTCTTAGCAACCATTGAGGGGAGGAGAGTCCCGCGAAAAAATGTTCATTATGATAATAAAGCCCCAATCCTATTTTAGGATAGAACCGCGGATCGCCAATAGCCGTGAACGCGGGATCATCCTGTTCTGTGGTGACAAGCTGGGAGGCGTCGTATCGGATACGGCTAAAGCCACCGGAAATTCCCATTCCGAGCATACCGGAACCGGTATTGATACGGTATGCGAAGTTGCAGGACAGGTCGTTTTGCGCTTTGAGTCCGATCCGGTCATTCATATATATCGCGCCCCAGCTTATTCGTTCTTCACGAACGCCGCTGTGCAATGTAGCGGATAAGGTAGACGGAGCTCCTTCAAGGCTGCCCGTCCATTGGTTTTTATAATCGACTATCGCCGTAAGGCCATCGTATCCATAAGCGTAGGCGGGATTGATTACAAGCCCGTTAAACATGTATTGGCTAAACAGGGGAGCGTGTTGCCCGTAAGACGCTAAAAATGATAGCAGAAAAAATATAACTGATAAAGTTTTATTCATTTTAAATTAGCGCTTCAATAGAATGTGTCCCTGATAGGATCTGCCATTATTCAGAGTCAATACATAAAAGTATGTATCCGCCGCGAGAGCTTTACCAGTCATATTGGTACCATCCCAGTCGTTTTTATAATCATTGGCGTTGAAGATTTCCTCCCCCCAGCGATTAAAAATGGTAATTTTAGCCGGAGAAAACAATTCAAGTCCTTTAATTTCAAAAGTATCGTTCTTCCCATCACCATTAGGTGAAAAAGCGTTTGGAATAATAAAGCTGTCCCTGATTACTTCCATAGTATCCGAAGAAAGAGGACAATTTCCATTGCTTACCGTCCAGACAAACGAAGACGATCCTGGAGGAATACCTCGGACCATGGTCATGGGGTTGCCCGGATCATCCACTTGTATTTCCATATTGAGCGCCCGCCATTCGCCTTTTCCTATAGTGACCTTATTCGCTTGTAAGTAGGTTTCATCTGAGTAAATATGCATGTCTTTACCCGCTTTGGCGGGTGATGGCGCCTGATAGTTATATATTGTGAGCGTATCCGTTGAACGGCAAAAGCCTTTTTCTATGGTCCATATATAATAACTGGTATCTTGTGGCAGATGAAGAACTTTGGTAACACTGGCGAGCGGATTTTCCAGTTCATTTCCCGCCAGCGCTTTCCAGGAGCCCTGTCCTACAACCGGAGTATTAGCGTATAGCTCGACCTGGCTTTGTTCGCAGAGGAAAAGGTCGTCTCCCGCGCTCGCTTTATCTACTTGCTCACCAGCTACGATAACCAATGTATCCGAGCTATGACATGGTCCGTTTTCTACTGACCATCGTAAAATATTTTCGCCATAGGCTATGTTGTACGCTGTCGTGTTGGCGTATTCCGGGCGATCAATATCCAGTGAACCGCTAAGGACAGACCAGTATCCCGTACCAGATTGGGGAAGAGTTGCTTCCAGAGTCATCGCGTCGCCGCAAAGCGTGGTGTCTTTGCCGGCTACGGCTCGCGTTTCACGAACGAATCGTTCTATCAGTACTTCCGCGGAAGTGGTATCGCAAGGGCCATTGGCGCAGGACCATCTGAAAATAGTCGTTCCGGGAGCGAGCGCTTTTACTCTGGTAATATGACTTTCTGGAGTTTCCAGCTCAGCGAAACCCTGGATGATCTCCCATGAACAGATTCCGACTTCAGGTTTTTCCGCCCGGAGAGTAAGGGTATCGGTTTCGCACAACTGACTGTTTTCATTAAAAATAACCGCCTTTGATGGCTTGTCGAATCCTTCGATAATAACGCTTTGAAAGTTTTGACATTCCCCGCGTTTCAGACGCCAGTAGAATAGGTTCTGCTTTACGCCCAAGTCATAGACTTTGGTGATATGGGAAAACCGGTCTTCAAAAGTTCCGGCTCCTCCACTCAGGATCCAGTCGCCCTCGCCGTCTACGGGTATTGGTTGTCCGCTAAGCTGAATGGTATCGTCAACGCAGGCCTGGGTGGGGCCGATCGCGAAATTATAGAGGGATTCTCCGCGGCTGATGGTGACAGTATCGGATATGGTATCGCAAGACGCGTTAAAAATTTTATAAATAAAGACATAGTCTCCCGGCGCGTTTAGATTACGGACAATGGTGCTGTCGGAACCAGGCGAATTGATAATGGTTTTTGGGAAATTGTCGCTTGGTTCTTTTATTAGTTTCCAGAATGATCCGGAAGTTTGTATCTCCTTCGTCGCCTTGTTTCCCACCAGTAAATTGGCTGTAAAGCAGGATTCCTGATCGGGGGTGGCTATATTGACGATGGTTGGCTGGTTATTCATTACATTTACTGTATCGGAATTGGAGCAAATAGTATTGCTTATGGTCCAGATCAAAAGATTGGAGCCAGGTTTTAAATCGCTTACGAGAGAGCGGGCGGCCGTGTTATCTTCAAGAGTCGGAGCGTCTCCGGATGGGACGGACCACGCGCCTGTTTCATTAAGAGCGGGAGAAACCCCGTTGAGCGTGGTTTGACTACCACATATGGCCATGTCGCCGCCCGCGAAAGCTTTTGTTTGGACGGACACTTTTATCTCGGCGGAGTCTTTGCAATTGTCATTGCTTATGTACCAGCGGAATGTTGAAATTCCAGTCGGGAGTCTGATAACAGTGGATTGCGGGTTGTTTGGGTCGTATTGAATTTGCCAGGGAGCGCTTACCAGACGCCAGCTTCCTGTTTCTCCATTTTCAGTCAAAGCTGGCCTGGCTTGCAAAATTGTATTTTCAACCGGTTTTATAATGCAAATATCGCTTCCGGCCTGGGCCTTGGATATAAGTCTGATGGTCGATGAGTCACGCGCGGAGCAGGAATGGTCGAGCCTGTTGCGAATCGTCCAGTATACCCGGTATGTCCCCGAAGGGACGTCGCTGGCGATTGTGGCCGGTGAAGTCGGATTATTAAAGTTTAATGGGGGGATGGATGACCATGAAGCGTCTTCCTGTCCGGATAAACCGCTTTTGGTAGCCAGGGAAATATCTTTGCCGTGGTTTCCGTCAGGTATCACTTCGCATTCTGTAGTATGTATTTCCGGTTTGCTCAATACAGTGACGATCACACTGTCTTTTAAGGGGGAACAGATGTTGGCGGTGTCGCTGATCCTATAGTAAATAGTATAAGACCCCTTGTTGAATATGGTTAGTTCACAGATGTCGCCTTGTGGGTTCAACGACACGCCGGCGATCGAGTTACTGGAAGGAAGCCATGTCGAAAGTTCCGATACGGACGCCTGATTCGCGGTCAGAGTTACCCGGGTGTTTTCTTCTTCGTAAGTCAGACATTGATTCTCGCCTGTTGCTGGCCTGGTCATCAGAGTCACTGTCGTGTAGGAGGAATCCTTACAGCCATCATTGCTGACCAGCCACTTGAATTGATGAGTCCCTGGTTTTAAATTGCCCACCTTGCTTTCAGATTCGCCTGGGTGTTCGATAATCGCTGTGGATGTTGGAGTAGCTTTGTGCCACGCGCCTGTTTCTCCGGTGGAGCTCGCGTAACCGCTACTTCGAAGGAAGGCGCTTACCGATGGCGTAGAGAGGCATTGCGACTCTCCGGCCAGCGCTTGTGAGATTACTCTAACGGTTATCGTATCGGAAATGGAGCAGGAAGGAGCATGGATATTTTGCAGACTCCATATCAGGCGATGAACACCTCTTGGCAGGAAGGCGGTCGTATGTCCATGAAGCGGATTCGCGAATATGTCAGAAGTATGGAAATTCCAGGAACCACGTTCATTCTCAGAATTCGGAGAAGAACCATGAAGCTGGATATCGACGCCAGATTCCCCGGTGGGCGCGATCCTGCACAAATCATGGCCGGCGTCGGGCGCGGTGACCAGAGCTACCTGGATGGTGTCGCTTTGAGAACAGTCGCCGTTGATATCGGCGACTGTCCAAATATATTGATCCACTCCTTTCAGCAGGCCTCGGACCGGAGTCGAGGAATGGTGAGGAGCGTCTATAGTCGCTGAAAAAAAAGATGAAGAACCCGGCAGGATTCGCCAGCTTCCTGTTTCGGTCGTGTCGGCGATAGGTCCCGCTTCCAGTACAATTTCTGTCGATGGTCCGTTTTGATATGGTACGCATTGGTCGGGGCCCGCCTCCGCGTTGGAAACATAAGATAGATGAATGGAATCCAATGAAAAACATCCATTATTCTCTACAAGCCATTGAACATGATGCACACCTTTTCTCAGGATTTCGACTTGAGTAACCTGATCTGGCGGATCGCCTATGACAAGTCCGGAGGGGATGCCTTCCGTCACTTCAATCCAGCGGCCATTTTCACCTTTTGATCGCCACAGGCTGTCCGCTCTGAGCTCGATTGGCGTTTCGCTTTCGCTCAGGCATAAGGGATATTTACTATCCGATATAATAGAGGCTTTGGATACGACCACTATGTTTATCGTATCAGCCATGGAGCAAGTAGACGCGGTATTTCGAATATTCCAGGCGAAGGAATATTGACCGGGCTCCAGTGATATCTTGGGGTTTATCAACAGACTGTCCATCGAAAAGCCCGGCGCGGACATAGTCCAGAAGCCCGATTCCAGGGAATTGGTAAAGGTATTGCCCAAAAGCGAAACCGTTTTTTTGCCATTATCGTCCGCGATATGACATGGTTCCGTGGTCGCTTCCGGGGTAGTTACTATATTAATATCAAGGGTATCCGTTGACGAGCATACTCCGATCGTATCCGTCAGTTGCCAATAAAACCTGTTTAGCCCGAGCGAGAGCCCCTGCATGGCAGTTGTCGTGGAGGCTGGATCTTCAATACGCGTCGCGGGGTTGAGGGATCGCCATAGGCCGGCCTGGTATTCGGAATTGAAAGAGGTCGCGCTTAGACGAATAGTATCCGTCATATGCTCGTGAGCGCATATGTCCGGTATCGTTTGGGGCTGACTTAGGATAGAGACCGTTACTTTTGAAGAATCGCGGCAGCTTTGATTGGTTATGTGCCACCATAAAGTGTAAGCGCCCGGAGACGGGATGGATAGTTCGGCCCCGGGGTCGTTGTAGGAGGAAAAAAACGCGTTTTGATCGCTTGTCCAATAACCTGTTTCACCGGTGGAGGAGGAATATTGGTTCGCGGTCAGATTCACACTCGCCAGAGGTTCCGTAAGACATTGGGTGGCTCCGGCGTTTGAAGCGGTAATGACGCGTATGGTAACGGAATCTTTTGCCGCGCAAGCGCCCGCTATCCGCTCTATACTCCAGAAGAATTTGTGTATTCCCAATGGCAAATGGGTGATCGCCGGCTCCGATAGGGCGATGGAGGAGCTGTCCGCGTTGGACCAGAAAGCGGATTCTCCCGGCCGGGGAGTATTGCCAGACAGGTTCACTTCGGCTTCTTCGTGAAATATAGGTACGCATTGATCTTCTCCGGCGTCAGGAAGCGAAAACCGGGTTACCCTCATGGTATCTGAAGACTGACAAAAGCCAATGGTGTCCGAGATTTGCCAGATAAACTGATGGACATCCCAGTCAAGTCCGGAAACGGATGTCGACGAACTGGAAATGTCTGTTATCGATCCATTGCCGGTTAATACGCTCCAATGGCCTGACTGATGATCCCCCTTTACATCAACCGCGTTTAATGCCGCGTTGTCTTCATGGACACAAGTATCTCCCGCGACTTCCGCGGGGGAAATAAGCGAGAGTGTCAGGTAAGATGAATCGGCGCACGCGCCGTTGTTTATCCGCCAATAGACGCGATAGACGCCTTCGGTCAAGCCTTCCACGGTCGTTTGGGGAGTGTAGGGGGAGCCAAAGGTCAACGGCCTTGCTGAATACCATGTTCCGGTTTCGCCGCTGGCTGTAGCGTTGTAGTTCGCGGTAATCGAGACGGGAGAGGGCTGGTCTGCCAGGCATTGGTCGGGACCGGTGATCGCTTTATTGATCACCGTAACGATAAAGGTATCGGTGATCCGGCATTGGGTTTGTATATTTTCCAGGATAGCCATCATACGATGCGAGCCAGCCGGCATGGAAAAGGATACGTCCCCGTCCGCGCTTATGATACTGTCTCCGTCAATGGAATATATGGTCATGGTTTCCAACGCGGGATCGAAGGTTATGTTGTTCATAGTCAGGATGGCTGTTAAATCACCCGGATCAATTACCAGACAGGTGTCGTCTATCTTGAGGGTACCGGAAATACCCGTTACGGTCATGCTGTCTACTGATACGCAGCGTTGGTCGCGGTCCCATATTTCGTGAAATAATGTTCGTGTTCCAAGTTGTATATTTTCATAATAGGAGTCGGCATTGTGGGGGGAATTTTCACTTTCCAATCGCCAACGATGTTCTTCGAATGGACCTAATGCCGGGTTTTTCAACATTAGCGTGTTCCCTTTCAGCATACAGGTATCATTTCCCGCTTCCGCTCTGGTGATCAGGGTAAGTGAAAATCCGGAAGAATCTACGCATTCGTCTAATTGTATATAGTATCTGAACAAGTGCTCGCCGTGTCCGGATAAGATCGCTTCAGTCGATGACAGATGAGGGCTGGTTAATTGAGACTGTAAACCGCCCGGATTTTTCCACATGGAAAACGCGCCGCCCTGGGGTGATATCCCTTCAAGTATGAGTGTCGTGTCCGACTGGTTCGGGGAGAGGGGCAGACACGCGTCGTTCTGGATTGTTCTGGCTTCATTAATCGCGGTAAGTTGGAGCGTATCTCCGGTTTGGCACCCTGTAATCGGGTTTGTAATGATGTAGGCGATTTTGTGCGTTCCGGGAGTTATTCCATGCAGGATTGTAACGCTCTGGTCGATGTTGGCGAAAGAGTCTGGCGTGAGGGAAGCCGATTCAATGACGCGCCACCTGACCGCTTCACTCATAGTGGCCGGACTTCCGGAAAGCGATACGCTACCCGATAAATGAGGAAATGGAATCGTCAGACACTGGTTTGGGCCAGCCTCGGCCATGCTTGTAGCCAGGTAGGTAAGCACTATGGTATCGCTGATTACAACTTCGCCTTCTTCTTCAAGTAGCCAGATAAATGAATAGGTATGGCTGGAAATCATGCCGGAAACCATAGCCCGCGGATCAGAGGGATCAGAAATAACAATACCGGATGGGAACGTCCAGGCTCCGGCCTGGCCGGAAGAGGGCGCGGTCGCGATCAGTTGGTAGGTATCGACGCAAATAGTGTCGTATATGGCGATGCCGCCTGTATTATCGCCATCATCCTGACAATAAGCGGAAAAAAAACACATTCCGGAGAAAAAAAACAGAAAAAAAATACGTATGAACATAAAATCTGGTTCTTTCAGAAACAGATAAGTTAAACTTTTTTTCATGTATGGACCCAAACGAAAAACAGCTATAGCAAGTTGTTAAGAACAATTCATTTATATGGTTATTAAACGGGGCGCTTTAATAGGTTCGTATCTTCTCCATTAGTTTTGATTTACCATAAAAAACGCGGTTTTGGGAAAGCGATTAAACAGTTCTTCTTTTAGCGGTTCCTCGACAGGCAGGTCATATATGGCTTCATGCATGCATTTGAGCCAGGCGACGGCGGACTCTTCCGTGATCGGGTGCGGAAGGTGTCTGGCCCGGAGGCGAGGGTGCCCAAATTCCATGGTATATAGAGCCGGACCTCCTAAAAACTGGCTTAAGAACAAGAATTGCTTTCTTTTTATTTCCTCTTTATCTATTTTAAAGAGAGGGCCAATCAATTCATCCTCAAAAACAATGTCGTAAAAACGATCTACCAGTAATTTCAGATTGTCCTCTCCAAGTCGATAATATAAAGCAGCGTCCTCCATAAAACCCGTCCAATTTTATTCAATTCGTCAATTTTAGGCAATTAACTAATATTAGACGGCTAACACAATATAAATACCTAAAAAGTATCGACAGGAATAATTTTGTCCTTTTGGGTTTGACGCTTAAACTTCGTATACTGTGAGGCCATTTGTTGAAAGTCCTGCTTTAAACGCGATCCGGGCTCTTAAAAAATGGTTATGATAAACCAAAGCATACAACATTTTACGATGGCGGAAAACAATACAATCAACTACAACGAAGACAGCATCCGGTCACTGGACTGGAGAGAGCATATACGACTTCGTCCGGGCATGTATATCGGCAAGCTTGGTGACGGATCGGCTCAGGACGACGGGATTTACGTACTGGTCAAGGAAGTTGTCGATAACTCCATCGATGAGCATGTTATGGGCAATGGAACCAAGATTTCCATTCGGATTACCGATCACAAAGTCGAAATTCGGGATTATGGCCGGGGGATTCCGTTGGGAAAGGTGATTGACTGCGTCTCCAAAATCAACACGGGAGGCAAGTACGACTCTTCCGCTTTCCAAAAATCCGTTGGACTCAATGGGGTGGGTACGAAGGCGGTCAACGCGCTTTCCAAGTATTTTCGGGTGCAATCGATTCGTGACGGAAAAACCAAAGTCGCCGAATTTGAAAATGGCATACTGGTAAAGGACCATAAGGAAGAGACTACGAGCGAGCGGAATGGTACATTGGTAACGTTTGTTCCGGATGAGTCTATTTTTAAAAACTACCACTTTATTCCCGAATATCTGGAAGAGCAGATCTGGAATTACGCGTATTTAAACTCCAGGCTGAGTATCAATTTTAACGGGAAGGAATACCGGGCGGTAAATGGCCTTCTGGACCTTTTGACCCGAAAAACAGATCAGGAAAGCATACGGTATCCGATAGTGCATCTGAAAGGCCAGGATATCGAAATAGCCCTGACGCATGAGAACCAATATGGCGAAGAATACTATAGCTTTGTCAATGGCCAGTATACCACGCAGGGAGGGACGCATCTGGCGGCCTTTCGGGAAGCGCTGGTAAAGACGATCCGGGATTTTTATAAAAAAGACTTCGACGCGTCCGATATACGGGGTTCCATTATAGGCGCTATCAGCATTCGGGTGCAGGAGCCGGTATTTGAATCTCAGACCAAAACCAAGCTCGGTTCTCTGAATGTAGGGCCGGAGGGACCTACGGTCCGGAATTTTGTCAACGAGTTCGTCAAGCAAGAGCTGGACAATTTTCTGCATAAAAATCCACAGGTCGCGGATGCGTTGCTCAAACGAATCCTTCAAAGTGAACGGGAAAGAAAGGATATGGCCGGTATTAAGAAGCTGGCCAACGAACGGGCGAAAAAAGCCAATCTTCATAATAAGAAACTTCGGGATTGCAGAATACACTTCAACTCCAATCATGACAAGCGCTACGAGACCATGCTGTTTATTACCGAGGGTGATTCGGCGAGCGGTTCGATTACCAAATCGAGAAAGGTGGAAACCCAGGCCGTATTTAGCCTTAGGGGCAAACCGCTCAATTGTTTCGGCCTGACAAAGAAAGTCGTATACGAAAATGAGGAGTTTAACTTACTGCAACACGCCTTGAATATAGAAGAAGATATTGAAAACCTGCGCTATAACAAAATTGTCATAGCGACCGACGCTGACGTCGATGGTATGCATATCCGTTTGCTGATGCTCACCTTCTTCTTGCAATTTTTTCCAGATCTGGTTCGCAACGGCCATATTTACATATTGGAAACTCCTTTGTTCAGAGTACGCAATAAAAAAGAAACCATTTATTGTTATTCGGAAGAGGAAAAGCAGAAGGCGATCGCCAAGCTCGGAAGTAAGCCCGAGATTACCAGGTTTAAGGGATTGGGCGAGATCAGCCCTGACGAGTTTGGAAATTTTATAGGCGACGATATACGGCTGGAGCCTATTGTTTTGCGAAAAGATACGACAATTCCGAAGCTTTTAAGCTATTATATGGGCAAAAATACTCCGGATCGTCAGATGTTTATTATCGACAATCTTAAAGTGGAGAAAGACCTGGTAGCTAAAAAGGAAAAAGCGCCGGAAAGCGAAGAAACCGAAGCCGCTTAAACGCGGCAAGAGGCCGGAACAGCTCCGGCCTCTTGTATTTTCCAGATTTTATAACTAACCCGATCTACTTTAACCACACATCCGACTTCTCCATTTCACACGCACAACCTACCCACATTCTCGCATCTTCGTTACTCAACCACACAACCAGGATTTCGATCAGGTCCGTTCCAAATCCTTCTATTATTTTAACCCCCACGATTCAAATATTGTTACCCCGGTCAGGGCAAAAAGTAATAAGAATGAAAAGCGCTTCCGAATTGACTTATTTTTATATTAAGCTTTAAACTTTTCGCGTCTTTAAACGCTTTATGTGAAAAATAAAAAAACTTTATATTTCTTTATTACAGATTGTTAATTATATGAAAAGCCTAAATTGTAATAAAAACAGCGTTAGTTTATCTATTTTTTTTAAATTTGAAACCTGCATTGATAGTCTGATGTCTGAGTTCCGGATAATTCCGGTATTCAGATGTTGATTTATGTTTAATTTAACCTATTTTTGGAAGTTCCAAACTGTAAAAGAAAATTCAGGAAATGGCAGAAGTAATTAGAATGCCTAAAATGAGCGATACGATGACCGAAGGGGTAATCGCTGCATGGCATAAGAAAGTAGGCGATCAGGTAAAATCAGGTGATGTACTCGCCGAAGTTGAAACAGATAAAGCCACTATGGATCTTGAATCCTATGAAGAAGGTACGCTTTTGTACATTGGAGTGGAAGAAAAAGACTCTGTTCCCGTAGACTCCGTCATTGCTGTTATAGGGAAAAAAGGGGAAAATATAGACGATCTGCTGAAGGGTATTGATAAAAACGGCGGATCGAATGGGAGCGGCGCTACTACCGGTTCTTCCAAAAATAGTCAGAAAGAAGAAAGTGAAGATGATAAAGACGAAGAGGACAACGAGGATACTTCCGATATAAACGCGGAAGTGATCACGATGCCGAAGATGAGCGACACAATGACCGAAGGAACTATTGTCGCCTGGCATAAAAAAGTAGGTGATTCCGTCAAATCCGGGGATTTGCTGGCTGAGGTGGCTACAGACAAGGCTACCATGGAACTGGAGTCTTATGAAGACGGAACGCTGTTGTATATTGGAGTAAATGAAGGAGACGCGGTCCCTGTAGACGATATTATCGCCATCATTGGTGAAAAGGGAGCGGATTATAAGCCGTTGCTGAAATCAAAGGGTAAGAAGGAAGAAAAGAAAAAAGGAAGCGAAAGCGCGGAAGCCTCTTCGTCAAAAGAATCTTCTTCATCTTCATCAAAGGAGAAATCCTCTGAAAGCAAGAGTACCGACGATACATCCGGAAGAGTAAAAGCTTCTCCTCTCGCCAAAAAGATAGCGAAGGACAAGGGGATCGATATCACGGAAGTAAAAGGCTCCGGTGAAAATGGCCGTGTCGTTAAAAAAGACATAGAAAACTATAAGCCTGAATCGAAGCAGGCGGATAAGGCGCCCGCCACTTCCGTGGCCGCCCAGATTGGAAAGGAAAGCTACGAGGAAGTTTCCGTTTCCCAGATGAGAAAAACCATCGCCCGCAGACTTGCTGAAAGCAAGTTTACCGCGCCTCATTTTTATCTGACCATGGAGATCAACATGGACAAGGCGGTCGAGGCGAGAGAAAGCATCAATAAGATAAGTCCGGTAAAGGTATCCTTCAATGACATGGTCATTAAGGCTGTAGCGGCGGCGCTTCGGCAAAATCCGAAGATCAATTCGTCCTGGCTTGGAGACAAGATCCGTTACAACCATCATATTCATATAGGGGTAGCCGTAGCGGTCGAAGAAGGGCTTCTCGTACCGGTTGTTCGCTTCGCGGATTCCAAGAGTCTCGCTCAAATCGCCGGAGAAGTGAAGGAGCTGGGTGGCAAGGCGAAAAACAAGCAATTGCAGCCTAAGGATTGGGAAGGAAATACGTTTACCATTTCAAATCTTGGCATGTTTGGTATCGAAGAGTTTACCGCGATTGTAAATCCGCCGGACGCCTGTATCCTCGCTGTAGGAGGAATTAAGGAAACGCCCATAGTGAAAAATGGCGAGATGGTTATTGGAAACGTGATGAAAGTGACCCTTTCATGCGACCATAGAGTGGTTGACGGAGCGATAGGTTCCGCCTTCCTGAAAACCCTCAAAGGATTTTTGGAAGATCCTGTTACTATTCTCGTATAATATTTTATTATATTGAAAGCCTCTCAACAATCGGGAGGCTTTTTTTGTTTAAACCACAGAACTTTCGCGACAATGATCAAAACCAGGCTTTTGTTATTCCTTTTTTTTATGATAACGGGCGCTTCCTGTATCAATAAGGAAAATAATTTACTGCGAGGCAAGTGGGCGTTCCAAAAGGTGATTTTGCCTGACAACCGGATATTTTCCATTAATGATTCCGCCTCGATCAGAACAGAAAAAGAATATGAGTTCTTACAGGATAATATGTATATCGTAGAGACGGTACAATATAAGGATGGCGATGGCGAGCTGATAGTAAAAAAGGGAAACTTCGAGTTGACGGACGATAACGATAAACTATATCTCACATTGAAAGAAAAGCACCTGGAAGGAGTTGGAGTAAGCACTTTCCATGTTCTTACGCTAAACGAAACAGACCTGATCTGGGAAAGTGAGCGAAAAAGCAGATATTTTTTCACAAAAGTACAATCAGGCAATTAATACATATGACAAAAATACGATCAACAACCGTACTGGCTGTATTGCACAATGGGGAAGTCGCTATCGCGGCGGACGGGCAGGCGACTATGGGACATACCGTAGCTAAAAGCAATGTGCGTAAAGTGCGGAAACTGCAAAATGGAAAGATTCTGACCGGTTTTGCCGGTTCTACCGCGGACGCGTTTACCCTTTTAGAGCGATTTGAGGAAAAACTGAACTCATATGGAGGAAATATGAAAAGGGCGGCCATTGAACTGGCCAAAGACTGGCGTACAGACCGGTTTCTTCGTAAACTGGAAGCCATGATCATTACAGCTAACGCTACCGAGCTACTGATTATATCCGGTACCGGCGATGTACTGGAGCCGGACCACGATATCGCGGCCATCGGCTCCGGAAGCATGTACGCGCAATCAGCGGCGCTAGCCCTGAAAAAACACGCTCCGCATCTCAGCGCGGAAGATATTGTCCGTGAAAGTCTGCATATCGCCGCTGATATATGTATTTATACCAATCATAACATTATTTTGGAAAAATTGTCCTGAACCTCCTTTCACAATGGCTGACATAACGATATATCATAATCCCCGATGCCAGAAGAGCCGAGAGGCCCTGGCGATTCTCAATGAGCGGCCGAGAAGTGTTGAAATCGTAGAGTACCTTAAGACTCCGCTGAACGAGAAACAGGTAAGGGATATACTGGACCGCTTAGCGGTACCCGCGGAAGAACTTGTTCGTAAAGATGAAGCGGTTTACAAAAGCGAATACAAGGACAAGAACTTGAGCGAGGAGGAATGGATAAGAGCTCTCGTAAGAAATCCTATATTGCTGCAAAGGCCTATCGTCTTAAAAGGAAATGAAGGAGTGATTGGCAGACCGCCGGAACTTGTACGGGAGCTGTTGGATTAGACGGTCAGCGGGGAAACGTTTGTTTTCATATTGTCCGGAGCCGCGGATTTTTAACTCTGGATCCGGACTCATATGATTTTTGGGTGAAGAAAAATACTGAAGCCTCGCCCCACTATCTTCGAGTCCCGGGTATGGTTTGAAGCGCGGATCGCGTATTATTTAAGCCGGTACAATTCATTTTTTCATTTTTTTTGAGGATATTTCCCTGCGTAAAGTTATTCTTTTCAACTCTACTACAATTAATCATGCGTAATGTTTTAATCGGGGTTCTGACAACGTTACTTTTTTTTCCGGTTTTCACCAAGGCTCAGTTTAGTTACAAATATAACTCCAGTATCGGAGGAACAAGTAATCTGATCGCCGACTTCCTGTTTGATGTCGACTCTGAGGGCATGGTATATGCGCTGGAAACCAGGGAGGAGTTTTTGAGCTTTCTGGAGTATTATCAGATTAAGCGCTTTGATTCGAATAACCAATTGATTGACAGTATACGTTTGACTTTCGGGGGATTACCGGTGTCCAGTATTCTTCCCGAGATATTGGCGTTCAAAAGAGCGTCCAACGGCAATTACTATCTTTTGACCAAATACGCTTCGGCCGGAGCCAGTATATTATACGCGTTTAGCGCCAAGGGCTCGTTGTTGTTCAATTATAACCTGAATGAAAGACAAGAGCTATTGGAATTGTATCAGCGACTTTCATCCGTCAGAGCTACTCAGATGCTGATTGACGACAAGGACCATATCAGGCTTCTCGCGGGGGATCATGTCATTAGCTACTCACTTGATGGTGAATTCGCGGGTTATTGGAAAACAGGAAAGCTGAGCGATACGGTGACGATGGCTGTCGACGATCAGGGAAACTCCTATATCGCCGGGGCGGATAATTCGATTGTCGTTTTTAACTCCATTGGCCAAGAGATCCGTACGATTCCTCTTTCGACGACCAGAAACATAAAACACTTATTTTCCGATGACGCCGCTCAGCTTTTTATTGTCTACGACTCACCGTATAATACCTACGTGGTTGTATATGATATCAATACTGGCCGGGTCGATTCGATAACGACGCATCAGGTTGACAACTCATCCGCCGAAGTGGCTTTTCGGAATATAAGTCAGGTGGTCAGTAAGAATAAAAAGCTATACGTCGCCGATTTGCGTTTACCCGCTAATCTGGGAATGCGTGTCGCGGATTTTAGTCATGATCGCTTAGCCATATTTTCAAGAAGCGGTTTGTCCGGGCTCACTATCTATGGCCCTGGTCTTATACCTGTCAATACTCCGGTTACCTATCGTTTGCTGCCTAAAAATGAAGATCGTTACTACTCATGCCGGTATACAGGTCAAAATGTCTCGCGCGTCGCTGGTTTTGACTCATATAGCGGCAACGCGGACCATACGACGATAACACTTATAGCAGCCGAAGAAGCTACTCCCGGTAGGCTTGTCTGTTATTATTATGAAGCCAACGAAGAGGATAGCGCCTCTATATACATAACTCCCTACAAGCCGGCAAAGCCATATTCATTGATTCCCGTAGTCTGTGACGCCGAGGAGTACACTTTCTGTGACGGAGTGGCTATCAAATCCTTTCAATTTAATGACCTCAATAAGACAGGGCTCTCCTGCGACGTTTTGAGTTATAAGGATTTTACATTGGATAGTGTATTCGCCACAGTCAATATGGGGCGATTGTATAGCGCGACGGTGTCTTTATCCGCGGGTAATTTCAATCAACCGTACTATGCCGGAATTTGGATCGATTTAAATAATGATGGCGACTTTGAGGATGAAGAAGAGTTTTCAGGTACCGCTATCGCGTTCGATGGGATAGTCAAATTTACCAATATTCAGATTCCTCAATCCGCGACGTATAAGGCTCATGTCCGGATGAGAGTCCGATCTCGGGCGATTACTCCATTTGCCGCCAACGAATCATGTATCCGGGTAGGTGAGCAGGGCGAAACTCAGGACTATTCGGTTCACATTACGCAGTCGGTGACACTCGCGGCTTCGGAAGCCGTTACGCCGAACAATGATGGGAAAAATGATTACTTTGTTATAAAAGGCGTTGATCCGGATTATGCAAACACCCTTGTCATTACAGACGCCTACGGCAAGATTATCAAGGAAACGAATGATTACGCCAATGACTGGCCCGGCAAAAATGATCTTGACAATCTGAAGAAAGGCACGTATTATTATTTCTTTAAAAACGGTCCAAGCTTTATAAACGGCTTTTTTGTAGTTAATTACTAAGTAGACGAGGTTGATCCGGAGAGGGTAGTTCTTTCTTCTCGAAAAGTAAAAAATCTACGCGTGTCATGTCTTGATTTCACTCCTTTAGGATAAATCCGCTAAAGCCCAATGATGATCATTTGGCGGGGAAGTATTTTATTTTCTCAATTTTTTTAGAGATATTTCCGCTCCAACGCCCTTTTACTATTACATGACCCTTGTATATATACCAAATTGTATATGATGAAAATACAGAATGGCCTTATCCTGTTGGTATTCTTGTACCTGATACCCTATGCCGGCGCCGCGCAAGTTTATAAATATCATTCTTCTATTGGCGGGACGGTAAGCGCGTTCACTAATTTAGCCCTTATTGACGTAGACGCTGATGGTAACATCTACGCGTTGGACAAAAAGGACGCTGGAGAAGCGTATGACCTGGTCAGAATTTTTAATTCCGCGAATCAACTGATCGACACCGTTGAACTGAAAACCGAGGATGGTAACAGCGGGTTGTATTATGTAAGCAATTTCAAGATAGGCCCCAATGGATATTTTTATGGCCTGGACATGGAAAGCGGGATTATCGTGTTTGACATGACTGGGCAGGAGATTTCGAGAATTAACTATGCCTATGACTTGCCGGATAATTTATATTTATCCACAATCAATGATTTTTTCATAAACTCCGACAATTCTCTGTACATACTTGATTATAACAGAGTCTTTATAATCGGTTCAGACGGCGAGTTTCTCGATGTTTTGGATTTTTCGTCCGATTATTATCTTGTGAGTTTTACAAGTGACCATATTGGAAATATCTATTTTATCTGCGAAGAGTATTCGGGTGAATATACCCTGCTTAAGTATGATATAAACAAGGAGTCGCGGCGGTTGTTCAGTCTGCCTTCGCCCGCGTATAAACTGGCGGTTGACACGGCAAATCATATATGGATACCTTATAACGTGTCGGGCAATTTGTTCAGCGTCGGCTATTTTAGCGTTTATAATGATAACGGGGAGCTGCTACGGGAGCTTAGAGGATACGACGCGGGTTATAGTTCGTTTACCTATCTGAATCAGGTAGTGTTTAAGAACGATAGGATATATGTCGTGGACAAGGGCTCGGACGATTTCTGGATACCCGTGAGTCAACCACCTTACGACAGGATCATAGTATACGACTATGTTGATGACGAAGCCGGTATAATCGGTCCTAACCGGATTCCGGTCAATACTCCGACAAGTTACCGGTTGCTACCAGATGTTGATGGTTTTAGTTATAGTTGCGAATATACCGGTGAAAATCTATCGCAGGTAGTGCCTGTTCTTGTCGATGACATGATGTTCAATAGTTCGACACGAACATTTATCGCCAGCGAGGAAACAACGCCGGGTGATCTGGTTTGTGAAATATATTCCTATGATTATAATTATTATGAAGTCGTATCCATATCATTAAGCCCCTATGTTCCGAAGTCTCGCGACGGAGGATCAAACCTGCCGGAGCTTCACTGTGGCGAGGATTATTATTCGCAATGCCTCGACGCTACAATTTCGGCGTTTAGTTTTAATAATCTCGCTAAAGAAGGTATGCGATGTGAAGGGTTTGGATACAAGGATTTTACATTAGATACAACCAAGGCGCTAGTCAATATTGGCCAATTGTATACGGCGACCATGCGTCTTGTTTCCCACAATCCCAGAACTTCCTTGTACGCGGGAATCTGGATAGACTTCAACAACGACGGGGATTTTGAAGACGAAGGTGAGTTTATTGGGACTACGATCGCGTTTGACGGGATTATTAAAATATCCAATATTCAGATTCCTTCTTATTCGAACTATACCGGCGACGCCAGGATGCGGGTCCGATCCAGACCATTGAAGGCTTTTTCTCAGGAAGAATCCTGTCTTCGGGCCAATGAACCGGGAGAAACGCAAGATTATGCCGTAAATATTTCATACGCGGTGAGTTTGGCCGCCAGTGAAGCCATTACTCCCAACAACGATGGTAAGAATGATTTTTTTGTCATAAAAGGAATTGACTATGAGCATGACAATGAGTTGATCATTACGGATTCTTATGGCAGAGTCGTTCAGCGAGAGACTAATTATATGAATAACTGGCCCCGGCAGAATAATCGTGACTTGCTACCCATTGGCACCTATTATTATTTTTTTAAAAATGGGCCTGGCGAGATCAATGGCTTTTTTGTGGTAAACTATTAGTTATAATTGATCAGACAATGTCGCGTATCGTCTAAGTCCAAAAGATTTTGTCGTATTAAGTTCTATGGAAAATATGTGTATGAAGCAGATAGTACATTATTTAACGATAAATGATTTACATTTTCATTTTTTTTGAAGATATTTCCATCTCAAAAATATACCATTTTGTACTCCATTCGTCTTTCATTCGATACCTCTAAAACCCGTCTTAAGCTTGTTTGGGTTCTGTATATCATATTTTTGCCAGTCATGAGTCATGCTCAGATGGTCCAGTATGATTATAATTCAAGTATTGGGGGAATATCGGAGTTGACATCGTCTTTTCTATTCGATGTTGACGATTCGAATCAGGTATATGTTCTAGAAGAGAGCTATACTCCAAACGCTTATTATTATTTGGTCAGGAAATTTGATGAAAATAATCGATTGGTTGATAGCGTCGCGCTTGAAGCCGATAGCTCTTCTACGAATAGTCCTTCGTACTTTTCCGCGTTTCAGCGTTCACCTTCCGGCCTTTTTTTTACATTGGATAGTTATTATGGAATGTTGTACGCGTATAGCTCGGATGGAACAATGACGCGGCGATTCGAGTTGCGTAAGCTTTTTAGAATGGAACAGGAAGCGTTTTATCCCATCGACATGGTTGTGGGTAAAAACGACATTATTTATTTCTTGTTTACCGATGGGGTGGGGCAAATAGATACTAAAGGCAATTTTATCGGTCTGTGGAGAAAGGAGGGCCTATACGCGGGAGCAATGGCGGTCGATAACAATGGAATTGTTTATTTGGCGCAGGATTCCGACATATTGAGCTTTGACTCAAAAGGGATGCCCATTGACACCATTTCAATAGTTGTATATGGTTATGAAAACTCTATAAAGGAAATAGCCCGCGACGATAGCGATCGTCTCTTTGTCATGTATAACAGTGGCTATCTAAATAGCGGTTACGCTGTCTATACTACAGGTGGAAAGTTGATCGGCGGTTACCAGGACGGACATTATCATGTAAATGAATCAGGCGATACCGTCTACGCGTACTTTGGGGATCTGAACCAGTTAATTTACCGAAATAAGAAATTGTACATATCGGAATTTCAATATTCTTTCTCCAATTCCGCCTTTCCCTATAATCGCGTCGCTATTTTTGATGAATCCGAACTGCCTCCTCTTGGTATTTACGGCCCCAACCGTATTCCGCTCAATATTCCTGTAACCTATCAGATATTGCCCGAACTTCGTGAGCTTTATCCTTATTGCCATTATTCGGGTGAAAACCTCAAACGACTCACCAGCGTTGATCCGGAATACAGCGGTCAGGGCGGTTCCCGGATTACGGTTGTCGCCAACGCCAGAACAACTCCCGGCACGCTGACATGCAGGTTGTATTACAGTGGTGGGGAAGATAGCGTTTCCATCGCGATCACGCCGTATGCGGCAACATACGCTATCACTCCGGTCGCCTGCGACGCTAAAGGCTATGTGTTATGCGGGGACGGAACAATTAACTCCTTTCATTTCAATGATCTTAATAGAACCGGTATGGAATGCGGTGTGCTTGGTTACAAGGATTACACGCTGGACAATATGGTCGCCAACGCTAATATCGGACAACTGTACAACGCGACGATATCTCTATCCGTTTCCGATTCCGCGCGCGCTTACTACGCTGGTATCTGGATTGATCTGAACAATGACGGGGATTTTGATGATCCGGATGAATTTGGAGGATCGGCCATCGCGTTTGAGGGAATGGTACGATTTGCTCACGCGCGGATTCCCCAATCCACCGACTATGTCGGAGATGTACGTCTGCGAGCGCGGGTCAGAAGCGCCTATCCGTTTATGGCCGGTGAATCTTGTATACTTCCCGGCGACGCTGGCGAGACCCAGGATTACACGCTCCGGATCGCGCGGCCCCTGACTCTCGCCGCGTCGGAAGCTCTCACGCCAAACAATGATGGTAAAAACGACCATTTCGTCATTAGGGGTGTCGATCAGACCTATGACAATCATCTGATCATAACCGACGCTTTTGGCAAAATCGTCAAAGAAGTCAGAAATTATAAAAATGACTGGCCGTCGCGAAACGATCATGACTTGTTGCCGGAAGGTACGTATTATTACTTTTTCGAAAACGGACCTGGTTCCATCAATGGTTACTTTGTTGTAAACTATTAAACACACATTCAAATTTTACCGACAATATGTTCCCACTTAAGATTTTTCTACTAATCGTTACGGTCGTCTGCTGCGTTCACGGCGTTTCAGGGCAAGACCTTCCAAGAACATCGTTATATATGGTCAACAGGCAGTTATATAATCCGGCCGCGTATGGTACGGACATGGCCGCTACAAACGCGTCGGCGCTTTATCGCCATCAGTACGCCAATGTCAAAGGAGCTCCCCGATATGTCGCCGCCTGGGCCGATCACCGACTGGATGGTGAAAAGATGGCGGTGGGACTGAATGTAAACTCATTCCGATACGGTATAACCAGGGAATACGAAGTAATGGCCAACTACTCGTATTTGTTGCCGGTAACAAAGAAATTAAAACTGGCCATGGGACTTAGGGCCGGTCTCGCGGGAGTATCCGTTCGGACGGGAGATCTTGAAAATGTGTGGGATGAAGGTGATCAGGCGGTGTCGGATTTACACTTTTCGCAAACCTATGGAAAGATAGGGGCCGGATTTCAATTATATTCAGACCGGTTTTACGCGGCTGTAAGCGCCCCTGACCTGTTTTCAGGTAAAAAATCCTTTGAAATCGACAAGAGTCGCTCCGTCCTGAGCAGGGCTAGTTATGTGATATACGCGGGAGGGACGATTAACCTGAACGACTCATACAGGTTATTGCCATCCGCCATCGCCTATATCGTTGAAAATAACGCGCAGGTATACGCCAATATCCTCTTTGAAGTGAAACAGTACTTTTTCGCGGGTTTGGGAGCGTCGACCAGTTCATTGTTCGCGATCAACGCGGGAGCTTATCTTAGTCCGAGAATTCGCTTTGGTTATTCATATGAATTTGGAAGACCGGGAGCTATAGCCCGGCTTAATACGCATGAATTAAATCTCCGATATTCTGTTGACAACCTGTTCAGACAAAAATGATGATACGTATCCTGATCATATCGCTATTCTTTCTTTCATTCATGGCTTCCGCTCAGAAGGGATCGGAACGAAAATTAGAGAACAAAGTTTCTCTCGCGGAGTACGCCTTCGAAAAAGGAAACCTTGAAGAAGCGTCCAGTCTGGCGGCTACCGAGATAAAGCGTCACGTGGGACAGGATGGCAAACCATTCGCGTATTTTGAATTATGGAGAATAAAAGCGTTATCCGACTTTTACAACGCTCGTTTCGAAGGATTTGAGGAAGCCGAAAAACAGTTGAAACAGGAGTCCGTGAAAGGAGGCGAAGCGTCGATGCGCGCGCGGCTGACCCTTATGGCGATATACCTTGAAACAGGGCAGGCTCTGAAAGCTGTGGAGCTCGCGGAGACTAAAGGAGAAACTGTTAATCAGCCCCGGTTTATCGAGGATCAGAATCTTTTGTTGGCGGATGCGTATTTTCAACAAGGTTTTTATACTCAGAGCCTTGATTTGCTTTCGGAACAGGCACGGTATCGCGAGCGATCGCTTCTACAACCGGACAGTACCCAGTCTTATTATTTTCAGACCCGGCTTAATCGGCGCGAGCGCGAAATGAATTACGCCAAAGTCAAGAGCCTGCAAGCGCGTAATCTTTTGGCTCAGGGTTATGTCGGCCCGGCGAAGGATTCGCTGAACGCGTATATCGATTGGGTCAAATCCAATCTGAGCGATTCCAGGCTGCTTTTATGCCACGCTTACCTTATTCAGGCTTCCTTATATGAGCGTGAGGATAATCAGGGCGAGGCTTCCAGAGCCTACGCGCGGGCTATTCAATCCGCGGGCAATAGCGACAAGGCGCCTTTGAAGGCGTTCGCTTTGTATAAACTAGCTTCCAGCCAGCTTTTTGCCGGCAATCGAATCGCCGCCGACGCGAAGATCAGGGAATTGCAGATTGGCGCTTTTCAGATCGCGGGAACCAATGAACCGGTACAGCCATATTATGAGCTGATATCCATAACCAGAGTTTATCTGGAAGGGAGCCCGCGAAGGGCGATGGCCGCGTTGGAGCGCCTTCGTGTTCAATCACGTTCCATTCCCGAGTTCCATCCATTCTGGAAGGAATACTATTCGCTTATGGCCCGGTTGGCTTACGCCAGTTCGGAAATCGCGGTTTACCTTGAGGCTACTGGCCATTTGACACGCCTACAGGCTGCCGGAACAGGGAGGGAGTCGGTCGTTAGTACGATGGCTACTCTGGATGAATTGATCAAAACAAATCATTTCAGAGGTTTCGTTCAGGCTAGCCATATGGATATAGCATCCAGTTTGAAGAAGATAAATAACGAAATGAATCCGGATGGCGTGTTAATCGCCGGGTATTACGATCTGGCTACCGATTATTATTATGCCAGAGGATTGATAGACTCCGCGCTGTATTTTTCGGAAGCTTCCCTGCGGCTCAAACCGGGACGGAATAAGACGGATCAATTGGCCGCGCTTCATTACCGGTTAAAAAACGCGTTGTTAAAAGGGTTGAAGGGGGATGTTCAGGAGGCGAACAAATTATTGGGACTATATGAAAAGGAAGCCTTGCGGGAGGGAAAAACATACAGCGGCCAATCGTTTAGAAATCTGTTGTTGTTAAACCAACTCTACCGGCTGACCGAGCAGAAACAAAAGAGTATTCAACTTGCCGGAACGCTGAGAAATATTCGTAAGCCTGTTCGGGGGTTTCTAAATATTCCGGAAACTATTGAAGCGGACTACGCGCTCGCCAGCGTCTACGCGGAAGCGGGCAATTATTACCGGGCTGAAAAAATCATAGCGGAAAGCCGCGGATTGATTGGAAAGGAACTTCTGTCTGGCCCCTTTATCTACCCCCTGATCCTCCTGGAAGCGGAATTGCGGTTGATTAATGGCGATTTTGACGAGGCTGAAAAAGGCATTGTTCAGGCTATACATCTTGGCGAGCGATATTTTGGTTCTCAATCCTTGCAATTAGCTCAGGCGAGGTATTTGTACGCGTCTTATTTCGACGCCATCGCCGACTATACAAACGCGCGCGCGGAATTGGGGCGGGCTTCCGAGTTGTTTACAGGAGCCCTGGGCGCCGCCAATAGTTTTAGTCCCAATCTGTATCTGTTGCAGGCGGAACTTTCCATACGCTCCGGACATAATAGTGAAGAAACCGGTAAGCTCTACACTAAAGCGCTTGAAATAGCGCGTGATTCCTATCTGGAAAGCGGCGAGCGGTACAACAAGATTTTGATCAGCTACGCGGATTACCTGATACGGCTTCAGAAGTACGATGAAGCGTCGAAACTGCTTGATAAAGCGTACGCGTATTTTCAAAATTCCGGTGATAACAAGTCTTTGTTGTTCGCCAACGTGTTGCGTACCCGGGGCAAACTATACTATGCCCGGCGCGAATACGTAGCGGCGGAAAAAGAATTTTTAAGCGCTGAAACGATCATAAAGGATCGCTTGTCCAAAGAGCATCCTGTATACAACGCGTGTATGGGTGAACTGGCCAGGTCGTATTTTATGCGGAAGCAGACTGAAAAAGCCATACAGGTGATGGAAGAGACGATTCCCCGTTACCTTAAATATATAGAGACGCTCTTTCCGGGGATGAGTTTCCGCCAGAAGTCCGGATACTGGTCGGCGTTTAAGGATGAATTTGAGTTTTATAATTACTTGCTCTTGTCTAATTACGCCAACAACAGACCCGCGGAACTGGGAAAGGTCTATAATAATATAATCGCGACCAAGGCGATACTGCTGAGCTCCGACAGGCAAACGCGTCAGAATATCGAGGCTTCCGGAGACAGTTCCCTTATTAGCATGTTCGAACGTTGGGCCGCCCAAAAGGAGTTTCTGAGCAGTGTTTACGGCCTGAATAAGACAGAGCTCGCCGAATTGGGCGTTTCAATAGAGGAGCTCGAGAAAGAGATTGAGCATGAAGAGAAAAATATAAGTCTCAGATCGTCTTATTTCGCGGACAACTCTATAAGACGGAAGGCGGACTGGAAAAGTATACGAGGCCGGCTGTCCGCCAATGAAAGTGTGATTGAAATGACGCGTATCCGATATTTCAATCATACATTTACGGATTCGGCTTTTTACGCCGCTCTGGCGCTCAATGGAAACAGGGAGTTTCCTGTCTATGTTGAAATCCCCAAAGCGGAAGAGCTGGAAGGACGATATTACAAATACCACCGGAATACGCTTGTCCTTAATATTGAAGATGAGTATTCATACAATAAATTCTGGGCTCCCATAGCTTCGGTCGTCGGTGATAGCAGGTCCGTTTATTTTTCGCCGGATGGCATCTATTATCAACTAAATCCCGAAACATTCAGGACTCCGGAGAACCATTTTCTGATTGACAAGCAATCCATCACTTTCCTGAGCAATAGCAAGGATTTGCTTCACGCGAAGCTGTCCGCCAAAAATAAAAGGAATCAGCCAGGCGCGCCTTCCGTCTTTGTTCTTGGAGGTAATCCTTCCTATTATTCGGATGGAAAATATGGCAATGTAGCTCAGTTGCCCGGAGCTGAAAAGGAAGTTGTCCGTATTGGCGAACTTTTGAGCAAGCATGGGATCCAGACGCGGATCCTGACAGGAAGCGCTCTTACAGAAGATACAGTAAAGGCGCTGCGGAATCATCAGGTTTTACATTTCGCTACCCATGGTTATTTTCAGGAAAGCTCCTTCAAAGACGACAATAGCCGCTTAAGCAATCCGCTTCTCAATTCAGGCCTTTTGTTTTATGGAGGAGGAGAATTGCTGGAAAAAGGAGAAAACATCAATAGTCGGGGAGGGATACTGACAGCCTATGAAGCCGCTTCGCTCAATCTTTCGAACACGGATCTGGTTGTTTTGAGCGCTTGCGAAACCGGTAGGGGAGAGATTCTGAACGGTGAAGGGGTCTTTGGGCTTCAACGTTCGTTGTTGCTGGCCGGAGCGGACGCTATTATCATGACTTTGTTTAAAGTCCGCGATGAAGTCGCCCAGACGTTCATGTATCACTTTTATGAGGAATATATCCGTACCGGTGATAAAAGAAAAGCTTTCGCCCTCGCCAAGCGAAAAATCAAGGAAAACGATCCTTCTCCACTTAGCTGGGGAGCTTTTCTAATGATTGAAAGCAGTCCTGGAAAAGAAATGTTGACTTTACCGTCTATTCATTAGATAGGAGGCGAAACTATGATTTATAGGATATTTGTTTGTAAAAAATCATAATAAATCATGGTTTCGCACAATAAAGGAGATTTTTTTCCATTAATCCTTTAATAAAATGTCAATATCCATTAATTTCCGCAATCAAAACAGATACAGCATGAGCAGATTGGCAATTTTGATTTTCTTCGTATTCGGTTTTGCCTTGGTTCAGGCTCAAACCGATCCCGTAACATTGAGCGACAGATGGGAAAAAGTGGTCGACAAGTCTGAAAGTTACCAGCATTATAAAGTGATCAAGAAAACGGATCTGAAAGATGTATGGCAGGCGGTTCAGGATACCATTGTATTGTATAAGTCTTCGTTGAAACAGGAAAAGGCGACTATACAAAGTCAGCAGGAGCGGATACAGTCACTGGAGAATGAAGCGCGAAAACTCAATGAAAACTTGAGTCAGCTTACAGTGAGCAAAGACAGCATGACGTTTATGAACAGCACTGTCGATAAATACGCCTACGCGGCTACGCTCTGGATAATTATGGCTATCATCGCCATTAGCTGCGCCATTCTGTTTTTTCTTTATAAAAACAGTCATAAGGTAACCCGGCAGAAGATCAACGAACACGACCAGTTGTTCAACGCTTTTGAGGAACATAAGAAAACGACGTTGGAAAGGGAAAGAAAATTAAAGCGCGAACTTCAGACGCAATCCAATCTGATTGAAGAATTGAAAACTTCCACCAGAAGAGCTTAAGGTAACGATATGTCAATAAGAGCCGGCGCCATAGCCGGCTTTTTTTATTTTAAGTCAGCCATGATATGATTTCAGTTATTGGCGAGGTGCTTTATGGAAATGAGGGATACATTCTGGTTTTTTTAGATCGACAGACTTCAGTCAGAATGGCGTTTAAATGAGGTTTGTTTTTTTTGTATTATTTAAATATTGTTTTGACTTTATTTTTTGTGTTTTATTTTAAACTATAGTCTTTGTGAGGGGGAGAGTATAGATGGATATAATAGTCCGCTTCGTGTTTATTTTGTTATAATCATTTGATATTTAGTTTTTTATTTTAGTTTAAAGTGTCACGCGTGATGACGTGTTTATAACCGAGGTAAGCATAAGGAGTTGAGTGAATATTTTCTGAATTATTTTTAAAAAAATTATGTTTTTTTGGTTCGAAGTTTTCAGAACAAAAAAAACTTTACTAGTTTTATTCGGTCAATTATTTAAAAAAACAGTGACTGATCGCGGAAAAATGAAAAACTATACTTTTTATCTGGTCGTCTTATTAAGTTGTACACTCCTGTTTCGGGCTCAGGCGCAATCGTCCGGCGCCAAGGCTTTGTCAATAAAGGAATGTCTCGAATACGCGTCTGAAAACAATTATAATCTTCGGATCGCCCGTCTGGATGAAACGATTTCGGATAAGCGAATTATCGAGGTTCGAAGTACGGGGCTTCCTCAGGCAAACATCAATGGTGTCTTTGAGGACCGTCTGAAAATTCCCCTTTTGATTATCCCGAACATGGATCAGTTTATGGGCGGGGGACAGGGTGGCATCCCGATGGGATATCAGTACAACTCCAGCCTTTCGGGAGAAGTGTCCCAGATGATTTACGATCAAACTTTCTGGACGGGCCTCAAGGCCGCTAAAAGCTCGACGAGGTATTACGCGCAGAATAGCGCCTGGGTGAATGAAAATACCGCCTATACGATCGCTGACGCTTATTACAAGGTGATTGTTATTGAAAAGCAGCTCGCTCTGCTCAATATCAATTTGTCCAATACCACAACAACCTTGTCGATGACCGAGTTGCAGTTTAATAACGGGCTCGCGAAAAAAGTGGATATCAACCGGCTACGGGTGAGTAAATCCAATCTTGAGTCCCAGATTAAACAGTCGGAACTGAACCTTGAGCAGGCGTACAACAACCTGAAATTCCAGATGGGAATGCCGCTGAATCAGGCGATCACGCTTAGGGACACGACTTTTGAACTTTCCGAAGCGGAGTTGAAATCCGGGGAAACCCCTGATCAGTTTTTTGATAAGAGACTCGATTACAAATTACTGGAAACCAGTCTTGAGCTTCAGAAACTGGATCAAAAGAGCATTACTAACCAATACTTTCCCCGTCTTACAGGTTTTGCAAACTATAGCTATGTAGGACAGGGGCCGGATTTGGGTTTGTATAAGACCAAAAATAATGATTGGGTCGACTATACCACCGCGTCCATTGGACTCCGCTTGTCTATTCCGGTCTTTGACGGTTTGCGCAAGAGCGCGCTTGTTCAGCAGTCAAAGGTAAAGCAGGATCAGTTAAAACAGCAGCTTGATCTCAAAAAGCAACAGATTGATATCGAAGTGTCGAATGCCGAAATCCAGTACAAAAACACCTATCATCGGATCGCGTCGGAGCAGGAAAACGTCGATCTGGCGGAAGAGGTATATAATGTTACTCAATTGGAATTTAAAGAAGGCGTTGGTACTTCTACCGATGTGGTAAACGCGGAATTCGCTCTGCGTCAAGCTCAAAATATCTATATCGGCACTCTTTTGGAGCTTTATACCGCCAGACTGCAACTGGAGAAAGCTAAAGGAAACATTATTAATTATTTGACTTCAAACTCTCAGTAAAATTAGTAGAATATTTTTATGAAAAGGTTCATTACCATAGCAGTCGTTGTTGTTCTGGCAGGCATAATCGCTTTCAGACTAATGCAAAATAAAAAGACGATCGAAGCCAGAGCGCGGGTTGAAGATAACTCGGCTCAGGTGATTTCTGTCAATGTATATAAAACGGAAAAGAAAATAGCCGAGAAAAAACTGAAGATGGTCGGTACGGCCATCGCCAATCAGGTCATAGATATCAAGTCCGAAGTACAGGGAAAGATTACCAGTCTGCATATCACCCTGGGGCAACGCGTAACGAAAGGTCAGGCGCTCGCGAAAATAGATGATCGTCTGCGCGCCCTGGCGGTTGACAACGCGGAGCAACGTGTGGCCGACGCCCGGCAAAACTATGAGCGCTTTAAGAATCTGTATGAAGGGGGCGCCGCTTCCAAAGCTCAGTTTGACCAATATAGCCTCGCCTATGACAATGCTCGCAATCAGCTTGACCAGGCTAAAAAGGAATTGTCCAGTACCACGGTAACGTCTCCGATTTCCGGTATCATCACGGCGAAGCAGGCCGAAGAAGGAGCGTTTACGACGATGGGAGCTCCGATCGCGACGGTAGTTGATATTTCCAGCCTCAAAATACAGCTTAATATCTCTGAGCAAGACGTGTATACCCTGAACCTTGGCGATGAAGTCACGATTACCACTACGGTGTTTCCCGGAGTAAAATACCATGGTAAAGTCACTTTTATCAGCCCGCGGGGAGACGAAGCGCACAACTATCCGGTAGAGCTTTCCATCGAAAACAAAAAAGACAAGCAACTGAAGGCCGGTACATATGTCGACGTCGCGTTTAACAAGCAAAGCAACGCGCCTACGCTACAGATACCCAGAGAGGCGCTCGTCGGAAGTCTGAAAGACGCCAGAGTCTATGTAGTCGGTCAGGAAAGCACAGCGCAGTTGAAGCCTATCCTGATTGGCAACGACTATGGTCAGTATCTTGAAGTCATAGACGGTTTGTCGGAAGGAGACGTCGTTGTGACTTCAGGCCAGATCAACCTGACCAATGGCGTGAAAGTATCTATTATCAACAAGCAATAATTCCGATTAATGTCAATAACCGAAATATCCATCAAACGCCCGGCGCTGGTTATCGTAATATTTACGGTGCTGGGTATATTGGGAACCATCAGTTACTCGAAACTGAATTACAACCTGCTTCCCAAGTTCGACGCGCCGGTTCTGACGATTATTTCTATCTATCCCGGCGCCGCCGCTGGTGAAGTAGAGTCGTCGGTAACCAAAAAAATAGAGGACGCCGTATCCTCACTCGAAAATCTTGATAAATTACAGTCTGTATCGCAGGAAGGCGTATCTATGGTAACGGTCTTGCTTCGTCAAAACGCCAATGTCGATCAGGCTTTGCAGGACGCCCAACGGAAGATAAACTCCATTATGGCGGATCTTCCCGATGATGTGGACTCGCCCGTTATCAATAAGTTTTCATCCGATGACATACCTGTGATTCAGCTTGGAGTCAATGGAGACGTCAAGCCTACCGTTTTCTTTAAGCTGATCGAAGACCGGATCCTGCCTTTGCTTACCAAAGTGGAAGGAGTTGGACAGATTACGATGGTCGGAGGCGAGGAGCGGCAGATCCAGATTCTGATTGATCCCGACAAGCTCAAGGCGTACAACCTTTCCCTGAGCGAGGTTACCCAGACTATTATCGCGGCCAATCAGGACTTTCCTACCGGAAAAATAGAGAATAAGGATCGCCAGTACAGTTTGCGGGTCGCGGCGAAGTTTACGTCCCTTGAGCAGATTACCAACCTGGTGGTCGCGTATACGCCTGCTGGAAGCAAAGTAAAAATAGGCGATATCGCTCAGGTCAATGACGGGGTTCGGGAGATTTCTACGATCAACCGTATCAATGGCAAATCTTCCATTGGTTTGATTATTCAGAAACAAACCGACGCGAACGCGGTAGAGGTGAGCAAGAAGATCCGTGAAGCGATGGCTAGTATCGAGAAGACCTACGCTGCGGAGAACATACGCTTCGAGGTCGCTACCGATAGTTCAGAGTATACGATGGCTTCAGCCGACGCGGTGACTTTCGACCTTACTCTCGCTGTGATCATCGTAGCGGGGGTCATGCTTGTATTTTTGCACAGTATGAGGAGCTCCATGATCGTTATGCTCGCCATTCCTTCGTCCATGATATCGACCTTTATCATGATGTATCTGTTTGGATTCTCCCTTAACCTGATGACGCTGATGGCTTTGTCGCTCGTGGTTGGTATTCTTGTCGACGACTCCATCGTGGTGCTTGAAAACATATACCGTCATATGGAAATGGGCAAGGACAAACGTACGGCGGCCCTTGAAGGACGTAATGAAATTGGTTTTACCGCTCTGGCTATCACCTTGGTAGACGTGGTGGTGTTTCTTCCCATGTCCATGGTCTCCGGTCTTATTGGAAATATTGTCCGCGAGTTTTCACTGGTAGTGGTTTTCTCTACCTTGATGAGCTTGTTCGTGTCCTTTACGATTACTCCCATGCTCGCTTCGAGATTTGGAAAACTTGACCATTTTACAAGAGATACTCTGTGGGGACGCGTATCGCTGGGGTTTGAAGACTTGTTTGAAAGTATGAAAAGAGGATATGGCGCCATTCTTGAGTGGGCGCTCGATCATCGTAAAACCGTATATCTTATTACTCTCATATTGTTCTTTGGGTCCCTCGCCCTGGTGCCGTTCAAGTTTATTGGTTCCGAGTTTATCAGCCAGAGCGACAATGGCGAACTGGTCGTGACGCTGGAGTATGATCCGCAGACCAATTTGTTTCAGAACAACCAGATTACAAACACTATTGAACAAATGCTTCTGGAGCGGCCGGATGTGGAAAAAGTATTCGCCAGCGTGGGGTATTCCAGCGTAGCCAATCTTGGTTCCGCTTCCAACTATATGTCCGAACTTAATGTGGTACTTGTCGACAAACTGCAACGAGATTTGTCTTCCGACGAGTTTGGGAAAAAAGTCAAGGAGGAAATTCAGGCTAAGATTCCCGGAGTGAAAGTAAAGGCCGCGCCGGTGGGCATTACCGGCAACGCGAACGACGCTCCAGTACAGGTAGTGGTCAAAGGCATCGAGATGGATAAAATTCAGGATGTCGCTGAGGTAATTTTATCCCTTACCAAGAAAATTCCCGGAACGACTGACGTGGAACTTTCGACGGAAGATCCGAAGCCTGAGCTACAGGTGCGTATTGATCGTGAACGTATGGCGGCGTTGGGATTAAATGTCGCCGAAGTGGGAACGACTCTGAGAACCGCGTTCAATGGAAACGACGATTCAGAGTTCCGTGAAGGTCCCTATGAATACGATATCAATATTGTGCTGGACAAGTTTAACCGGAGCGGAATCGATGATGTAAGTAGTCTTACGTTCAGAAACAACCGGGGTAGCCTGGTGGAGTTGAAGCAGTTCGCGACCATTACGCAGGAGCTCGGCGCGACCAAGCTGGAGCGGAGGGATCGTTTGTCTTCCATCACCGTCAAAGCGCAAGTGGTGGGGAGACCAGTCGGTACCGTTGGTGAAGAGTTGCAACAGCTTGTTCAACAGGTAGAGGTACCGGAAGGTATAGAGATACAATACGCCGGCGCGTTGGAGCAGCAATCCGACGCTTTCGCCAGCCTCGGATTAGCGATGATCATCGCCATCGTTTTCGTTTATCTGATCATGGTGGCCTTGTACGATTCATTCCTATATCCATTTATTGTATTGTTTTCGTTACCGGTAGCGCTTATAGGCGCCCTGCTGGCACTGGCTCTTTCGATGGAGAGTCTGACGATCTTCTCGATTATCGGTATGATCATGCTTATGGGATTGGTTGCCAAAAACGCTATTCTGATTGTGGACTTCGCCAATAATATTAAAGCGACGGGTGTATCTGTCCGCGAAGCGTTGATTGAAGCGGGCAAGGAGCGTCTTCGCCCGATTCTGATGACCACGCTCGCCATGATTTTTGGCATGTTGCCGATCGCGTTGGCTTCCGGAGCCGGAGCCGAATCCAAAAATGGCCTCGCGTGGGTTATTATCGGGGGATTGACCAGCTCCTTATTGCTTACATTGGTATTGATTCCGGCGATATACATGACCATGGAAAAATTTCTTAATCGGTTTAGAAAGAAAAAGGACAAGAATACCGCTAAAAGAGAAATGGTTGAAATCAAGACCATATAACCTGGATAATCTGAAGACCTGAGGCCGTATAATTACGGTTTCAGGTCTTTTCTAATCGAATAACTATGAGTCTAACGATCACCGATCATCAAAAAGAGCTGATAGAACGCCTGGGAGTTTTCTTTGAGAAGAGTGGAATACCTCCGGTCATATCGAGAGTACTCGCTTTGATGCTGGTAGCCGATACTACGTATTTCTCCTTTACGGATATTCAGAAAAGTCTGAACATAAGTAAGAGCTCTACCAGTAGCGCTATAAATATGTTGTTGACGACCAAGAAAATCGAATATATTACCAAGCCTGGAGACCGTAAGCGTTATTTCAGGAGCTGTCTCGAAAGCTGGGAAAGAGAAATGCAGATTCAAATAGAGGGATTGGCCAGTATGAGTAGTTTGTATAAGGAGGTTTTGGCGCAACGTACCCCTAAGACCCCCGAATTTAACAAAGCCCTTGATGATCTGACCGATTTTCTGGACTTTTTCAAAAATGAAGTTCCTGGACTTTTTGAGCGTTGGAACGCGTGCAGAAAGCGAAAAAAAGCATAAGTTTTTTTATCAGAAGTATACCATCGCCGGGTTTCCGGATAATCGAGGCGAAATTTTTCTGATACAATCGTTCTCGGATTCGGTGATCTTGAATGTTCAGGCTTCGAAATTTTTCGCTGATTTTTTTCAATCGCGGAAACAGAATTGACTTTTTTGTATTTTTTTAGTAAAAAGTACGGCATTAGTATACTAAACGCCGTATACGAACGATATCTGTCAGATACTCTGTAAAACATGCGTGAAAAACAAATAGATGCCGCTCACAAATCAGCGCTTGTCCTGCTGACATGCATACTTGTTCTCCTTATTTCGTCTTTCCGTAGCGGTTCCGATGTGGATGCCCGGCAAATTATCGACAACATGTATAACGCCATTGAGAAGGTCAATAGCCTCAAATTTACCATGCGCAAAATAGAGCGTATCGGCGACAAGTATCTGAAAGGAGAGCAACAGGTCAAATACTCTAGAAATCCTAAACGAATCTATACGAAAGTCATCGCGCCCAACGAAGGGGTCGAGGTTTTATACGTCGAAGGACAAAACAAAAATTTGGCGCTGGTAAACCCCAACGCTTTTCCCTATATCAATCTGTCGCTAGACCCCTATGGAAGCGTGATGCGTAACAATAACCATCATACAGTGCACGAAGTCGGCTTTGACTATATATATGACATCATACAGCATATCGACGACAAGTCGGGGGAAGATTTCGACGACTACTTTACCTATGTGAGCGATACGGTTTTTGACAACCGGGCCTGTTACAAAATACGAATAGACTATAAGCCGTTCGCTTATGTGGATTATGTGATTCAGGCCGGTGAAACCATAACTGATATCGCGTACAAGCTGCATATAAGCGATTACATGATTTTACAGCTCAATAAAAATCTTACCGGCTATCAGGACGGCAAGCCTGGAATGACGATACGGATCCCCAACGCGTATTCAAAGTTTACCTATCTGTATATTGACAAGAAAACTTTCTTGCCTCTTCTACAGGTAATGTATGACGATAAAGGACTGTTTGAGCAATACGCGTTTTATAATCTTCAGGTCAATCCGACTTTCCATTCAGATGAATTTAACAGAAAGCACAGGGAATATGATTTTTAAAGGCTTAACTCTTCATGTCTCCGTTAGTCGCTGATTATTATTTTCGTAGATCCGGCAGAAAAGCGGCCGCGATTCCAATCAATGGGAGAAAGGAACATATCCGGAATACATGAATGATTCCGGATAGGTCCGCCCAATATCCGAGAATAGCGGAACCCAGGCCACCCATGCCAAACGCGAATCCGAAGAATAAGCCTGAAATCATGCCTACTTTGCCCGGAATTAGTTCCTGAGCGTATACCAGGATCGCGGAAAAAGCGGACGCGATAATAAAGCCGATGATGGCGATAAGAATACCAGTCCAGAACAAGTCGGCGTAAGGAAGCAAAAGAGTAAAGGGCGCCGCGCCGAGGATGGAAATCCATATGACGATCTTGCGTCCGAACCGGTCTCCCAATGGCCCGCCAGCCAGCGTGCCGGCGGCTACCGCTCCCAGAAATACAAAAAGATACATCTGCGATTGCTGAACGCTAACCTGAAATTTTTCGATCAGGTAGAATGTAAAATAACTGGTAATGCCGGCCATGTAAAAATACTTCGAAAATATCAGGATCAATAGTATAGCCAGTGAAAACCATACGGTACGACCGGATAAGGCGGCCTTGTCGCCGGCGTTGGAAGTTTTGAACATAGTGGACCTGGACAGGCGCTCGCGGTACCAGTTGCCGACGTTGTACAGGACCAGAATCGCCAACGTGGGAATCAACGCGAACCATGAGATGTAAATCTGGCCAAAAGGCATAATGAGGGTGGCCGTGAGCAATGGCCCCAACGCGGAGCCTCCATTGCCGCCAAGCTGAAAGATCGACTGGGCGAGTCCCCGTCTGCCACCGGAAGCGTAGTAGGCGACCTTCGAAGCTTCGGGATGAAAAACCGAGGAACCAGCGCCTACCAATCCTACCGCTACCAAAATCCAGCCAAACGTATGAGCGAATGAAAGACATACAATACCGCTCAGGGAAAAGACCATGCCAGCCACAAAAGAATACGGCTTGGGACGTTTGTCGGTGTAGTTGCCCACAAAAGGCTGCAAAATAGAAGCAGTAAGCTGAAATACAAGTGTGATCAGACCAATTTGCGCGAAAGACAGTTGATAGTTTTCTTTCAGAAGAGGATATACCGAAGGAATCACTGATTGCAACAGGTCGTTGAGAAAGTGGCTTACGCTGATCGCGAACAGGATGGAATACGTGGTGCGATCCGCTTGAACAGGACTTGTGATGGTAGACATACGGGTAGATAAATCAAGTGTTTTTAGAGATTAGTCGATGTACTCACAGGATGTTAATCTCTGAAGTTAATAATCTTTTCAGCCTGTTTCCAGGCTCCGGCCCCGTCCTTTTCGCGAATGAGGTACAGAAGATCTTCATGCAGAGCTTGTGTTTTTATAAAGGATTCCGTGGAATCCATCCGCGTTATAAACCACTTTTTGACCTGGATGGCCAGTGTCTGATATAACTCCGCCAGTAATTCATTGCGGGAGGCGTTGGCGAGAGACGTGTGGAATTGTATATCCGCTTCGACACAGGCGGCCAGATCATTGGTGTTGGCCGCCTGTTCACGGAGCGCCAGAAATCGGGCCATGGCTTGCAGATCTTGTTCGGTTCGGTTAGCGGCGGCTTTTTCCGCTATTTTCAATTCAAGAAGTTTGCGAACTTCGTCCAGATCTTCGTGGCCGGCTCGTTTCACCCTTTTCAGAAAAGGCTCGTGAATTCCCGTGACTGCTTCGACGAAGGTGCCTACGCCCTGTCGAGCCCGAAGGATTCCCGCGTGTACCAGCATCCGTATGGCTTCCCGTATTGTAGAGCGTCCTACGCCAAACCGCTGGCCTAATACGGCTTCCGTCGGCAGTTTTTCGTTGACCTCGAATGTAGACGACAGAATATCTTGCCGGATTTTTTCCGCTACTTCATCCGCCAGGCTTTTTCGTGTTATTTTTGAATTCATCATATCATCAGACAACCTGACAAAGATACTTCTTTTAAAAATATTCCATGCTTGGAAGCCGCTGAAAAATCTTCGGCCCACGGGACTTTTTAAGCAATCGCCTCATTCATAATATCCAATCCTGTATGGAATAAACGTTTCGCGAACATTTTTAATTCGAGAGAATTGATAATGGATATTGCTATGATGAAAATTTATAAATTTGAATAACGTTATAGCGGAATACGATTATTTTAACTATTTAATGTCCCAAAAAATCAAATTTTTGTTCGTTTCCAAATGGGGAGATTCTCTTGATATAGCCAACGCGGTGCATCAGGAAGGAAACGAAGTAAAACTTTTTATCGAATATAAGCCCTGCCATGAAGTGGGTAGTGGGTTTGTGCCTAAGGTTAAAAACTGGCAAAAGTATGTTTCCTGGGCGGATGTAATCATTTTTGATTATACGGGCTACGGCAAGGTGGCCGCTGAACTGAGAGCCGCGGGCAAGCCTGTATTTGGCGGTACCGAATATTCGGACACGCTGGAGCAGGACCGGAGTTTTGGTCAGAACGAATTAAAGCGGCATAAGATTAAGATACTTAACTTTAAGGAGTTTACCACGTTTCGCGACGCGATCGCCTATGTAGAGGCCAATCCCAATACCTATGTAATCAAGCCGAGCGGCGAGGCGCAGGAATACAAGCAATTGTTGTTTGTCGGCAAGGAAGAGGACGGGAGCGATATTATACGCGTACTCAAAGCCTATGAAAAAACCTGGGGAGACGATATGGGGACTTTTCAGTTGCAGCGCAAAGTGAGCGGAGTGGAGATAGCGGTGGCCGCGTTCTTTAACGGCAAGGAGTTTATCAAGCCGATCAATATTACTTTTGAGCATAAAAAGTTGTTTCCAAAGGAACTGGGTGTTTCTACCGGCGAAATGGGTACCAGCAGTTTCTGGACGGACGATAATCCGATTTTTGACGCTACACTTCAAAAAATGGAGAAAACGCTGGCGAAGGACAACTTTGTCGGTCATATTGATATCAACTGTATCGTCAATGGCAATGGGATTTATCCATTGGAGTTTACTACCCGTTTTGGTTTTCCTCAGGTCTATATTCAACGCGACGGTATCGCGGATTCCTTTGGCAAGGTACTCTATAAAGTAGCCAGGGGCGAAAGTTTTAAAATCAATACTAAAAGAGGTTTTCAGGTGGGAGCCTACATGGTTGTGCCGCCATTCCCGTACAACGATAAGGAAACTTTCAACCTGTTTTCCAAAGACGCCGTGGTGGTGGTCAAGAAAAATATGAAGGAAGGCATTCATCCCATGCATCTCAAGCAAGTCAACGGCGAGTGGCTTATTACCGGCGATTCAGGATTGGCGCTGCTGGTCACCGGCACCGGCACCACGATGAAGGAAGCGCAAAAACAGCTTTATAACCGTATTGGCAATGTATTGATCAACAACGCGTACTATCGGACCGATATCGGTGATCGCTGGAGCGAGGATTCGGACAAGCTATGGTCATGGAAATTGTTATAAAATTCGTATGCCTAAATCGTCCTTGTCTGATCAAAGTCTTTATAGCGGATACGCGTTCAGTGACCTGACCGGTCGCGCGGAGCGTTTTTTTGGGGTTTTGCCCGATGATTGGCGGGAAGGTATTGCTCCATACTGGCAGAAATATGAAGAGTCTACCAATGTATATGTTCTGGAAAAGGAGAATCGGATAGCGGGAGGGGGGCTGGTCTTTTCCACACCCGCTCCGGATACGCTCACATACAAAGAAGAAGCGGAACATTGGTTTGACCAGGGCTATTTGTATATTGGCTTTCTCTGGATTGATGAACAATTCAGAAATCAGCGGCTGGGCTCTTACTGGCTCCGTCAGCTTTTCGCGCGGGATCAAAGCCAGCGTTTCTGGCTGGCCATTGAAGAGGAAGACTTGGCCGCTTTTTATCAAAAAAATGGCTTTTATGTAAAAAAAACAATCCATCCTGGAAGCTCCATGGAATGGATTATGCTCAGGGATTAGGTTTTATCCCCGGTTTGATATAGTATAAACTTTTTAATGTCGCTGTTATGAATCCATTATTGAACAAGTTCAATACACCTTTTGAAACCCCACCTTTCAAAGAAATAAAGAATGAACACTTTCTTCCAGCCATCAAGGAAGCTATCCGGCAGGGCAAGAAGGAAATTGAAGCCATCACGGCCAACCCCGCCAAGCCGGATTTTCAAAATACCATTGAAGCGCTCGAGCGAGGCGGTGAGCTTGTTAATCAGGTAGCGGGAATTTTCTTTAATCTGAATTCCGCGGAGACCAATGATGAGATTCAGGCGATCGCTCGGGAAATATCCCCATTGCTGACGGATTTCTCCAACGACAAGCTGCTGGACGAAAAGCTTTTCAGGAGAATAGAGGCGGTTTATCATGAACGGGATTCCCTGGCGTTGAACACGGAAGAAAAAACTTTGCTTGACGATACTTATAAAGCTTTTGTACGCAATGGCGCTAAATTGTCGGAAGAGGAAAAAAGCCGTCTCCGCGATATCGACAAGAAACTTTCCCAATTATCCCTTCAATTTGGGGAAAACGTACTCAAAGAAACCAATGCTTTCACGTTGACTATCGACAAGGAGGAAGATCTGGCGGGCTTGCCGGATCATGTGGTGGAGGCCGCGGCTATGACGGCGCAGGAAATGGGTGAAGAAGGCAAGTGGGTATTTACGCTTCAGTTTCCAAGCTATATTCCTTTTGTGACCTACTCCGAGCGTCGTGAAGCGCGTCGGAAAATGTTTCTCGCGTATGGTTCCAAAGCTTTTAAAGGCGATGAAAGCGACAATCAGGCGATAGTCCTGGAAATCGTTCGGTCGCGGCTGGAGCGGGCCAGACTACTGGGCTACGCTTCGCACGCGGATTTTGTACTCGAAGAGCGGATGGCCGAATCTCCGGGCAAAGTGAATGATTTTCTCGGCAATTTGCTACAATACGCTTTGCCGGTCGGAGGCAGGGAAGTGGAGGAGCTGGCCGCTTACGCCAAGTCTATCGGGGGACCTGACAAGCTTGAGCGTTGGGATATCGCCTTTTATTCCGAAAAACTGAAAAAAGAAAAGTACGAGATCGACGATGAAACGCTCAAGCCCTATTTTCAGCTTGAAAATGTGATTGACGGGGTGTTTCAGATCGCTGAGCGGTTGTATGGTCTTCGATTTAAGGAAGTAGATCATATACAGGTTTATCATCCGGATGTCAGAGTATATGAGGTTACCGATAGCGAGGGGACGCATGTCGCCATATTTTACGCGGATTTTTTCCCTCGTCCGGGTAAAAGGAACGGAGCCTGGATGACTTCCTTCCGGGGGCAGAAAAAGCGGCATGGCGCGGATATTCGTCCCCATATTTCTATCGTGTGCAATTTTACCAAACCTACCAAATCCAAACCATCCCTTCTTACTTTCGACGAAGTCACTACGTTGTTTCATGAGTTTGGGCACGCGTTGCATGGCATGCTCGCTCAGGGTACCTACGAAAGCTTGTCGGGAACCAATGTGTATTGGGATTTTGTCGAATTGCCGTCGCAGATTATGGAAAACTGGGCTTATGAAAAAGAAAGCCTTGACCTGTTCGCCCGTCATTATGAAACCGGCGAGGTAATTCCGATTGAATATATAGAAAAGATCAGGGAAAGCGCCAACTTTATGGAGGGTTACCAAACTGTTCGCCAAATCGGGCTGGCCTTGCTCGATATGGGTTGGCATACGGATCAGGCGGATACCATTGCCGATGTCGGTGATCATGAGCGTCAACTGCAAAAAAAGACCGATCTGCTTACACCTGTAAAGGATACCAATACCAGTTGTTCGTTTTCGCATATATTTCAGGGTGGATATGCTTCCGGCTATTATAGCTATAAATGGGCGGAAGTGCTGGACGCGGACGCGTTCGAATTTTTTCAAGAGACGGGCATCTTCAATAAAGATACCGCCAGGTTGTTTAGCGCTCATATTCTCAGCGCCGGGGGAAGTGAGCATCCTATGGAATTGTATAAGCGGTTCAGAGGTAAGGAGCCTTCACCGGAAGCGCTTTTGCGCCGTACGGGAATGCTGGGTGGGAAATAACCGAAATGAGATTCCGTCCCGGATAATCTTGAAATGAAGTAGGGAACTTTCTTATGATACAGGTTTATGCGCGTATTTTTTGGATTTCAGGATACCGGAAAACACTTAAATGATTATGTCTGAAGCGCGTTGATACTCAAAAGTAGTCTTTTTGCTTGCTTTTCCGGATCACGTTGAATAGTATGAAAGCGTTTTTGTTCGAGATATAGTTCATAATTGTATTAAACTACGTGTATGGCAAAACTGCTACTATTGCTTAGAAACACGCGCGTTATGCTGTTAACAGTGTTTTTATGCGCGTGTCTATTTACTCCGCGAGAGTCCGACGCGCGGACGATCCATGAAAATATCCAAAGTTCCCACGATGGTTATTTCTATTCGTTTTGGAATGACGGAGCCAGCGGGTCGGCGTCCATGACTTTAGGTCCTGGAGGCAATTACAGCACTACATGGACCAATATCGGTAACTTTACGGCTGGAAAAGGCTGGGCTAAAGGAAGCGCCAATCGGATTATTTGTTTTTCAGGTACTTTCGATGGTGGCAGTAATGGGTATTTTGCCGTATATGGCTGGACGAAAGATCCGTTGATAGAATACTATATAGTAGAGTCCTGGGGAAGCTGGAGACCGCCTGGAGCGACCTCTAAAGGAACATTTACCAGTGATGACGGAACTTATGAGATCTACGAGACTACAAGAACGGAACAACCTTCCATAGTAGGTACCGCGACTTTTCAGCAATATTGGAGTGTTCGTACATCAAAGAGACTGAGCGGTACAGTGACCTTCGCCAATCACGTGGCGGCGTGGGAGTCCAAGGGCATGTATCTGGGGACTACCTGGGATTATCAGATCATGTTGTCGGAAGGCTACCAAAGCACCGGAAGCTCCAATGTTACAGTGAGTGAATGCGCCGCCTGCGCTACTCCGGAGCCGGTTACTACACGTTTCTTTGATTATGAAGTGGGTGAGGTCGCCGTTCAGTTGACAGCTACAGGAGCGTCCTTAAAGTGGTATGTCGACAATACTACTACCACACCGCTGGCTGAAGCTCCTACTCCATCAACTTCTACCGAGGGAACTACAAAGTACTATGTATCTCAGACATTGAACGGATGTGAGGGAGCGAGGGCCGAGATTACCGTCAGGGTTTCAAATAGGTATGAAATATACAAAGCAGCCGTTCCTGTCAATATTGACGGTATACCGGACGCTGTATGGGAAAACGCGAACATTATCCCTGCCGGTGTGACAAAATTGATAGTAGGCGAGGTCACGAATCACGCGGATCTTTCCGGGGAGTTCAAAGCCTTGTGGGACGATACTTATCTTTATGTGCTGGCGGATATTACGGATGATGTAAAAGTCAACGACAGCAAAAATGTATACGATGATGACGGAATAGAAATATATGTGGATATCAATAATGATAAGGCGGTCTCCTATGGCGACAAGGAGGTACAGTATTCTTTTGGATGGAATGACGGAACGGTTGTAGGAACCATTCCGGCGGCGCGCGCTACCGATGGTATTACGTATGAAATAGCGGATCGTCCCGGAGGGTATGTGGTTGAAGTCCGAATTCCATGGACAAGTATCCAGGGAATTCCCGCCATTGATAAATTAATAGGGTTCGAGTTTATGGTCAATGATGACGATGATGGAGGAGATCGCGATGGCAAGCTATCCTGGCACGCGGAGACCGATGAGGCGTGGCGAAACCCATCCTGGTATGGTACCGCTATCCTGAGGGGATTATTGCCATGCGCTACTCCCGAGCCCGCGGCTTCACCTGTCGCGTATTGTCAGGACGATATTCCTGAAGCGTTGACGGCGACGGGCTTGGCGTTGAAGTGGTATATGGTAGCGACGGAAGGGGCCGCTTTAGCGTCCGCCCCGATCCCGGAGACTGTTTCGGCGGGTACTACGAATTATTATGTTTCGCAAACGATTGATGGATGTGAAAGCGGGCGTACGATGGTTTCGGTTGTAGTAAATCCGCGTCCTATGGCGGCTATCACCGTTGATGGCTATACTACGATAGCGGATGGGGAGGTTGTGACTCTGACCACTAATACGGAAACAGGCTTGACGTATAAGTGGTTTAATGGAAGCGCGGAGGTCGGTTCAGGTCCTTCTTATATGGCGAGCGCCGCTGGAAATTATACGGTAGAAGTTACTAATGAATCCGGCTGCGCCAGTAGATCCGCTCCTGTTATAATTATTGTCGATGTGGCTACGGGAATGGAAGCTTTCGTAAATAACGCGTCTGGTAAAGTGTATCCGATACCCGCCAGAGACGAAGTTATAGTTGAAACAGAGTTGGACCTTGCCCGCGCTTTATTTAGAATAACGAACGCGATGGGGGAAGAAGTAACATTGCCTGTGAAGGTAGAAGGCGGTAACGCGAAGTTGAATGTTCAGGGATTGGCGAAAGGAACGTATTTATTGACGATTAGACAAAACTCAAGCGTATTGACGAAGAAAATCATCGTAGCTGATTAAGCATAGGCTTTATGAATAAAACTCCGATTGGATTATTCCAGTTGGAGCTTTGTCTTTTAGGGTAACTTATATCGGGAAAGACCATCGGTAAAATCATAGGGATAATAAAATTCCGTCCGGACTTCGGATCATCCGGTAGCTGAGGTTCTTGAAGGTATTGAAAGGTTATTCGCGAAACAAGAGATTGTCGCCTCTTGTTTCATAAATAACCCTTGTATACCGAGCTTATTCTACAGTTTGCTCTATTTCGCTTTTAGCGAAACGTACAATCTCCTCGTTAAATTTATCCAGCTCTTCATAAAACAGAGCGTGTCCGCTATGTTCGAAGGGCGCCAATGTCGAGTTTCGCGTATGCTTACTCGTATATTCAGCGAATTCAAAAGGGCAGATCTTATCCCTTTTTCCATGCAGAATTAGTGTTGGTACCCGGACTTTTTCTACAGCTTCGGAAAGATCGGTATCTCGCAGGGCTATGAGACCCTGCTCGGTAGCGTATACGGACGATTGCGCCTGGATGCCGGCAAGCCAATCGGTAATTCCTTCGGGCAGCGCGTCTTCACTAGCGGCGAAGATTTTGCCAAACTCCTCGAATAGTTTGGGTCTGTTGGTATTGTTTAAGCCAATAAAGTCGTTGATTTCACTTAACTTATGACCATGGGGAGAATAATCGGTTCTCGACCATACTGGCAACGCGGCTCCAGCCAGCGCCAGCTTGGTGATATGGCAGCCTTCGTATTTGACCATGTATTGGAGAGCGATGGCTCCGCCCATGGAAAAACCACATAGTACAGCGTCCTCCACGATCGCTATCTGTTCAAAAACCCGTTTGATATCGTCCGCGTGCCGTTCGTAGGAATAATCGCCGTACGGCTTGTCGGACAAGCCATATCCGCGCAGGGAAATCCCTACGACCCTCAATCCCTGGCGGGCCAGCGCGCTGTACTGATAGTCGAACATAGCGTTGCTCAGCGGCCAGCCATGTATAAATACGACAGTAGGTCCCTCTCCATAATCTACTACATGCAGACGCACATTGTCTTCCACTTCTATATATTCCGGTCTAGACATAGTTTTCTCTTTTTATACCCGGCCGGGATTATCCCGACGTTTTTTTAATCAACATAGGATTGTTTCCGAGAGGTTTCCGGAAGCGGAAAATAATCCGCGCTTATCGGTTAACCTGCTATTTTCTAAAATCTTATATGTTGTAAAATTGTATATTTTCTAGGAAAGCTTATAGCGGTTGCCAGGCATACTCTTGAGAATCCCTTTAAATTCCATTTCAAGCAATATGGAAGCCAGGGTCGATATCGGGATGTTGCTCCTCCAGCTAAGTTCGTCGATTTGCAATGTCGAATTATCCGACAGCAGGGTATATATGGGCATTTCCCTTTCATGGAGACTGATAGCGGTTACCGGAGAGCCGCGATCCATTTTTTTGTTATTGGACAAGGACCAGTTCATGAGTTCCTCGAGCGCTTTGATATCTGTGAATATATGCGCTTTGTGTCGTTGTATCAGCCGGTTGCATCCTTCGGAGTATTTTTCGTCGATATTTCCGGGTAGGGCGAACACTTCCCTGTGATAGTCGTTGGCCATTTCCGCCGTAATCAGCGCGCCACCTTTTCGGGCGGCCTCCACCACGATCAGTACGTCGCAAAGCGCGGCGATAATCCTGTTGCGGGCGGGAAAAGCGGCGGGTACCGCTTTTTTGCCAAATGGAAACTCTGTAAGAACGCCTCCGTTCGCCTCCATGGTCAAAGCTATATTTTTATGAACGGCCGGATAAATGATATCCGGCCCGGTAGCCATGCAACCAATGGTAGGTAAATTGTTGCGAATAGCCGATTTATGCGCGGCGATGTCGATACCATATGCCAGGCCGCTGACAATGGCGGGTTGATAAGGCGTGAGTTGCTCAATGATTTGCTCCACGCATTTTTTACCATACTCGGACGCGGCGCGGGTGCCTACGATGGCGACCGAACGTGAAGGATTGAGCGGAATGTCGCCCCTGTAGTAGAGCAGGGCCGGCGCGTCGTTGATGTTTTTCAGCCTTTCAGGGTATTCTTTGTCTGTATAAAAGCATACCCCTGTGCCGGTCTGTTCCGCCAGTCTCAACTGCTTTTCCGCTTCGTACAGCAGATGATGATTGTTGGTGATTGTTTCGGCCAGTTTATCTCCGATTCCCGGAATCTTTTTTAACTTTCCCTTGGAAGTCGTGAAGACTTTTTCGGCAGAGCCGCAATAACTGACAAGTAATTTGGTAAGACCACCGCCAATTCCGGGAAAAAGTCCCAAGGCGACTTCATATAATTTACTGGTTTCCATAGCGCTTTTAAAAACATCGAATATACCCCGTGTAAAGAATATTATCAATCGCGGCGCGTAACTTTTTGTCGATGATGAGCCACAATAAAAGATGTTTTTTAACTTTGTATTTCATGTCCATATGAAAAAGCGATATAAAATATTTATTGGAATAGCCGCTTTGGCGTGCTTGTTCGCGGTTTATTTCTTTTACTCTATACGAGTACCCGTTCCCGCTGTCGACGAAGCTTTCTATGAAAAAGTTATCGTGCAAGAACCTTCCGAAGGCTTTTATGTCTATGGAAACAATTGGTTGCGCGCTAGTGAATCGGGCTTGTATGAGCTGTATGTAGAAGGAGACGCGTTTGAGAGAGGAGTTATCAATGGAAAGCTGAGTCAAGAGCTCGTTGTCAATCAGGAGCGGCACTTTGTCGAGAAGATCGCCGAAATGATCCCATCTCGGATATATGTCAATTTTCTCAAATATTTTGTAGCCTGGTTTAATCGCGATCTGGATGAAAATATTCCGGAAGAGTACATGAAGGAGATTTATGGAGTGTCGCGTTCCGCCTCAAATGAGTTTTCTTTTATAGGTCCGGGGTTTTACCGTATGCTCAACTACCACGCGGCGCATGACATAGGTCATTTTCTTCAGGAACTTCATATGGTTGGTTGTACCTCGTTTGCTAGTTGGGGTGATGAAAAGACTGACTCATCCATGATTATCGGACGTAACTTTGATTTTTTCGTCGGAGACAAATTCGCCGAAGAGAAGATTGTCGCGTTTATCAATCCGGATCGGGGTCGCAAGTTTATGATGGTAACCTGGGGAGGGATGATCGGAGCTGTGTCGGGAATGAACGAGGCCGGACTCACCGTGACGATCAACGCCGCCAGCGGACCAATGCCTCTCAGCACCGCTACGCCTATTTCCATCGTCGCCAGAGAGGTATTGCAGTACGCGGCCACGATTGAGGAAGCTTACGAGATTATAAATAAGAGGAAGACTTTTGTCGGACAATCCTTTCTGGTAGGTTCGGCTCGCGATGGCAAAGCGGTGGTGATTGAAAAAACCGTCGAGGAGACAGCCATCTACGATCCGGATACGACCTTTGTCTATTGCGCCAATCACTATCAGAGCGCCTCTCTGAAGGATATGGAAACCAATGTGAAGCACAGAAACGAGACCAGTACGCTTTACCGTTACCGGCGGATCGAGGATCTGGTATCCGCTTCCGGAAGGCTGAACCCGGAGAGGGTCGCTGAAATATTACGAGACCGGAAGGGAGCGGATGGAGAAGATATAGGTCTGGGAAATGAACGGGCGCTCAATCAGTTGCAGGGGCACCATAGTATTATCTTTAAGCCCGAGGAGCGTCTGGTATGGGTATCGACGGCTCCCTGGCAATTGGGCGAATATGTGTGCTATGATCTGGACGCTGTATTCGCCAAAGCGGCGGATGAACCCTCGGCCGGAGAAATCAAAGTGGATTCGTTGACCATCGGCGAAGATCCGTTCGTCCGGACCGATACGTTTAAAAACTATCTGGTTTTCCGATCGGCAAAAACCACGCTTGAGCGGGTGATTCGATCGGGAGAGGTCAACGACACCCTGGCGGAGCTGGTTATTCGTTCCAATCCGGAATATTACCTGTCGTATGAATTGGCGGGTGATTATTACCGCTCTCAAAAACGTTATGAGGAAGCGGAAAAACACTATGAAGCCGCCCTTGATAAATCCATTCCATGGATGGCGGATTCATTGGGTATTGTAAAAAAACGGGAGAAAGTAAAATTATCCATAAACTGACGACAGTGATTTTTGGCATAGGTACGGATATTATCGAGGTAGAACGTATTGAACGTTATATCAATAAAGGTGACGCCTTTCGCGATAGGGTCTTTACGGAATCGGAAGTCGCGTATTGCGGCGGAAGTAAAAACCGGATGGAACGCTACGCGGCGCGTTTCGCCGCCAAGGAAGCCATGTTTAAGGCGATGGGTACAGGATGCAGGGGCGAAATGAGTTTCAGAAACATCGAAGTGGTCAGCGACGAGATGGGCAAACCAATGATCAAAGCGTACGGAGCCGTGAGTGATTTTCTGAAACAAAACAATATAATGAAGATCCATTTGTCTATGAGTCATTTGAAGTCTATGGCTATAGCGACAGTACTTTTAGAAAAAGAAACCATATGAGTTTGCATGATGGGGAACGGGAAGCGCGTATGAATATGGAGTACGCGCTTCCCGCGGACATAAAGGCTTTTCAGGAAAAGAAACTTGCCGAATTGCTGCGTTTTCTGAATCAAAATTCAATCTATTACAAGCGGTTGTTTCAGGAGCGCGCGATCGATATAACTACTATTGCCAGCCTGGAGGATTTGACGCGTATTCCGGTTACGACCAAGGACGCGATTCAGCGGGCCAATGATCAGTTCATATGCGTAGGCAGGGAAAAGATTATTGATTATGTGACTACGTCGGGCACGTTGGGAGATCCGGTCATTTTTCCGCTTACGGATAAGGATTTGGACCGTCTCGCCTATAACGAATATCTTTCTTTGCGGTGTACCCAGGAGCCGGGAGTCCATGAACTGTACCAACTCACGACGACGCTCGACCGGCGTTTTATGGCTGGTATGGCTTACTTCCTGGGTGCCAGGAAGTCGCGATCAGGAATTGTGCGGGTAGGACCAGGTATTCCTGAACTTCAATGGGATACAATCTTCAAGGTTCGTTCAACCGCTTTAATCGCTGTACCATCCTTTTTGCTGGCGATGATTGATTACGCTGAAAAAAACGGGATTGATTACCGAAACTCTACGATAAAAAAGGCGATTTGTATCGGAGAGTCAATCCGGAATCCCGATTTTTCACTCAATACGCTGGGCAAAAAAATTACCGATCGCTGGCCGATCGCGCTGTTTTCCACCTATGCTTCTACGGAAATGGTATCGGCTTTTACGGAATGTCAGGCCGGTCGGGGAGGACATCATCAGCCGGAGCTTATTATCACGGAGTTTCTGGACGATAATGATCAACCGGTGGAGCCTGGTATGCCTGGCGAGCTTACTATTACCACTCTCGGACTGGAAGGCATGCCTTTGCTGCGTTTCAAAACCGGCGACATATGCGCGCCGGATTATGGGCCCTGCGCGTGTGGCAGAAATACGATGCGGCTCGGGCCGATCATTGGACGCAAAAAGCAAATGATCAAGTATAGGGGAACCACTCTTTATCCGCCCGCTCTCTATGATATTCTGGACAATACTCCGGGGGTAATCAATTATGTGGTAGAGGTTTTTTCCAATGAGATCGGTACGGATGAAATTCTGATCAAAGTGGGTGTGAAAGAGGCTTCCGAGAAGTTTGAAAAGCATATCAAGGATCATTTCAGAGCGAAACTCCGTGTCGCTCCGGGAGTACAGTTTTGTACGCCCGATGAAATCCGGACGCTCCAGTTTCCGGAGATGAGCCGCAAGGCTGTCAAGTTTTTTGATCATCGGAGCTAAAGAATTATCGAGTCAGGTTTGTGGTTTTTTTCTAAAATATTGTAAACTTTAGGTATATTATTTAAAACAACAGGTTTAAATCTAAAATTGAACAGACTATGAAAAAGTTTTGGCTAATTGTTTCATCCATAGTTTTCGCGGCGAATCTGATGGCGCAATCCGCGAAGGAAGCTCTTCTGGCCGATGAGATTACCTGGTATGGCATCGACTATTCTCAGGTAAAGCTGATTGGAGATTTTTATCAGGTAGGAGAGGCTGGCGGTAAGTCCGAGTCCGAGATCAGGGATAAATATTTTCCAGCCTGGAACCAGCTTTTTATTACTGAAGCGAAGAAATATGACGTGGCCAGCGCTTTCAGAAAGAAAAACGTCCATTATTTCCTGGATGTGGTCGACAAACGCAATCAGCAGACAAGTACCGCTAAATTGGTTTCTTTGTCCGATAATGACAGAAATCATCTGAATGAGGAAAAGGTGGCTTCGATCATCGCCGAGTATCCGGTTGGCGAACAAAAAGGCAATGGGCTGGTGTTTATCGCGGAAAGTCTGGATAAGCCAAGGGAAACTGGTTCCTACTATGTGGTCTTGTTCGATATAGCTACCAAAAAGGTTTTGTTGAGCAAGAGACTGAGTGGTCGTGCTGGTGGATTTGGCATCAGAAACTATTGGGCGAAGAGCTATTACGATGTACTTCTTCAAAGTAAGGACAATTTTAAAAAATGGCTCAAGGAGAATAACTAAAAGTTGATATGCAGGCTGCCCATGATTTTGAACCGGTCGATATCAGGATGGTTCAGATAGCTCAGGCGCCAAAGAAAGTCGATACGGATTACTTTCAGTATATTGTCGACGCCAAACCCTGCCTCCGCGTAGGGTTTGGCGTTTAGCGAGTATAGGTTGGCGGGAAACAGGAGAATATCCTGATGAGATTCCCGGAGACTGCCGGTAAGGATTCTTCCGGAAACGACTTCCCTTAGTTTCAACGCTCTTAGCAGAGGAACTTTGTTGAATATATAGCCGTCAAAAAAGTGCGTTATGAATAGGCTGGCGTACTGGTCGCTCGCGAATTCCAGAAAGTTCATCGTATTGTACGACAGGTCGTCGTAAAAAAACGTCTGGTTGCCATTATGCAGTTCCAGAAGCGGATAAGGCGCGTCTCCCCATATTTTTCCGACTTCCAGCCGATACCGGGTATAGCCCCAGCGCCCGGTTTTCAGACGTTGTCGCATGCTCAGAATCCCGCGATAATAACTGTATTCGCCTCCAAGAAAATCCGAAAAACTTTTGGATAATATCAGGTCAAAAATGGGATAGAGCGAACCCAGACTGATCCGGTTATAGTCGCCCAATATGTATTTTTCTCCTATCCCCCAGTGTGTGATGAGCGCCAGCTCGGAAGAGGTGATGGATGACAGCGACACCACCTGGTTGTCGGACGCCAGTCGTTCAAACTGCAAGTCTCTCAGAGGTCGCGTCTCGTTTCGCCGGAACTGTATCGTCTGCATTAGTCCTTCCTGCCATTCCCGGCCATAATGCAATCGTACTTCATTGTTCATGATCACCTTGTTGCTGGCGCTGATCTTAAAAAGAGTTGAAAGGATGGTTTCCCGTGTCCGGTAATAGTTTTGGGTCCAGGTCAATTGCTCGACATCGTATTTGACAAGTGCTCCCACAAGATGTCTGGGCGATTTTTTGAAAAAATATTGCGTCCCGACCTGATACTTCAACTGCTGGTCACCGGTACCATAAGCCAGGTATGAAGTAATCTGCAGGTTGGGCTTCCAGAACGGAGTTGATCGTAAGCCAAGTTGGAAACGTCCGCGTTCCACCGGATTGTAGGAATACAGGTTAAAGTACGGGCCTATCTGCCAGCCACCGACTCTTTTATAACCTGTAAAGAGTATGAGCATATTTTTGAATAGCGGATGCCGTTTCACAGAATCTGTATTCCGATACAGGTTGTAGTCATTTTGTCGGAGCGGAATATGCCTTAGGTCCGGCCACCCCGAGGTGTCGCTGCTAAAAGCTCTGGTTTGAAACTCGTAAGGATCGTCGCGGGAATAAAAAGCTTGTTCTCTGAGAGTATCAAGAATGATATTTTTATATGTCAGTTCTTTGGTGCCGAAAAAATTTCTCCGGCCGAGTAAAGGCATAGTGATTGACCCATGGATGGCGAACCGTTCGGCGATTTTCATCAACGCTTTATTTTCCTTCAGTTCATATCGCTGATAAAAACTTAGTTCTTCGATAAAGTTGATGTTGACATTGTCCGAGACGCGTCCTTCCATAGTATGGACTGAATACAGGGAGTCGATGATTGTCAATACCCCGGTGACCGTCATCTCCTGTTTGTGCCGGGGGCGGAACGAAAGTCGTATATAACGGAGCGCATCGGTATGGATGGTGTCTTCTATTTCATATTGATAAAAGCTCAGACAATTGTCCGCCAGTGGACTTATAAAGTTCTTGTTGAATACGTTGAGGTAGTTGTCGTAGACGTACATGGAGAGCGTCCGGTCGCTGAAAATTCTGGTGAGGCTTTGATTTTCGATTCCGGATACGCGGGCGCCCGATATTTCTTCCTTCTCAGTCCGGGGTTTTTTTCTATACCAGTAATTCTTAACGTTTTCAATGATAAAAAGAGGCAGGTAAGTCGCTTCAGGCAGTGTATCGACGTTTTCAAAGAAAAAAGAGAAAGTTTTTGGAACATACCATCGCGAAGCGATCTTTTCATAATCTTTGTCGCCTATTTTTATTTTTTCATACAATTCGTATTCATAGGCGTCCAATTGTTCCTGCTGGTATTCCGTTTTTTTCTTCAGCAGCCTTTTTACCAGGCGTACTTCCGGTTCATCTTTGTATATGACGATCGCTTCGCTTTGGATAATATCCGGTTCGAGTGTTATGAGTAGTTCGAATACCGAATCTTTGACAATGGGTATGGTCTGTTCGCGATAACCATAGCTAAAAAAGGTGATGGAATCATAGTCCTCGGGAATGAAAAGACGGAAATTTCCGGAAATATCGGCGTTGGTATACAGGGAAGTCATTCGGACGCCAGCCTGGGCGTAGGGTATCGCTTCTCCGGATTCGGCGTCTATAATTTTGCCTTTTACAAGGGTTTGGCTTCTTCCCGTGAAGGTGATCAGAGCGAATAGGACAAGAAGAAAACTTTGAGGCGAGCGACTTAAAAACCGTGAAAAAAAACACCGATCTGAAAACCGATAGGGTTCCAGACCGGTGTTTCGTTGAAGTGACGCGCGTCGAGAATTGATGGGCTTCGCCATACTATCAACGTGATTGGTTATTCTTATTCTGTTCCGACAAGAGTTTGGCGGCGGCGGAATCAGATTATTTTTTGCAGATAAACAGGGTATGACTGATGCCGATATTGTCGATATCTTCTTCCAGACTCAGGCCGGCCTTGTTGAGACATTCGACCATGTCGCCGGAATGATACATCTGACTGTTGCCATTGGCCATGCACGTAAAATAAAGCGAAGTCTGCTGAAGACAGAAAGCGGAAGCTTCATATTTTTGCCTGTTCCAATATGTTTCCAATATGCAGATTCTTCCGTTTGGAGCCAGCGCTTTGACCGCGCGGGTTAAGATGGAGACGATTTCGTCTTTGGAAAAACAATCCAGAAACTGACTCATCCATATGATATCCTGATTTTCGGGAAACTCTTCCTCTTGATTGAGAATGTTGAGTGGATGAAACGTCACCCGGTCCAGATAACCTCCTTGTTCAATATTGATTTTCGCCATTTTGAGCTGGTTGGGCAGATCCAGCATGGTGACTTTTACAGAATCATTGTATTCAAGGCATTTGAGCGTCCATTTACCTGTATTGGCGCCGATATCCATCAGCCTGGCGGGTTTGAACTTGAAAATTTGTGGCAGCACTTCGTCAAAAGCGTTGTCGGAATAGAAGTGGTCAAAGTCAAACCAGCTTTTTTTCGCCTGCTCAGGAAGTGTAGACAAAGCTTCGTATATGGTGTTCCACTCTCCAAATACCTCAAGACCAACCGGCTTTCCGTGCTTTATGGAGTTGTCAAGGTCAAAGGCGCCTTTATAGCAGATATCGTGCATAAAATCCATATTGACACGGGTCATTTCGTCGGCGGCGAGGAAATATCCTGTTTTGGTAATGCTGTATTTGTTGTCGTTAAGTAAAAACAAGCCCATACCTAATCCCGCTTCTACCAATACTTTTATTCCGTATAGGGATATCTCCGTTTTATCTTTAATTTCCTGAAGAGTCAGGCCTTCACTTTTACTATCCAGAATCGCTTTTAGTATACCAAAATCCCTCAGGCATTTCGCCGCCTGGAACATAAAAGGCCCAAACGCGATTTTTTGCGCGTCCAACTTCGCTTCAACAGCTTTCTTATTGTCCTCTCTATAATTTTGCATCGTCAAAATGGAATATTTTTTATGTTATGTATGTTCTGTTGATTACAAGGATGTCATTGTACGGTTGTTTGTTGGCGGTACTTTCGTATGGCCGGGCGATTCGCCCCGAATCTCCTGTATTTACCCTAAAATGGAATGGTAAAGCTAAAGAATAAAGATATTTATTCAAAGAATTGATATATTTGTCACCTTTAAAAAAAAACGGTGAATTACCGGAAGATATAAAAATAGAAGGATAAGCAAAAAACAATGGTAGTCATTGGTAGTAAGGCCTTGGAGTTAAAGGATTTTGACGAGGTAGTATATAATGGTGGAAAAGTAAGGCTTGATTTTTCGGCGCTTGAAAAGTCCCGGAATAGTTATGATTACCTTCGTGAATTCTCAAAAAAGAGTATCATATATGGTGTCAATACGGGGCTGGGGCCAATGGCTCAGTATCGAATCAGTCCTTCCGAGCAGGAACAATTGCAGTACAATCTGATTCGTAGTCATTCTTCCGGCGCGGGCGACATGTTGCCGCTGCCATGCGTTAAGGCGACCATGCTCGCCAGAGTGAATTCGCTTATGCGGGGATACTCCGGTATTCACCAGGAGATGTTGCAGTTGATGGTCGAGTTTATCAACCATGACGTCTATCCTGAAATTCCGGAACATGGAGGGGTCGGAGCTTCGGGTGACCTGGTGCAGCTCGCTCATCTGGCTTTGTCGTTGATCGGAGAGGGCGAGGCCTGGTACAAGGGGTCGCTCAGTCCGGTAAGTGAAATACTGAAAGAACTTAATCTCAGTCCGGCCCGAATTCATATGAGGGAAGGGCTCGCCATTATGAATGGCACTTCCGCCATGACGGGAATCGGGATGTGTAATCTTTTGCTGGCGAAAAAACTGGTAAACTGGTCGATTCTGGCTTCAGCCATGATCAATGAACTGGTAGAGTCCTACGATGATCATTTTTCCGAGGAGCTGAACAGAGTCAAGAAACACGCTGGACAGCGGAAAGTAGCCGCGGCCATGCGTTCGGCGCTTGATGGGAGCCAACTTATCCGAAAAAGATCAGAACATCTTTACAACAAGGAGATTACAGAAGATGTGTTCGCTGACAAGGTTCAGGAGTATTACTCCTTACGTTGTGTGCCTCAGATTCTTGGTCCGGTGCTGGATACCTTGGCGGAGTCAGGCCGTGTCCTCGAAGATGAAGTCAATTCCGCGAACGATAATCCGATTATCGACATGAGCGCCGACAATATATTTCATGGTGGAAACTTCCATGGCGACTACGTCTCTCTGGAAATGGACAAGATTAAAATCGCCATTACGAAACTTTCCATGTTGGCTGAACGTCAGATAAATTTCCTGATGAATAAAAATCTTAACGGTAAGTTTCCTCCATTCTTGAATTTGGGCAAACTAGGCTTTAATTTTGGCATGCAGGGGGTTCAGTTTACCGCGACTTCGACAGTCGCGGAAAATCAGTCGTTGTGTTTTCCCAACTATGTTCATAGTATTCCTAATAATAATGATAATCAGGATATTGTAAGCATGGGAACCAACTCGGCTCTGCTCGCCCGGAAAGTCGTCATGAACGCCTATCAGGTGATGGCTATCGAGTTTATGAGCATTATGCAGGCTGTTCGCTATGTCGATCAGACGACGCGGATGGCTCCTGAAACAAGAAACGCGTTTGAAAAATTCCAGAAAATTTTCCCTGTTTTTGTAGAAGACAGTGTGAAAAAGCCTGAAATAAAGAAAATAGAGCGTTATCTGCTGGAAAACGCCCCTGAGCTTATATAGCGAGACGATTGGTCGAATTTCTGTAAAACCTTATAAATTAAAATACTTTTTCGTAATGAAATACGCGTTGGTTACCGGTGGGTCTAGAGGAATAGGAAGAGCTGTTTGTTTAAAACTTGCCGAAGACGGCTATAACATATTGATTAATTATTCATCCAATCATGTGGAAGCTGAGAAGACGAAGGAGTTGGTTGAATCCGGTTTTGGCGTTCAGGCGGAGTTGCTTCCGTTCAATGTGGAAGATCAGCGTAGCGTCAATGAGGTCTTGGGTGGCTGGATAGAAGCCAACTCCGACAAGAAGATCGACGCGCTGGTCAATAACGCGGGAATTCGCAAAGACGCTCTGATGGTTTTTATGAAGGATGAGGAGTGGAGCGATGTGCTGAATATTTCGTTGAATGGTTTTTTTCATGTGACGAGAACTGTTTTGAAAGGAATGCTTGTTAACAGGTCAGGCAGAATTGTCAACGTAGTTTCCTTATCGGGGCTGAAAGGCATGCCTGGTCAGACAAATTATAGCGCGGCCAAGGCGGCCGTTATCGGCGCGACCAAAGCGCTGGCTCAGGAAGTGGGTAAGCGGGGCGTACGCGTCAACGCGGTGGCTCCGGGTTTTATAAACACTGATATGACAGCGGATATAAGCGAGGCGGATCACAAAGCGTTGATTCCGCTCAATCGTTTTGGCAAGGCGGAAGAAGTGGCGGATGTGATTTCTTTTCTGGTCGGAGAGCGTTCTTCGTATATTACCGGAGAAGTAATTTCTGTGAATGGAGGAATGTATTCATAAGTTTAGTTAGTTGCAGATGAACAGAGTTGTAATTACCGGTTTGGGTATTTATTCCTGTATTGGAAAAAATCTTGATGAAGTACGGGATTCGCTTTATAAGGGCGTTTCAGGCATAGTGCTTGATCAGGAACGCAAGGAGATGGGATTTCGGTCAGGTCTTACCGGTATGGTTGATAAGCCGGTCCTGAAAGGTATGCTGGACAGGAGAATGCGCGTAGGTTTGGCGGAACAGGGGGAATACGCCTATCTATCGACACTCGAGGCGCTTACCAATGCCGGTATAGACGATGATTTTCTGGAAAAGCGCGAAGTAGGGCTTTTGTTTGGAAACGATAGCTCTTCACTTGCCGTTATCAACGCGGTGGACATGCTTCGGGAAAAAAAAGATACGACACTCATAGGTTCCGGTTCCGTATTTCAGTCGATGAACTCGACTGTTACTATGAATCTGGCCACCATATTCAAGCTTAAGGGAGTCAATTTTACCATTAGCGGCGCCTGCGCGAGCGGTTCTCATTCGATCGGAATGGGCTATTTTCTGATCAAGCATGGCTTGCAGGAAGCGATTGTATGTGGCGGCGCGCAGGAAATAAATCCTTATAGTATGGGGAGTTTTGACGCGCTCGGAACATTTTCAATCAATGAAGGCGAACCCCAAAAAGCTTCCAGGCCTTTTGACAAGAACAGGGACGGACTGATTCCCAGTGGCGGATCGGCTACGGTGATTCTTGAAAGTTATGAGCACGCGGTACGCAGAGGAGCGCCGATTCTTGGAGAAGTGATCGGATATGGTTTTTCATCCAATGGAGGTCATATTTCTCAGCCAAACGTCGATGGGCCTTCCCGTTCCATACAGATGTCGCTTAAAGACGCGGGCATAGACGCTTCCAAAGTGGACTATATCAACGCGCACGCTACTTCTACCCCCGTAGGAGACATGTACGAGGCCAGGGCCCTGGATCATGTTTTTGGGGGATCAAGACCATTGATAAGTTCCACCAAAGGAATGACCGGACATGAATGCTGGATGGCGGGAGCCAGCGAAATCGTATATTCCATGCTGATGATGCGGGACTCTTTCGTGGCGCCGAATATAAACTTCGACGAGCCGGATGAGGACTCCGCCAAATTGAATATCGCGGCGGAAACGGTAGAAAAGAATATCGACGTATTCCTTTCCAACTCGTTTGGCTTCGGAGGAACCAATTCTTCCCTGATAATTAAAAAAATCGATAAAACTTTCTAATAAATAAATTGAGATGAATAGAGACGAAATTATTAACAAGATCAACGCGTTCCTGATCGATGAGTTTGAGGTAGAAGAGGATCAGATTGTGCCTGAGGGTATCCTTAAAGACACCTTGGGACTGGATAGTCTTGACTATGTTGATTTGGTGGTAGTGATTGAAAGCAATTTCGGATTTAAGGTAAAAGGCGAAGATTTCGTTTCCATTGTCACTTTACAGGATTTCTATAATTATATCCTTGATAAAATCGCTGAAAAAGAGTTGAAATGACCTGGAAGGGAAAGACTAGAGGAGGTGTTTTAGGACATAAGATCTTTATCTTTGTGATAAGGTTTATGGGACTAAAACCCGCCTATTTTCTCCTCCGCTTCGTATTGCTGTATTACATCTTTTTTACCCCTGAGCCCACCCGCGCTTCCTATATTTATTTTCGCCGGGTTTTGCAGTTAGGCTTCTGGAAAAGCCTCCGGAAGGTTTATCAAAACTACTACCTTTTTGGCCAGACCCTGATCGACAAAGTAGCCGTAATGGGAGGACTGGCCGAAAAGTTTACCTATAATCATGATGGTATCGATTACTTACAGGATCTGGTAAGTCAGGAGACAGGCGCCATATTGATCAGCGCTCATATCGGAAATTATGAAATGGCGGGCCATCTGCTGGATCGTTTCGATGTACCGGTCAACATCGTGATGTTTGACGCGGAGCACCAGAAGATCAAAAGTTTGCTGGATAAATTATACGGCGATCGTCCGATACGGATTATTCCTATCCGGGAAAATGATTTTTCGCATATTTTTGAGATAAAGAACGCGTTGGATCGAAAAGAATTCATATGTTTGCATGGGGATCGTTATGTGGAAGGAAATCAGACGCTTGTTTCGGAGTTCTTAAGACTGGACGCCTTGTTCCCCTACGGTCCTTTTTTGCTGATTAATAAATTTAAAGTTCCTTATTCGGTGGTATTCGCGGTCAAGGAAAACTCGTCGCGTTACCATTTTATCGCTTCCCGGCCGCGGTTGCCGACAGGAAAAGTGGAAGATGTGCTCAGTCACTATATCGAAGAATTGGAAGTCGTAATCAAACGATATCCGGAACAATGGTTTAATTTTTATAATTTTTGGAAACTATGACAGAAATAGCTAAAAAGCGTGTTCTAGTCCTGCATTATACGCAAACGGGCCAATTGACGCGACTTTTAAATTCCGTGATTCAGCCGCTTCGCTCGGAAGACCTGTTTGAAATTGACGAGGTTGAGATTAAAGTAAAGGAGCCTTTCCCGTTTCCATGGCCTAAGCGCGCGTTTTTCAATGTGTTTCCTGAAACATACCTGGGGGTTTCCGTTGAGGTGGAAACGCCCGGACTGGATATTGAAAAAAAATACGACCTGATCATATTGGGCTGGCAAGCCTGGTACCTGTCTCCATCTTTACCAATCACTTCATTTCTCAAGACACCTGAAGCGGCTCGCTTGTTTCAGGATACCCCGGTTGTCGCTGTTTCGGCTTGCCGTAACATGTGGATTATGGCTTATGAAAAGCTCAGGAATCATTTATTACAGTTTAACGCGGTGGTATATGGAAATATCGCTTTGGTAGATCCGTATCCGAATCTGGTGAGCGTTCTGACGGTCGTTGGCTGGATGATCCACGGTAAAAAGGAAAATTACAAATCGTGGCTTCCTCCCTCGGGCGTGCCCGACACTGAAATACAGAAGGCTAGTCGTTTTGGCGACATCATCGCCAGAGAACTTCAAAAAGACGATATCACTTCGCTCAATCAGTCTCTGCTCAAGGCGGAGTCGGTCCGTATCAAACCAGATCTGATGATTTTGGAAGCCAGAGGTAATAAGTTATTTGGTTTCTGGGCGCGGTATATCCGGGGAAAGGAAGAAAATCTAAACGAGGCGAGGATTCGTATGAGGAGGCTAAAAGCGTTTTCTTATTATCTGCCTGTTGGTATCTTTATTCTTTCCCCTATCGCCTCCCTGTTGACCAGGCTCGTGTCGCTTTTTAACAAGAAGCGGGTTGATCGTCTTGTCAGATACTATACGGAGATCAAGGTAAAGTAACCCCGGGAGATTCCATATCTGTGTGTTTTGATAAATAAATTAAATATCTTCGCTCTCGGGGTGGCGAAAATCTCCTTTGGGTTATGATTGTACAAAGGAGGTTTTTAAGAATAGGAAAGAAGTAATTTAGTTTTATTTTTGCACTTGATTTGATACAGCCGCGACAAGCGAAAATGATTGTCATCGTATCGTTCGATTCCGCGCTGTATTAAGTTGTTGGTCGCGGTATGTGTAATTAACAGAATTAAGGAATTTTCGGGTGAGGCAAGTTTATATAACCAGATTATCAAAGTTTTTACCAAATAATCCGATAGGCTCGGAGGAAATAGAGGACATACTCGGTACAATTTCCGGAAGACCCTCAAAAACACGCAGGATTGTATTAAAAAGCAACGGGATTAAAACGAGGTATTACGCGTTGAATCGTAATTTCGAGATTACACATAGCAACGCGGAACTGGTAAGTGAAGCAGTAAAAGGTTTGTTTGACAAACGTTTTACTCTCGACGACGTCGAATTACTATGTTGTGGCACCAGCACGCCCGATCAGTTGCTTCCTTCGCACGCGGCCATGGTACATGGTTGCCTTGGCGGCAAACCGGTAGAGATCGCGTCGCTGGCGGGAGTATGTTGTTCTGGTATGCACGCGCTGAAATATGGATATATGTCCATATTGGCCGGTATGACCAGCAACGCGGTTTGCGCGGGATCGGAGCTCGCGTCTCCTTTTATGCTGGCGAGAAATTTCGAAAAGGAAGCCCGATCCCTTGAAGAGCTGGAAGAGCGACCTATTCTCGCGTTCGAAAAAGATTTTTTACGCTGGATGTTGAGCGATGGCGCCGGGGCGGTATTGATTCAGGATCGGCCAGAAGGAGATTTGTCCCTGCGTATCGATTGGATGGAATCCATCTCCTATGCCAACGAAGCCGACGTGTGCATGTACGCGGGAGGAGATAAGCGGGAAGATGGCAAATTCAGAGGCTGGTTGAATTATCCGCAGGATGACTGGACTTCCAAATCGTTATTCTCCATCAAGCAGGATGTTCGGCTGCTTGAAAAAAACATCGTTTTGTTTGGAGGCAGGCAACTCGCTTCCGTCATAGAAAAACATTCGGTGGATACCGCGGAAATCAATTATTTCCTTCCACACTTATCTTCCGAGTTTTTCAGGAAAAAAATTCAGGAGGAGCTTGATTCGATTGGTATTCATATTCCGGCGGACAAGTGGTATACCAATCTGTCCGAGGTGGGAAATCTTGGAGCGGGTTCGATCTATGTCATGCTGGAAGAGCTGGTTCGATCCGGCAATCTTAGAAAAGGAAATAAAATACTAATAATGGTTCCGGAAAGCGGGCGTTTTACTTATGTATACGCGCAACTTACCGTTGTATAAATCCCTGGGAAATGGCGTTAAATACAGATGTTCTGGTAGCTGAAAACGAAATTGTTCATCTTATTCCTCATCGGATTCCTTTCATAATGGTCGACAAGCTTGTTTTCAATGATGAAAAGAAAGCGGTTAGCACGTTTCGTGTACAGGAAGACAACCTGTTTATTGAAAAAGGACATCTGACAGAGCCCGCGCTGATTGAAAACATAGCTCAGACGGCGGCTTTGAAAATCGGATATCCGGTATATCTCGCCAGTAGGGAAGGTAAGCCCGCGAAGGCCAGCCTTGGCTTTATCGGCGCGATTACTAATTTGACTATACATCAGTTGCCGCCGGTAGGAGCGGAATTAAAAACCGAAGTATTGTTTGAAAATGAAGTGCTGGACGTGTTTTTGTTCGGGGGAGCCGTCTACTATAAAAATGAATGTCTTGCCGAGTGTAAGATGAAAATTTTTGTAAAAAGAAAATAAGCGGACAAAGTTTGATGAAAAAGGATCATGTACCACAGGACGGGGACAATATGCTCGAAGGAGCTGTCAAAAAAGTCGTCTACGCTGTTGATCAGGATGGAACCTACCAGAAGGTGTCCAGCGAGGGTTGGGAGCCTGAGAATATCGCGCTGAGTCAGGCCTGGGAAGTTATCAACGAAAAGGTGGAGCAGGCCAGGACGGATGTGGCTGAGGGGCGCTTGAGCCCGATCGCCTACCATATGGAAAAGAATATCATGACTCCTTCACTGGTGGCCGACTATATGGGCTTTTCATCGAAAAAAGTCAAAAAGCATATGGAACCCGCCTGTTTTAATAAACTGGATGAAGCGACGTTGAAGAAATACGCGGAGGTCTTTCAGATAACGCTTAGTGAATTATTAAAAACAGATTGAGTGAATAAAAGATTTGAGCATAACCAGTCCGCTCATTGCGAAAATGGAGCTGTCCTGAATCTGTTGCGTTTTCATGGCCTTACTTTGAGCGAACCAATGATTTTTGGAATTGGCTCGGGCTTGTTTTTTACCTTTTTACCTTTTGTAAAAGTAAATGGGCTGCCAGGCTCATCCTATCGCATACTTCCGGGTTGGATATTTAAGCGAGTGACCAGGCGTCTGGGCGTCACCATGCGTTCGCGGACATTCCGGGATCAGGACAGGGCGATGGCCGAGCTGGACAACGTACTGGCCAAAGGCTTGCCGGCAGGCGTCCTTACAAGCGTGTTCTACCTGCCCTATCTCCCCAAAGCGCTGCGCTTTCATTTCAACGCTCACAATATTGTGGTATATGGGAAAGTTAATGATATGTACCTGGTTAGCGATCCCGTTTTGGACAAGGTGGCGGAGATCTCGTACGATGACCTGAAAAGAGCCCGCTTCGCGAAAGGTACTCTGGCGCCGAAAGGAAAAATGTATTATCCGGTCCATATACCTGAAAACATTGATATAAAACCCGCCATAGTCACGGGAATACGAAAAACCGCGAGCGACATGGTAGGAGTGCCTCTGCCGTTTTTTGGCATCAGGGGTATCCGGTATATGAGCGCTACCATTCGTAAATGGCCGCGTACAGTTTCCCAGAAAGAATTGATTCTGAGACTTGGGCAACTCATTCGGATGCAGGAAGAAATTGGTACGGGAGGCGCTGGTTTTCGATTTATTTTCGCCGCGTTTCTTCAGGAAGCCTCGGAGGCGCTCAACCAGGATTGGCTCAGGGAGGTATCGGTGGAGATGACGGATATTGGTGATCGATGGAGGGATTTCGCGTTTGAAGCGGGGCGTATCTGCAAAGGACGTGAAGCCGAAAATAGTTCCATCGAAAAACTCGCCGACATATTGCTGGAGTGCGCGGATAGGGAGGAAAAAATATTTAAGCGACTTAAAAAAATCCAGCTTTGATACCAGCGATCACTGTCGCCCATATTGTCAAAAGTTATTCCGGCGCACCTGTTCCGATACTTCGGGACGTATCCCTTGAAATAAAAAAAGGTGAATGCCTGGGGCTTCTGGGGCCGAACGGCGCTGGTAAGACAACCTTGATATCCATTATGGTCGGGCTGCTGAAGCCGGATAGCGGCCAGGTGTCCGTATTTGGACAAGAGCCGGACAAGGTGGGCCGGAGGATAGGATTGGTACCTCAGGAGGTCGCCTTATATCCTTCCCTGACCGCCAGGGAAAACCTGAATTACTTTGGCAGGATGTACGGCCTCGGAGGCAAGGATCTGTCGGAAAGAATCGCTTTCTGGCTGGACGCGCTGGGACTGGACGCGCACGCTGGCAAACGGGTAGACAATTACTCCGGAGGCATGAAGCGCAGGCTTAATCTGATCGCGGCCCTCTTGCATCAGCCAGACCTGCTGATACTGGATGAGCCAACGGTCGGTATCGACATTCATTCCAAGAGGGTCATTCTGGAACAACTGGAGCGCCTGAACAGGAATGGTACGACCATGGTCTATACAAGTCACCAGTTTGAGGAGGCTGAAAAAATATGTACCCGGATTGTCATATTGGACAAAGGCCTGGTTTGCTGGACAGGAGAGAGAGAGACTTTTCAGAAAAAATATGGAAAAGGGGATCTGGAAGAGTTGTTTGTGGAAATTACCGGACGGGAGTTGAGAGACTGATGAATATTCTGTACGCCATATATAAGGAGTTGCTTGTGCTTACCCGCGACCGGGCTGGTCTGGCGGTTCTTTATATCATGCCGCTCACTTTGATCGTCCTTATGGCGCTTATTCAGGACGCTCCGTTCAGGGATTATAAAGACGCCCATATTCCCGTTCTTCTGGTAGATAGAGACGAGAACCGGATATCCTCCTTGATTCGTGAGCGGTTGTCCGGCACGGGCATGTTTTACATTGTCCACGCGGATAGCAGTCTGATGGCGGATGACAGGTATGTCGGTCTTGTCGCGGATGGTACCTACAAAGCGGCGATTGTGGTGGGACCGGACGCGACCGCCAATTTTGAAAAGAAACTACGAATACGTGTTGAAAAATCCTTTAACTCCTTCGCGGCCGTTAAGTCTAGTTTGCCTGAACGTTTGCCTCCGGGAGAGGATATCGAACTGGTATGGGATCCTGTTATAAAAAAGTCGTTTAAGGACGGGTTGAGTACGGCTCTGAATGGTATCCTGGTTGGCTATCAGGCGGATCGCGTGCTCGCTCTGGTAGAAGATCGCCTTCGCCGCTTGTCGGGAGACGACAAGCTTACGATGAATAATGAGCCGCTGATCACGATACGACACAAGGAAACCTCGGAACCGGACTACGCGCTATACGCCCTCAACTCAGTGCAGCACAATGTGCCCGCCTGGGCCATATTTGGTATCTTCTTCATGGTGATTCCCCTGGCGGGCAATATCATAAGGGAAAGAGAGTTAAAGACCATGTCCCGGCTGCGTCTGATACCCGGCAGTATCCAGGTGGCTTTGTTTGGCAAGATACTGACCTACCTGATGGTCGCCGTAACGCAGTTTATATTGGTTGTTCTGGCGGGCAAATACCTGATGCCTTTGCTGAATCTTCCGGTATTGTATACTGGCGACAACTGGGGCGCGATTGCTCTGGTTGTCCTGGCGCTTGGCCTCGCCGCGGCGGGTTATGGCGTTTTTGTCGGAACCTTGTTCAATACTACGTATCAGGCGTCTACCTTTGGCGCGGTTTCCATTGTGATTTTGGCGGCGATTGGCGGTATTTGGATTCCGATATTCATTATGCCGGAGATTATACGCGCGCTTAGCCATGTATCACCCTTGTCGTGGGGAATGAAAGCGTTTAATACTATTTTCCTCAGAGGAAGCGGCATACAATCGGTATATCCGGAAGTATTGCTTCTGACCGGATTCGCTACGCTGATGTTCGTCGCTTCATTTCTGTGGGAGAGAAACAAAAACTGATAAATTAAAAGATGCGATTGAAATTCGAAGATACGTTTGACAATGGCTTGATTGCTTCCAGAGACATTAATGTGCGTTTTTCAGAAGTGGACGCCATGGGTATCGTCTGGCATGGCAATTACTTAAAATATTTTGAGGATGGGCGGGAAGCGTTTGGTGACCGCTTCGACCTCGACTTTGTCAAATTATATCATAAAGAAGGCTATCTTACTCCTCTGGTCAAAGTAGACATAGAATATAAGCGAATGCTCAAACTAGGTGAAAAAGCGGTTGTGGAAGCGCGGTTTGTACCGACGGAAGCCGCGAAAATCGTGTTTGACTATCGTATTCTGCACAGCGAAACCAGGCAAGTCCTGACATTGGGACGGACAGTCCAGGTTTTTGTAAAAGAAGATGAACTGGCGATCACCATACCTGATTTTTTTCAGGAATGGAAGACCAGATGGCTGAATAAAAATGACGCGTAAAGTATACATATCGGCGACCAACGCGCTGACCGCGCTCGGCTTGAATCCGGAAGATACGCTCCGGGGCATGCGAGAGGCGCGGAGTGGCATACGGCTATGGGAGGATGAAGCGGTTTCCGCGGAACCGTTCTGGGCTTCCAGACTTGACTTTGCCGCGCTACCTCTTGATCCGCCGCGGGAGTTTAGCCGTTTTGAGCGTATGGTCGCCCATTCCATAGCCTTGGCGGCGGCTCGCTCCCCGATTGACCTGAGGGCTGATACGACGCTTTTCTTGTTTTCGACCACCAAGGGCAATATTGATCTTCTGCCGGATGGCGGGAGATTGAAGCTGGAAGAAAGCTGCGCGTACATCGCGCGGTATTTTGGCAACGCGAACAGGCCAGTCGTTGTATCAAACGCGTGTATTTCGGGTACCGCCGCGATCATACTGGGTAAACGCTTTATCCAGAGTGGCCGCTATCGGCATGTTGTCGCGGTAGGAGCGGATCTTGTATCCGCGTTCGTATTGTCGGGTTTTCAGTCATTCAAAGCCCTTAGTGAGGGGCCCTGCAAGCCGTTCGACAGAGACCGGACCGGCTTGTCGCTGGGTGAAGGAGCCGCTACGATGATATTGTCCGCGGACAACGATTCAGGTAAATACGTCGACTGGATCGTAGCGGGTGGAAGTATCAGCAACGACGCCAACCATATTTCGGGGCCTTCCCGTAACGGAGAAGGGCTCGCGTTGGCTATAGAAGCGGCTTTGAGCGACGCGGGTCAGGTTGGTATTCCTAGAGAAAACCTGGGTTTTATCTCGGCTCATGGAACCGCGACACCCTACAATGATGAAATGGAAGCCAAGGCCCTAAATGCCGCTGGTTTGCAGAATGTTCCCTTGAGCAGCTATAAAGGATACTGGGGACATACCCTGGGCGCCGCCGGGCTGATTGAAGCGGTGATGACGCTCGAAGCTTTATCGGAACGGCTGCTGTTGCCGTCGCTCAACTATGTCAACCATGGCGTTTCGCTTCCGCTCGATATCGTCGTGTCCGAACGCGTATCGGAGGCTACGTGTTTTTTGAAGACTTCATCGGGTTTTGGTGGTTGCAACGCGGCCTTGGTGATAGGAAAAATTTAAAGCGAATGTATTACGTAAACAGCTATGTCCGGATCAGAAACGGCGTCTTTTTCAAGGACGGCGAAAAGTTGATTTCTTTTCCGGAGCTTTCCGGAGAGTTTGGTGAGGTGATACGGGCTTTTTATAAAAGTTTGGATATAAATTATCCCGCTTTTTATAAAATGGATAATCTGTCGAAACTGGGTTTTTGCGCTTCGGAGTGGCTGCTGAAGGATCTTCGATGGAAAGATCGTATGGAAGAGCGTGAATTGGGAGTGATATTGGCCAACAACGCTTCCTGCCTGGATACGGATGAAGCCTATTACGACACGATCCGCGACCCTGCCCGGTATTTTCCGAGTCCGTCGGTTTTTGTATATACCCTGCCTAATATTGTGATCGGGGAAATATGTATTCGTCATAAAATTAAGGGGGAAAATATGTTTTTTATCCAACCGGAATTTGATGTTGAATTTATGGTTTCCTATATAGGCAGTCTCTTGGATTCCCGCGCTGTAAAGGCTTGCATAGGGGGGTGGATCGAATTTTATAAGGATAATTATGACGCTTTTATGTATTTTGCGTCTCCGGAAGGTAGTGATGGAGGTTATCTGGTACATAATGAGGAAAATATAAAAAAACTATATAATACAAATGGAGCAATTAATTGAGGATTTGAAAGGGCAGATTATCAAGGCCCTTAAACTGGAGGATGTAAAACCCGAGGATATTAATACGGACGCGCCTCTTTTTGGCGAAGGTCTTGGATTGGATTCCATCGACGCGCTGGAGCTGATTGTATTGATGGAAAAAGAATATGGTATTCGCGTAGAAAACGCGTCCGCGGCGAAATCGGTTTTTACTTCTGTCAGAACGATGGCGGATTATATAGATAAGAACAAAAAATAATTATGACGAACAGGGTGCTGATTACAGGTATGGGTATGATATCTTCCATAGGAACAAACGTGGAGGAATGTCGCGCGTCCCTGTTAAGCAAACGGTCAGGTACTGACAAAGCCCGGATTCTGACGACTATTCATAGCGATACGTTTCCGGTTTCGGAAGTGAAACTCACAGATGAGGAATTGAGGCTTAAAGCTGGCTTGTCCAATGACAGATCGTATACCAGAACGACGTTGCTGGGAATGATCGCGGCCAGAGAGGCGATTGAAGACGCCGGCTTGCCGCGGCTTTCACGCGTCCGTACAGGTATGATCTCGGGTACTTCTGTAGGAGGGATGGGAAAAACGGAGTTGAACTATCGGGATTATCTGCGTTATGAAAACAAGGAAACCCTATCCCTGATCGACACGCATGATTGTGGAGACAGCACCCAGACGATCGCGGACGCGCTCCATTGCAACGATTATGTGACGACTATCAGTACAGCCTGTTCATCCGCCGCCAACGCGATTATGCTGGGCGCGAGGCTTATCAGAAACGGTTTTCTGGACAGAGCGCTCGTCGGAGGTGTAGATTCGTTGACGAGGTTTACGCTCAACGGATTCAATACACTGATGATTCTGGACAAGGAACATTGCAAATCCTTTGATGGCGAGCGGCGCGGCTTGAATCTGGGCGAGGCGGCTGGTTTCATCGTACTTGAGTCGGAAAAAGCGGCGAAAGAGGGGGGACGTTATGTATACGGAGAGATCAAGGGCTACGCGAATACCAATGACGCGTACCATCAGACGGCTTCCAGTCCGGAAGGGAAGGGAGCTTACATGGCGATGAAAAAAGCGCTCGAAAAAGCGGGGCTTCGTCCCTCGGACGTTGATTATATCAACGTGCATGGTACAGGTACGCCCAACAATGACTTGTCGGAGGGCAGAGCCATGGAGCGGTTGTTTGAAGACGGCGTGCCGCCTTTCAGTTCGACCAAAGCCTATACCGGTCATACGCTGGGAGCCGCCGGGGGGATAGAAGCGGTAATTTCCCTGTTATCCATCAATCATCAGGTGGTATTTCCCAATCTGAATTTTAAAAATAGAATGCCGGAGATAAACCTGGAGCCTGTGACGGAAGTAAAAACCTCCGTATCGGTAAAGACGGTGCTTTCCAATTCGTTTGGATTTGGCGGCAACAATACCTCCTTGGTTTTTTCAGCCTGTTCATTATGAAAATTTATATTAGTTCTTCCAGTTGTCTGTCCGCTCAGGATACATTGTATGCTCATGGCATGCCCGATATGATGGTGAATACCAACGGTCGTAAACTCAAGGCTTATGATCCTGATTACAAGAAATTCATATCTCCGTCCGCGGCCAGACGAATGGGACGTATTATAAAAATCGGCGTAGCCGCCGCCTCGGTATGCCTGGAGCGGGCGCGGGAAACCAATCCGGACGCGATTGTCATCGGAACGGCTATGGGCTGCGTGGAGGATACGGAAGAGTTTCTGATCCGGATGATTGACAACAATGAAACCTTGCTCACACCCACTTCCTTTATCCAGTCAACGCACAATACTGTCGCCGGGCAAATAGCCCTTCTGCTCGGATGCAATAACTACAACTTTACCTATGTTCATAGGGGATTTTCCTTCGAAAGCGCCTTACTGGACGGCATGTTGCTGCTGAAAGAAGGGGAAGCCGCTTCCGTACTGGTGGGTGGTCTGGATGAGTTGACGAACAATCATTATGAAATTTACAAAAAGCTTGGACATTGGAAAGAACGTGAGAGCAATCTTCATAGCCTGACTGAAAAGGCGAATGGAGTACTGCCCGGTGAAGGAGCTTCTTTCTTTGTATTGCGTACTGAAAAAGACGAAGCCACGCTGGCCGAATTGTCCGGTTTGGAAATGGTCTACAGGCCGGACCTGGAATCCGCGCGCGCGCGCGTAAAGCGGCTTTTGGAGAACAATTCCATCAGTCCTTCGGACATTGACGCGTTGGTACTGGGTATAAATGGTCACGCTGAGGAAGACGCGCTCCTGCTCGATATGGTCAAAGCGCTGTTTCCGGACACCCCATTGGCGGCCTTTAAACATTATTGTGGAGAATTTCCGACCGCGGCCGGAGTCGGTTTATATCAATCCGCGTATATGCTGCGAAACCAATCGGCCCCGGAACTGGTATGGCAAAACGACAGGAGGCCCTCCAAAATCGACAGGCTGCTTTTTTACAATGGCTATAGAAGCGCCTATCAATCTCTTACTCTTTTGTCCAGATGCTGAATTTCAGGTTAATTCGTATTATCTCCATTCTCGCCATACTTTTTATCCTGTTTTCGGGCTATTTGGGGTGGTTTTCCTTCTATTGGATCGGTTTACCCATATGTTTTTTTATCACTTTGACCGCCTGGGGAGCCGCTTCGATACAATCCGGCTTTTATGTGCCGGTACATAACCGGCAGCCACTCGCGAAAGATACCATAGCTATTACCTTTGACGACGGGCCCCATCCGGAGGTGACTCCAGCGCTGTTAGAAGTTCTTAAAAAGCATGGAGTTGAAGCCGCTTTTTTCTGCATCGGCCGGAATCTTTCTTCCAATGAGCATATTGTACGACGTTTGCATGAAGAGGGGCATTGCGTGGGCAATCATACGTTTAGTCACCGGTCGACGACGCCATTCTACAGTGGGGCGAGGCTGGCCGAGGATATCGGAAAAAATACCGAAGCTCTGCGCCAGATTATCGGAGCGCGGCCTTTGTTGTTCAGGCCGCCTTTTGGGGTAACCAGTCCGCCTTATGCCGTCGCGCTTCGGAAGCTTGGACTGAAAGTTGTGGGATGGAGTATCCGCTCCCTGGATACAGTCATCCGCGATCCGGACCGACTGGCTCGCCGGATACGCAGAAAAAACTATCATGGCGAGGTCTTTCTCTTTCATGATACGAATTGGTCTATCGTGTCGTTTATCGACGAGTTTCTGAGCCGGATGAAGATGGATGGTATTAATGTTGTTAGAGTCGATAAGTTGTTTAACATACAAGCTTATGAAGAGTAAAATATGCGTGTTTCTGTGTCTGTCGTCCATCTTTGGCTGGGCGCAGTATCCTGGATATACCGAAGTCCTGGAATCTCAAAGTGTTACCGCCAAAATTTCCGGCAACGCCCGCGGCGTATTCGCTATTGAAAGCGATTTTATACAGGAAAAAAACATCTCTGTCTTATCGGAAAAAATCATATCGGAAGGTCGGTTGTCCTATAAAAAGGAGAATAAGCTTCGCTGGGAATATAAGTCTCCCTTTCACTATCTGGTGATCCTCAACAATGGAAAGATCTATATAAGGGATGACAATAGGGAGAACAAGTTCGATATGGGCTCCAATAAGATGTTTCAGGAAATCAACTCGTTGATTGCTAATAGTGTGCAGGGAAATGTCACCGAATCTAAAGCCTACAAGACAAAGGTTTATCAAAATGATGAGTATTACCTGGTCGACATGACGCCCTTGTCAGGCGCCGCCCGGGAGTTTTTCAGCGCGATCCAGATCTATTTTAAAAAATCGGATTACAATGTGAGCAAGATCAATATGGTGGAACTATCCGGAGACTATACGATGATTTCGTTTTCAAACAGCGTGTACAATCAGCCTATCGCGGATGAGAAATTTACCATTCGTTAGTTTCTTACTCGTCGCTTTGCTGATAGCGGGAGTTTCCTGTGGGAAAAAGCTTTATTCGGAAACCCGGGATCCGGAGCGTGCGCTGACCGGAAATGAATGGCGAACGCCGGTGCCTTCCGATACTACGCTCATTTATAAAACCGGGGTGGACGCCTATGGACGTTATATTTCGGGGTTGTTGATCATAAAGTCATCGGACTCCGATGACTACAGGCTGGTCTTTACCACGGAAATGGGTATGAAGCTGTTCGACTTCGAGTTTAGGGAAGACAAGTTTCTGGTTCATTATTGTTTCGACAAATTGAACAAGAAGCCTGTTATCCGTCTTTTAGAAAAGGATTTTTCCATGATGCTGTTTCGCGATGTCCGCGATCAAAAAGTGAAAGTTTCCGCAGTGGAGGGATTGGTCAGGTACTTGATGAAAAGGGACGATGAGCTTTGGCGAATTTCAATAGATCCGGATTCTCGAACCCCTGTCAGCCTGGAAAGTCTGAGTCCGAAAGGAAAAGATAAGCGCGTTATAAAATATGTTTATCGGGGAGAGCCTTGTCCTTCGGAAATTCATATCGATCACGCGAACCTTGATCTCAAGATGCGTCTGGATTTGTTAAAACGGTAGAAGGGTTCTCTAAAATCCTTATCCTGTTTTGAAAGCAGTGGTAGTATTGCTACCTTTGCGGGCTAGCGCTTCAGGAAATTAATCAGATGAATTTATGGCCTTGTTGGATGATTTTTATATACTGGATGTTTTGACTCAAACTGAAAATGGCGTTTCGGCCGAGGTGACTCTCAATCCGGAGCACAGGATATTTAATGGACATTTTCCTGAAAACCCTGTTGTGCCAGGAGTTTGCATGATGCAGATGATAAAGGAAATTTTGCAGGTAGCCAGAAATAAGGAATTTATCCTGGCGGAAAGCAGTAATATAAAATTTATGAACATCCTTAATCCGGATGAAAACAGGAAGGTGCGGTTTATACATGAGATTACGCGGGAAGCCGGAGGAGAGGTGAAATTGAAGAGCACTATTCGTAATCAGGAAACCGTGTTTCTGAAATTCGCGGGATCTTTCAGGGAACTTGGGACGAAATAAAAGATTGTATCGTTAATTTAAGAAATATTAGACCTGTTGCCGCGTTATGAGTGAGCGAGACTCTCTTAATCGTTTTGATCAGTTAAGCGTTTGCGTGATTATTCCGACATACAACAATGCCGGTACCATCCGGTCCGTCATAGAAGGAGTGTCCGCGTACACCAACAATATTATCGTGGTCGATGATGGTTGCTCGGATGATTCCCGAGCTATTCTCGACGCGATGGAGGGGATACAGGTCCTGCGGCATCCCGTCAACAGGGGAAAAGGCGTAGCGTTGCAAACCGGATTCAGGGCGGCGGTAGACGCGGGTTATCGCTACGCTATCACCATTGACAGCGATGGGCAGCATTATCCGGAAGACTTAAGCGTTTTTCTGGATAAAGTAGAGGAGAATCCCGATTCGATCATCGTGGGAGCGCGGAACATGGATCAGGCTTCCGTACCCGGAAAAAGTAATTTTGGCAATAAGTTTAGTAATTTCTGGTTCCGGTTCGAAACCGGAATCGATTTGCCGGATACCCAGTCTGGCTATAGACTTTATCCGGTAATCCGCTTGAAGGACTTTCGCTGGTTTACCAACAAATACGAGTTTGAGATAGAGGCGCTCGTCAGAGCCGCGTGGGATGGCGTTCCTGTCTTGTCCGTTCCGGTCAAGGTGTTTTACGCGCCCAGAGAAAGTCGTATTTCACATTTCAGGCCATTCAGAGACTTTTCCAGGGTCAGTGTACTGAATACGGTATTGGTTATGGTAACGCTATTGTACATCAAACCCCGGAATTTCCTTCGGTTATTTCAAAAAAAAAACATTAGAAACACGCTGAATACCTACCTGATCAAACCTGAGGAATCTGATCTGAACAAGGTCGCTTCCATCGCCTTCGGCGTTTTTATGGGTATCGTCCCCATATGGGGTTTTCAGCTTATCGTAGGAATCGCCCTTAGTCACTTGCTGAAACTCAATAAGGTCCTGTTTGTCATGGCCGCCCATGTCAGTATTCCACCCATGATTCCCATCATTTTATTTTTAAGTCATTATACAGGAGGATTCGTCATGGGCCGGGACGCCAACTTCGCATTTACGAGTGAACTGACGCTTCAAAGCTTTCATAATGAAATGACCCAGTATTTGATCGGAGCGGTCGTATTCGCGCTTGTAGCCGGACTAGTTGCCGGCATATCCAGCTTTCTTGTACTTAAATCATACGCGTCCGCTAAAATATCCAAGTCCTCCATCTGAGTCTTATTGTAGAATATGAGTAACCTGTTGATCAGACTTTTCGAGTTTACTTCCGGAAGGCGTACATCTTTTTTCATATTTATCGCCGTGGTGCTCGTCATCGCGCTTTTCTTCGCTTCCAGACTGAAGCTGAAAGAGGACATCTCCGCGATGATGCCAAGAGATCCGAAGATTGAAAAGATGAACCAGATCATTCAGAACTCACGCTTTTCGGACAAGCTGGTGGTCAATATTTATTTGAGCGATACCCTCGCTGTTGCCGATCCGGATCTGCTGGTCACTTTCGCCGATCGCCTTTCCGACGCGTTGAGGCCTTTGGAGCCGGAGTATATCGAGCAAATCCGGGATAAGGTTTCGGATCACGCGATGATGGATATCTTTATGTCTGTCAATAAGCATCTGCCCGTTTTTTTGACGGAAGAGGACTATGAACGGCTGGATACCCTGCTGCGGCCTGACAACCTTCGGCGGCAGTTGGAAAACAACTACAAGTCGCTGATTTCTCCTACCAGCCTGGTGACGAAAAATATGATTGTCCAGGACCCCTTGGGGATCAGCGGCAACGTGCTGAAAAAGCTCAAAAATCTCGAAGTAGAGGACAATTTTGACTTATACGACAGTCATATTCTGACCAAAGACCATAAGAATCTTCTGCTGTTTATCGTTCCCACCAACCCGCCCAACGAAACGGGTATCAATTCCATAATGATCCAGAAGATGGACAGCGCTTTCGCCGCGGTTGGGCAGACTTTCAACAACCAGATAACAGCGCGGTATTTTGGAGCGGCGGCCATGGCGGCGGGCAACGCCGAGCGGATAAAATCGGACTTGATGGTTACCATCTCACTGGCGGTGAGTGTACTGGTCGTTTTTATGGGACTATTTTTCAAACGGGCCGCGGTGGTTCTGATTATCTTTTTACCAGTAGTGATCGGAGGTATTGTTTCCCTGGCGCTTCTGTATTTTCTAAAACCCGAGGTTTCCGCGATCGCGCTGGGCATGGGGTCTGTACTTCTTGGCATTACGGTAGATTATTCCTTACATATTTTCACCCATTTCCGCAATACGGGGTCTGTCCGGACAGTACTGAAAGACTTGCCATTGCCATTGACATTAAGTGGTGTTATCACGGCCAGCTCCTTTCTCTGTCTCATGTTTGTCAAGTCCGACGCGTTGAAAGATCTGGGGCTGTTCGCCGCTATCAGCGTCATCAGCGCGTTGTTGGCCGGCATGGTCATATTGCCGCATTTTCTTAAAAAGACTCGCCGGAAAGAACAGGGACCGGGCTCCAGTATCACCTTGATCGAACGTTTTACATCATATAGATATGACCGAAATCGGGGACTGATTTTTATCATTGTCCTTATTACACTGGTTTCTCTTTTTTCTCTGGACAAGGTAACGTTTGAGACGGACATGATGAAGATGAACTATGTTTCCGAGAAACTGTACGAAGCCGAAAAAAGCCTCTATAAAATCAGTAATATCGCGCGTAAGTCCTTGTATGTCGTCGCTTCGGGACATTCGCTGGAAGAAACACTGGAAGCGAACGAAAAAATTGTCGCGGGACTTGAAAGAATGAAAGAAGATGGCGTAGTCCGTAGTGTTGCCGGAGTAAACGACTTCCTGATAAGCCAACGCGCTCAGTGGCGACGGATCGATCGCTGGAATCAGTTCTGGACTCCGGAGCGCCAGGATACTGTCCGGAAGTACCTGTTAAAGTATGGAGCGGATTATAAATTTTCCCCTCAGGCTTTCGCCACATTTTTCCATTCTCTCGACCATGAGTACAAGCCTTTGGAAATTAAGGAACTGGGAGAAATGAAAAGACTTTTCTTTGACGAGTATCTTTCCGGACGCTCCGGTATGACCACGCTTTCTTCCTTGTTAAAAGTGGATGAGGACAAGAAAGATCTTGTGCGGGAATATATCCATGAAGATGATAATGTTACCATTCTCGACCGCCAGTATATGACATCCCGGTTTGTAGAGCTTATGCGCGACGATTTTAATACACTGGAAGTCTTGTCGCTGGGCCTGGTATTTCTTGTCCTTGTACTATCCTATGGACGTATAGAGCTTGGAATCATCGCTTTTGTTCCTATGATTCTGAGCTGGTTGTGGACGCTCGGCCTCATGGGCGTACTGGATGTCAAGTTCAATATCATCAATATTATCATCTCGACGTTTATTCTGGGCTTAGGTATCGATTACAGTATTTTTATCATGAGCGGGCTGATGGACGAGTACACTAAAGGGATCAAGCACCTGGCTTCGTACAAGACATCCATTTTTCTTTCCGCTTTTACCTCGATTACGGGGATTGGAGCGCTTATTTTCGCGGAGCATCCCGCGTTGCGCTCTGTAGCTTTCTTGTCGATTATTGGCATGTGCTCAGTCATAACCATCAGTTTTACCCTCCAACCTTTACTTTTTCGCCTGCTGATTTCCGACAGGACAAAAAAAGGGCTGTCTCCGGTTACCGCTGAAAGTTTACTGGTCTCTCTTTGGGTCTATACAATCTTTATTACTGGAAGTATTATTCTGACCATACTGGCGACGTTGATCCTTCCCCTTATTCCGATCCGATACGCGTCGAAAAAAAGCTTCTATCACCGGTTGCTGACCAGTTTCGCCAGGCTGCTGGTTTGGGCCGCGCCCCGCGAACGTCTGCGTCTCCTGGATCAGGGCGATGAAAACTTTGAGCGACCAGCCATCATCATCAGCAACCACCAGTCTTTTCTCGACATCCTCATGATGCTGGCGGTATCACCCAGGCTGATATTGATGACCAATCAATGGGTCTGGAATTCGCCCATTGTCGGGCCATTGGTGCGTTACGCGGATTCCGTGCCCGCCTTTGAAGGGATCGAATCCAATATTGACCTGATCAAAGAAAAGCTGCGACAGGGCTTTTCCATTGTGATTTTCCCGGAGGGAACCCGTTCCAATGACGGAAAGATTCATCGGTTTCACAAAGGCGCTTTTTATCTGGCTGAAAAACTGAAGGTGGATCTTCTCCCAATACTGATTCATGGAGCGGGAGAGACCATCGCTAAACGCGATCTTATGGTCAACAATACGAAAGTCACCTTCCGCTTTCTGCCAAGAATCGCGCCGGATGACGATCGGTTTGGCGTTACTTATCAGGAAAAGTCCAAAGCCATTCGGAAATATGTAGCCCACGCGTATGAAAAGCTGAAAGAGGAGGTCGAAACACCGGAATATCTGAAAAACAGGTTGATTAGCAATTATATTTATAAAGGTCCGGTATTGGAATGGTATTGTCGCGTGAAGTTGCGCCTCGAAAAGAACTACGCGTTGTACGACCGTTTATTGCCCGCGACCGGAAAGATCCTCGATATAGGTTGTGGCTATGGCTTCATGTCTCAAATGCTCGCCATGCGAAGCGGAAAAAGAGAGATACTGGGGCTGGACTATGATCAGGATAAGATAAGAGTCGCCTCCAACGCTTATGGAAAACCAGCCAACGCGCGCTTTGACACGACGGACATTACCCGGTATGAGATCCCTGAGGCCGACGCTTATGTGTTGAGCGACGTATTGCATTATTTGTCGATAGAGGAACAGAAGACGGTATTGAAGCAGTGCGCTTCGCGGCTCAGACCCGGAGGAATACTGTTGGTTCGTGAAGGCGATTCCGATTATTCGGACAGGCATTGGAGAACCCGCCTCACGGAGTTTTTTAGTACAAAAGTAACGCGTTTTAACAAAGCCGATAGCGGACTGGCTTTTTTATCAGGCAAGGATCTGGAGGCTATTTGCAGGGAGTCAGGGCTTTATTTTGAAGTGGTGGATAAGGGAAGCGTGACTTCCAATAGTCTTTTTTTAGCGCGCAAGGAATTCAGAATTGACGATGATGTATGACGTAGTAATTATGGGTAGCGGCCTTGGTGGTCTTGCCTGCGCCAATATGTTGGCGAGAGAGGGAATGAAAGTTTGCGTTTTGGAAAAAAACAGGCAGTACGGAGGCAACCTACAGATTTTTTCCCGGGGCAAGACGGTATTTGATACAGGAGTGCATTATCTGGGCGGTCTTGGAGAAGGAGAAAACCTCTACCGTATCTTTCGCTACTTTGGCATTATGGACAAATTGGATCTGGAACCTCTGGACCCCGAGGGCTTCGATCGTATTTGTTTTGACGGAGACCCCAATGAATATCCACAGGCGGTAGGACATGAGAACTTCGTGGAGCGCCTATCCGCCTATTTTCCTGAGGAAAGGGAGAATCTCCGCCGTTATGTAAAGGATATGCAGGCCATATGCGAAGCTTTTCCTTTATATAATCTTCGATTGCATGACGGAAATTTTCTGGAAAATACCTCTCGCTACTATGGCACCAGCCTCGAAGAATATATCAACGCGCTGACGAGCAACGCGCTGCTAAGGTCGGTGCTTCTGGGAAACGCGCCCTTGTACGCGGGTCAGGCGGGTAAAACCCCCCTGTATTTGCACGCGCTTATTGTAAACTCCTACATCACTAGTAGCTGGAGATGCAGGAAGGGCGGCGCGCAGATCGCCTCGGAGATGATTAAAGTAATACGATCGCTGGGAGGAGAACTGAAAAATTACGCGGAAGTAGTGAGGCTGCGTCTCGTTGACAATCAGGTTCAAGCGGCGGAACTGAAAAGCGGAGAGCGTGTCGAAGGAAAATTATTTATAAGCAATATGCATCCGGTGAACACGTTTGACCTTCTACCCGACGGGGTTTTGAGGAAATCTTATATAAACAGGATCACGGGCCTTGACAATACAATTTCCACCTTTATGCTCAATGTGGTCATGAAGAAGCGGAAGACGCCTTCGTTCAATCATAACCTGTATTATTATAAAAAAAAGGAAGATGTATTGATCAGAGATGCGAACTATAAAGACAACTGGCCGGGACATTTTTGTGTTTTTCCAAGCGCTCATGGCGCGGATGGTGGATTTCTTGAAAATATGAGCGTCATGTCTTACATGGATTTTGACGATGTGCGTTCCTGGGCAGGCACTTTCAGGACGATTCCTGGCGATAGCGATTCGCGGGGGGAATCCTATGAGCGATTTAAACGGGAAAAATCGGAACTGCTTATTGAGGAAATGCGGAAACGCTTTCCGGGTATCCGGGACGCCATTCAGTCGTATACCGCGTCTACTCCGCTTACTTACCGCGACTACCTGGGATGCAGAGAGGGAGCATTGTATGGCTTGCTCAAGGACTATAAGGAACCCATGAAAACATTTATTAATTCACGAACGAGAATTCCGAACTTGTATCTGACTGGCCAAAGTATTCATATGCATGGTATTCTTGGCGTCACGATAGGGGCGATCCTTACTGTGGGCGAAATACTGGGCGCTTCGTATATCGTAAACCGTATCAGCGAGGCGAATTAATGAGTGGCTTGCTCGGCGAGCCGGCATTCTTCCAGTTTGTCGTTTTCGATATGGGAGATCAGGCTAAAGTACAATATTTTTAAGGATGGATGAACGCGCATGAGATCCTGGTTGATAAAATAGTTGTGGTGCCCTTTGGCGATATTGCCCAGATTGACATACCTGATCCCGTCTCTGACTTGATTCTCTCGGGATCTTCCCAATTGTTTTCGCAGTGTTAGCCAGAATACGCCATACAAGGTAGGATCTTTGTGATTGGTGAGTACGACAATCTGGTTGGCGAGACGCGTCTCTTTTATCCATTTCCGGTGGCCGCGTTTTCTCACTGCCGGAGCGTTCAACAACGCTACGTCAAATAACGGCTTGTGTATCGGATCATATTTCTTTTTTCGTATCATTTTCTCCAGAAACGCGTTGCCCATACTGTGCAAGAGAATGGTCGTCTTGTCCGCTCCAAAGTCAGGATAGATCTTTTGGCAATCCTCGTATTCCTTTAAAAAAGTTAAAAATAGGGGCATGCTACGGTCTACGTTACCTTTTGAATACAAGTAGCTTTTCAATTCGAAGACTCCGGGATACTTGCTTGGCCAGTCAAAGACAATCAGCGAGACGTTATAAAACCGCCGGATCGTCTCGCTTTCATTTAAGATATTGGTAAAGGTCCGTCCATAGCCATGTACATACAATAAGGTCTCTCTGGTATCGGGTAGTAGCGGCAATGCTTCCTGAAGATCAGGAAGCGTTTGGAGCCTGTATTCGTCGTCATGGCGATAGACTGCTATATAAGACAATCGCGGAGCGCAATTGTCGGAATAGTGCAGCCGCTGTCTGCCCCGGACCAGTTCCCGGTTAGTAACGATTATAAACAGAGGCGATTCCTTTGAGTCTCTAAAGGAATCGGAACGCTGAAAGTAGATGTTGTCGCCGCATATGCTCGCCATGTTCGGAAAGTCCGGCAATGAACGGAGCAGCGATAGGCACAGGGAATCCGGCGGTTCCAGAGCCATGCAGGTCAGGGATGATAGCGAAGTGACAACCCACAAGATAAAAAATCGTATCCGGCTTCGCATAAGAATACAGGTTGTTGGTACAATAGGTTAACCAGCGAAGTATTTAAATAGTTACTGTTTGAAATGTTTGACGGGATTGATATCTTGGAAAGATGAAATATACGCGAATGCTTTTACTGCCGGGCATGTGTCTTGTACTGGCAGGTTGTATGGAGGATCGGAAAGCGCCGGACGAGACGGATCACGCGCGTTATGAAAAGTCCGATACCGCCGAGAAAACGGAAGAAGCCGTAGTAGACAAAAAGGTACAGGGGATTTTGCTGCCCTCTATTCCGGAGGATACCTCGCAGATAACATATATATCCGCGCCCGCCGCGGTATTCACTATGCCGGACACGACCATTATCAGCGATATTATTGAAGAAAAGGGAGAGGAAGGCTTTTATTCCGAGTCGGACCGGAATTTTTACTTACAGGAAAAAGCCGCCGCGTATATAGAGGATAAAGGTGTAAAGGTATATTTTCCTAAAAAGCGCTATATCGCTTTTGATGATGGAATCAGGACATACTATCTGGATACCCAACTGGATGAAGAACGACCCTGGATCGCGTTATTTTTCAAGGCCACTCAACCCCCGGTGATTTTTAATCCTGAAAAAGTGGAAAAGGAGTTTAAAAAACACATGGAATAGTAAAGCTACGAATTTTACAGGTTCTTTTTCAATTCGATCAGAAAGCGCTTGACTTTTTTCAGGCTTTTGATCGCTTCCATTTTATCCCGGCTATTTTTTTTGTCAAGGCGAATGGTTTCCCTGGCTCCCTGAATGGTGAAACCCCGCTCTTTTACCAGATGGTAGATCAGCTTCAACTCTTCGATATCGTCCGGGCTGTATTGACGATTGCCTTTCTGATTTTTCTTGGGACGCAGTGTTTCGAATTCGGTTTCCCAAAACCGAATGAGCGACGGGGCCACTTCAAACATGTCCGCTACTTCTCCAATCGAGTAGTATAGCTTCTTGATATGATGTTCTTTAAAAGGCACGTCGTCGTGGGTTCAATATGAAAATATAAGCTATGATCCTTTTCAGGACAAAGATACAAGTATCGACAGTTTTTGCCAGAAGCCGGGTTGTAGAATTACACGCCTGGAAATACTTGTCCTTGCCAATGTCGGCGATATTATCCGAGCGACTGGTTTTCAATCGTGGCGAGTTCCAGAATTTTTTCGTATTCCTCCGGATTCAGGTCATTGAAGAAGTAGTGTACCGGGTTTACCTTTTTGTCGTTATGGATCACTTCGTAATGAAGGTGAGGCGCCGTAGAGGAGCCTGTATTTCCTACATAACCGATGATTTCGCCCCTTTTTATTTTTTTACCGGGATTCACTATAAATTTTTCAAGGTGGGCGTATTTGGTAATATAGCCATAGCCATGATCTATTTCCACCTCATTGCCATAGCCCCCAAGGTTTTTCCGGGTTAGCCTGACGGTTCCGTCTCCTGTCGCGTAGACCGGAGTGCCTTTGGGCGCCGCGAAGTCGCAGCCGGTATGCAACCTTTTTACTTTGTATATCGGGTGTATGCGCATTCCGAAACCGGAAACCAGCTTAGTCAGTTCCCGGTTGGTTACCGGCTGTATGGCGGGAATACTCGCCAACATTTGAGTTTTGTTATTCGCCAGCAGCAAAATTTCGTCATACGATTTGGTCTGGATATACATTCTTTTCTGAAGCATGTATATTTTAGACATGGTCTGTGTGATCAGTTCATTGGGATTCAAACCGCTTTCAAGCGCTCTTTTGTATTTGATCTCGGTATTTTCCGTGTTTCGTATAGAGGCGGGAATGGGTTCGGCTTCAAACACTACGCGGTAAATGTTTTCATCGCGTGTCTGCAACGCCTGAAGCATTTTCTGGCTTTGCTTCACTTCTTTGCTAAGAAGATCATAGTAAAAAGCGAGTTGTTCATTTTCCTTTTCAAGGTATACTTCGCGGGGAGATCTGAAATAACTGTTGAATATCCATAGGATAAGCGCGGCGAAGATCAGTGTAGTGAAGACAAATCCGAGACTGTTGAGCGTCACGTCCCAGGTGCTGAGTTTGATCCGCTCATACTTGCATGTTTCCGTATCGTAGTAATATTTTATCTTAGCCATTACTCAACTTCTGATAAATCTTCTAAATTTGCGCTTTACGCCTAAGTATAGTAAAAAATCTCAAATTTGGATTAATGTTTTAACGCAAAAGTTTTCCAAAGATTGGACGCTATATGAAGTTTTGGGTTATTAGTAATACAGATTTATTATAATATACGGATGAAATCCAGCGAAATACGCCAAAAGTTTCTTGACTTTTTTCAGTCAAAAGGTCATCAGATCGTACCATCCTCGCCTATAGTCAACAAGAACGATCCCACGCTGATGTTTACCAACGCGGGAATGAACCAGTTCAAAGACCTGTTTTTGGGCAATCAGACCCCCAGGTTTACCAGGGTGGCGGATACGCAGAAATGCTTGCGCGTATCTGGCAAGCACAATGATCTCGAGGAGGTAGGTATCGACACTTACCATCATACCATGTTTGAGATGCTGGGCAACTGGTCTTTTGGGGACTATTTCAAAGAAGAGGCGATCGCGTGGGCCTGGGAACTGCTGACTGAGGTATATAAATTGCCCAAAGACAGATTGTATGTGACGGTTTTTGGAGGCGACGTGTCCGAAAAACTGGAGAGGGACGAGGAAGCGGCGGCTTTTTGGGAAAAATGGATTGCCAAAGACCGTATTTTGGACGGTAGCAAAAAAGATAATTTCTGGGAAATGGGCGATCAGGGCCCTTGCGGTCCTTGTTCGGAGATTCATGTCGATTTGAGATCGGAGGAAGAGGTGAACGCGATTCCGGGCAAGGAGCTTGTAAACAACGATCATCCCCGGGTCGTCGAGATATGGAATCTGGTATTTATTCAGTTTAACCGGAAGGCGGACGGGAGTCTGGAACAGTTGCCGGATAAGCACGTGGATACCGGAATGGGTTTTGAGCGCCTGTGCATGGCGATTCAGGGCAAGACCTCCAATTACGATACCGACGTATTTACACCGATGATTGACTTTATCGGGGAGCATAGCGGCAAGACATATGGTGAAAATGAGCAGACGGATATCGCTATCCGGGTACTGGTTGATCATATTCGGGCGATCGCCTTTACCATAGCGGATGGACAATTGCCTTCCAACAATAAGGCGGGTTATGTGATCCGGAGAATACTGCGCCGGGCCGTTCGCTACGCGTATACCTATCTCGATATTAAAGAGCCATTTTTTCATAAGCTGACGCCTATTCTCGCCGCTCAGTTCGCCCACGTGTTTCCGGAGCTGATCGCGCAACAGGATTTTGTTTCCAGGGTTATTCTCGAAGAAGAAAACTCTTTTCTCCGTACGCTGGAAACCGGTTTGAAAAAGCTGGAGTTTATTACTCAGGATCCTTCTATACGAACGATCGACGGCAAGACGGTTTTCGAGCTATATGATACTTTCGGCTTTCCTCTTGATCTTACCGCCCTTATAGCCCGGGAAAATGGAAAAGAAATTGACGAAGCGGGATTTAACAATGAGATGGCGGCGCAAAAGGAACGCTCAAGAAAGGCGGCGGAGGTGACATTGGGCGACTGGACGGAGGTTGTTTCCGTAGACGGTATTGAGTTTTTGGGTTACGACGCGTTGGAGAGCAAGGCTTCCGTCGTCAAATACCGAAAAGTGAAGGAGAAAAATAAGGATCTGTACCAGTTGGTATTGGACAGGACTCCGTTTTACGCTGAAAGTGGCGGACAAATAGGCGATACCGGAGTGATTCTTTCCGCTCATGAGACGATTCGGGTATTGGATACCAAAAAGGAAAATGAGCTGATTATTCATATTACGGACCGATTGCCTTCCAATCCGGAAGTGGAAGTCTACGCCAAAGTAGACGCGGATAGGCGTAAGTTGACTGAAAACAATCATAGCGCCACGCATTTGTTGCACTCCGCTTTGAAGCAGGTACTTGGCGACCATGTCGCGCAAAAAGGATCGCTGGTGAGTGATCAGCTATTACGTTTTGACTTTAGCCATTTCTCTAAAGTGACGGATGAGGAAATCGCGGAGATCGAGCGCGTTGTAAACCGAAAGATTCGGGAGAATATCCCGCTCGATGAAAAACGAAACATCCCTGTTGAAGACGCGAAAAAGCTGGGAGCCATGGCCTTGTTTGGAGAAAAGTATGGCGATTTTGTGAGGGTCATAACTTTTGACTCCGTGTTTTCCGTGGAGCTTTGTGGCGGTACGCACGTGCCGGCTACGGGTCAGATAGGTTTGTTCAAGATTGTATCCGAATCATCGGTAGCGGCTGGCGTACGGAGAATAGAAGCGTTGACCGCGGATAAAGCGGAAGCCTATCTGAATGACCAGTTGTCGTCATTGACGAAAATCAGAACCTTGCTTAAAAACCCGAAGGATGTATCCAAGGCGGTAGAAGACTTATTGGAAGAAAAATCGGAATTGTTGAAGCGGATAGAGATCTTGCAGGCGCAAAAGGGGCAGGAATTGAAGAGTAAGCTTTTGTTTAACGCGGAGCGTATCGATCATATAAATTATATTATTGAGAAAGTGGAGATCGGATCGGCGGATGTGTTGAAAAATGTAGTTTTTGAAATAAAGGCGAAAGTGGACAATCTCTTTCTGGTACTAGCCGCCGATATTGACGGTAAGCCCAATGTTACGGTGATGATCTCTGAAAACCTGGTGGAGGAGAAAAAACTTGACGCCGCGGCGATTGTTAAAGAGCTCGCCAAAGAGATCAAAGGCGGAGGCGGTGGGCAAAGCTTCTACGCGACCGCGGGAGGAAAAGAGTTGGATGGTCTGGAGCGTGTGATAGCCAAAGCCAAAAGTATGATAAATGAAGTTGTATTATAAGAAAAATACTAGATGAATTCTGAAGTTCTCGCGAAGTATCAGCCTGTAATCGGTTTGGAAATACACGCCCAGCTTTCGACTAAAAGCAAGGCGTTTACAGCCGACCAGAACGAATATGGCAACCTTCCCAATACCAATGTCAGCGCGATTACGCTGGCGCATCCGGGTACCCTGCCCAGAATCAACAAGAAAGCGGTGGAATACGCGGTAAAGATGGGACTGGCCTGCGGATGTGAGATTAACCGGTTCAATTTCTTCGATCGTAAGAACTATTTTTATCCTGATCTTCCCAAGGGTTATCAGGTTACGCAGGACAGAGCCCCTGTATGCAAAGGAGGAACGATTGTCATCAGCACCAAGAATGGCGGGGAGAAAGTAATCCGGCTCAACCGTATTCACATGGAGGAAGACGCCGGAAAAAACATGCACCTCGAAGGCGAAGTAGATACGTTGGTGGACTATAACAGAGCGGGGGTGCCGCTTATTGAAATTGTTACGGAACCTGATCTCCGGTCTTCCGACGAAGCTTTCGCGTTGCTTACGGAAATCAGGAAGCTGGTGCGTTATCTCGATATTTGCGATGGTAACATGGAAGAAGGTTCCTTGCGCTGTGACGCCAATATTTCGGTTATGCTCAAAGGGGCTTCCCAATATGGGAAGAAGGTAGAAGTCAAGAATATGAACTCAATCCGCAATGTGCAGAGAGCCATTGATTTTGAAATTTCAAGGCAGGTTTCGATGATTGAGAATGGGGAAACCATCTATTCGGAGACCAGACAGTTTGACGCGGTCAATGGAGATACCCATGGCATGCGGACCAAGGAAGAGCTCAACGATTACCGGTATTTTCCCGAACCGGATCTACAGCCTTTACGATTGAGTGAAGAATGGTTGGTGGAAGTGAAAAATAGTTTGCCAAGTTTGCCCCGAGATCTGTACAAGCGGTTCGTCGAGGAGTATGGCTTACCTGAATACGACGCGGGTGTCTTGACGGACACTAAGGAAATAGCGCTGTATTTTGAAGCTCTTTGTAAAGAGAGCTCCAATTATAAAGCGGCCTCCAACTGGGTAATGGGTCCTGTAAAGTCTTATCTGAACGAGCTGACCTTGCATGTAAGGGATTTCGGGATCACCCCTTCGCGGCTGGCTGATCTGATCGCGTTAGTCGATTCCGGCAAAGTGAGTTATTCGGTCGCCGCGCAAAAGATATTTCCGGTCATGCTGGAAAGCCAGAATTCGGAATCCGCGTTAAAAATAGCTGAAAGGCTAAACCTGATTCAGGAAAGCGACGCTGGCTCTCTGAAGCCCGTCGTGGACGAAGTTTTGGCTAGGTTTCCAGAAAAAGTCGCTGAATACAAGGCTGGTAAAAAAGGTTTATTGGGCATGTTTATGGGAGAGGTCATGAAAGCCTCCAAAGGTAAGGCTGATCCCAAAGTCGCTACTGAATTATTAAAAGAAGTCCTGGATAAATGATGAAAAGAGTATTTTTTGTATATCCTCTGCTTGGAGCATTGCTATATGTCGTTTCCGCCTGCGAAACAAAAAAGGAAAAAGAAAACGGTTTTTCCGTTACCGGGAAGATCAAAGGTATTCAGTCCGACACTGTATATCTGATGAAGATGGAGCAGAACTCCATGAGCCTCGTCGACAAGACTGTAGTAGATGACGATGGAGCTTTTACCTTTACGGGAGATATCGAGTCCCCGGCATACTACGCCATACGTTTTGACGGTGAGAAAACGGTCAACCTGATCCTGGACAGGGAGAAATTCAGCTTTGAGGCGGACGCTACCCGTGACGATATTCCGGTAACTGTCCATGACTCTAAGACCAATGAGGATATATTGTTATTCTCGGAGTATTTCAAAAAACTGCTGGAGGAAAGAAGGGACCTGGAAACAGCCTATATGCGCTACCAGATGGATCCGGAAAAAAATCAGGACAGTATACAGCTTATCTTTGACAAACTTGCTGGCATGGAAGAGCGTAGAGACCGGTTTACGGTCGAGTTTATCGACAGTATTTTTCCTTCCAAAGCCATTTTCTTTCTGGTGCCTATTTTGAACAAGGAACCTTATATCGATTACCAGATCGAGTTGAGTAAAAAGTTGTCCGATCAGTATCCTGAACTGTCCATCGCGAGAGAGTACAGGGAAAATATGCTTCAGATTAAGAAGCAGCGCGAGGATTTTGAAGAACAGGAAAAAAACAATCCTACCGCCATAGGGAAGGAGGCTCCGGAGCTCGCGCTTCCCGATCCGGACGGGAAAATTGTTAAGCTTTCGGAACTAAGAGGAAACTATGTCCTGCTGGACTTCTGGGCGTCCTGGTGCGGACCATGTCGCAGAGAAAATCCTAATCTGGTAAAGACCTTTGAAAAGTATAAAAATAAGAATTTCAAAGTATACGGTGTTTCCCTTGATAAGGACCGGGCCGCGTGGCTCAAGGCTGTCGAAAAGGATAATCTGGAACACAAAGGCTGGTTTCATGTCTCTGATTTGAAGCACTGGCAGTCGGAGGTGGTTCCTATGTATGGGATTCAAGGTATTCCCTTCGCCTTGTTGCTTGATGAAGACGGCAAGATTCTGGCTCGCAATCTGAGGGGCGCGGCGCTGGAGGCTGAGTTGAAAAGATTATTTGATTAATTGATCGGTATCGGATCGTAACGATATAGAGATCCGGTACGCTGAAAGTAAAATAAACTTTCGGTGTGCCGGTTTTTTTATTTTTAGTAGCGCTTATTGAGCGATTGTTGTCAAATGATCAACTGTTTAAAACTTTTTGTGAAAAATTTTTAATATAATGACGCGTTTTATACCTTTAATGTTTTTATTGTTAAAAATTTACCACTAAACACTTATGAGGCTTATCGCGATTCTTTCTTTTGCTTTGATGATCAGCGCCCAGGTATTTTCCCAGAAACTGAATCGTCATAACGTTAAATCAATTTATCTGAGAGATACCGGACCAATTCTGCTTGACCATAAAGTCAATGGATACTATTTTTTTTGTAACGTAGAAAAAGCGGATCGAAAAAACAATGTTTATGAAATCGTTATAACGGATGAAGATCTGAATGAAAAAAAAACACTGGAGATCACAAAGTCCAATAAGACGCAATTAATAGAAGCGCGGTATAATGAAAACGCGTTTTTATTCATGTTTTATGATTATGGGACAAAGGCGATTACATTGGAGACGTATGATAATCAACTCAAGGCGCTTGGGGCGGTTACTAATAAAGTAACGGGATCGTTAAGTATAAGTTTTTTTAGCAGTCTGGCCGCTGGCCAGGCGCAATCGCATTCTTTTATTAGCAACGCGGGAACCGACGGATTTGTCTATTACGGGTTTGAAGAGTCCAAGCGTCACAAGTACGCTATACATTTATATGACAATAAACTGAATTTGAAATGGTCCGCCCATTCCTCTGATCAGACGAAGCAATTGGAATTCGCGGAAGCCGGTTTCCAGAGCTCGAAATACATCGGCACTTTAATCGCCAAGCGAAAAAGCAATACGGCCAAAGAGGTGAAGTATGAGCTTTTGGTACATGACAGGGAAAAAGGCAAGGAGTTGTTTATAAAGGATTTGTCCAATATAGATGAGCAGTATAATTTGGCAGTGGGCAATGTTACATTTGACGCCGAAAAAGAACTGATGTATCTGTTTGGAGAATATTTCAACGCCGGAGACAAGCAGGCGAATTCGTTCGCGTTGGGCTATTTTTACTTTTCACTTGATATGAAGGGGAAAGTGGTGAAGAAGCGTTATGTATCCTGGGAAGACGACATAAGCCGGTTGATGCCTCTTGATAAGCGTGGAAAAATGGAAAAAGGGGCGAGTCTTTATGTTCATGAAATTGTTCGTATGGACAATGGGGATATTTATGTGATAGGTGAACAATTCAAAAAAATGGCGAGTGGCGCGGGTATCGCTATGGCCGCCCTATATGGAAGCAAATCCAATACCGCTACCGTTCAGATTCAGGTTTTGGATTTGGTAGTATTCAAATTCGACAATGAGTTTAACTTGAAGAAAGCGGACATATATTCCAAAGGAAGGAATACTGTTTTACTTCCTTCAGGATCGGAATGGCTCACATCCAAAATGCTCGCTGTTTATGTGAAGTCTAAAGATGGATTCGATTTCTCGTTCGCGCAGACAACAAGTGACAATAACGGACTGACCATTTGCTATATCGATTATGAAAAAGAAAAAGGTGAAAAAGCCAGAAATGTCGTAAACTCGGTAAGTTATGGAGCTTCCAGTAAGGAGCCTGCTCATAGCAAGGCGGATATTAGCAGAAAGTCCACTACATACGGAATTTACAAGGGAAAGGATCACCATATAATGGTCGCCGAGTATTTCAAAAAAACGAAGTCTCTTGATCTTCGTCTGGAGAAGATTCAATAAAATCCAATCCAGACTAGGGAATTACCCAGGAGTTCAGGTGAAGAGCAGGCCATATCATTGGCCTGCTCTTTTTTATCTTGATTGTTGTGAGATTGATACGTGATACTGGTAAAATGATAGCCTATGTCGGTTTTAACGCCTAAGCACGATTAATATGTGACAAATAATAATGATCGTCGCCTAATGAAAGTAGACCATGCCGCTTCCATGCCGTTCGATATGTTGTTCGAAAGGATCCCCGTCGATTTGAATACTCCCGGAGTCAAAGATTCTGACGATCAATGAGGAATCGGCTCGTCCATATGACAATCCCTGCCCATGGTCATGGAAAAGAAGTTCTTCGCATACGGTCATTGATCGGGCGTCTATAGGACCCACGTTGTGTCTGAACGCGTATATAGTTTTCGCTTTGCCGCTTAATCTGGTAGTTCCGGACCTGAAAGTTTCCAGCCATAGATAGCCAAGGTTTAGCTCGAAATCCATATTTTCGAAACTCCAGCTTTTTATGAAAAAAGAATCCCCGGATAATTTGCCGCTCACAGTCCCGTATCCATTGTTGTAAAGTTTTAGGCCGGGATTGCCGTATATGTATATTTTGACCAGTTTTTGATAGCTTCTTACCCAGTCGCAATAGTTGTTGTTTTCCAGAATCAGACTGTCGTTGACGATTCTGGTTTGTATTTTAGGAAGTAGATGCTTTCCCGCTTCCACGACTATTTTCTGTTCATCCGATTCAACAAAGATCAAGTGAATATTGTCGCGGAGATTGATTTTGGTAAACGGAGCGCTCTCCCGTTCTTCCTTTATGATGGTTCCTGTACTTTTCAGGCAATCAAAATCCTTTTCTTTAGTACAGGAAAGAAAAACCAGGCAAAAAAGCGTTAAGCCTGATATCTTGAAATATTTTTGAAAGTCGTGAATCATTTTATCAGACGATAGGTAAGTCCCCATTCTACAAAATCGGCTCTGCCAAGATGAGCCCGCATGGCGACATTGACCGCCAGTTGCGGCCATAGATAATAACGCAGTCCATAGCGTTGATAGAGGCCTGGATTTATGGAGACGGGTTTATAGAACGTATAGCCAAGGTGGGTGATGATGGATATTTTGTGGATGCTTAATTCATGACCAGCGATGATTCCCGCCTGGAGCAGCTTTCGCGGGCTTACGGTCTCGCCACTATCGAGCCAGACGCGCTTGGTACCGTCGTAAAAAAGCTCCGCCCCGGCGATTATGGCGCTTTTATGGTTTAGCTGCCTGCCTCCATACACTGATATCGCCCCGATTGGATGATTGGAACTGGTAACCGGATATTCCTGTTTCGATCCGCCAGCGGCGACCAGCATCAAAAGCCAGTAGCGCTGTCGGGGAACGGGGGTAGCCTGAATAGAATGGACTGGTTCAGCAAGACTATATTGCAGACCGGCGAAAAGATTGGGAATGTTGATGCCTCCGTTGGGCATTTTGATACTCCCGTTGCTGAAATGGAGAAGATCGACCCCCAACTGGCTTTTTAATCGGGTACTGAGTTTTTGCTCGTAGGCGATTCTGCCATTGAGTACAAAATTGGCTTTCGAGCTTAAAAGGTTGTTCGACGTATTTTGAAATAGGTCAAACCTTTTGCCGACCAGGCCGCCACCTCCCGCTATACGATAGGTGATGGCTGACGAATGGCTTTTATATATGTAACCCTTGAAGAAGAAGATCAGGCCAAACTGATTGCCCAGACGCTTTGCCGGGTCAAACCACCAGTATTGTAAGGAGAGACCATAGGCTGGGTTGTTGTAGGCCCTTTGCCAGTTTTCGCTGCCGGTAGTTTGTATCAGATATTCCAGTTCTATGCCATATGGGTGCTGGTCTGACAGATGAGAGGTCTCCAGCTTGTTTTTTAACACGAATCCATAATGAGGTAGGAATGAAATATTTTTATTGGAAAGGAATTGATTTTGAGCGTGTATAGTGAGCGCTGACGCGAGATTGAGGCATAAAAAGAAAATAGTAAACTTTGATAAATACATGGAATATTATTAGCTTCCAAAGTTAAAATAGTAAGTTAATATTTTTAAATATATTTTTTTAAAGAATGAACATAAGAAACAGGATTGAAGCGCGGGGAGAGAATCTCGAAAAAATCGGCTTCATATTGATATTTCTGTTTGCTCTGCTTTCGATATTCACTTCGGGAGAGATCGTCTTGTTTGCCGTACTTAACGCGTTAGGTCTTGTAGCGGTATGGTTGGTTTATATGTTTTCGGGCAAATGGGATGTGGCGAAGGCGACCCTTCTTTTTCTGCTTTCGTACCCCTTGATTCGCCTGGGGATATTGACCGGTTGGTATTCCATAGCGAAAATTCAATATGTTTTTTTCGCCGCCTTTTTGATTTATGGGATCTATATTCTGATCGATTCTGTACGTCGCTCAGTGAGCGCCAGGAGTTTTGAGTTATTGGCTTTTTTGATGGGGTTCTTTATTCTGATCGGCCCGGCGGCCATATTATTCGGGGACGAACTACTTGATAAGGCGGGACTATATTATTTTTTCGCTCTGGCTTTTGTGTTAGCTACGATTATGTATAACGACAACCTGTGGCTCAGGTATGGGATCAACGACCGATCCATGATAAAATATCTTTTTGTGATCGCTTTGCTGACGATTATGGATTCATCACTTTCAAGTATATTATAGACTATGGAATTATCAGGAAAAGTGGCGGTAGTCACCGGGGTTAGTAAAGGTATCGGGCTTGAAGTCGCGAGACTCCTTCTTGAAGAGGGAGTGAAAGTCGCGGGATGGAGCCGTTCTCTTCCGGAATTGAAACATCCGGATTTTGTTCATTTTAAAACCGATGTAAGTGATCCGGAGTCCGTCCGACGCTCTTATGAACAAACCATAACGCGTTTTGGCGGACGTATTGGTATTCTGATCAACAACGCGGGTTTTGGATATGATGGATTGTTGGAGGAACTCTCCATCGAAAAGTGGACAGAGATGTTTGACGTGAATGTGCATGGCGTATTTTATTGTAGCCGTCTGATTCTACCGGGCATGAAAGAAATGGGAGAAGGGCATATTGTAAATATCGCTTCCATAGCCGGGACTACCGGGTCCGAGCAGCTATCCGGATATTGCGGTACAAAATTTGCGTTAAGAGGGATTTCGCAGGCTATGTATAAGGAATCCCGGAATTATGGCGTCAAGGTGACCGTGATCAATCCGGGATCGGTTCAGACGGGTTTCTTCGATTCGATGGAGAGCATGCGGGCGCATGATCATATGATGCGGCCCGAGTGGGTCGCCGGGTCCATCTTGCAGGTATTGCGGACTCCGGACAATTATCTGCCCGTAGAACTGGAAGTAAGGCCTCTGATGCCTAAAGGAAAAATAAAAAAATAGTAATGCCAAAGTCTGAAAAAGAAGACCTTCAAAGGATGAGTTACGATGGGTGTTGTTGTTGAGAATCTTACTAAAAACTACGGAACGCAAAAGGCGGTCAACGGAATTTCCTTTTCCGCGAGGAAAGGCGAAATACTTGGATTTTTAGGCCCAAACGGAGCGGGTAAGTCCACTACCATGAAAATCGCCACGGGCTATATACCTCCAAGTTCCGGTACCGTATTGATTGAAGATTACGATGTGGTCAAGGATCCTGTCGCTGTTCAGCGAAATGTCGGTTATCTGCCCGAACACAATCCACTCTATCTGGATATGTATATCCATGAATATCTTCGATTTATTGGTTCTCTACACCGGATTGACGGGCGTATGCTGGGAGCGAGGGTAAAGGAAATGGTCGATCTGGTCGGGCTAACGAGAGAACAGAACAAGAAAATCGGCATGTTGAGCAAAGGATATCGTCAGCGGGTGGGACTTGCTCAGGCTCTGATACACAATCCTCCCGTGCTCATTCTTGACGAGCCGACTACAGGACTTGATCCCAATCAGATCATGGAAATCAGAAACCTTATCCGGACGATAAGCAGCGAAAAGACGGTCATATTTTCTACCCATATTATGCAGGAAGTACAGGCCATGTGCGACCGGGTGGTGATAATCAATCTTGGCGATATCGTAGCGGATAGTAGTATCGCCGACTTGCGGCGGATTAACGAGGGAGGACTGGTATTGATCGCGGAGTTTGACAAAGAGGTGCGAACAGACACGCTTTCCCGAATTCCCGGTGTTCTTTCGATTGAGCGCGGAGAGGGCGGTCAATATAAGTTCGTCTGTTCCGGCGATGATGTGCGAGGGGAGCTTTTCCGGATTTGCTCCGAGAATGAATGGATTATCATGGGCTTGAGACAGGAAGAAAACTCATTGGAAGCGGTCTTTCGCCGATTAACCAGTCAGAGAGCCGATAAACCATAAGTTTTCACTCAAAATATATTGATATTAAAATAGTAAACCATGTTCGCGATATACAGGAAAGAGATTAGCGCTTTCTTTAATTCACTGACCGGCTATCTGGTCATTATTGTGTTTCTGACCTTTATTGGTTTGTATACATGGGTATTTCCGGGTACCAATGTTTTGGATCTTGGCTTCGCGGATATGGAAACCCTCTTCGCGTTTGGCCCGGTAGCTTTTCTTTTTCTCATTCCGGCGATCACCATGCGCAGTTTCGCCGAAGAGAAAAAAGACGGGACGATCGAGTTGCTGCTGACAAGGCCCGTAACCGATCGACAGATTATTTTGGGTAAGTATTTCGCCTGCGCGAGCCTTGTCGCTTTTTCACTTCTGCCCACGGTAGTTTACTACGTCTCTTTGTATTACCTGGGCAACCCGCGAGGCAATATAGATTCGGCCGGAGTCGTCAGTTCATACATCGGCTTGTTTTTATTGGGCGCGGTTTTTACATCCGTAGGTATTTTCTCCTCCGTGATTAGCGGCAACCAGATTGTCGCGTTTATCACCGCGGTTATTCTTTGCTACCTACTTTATGATGGCGTCGCCCGGATCGCTTCACTAAGCGTGGCGACCGGGTTTTTAGCTTCCCTTGGTCTTGATTATCACTACAACGCGTTGGGCAAGGGGCTTATCGATTCCAGAAATATCATTTACTTTATAAGTTTGATTTTTATCATGTTGATGTCTACCGGTTTGGTAATGGGAAGCCGCAAATGGGAATAGAGCGTATGAAGAAAAAATGGATTGACCTTACGGAATTCGGCCTTGTTCTGGGTGTTATAGCTTGTTTAAACATACTGTTATCCAAGCATTTTTTCCGGATTGACCTTACGGAAGATAAGCGCTATTCCGTAGCGCCGGTTACCAAGAAAATGCTGGAAAACCTGACCGAGAAAGTATATGTGGAAGTGTACCTGGACGGGCAGATGGAACCGGATTATGATCGTCTGAAAAAGGCGATTGCTGAAAAACTTCAGGAGTTTGCCGTATACGCGGACAAAGGCCTGGAATATCGTTTTGTAGATCCCAATTCGATTGAGGATAAGCGTCTCCGGGAGAATTATTTTTCCCAACTGGTGCAAAAAGGTATTCAATACCGGTATTACCTTCATGAAGAAGGAGGAAAGAAAGAGGAAAAGATTATCTTTCCCGGAGCCATTGTCGCGTATAAGGGACGTGAGGTTCCAGTCATGTTTGTAAAGGGTAAAAAAGTCGCGTCCCAGCAGGAAGAGTTGAACCAGGCGGTGGAAGGGGTGGAATTTGAGCTTATTTCCGGTTTGCGGAAACTCAGTTCGGTCGATGTGCCCGCGATCGCGTTTGTGGAAGGACATGGTGAATGGCCAAAGGAAGAAGTGGCGGATATAACGAAGGATCTTTCCGACTACTACTATGTAAATCGGATAAATCTCAATGATTCAGCCGATCTTGGCATTTTCGCTACCTTGATTATAGCGGCTCCGGAACAGCCTTTTACAGAAAAGGAAAAACTAAAGCTTGACCAATACGTCATGCGGGGGGGAAGCCTGCTCATGCTGATCGACCCTTTAAACGTATATAAGGACAGCCTTGTCAATGGTGTCACGTACGCGTTGCCCTATCAATTAAATCTGGATGACTTGCTGTTTCGTTATGGAGTTCGGGTCAATCCAACGCTGGTTCAGGACAAATACTCCGGTGTCACGCGGGTGCGGACGACCAATGAACAGAGCCAGGTCTTGAGTTATCCCTTTTATCCGGTGGTTTATAATTTCGGAAAACATCCCATTGTCCGGAATCTGGACGCGGTATTGACTCGTTTTGTCAGCACAATTGATACAGTCAAAGCGGAAAGAGTAACGAAGATCCCGTTGTTGTATACATCCGGCAACACGAAAGTAACAGGCGCTCCCATACAAATTGACCTGAATAGCCTGCGCAAGGAATCAGTACCTGAATCGTTTCAGAGTGGACGGCAAAATATCGGCTATCTGCTTGAGGGCGAGTTTACCAGTTTATATAAAAACAAACCTTTGCCGTTTCCAATCGGCGATTTTAAAGACCAGTCCTCTCCCTCAAGGATCATTGTGATAGCGGATGGCGACCTTATCCGAAATGAATATGATCCTGTACGAAAGCAAAGCCTGGCGCTTGGCTATGACCTGAATATGCGTTACCAGTTTTCAAACAAGGATTTACTGATCAACGCCATTGACTACCTGGCGGGGCAGGAGATTGTCAATGTCCGCGGCAAGGAGATCAAGTTGCGTCCGCTGGATAAAGAAAAAGTGATTCATGAGCGATACGCGATGCAGATTGTCAATATCGTTTTGCCGCTCATATTGCTCATATTGTTTGGACTGGCCCGTTTCTATTTTAGAAAAAGAAAATATACCCGTTTCTGATATGCCTCTTCGATTAAAGATATTAGCCGCCATTTTTATAGTCCTGCTGGGGCTCGTATTTGTACAAAACTATCAACTTAGCCTACCGGGTGGACAGGCGGAAAGCGATGTCGCCATCACGGACACGGCTGGTATATTCGCGGTTCAATATGTCAGGCCGGATGGACAGGAAGTCACTATCCGAAAGGAGGGAAGCGGCTGGCTGCTGAATAACGGCTATGAAGCCCGCGCTTATCTGAAAAACCTGTTGTTTACCGGGTTTGCCGGCATGCGGGTAAAGAGGGAAGTATCGGAATCCGCCAGAGAGGAAATAAGGAAGCGGTTGTTGACTTCCGGTTACAAAGTGACCGTGAATCAGGGAGAAGGCGTATTGGGCAAAACGTTTTATATGGCGTCCAATCCGGACGATCCGAACAGTACACTGTACTACAACCCGGCGGAGAGTGAGACTCCGTATATTGTGCTGGTACCGGGATTTGAAGGTTCTATGGCCAATCTTTTCGCCCTTCCTCCGAGCGAGTGGCGTGAGAAAGAGTTTTTCGTCTCGTCGCCGGAAAATCTACAGCTTGTACAGGTTGACTATCCAGATTTCCCCAGACAAAGCTTTACGGTATCGTATGGCAAAACGGGTTTTTCCGTATCGGATATCGAACGACTGGATACGCTGAGACTGAGCCGATATCTCAACGCGTATAGCTATCTTACGATTAACACTTATATCGATGGAGGGAAGGACTCCCTGACGAAAATGATCGGGAAAATTACTCCTTTGGCCATTGTCCGCGTGGAGAGTCTCCGGCAAAACCGGACGCTGGAAATCTATGAGAAGAATGGCAAACTCTGGGGAATCATACCAGATCAGGATCAATTGGTGAGTCTGAGGCCGGAAGTATATAACCCGTTGCTTGTAAAGCGCGAGTATTTTAGCGCTTCACAAAAATAATCCGGATAGGCTGATAAAAGAGAAATTGGCCGAATTTATTATGGGGGTGGATAAAATTTATACTTGTTTCTCCATAATTCTTATTAAATTTGCGGCTTATTGACTGAAAACAAGTTTAACGAAAGTCGTTTGCCGGATAACCATTAAAAAATAATCACAAATGAAATTTGTTGTTTCTTCAACAGCCCTTTTAAAACAACTTGCAGCTATTAACGGAGTTATAACAACAAATCCTGTTGTTCCCATCCTTGAAAACTTTTTGTTTGAAGTGACCGAGGGCAAACTGATTATTTCCGCCTCGGATCTTCAGACCTCCATGATTACCGAGATTAATGTGGAAGCCAAGGATAAGGGCAGTATAGCCGTTCCCGCCAGAATTCTGATGGATACTATGAAGAATCTGCCGGAACAGCCGGTCGCCTTTACCATTGATGAGGAAACCTATACGATTGAAATCAGTTCCGACAACGGGCGTTATAAATTATCCGGCGAAAACGCGACCGATTTCCCCAAACTGCCTCAGGTGAAAGATGGTTATTCCGTGGATATGCCTTCCGATGTGCTGGAAAGAGCCATCTCCAGTACCATCTTCGCGGCCAGCAACGATGATCTGAAGCTGGCGATGAACGGAGTTTTCCTGTCGCTTAATGAAACCAACGCCACTTTTGTCGCTACGGATGGACACAGGCTTATCCGCTATCGCAGGGTCGACGTGGCTTCTGATATCAACCATACGCTGATTCTTCCCAAAAAAGCGCTTAACCTGTTGAGGTCCTCTCTTCCTTCCGACAATACCAACGTTAAAGTGGACTTCAATACCTCCAACGCGTTTTTTAGTTTCAACAATATCCGCATGATTTGCCGGGTGATCGACGAGCGTTTTCCCGATTATGAAAACGTAATTCCGGTAAATAATCCAAACAAGCTGAATATCGACCGGGTCGAGTTGTTAAACTCCCTGAAGCGGATTTCAATCTACGCCAATAAGACCACGCATCAGGTACGTCTGAAAATAGCGGGGAGCGAGCTGCAGATTTCGGCTGAAGACCTTGACTTTAGTAATGAGGCGAATGAGCGTCTTTCCTGTGAATATGAAGGAGAAGATATGGAAATAGGCTTCAACGCGCGTTTGCTCATCGAAATGCTGAATAATCTCGATTCCGAGCTTATTACGTTCCACCTGTCCATTCCTAGTCGCGCGGGCTTGATCGCTCCATCCAGACATAGGGATCAGAACGAAGATATTCTGATGCTCGTCATGCCGGTTATGCTGAATAATTACGTCTAAGAAAATACGCTTGACTATAACAAAAAAGCCTTTCCATATCGGGAAGGCTTTTTTATTTGACTGGTCGACGACAGTTTTTTACATTGTCATCGACCGGCTGTAGGTCTGTTTACGAGATCGCGTCGAATGCCTGTTGCAGATCCGCTTTGATATCGTCGATGTGTTCTATGCCGACGCTCAATCGGAGTTGCCCCGGAATTACCCCGGCGGAACGTTGCTCTTCCTCGTTTAACTGCTGATGCGTGGTAGACGCGGGATGGATGATCAGCGTTTTGGCGTCGCCGACATTGGCCAGATGGCTAATAAGTTTTAGGGAGTCTACAAATTTATCGGCTTTCCCCTTGTCGCCTTTCACGATAAAGGAAAGTACGCCGCCAAAGCCGTTTTTCAGATATTTCTTCGCCAGCGCGTGGTAGGGATTCGAAGGTAGCCCAGGATAATTGACGGACTCTACCTGAGGATGTTTTTCCAGCCACTGGGCTAGGGCCAGCGAATTGTCGACATGTCGCTGTACTCTCAACGACAAGGTTTCAAGCCCTTGTATAAGCAGAAACGAGTTGAAGGGACTGATCGCTGGGCCCCAGTCTCTGAGACCTTCTACTCGGGCGCGGATAATAAACGCTATATTGCCAAACGGCCCGTCGCTTCCGAATACTTCCCAGAAATTCAGGCCATGATAGCCCTCCGCCGGTTCGCTAAATTGCGGAAACTTGCCATTGCCCCAATTATAGTTTCCGCCATCGACGATTACGCCTCCTATGCTCGTTCCATGTCCCCCGATCCATTTCGTAGCGGACTCCACGACGATGTGGGCGCCGTGTTCAAGAGGCTTAAACAAATAACCACCGGCTCCGAATGTATTGTCTACAATGAGAGGGAGATCATATTTTTGAGCCAGTTTCGACAACATTTCGAAGTCGGGGATATTGAATCTCGGGTTACCGATCGTTTCTACGTACAACGCTTTCGTCTTTTCATCAATATGCTTTTCAAACGCGTCCGCTTGATCTCCTTCCGCGAAGCGAACTTCCACGCCAATACGCTTAAAAGCGACTTTGAACTGGTTGTAAGTGCCTCCGTATAGCGATGAACCGGAAACAAAGTTGTCTCCTGGTTGGAGTATATTGTTTAGGGCGATAAACTGGGCGGCTTGTCCCGACGCTACAGCTAACGCTCCGACACCTCCTTCCAGCGCGGCCATTCGTTTTTCGAATACGTCGGTGGTCGGATTCATGATCCTGGTATATATGTTGCCAAATTCCTTGAGCGCGAAAAGATTTGCTCCGTGCTCCGAGTTCTTGAACTGGTAAGAGGTAGTTTGGTATAAGGGAACAGCTCTTGAAAGGGTGGCGGAATCAACTTCCTGCCCCGCGTGTAGCTGCAATGTTTCAAAACGCAATTTGTTTTCTGACATGAGTGCTATGTATTAGTTAAAATATGACAAATTATACTCTACTTGATTTGTAGACTAATATCTTTATAATCGTTTTAAAAAGCAATAGGAGATAGAAATCATTTTGGCGATTTTTTCCTATACGCTATAATAAATTGACTATTTGACGCTTGTTTTCTGCGCGTGCTTACGATTCTTTTATTTTTTCATTCCATCGGGACTGAAAAGACGGACGAAGTTTGAGAAGCGCCCTTTAAAGTTATCGGTTTTTTATTAGTTTTGGCACTTAATTGAATTACCCATGTCTAAAACATTGATTATTCCGCAAGGTTACGCGTCACCGTTGACTGTACATCAAACTGAAATCGCCATTAAAGAGGTGAAGGATTTTTTTCAGGACAACTTGTCGGAATCTTTAAATCTTCGAAGAGTGACCGCGCCTTTGTTTGTCATGCGCGGGACTGGCCTCAACGACGATCTTGGCGGCTGGGAGCGTCCGGTTTCCTTTCCTGTCAAAGACATGGGCGACGCTGTGGCCGAGGTTGTTCACTCTCTCGCCAAATGGAAAAGAATGAAGCTGAAAGACCTGAGGCTGGAGCCTGGCTTTGGAGTATATACGGATATGAACGCGATCAGAGCGGATGAGACGCTGACAAACATGCATTCGCTGTATGTTGACCAATGGGATTGGGAGCTGGTTATCCGCGAGCAGGACAGAAGCGTCGCTTTTCTGAAAGAGATCGTGACGGCGATCTATTCGGTCATATATCGGACGGAGAAATTTATTGAGGAGAGATATCCGGCGATCAGAGCTACTTTGCCGGAAAAGATCGCTTTCATTCATTCAGAGGAGTTGTTGAAGTTATATCCAGATTTGTCGCCAAAAGAAAGGGAAGACGCGATCACTAAAAAATATGGAGCCGTATTTATCATGGGTATCGGCTCTAGGCTGTCGCATGGTGAAAAGCATGATGACAGAGCGCCGGATTATGATGACTGGATCACGGAAAACGAGGAGGGATATCTGGGATTGAATGGCGACATTATGCTATGGAATCCGGTTTTGGATAGGGCTTTTGAAGTATCGTCGATGGGAATACGGGTAAGCCCTGAAAGCTTGCGAAGACAATTGGAGATCTGCGACAAGCGGGAACGTGAACAATTTACTTTTCACCGCATGTTGCTCAACAACGAACTTCCGCTTTCCATAGGAGGAGGACTGGGACAATCCAGACTTTGCATGTTTTTTCTGAAAAAAGCGCATATTGGTGAAGTACAGGCCTCTGTCTGGTCGGAAGATATGAAGAAAACCTGTCAGGAAAACAATATCTGGCTTATGTAAGCGTACTATCGCGGTAGGTGGACTCCTCGTTCGTAGATGGTATTTTACACGACTCCGTTATGATTAACCCGATTCCATAAGTTCCGGAACAAAATTGTCGCGCGTGATCCTGTTTCATGGCTTTATAGCTCTTATACCCATCATGTCCTTGCTTGTTTTTAGCCTTTGGAAGGGGATCAGGATCGGTATATATACCAGCGTCGTTTTTACGATCATTCTGTTTTTTTACTGGGGAGGACAATGGCGGTCATTTATAGCTTCGGTTTTTAGCGCGTTTTTGGGTACCGTTAATATTCTGATGATTATTTTTGGCGCCGTTTTTTTGTATCATGTAATGGAGCAAAAGAGATTCATAGAAGGTATTCAGCGCTCACTTACAGAAACCCATCCGGATCATTTGTTCCGTTTTTACTTTTTGACGTTTTTCCTGACCGCGTTTTTTGAAAGCGTCGCCGGCTTCGGTACACCTGGCGCGATTGTTCCCTTGTTGCTGATGTCTATGGGTTTTTCTCCTGTTTTGTCCGTAGCCTCGGTATTGTTGTTCGATGGTTTACTTTCACTGACCGGAGCCGTAGGTACTCCGGTTACCGCGGGTCTGGCCATTCCACTTGGCTTATCGGATGTTCTGGTCGCCGGAGTCTATTCCAATTCGGGAATGCTAATCGCCCTCGCCGGCTTAGTATTACTATACTTTATATACCGTATGGTCTCCAAAGAGACCGCCTCTGGAGGCGTATGGTGGTGTCTGTACTTTGTCGTCATGGCGCCCATGGCCTTGTTTAGCGGTTATCTACAGGAACTGACCGGACTTCTGGCTTCTGTGTTTCTGGCGTTTTTCGCGTATCTCTTTTTATTTAAGCGCCGGAGGCTCTCCATTCGTCCCTGGCTTCCCTATTGCCTCTTGGTCGTAGTATTGCTGTTGCCGAAAGTTTTTCCTTTTTTCGCCGAATGGCTTTCTTATAAAGTAGAGTTTTCCGCCATATATGGCACGGATATCAACGCGGCGTTGCAGCCTTTCCGGTCGCCGCTTATACCTTTTCTGATCGCTGTTTTTTTCGCTCTCTTTCTCGCGGGTGACTATACCATCGACCTGAAGCCTGTCGTAACTAAGACAACCGCCGTCTTTTTGATCTTGTTTCCTTCTCTGGCGCTTACCCAACTAATGCTCAACAGCGGAGGCGATCAACCATCCATGATCGAGTCGCTCAGCGACTTGTTTTCGAAATCAGGAAGCGCTTTTCCGCTCCTAAGTCCCTTTATCGGTGTACTGGGAACATTTATTTCAGGGAGTACCACGGTTTCCAATGTCATCTTTGGCGGTGTACAACAGGCTTCTTCGCTCCATCTGCATATGAATCCCGAAGTGATCTTAAGTTTGCAACTCTGCGGAGCTTCCCTGGGCAACGCCATATGTTTTTTTAATATCATAGCGGCCGGAGCGGTCGCTGGCCTGACGGATTATAAACAGGTTTTGCTTAAAAATATCCTTCCCGTACTGGTGGCCGCGTTGGTTTGCGCGCTGGTCGGGTACTGGATGATACATTTTTGAGAGAAGGGAGCATTTTATCCTTTGGCGGCTCGCCTGGAAAAAACCTTCTGGCAGTTGCTCAATCAGCATCAACCATATTTCACATAATTTCCATCTGAGTCTTTTTGGCGCGTCGCCTTATTGAATCATTGTTGCAATAATGGAAACAATTTCTAACTTTGTTATTGTTTAATTGAAATAATAGAGGATACATCATAACACTGGCTGGAATAGCGGCTCGCTCCGCATTGCCGCTCACTAATATTATAATGCATGACAAAAAGCGTAAATTTTGAAGTAATTATCATCGGTGGCAGTTACGCGGGACTTTCCGCGGCAATGGCGCTGGGACGTTCATCGCGAAATGTTTTAATCATTGATAGCGGTCTGCCTTGTAACCGGCAAGCGCCTCATTCGCGTAATTTTATTACACAAGACGGAGAAAATCCAGGTATAATAGCGAAGAAAGCCAAAGCGCAGGTGTTGAATTACAGTACTGTAAAATTTCTGGACGATCTTGTCCTTGAAGGAAAGAAAACCGGAAACGGTTTTACAATCACAACCCGAAAGGGTAATGAATTTAAAGCGAAGAAGCTGATTTTCGCGACAGGAATCAAAGATATCATGCCGGATATAAAAGGTTTCGCGGAATGTTGGGGAATTTCTGTAATCCATTGTCCATACTGTCATGGATATGAATTTCGAGATCAAAAAACAGGAATTATAGCGAACGGAGAAAGGGCTTTTCACATAGCTTCATTGGTCAATAACCTGACAGACGATATCACTATTTTAGCTTTGGGAAAAGCGGATTTTAACCCGGAGCAAATCGAAAAACTAAACAGACGTCATATAAAAATCATAGAAACCGGCGTTTCCGAGATAGAGCACGAACATGGACATGTCAAAAATGTAATTTTCAATGACGGCGGCAAGATGACCTTTAAGGCTCTTTACGCGGCGGTTCCCTTTGTGCAACATTCCGATATTCCCGTTTCACTAGGTAGCGAATTGACCCGGCAAGGTTATATTAAAGTGGACACTCTTCAGAAAACAACTGTTGAAGGTGTTTTTGCCTGTGGCGACAACACGGGCATGACGCGTTCCGTAGCTTATGCTGTTTCCGCGGGAAATATCGCTGGCGCTATGGCTAACAAGGAACTGGCGGATGAGCAGTTTTAATATGAGCGCGGCCACGACGTCAAGTTCCTAATCGATGTTTTAAATCTCTTCGGACTATGAAGCGGTAAGGCAAGTCGCTATTGACGCGGATTGGAGCGCGACCTATATAAAAACGATGAATAGAAAAGCGGGCTTCGCGAGGGGAGGAGAAAACTAAAAAGAGAAATACTTGAAGAAAATTTAATAATCGTTTATATATATAATAACTTAAATAAGCGTACTTGTCGGTCTGAATCAAAAAATGATACTAATAGTTAGCGATCATCTTGATGATTTTTTATTTCTATAACTTTAAACTTTACCATAGTGGCTAAAACGGATTATAAAACCATCGACGAGTATCATGACGCGTTTTCTCCCGAAACCCGGGAAAAGATGCGGCAAATTCGTGAGATAATCAAAAAAGTCGCTCCCGAAGCGGAAGAAGTAATCAGCTACCAAATTCCCGCTTTCAAATACAAAGGATATCTGATATACTATTCGGCGTACGCGAAACATATTTCACTTTCAAGTCCGTGGAGCGCGGCCTTCCTAAAAGAGTTTGACTCCGAATTGAAAAACTTGAAAGTAACCAAATCGGCTATCCAGTTTCCAGACAAAGAGGAATTACCACTTGATTTGATAAAAAGAATTGTGGAATTTAGAAAGAAGGAAAACGATCAAGTGAAATAGTACTGGTCTGTTTTTTTCGTATTAGGTGAATCGGCGCGAATGCCCCGCGTTACGATCAGGTTGAACCTTTCAGCTTCGGTGTTCTCACCACCGCGTCAAATCCTGAAACTATATCCGCGTTCTTAAAAAAGAAGAACATTAATTATGAAACTCCCTAAAATCAAAAACAAATGAAAGAGGAAAAGAAAAAACTTACATCGGTTTCGGGTAGACCGATCGCTGAAAACCAGAATGTAAAAACCGCGGGAAGAAAAGGTCCCATGTTACTCGAAGATTTTTGGTTTCTTGAAAAATTAGCGCATTTCGACAGGGAAGTTATTCCTGAAAGGCGTATGCACGCCAAAGGTTCCGGCGCTTTTGGAACTTTCACAGTGACTCATGATATAACGAAATATACCAAAGCGAAAATATTCTCTGAAATTGGAAAAAAGACCGATTTATTTGTTCGATTTTCTACGGTAGCGGGAGAAAGAGGCGCGGCCGACGCTGAAAGAGACATAAGAGGATTCGCGGTTAAATTTTATACTGAAGAAGGAAATTGGGATTTGGCTGGAAACAATACACCCGTTTTTTTTCTTAAGGATCCCTATAAGTTTACAGATCTTAATAAAGCTGTAAAACGCGATCCGAAAACGAATCTGAGAAGCGCGAATAATAACTGGGATTTTTGGACGCTTCTACCAGAAGCCCTTCATCAGGTTACCATTGTGATGAGCGACAGAGGGATCCCTAAATCATATCGACATATGCATGGATTTGGCAGTCATACTTTCAGCTTCATCAACGCGGAAAATGAGAGATACTGGGTCAAGTTCCATTTTAGAACTGAACAGGGAATTTTGAATCTGACCAATGAAGAGGCCGCTGAAATTATTGGAAAAGACAGAGAAAGCCATCAACGGGATTTGTTCAACGCCATTGAAAAAGGCGATTTTCCTAAATGGAAATTAAAAATTCAGATAATGCCTGAAGCCGACGCGAAAAACTATCGCTTTGATCCGTTTGACTTGACAAAAGTATGGCCGCATGGAGATTATCCTTTGATGGATGTGGGAGTTATGGAGCTTAATAGGAATCCCGAAAACTATTTCGCGGATGTTGAACAGGCGGCGTTTAATCCCGCGAACGTCGTTCCGGGCATAGGGTTTTCTCCCGATAGAATGTTGCAAGGCCGGCTGTTTTCTTACGGCGACGCTCAACGTTATAGGTTGGGGGTGAATCATTACCAAATACCTGTCAATAAACCCAAATGTCCTTTTCATAACTTTCATAGAGACGGAGCGATGCGTGTCGATGGGAACGAAGGGTCAACAATTCATTATGAACCAAATAGCTATGGACAATGGCAGGAACAAAAAGAGTTTTCCGAGCCTGCTTTAGAACTGGAAGGAGCGGCTTTTCATTACGACCATAGAGAAGATGAAGACTATTATACGCAACCCGGAAATTTATTCAGGCTTATGACAGCGGAGCAGCGCCAGGTTTTATTTAAAAACACGGCTGCTGAAATCGGAGGAGCGGAAAGGTTTATTCAGGAAAGACATATCGCGAATTGCTATAAAGCGGATCCTGCTTATGGCAAAGGCGTAGCGATGGCGCTAAACATAGATATAGACGATCTGAAATTATAAAAAAACGGTTTTGGCGGAATAGCGAACCATTCCGCCAAAACCGAAATATAAGCGGCGCTCAGACGAGAAGCGTAACAATTCGGGTTCCGGGGAGTTGATAGAGAGAATTAGAATCGTTTTTGATTCGCGCGTACGTTCCTCCTTTTGCCGGCTCCTGAAACCGCCTTTTGAATGAAAAGAGCGATAGCGGACCTGACGGCGACGCGGTCTCTGTATACAAAGCGACTGATAAAGGATACATGGTTTTTAAAAGAACAGTTTAATGGTTACCTTTGCCCGTGAATGAAAAAGATAGCTACATATCTGCTACTTATCAGCTTTGTTTTTCAAAGCGCCTCTCAGTTATGGATAATGGCTTCTTTTTATATTCAGAGAGACTATATCGCCAACAACTTCTGCGTTAATCGTTTTGATACTTTTTCCGCGTGTAAAGGGCGATGCTATTTAGCCGCGGAACTAAAGGAAAATGAAAAGAAACAGGAACAACAGTTTCCTGATCTGAAACAAAAAGACATTCAGCTATTCGCGCCTATAGATTTATTTTTTAACCTTACACCGGTATATTGTCCCTATTCTGAAAAGATCGCGCGCGTAGATCCGCGTTTTCTTTTATCCGGATTTATTTTTTCGGTCTTTCATCCTCCCCAGACTGCCTGGTCTTAAGCCTTCTTTTACTTTTTCAAACAAAATAAATTACAAGTATGCGTGCACCGGAATCGGCTGTTCGCGGCATGAATTTGTTTGGTGAAGACATACGGCACTTTTGGACGGATGATTTGAGTGGACTACTTGAAAAGTTTCCTCATTTGAAACTCCCGCGTACACAGGAATTCTACACCTTGATTTTTGTGGAAGAAGCGGAGGGGGAAATTATCATTGACAATCAAAAAATCGGAACAGACAGAGCCAAAGTCATCATCATGACTCCCCACCGTGTCAACAGCATAAATATAAATAAACAGGCCAAAGGAAATATCCTGTGTTTTACGGCCGACTTCTTTTCGTTGCAATACAACGAAAACGGATTGAATCAGTTCTCTTTTTTGCATCAGGAACTGAAACCCTATATCCAGCTTACCAATGAGCAGAAAGAGCGCTGGGATGTTCTGGCCAGGATGCTTTCCGAAGAGTTTAAGCTGCGAAAGGAAAAAAACGCTAAAGTACTGCGTTCCTATCTGAATATCTTGCTCTTTGAATTGGAAAGACTTTACAATCCTTTGGGCGCCTTTGTCAGAGTTCAAGGCCTCAAACAAGAAAAACTATATCAGTTTGAAATGCTGATAGACAAATATTTCGAAACTAAAAAGAGACCTTCGGCTTACGCTGATTTGCTGCATATCAGTCCCAACTACCTAAATAAGATATGTAAGGAAGAAACCGGAAAAACCGCGGGCGATTTCATTAGAAAGAGGATAGCGATGAAAGCCCAAAGGCTATTGCTGTACTCCAATGATACGGTAAATGAAATCGCGGATAGCCTGGGTTTTGAAAGCGTATCTTACTTTGTGACGTTTTTCAAAAAAAACACTGGTTTGTCGCCTGAACAATATAGAAAAACCAACCATGGCGGACTGATATCAAAGGAAAATGTCCGCGTTAGCTAAATTATTGGATTGAAAAGCAAAAACATGATCATTCACTCTCACCATATATTTGTAGCCAAAATGAAGAAGTTAGTAAATGTTTTATGGATAATCGGACCACTTGGTTTATTGCTGGCGAGTAGCGTCTCCGCCTTAGCCTGCGATGTATGCGGTTGCTCTGTGGGCGGCAATTATTTTGGTATTGTACCGCAGTTTCAGAAAAACTTTATAGGGTTAAGATACCAATATCGGGCGTTCGATTCGGAGCATCTGACTCTGTTTCCGGGAGAAAAGCCATTAAGAACCAATGAAGCGTTTCATACCACCGAACTATGGGGAAGATATGTCCCGCATAAAAAAATCCATTTGTTCACTTTTATACCTTACAATTATTATACGAAAGATGAAGAGCAAATTCGGTCAGTTGTTTCTGGTATAGGCGATGTATCGTTAGTGGCGAATTACATAATCGTCAATAGTGGTGAGCGAGCGGACAAAAAATGGAAACACGCTTTGCAAATTGGAGCGGGGATTAAGCTTCCAACAGGAAAAAGCGATAGGATTATGGAAGGCTCCGATGTGCTATTGCCAAGCCTGCAAGCTGGAACAGGAGCGTTTGATATCCCTCTAAACCTGATTTATACCATGAGACATAAGCAATGGGGAGTCAATATGGAAAGCAATTATCGTATCACTACCATTAACAAAAGAGACTATAAGTTTGGTGACCGGGCTAACGCCTCCTTACGCTTTTTTTATTGGCAAAAAGTCAAGAACATATCCCTCCTTCCACATTTGGGAACTGGTTTCGAATATGGCTTTATGGACAAGGACAAAGGAGTCTGGAGGGAGTATACAGGTAGTTCCGTTGTTTTGGCAAACGCGGGCATAGATCTTTACTATAAAAGAATCATTGTGAATTTTTCAACGCAAACGCCTTTATATCAACATGTCGCTAAAGGGCAAATTGCAGGAAAACAGCGGTTTAGTGTCGGTATTTCGATGCTAATAGATAAGATAAATGGAAACGATTAAATGTAAGTAACAATTAAAAAACAAATGTAAAAATGAACAGATTTAAGACGACACTGTTAAGCATGGCGGCCTTAGCCGTAATTTTTTCTTCTTGTAAAAAGGACGACCCCAAGCCGGATGATCAGCACGTTCCCCCGGCAGAAGCTGTCATTACCATAACTTCCCCCTCATCGGGACAACAATTTGATCATCATGCTACTATAACCATTTCCGGTAAAATAGAGGCGGGAGAGCAATTGCATGGTTATAAGCTGATTATTCGTCAAAAATCGAATAATGCGGAAAAAATTATAAAAGAGGCGCACGCCCATGGAAAGGTGCTTGAATTTAGCGAAACCTGGGAAAATGATGTAGAAGGTCATCAGGATATGGAATTGGAAGTAATTGGAATATTAGATCATGACGGTAAAATAATTACTAAAAAAGTGGACTTTCACTGTCACGGACATTAACTGATTATCAGTTAATAGAACAATAAACTGGGCTTGCCCTATATAAGGGGGAAGCTCAGTTTATTTACCGCCAGAAGCGCGTAAAAGACGATATAGCTATATACCTCTTTAGTTCGTCTCCATTGATTTGGAAAGTGACTCAATCGCTTTTATGCCTGGCAGGAAGAAATAGTTACCGCCTTTTACGGTAACGAAACTGGGAATATTTCGATATCGTCTGCGAAACGGACAGGCCTGTACCTCAAATTGCGTAGTATCCATCATGTTCTCGTTGTAATCGCCCTGCACTCCCATGATGGGATCCACATCATTATAGAGTCCGTCGAATTTTCGATTATTTGACCAGGTATGTTGTACAAACTCAAACTGCCTGGATATATCCGTATTGAAGCAAATGAATACCAGCCCTCTTTCCTGTTGATCTTCCTCCGCGTTGATGATGTTGGCTATGTTCATTTCCGGACAAATGGGAGGGCCATAAGGCCGTCCTCGTCTGAGAAGCCGGTGCTTGTTCGAGGTTTCAATAGAATCCAGCGGGTTGTCGTCAAAACTGTCTCTGGGGTTTGTTCTGCGAATATGAGATCCGATAGGGCACTTGTATCCATGCTTATCTTCCTCATAATACATAAAGTCAAAAATGCCTTTATCCTCAACAGGTGTATCCTGGCTTTCAGCTAATACCAGAGGCTTGCCGTTGGGCCATCTTCCTACCATCTTTGAGGCCAGAAGGATCGCCTGATCCAAATCCTGATTTTCGAGCCGTGTGATGGTATCCCAGAATTGTCTGACGTGCTGTTCGAGTTGCCGGACAACCATATAAGAGCCATTTTTGCCAAAGTCGAATGAGTCAATCGTAGGACTGAGGGGCAATACATTGTATGAATTGGGATAGCCTAATATAAATTCTCCGGGGTTAAGCGTATTTTCGATCACACCGCGATCCTTTATCCCTTTAATATCCGGCTGGCTCAGACCATCCTGAAAACCAAAATGTTCTTTCCCCTGAGGAAGCGAAGCGCTATATATGTGGGATACCAGCTCAATGCCATTCTGACTGACACTGTTCCTGAATAAATCAAGCTGATTACGCGATTCATTTTCACTGGTGCAAAATTGCATCAGAAGTACATGCACGGGTTGTTGCTTGCTTCCCCATTTCCATTTTTCTGTGGCATTATGCCCGAAATCACCGAGTGTTCGGTTTTTATGCGGAGTGTCCATACCCTGAATAAAATCAATGGAAAATCCATTATGCTCTGATACATCAACGCCAAGCTGAGCAAGTCCTTCGGAAGTAAAGGCGATATTCTGACAATTGGCGGAAGGCTTGATTGACGCGTCCTGAAAATGCTGCTGTTTAAGCCAATGCAAAAAAACATTCCGGTTATTTACCCGGAGAAAAAGATAATTGCAATAGGGTAGTCTGGTATATCCATGTACCAGTATACCTTGTATGGCGGAGAGTTCTGAAGGGGTAATCATAGCGCGAAGTTAATAGCGTCTGAGAAAGTCCATAAGCTCATCATCGGTCATTTTCCGGAACAGAGCTTCATTGATTTCAGTATTGTTGTTGATGTTTTTAACAGTAAGCGTTTTGTAGGCGCTGTACCAGACATCCGTAAAGATCTGGTGTCTTCGAGTCCATGCTTTGAATCGTTGCTCGTCCTTGGCGCCGTCATAGATCAGAAAACGCGATCTTGGAAACCCTTTCGTATTGCTCCAGACAGCAGTCAACCCCGCGGATGCCCGGTCGGTAAAATCACTCAGATAACTTTCCCAGCTTCCGTCGTAATTGCTGAAAAACAATAACCTTTTTCCCTTATCTATAATAACCCAGCGCGCGAAGTGTATAGTTTCTATGTTTCCGAGCTTCCCTTTGTTAAAATAAAACCTTGCAAGAAAATAAATGGATTCCAGGACGAATCGAAGTGTGAGGTAACGAAACAAGCCAGGCTTTAGCTCCACCAGATGGGTCAGTTGATTTTGTATGATCCGGTCCTCTTGCTGCTGCAATATTTTGGTGTCCTCAAGTTCGCTGTACTTTTCTTCCTGATAAATATCCTGTTTTTCATGCCAGCGCAGCAAAAGTAAGGCAATACCTGATACCAGAATCAGTAGAGGCGCAAAGGGAAGAAGTAGCAGGATCAATATGACTATAATGAATATTTTGTCCGGGCTGTACAGGTTGGGTCGTTTTATTTCCGGGTATTTTTTCATCATGCCGAGGTCGGAAAGGTATTTGGCGAGGCGGTGTCTGATCTCATTGGGAGAAAGCTGACGCGATTCGGGATGAGCGTCCAGATAGTTTTCCGCCGCTTTGCGCGCTTCTTCTTCGTCTTTTATCTGTTGTACGCTTCTGCCCCAGGTTCCCCGGTAGAAGTATGCTTTATAATTGGAATGGGCTTTCAGAAAGCTGATACGGGCATACAGGCTGGAGTCATCTCCGGGATAGTCAATACAAGCGCTGAATAATTGTTTGAAATCACAGGCCTTAAGCACCTCCGACAAATGATGATCCAGGTGGCCGTCGTAATTGGTAGACAGTACCAGGTAGGCGGGATATAGCTGTTTATTGTTACGTACTACTTCGTCAATAATCAGAAACCTCGCGAAGTGGATAGTCGAAATCTGGTTAAAGTCCAGCAGCGGATTGCTTTCCAGATGCTTGTTAATCAGGGCGAGGCGCTGCCGGAGTTTTTCTTTTTCCTCAGTTCGTATTTCAGCGATAAAGTTAAAAGGGGATTGATTGATCATCAGATGAAAAACTGTATAAAGAATTTTTGATTAAAAATAGGTTATCACAGTATAATAGTATAAAGAAATTACTTTTTGTCATTCGATATTATAATACATGCTTCGCATGAAAATAGTAAAACAAATATAATATTTTAAAATTAAGTGATTTAAAATATTGTTCGCGCTTATAAAATTACATACTGGGTATTTGTTGGTTTATTGACTGTTTTCAACCATGTCATATGGTGTTTGTCGGGTTTTTATTTGCACTTTTGCTATGACAATTGCCGCAAAACGATTACATTTTGTAGGCAAAAAGTATTAAATTTGAAAGCTCTGCCGGCAGCATTTCGTCTGCCATTATCGGTTTTTGCAATCTCTTGTATTTATTATTCCTTACGTATGAATAATTCATTTATGTCCGGACACTGGAAGAAAATATGGAGTATATGCCTGAGTATCTTTTTTCTTGGAGCTGCTCATGCTCAGGTGCCGGTCCATATCAACTCTGGCAACCCCGCGTTTCCGTTTCCTCAGTTTTCAGAATATCAGTATGGTAAATCTCTTGCCAAATACAACGCGCAGGGAGTCACCCATGCCGATATGGAGAAATCGATCCGGGAGGCCTGGCAGATCATGGCCAATCGTTTTTATTATACCGGTCAGGAAGCCGGAGGAGTTAAATATATTCGGGGAAATGATGGTTGTCCGTATGATTGCGCGGAGGGAGAAGGTTATGCCATGCTTGCCGCTGCCTATATGGCGGATCGGGTTACGTTCAACGGGCTGTGGATGCGGGTACATGATGATATGGTTACCAATGCGCCCAGATATAGTGACGGGGTAATTACCCATTCCAACTATCGGTATGGAAAATACATTATAAAAGAAGAGAGCGGTGACGCCGCGGCTGACGGAGACTGGGATATCGGCCTTGCTTTGCTGATGGCCACCAAACAATGGGGGAGTCGTTCGGGAGTGATGGTAAATGATGGCAATGGAGGCACCAAAGAAATGAACTATCTGGAAGAAGCCTATCATATCATCGCTGATTTTGCCGATACAACCCGGATCGAACCGCTTGGCAGCCCCGGAGTGCTCGAAGGCTTTGTTACAGGGCATATTGGTGTAGATGGCTATCCCAAAGGGGGAAATACATTCGGAGAAACGACCGGTTGGGGCTATACACAGAATCGCTGGCCTGATATATGGCCTTCCATAGAGGTTTTCTCCAATTATGATAATCAGAGCGGGTTTGCCAGCTATACCGCTACTGCGTATTATCATTCATTTGCCAAGTTTATGGAAGAACAGGGAGCTACTCCCTGGGTAATCGAACAGTTCAAAAGAGTGGAAGCGTCATCCAACTGGCTCATGGAAAAGTCCTATGAACAGGGACGTTTGCCATTTGCCGGGAGTTTCAACGTAGATGGATCTTCTGTCGTATTCACCGATACCGATCCCACACAGGGGAAATGTGACGGTGAATCGTTCAGAATGCCCTGGAGAACCATTCTTGATTATATATGGCGAGGAAATCAGCAGTTGATATGGGATCCTGCTACGCATTCCTATTCGTCGGGGTCAAGTGATGCCATGAAAAAAAATGCGGACAGACTTGCTGAATTTCTCAAGGTAGTAGGACCGATAGATGCCAGCGGAAATCCAACGATACCAGAGTGTGAACAGTTAGGTATGTCTCCGGATGTCGGGTCTCCGTTCTGGAAAGGAATTCCGACTCTTAAGCAGGGATATGGTGGCAATGGCACCATGTGTACCGGAAAACACTGGACAAATTATACCCTTGGAACTTCTGCTCCGGCAGCAGTGGCGCATGGTGATGAGGAGCTTATTGCGTTGCTCTACCGTCAGCTGGAGCTGAAATGGGATGATCAGAATCCTGCTGTGGGTGAGGATCCGGATGAACGGTATATAGAAAGTATTCCAAAATATTTTCATGGCTGGTTCAGACTGCTTGGTATGCTTACCTTATCCGGAAATCTCCATGCTCCGGAAGATATGGTTGCCGGAGCCAATATGAAAGTGTATATGGAAGCAAAAAATAAAACCTTTGCTTTTGCCGGAGATGAAATTACGTATGAAGTTTCATACAGAAACTATGGTTCTCAGGCTGCTTCCGGAGTACGTATAACTATTCCTATTTCAGGTCAATATACGGTCACCAATACAGGTGGAGGTACATTGTCCGGCAATAATCTGGTTTTCGATGTTGGTACAGTCCCCGGTTTCACTACGGCGACCGGGATTGATCCCACCAGGGGAAGCTATACATTTTCTGTCAGAGTAAAGAATCCGGCTGTTGAGGAAAGAATATGCATTCAGGCAACTATTACAGCTACCAATGGCTCCGGTTGGGAGAGCAATGAGTATCCGAACAACGCGACCTATACATATCAGCTAAACTGTGTGGATATATTGGAAACCCGGTCGCTTTCTGTTGAAAAAACGGCCGGCGCCGCGGAAATAAATCCTGGAGATACGCTGGATTTTTATGTCGATTTTGAAAACTCTACCAGCGCCGGATACCTGAATGGAGGAAGGCCGGGAGTTAACTTTTCGTTTACCTATTCCATGTATGCCGGCGACTATTCGTTGTTTTCCCGGTTCCGTAACTGGCACGATGCACAGGAAGCCTACATTGATCTGGGTAGCTACCGGGCTTCATACTATATGTGGGACAATGCCAACAATGGGGTGTATGACGCGGCGACCAATCCGAGTGGCTGGAAGCTGATTGGCAAAAACATGCGCACCGGTGAAGCCGGAGTGCTGAGGTTTCAGGGCGAGCCAATTCCGGAAGGACAGGATGCCAATGGTAAATGGAATCAGCGGATTATCATGTATTTTCCCAATGATATTTCGGCGCCTACTCATACGTTATATTCTCATTTGGGCAATGAGTTTCAGCTTCACAAAGGTCAGGTTGAGCCTATCTGGTACGAAGTGCAAATGGAATCTACCCCGTCTTCGCAATTGCCTGGGAGACTTCAGGATGACTGGTCATACGCGGCCAGTGTCTCAACCAATAATGACAAAGATCTGTATCACGTTATTACACCCAACTATGCCTATGGATCTGAAAATGGAACACCGGTTACAACCTATGGAAGATTTGTATGTGAGCCCCTTCCGCCCGGTAGCTTTGATGGCGTGCTTATTGAAGAATGGGACGGAACAACCTGGCGGAGAGTGGCCGGGAATGGCCCATTGCCGGGGCGGGAAATGCTGAATGTAACGGTAGTAGATACCATTCCGACCGGCTTCGAATTTGTAGAATTTATCAATCAAACGGTTGAAGGAATTAGCGCCACCATTACTACTTCAAACGGCTACGAAATCATCACCTGGACTATGCCAGTGGTACTGGTCGGAATGAAAGGACAGATTTCATATAAAGTAAAAGCAAAAGGAGCCTGTCCGCAAACGGATAAGCTTTATACCAATGCTGCCTGGATCTGGTCTGATACGGATTCGCCTGTTGCCGCTTCTGTAGAAGTCAGAGTAACTTGCGACTCAATTATTCCGGTGGCTAAGCCCACTACGATGACAAAGGTCGCGGATAAGCAGCAGGTGGATGTCGGCGATGAAGTCACTTTTTCTATTGAGTATGTACAAACTCATGGAACAATAAGTACTCCGTCATTGTCTGACAATTCCGGATGGACTACGACCTATGGAAATTCTCCGGCTTTTAGTAGTGGGAAAATGGTTTTTCCCGGGAGTTCTTCGCTTACCGTTTATGATTATGCCTATGGACGTGACGGATATGCTATTTTTGATATAGATCGTCAAGGAGACAAAGGCTTTTTACTGGCATTGAGGCATAGGGCGGGCAATCCTTATGATCCTAATGGAGTCTATCTTGAGGTATATGAAGTTTCTGGATTTGTTCGGATAAGAGTTTATAATGGAACAACACAGATTTTTGAACAAAACAATATTGGATTAGGGACTTCGAGTTCAAAAATCAAGATGAAAGCGGCTATTCATGGAGATACGTTGGAGGTTTATTTTACTAATACGACCGGATTACCTACAGTGACCATTACTGGTATAAGGGACGTACAGCAGGGATACTTTGGTATATATAATCAAGGTCCGTACGCTGCCAATGCTCATGAAATTTCCAATATAACCATGGCGTTTGACGCGGCCTTTAATGTAAAGATTGTCGACCCGTTGCCCGCGGGACTTCGCTTCTTTACTTCGGCTGACGGTTCCATGGTCGATGCCGGCAATGGTATCGTTGAGTCCGCGGTCACACTTCCCGGTCCTGTTGACTACGGTACTGCCTTAAATTATGAGTTTACGGCTGTTGTTGACGAATGTAATAGCGGGGGATCTTTTAAAAATACTGCCTGGACGCGGTTGCTGACCCACAGTGAAAATGCTATCGGAGCGACAACAGATCTCATATATTGCGGGGAGGCTGTGTGCACCAAACCTGCCGCTCTTTCCATAGCTCCGGCAGATACCATAATTTGCGAAGATGGTTCTGTTGTTTTTCGGGCTACCGGTGATATAAAAAGCGGAGATGTCTTTGCCTGGTACAAGGAAGGTCCTGAAGCAGAAACGCTGATTCAACAGGGCCCCAATCTGACCAGCCTTGAAGTAGCGGAAGAAGGGTCGTATTACGTTATAGTTAATCCGGCGGAACCACTGTGCTCACTACAGTCCGAAACTATTGAAGTGGCAGTAAATAGCTTTGTAGTTCCGGGAGAAATAGGGGCTGATCAGTTGATATGTGAAAACGGCGCTCCGGATGAAATCATCAGCCTGGAAGACGCTGCCGGAGGTGATCAGACTTCCTATCTGTATAGCTGGCAGCAAAGCGAAGACGGAAATTTATGGAGCGACATAGCTGGAGCCGGTCAGGTATCCCATACACCATCCACGTTAACACAGAAAACCATTTTCAGGCGGGTAGCGGCGTCCGGTGTCTGTCCCGCGGCTTATTCCAATGAAGTTACCATTGAGCTGACGGAACCTCTGGAAGCTTCGGTAAGTATTGAAGGACTTCCGGAAATTTGCCTCGGAGTCGAAACTTCATTCGAAGCTCAACCAGTCAATGGCGGCTCAGCCCCTGTATATACGTGGTATATAAATGGTACGGAAGTAACAGGTGAAACGGATTCTTTACTGACCATTTCCACACTCAATGACGGCGACGAGCTGACCGTTGAGCTATATTCTTCCATCGCGTGTTTGCTTGCCACCCCCGTCGTTTCTGATGGTCTGACATTAGTAGTAGATGAAATCGTTCCCCGGCTTGTGATAGCTCAGTTGACAGCGACATCACTATGCGAAGGAGACGATATCGTGTTCGAAGTGACGGATGTGCTTGGAACAGGCGCTCCGGATGATATTCGCTGGTATATCAACGGGCAGTTTACCGGTACCACCGGAATGACATTTAATTCAACAGAGCTTATGGATCAGGATGCCGTTTATGCTGAGATTATATCATCGCTGGAATGCGCCTCACCTGACCCGGTACAGAGTAATCAGGTTATCGTTGAGGTTGGGACACTATCGATACCTGAGGTAAGTATATCAGCTACTTCGGAAGAGATTTGTACCGGTGATCCGGTTACGTTCTCAGTCAGCTCCCAAAGTAACGAAGGAATCTCGCCGGCTTATCAATGGTATATTAATGACGCTGTGGTTAATGGAGCTGTCTCCGGTCAGTTTACGACTTCCGCGTTGTCGGATGGGGATGTAGTGAAAGTAAGTATGACGTCGGCCGCGGCGTGCCTTATGCTGGCAACTGCCGAGTCCAATGAAATCCGGGTAACTGTATCATCTCTGCTGGACCCCAAGGTTTTTATTGCTATTGCTTCTGCCAATGCCGGCGACCTGTGTGAAGGGGAGATTGTAGAATTCAACATAACCGGTACAGTAGCGAAAGGCACTGATCCCGAATATCAGTGGTATGTTAATGACCTTGAGATTGTCGGAGCCAATGATACGACATTCGCTTCAAGAATCTCTCAGGGAGACAGAATATATGTTATTTTGACAACAAATTCTTCCTGTGCCTCTGTACCGGAAGCAATGTCTGATGAAATAACAATTAACGCACTTCCGGTAGAGACCCCATCTGTCTCTATCACCAGCTCATCATCCGGAACACTTTGTCCTGACTCGACGGCCACACTTGCTGTTTTAAGCGAAACAGCTACAGGGAATTCACCCGCGTATCAGTGGCTGCGTAATGGAATACCAATTGTCGGAGCAGTTTCTTCATCATATATCGTAGAAGAACCGGGAGATTACTCCTTGCTGATAACTAGCTCTCTTCGGTGTGTTGAAGATCCGGAAGAAGAAAGTAATAGTGTTTCCATTCAGTACAGTCTGGAGTTTGAGGTGACTATTGTGGCTGATAAGAATGAAATCTGTTCGTATGAAACCATTGTTCTTGAAGCAGGAGTACAGCCTGCCGTTGCCATTGCAGGCTATGAGTGGAAAGCCGGAAATAATACAGTAGCTAATTCAGTGAATAATACCTATGCGACAAGTGCAGCGGCCGGTTATACCGTAACCGCGGTAGATGAAAATGGCTGTTCTGTGACCTCGGATATATTTGTAGTATCTCCGGCAATCCAAAATGCAGTGACAATTAGCCCTGCAGAAGAAGAAGTATGTGAAGGCGGAAATGTTGACCTGGTATCCTCGGTTACGTCTGTGTCCTATACGTATACCTGGCTTGACAACTCTGCAAATCCGATACAGGGAGCAAACGGATCAGCATATAGAGCCCCTGCCGGAACGTATTCGCTCGTGATAAATAGTGGTTCGTGTCTTGATACATCCAATGTTGCTGTTATTACAGAAAGAGTATTGGGCAGACCCGTTATTACAGGAGACAATGAGCCTCTTTGCCGGTCTGAAGGAATAAGGTATTATGTACAGCAGCCGGGTACAGGTTCTGTATATACCTGGACTGTTCCGGCCGGAGCCACAATTGTCAGTGGCGCGGGTGGCTCTGAGATTACAGTGGATTTTGGAGAGCAGAGTGGTTTAGTTACGGTTGTGGAAACCATTGGTGGAAATTGTAGCAGTGAAAGAGGAGAGCTAACAATCACATTAGATAAATGTAATCTGAAAGCGGATTTTACTGTTGATAACAGTTCATTCTGTGAAGGTAGTAAAGTGATATTTACCAATGCTTCTGTCGGTGTATCATCCAATACTCAGTATTCCTGGAATTTTGGCAGTGGCGCTTCCCCGGCTACAGCCAGCGGCCCCGGTCCGCATGAAGTGATATATTCCGCTGGAGGAGTTTATTCTCCGGCTCTGACTATTACAGACGGCATTGAGGATTCCGAAGTTAAGACAAACTCAATCATCGTTAACCGTGCCCCGGAACGTCCCGTTATCAATGGCCCGGCGATTGTCTGCGCGTATTCCAATACTGAATATGCTGTGGATCTTGCCGGACAATTTGAGTGGACATTGCTTGGAAACGGAACAATCACCAGTGGAGTAAATACGCGTTCGATCACTACCCGATTCGAATCTGCCGGCGCGGCGTCTATTGAACTGATTTATACAGATCCGAACGGATGTGTTTCCGAAAAGGCTATTCAGAATATAATTGTGGAAGATGCCGCTCCGGTAGAGATTACCGCTTCTGCTACTACACTATGTGTGGGCGCCAGCAGTAATATTATGCTTCAGGGTGCAGCAGGAAGTATTTCCTGGTACCGCGATGGAAGTCTTATATCAGGCCAGCATAGCTCCGTGCTTACTGTTTCGGAAGGCGGAGAATACAGTGCCAGAATCAGCGGAGCCTGTGAGCAGAATACAGATGTTATCCAAATCAGTCTGATAGAGTTTTCTATCTCGGCCGGAGATGACATACTTGTTGATGAAGGTCACTCTGTACAGATTCATACAGAAATAAGTCATCCGGCGGTTGAGTATATCTGGACGCCGATGCTTCCTAAAGTGGCTAATCCTGTATTTACTCCGACCGAAACTACTGTGTATTCTGTAACAGCTACAGATGCAAATGGGTGTGAGGCCAGCGATGAGGTTAAAATTACGGTGGTACGACCGCTTTTCATCCCTAATGCCTTTACTCCCAATGGCGATGGTGTACATGACACCTGGGAAATAACGGGACTTGAACGTTATGGAAATGATGTCACTGTACGTATTTTCAATCGTTGGGGCAATATAGTGTATGAAGGAAGAGGATACGCCTTCCGTTGGGATGGTACCAAAAATGGCCAGGCCATGCCGGTAGCGACCTATTATTATGTGGTAGAGTTACCGGGTGGCGTTGAGCCGCTTACGGGTTCCATATTGTTGTCCAAGTAGATTCTGACCGAATCATCTGAAGATAGTATATCTTATAAAAAAGATCGCGTTCATGGCCTCTTTTATAAGATATACTAAAGCGAGGGATTTAGCCCTTAGCTCCTGGAAGGAATGACCCGAACGGCAAAACCACGTTTTTTAGGTAGCTATATATTGCTCCGTCACTATAGCTTTTAACTTTAGTCTCCGACTAAGCGGGGGAGCGAATAGGAATCTTAAATAGGCGCTATGATAAAAATACCGCGAAGTCAGGAGCTCGCGGTATATCGGACAATTACATTTTTTTTACTCGTTTTTCCTTATAATTTGGGCGCCCAGCGCGTTCAGCCGCTCATCAATAAACTGATAACCGCGGTCGATCTGATCGATATTGTAAATAGTGCTTTTACCATTGGCGGACATAGCCGCGATCAACAAGGCGACTCCCGCCCGGATATCCGGCGATACCATGGATATACCCCGCAAGGGCACCTCTTTGTTTAGGCCAATGACAGTAGCTCTGTGCGGATCGCAAAGAATAATCTGAGCGCCCATATCAATAAGCTTGTCGACAAAGAACAGCCTGCTTTCAAACATTTTCTGGTGAATCAGGACAGAACCTTTTGCCTGAGTTGCCACTACCAGCACGATACTCATAAGATCAGGCGTGAAGCCCGGCCATGGCGCGTCGGCGACGGTAAGGATAGAACCATCGATAAAAGTGTCGATGGTATAATGCTCGTGGGTGGGTATATGGATATCATCGCCTTTTATCTCCAGGTTGATACCGAGCCTGCTGAAAATAGTGGGAATATTCCCCAGCATGTCTACACGGCAGTTTTTGATCGTGATTTCCGAAGAAGTCATGGCGGCGAGCCCGATAAAGCTTCCGATTTCGATCATGTCCGGCAAGATCCTGTGTTCGGTTCCTCCGAGCGAGGGTACCCCTTCAATAGTCAGCAGATTGGAACCTACACCGCTGATCTTCGCGCCCATCCTGTTTAGCATAGCGCATAGCTGTTGCAGATATGGTTCACAGGCGGCGTTGTAGATGACCGTTTTTCCTTTCGCGAGCACCGCGGCCATTACGACATTGGCGGTACCGGTTACGGAAGCTTCATCAAGAAGCATGTAAGAACCTTGCAGATTGGTCGCGTCGATTTCGTAGAAGGAGTCGGACGCGTCGTAGTTAAATTTGGCTCCGAGATTCTGGAGGCCTATGAAATGCGTATCAAGTCTTCGTCTTCCTATTTTATCTCCTCCCGGTTTAGGCATTTTCGCTTTACCAAAACGAGCGAGGAGGGGACCCAGGATCATGATGGAACCCCGGAGGGAAGCCGCTTTCTTTTTAAAGTCGGCTGTTTCAAGAAAATCTACCTGAACATCCTTCGCCTGAAAGGAATAAGAATCATCCGATAATCGCGCTACTTCCACACCAAAATCCTTCAGCAAGTCAATAAGCTTCAATACATCGATGATTCCGGGTATATTGTGTATGGTTACTTTTTCTTCGGTTAGCAAGACCGCGCAAAGTATCTGAAGACATTCATTCTTCGCTCCTTGCGGAGTAATTTCACCTTTGAGCCTGCGCCCACCGGTTACTTCAAAAAAACTATTCATTAACCTCTTCTTCTGTTATTATTATGTTGGCCGTTTTTTTTATTCTTCTTAAAGTTACTTCCATGGCGCTGTTGAGAGGGGCTCGCGTTGGTATTGCCGTTTATATTACCGTTTCCTGGTTGTGGCGACGCTCTTACATATTCTTTCTGGCTGTCAAACAAGCCATAGGTCTTTACTTTTTCAAGGTCGACTGTAAGCTGGCGCTCCGAGATGAACTCCAATTGTTGAGCGATGAGCTGATCTTCGATATTTTCTTTGTTCCAGGCGGCGTAAAAACGTTTCATGAGCTTGCCTATAAATAATATGGCGGCTTCTTTTTCTTCCGGATCTTCCAGTTCGATCGCCTGTTTGATCAGCAGTTCCACATTTTTCCCGTAGTGCTTAAACTTGAGATTGTTCATATTATAGTCAACTTTCATCGGCTTTTTGCCAAGAATCGACTTTTCGGGCATAGGATATTCCGAATCCACATCAAGCTGAAAATCGGACATGATATACAAGTGATCCCAAATCTTCTGAGCCGACTCGATCGCGATTTCTTTGATGTTGGGATTGATCTGCTTCATTAGCTCAATGAGGATATACGCGTATCTGCTGCGCTTCTCACGATCTTCGACGGTTTGGAGATATTCAACGATTTTTTGAATATTCCTCCCATATTCCTTAAGTATAATACCTCTTGATTGATCGGTTGACTCCATATTTTTTATCTTGTTATTCAGTGGGATTTAGGATTCTTAATTTAGCAAAGCTAAGGATTAAGGTTTTTTCTCCAAAATGGTTAAACTCTATCCGGGCCTTGCGGTCTGTACCGGAAACATCCATGGACTTTACCACGCCGAAGCCGAACTTGGGATGTTCGACTTTCATGCCTATGTCCAGCTTGCTGGTATCGCTCGGACGAAAACCCGCGGTGGGTATATGCGCGGTGACTTTGCTCTTGGCCATGACCGGTGATTTGGTCACTTTGCTATATTGTATCGTAGACGCGCCCCGGACAGGAGGCGCGTTGTCAGTCTTGGCCGTTTTTTGCGATAATACGAGATATCCAGGATCAATGTCGTTGAGAAAGCGGCTTGGTTCGCAGACTTTGAGGCGACCAAAACGATATCTGCTGGTCGCGAAACTCAATGTAAGCTTTTTTTCAGCCCGGGTGATGGCGACATAAAACAGGCGACGTTCTTCTTCCAGGTCCGCGCGGCTGCTAAGCATCATCTGGCTGGGAAACAATTCCTCTTCCATGCCTACCAGAAATACGTTTTTAAATTCAAGTCCTTTGGAAGAATGTATGGTCATTAGCGTGACCTTGTCGTTGTCTTCATCTTTCTCGTTGTCCGCGTCCGTTAAGAGGGAGATCTCCTGAAGAAAAGCGGCCATGCTTTTATCGCGGGTTTCGGGATTGTCTACAAACTCTTTGATACCGTTGAGCAATTCCTGTACGTTTTCATAACGGTTTAATCCTTCAACGGTTTTGTCTTCATAAAGTTCTTTGAGCAAGCCGGATCCCTGAGCTATTTCCGCGGCAGCTTCATACGCGTCCTTGTTTTTGACGCTGAGCTGAAAGGATTTAATAAGGGCGTAAAACTCAGCCAGTATAGGAACCGCTCTTCCGGCCAGAAATTTGTCCGCGTTGGCGACCGCTTCCCATATACTGATTCCCTGCTCGTCGGCAAAAACGATGATTTTGGCTATGGTGCTGTCGCCGATCCCTCTTTTCGGCAGATTGATGATCCGCCTGAATGACTGTTCTTCACTGGTATTGACGCAAAAACGAAGGTAAGCGACAAGATCCTTAATCTCTTTGCGCTGGTAGAAGGAAAGCCCCCCGACTACTTTGTATTTTATATTTCTCCTTCTCAGGGCTTCTTCAATCGCCCTTGACTGGGAGTTGGTACGATACAGAATGGCAAAATCCTGATTACGTAGCTTCTGATTCATCTTCTCTTCGAAAATGGCAGTAGCTACCAGCGTACCTTCTTCATTATCCGAGTTGGCCTTCAGTACTTCAATCAGACTTCCGTTTTCATTGGATGTCCATACATTTTTCGGCAACTGAGCCTTGTTTTTCTGTATGACTGAATTGGCGGCGTTAACAATAGTCTGAGTTGAACGATAATTCTGTTCCAGCTTAAATACCTTGAGCTCAGGATAATCTTTCTCGAAATTAAGGATATTCTGGATGTCAGCTCCCCGGAAGGCATAGATACTTTGTGCGTCATCACCTACCACGACAATGTTCCTGTTGCGGGCGGAAAGCCTTCTTGTAATATAATACTGAGACAGGTTTGTATCCTGAAACTCATCGACCATTATATGACGAAAGCGGTCCTGGTATTTATTCAGAACATCAGCATGCTCCTTAAACAGCCGGTTGGTATTGAATAGCAGATCGTCAAAATCCATGGCGCCCGCCTTGAAGCACCGCTCCTGATATAGTTTGTATACGCGTCCTATTTCCGGGCGCAGTCCCGCGGCGTCGTCCGATTGAATAGCCGGATTATTGAGGTATTCATTGGCGGATATTAGCCGGTTTTTAGCGCTTGATATTCTTCCCAGTACAAGATTGGGTTTGTATATTTTTTCATCCAGATATTGCTCTTTGATGATTTGTCTGAGCAGTGATTTGGAGTCTTCCGTATCGTAAATGGTAAAATTGCCTGTATAGCCGATCCGTTCCGCTTCCGCCCGCAATATACGGGCGAATACGGAGTGGAAAGTACCCATCCATAGGTTCCGGGCCTCGGAGCCCGCTATCTTTTCGATCCGCGTGCGCATTTCCTTCGCCGCCCTGTTGGTAAACGTAAGCGCCATAATATTGAATGGCTCTACTCCGTTAGCGATAAGGTGGGCGACACGATAGGTAAGGACCCTTGTTTTGCCGGAACCCGCGCCCGCTATGATCATGGCTGGACCGTTGATATGTTCCGCCGCGGCCCTTTGTGAAGGATTTAATTCGTCAAGATAGTTCATTATGCTATGATTCCCCGAACGTGCAATATACAATTTCAAAACAGAAATTGCATGCAGAAATTTGGCTAAAAGAGTATAACTTTGAAAAAGATAAATTGTGCGGAAGTTTTCCGGGAAAAAATCTTTCTTTAAACATGATAGTAATTGATAAAACGGTCATCAGTGACGATATCGCTGATAATTTCTTCGTATGCGATCTGCAAAAATGCAAAGGAGCCTGCTGTATAGAGGGGGATTTGGGCGCGCCGCTGGAAGTGGATGAAATGGCTGAATTGGAACGAATATATGATAAAATCGCCCCATATATGTCGGATGAAGGCAAAAAGGCTGTCGAAGAGCAGGGCTTGTATATTGAAGACTGGGAAGGGGATTTTTCCACACCGACCATCAATGGAAGGGAATGCGCTTACGCTGTTTGGGAAAAAGGCTTTTTGAAATGCGCGATCGAGCTTGCCTGGAAAGATAAGAAAGTGGATTTTAAGAAGCCGATCAGTTGTCACTTATATCCCATCCGCGTAACCGTGTACGAGCATTACGACGCGCTCAACTATGATCGCTGGCATATATGCAACGACGCCTGTCGTCATGGAAAGGAGCTTGGCGTACCTGTATACCGCTTTCTAAAAGAACCCTTAATCCGGAAATATGGTGAAGAATGGTATGAAGAGCTTGTGGATAAGATAGAAAAGAAGGAAAACGATTGATGTATAGTATAAAGTGAAACGACGCGTCGTCCCGCTTGCAAATGAGGATGACGCGTCGTTTTCTCGAAGCCTTCAGCGATGATGGTTATTTATTCATCCACGCGTTAAGCATCCAGACTTCTTTTTCATGGTTTTTGATATATTCACTGACCAGGGCTATGGTTCCCTCATCCGAAGCTTCCGCCGCGATGGTCAGGATTTCCCTTTCCATTTTGATAAGGCTTCCCAGGTTGCTTACGGTAACTCTGACCGTCCCTTCCGAGTCGCTGATATCTTTGACTTCTTTTATTTCAGCGATCTCCAGAAACGCGCTAAACGCGTGTTTCGGTTTGCCGCCCAACGTAAGGATACGTTCGGCTATTTCGTCGATGCTTACAAGCGCGTCGGTATATAGTTGCTCAAACTTCGGGTGTAACTGAAAAAAATCGTTTCCTTTGATGTTCCAGTGAAAGCCTCTAATATTTTGATAATAAATATGGAAGTTAGCCAGAAGATCGTTTAATTTCTCTGTAAGGGCCAGGGCTTTCGTATTCTCCAGGCCTATTTGGTTGGTCGCGCTCATAGTACTTTGTTTGTTAAAAGTGAATAATGATTGAAACTATCATGATCGTCCAGGCATGTTCGGTCGGTCATCAGGCAGGTAAGGGTACAAATATTAGTCCACTTTATTAATCGCTTCCAGCAAATTTTTGATTTTTTCCTCTGTGAGGGGCTTATTCAGAAAATGCCTGATGCCATAACGTTTACATTGTTCTATGTCTTCCTGACGATTGGAGTTTGTCAACATGACAATTTGTACTTTTTCCTTGTTCAGGAATGTCAATTCGTCAAAACTTTCCAGAAAACTGAATCCGTCCATAACAGGCATGTCGATGTCCAAAAATATCAGTTCAGGGCAGGTGTTGAAGTCCGGGTCATAGTTGACGATAAACTTTAAAGCCTCCTCGCCGTTGGAGACAATAAAAATACCATTGGTAATCAAAAACTTTTCCAATAGTCTTTTACTAAGCAACGCGTTGACGTTATCATCTTCTATTAACATGGTTGAATTAAAACTCTTCATATGACTCTTTACAAAAAATACGCGATCGGGTTAAAATGTTTAGGGGAGGCAAGTTAGAAATCTTTGATAAAAAGAGTAAAGTTTGAGGAATAAAAAAATACCGGAATAACCCGATACGGGTCATTCCGGAAAAAATTAGGTTTGTATCAGATAGGCTTTGATATAATCATCAATGTCTCCATCCAGGACATTTTGTACGTCTGTTCGCTCCAGACCTGTGCGCAGGTCTTTTATCAGTTTGTAGGGATGCAATACATAGTTCCGGATCTGGGAACCAAAGTCGATTTTCTTTTTCGAGCTTTCAATTTCAGCTCTGGCTTCGTTCCTCTTTTCGATTTCAAGCTGATATAGCCTCGACTTTAGCATTTTCATGGCTTTCTCCTTGTTTTGCAACTGGGAGCGTTCCTGCTGACATTCTATAATGATGCCGGAGGGTTTGTGACGAAGACGGACAGCGGTTTCTACTTTGTTTACATTTTGACCGCCAGCGCCGCCCGAACGGAAGGTATCCCAGTCGATATCCGCCGGATTGATCTCAATGTTGATAGAGTCGTCGATAACCGGATAGGCGAAAACCGACGCGAAAGAGGTATGTCTTCTTCCGCCAGAGTCAAAGGGAGAGATACGTACCAGCCGGTGTACTCCGATTTCCGATTTGAGATAGCCATAAGCGAAATCTCCATCTATTTCAAGAGTTACGGATTTTACGCCGGCAACTTCTCCGGCCTGATAGTTTAGTTCCCGTACGGTAAACTTATGGGCTTCTCCCCACATGATATACATCCGCATCAGGATGGAGGCCCAGTCGTTGCTTTCGGTGCCGCCCGCCCCCGGATTGATTTCGATGATGGCGCTTAGCTGATCTTCCTCATTGCTAAGCATCTTTTTGAATTCCAGCTCCTCTACTTTTTTCTCCACTTTCCGGCATTCACTTTCTATTTCCTGTTCGCTTACGTCGCCTTCTTCATAAAACTCAAACAGAGTCTCCAGGTCATTCATAAGTTTTTCGGCAAACTCGAAATTATCCGTCCATATTTTCTGATTTTTGATGTCTTTCAGAATTTTTTCGGCTTCCTTAGGATCGTCCCAGAAATCAGGAGCGGTAGTTCGCTCTTCTTTTTCTATAATCGCTTTTTTCTTGTTGTCATAGTCAAAGATACCTCCTCAAAGCCGTCACACGGGCCTTTAAATCCTTTATCTGATCAGTATTCATAATATTTATATAGTTTTAGTTTTTGACCGGAAGCCATTTCATTTCCTCAATTCCGGCTTCCTGAGCGATTTTTCTGCATAGTATAAACAGATAATCGGAGAGCCGGTTCAGATACGTGATGATCAACGCGTAGTGCGAATTTTCCGCTGTGAGTCCGACAACCGACCTTTCCGCTCTTCGACAAACAGCTCTGGCGATATGCCCATAAGCGATATGCTGGTTTCCTCCGGGCAGGATAAACGCGGTCATCGGAGCGAGCGCTTCGCTCATTTTGTCCATTTGATCTTCCAGAGCCCGTGTTTCTTCATGGCTCAGTTCGGGTAGCTTTAATCCCGGTTTGTCCGTATCCGCCGCGAGAAGCGCCCCGACCGTGAACAGGTTGTTCTGAATTCGAGTCAGGAACATGATTCTCTCCCGATCCGTTTCGAAGGAAGAGAGAAGACCTATATACGCGTTGAGCTCGTCGACATGACCAATGGAGTCGATCCGGAGATCGCTTTTGCATACGCGTTTGCCACCATATAAGCTCGTCTGGCCCTGATCTCCGGTTTTAGTATATATTTTCATCGGTGTCGTTTTTCGTATCGCGTTTTTCCATGGCGGAGGTGAAAGCTTTAAAATCACTGGCGGGAAGTAGTTTTTGAAGTTCTTCCAGAGCGTCGCCGGCAAACGTGTCGAGATTCAAATGAAGAGCCATTTGAATATAAGCCTTTAGTAACCGCGTATTTTTAGGATCAAGTTCTAGTCCCGTGACCAGAATGTCGTACGCTTTTTCATCTTTTCCGATTCTCTTGTAAAAGTCCGCGGCGTATAAATTCATGGTAGCGTTGAAGGGGTTGCGGACAAGTCCTTCTTCAAACAGCTTTTCCGCGTTTTCAGCGTCGCCAAGTTGAGACGAGGCGATTGCTTCAAACAGCTTCACATCGTCTTTTACATAATCGTTCAGACGCGTTTTTTTTGAGGCGGAGGACAGTTCCTCCCATTGTTGTTCGTCGGTGAGCAGACGGAGGTACTGCAGATTGAGTTCTTTTGAGTACCAGTTGTCATTGTCCGACGATATGCCGGGAAGATTGAATAGCCGTCTGGCTTCAGCGACCATGCCTCGGTTAAGATAGTCTTTCATCAATTCTGAAATGGCCAGGATACGTATGTTTTCATCCCTGATTTCTTCAAACAACCGAAAACGTTCGTTTTCACTCAGATTTCCGATTTTAAAATGCAGATATTGGTATTTGAGCGCGTCGTCCCAGTTTTTGGCTTCATCGATATCTTGGGTATTTAGCACAAGGGACAGGTTGATAGCTACCGCTTTTATATCTTCCAGTTCGGATTCTCGCAGCTTTTTTAACCATTCCAGGCCTTCCTTCGTCTGATCCGTTTCAATCAAGGCGATGGCGTAATACAGCATAGCTTCCTGATCTACTTCCCGATGAGCTTCTTTCAGAAACTCAAGCGCGTTGTGATAGGAGCGTTGCCTGAATAAAAGCATACCTGCCAGTTTATTGTAATAGGGGGCGGTTTCGAAATTGAGCGATCGTAGTATGTCCAGTTGACGAAGGGCGTCAAATTTACTTCCGGTAAACCACTTATTAAGCGCTATCATAGTTTCCAGATGCTTCCGGTAGTGTTGGTTTTCCGGAATACGAGAAAGTTTTTCAAGATGAGTCGTAACGTTGTTCCCCGGCGTTCGCGCTTCAGACAATCCGTAATTGTACCAAAAGGAAAATCCGGAACCAGTCAGCAGACTGTCCTCATACAATCTGGCGGGAATTTGTTTTTCCCAATTTTCGTGATTCAACAGGCGGGCCAGAAGCTCATTGCTCAGGAATCCTGTTCCCGGCGCGTCTTTAAAAGACCGGCTAACACTATCCGCCTCCTTTACAAGCTTCCGGTCGATTAGCAGCGCGAGCATATTGCCGGCCGCTATGGACTTTATTTTGTCGTTTTCCGTCGCCTGATCAAGATAAATAAAAGCGGAATCAACGGAGCCCGCTTTTTCTGAAAGCAGTCCCAAGTTATTGGCGATGTATTTATTGCCGGGAAACTCCTCTATGCCGTCCTGTAGCATGAAAAGAGAAGGAAAAAACATGCTGGCTTCCTTGTAAATGTTGGAGAGCTGTATATACGCTTGTGGACTCGGGTTTCTGGCGAGAGCCTGTGTAAATCGTTCCTGCGCGGTCCTTTGGTCACCTTGAGCGAGCGCGAGCGCGCCGAGGGAGTAATTACTTTTGTGGTTCTGGAAAGCGTAATGGTAGCCGTTTTTGTAATATTCCACAGCGAGGGTGTGATCGTTTATATGCGTGTACAGGTCTCCGCAGAGGTTGTAGTAACCCGCCACACCCATAAAGTATGGAAACCGGTTCGCCTGCAACGTGAGCGCCAGTACGATGACCGCGCTGATACCTTGCATGATGAAATAAGGAGACCTGCGTGGTTGATATACAACCTTGTAAATGGGGACGTTTTTGCTGAAAAGATCCCCGAAATTGATTAGTACATAGAAGAGAAAAATGAGGCCGAACGCGCTATAGGTATAGATGATTCCATAGTTAAACATTTCGATCATCGGGTCGTTGTCCGTAATAAAGGCCAGACCGATCACCGCGTTGCTGATAAGCATGCAGCCAATGTAGTAAAAGGCTCCCACAGGGTTGAAGCGCATGGAGGTTCCCTGGAGTTTTCTCTTGAATATCCACAAGCCCGCGATGGATCCGAAAAGATAAATGATAAAGGGATTGATGAACAGCAAATCGTCGCTCAGGTAGCCGAGTCTCGCCGCCAGAGCCATGAACAAATTGCTCAGGTACAAAACGGATATCAGAATAAAGTTGAGAAGTCTTCCCGAAGGATTCGAGCTTTTGCTATTTGTAACGAGATAGAGAAACAATTGAATGAGATCGTAAGCTGTCAGGGCCATGAAAAGCAACGCGATCACGATAGGAACCGGAGTGCTGAAATTCGCTATGTGAAAATAGGGAGCCGGGGCTGTCGATGTAAACGCGGGAATAACGCCGAGAACGATTGTAAGCGTCAGAAACGCGGCAAACCGCCGGAAGTAGTCATACTCTTTGTTGAACGTTTGGAAATAGTAGCCGAGTGGCAGATAAAGGAAAATAGCTAGAAACAGGAACGCTCTGTTTTTCAGTCCAAAGATCCCCAATAGTTCTGTTTGTAACGTAACGAGAAAAAGCAGAAAAAAAGCCATTCCCAATGTAAACTGAACAGTATCCTGAAAGGTAACGCTTGTTAATAGCGAAAGAAAGCCAATGATAACCAGCGCCAGATAAAGATAGCTGCTCAGAGGGTGTATTTGAGGGGGACCTACCGCGAAGGACTCTCTTACCAGAAAGCTATTGACGTCGATGGTATACTGAAGGAGATGCTGGACAAAATGATCGATTGGCGTATATACCGCGTTGAATTCCGGACTGGTAGTCCATGAAAGCGTTATGTCCTGACCCAGAATCCATCCGGCTATCCAAAAAAGACTTGAGCAGAAAGCCAGCGACAAGAAAGGTAGGAAAACAAACTTCTGGTTTTTGTCCCAGTATTTCCAAAAAAACAAATCCTTCATATGTTATTTTGCCACAAAGGATGCAAAGTAAACAAGAAATGTTTAATTGAAAAAGCGAATACCATATCCGGAAGACACGATGAGCGTCTTAACCCAGAAATTTGGGCACTCTGAAATAATCAGAATCTTTTTTAGGCGCGTTTTTCAACGCTTCCTCATGAGATAGGGCGTTACGAGCGATGTCTTCTCGTAATACATTGACTTCTTCCGACATGTGGATAAGAGGCTCTACCTGATCTGTATCGACTTCATTCAGCTTGTCCATCCAACCCAGAATTTTGTTGAAATCCTTATGCATGTTCCGCTCAGCTTCCTCGTTGAGTTCCAGTTTGGCCAGATGCGCTATTTTTTTTATGACCTCTTTATCGATATTCATGCCCGCGATATTTTCTTTTCAAAATGGATATCAAAGTTATTAATGTTCTCCGTCTTGTTCAATTGTTGATTGTGTTTTTTTAATTCTTCATAAATAACCTCGTAGGTCATCGCCCGTAATTTGTCCAAATCATCCATGGTCATTCCTTTGGTACTTATAGGCTCGTGATAGATGATTTTCATCAGGTGTCGCCGTATGGTGACGTCCTTACCGTTGTCGGGAAGAATAATCCAGTTGTAGGGAATGGTTACCGGTACGATAGGAACCTGCTTCTGGATCGCGATTCTGAATGGCCCGTCCTTGAATGGAATTAAGGCGGGATTGTTTTCCCTGGGGATAGTTCCCTCGGGAAATATGGCGATGGAACGACCCCGGTCGATATGTTTGCCCGCTTCTTCAATAACTTTATATTTGCTTACCCCGTTGTTTCGGTTTACGGATATATATAATTTTCTGAACATATAGCCGAACAAGGGGACTTTGGCGAGCGAGCTTTTACCGACAAATACAAAATAATAAGGAGTCGCCAGACACAAGCTCGGAATATCGAGATAGCTTGAATGATTAGGAGTATATACTACCGGGTCGTTTTTTTGAGGCTTGTACCTCCATTCTATTTTCCAACGCACAGTAGTAATGAAAAAAACAGCGTAAGCCCAGACCTTATTCATAAAATGAGCCTGGGGATAGGTTCTTTTATCGCGCAGAAACAAAAGAAAAAAGGGATACAATAGTAAGAAAACAATTAAAAACCAGAATATACACCATCCGGTATAGATTTTCTTTAAAAATTTCATTGGGTCGATTAGGCTATAAAATAATAGTTGTTCATGTAACGCGCGCCGCGTCATACTTTTCGTTATCTTGAACAAATCCCGCGCGAATAATGTGCAATATAAATGCTTTTTATCCATTTTTATCAAAAAATAGTAGTTTTAACCATGAGCGTTTTTCGCCGATTACTATATAATATCGTGATTTTGATCGGGCTGATGACGGAGGCGGCCGAAGCTCAGAAATCTCTGACTGCCCGCAAGGTGACGGAAGCCGGCGCTTCTCCCAAATGGGGCTTTGTCAATCCAAAGGGTCGCTTTGTTGTCGCTCCTGTATACGATACGGTTTTTTTCGATTTTCACAATGGTATCGCTGGAGTGGGACGGCGCGGGGATGGAGTCACGCGAGGTGGTATTATCAACCGGAAAGGAAGCGTCGTACTCGATTTTCGATATGGAAGCCTGGAGTATAAGCGTTCATATATCTTGCTAGAGTCGCCGGAGTTTGAATATGGCGTGGCGGACCTTGCCGGAAAAGTGATTGAAAGTCCGGCGTATAAGGCTATTGATTATGTCGATGGCGATACGCGTTTGTGGTCTTTTGACAAGTGGGAGGTCTATACGCTCCGAGGCGAACGGATTTTTACTTGCCTGGCCGATAGTCTGGGATTGGAAGACTCTGATTGGCTTTTGTACAGAAACGGCCGGATCGTCCGCCGCGGGATCGATGCCTTTTCAGGCGAGGAACGACGAGCGTTTTTTCCGGAATCACCCAAACTACCGGATACGCGCTGCGCGTTGACGGATTCGCTGGCAGATAGTTTGTCTGTACTGTACAACATGGTATCGCCTTGTCAGGATGGTCTTATCGCGGTGGAGCGGGATAAGCTTTATGGCTTTATAGATACGCTCGGCAGAATACGTATTTCCATCCAGTATGAGGATGTAAGGCAATTTTCGGAGGAGCTCGCGCCTGTAAAAATTCTTGGAAAATGGGGATATATCGATCGTAATGAAGAAATCGCGATACAGCCCTTCTTTGACGAGGCCTGGCCTTTTTCAGGCGCGTCGGCCAAGGTTAAAAAAGACGGAAAGTATAACTTTGTAGACAAAAAGGGCGGCTTACGGAACGCTTACGGATTTGATTTAGTTGAGGAAAATGAGTTTGGCAACTGGTATTTACGGTTGAATGGAAAGACGGGACTAGCCAATCGTGATGGAGAGGAAATAGTGATCCCGAGGTATCTGGATCTTACGGACTGGGGCAATGGACTTGTCGCCGTACTCAAACATGGCCGGTACGGAGTAATTGATTACAGCCAGAATATCATAATACCGGAAAACTATCGGAATGTCTCGTTTATGAATAACCGCGTTGTGGCGGGAAATCCGGTAGCGCTTAAAAAAATAAAATATCCCTTGGAAAAATAAACCGATGCTCGCGAAAAAAATCAACCCTCTTATCGTCTTATTGCTGTTGTTGACCATTCAGTCTTTTTGCCAGCAGACTACTATGCTGGCTCACAGTGAAGGATTGGCGCCAGCGAGATTGGAAACTACAAAAGACGTCAGAGGCGTTTTGTATGGGTTTGTCAACAAAGAAGGCAAGTTTGTTATCAAGCCTCAATTCGACACGGTAGTCTCTGGTTTTCGGAATGGTTACGCGGTGGTGGTTAAAAATACGTTTCATGGTGTCATTGACCAGAGAGGCAATCCGGTTGTTCCTTTTATCTATACCGATGTGGCCCCCGCGAAGGACAAGATCTTTCCGGTTCGGAATCAGGAAGGGTTATGGGGCTTCTATGGAGCGAATGGCAAGATGGAGCAGGAATGCGTTTATAACAATTTTCGTTTTGACAATGACTTGATTGTCGCCCAGAAAAATGGTTTGTGGGGGGCGCTTTCTTCGAAAGGAGAGGTTCGTATTCCGTTTAAGTATCGTGAACTGGAACGTGTGACGGGCCAGAAGAGATACAACGCCTTTTTGTACAATCACTGGGAGCTGAGCGATTCGAATCATGTAAAGCGGGGTGAGTTTCGTTATGACAGCCTGGCGCCCGCCGGCAAAGGTGTGCTGAAATATTACAAGATTGGCAAGTATGGTCTTGTCGATGTCCATAATAATCCGGTGACCGCGTACAAATATGATTCGATTGGCCTGGAAAAGAACGGCCGCTTGGTAGTGCGAATTTGGGATAAATATGGAGTTATCGATATCAATGGAAATGAGGTTTTAAAACCGGTATATGAAAAGATTTTGCTGGATAGTCTCAGTATCCGCGGAGCTCTCAAGAATAAGGAAGGCAAAGTCTGGTGGGGGTTATATAGCATGTCCGGCGCGGAGGTGCTACCAACCATCTATCCATATATAGGGGAAACAGGAGAAGGACTGGTGCCGGTGAGAGCGGAAAATGGTATCTGGAGGTACCTGAATACGCGGGGAGAAACCGTGATACCTTTTCGTTTTTCACACGCGGGGCCGTTTTACAATGGCCTGGCCGAAGTAGTAGATTATCAATCCGGAAAGCGCTATATGATCAACCCGAAGGGAGAGGAGATAATCTCTAATGATGAAATTCCTTTTTACCGGGCGGACCTTTTCTGGATGGATCGCAACGATCATAAGATCTGGCGCGTGACCAGGGCCAGCTATGACGATTTTCAGTTATTGAAGCCAAACCTTATTCAGGTGAGTAAAAAAGGCAAAGTGGGACTTTTATCCTCCGACGACCAGTTGATCGTCCCCTGTAAATATGATTATGTAACGGAACCTTCCGTAGACGGTTTCTCCGCGGTCCGACTTGGTAATAAATGGGGCATTATCGATCGGTCAGGGCGTTATTCAATGCCTCTCACGGAAAAGTTTGAGCGAATATTTCCTTTTTATGAAAACTACGCCAGGGTTTTGATAAAAGGCCGTTACGGATTTATCGATACGAAAGGCAACGTGTACGTGTCTCCCCAGTATCCGGACGCGGGCAACGCCTCCGAAGGCATGATCGCGGTCAAAATTAATAATAAATGGGGCTTTGTCAATACGGATGAGACACTTAAAGTGCAACCTTATTACGATCAGGTCTGGCCCTTTGTCAACGGTTGCGCGATCGTATACGGCAAAGGCAAGTACAACCTGGTCAATAAGGAAGGCAGGGAATTGCACGCCCCCAGCGATGGACTAAAAGTGACGACTACGGGCAAATATCTTTTGGAACAGTCCGGTCGCTACGGACTCACAGATGAATGGGGCGAGGAACTGCTACCCGTTCGTTATGAAAAGATCAGGGAAGTAAAAGGAGGATATTTTATCGTCAATCTTCGGGGGCTTCATGGCGTACTGGATCGTAATGGCTCGATTGTCATTCCCATTACTTATGATCATATACAGTATGATCCTTTTAACCAGCTTTTTATTTGCGGGACCGCCCATGGCCAAAAGGCTATTCGCGTCGATCTGCATGGCAGGGAACAATAACCCGCGCTTCCTGTTTTAGCGCGAAAAAGTCGCTCATTCGGATTTTTATTTGCTAAATATTTTAGTATTTTTAATCTATGAGCGAACGTATTCATGGGCGGGGAGCGCAATATAATTCCGCCAACCGTTTTTCGCGCCTGCGGCCGGTGACGGATTTTATAGAAGGTTTGGATGAAGCGCCATCCGGCCCGGGGAAGACAGAAGTATTTTTCGAAAATCCCCGAAAGATCCTTAACGAGGTCGATAGCCCCGACATAGGTATCGCCCGCTCTCTCAACCCCTATCAGGGATGCGAACATGGATGTATTTATTGTTACGCCCGAAATTCACATGAATACTGGGGCTGGAGCGCCGGCATTGATTTTGAACAAAAAATCATTGTCAAACCCAGCGCTCCGGATGTGCTGAAAAAGGAGTTAAGACGGAAAAGCTATGTGGTAAAGCCTGTCATGCTGTCGGGCAATACGGATTGCTACCAGCCTTTGGAGCGGATATACAAAATTACCCGGCGCTTACTGGAAGTGTTTTGGGAGCACAAGCATCCGGTGAGTGTGATTACTAAAAACAGCCTGATTCTAAGAGATACGGATATCCTCGCGAGACTCGCCTCGGAACGCCTGGTGAAAGTTACGATTTCCATTACCTCGCTCGATGAGTCCCTCAGACAAAAACTTGAACCCCGGACCGCTTCCGCCCGCAAGCGCCTGGAAACAGTCCGGGCGCTATCCCAGGCGGGTATTCCCGTCGGTATTCTTATCGGTCCTGTAATTCCGGGTCTGAACAATCAGGAAATACCCGCTATTCTCAAAGCCGCCGCGGAGCATGGCGCCGCCAGCGCGGGCTACATCATGGTTCGCCTCAATGGCCAGATCGGCGCTTTATTTACAGACTGGGTTCACAAACAGTTTCCGGACAGGGCGGACAAGATACTTAATCAGATTCGGGAAATACATGGGGGACAGTTGAATGACTCCCGTTTTGGGGTACGTATGAAGGGAGAAGGCGTGTTGGCGGAGTCCATAGCTTCTTTATTCCATTTGCATCATAAAAAATATTTTGCCGGCAGCCAAAGTCAGCCTCTTGATACCAGCCGCTTCATCGCGAATCCGGAAAACAGACAATTGAGCCTCTTTTAAGTCAAAAGGAGCCGACTTTGATAACATTTACTGTAGAAATGAGGGTTATCATAGAAACATCTATTAACGGGAAGGGAAGTATCTATGTGGAGAAGATGTGTTCTGATTCTTTTTACAGCTTTGTCGTCTTACTTCGGCCTGGCTCAGTCGGGCAGGCTTACGGAAAAGCAGCTTCAGGATTTCAGGCACGGCACTTACCTTTATAAAAATGGATACTACAAGGGAGGAAAGGTTGTTCGTTCCAAAAAATGGCAGATTGAAGAATATCCCGGTCTGCGAATCAAGTTTCGCATAGATTGGGTGAGCGATTTTGAGTATCATCTTACTTTCGTCCGTATTTCGGACCCCATTTCTCAGTGCCTGATCGGCAAAGTTATCAAAGTCAAAATCTTGGAGCACGACGATGAAAACGCGACCTATACCGTCATGATTCAGAACGATTCTTATTTCGAATCGGTGCGTCTGGAGCGTATCGAGGATGAACGGAGTGAGGGAAGGATATTTTCTTTCATGAAGTAAGGAATTAAAGAATTTTTTGTCCTCCAATGGCGCTCATAAAGTGAAAATAAAGTCCGCCCTGTCCCATCCGGTTGACCGAATATTCTGTCCGTATAACAATATCGTAAAAAGTAACCAGGTCCAGTCCCAATCCGGCTCCCATCAGCAATTGGTCGCTTAGGCGATCATTGCCTGGCAGCCTTACCGGCGCGTATACATATCCCAGGTCGATATTGCCTGTCAGGAACAAAGTGATGGGAAGAGTGGAAAACTGCGCGATATTCAGTCCATGAGTCCGGCGCGTCTGATTAAAGATTTTAAGCTTGACGGAGTTTCGCCAAAGGGCTGAATGCTGGCCGTTGATCACATACAATTCATATCCGCGGACAAAGTTGTTTTCATAGCCCAATCCTCTCAAATCATAAAACGCCTGCTTTCCTGGAAAGGAAATTTTAGCGGATAAGCCTCCGGCGTAAAACAGGCGTTCGCGGTAGAGCGGACTATAAAAACCCAGGTCGGGATTGAAGGACAAGACATTGACTCCTCGCGCGTGAAACAATCCTTTCTTTTCGACTTCCAGGCTCAGAAAGTATCCGCGGAGCGCGTAATATTGTACATCCCGGCGATCCATCAAAAAAGTATAGCTCAATATCCCATAGGTTCTGGCTTTCTTCCCATAAAGAAAATAATCCGGATTCAACCGCGCGATACTATCGGATACCTGCTGGTGATGAAAGCTTCCTTTGATTTTATGCCAGGAATAAAAGCGGTCCCTGTATATATATTCCGTATTCGCGGCGTATCGGTATATCTGAGCGTGGCCGCCTTCGTGGTATATCAGACGATGATCTTCGAGAGTATAGGCGAGCGCCCGGCTGTATATATAGGAAAGACCGATATTCAGACCGGATTTCCGTTTTTTATGTATATAAGGAATAAAATAGGATAGCTCCGCTTTTCCTGTAAATCCACCCTGCAATTTTAACTTAAGCGTTTCATTGCGTCCTCGCGTATTTTTCTGAACAAAGTAAAAGCCGTAATTGATCCGGCCCGGATCCCGTCCTCGTTGTTGCCACCATTCATTAAAATTACGGTCCGCCAGATCGATCAGCGGAATGATATAAGTATACCAGCGCTCCTTGAGCGAGATCGTTAGTGTCGATCTGTCGCGAATCGTTGTGTCCAGCCGGCATTGTACCGTTACAAACAAGCCGGTATTGAAGATCCGGAATTCCGTATTCGCGATAAAGCGTTGCAGATCCTCCGCGGGGAGGGAATCGCCTGTTGCCAGTGAAACTTCCCTTAATATGATTTCCGGTTTGGTTTTTACATTGCCACTAAGAACGATTTTGTCAACAACAACCCAGAGACTATCCTGAGAGAATATTGGAAAAGAATAAAAAAACAAAAATAAAATACCAACGTATTTGAGAAAGTGCTTGATAGTTTTTAAATTTTAATCGTGTTCAGTACACAAAGATAACAGTTCTATAATTTTTTTAAGTATGTCGGAAATCATCAGATCATTTGAGGAATATCAGGAAGAATATCAAAACAGCGTTGAAAATCCGGAGCTTTTTTGGGCGCGAAAGGCTTCGTCCTTCGTCTGGCGCGAGAAATGGAACAAGGTACTGGAGTGGAATTTTGAGGAACCGGATATAAAATGGTTTCAGGGAGGAAAGTTGAATATTACGGAAAACTGCCTGGACAGGCATATTTCGACGCGGAAGGACAAAACGGCCATATTATGGGAACCCAACAATCCGGACGAAGAACCCAGATCGTTTACCTACGGCGAGTTGCATGAATCAGTATGTCGTTTCGCCAATGTACTCCGCAAAAACGGCGTCGCCAAGGGAGATCGCGTATGCATATATATGCCGATGATACCTGAGTTGGCCATCGCCATATTGGCCTGCGCCCGCGTTGGGGCCATACATTCGGTAGTCTTTGCCGGCTATTCGGCTTCGTCGTTGGCCGATCGTATCAACGACGCCAGCGCCAGGATCATAATCACCTCCGATGGAGCGTATCGCGGCGCCAAGGATATTCCTGTCAAGGAGGTTGTCGACGAAGCCTTGGAAAAGGCGCCCTCCATCCGGACGTCGATCGTATATAAGCGTACTGGCGCCAAAATCGATATGCGCGCTGGGCGTGACAAGTGGTGGCATGAAGAGATGGCTGTCGCTGGTCCGGAATGTCACCCGGAAGAGATGGACGCGGAAGACATGCTGTTTATCCTGTATACCTCCGGATCAACGGGAAAGCCCAAAGGTGTAGTGCATACCATTGGGGGCTATATGGTATTTACGCATTATAGCTTCGCCAATGTTTTTCAATATGAGGAAAACGATGTATACTGGTGCACGGCTGATATTGGCTGGATTACAGGACATAGCTATACTGTATACGGGCCTTTGCTCGCGGGCGCTACTTCGGTAATATTCGAAGGAGTACCTACTTTCCCCGACGCCGGGAGATTCTGGCAAATTATCGACAAGTACAAGGTAAATCAGTTTTATACCGCGCCTACGGCGATCAGGGCGCTGATGGCTTATGGCGACGATTATATAACACGCTGTGACTTGTCTTCGCTGAAAACGCTGGGATCAGTAGGAGAGCCGATCAATGAGGAGGCCTGGCATTGGTTTAATGAACGGATTGGTAAAAAACGCTGCCCGATTGTCGATACGTGGTGGCAGACGGAGACAGGTGGAATTTTAATTTCTCCCATATCCGGGATCACCCCGACCAAACCATCCTACGCTACACTTCCTTTACCAGGAGTACAGCCCGTAATCGTCGATCAGGAAGGGAATATTCTGGAAGGAAACAATGTAGAAGGCAACTTGTGCGTCCGCTTTCCCTGGCCATCCATTCTCCGGACAACATATGGCGACCATGAGCGATGCAGGCAGACGTATTTTTCCACTTACAAGGGACTATATTTTACCGGCGATGGTTGCAAGAGGGACGAAAACGGTTATTACCGGATTCTGGGCAGAGTCGACGATGTGATCAATGTTTCCGGACATCGTATCGGAACGGCCGAAATTGAAAACGCCATCAATGAACATCCGGAGGTGATAGAATCGGCGGTCGTTGGCTTTCCACACCCGATCAAGGGACAGGGAATATACGCTTTTGTAATCCAGAATAACCCCATAGACGCCGCGGAACTGAAAGCTGGAATTTTGGAAGTGGTAACGAAAATAATAGGTCCGATAGCGAAGCCGGACGAGATTTTGTTTGTTTCCGGCTTGCCCAAGACCCGATCGGGTAAAATTATGCGACGGATCTTAAGAAAAATCGCGGAAGGCGATATCTCCAATCTGGGCGATACCAGTACATTGCTGGATCCGGAGGTGGTAGATGACATACGAAAAGCCGCCGGATTATAAGTCAATAAGGTCTTCCCGAAGAAAGCGACCGCGTGTTTTCTTCGGGAAGGTTTTCCTTTTATTGGGAAAGCTCAAATAATGGCAATGGCTTGTACGACGAGTAAGGCTCTCCCAGTTTTTTCAGCATATTCGCTTCTTCCTTTAAATAATTATTAAACGCCTTCGCCTCCCTGTCATACCGGATCCGGTATATGACAACCTCTTCGTCCGCCTTAAGGATATCGTCCCTTAACTTCGCGCTAAGATCGTTTTTGTCAAGGTCCGGAATTTTGTCGGCCAGTTCCAGTACGGAACGGATCAATGAGGTAGTCGCGTTGTCGTATTGATCAATTTCATCGCTGGTCATGCCATATTGTTGATACCGGGTAGACGCTAGCGAGCCGGCCCTTTGTTTCAATAATGCGAGCTGGGGTTCATCATATTTGTCGCTATACGATATTTCAAGTAAAAGACGGTTGATATCGGCGATTTTCTGGTCATCCGACTGAATCATGCTTGTCCAGGCTTTGTCGACCTGGTTACGCATTCCGTCAACGCGCTCCGCGTTTTTCCTTTTTTTGGAAGATTGAAGCCCGATTTTTGAACAAGAGACGTTCAAAAAAAGAATAAAAGCGAGGAACGAAATCAGGCGAAAACTCATAATTCTAAGGTAAAGATAGGTTTGACCTTGTAAGAACTATATGGTTCCCCCATTTGTTGGAGTCGCGACTGATAATTGGAAATAAGTTGATTGAATTCTTTCGCCCATCGGTCGTATTTTACTCTGAAATAAATGATATCGTTGTCCGCGTCTTGTATCGAAACGACCAACTGATTGGTAATGCCATGATTTTGAAGCTCCGGTGTTTGCTGCACAAAGGAAAAGACCGCTTTGACCAGCGATTCGCTCAACTCATCGTAGTAGTCGATTTGTTCGGAAGTCATTGTTTCCTGATCATACCGTGAATCCAGCGCTTCAGTAGTCCTCTTTTGCAGGTCTTCCAGCGCGATTGGATTATAGGACCTGGTATAGGAAGCTTCCAGCAACAGGCGTCGTATATCGTCGTATTTCTGATTATCCGACTCGATCATTTCCCGCCATACGGTATTTAGGCTATCGTGGCTAAGAGTAATCCGGTTGATCAGAGCTTCATCGGTGAGCTCTTCTTTTTCTTCTTCTTCATGAACGGCTTCCTTCCGGGCTTTTTCAGTACAGGCGGCCAGCAAGAGAGAGAAGAGCAGGATAAGCCAATATATTTTTTTCATGCTAAATTTTTCCTGAAATATATACATTATCCCTTAAAAGCCGAAATACCGGTCACATCGGCGCCCGTAATCAGTAAGTGGATATCATGCGTACCTTCATAGGTGACGACCGACTCCAGGTTCATCATGTGACGCATAATACTGTATTCGCCGGTGATTCCCATCGCGCCATGGATTTGCCTGGCTTCTCTGGCGATGGAGAGCGCCATGGCGACATTGTCGCGCTTGGCCATGGATATCTGGGCGGAACTCGCGCGGTTTTCATTTTTCAGGTTGCCCAGACGCCAGACTAGCAACTGGGCTTTGGTGATTGCCGTTATCATTTCCGCCAGTTTTTTCTGAATCAACTGGAAAGAGGCGATAGGCTTGTCAAACTGAACGCGTTCTTTGGAATATCGCAGCGCGGAATCATAACAATCCATCGCCGCTCCAAGCGCCCCCCAAGCGATGCCATACCGGGCGCTGTCCAGGCAAGCCAGAGGACTACGGAGGCCGTCGGCCAGCGGCAATATGTTTTCCCTAGGCACTTTAACATCATGAAAAACAAGCTCTCCCGTAATACTGGCGCGCAGCGACCATTTGTTTTTAATCTCCGGAGCGGAGAAGCCTTCCATGCCTTTTTCCACAATTAGTCCTTTTATTCGCCCTTCTTCATTTTTCGCCCATACGACCGCGATATCGGCGATGGGTGAGTTGGTGATCCACATCTTGGAGCCATTGAGCAATACATGGTCTCCCATGTCCTTGAAACGCGTATGCATACCAGAAGGATTGGAACCATGATCCGGTTCCGTGAGGCCAAAACAGCCAACCATTTCCCCAGACGCGAGAGCGGGAAGGTATTTTCTTTTTTGTTCTTCACTTCCATACGCGTGGATCGGGTACATGACAAGGCTGCCCTGTACCGAAGCGGTGGATCGCATGCCCGAGTCGCCCCGCTCAATTTCCTGCATCATTAGCCCGTAGCTGACGTAGTCGAGTCCGCCACCACCATATGTGACTGGTATTGTGGGGCCAAAAACGCCGGCTTCGCCAAACTTCCTGATCAAAAAGTCAGGAAATTCCGCCTTTTGCGCATAACTTTCAATAATCGGAGTTATTTCTTTTTTGACAAAGTCCCTTACACTGTTTCGTACAAGTTTTTGTTCCTCAGTAAGCAAATCGTCAATGTTATAATAATCAGGACTCTCAAAAGTATCTGTATGCATAAAAGTTGTTGTTTAAAAAAAATTAATTATACAAATTTACAACATCATATACGTAACAAAAGTTCTTCGAGATGCAATCCACCGAAATAGATGAAAAACTCCTTCAACTTTTAGATAAGCTGAAGGATAAATACGAGGCAGATGGTCAGGATCTTAGTGTTCATCTGGATGGTGTATATTCAAAAAATTATTTGAAGTACTGGGAATACATTCGTCTCGACACTCTGCTTAGTCTGCAAAATCCGGTTACCAGCTTTCCTGATGAGTTTATTTTTATTACTTATCATCAGATTTCGGAGTTGTATTTCCGTATGGTGCTTCATGAACTCGCCCAATTGAGAGACGCGAACTCTATTGATTCCAGCTTCTTTAAAACGCGGTTAAAGAGAATCAATTGGTATTTCGGACAGTTGATCCAGTCGTTTGATCTGATAGCCGTTGGGCTGGATCAGCAACAATTTCTTAAGTTCAGGGTGGCCTTATATCCCGCGAGTGGATTTCAGTCTGTGCAGTACCGGATGATCGAGATCGCTTCTACCGATCTGATTAACCTGGTCGATAAAAAGACCCGCGACTTTTTTGAAGATTACAGCGCGCTGGACGAGTTGTTTAAAAACATATACTGGAAGCAAGGAGCCATCGACGTCGATACTGGTAAAAAAAGCTTGACGCTAAGGCAATTTGAGGAAAAGTATGAAGAGCTTCTTCTGAAACTGGCTCATGAATATCAGAATAAAAACCTATACGCGATATTTAAGCGTCTGCCGTTTGAGATACAGAAAGACCCGGAAGTAGTGGCTATACTCAGAAACTTTGATACCAATGTGAATATCAACTGGCCACTGGCGCACTACAAGTACGCTGTAAAATATTTGTACAAGGGCGCCGTCAACTCCACCGGCGGCACAAACTGGCAAAAATATCTGCCGCCAAGATTTCAAAAACGTATTTTTTTTCCTGATGTCTGGACAGAGCAGGAGATTAATGAATGGGGTAAAATATGGGTGGAAACAGAGGTGCTGCGACAAAAGTAATTTTTCGCTTCTTTTGTCGTTATAACACAAAATTAGTCAGAAGTGAATCTTCGGATCTTTTTATTTATATGCGCCAACTTCGCTTGTTTTTTTTCAGCTTACGCTCAATTGACGAAAGTTCAGACCTGGTATGATAGTCACCAGAAGTTGTTGAAGGAAGAGTACTATGTTCTGACAAGGAATCCATCTGTATTAGACAGTCTCTATACGGCCTATTTTCAAAACGGTAATCTCCGGATGCGCGGAAGTTATTCGATGAATAAGGCGAGCGGAGTCTGGGAATATTTTTATCAAAGTGGTTCTTTAAAAATGAAAGGCCCTTTGAAGGATAATCTGAATGAAGGGCCATGGTATTTTTATTATGAAAACGGCCACCTCCTGATGGAGGGAATGATGACCTCCGGCAAAAAAACCGGCAAATGGCTTTTCTATTATGAAAGTGGAGTTCGGAAATCGGTCGGGGAATATCTGGATGACCATAGAAATGGTCTGTGGAATTATTATTATGAGGATGGAAGTTTCAAAGCCCAGGGGAACTTTGTGAAAGATAAGGGAAAGTATTCCGAATATTACGACTCGGGTAAATTGAAGAGCGAGGGTATTATTGAGCATGGTCAAAGCAATGGGTTGTGGAAGTATTATTATGAGAATGGGCGTTTGAAAGCGGAAGGATATGAAAAAAACGGTCAAAAGTCCGGCATGTGGAAATATTACCATGAAAACGGCGCGTTGGCCAGTCAGGGCGCTTATGACAACGGGAGCTCGGTAGGACAGTGGAAATACTATTATGACAATGGAGTCGTGAGCTCGGAAGGAGAGGAGAAGGGCGGGGAGAAGGAAGGATATTGGAAATCCTATTATCGAAGCGGCTCTTTTAAAGGAGAAGGACGTTTTGAGCATGGTGAAGGGGCGTATAAGGAATACTATGAGAACGGAAAGCTTAAAGTGGAAGGCTATCTCAAAAACAACCTGAACCAGGGGCGGTGGAAATATTATTATGAATCGGGAGAACTTGAGGGGCAATGTTACTTTTCTATGGGTGACGGGAACTATACAGGTTACTATCCCGACGGGAAGTTGAAGATGGAAGGAAGGATAGAAGACGGAAAAAAGGTGGGGATATGGAAGCTGTACAGAGAAGATGGAACGTTGGCGGGATATTATAAAACGTATTATGAAGACGAGGCGCCGGTATTCGCCCCCCTGGAGGAGGAGATAAAGGATACCCTTCGAACGGATTCGCTTTTGCCATACAAGAAACCGGAAATCAGAATTCCTAAAAAGAAATCCCGGTATTTTACAAAAAAAATCAATGAATTCAGAGGAATTATACCTAGTACCAGTCCTTTGTCCCCTCTGTTTGGCTCTTTGCCTCTTAGTGTCGAATATTACTTGCAGGAACGTCTGGGGTATGAGATCAACGCGACCTGGATCCGGAATCCATTTTTCAGACAACCCTATATAAACGAAGATCTTCGAAAAGGCTTTTCTGTATATCTCCGTCAGAAGTTCTACCAGCCGGATCAGGACAAAGGCATGTATTATTTCGGCCACGAGGTCAGATATTCACATATCCGCCATCAGGTGGTATATATCGATAGTGTGACCGCCAATCATGAAATAAAAGAGCTTGGCGCGGCTGAGCAACTGTATGAGTATAGCTTCTTAATAGGAAACCGCCTGATGCGCGACGCGCACAATTTTGGATACTCCTTCGATATTTTTGTGGGGATCGGAGTGGGATACAGGATTGTAAACCGCCACTATGAAGCGGATAAAACGCTGGATGGGAAATTCGCCAAACTTAATTTTTCCAATGTATCTGTACCTGTCCGGGTTGGAGTTAATTTTGGTTACGCGCTGGACAAAAAGAAAGTCTACAAGAAACTGGGAATCTGGTAGCGAATTTTTATCGACCTGTCCGGAAGTTTTTCATATTTACGGCTTCAGATATCTGAACGTATAAAAACCGTCAAACTAATTCTGATGTAAAGGGTTTGACAGGAGATCATCAAAGAGCTTTTTGAGATGCCTCATGTTTTGGATAATAAAGATACGTCCAATGTCTTAATTCGGTTCGGGAAGGTGTTTTGTCTGATCGGTCTCGCTATACCCGTACTAAACCTTATATTGCGGATAATAAGTCCGAAGCTTATCGCGAAAATAGTAGCCGAGGGGCTTATCGTTATCAATCCCTTGTCAACCATCCTCTTTTTCTTTTTGGGTGTCGCCATATGGCTTGTACGGAATGAAGATACACAGTCTTTGAATCGTTCCCTCTCCTTGAGTCTGGCCGGAGTAGTCATGGCGGTCACTATAGTGAAAGCCCTCGCGTTTATTTTTAACTGGAGTTTTTCGATTGACGCTTTTTTGTTTGGGGATTACGAATGGTTACGTTACGGCGAAGCCAATGACAGCTTGTGGAGTCAGCGTTTTCCATATATTCTTGTCATTTTCGCGCTATTGTCCCTCGCGGTCCTTTTGATAGATACCCAGGCGACCTATCTGATAAAATATTCCCAGGTACTGAGCTATATCATGATATTGCTGGCGATGGTCAATGTGTACGGTTATGTTTTTCAGATTGAAATCATGTATGGGAAGCGCGGGGAGGCGCTGCCCATGTCTTTGCTGGCGGCAATCTCTTCATTTTTTCTTTCTACGGCCATCTTGTTTTTACGTCCATACAGGGGGTCTATGCGCTTATTGATCGGCTCCAATCCCACCAAAGTCATATTAATCCGGTTTTTCGCGCTCCTGGCCCCTCTCTTATTAGGTTGGTTTGAAACTATCGGGGAAAAAAGGGGATATTATTCCAAAGAGTTTGGAAAGGCGATTCTTACTACTTTTTCTTTTGCTCTGACGATGGGCTTACTGGGAGTGAAGGCTGAAATTCAATATACATACAAGATACACAAAGCCAAGATTATGTATCATATAAAGCGTGAAAGGAAACGTTTACGCCGCATTTTGAAATACTCTCCGACCTATATCAATATAGTTGACCTGCAAGAGGACAAATTGGTTTATTCCAATATAGAGAATAAGAAGTTGCTTGATGGCAAAGAGCCCTCGTCGGGAAAAGGATTTATGAGAACATTGGAAGATATGGCCCATAAGGATGACAGTAAACAACTGAAAGACGCCAGAGAAAAATTGAATAGTCTTGGTATGGACGACTATGACGAAATAGAATACAGAATTATTGATTCAGATAAAAAAGTCCATTGGTTTTCTTCCAGGAGGATGATTTTTAAAAGAAAAAGAGGGGGAGAAGTGCTTCAGATTCTCATGAATACCATTGATATTACTAAGCTGAAAAAGCAGGTGGAGAAAGTCAGCGAACAAGAAAAGGAAATTGAAAATATCAACATTGATTTAAGAGCGGCGAAGAAAAAAACTGAAAAAGCGAACGAACAATTGCGGGAAAAAACTTCCGGAAGAACTTCTGAAGTTATGTTTTACGAGGCCTATTGGCAATTGGGCGCTGAAGCGATCATCCGGTTCGAGTTTCAGGATTTGGAAAGTATTGATCTCCGTAAAAACGCGGTGGCAGTCGCTGAGCTTATGGCACACCACGCCGTGATAGCGGATGTGAACCCGGCAGCCCGCCGGCTGGCGCCTATCATAGAAAACGCGTTGGAGAAAGGGATAAAGTGGAGCCGGATATGGCAGGCTCCCGAACTCGAGCGATTGAGGGTATTCGCTACTTTTGCCGAAAGAGGCGCGAGACTCTGGAATGTTAATTTCAAAATCGGCGACTCGATAGATAACTATTTGGAAATTAATGGAAACATCACTGGTATTGTCAAAAAAGAAAAACTTTATGGATTCTGGATTGTCCTAAATAGCGGATAATGTTTTAACATTGCATATGTAAATAGTACTTTAATAACATATGGCAGAATCTATAAATGATTTATTGAATGGCAACGTACGCTGGGTAAAAGATACCCTGAAACGCGCCCCTGACTTTTTTGATAAACTATCAGAAAAACAAACGCCTGATTACTTATGGATAGGGTGCTCCGACAGCCGTGTTCCCGCTACGGAGATTACAAATTCGTTGCCCGGATCCATATTTGTACAAAGAAATATAGCGAATCTGGTTGTGCATACAGATTCTAACCTGCTTAGCGTCGTCAATTACGCGGTAAAAATATTAAAAGTAAGGCATATCATCGTGTGCGGACATTATGGCTGTGGTGGAATAAACGCCGCGATGAGCAATAAGAACTTCGGTTTTCTCGACAATTGGCTGATGCATATAAAGGATGTCTATCGCCAATATGAAAAAGAGCTGGATAGCATTAAAGATCTCCAAAAACGCTCGGACAGGCTGGTTGAGTTGAATGTCATTGAACAGGTAAACAACCTGGCGAAGGTGTCTTTTATTCAGGAAAATTGGGCGGAGGGAGAGTTTCCTTATATTCATGGCTGGGTATATGGCTTGAGCGACGGGCTTATCAGAGATCTTAAGGTAACCAGAAATTCTCCGGCGCATTTGCAATCCGTATACCGATACGGCGTCGAATAACGATCGCGGCGAGGATATATACAATAAAAAAGCTCCGACAATGACTATCGGAGCTTTTTTTATTATGACAATCGGAAGGCCTATTCCACCACAAGGCGTGTAGTCACCTGATTGTCTTTCGTCTTACAACGAATCAGATAAGTTCCAGACTCAAGTCTCTGATCTACTTCAACTGTTCCATATGATACTCTTCTATAGTTTTTGCTATAAATTGACCGGCCGATAATGTCGAGTACTTCAATCTGAACATGGTCGCGATCAGAAAGTTCGGACAAGGTCCAGCTAAAGCCATGTCCATTGTTAGGATTCGGATAGACGACAAACTCTGAGTAAATCGCTGGTTGCCTGACATCGGTAACAACGCTGTCCTTCACCGCGGTAAAGCATGTTTTATCATGTCTATCCGCGTCGCCCGGATTGTTTACATTATCCTTCGCCTGAGAATACAAACAATAATTTTTTCCTTTTTCAAGTGATAGTTTTACGGATTCGTTGTATGGAATGTTCACTGCCATATAGGTCGTCCGGCCACTCGAGTCGATACTGTAAATATCGTAGGACTGAGGGCCGCTGCCTTTCTCGTCGTCACGCGCATTGACTTTTACCTCGAACAACGTATCCGCGATATATACAATCTCCTGAATTTCGGATACAGGTCCCTGAGCGTCGATCATGTTGAATATCTCAGGCGTTAAGATCGGATCATTGATGTCAAATACGATTTCCGCTTCCGCGTAGATCGTATCGCCCGTTTCAGACGATCCGGCAGGCCTGACGGTATAGTTCACAAAGCCTTCGCCGATTTGTGAACTGTCATTTACAGGCAGAAAGCCTTTCATCGGATCGACGGGAGCCAGACCTGTCTTCGGATCTATAGTTTGTAAAATCCAGAACGCTTCATTGGTCTTAACGTCGATTCCGGCGGTAACCTCTACATGGTATCCAAGGGAATCCGGTAGCTCCAGCGTTTTAAAATAAGTTGAGGTATTCTCCTCAACCTGGAACATATAATTACCAAATCCGAAATCCTTTACCCTAAACGACAAGGGATTTAAGTTTTTGCTAAGAGTCTGACGTATTTCTACCCTCTGCGCGGGAGCCGAGGCGAATACAGGATCGTTTTCAAACCGGATTGTATATGGTAAAACTTCTGTCCGCGCGACGTAACGACCTTCTCCATATCCTTTGGGCCCGATAATGTCATTCGGGTCGCAGCTTTTCACGACCATATTGCAAATAACTCTCTGCGCTAAGCAATTGAGGACTGTCGCCGCGCCTAAAATATTAAAACCTCCTGGTACACATCCTAAGTCGCCGGGGCCAATCCCCCAGCCCGGAGGAGCTGTCGGGTTTGTCAGCAGGCCGCCTATGGCATAGCCACAACCCCACGCGCCCATGGAACAATTCACTACCCCCCATGCCGGAGTCAGGGCGACGGATTCGAATAGGGATTCCGCGCAGCCACCTACCGCCAGAGCGCATCCTGTCACGGTAAAGAATGTGTTGCAAATCGCCGTTCCTATGCCACCCGTATTTCCACATGGTACCGGGCCACCCAGGCCAGGTCCTCCGGGGCCACCAGGACCACCCGGATTGCCTGGTTCACCTGGATTTGTACCCGGTCCACCGGGACCACCAGGTCCTCCGGGTCCCCCGGGTTGTCCTGGTCCACCGGGTCCGCCCGGTCCGCCTGGGCCGCCTGGAGCGTTATCTCCACCTGGCCCTCCAGGACCACCAGGTCCCGGAGGTGTTGAACTGTCTCCTGGTCCACCAGGTCCACCCGGACTACCAGGTTCACCTGATACACCAGGAGCGCCTGGCACGCCACTTTCTCCTGGCCCCGGTTTATGAGACGTGAAATGTAGCTTTAAGGTATCCGTACCATGCAGTTTTAATGAGAATCGCCCTTCATATACTTCATTATGTGATACAAAACGACTGACATCCAGTACAAATCTGGAAGGATCGAAGCCGACAATTCCCGTACGCGCTATAGCGATAACCCAGGATGTATCGACAGCCGGATACCAACCAGCGAGGGGCCCTGGCGTGTTACTATAAGAAAGAGACGCTATTCTGATAGAAAACGGGTTCGCGGGGGTCGAGGCGATCACAATCGAACCGGAAGAGCGGATCAGATCCCAACCTGGATCAGCGCCCGCGTTGCCCGCGTATTTGTTAATTTCCCACAGATAGTCGTCACCGGCATTGAACTGAATGTCTCCAACGTTCAGCGTACCTGGACTTAAGCCCGGACTAAAGGTAAAATCACCCTGAGAATCTTGTACAGCGGGCGCGTTACATGAAGCGCATGTAAATTCTATTCCGGCAATATCTTCAGGAGAAAACAAGCCTTCCGCGTAATAGACGGACAAGACCGACTCTATATAAGAGGCGCTATCGAGAGCGAAATCTCTCCATGTGGAAGGGGCCGCCGGGTTGCTCAGAATGTTTTTCCGGGTAACCAGCGCGCCGCCTATTTGATTTTTGATATAATCTGTGGTACTATATCCAATGGCCTTCGTTAATACCGGGAAATACGCTTCTCTGAAATTGCTGACAACAAGGCTCATCGCCGCGGATTCGCCAGGCTTAAGATCCTGAACCAGAACAGGAATATTTTTATACGCTCCTGTCACAATAAAATCTTCCAGATCGCCACTTTGAGAGGTAAACTGGCTGCGTTTTTTAATTTTCTTATTGGCTGCGAAGGAATTGACAACGGTAGCGGCCGGCATGCTAAACTCCGCGGCGACAAAAGGAATATCGACATTGCCTGTATTTTGGATATAAAAGGTGTAAAAACCTTTACCTCCCAAACGTACGAGATCCGGAGCGACTTCATTAAAATCCACCATGAATCCACTCGCAGCCTGTACGAGCAAGGCGTTTGCCAATACTGTTTCGCTATCGTCCGCGTTGACCGCCTTGATGGAATACAAGCCGAGGTTCACGGATGTTAGATTCCATTGCACCTCAACCTTCATACTATTCAGGAAGTTTTTAATCTTTCCGGTGCTTATGATCGCGTTTTTATGGTCAGTCAGATGGAAAAGCGTATTTTGTCTGAAACCGGCTCCCATTAATTGGGTAGTGACAATCCCTTGTCCGACCGTATCGGGTTTCGAAGATATAATACTGAAAGGCAAAGCTCTGGCCAGTATGGTAGCTGTCTGGAGATTGTTGTTGAATATCGGGGTACGGGCGAGTATGTAATAATTACCCGCGCGTGTCATCGGAATAAGTACCTGCTGATTGACACTATTGGGATATTCAAATAAATAGTCAAAGTCATTAACGGAAGGAATCCTGTCATACGCGACATATACTTCATTCGCTCCATTCGGACGATTGCTGCTCAGTGTCAAAAGTAAATCTTTATCCGAGGGAACATTGATTTTGTAATATAATAAATCATTTTGCTCCAGAGAGCTCACTTCCGGTATATCAAGCACAAGCTCTTTTATGGAAAGCGCCATTCTCGAATCCGTCACTATGGTATTGTTGCTATTGTCGGATTCCGGAATTCTGTTCAACGTGTTTGTAACGCCTATTCCGTAATAGTCTCCTTCCCGCATGCCCGGCACTTTGGAGATAATATCACCGGAGATGGAGTCACCCGGATTGATGGTTACATATTGATCCCTGATCGCGAAAAGCGGATCGGAAGCGGAATTCAACCCCTGATCTTTTGAGAAATAAATAATGTCTCTGAGATTGCCGATCGCGGGGTTAAGACCAACGTTTTTAACAGAATATTGAATAGCGATGTCTTCTCCCAATACCGCGTTCATGGGAATATGAAGCGCGTTCATAATAAGATCAGCGGGTTTGGGAAGCTCAATAGTTACAGTCGCGTGTTTGATATTATTGTGTTCATTATTATGTTCATAGACACGATCGCCATTATCCGTCTTTACAACAAGATAGTAGTTGCCGGATAAGTATTCAGGTATTTTTACCGTAACCGAAGCGGAATAATCTTGCCCCGGAAGTAAAGGTTCGTTTCGTTGATACCGACCTACTGCATAGGAGGTTGTTGAAAGATCCGGACTGTTGCTTATATAGATCTGATCACTCCATGGGTACTGTCTCGTAGCGCCTGTTCCTTGATTTTTCACCCGATAACTGATTTGAATTTCCTGACCTGCCAGAATAGCGGCAGGGACGTTCAAGTCCTCTACCATCAGATCAATAGCAGGAGACAGAAGAATTTCAACCGGTTGCTTGTAGAAGTTGTCGCCTTTTTCAGTATCGTTTTGGATCCTGTTGAGATAGTCGTGATAAACGATAATATAAGCTTCTCCATAATAGCTTTCCGGTATGACAGGATCCGCTGTCAGGAGGTACGACTCTCCCGCGTTTAATACGCCATTATGGTTTCTGGATGCAAGCTGCAAATCATAACGGTCAAATATGGAGTCTTTTGAAAGAAATACATAATCACTCCAGAAGTCGGCGCTGGTGTTTTCAGGACCTGAATTCTCAACAATCCAACTCAACGGAATTTTGGCTCCGCTGAATACAGTAGAAGGCGCGTTTAGACTGGCGACCTTTACATCAGAAAACTTTTGACTCTGCTTTACAATAAGGGGCGACGAGTCATTAAACCAATGGCCGCCGGCTATATTGTTATTTTCATACGTATGCTCATATACTTTATTCGTAGCATCGGCCTGAACAAACAGATAGTAATCGCCCGAAGCAAGCTTGGGAATTTTAATTATGGCTTTTTTAATATAGCTACTATCTTTTTTCAGAGAAACACTGTTTGTGACCGATTGCATAGGTTGAACGATCGCGGGATTCCAGTCGGGCCGCGAAGAGATATAAACTCTGTCAATCCATTCCGCTACCGCGGCCGTTTGACCCTGATTCAGCACTTGCCACTCTATTTCCATATCTGATTCCGCGTATACGGAATCAGCAATTTTTACGGAAGTAACTACCAGATCGGCATACGGAGACAGACTTATGTCCACAGGAGCCGAGCGTTTCAGATTGTTTGCCTTATAGGTATATTCGAATACTTCATTTCTGTAATCCGTATGGACGAAAATATAATAATCGCCGGATATTCCATCAGGGAGCGTGAAGCTAAGAGAATCCGTATAGGAAGATTCCGGCATTAGTAGCCTGCCGTTATCTCGTGTCCGGATTCCCACAGGAATCGCTTCTCCCGTGTTAAAGGTATCCAGGGAAGATATGTAAACTCTGTCCTGCCAGGAGTTTTCACGAGGGGCGTTGGCCCCTTCGTTGTTTACTACCCATTTTACAGTGATCCTTTCGCCGGAGGACGCGGACGCGGGCGCTTGAATCCGTGATAAAACTAAATCTGCCGGAGGGGTCAGGGTAACATTTATAGTCGTCCGTTCAGAGTTATTGATATTGGATAGTTCACTTACATTATCGCCAAAATCAGACAACAGATACAAATAATACTGACCTGAATAACTATGAGGAATAGTCGCCCGGATCGTCTGGGTATAGACACTATCCTTGCTCAGATAGTCAGGTGTATTGTACCAGTTTTCTATCGATGAACAGTTAAACAAGCCCTGATACGCGGTTGACCGGGGACTAACCATGATTTCGCCCAGATAGGTCGAAGTACCGTTGGTAAATACGGAATCGGAAGAAATATAAAGTCCGTCGCGCCAGACCTGTTCTGTGAAAACGCAGGACCGGGAAAGTCCGGAATCATAGTAGTTTTTAAAAACTGAATTACGATTGCCCTGAGCGATCGCGTTTCCTGTATTTTTGACGGAATACACTACCGATATTTCATTGCCGGAAAACACATTGCCAGGGGCCCCAAGGGAAGTCACGACAAGATCAGGTTTGGGAGGAACAGATACGTTGAGCACCGCCGCGCTTGTGTCAAATCGGGTATTATTGCCTTTATCGCTCTCTAATATATTGTTTCTGTAATCAGCCTGGACAATCACAACATAGTCGCCCACAATATTTGCCGGAATACTGAAAGAAGATGTCTGCAAATAAGACTGACCTTCGGCCAGATAGCTCAAGTTACCGATGTAGCCCAGCAATATGTCGGAGCCCGGATTCAGAATAGTGTCTGCTGATAAGTATACCGCGTCTTGCCACGTACGACTACCTGTTGTGCCTCTGCCCGTATTGCTTACGACCCAGCTAACGGTAAGATTTTGCCCGGAGTAGATAACAGATGGCGTTTTTACACTATCGACTATTAAGTCTGGTAGCGCTTTGAGCATGAAAGACTGAGCTGGCCCCTGAGTGATGAAACAACTATTTTTGGCGTGTAGCTGCCAATAATAGGTTTGTTCATATTCAAGTGTTCCTAGGGACAGGTTTATAGTACTTATATTGGCGTAAACCGGAGTTGCTGGTTTATTATCCGATGATTTCCATACATACAGGTCGTAATGAGACGCGTGGGTGGCGGGACTCCAGGATAGCCGCGCTGGCTGTTCAAGGTTTAAAGCCTGATCCGCCGGAAGCATATTGCTGACAAGTCCCGGCGCTGTCGCCGGAATCACATTGATCGCGACGCTATCCGTATAGATACATCCACGTGAGTTTGTTCCGGTCAGTTTATAAACCATTGTATCTGTCGGCACAAGTCTGATTGTCTGATCGGATGAGCCGTCAAACCACTCTCTGGAAAAACTGTTACGCGCGAACAATTCAATCGTATCGCCAAGACATACCGTAGTCGCGCTATTTCTGACAGCTATTGACGGGCGCGTGATAACCGATTGTATGGTTAGCTGATACACGCCTGACGCGTGACCTGTACCTTCCACTACGACATAATAAGACGATCCGGGAAGAATCGCCTTTGTATTGATAGACGCCGAATTGCCATTGCTAACGGAATTGGCCATCAGTTGACCAAGGTCGTTTAAAAGATAAAGCTTTGTACTGAAATTGGCGGAATGAGTGCTTATCGCGATGGAATCGGTACATGCCGGTACGGTAAATTTGTAGTAGACATCATTTGAAGGCTCACCGGTAAAACGATTGGAGTAATTATCCGTCGTATCCTTTGTATTGAAAGGGAGGGAAGTGATCCAGACCGGATCTTCCATACGATCACCCGTTTTAGGTTCTTTTATTGAAAACCAATTGGCGGAAACAGAGGAAATGGACGACTCCGATAAGCTCGTAATTCGTGCGATATATTGATCGGAAGACTCTATTGTAGTAGGAATCGTCCAGTTAAAGATTCCATTATTGAGTGTGCCCGGGGATATCGTATTCCAGGAAGTTCCATTGTTGCCGGAAATTTCAATTTTGACATTGGAAAGGGAGGATAGGGCGGCGCTTGTCCAGCGGATATTTCTTGTCTGTCCTTTATACCATATCTCGCCGCCCACGGGAGACGCGACTGATATAGTCGGCTTGGAAATGATAAAGGGCGCCTGACTGATAGCTGAAATGGAATTGTCTGAGGCGTCGCTTATTTTGATCAAACATGAAATGGATGTGGATATGACTCCTGTAATGTTCCATTCGTAGCTACCACTATTGGGAGCAGCTTCGCTGATTGTATGCCAGGTACCGCCAAGATCAGTTGAATACTCAATCAATACGTCAGGTGATAGCATTCCCGTTTTTTGCCATACGATAACCCTGCGTGTTCCGATAAAATAAGTTTCTCCTCCATTGGGAGCAATCAGGGTAATTACTGGTTTGGCGATCGTAAATGAACGATCACTTTGATCGGAAATTTCCGAATCGTTCGAATCGCTGACACGGATCATGGCATGGTTCGTGGACGAAACCGGTGGTGCAACTATCCAGTCATAGAAGCCTTTGTTTTCAGTAGTCGCGATTTCCTGCCAGTCAGCTCCCTCATTGGTCGACAACTCTATCCGAATCGGAGAAGCGGATTGTCCTATGCTCGACCATGTGATTTTTTTCTTTTCTCCTACATACCAGAGTTCGTTACCATTAGGAGACACCAGCGATATGATCGGTTTGGCGATCGTAAACGGAATATCGGTGGTATCCGCGTTTGAAGCGTCGCTTATGTCATGAATACGGAGCAGATAATTGTCTGAAACAGGAAGAGAATAAGGTATCGTCCAATAATAAAACCCTGTATTGGGAATACTGGCCGCGACAACACCCCAACTTGTTCCGTTATCCGGCGAAAACTCGATACGGACGTTTTCCGATACACCCAGACTATTCCATTGGACCGCTCTTGATTCTCCAAGATACCAGGTTTGGCCGTCATTGGGAACCGTGATTCCAACTACGGGCCTTGTAATTGTAAACGCGGTTTTATTAGAATCTCTGCTCTCCGGATAGGCTATTGAACTGATTTTTATAAAGGCGTTGGAAGAGGTAGGAACGTTGGGAATCGTCCAGATATAGCTGCCGGAATTAGTGGCGAGATCCGCCATGTTACTCCAGGTGCCGCCGCCATCAAGGGAGTATTCCAGGCGGATAGGGGCCTGAGCGGATAGTCCCTTGCTTGTCCAGGTTATATTTTTACTTTCACCGGTCAGCCAGTTTTCATTATTGCCAGAAGGATTCATTAGCGTAAGTTCTGGAGCTCTGATGGAGAAGAAGCCGTTTGTAACTCCGGTAATTTCAGGATTAGTTACCGAGCTTATTCGAATCCGCGCTGTTTCCGAAGCGATGGCTGGTGGTATCCATCCGGAATAAGAGCCGGAATTGTAGTGGGATTCCCTGATTGTTTCCCAGTTCTCGCCTTCCAGAGAATATTCGACTTTTACATATGAACCAGGTAGTGCTGTATACGCCCAGTTAATATTTCCGCTTTGTCCAAAATACACTACTTCGCCGTCCCGATGACTGGTCAGCGTAATCATTGGATTGTTGGTGATATTGAATAGTTCGTCGTTATATTCGACGTTGCAGCCTTTGCTATATTCATATACCTGAATCATACATTTTTCCGAGCTGAGATTGGCCGGAATTAACCACTCGAAGGAGCCGCTGTTAGGTATATTGTTCGCGATACTATTGGAGGTGTTTCTGATCCATTCCCATGAAATCCCGCCATTGGTTGAATAGCGGAGTGAAACATTGGAAATGTCTCCTTCCGTATTCCATAAAATAGTTTGGATTGTACTCGAAGAAAATGTTTCACCGCCATTGGGATACAATAAGGTAAGCCTGTTGGTATTGGCTTTAACTGTAAAGTTTCGCTCGCTGGAATCCCTTACTAGCGGATTGTAGTAGTCTTCCAGCTTAATCCTGAACTGATCGGAAGCCGCGGGAATTGTCCAGTTGTAGGTTGTGGTATTGGCTGAATATATATCCGTAAAAAAGATCCAGTTATTACCGCCGTCGATGGAATAATACAGCTTTACATAGTCATGCAGCCCTTCCTGTTCCCAGGCAACCTGCGTTTGAGAGCAGGAGGGGAGCACCTCACCGCCATTGGGAGAAATAATGGAGATACGTGGCTGAGCGATGATAAACGGCGCTGTGACACCCTGGATACTTTGATCATCCCTGGCGGATATTCTCAGGAGCGCGGACTCGGTAACCAGAGTGTTTACTTTCCATGAGTAACTGCCGTTATTGTATGCCGAAGCGCTTAAAGTTGTCCAGGTGTCTCCGTTATCTCCGGAATATTCTATGGTTACATAGGCGGATGGGAGGTTGGAAGCGCTCCAGGTTACAGAATAGGTTTTCCCGATAAAGAAGGTCTCTCCGCCTTTGGGATAGGTAGTGGATATAACCGGGTCGTTGTTGATGGAGAAAACCTGATCGCTGTAGTCCAAAACACAGCTTTTATTGTATTGATAAAGCTGAACAAGCGCGTGGTCCGACACCGTATTGGCCGGCACGAGCCATTCGAAGGATCCCGTATTGGCGACGTTGTTCGCCGCGTTGCCGGAACTATTTCGGATCCATTCCCAAGTAGCTCCGTTGTTTAGGGAATATCTGAGGGAAACGTTGCCGGTCGTGCCCGTAATAGTCCAGGCGACAGGGTAAAAAGTGCCGGCGGTAATGGTCTCTCCTCCATTGGGAGAAGTAATGGTCATAAAGTTGTCGGTCTGGACCACTGTAAAGTTTCGCTCGCTGGAATCCCTTACTAGCGGGTTGTAGTAGTCTTCCAGCTTAATCCTGAACTGATCGGAAGCCGCGGCTGGTAAAACCCAGTTATACGTGTTGGTATTAGCGGAATATATATCCGTAAAAAAGATCCAGTTATTACCGCCGTCAATGGAATAATAAATTTTGAGATAAGCATTAAGTCCCTGTTGTTCCCAAGTAATCGGAATCGTACTACAACCTGTATAAACTTCGCCAGCGGCCGGAGTAACGATAGAAATATATGGTCGCGCGATGGTAAAGCTCGCGGCCGAGATGGAGCTAATGGCGGCGTTGGCGCTGGCGCTTACCCGCACAAGGCACTGAGCGGAAGGAGCGGAGTCTATTTTCCAGCTATAACTCCCATTGTTGGATCGTCCGCTGGCGATAGACGTCCAGGTGAGGCCATTGTCTGTAGAATAGTCAATATCGACATAATTAGTTGGAAGATTAGAAGCGCTCCAGGTAATGGTGTAGCTATTGTTGATATACCAGATTTCATTTCCCGATGGACTGGTGAGTGTAATCGCCGGATTATTATTGATGGAAAACGTGTTGTCGCTGATATCCATGTTACAGGCTTTGCCATATTCATATACCTGGATCAGCGCTGAGGTGGTTGGCGTTGTTGATGGTAAAAGCCATTCAAACGATCCGGTATTGGCCACATTGTTCGCGGTGACTCCTTTTGGGCTTCGTACCCAATCCCAGGAGGTCCCGTCATTAAGAGAATAGCGCAAGGAGACGTTGCCGCTCGCTTCCTGAGCGTTCCAGCTAATGGTCTTAGAAGAACTCGATGACCAGGATTCACCCCCATTGGGCGAAGTCAGAACAATCGATCCGGATGGCTTGCCAATTGAGTGCCAATTGAGAAAAAAGCGTCGCTCACATCCGATACGGCGGGAGCGTAATAGTCCTCAACCCGAATCAGTACCCGATCCGACGCTACAGTCGGTACAGACCAATTGTACGAAGACCCGCTTCCGGATCCTATATATGGCTCCGCTATCAGTGTCCATTTTTCTCCGCCATCGACAGAGTAATATATTCGGGCGTAATTGTTGAGCCCGCCATGAGTAAATACAATCGGAGTTGTCGTGCAGCCATTTAAATAGTCTCCGCCATTGGGCTGACTCAATGCTATATAGGGCTTTTTGATAGTAAAGGCGTTATCGCTGGTATCGCCGATAGCGGGATTATTGAAATCCGATATTTTTATAAGGCAATTTTCAGACACGTCCTCAGGAATACTCCAGGAATAAGTTCCAGTGTTGTTGACACCTGAGGCGATGGAGGTCCAGGAAAGTCCAAGATCCGTAGAAAGTTCCAGCTTGACGAATGGAATAGTTCCGGTAGTTGTCCAGGTGATATTGCTGGATTTTCCGGCATACCAGATGAGTCCGGCCTCATTCGGAGACTTTAACTGTAAGGTTTGTGAAAACACGATGTTGGAGATACCCAAGATCAAAAGGATAAGCGAGACAAAAAAGACTCTCATAGATAGAATACTCAAATTAAAACAGATAAGATACTTTCGCTTTTTGAAATATTACATCGATCAAAAAGTTTCGAAATGTCTAAATAAAAATAAAATATGTATCCACTTTTCGTTAAACACCATAGTTTATTCTTTTATAACATACTTTGTTTCTATGAAATAGCTAATAAGAACCTCAATAGCTTGATGTAAAATAAACCAATTCACGTAATAGTTAAATTATTCAGCTATTTTTATCGATAAACTACGCGAAAGAGAGGTGATGAAAATTCCGAGTGTTGAATAGCGAATTAGGAGAAATCGCCTGATATATAATATCATCATTAAGGAATTTCCTAAAATGGGGATAGAGTATAAAAAAAGACTGAAGCCGCGTTGTCGCGAACTTCAGTCTTTTTATTTGATAATGTTAATCTCAACGATTAATTCTTTTTACTCAAAGAATCGAAATCGAATGTTTCAAGAAAAGATGTATTGAAATTTCCGGAGCGGAAACTCAGATCGTCCATTAATTTCAAATGAAAAGGAATTGTTGTTTTAATACCTTCGATTACAAATTCATCAAGGGCCCTTTTCATTCGTTCAATAGCTTCGATTCTTGTGGGAGCGCTCACAATAACCTTGGCGATCATGGAGTCATAATTGGGAGGAATAGTATATCCATTGTAACAATGAGTATCGACACGGACCCCATTGCCTCCCGGAAGATGGAAATTGGTTATTTTACCGGGATTAGGCCTGAAACCATGTCCGGGATCTTCAGCGTTGATTCTGCATTCAATGGAATGTTTGCCAGGCAAAAAGTTTTTGTTAATGAATGGCATTCCCGCCGCGATACGAATTTGTTCTTTCAGAAGATCTACTCCGGTTACTTCTTCCGTTACAGGATGTTCTACCTGAATACGCGTATTCATTTCCATGAAGTAAAAGTCACCGTGCTTGTCAACCAGAAACTCAATTGTGCCGGCACCTTCATATTTTATGGCTTTTGCTCCTTTAATGGCGGCTTCCCCCATTTTAGTACGAAGTCTTTCGGTGATTACCGGTGACGGAGTTTCCTCCACAAGTTTTTGATGTCTCCTCTGAATAGAGCAATCCCTTTCGGATAAATGCACTACTTTGCCTTTCCCATCTCCAAGAACCTGGATTTCGATATGTCGCGGTTCTTCGATGTACTTTTCCAGATAAAGCCCGTCGTTTCCAAAAGCCGCGCCCGCTTCGGTTTTCGCGTCTTTCCAAGCTTTTTCAAACTCCGCGTTGTCGCGGACTATGCGCATTCCACGACCTCCACCACCCGCCGTGGCTTTTAGTATTACCGGATATTTAATTTTGGAGGCGCATTTCAGACCTTCTTCCAGGGAGGTAACGATACCATCAGATCCGGGAATAGTAGGGACCCCCGCTTTTTTCATGGTCGCCTTGGCGGAAGCTTTGTCTCCCATGGCGTTGATCATGTCAGGGCTCGCCCCGATAAATTTAATGCCGTAATTTTCGCATATTTTGGAAAAATCCGCGTTTTCCGACAAAAAACCGTATCCGGGATGGATAGCGTCCGCGTTGGTAATTTCCGCGGCCGCGATAATGTTGGGAATATTCAGATAAGATTTGTTGCTCGGAGCGGCGCCTATACAGACGGCTTCATCAGCAAAGCGCACATGAAGACTATCTTTATCAGCCACAGAGTATACAGCGACTGTTTTTACTCCTAGCTCTTTGCACGCGCGTATAACTCGAAGGGCGATTTCCCCCCGGTTAGCGATTAGTATTTTATTAAACATGGTTTATCAGTTCCGGGACGTACCTCGATTATTTAGGCTCGATCAGGAAAAGAGGCTGATCATATTCTACAGGCGAAGCGTTTTCTACAAGAATTTTTACAACGGTGCCGGTAACCTCCGACTCGATTTCGTTGAATAGCTTCATCGCTTCTATGATACATACGGGCTGACCAGCTTTTATTTCGTCCCCGATGTTTACGAAAGAAGGTGATTCCGGATTGGGAGAGCGATAAAACGTACCGATCATCGGCGACTTTATAGTTATAAGCTTTGAGTCTTCCTTGGGAGCAGGGGTGGCGGATGGAGTAGAAGCGGGAGCGGCTACCTCAACAACCGAAGCCTGGGAAATCTGCGCCGGAGCCGGAGCGGATTGAAATACACTAGCCACCGGAGCGGCTGACGCCTCCTGATATTTTTTTACCGCCAATTTAAACTGTTCAGTTTCAATGTTTACTTCAGCCAAACCTGACTGAGCGATAAAATCTAACAACTCCTGAATTTCTTTAACTTTCATCTTTGTTTTTTTCGTTACGCCTCAAAAGAGACTTTGAGGTTGGCAATTTTAAAAAAGTATTACTTTATCCAAAAAAGATTTAACAATTATTTTGGATCATACGCCCATTTTAGGAAGACGGACCCCCAGGTAAACCCACCTCCAAACGCCGCCATGACGAGATTATCGCCTTTTTTAAGATTTTTTTCATAATCCCAGAGAAGCAATGGAATGGTCCCATTGGTCGTGTTGCCATAACGGTCGATATTGATCATGACTTTTTCCTGTGTTACGCCCATTCTGTTGGCCGTGGCGTCTATAATGCGCTTGTTGGCCTGATGTGGCACCAGCCAACTGATATCGTCACTGACCAATTGGTTGCGTTCCATAATTTCCGCGGCTACATTGGCCATATTGGTAACAGCGAACTTAAACACGGTAGCGCCTTCCTGATAAGCGAAATGTTCATTACGGTCTACGGTTTCATGACTGGCAGGATAACGGCTTCCCCCCGCTTTCTGATACAGAAATTCGGTACCGGAGCCATCTACTTTACAGACACTGTCAATAAGGCCGTTACCCTCCTCATTAGGCTCGAGGAGTACACAGCCCGCTCCGTCTCCAAATATGATACAGGTGGTTCTGTCTTTGTAATTAATAATTGACGACATTTTGTCGCCGCCTACTACAATCACTTTCTTAAACTTGCCTGATTCTATAAATTGAGCGCCGGTGGTAAGCCCGTATATGAAACCGGAGCACGCCGCGTTGAGATCGTAGCTAAACGCGTTTTTCGCCCCCACCATATCGCATATGAGATTTCCGGTAGCCGGAAAAACGTAGTCAGGTGTAGTGGTGCAGCAGATGATAAGGTCAATATCCAAAGGATTGGTATTGGTCTTTTCGAGAAGTTCCTGTACAGCTTTCGAAGCCATGTGAGAGGTTCCCTGGTTTTCTCCTTTCAGTATCCTTCTCTCCCTGATCCCCGTTCGGGTGATTATCCATTCGTCGCTGGTTTCTACCAACGTTTCCAATTCCTGATTCGTCAATACATAGTCCGGAACATAACCACCTACTCCGGTGATTGAAGCTCTCACTTTATTCATAGTAAAAAGTAAGGATTAAACTTTTGCCGTAAAGGCGTTCTTAATTTTTGATGAAATGTCCGCTCTTACAAGTTTCGTGGCTTGCTCAAGCATATTCTTAATAGCTATCGCCGATGAAACTCCATGCCCGATCATGACATTTCCGTTAACTCCCAGTATAGGGGATCCGCCTACGCTTTCATAATTGAAAAGATCAAGAAATGGATGATGGAAATTTCGTTTGGAAGTCAATTCGTAAAAAGTTTCAGCGAGCTTCAAAATAACATTTCCTGTAAATCCGTCGCAAACAATTACATCCGCTTTATTATTGAAGACATCCCGGCCTTCAACATTTCCGATAAAGTTGAGTTTATTATTCGCTTTCAGTAACTGATGAGCGCTTTGCAGGGTAGGAGTGCCTTTTTGTTCTTCCTCGCCAAGATTCATTAAGCCTACTGTTGGACTCTCCTTGTCAAATATGTACTTTGAATAAAGACTTCCCAGTACAGCGAATTGCTCAAGAATTTCGGGCTTGCATTCGGCGTTCGCTCCGACATCGAGTATAATCCCATACTCTCCGCTTTCCTTCGGAACAAAGCCCGCGATAGCCGGACGAAGGACACCCTCCACCGGTTTGATGGAAAACATGGAGCCTACCATCATCGCGCCTGTATTTCCGGCGCTGGCGAACGCGTGAACCTTGCCAGTGGCTAATAAGCCAAAACCCTTGGCGATACTGGACTCAGGCTTATGCGTAAACGCTTTCGCGGGATGTTCTCCCATTTCGATAACCTGATCGGCGTGAATAATAGGAAAGCTGTCTTCAGCGGCTCCAAGGCTCCGCAAAACAGCTCGGATTTCCTGCTCTTTACCGATCAGGGTAACCTCAATGCCAGAGGAGTCGTTGTCATTCCTGAAATTTAATGCTCCTTCAAGCATAGCTTGAGGAGCATAGTCGCCTCCCATGGCATCCAGTGCAATTTTAATCATACTATGCCAGGACTTCTTTTTCCATCACAACTTTACCTCTGTAATACAGTTTTCCATCTTGCCAGAAAGCTCTGTGAGGTGGGTGATGTTCGCCGGTTGTTGGACAAACCGTTAATGCCTTGGCTTCAGCTTTATAATGGGTTCTTCTTTTATCCCTTCTTGTCGTCGAATGTCTGCGTTTAGGATGAGCCATTGTTTGTTCTAATTTATATTAGTTATTGTTACTTTTTATTTTTTTTAATTTTTCCCAAACATCGTCGGCAATCTTTTCTTCTTCTTCCGTTTCCGGTTCACTTTTCTCCTGAGAGTCTGTACTGAATACTAAGACCGATTCCGTTTTATCATCATCCGTCTCGTCGAATATTTCATCGCAAAAACGGGGATGAAGCTTTTTCATTGGAATGGACAAGCCAATGAACTCGTAAATATACTGCGATACGTCGAGCTTTTGCGTATTCTGGGGTATAATCACGATTTCATCGCTGATTTCCTCAAATTCTTCCCCAAATTTAAAAATGAGTTGGCGTTCTGCAAACACCTCATGATTAAATTCATCAAGACTTCTGTCGCATACAAGCTCAACATTCCCTTTGATAACAAAATCCGCGATAATCATTGTCTCGGATTTATCAAGTTCCAGTGATACGTGAAGTTTTCCCTTGGACAGAAAACTATCTTCAAACATATCAAAGAATTGGTCATCTATCTCAAACTCATATTGATGCTTTTTATTGCCGAGCTTGTATATATCCAGTTCAAATTGCCTTTTTAAGTCCATAAACAGTATGAAGTCGCAAATTTACTATAAATATTTGAATAAATAAAAAACTACCTTTTATCGGATAACATTCAATCTTGCGGTAAGGTTGCGGACCTATAGGCCGGATTATACGAATATAGCCTGCGTTCTGGCTTTGGTAAGCTTGGCCGCGAGATACAAGGCGTGCCTGAAAGATGACTCGTCGGCTTTGTCTTTCCCGGCTATTTCATACGCGGTTCCGTGATCTGGCGATGTTCTGATGACGGGAAGCCCGGCGGTAAAATTGACTCCGCTTTCAAAAGCCATCGTCTTAAAAGGTACCAGGCCCTGGTCGTGGTACATGGCCAGAATGCCGTCAAATTTTTTATATGTCTGGTTGCCAAAGAACCCATCCGCCGGATAAGGACCGTATATTAATACGCCTTTGGCGCGGAGGTCGCTTATTAATGGTGTGATGATTTCCAGCTCCTCCTTGCCGAGCAAGCCATTTTCTCCAGCGTGGGGATTAAGTCCCAGTACAGCGATTTTGGGTTTGACGATATGAAAATCGTTCTTCAGCGACTTGTATAGAATGTTCAGTTTTTTGGTAATGGTTTCCCCGGTGAGGGCGGCCTGAACACTGGCCAGAGGCAGATGTCCGGTCGCTACGGCTACGCGTAGCCCGGCTTCTTCACTGATCATGGTCATCAGCGTATCCGCCTTAAATTTGCTGGCGAAATATTCCGTGTGCCCCGCGAAGCGAAAGCCCTCCCGCTGGATATTGTTCTTGTTGACCGGAGCGGTGACGAGAGCGTCGATTTTTCCCAGACGCAGATCCTCGGTCGCTTTTTCCAGCGAAAGAAAAGCCGCCTTGCCTCCCGTGGGGGTTTCCTTGCCCGGTTCCGGATCCAGATCCTCTTCCCAGCTAGTAAGAAGGTTTATCCTTTTAGGATTAAACTCCGCGACGTTTTTTATCTGGAAAAAATGCATGTCGTCGCTAAGATTACACGCTTTTTTATAAAAGTTCAATACTTTGATGGACGCGTACACGATCGGCGAGCATAGTTTCAGTACACGTTGATCCTGGAGAGTTTTTAATAATACTTCCGGCCCAATGCCGTTAATGTCTCCGATAGTTATTCCGACAACTGGTTTCTCTCTCGGTGGATTTTGATTTGTCATGGTTATCTTGCCAGCTTTTTTACAAATTTGTATAATACCCGTACGCCTGTTCCAGACGCGTTTTTGCTCCTATAATGGTCTTTACTGTTTAAGTACGCCACTCCGGCTATATCCAGATGTATCCAGGGGTAATCTGTAAAGAATTCCAGAAATTTACCCGCTGTGATCATTCCGGCGCTGGACGAGCCTATATTCCTGATATCGGCTATGTCCGAATCAAGCTGACTGCCATATTCTTCCCACAAAGGGAACTCAATGGTTCGTTCATACGACTCGTTTCCGGCCTCGGTTAGCTGCCGCTTGCGGTCCTTGCCAGCCGTTCCCATCATCGCCATGGCTTCCTTGCCTATGGCTCTGGCCGCGGCTCCTGTGAGCGTAGCCAGATCGATGACCAGCTCAGGATTATACCTGGAAGCGTAGCAAAGCGCGTCGGCGAGAATCAGGCGCCCTTCCGCGTCCGTGTTCAATACTTCCACCGTTTTACCATTCATCATCGTTATGACGTCGCCGGGACTCAGCGCGTTGTCGCCAGGCCTGTTGTCTGTCGCGGGAATCAACCCGATCAGATGCAAAGGTAACCTATTTTTCGCTACTACAAATAGTAACGAATTGACAACAGCCGCTCCGGCCATATCGGCTTTCATGGTTTCCATGCCTTCCGCCGTTTTCAGGCTCAGGCCTCCGGTGTCGAATACAACGCCTTTGCCTATAAAAACAAGGGGATGCCGGTTTAGCGGATTGTCCGGTTTGTATTCAAGGACGGTAAAGGTAGGCGGAGAAGCGCTTCCCGCGTTGACAGCGAGCAATCCGCCCATTCTCAGCGCTTCTATTTTTTTCTTTTCAAGCACTTCTACTGTAAAACCGGCTTCCTTGCCGGTATTCCGGATGATTTCTGAAAAACTTTCCGAGTTTAGTCCCGAATAGGGCTCGTTGACAAGATCTCTGCACAGGAATACGGCTTCGATGAGCGTATGCAGTTCATTCACCTGTTCCGGCTCTACATTGCCGTGAACGATAGAAACCGTATGAAGTCGTCCCTCGTCGCCCGACGATGATTTATATTTTTGAAAACTATAGGCGCTCAGACACAATCCTTCGGCCAGAGAAAGAAGGTATTCGCCGTTTTCAAGAAGCGAACTTAGTTGTACATCCGTTATTTTTTCGCTTTCAAGCTCTTTCCATACCCTGGCGCCCCGTCTTCTGATATGTTCCAGTATCGTATAATAAGGCGACTCCTCATCCGGGGCGACTACCAAATACAGAGGAGCGGACGGATAGTCGTATATCCTGATCAGGTCAGGCTTATCTTCAAGAATTTTCCTTCTTACATACTCCATTGTTTCCGTTCGGGTTATGATCGCCGAAATATCCGACTTGATGGATACCAGATAGACTCGAGCGTGTTCCGCGGAAATATGATCTTTATATCGTACGTTGATTTTCATAACGCGAATTTAAACATTCACCTAAAATGAACCAGTTGCCGGACCAATAGTTCGTATGTATATATCTCGCTGATCGTTTTAATTACCGAAATCATTCTTTTAACTTGCGTAAGATTGAAAGCGATATGAGAGAAGTAAAAGCGAAAAAACACCTGGGGCAGCACTTTTTGAAAGATTTGTCCATCGCGGAGCGGATCGCCGATTCCTTGACTGGTTTTGGCCAATACGGCAAAGTGGTGGAAATTGGCCCTGGCATGGGTGTGCTCACGCGATTTTTGATCCCCAGAGACTTCGACCTGACGGTTGTGGAGTTGGATAAGGAGTCCGTAGCGTATCTGCAAGAACATTATCCGGGATTGAAAATTGTCGATGGCGATTTCCTGAAACTGGATCTTGTCGCCATGTTTGGGGACAAACTAGCGATTGTAGGTAATTTTCCATACAACATATCCTCTCAAATTTTTTTTAAGGTATTGGAATACCGAAATAATATTCCGGAAGTGGCTGGAATGGTGCAACGCGAAGTCGGGACGCGGATCGCGAGCGGGCCAGGTAATAAGGATTATGGGATATTGAGCGTGTTGTTGCAAGCTTTTTATAAGGTGGAATATTTGTTCACCGTCAGTGAAAAAGTATTTAAACCGGAACCAAAGGTAAAATCCGGAGTCGTTCGCCTGACAAGAAATGACCGTAAGGCCCTGGAGTGCGATGAGAAATTATTTTTTCGTGTAGTAAAGCAAGCTTTTCAAACCAGAAGAAAAACCCTTAGAAACGCGCTGAAACCTCTTAACCTTCCCGGAGACTTTGTGAGTTCACCCGTCTTCGACAAGAGAGCTGAACAGCTCTCAGTGGAAGAATTTATTCAATTAACGAAAGAAATAGAGTCCCTTAGTCAAGATGCCATTTGAGTTAACTTATGAACTTATTCAGGCTCTGAAGGACGCCATTCAGGCGAATGACTCCGCCATGATCAAGAGGGAATCCGGAGATCTGCACGCGGCGGATTTATCGGAAATATTTCACAGACTGGAGCCGGAAGAGTCTAACGCCGTGTTGAAGGTACTTACCACGGAACAGGGAGCCGAAGTATTGATGCACCTGGATCAGGATTACCGGAAACGGTTCCTGAAGGAACTCGGTACGGAGGAAATAGCCTGCTATCTGAATATGATCGATTCCGACGATGGGGTAGATATCCTCAACCAGTTGGATGTAAAGCGGAGAGAAGAAGTATTATTGCTGATTACCAATCAGGAAAAAGCTTCCTATATAGTAGACCTTTTGCATTACGAGCCGGATTGCGCGGGTGGACTTATGGCGAAGGAGCTTGTGAAAGCCAATATCAATTGGACGATCAACCAATGTATCGACGAAGTGCGCCGGCAGTCCAAAGTAGTGGAAAAGATCTATTCCATATATGTCGTCGACAACAGCGATCGTTTGCTGGGAGTAATTTCCCTGCCCAATTTGTTGCTTTCCGAGGGCAATATGCTGGTGGCTGACGTGTATGAGCCGGATATTATTCAGGTAGAAACCTATCGGGAAGCCGATGAGGTGGCCAGGATCATGCAGAAATACGACTTGGAGAGTATTCCGGTGGTCAATGTACAGGGAAAGCTGGCCGGAAGAATTACGATCGACGATGTGATCGACGTAATCACGGAAATGGCGGAACTCGAGCGCCAGATGATGGCCGGTATTTCCGAAAGCCTCGAAGAGGACGCGAGTATCTGGGCTCTTTCCAAATCCAGGCTTCCATGGCTGATTGTGGGAATGACCGGAGGGATGCTCGGCGCGTGGTTCATGGGGTTGTTTGAAGAAAATATTAAAATGATTCCGGCGATGGCTTTTTTTATTCCATTGATTACCGCTACAGGAGGCAATGTCGGTATTCAATCCTCGTCCATCGTGGTTCAGTCTCTTGCCGGGCGCGAAGACCTGGACGCCTTCAATCTGGGACGAATGCTCAAGGGACTTATGGTCGCTTTGCTCAATGGGTTGGCTATTTCCCTGCTTGTTTTCACGTTCAATACGATTGTCGGACAGGAATTAAGGCTGGCTTTCGTAGTATCACTGGCCTTGCTCAGCGTCGTGCTTATAGCTTCTTTTTTCGGGACTGTAACTCCGCTGGTACTGGACCGGATCGGGATAAACCCGGCTCTGGCCTCTGGCCCCTTTATTACGACAACCAATGATTTGATTGGTCTGGCGATATATTTTATAGTAGCTCATTCTTTACTGAATTTCTGATATGCGAAAAAAATGCCTTATTATCGATGAAATGCATCCTTCCATTATTCCGCTATTATCCGCCATTGGTCTGGAAGCGGATTACCGTCCCGATATCGGCAGGGAAGAAGTGCTGGAAATCATTCATCAATATACGGGCATGCTGGTGCGGAGCAAACTGACTATAGACAGGGGATTGTTGGAAAACGCCTCAAAACTATTATTTATAGGAAGGGCCGGAGCGGGAGTCGACCTGATCGATGTAGAGGAGGTTGAAAAAAGAAATATACGCTTGTTCAACGCTCCGGAAGGAAATCGGGACGCGTTGGCGGAGCACGCGATTGGAATGCTTTTTGCTCTCCTCAACAACATTGTATCTTCCGACAAGGAGATCAGGGATGGGCGATGGAGAAGGGAAGCCAACAGGGGAGTCGAATTGTATGACAAAACCATCGCCTTGATAGGATATGGATATATGGGCAAAGCTTTTGCCCGGCGCCTGACCGCCTTTGGATGCCGGATACTTGTTTATGACAAGGAGCGGGTCAGCGCGGACAACGGCGCCATATTGACGGATATGGATACGATTTGGGAACAGGCGGACGTGGTGAGCTTTCATGTGCCGCTGACCGATGAAACCCGTCTTATGGCGGATTTTGAGTATTTAGGCCGTTTTAAAAAAAATATCTGGGTGTTGAATACCGCCAGAGGAGAGATTTTAAAACTTAAAGACCTGATCGCGCATTTAAAATCGGGGAAAATACGAGGCGCGGCCCTTGACGTACTGGAAAATGAAAACTTTAAGAAACATACCCCTGAACAAACGGATATATTTAACGAACTCGTTCGTTTTAAGAATGTGATCTTAACCCCGCATGTTGGAGGTTGGTCGCATGAGTCTTATGTAAGAATTAATGAAGTTTTGGTAGAAAAAATCAAAAACTCCGGGCTCTGCTAACACTGGTATCCGCCCCTTTCAATTTTGCTTTTTGGAATAAATTGTAGTAATTTTGATGAAATTAAAACGGTCAAAATGAGCCGTTTTTTTTATTGTTTATATGTTAAAATTGGGAAAAGTATGAGTAAGGTAACTTATTACACCGAAGAAGGGTTGAGAAAACTGAAAGATGAATTAAACTTTCTCAAAACCAAAGGCAGATCCGATATCGCGAAGCAGATAGCCGAGGCGAGAGACAAAGGAGATTTGAGTGAAAACGCTGAATACGACGCGGCCAAAGACGCTCAGGGGCTTCTTGAGCTTAAGATATCCAAGCTTGAAGAAGTAGTTTCCAACGCCCGGGTTATTGACGAAAGTACCATTGATACCAATAAAGTCTCTATTCTGACAACAGTAAAGATAAAAAACAAGAAGAATGGAGCCGTGTTGAAATATACGCTGGTCGCGGAGGAGGAAGCCGACCTGAAAGCGGGAAAAATATCTGTAAAGTCTCCGATCGGGGCCGGACTTCTGGGCAAGAAAAAAGGCGAAGTGGTTGAAATTACCGTTCCCGCGGGAAAAATGGAATTTCAGATTGAAGATATAACCTTGGAATAACAACCTACAGTCCCATGGCATCAGTTTTTACAAAGATTATCAATCGCGAAATTCCCGGATATATTGTCGCGGAAGACGAAAATCACATAGCCTTTCTGGATGTAAATCCCATAGCTTCGGGCCATACCCTCGTCGTCCCTAAAAGAGAAGAAGATTATATATTTTCACTGGAAGACGAACATTTGTCGGCTCTCATGATATTCGCGAAAAAAGTAGCGATGGCGCTCGAAAAAGCGGTTCCCTGCAAACGGATAGGCGTAGCGGTCATTGGACTGGAAGTACCTCATACGCACGTGCATCTTGTTCCGCTTAACTTCGTTGAAGATATTAATTTCAGCAAGCCTAAATTATCCTTGCCGGCGGAAGTTATGGAAAAACTGTGCTCTAAAATCAAGGAGCAGTTTTAAGAAAGTGGAAAAATAACTTTTATTGATTTAAAAGATCCGGAATTTTATCATTTATATGAATATTTCGGATCTTTTACTTTTTGTACAGGCGGACAACTTTGTTGAGGCTGGCGTATCGCAACTGTATAAAATAGGAACCGCTCGCCAGATTTTTTCCGATTATAAGCGGAGTGGCGGGAGAGCTTATCCGCGCGCTTTCATACAAGACGCCTCGCTCATCCACAATACTATATTCTAGAGGATAACTTTCCGGATCTTCCGGCAAGAAGATATGCGTTTGCCCTGAAAATGGGTTAGGGCTCGCGAGGTACGCGTCCTGATTTTCTATGGATAGGGCATGATGATGTCCTTGTTCATGCATTCCTGACAGTTCGACAGGTTGCCTGAACGCGCCGTTCAATAAAAACAAGCTAAGGGTTTTGGCTGATTGGCTGTAAAATGAATCTTCATCATCGATAGCCAGTAAGTCCATGTAGATTTTATCCAGATACTTCGCGTCGTAGCCTGTCGTGGCCGCGCAGGCGAGCGGACCGACAAATGAGCTGTTATGAACGGTTCCTGTAGCGATTCCATGCTTTGTGTAGCCATCTACAATATTTTCAGGACCTCCCAGATGTCTTGTGACAAATTCATTACATCGGTCGAGATAGGCTTTGGCCATTGGATTTCCTGTCCAAAGATAATCCAGCGCGACGCGGAAGGGTATGCTGGCCGCGTCGTAATAATAGTTTTTTCCATCATGGAAAAGTTCGCCGGACGCGCTGACGGGAGCGCCATCCAGGCTGATCCGGTCGGATATCAGTCCGCCGATGGCTTTCTCCCGGATAAGATTCTGGTTGAGCAGGCTGTAGCAGTTTTTGGAAATAGCGTCCCAGAACTCGTGTTCTCCACTAAATTTACTGAAAACGTTGAAATACGCGGGAGAAAAATATTCCGCGCTGATTATGATCGACGCGCTAGAACGATCCGTCGGCTTAAGGACGAATCGCGCGCTGTCAATTTCATGTTTCCTGATAGCCATTAAGAGTTTTTGAGCCGCGGATTGATAATATTCCCTTCTCTCGGGCCATTGGTTCGTAGCCGCTATGAGCGCCATACAGGCGTCGATATCCGCCGCGGAAACAGCGTTGTAAGAGACGACACCCGCGTTGATGTCGATTTTGGCGTGCATCAGGCCGTTGTCGTTGCTGTATCGCTGATAATAGCTCCAGAGCCCGTCAAACACAACCGGATCGTCGGCGTTGACGGCAAGAAGCATTCCAGTGCCAATACCCCGGGATGTAGTCTGTTCCGGATTAACCCATCTTACTCTCGCGATACCATCTTCCTGGGCGATAAAGCGCTTTTTCCATCGGGCGTAGTTGAACAGAGCGTCGTCTAATTGAGCGGCGGCGGGCAACATGCCATATGGATACGTTTCCCCGTCATGTGTCTTTTTGTGAGAATCACTGTGTCCAGATAAGGGAAAAATCAAGAAAAGACTGATAAACAGTAATACTCTCCTCATACTCGCGCGAATAAAAATTTCTATAATTTCAACGGGATCTGAATCCTTTATGTTAAATAAATAGGAAAAAAGAAATAATTAGTTTGACTATACGACGCGTGATAATCAAAGGTTGCAAAAATATCTTAAGTAAATCCAATCGCGATGGACCGTTTAAAAATCGGTGACCACGATCAAATTCTTAAGTTAAAATGTTGTTTGGGAGCGTTCTTTCTAAAAAAAATAATCCCGAAATGAAACAGGTCGACAGAAATCGTGACTTCCTCTCTCTTTCGTATATTATCCCAGGCTTTTTTCATGTCGGGAGACCAGTATATGTCATCAAAAATCATGACGCTGTTTTCACTCGTGTAGGGCAGGAGGGCTTCGTAATAATCCAGGGTGGGCTGATAGCGATGGTTCGCGTCCAAAAAGACAAGGTCAATGACCGAAAGCTTGTCCAAAACCATTGGCAGGATATGGCCGATATCGCCCGTATGCAGTTTGACGTTGGAAATTCTCAGGTTGTCGTGCAGGCTGGAAGCGTACGAGGACAGATTGGGACAGCCTTCCATAGTAGTTACCTGACTCCGGGTGTTGGCGGACGCGAGATACGCGGTTGTAAATCCCAGCGATGTTCCAAGTTCCAGAATGGTTTCCGCTTTAAGAAACCAGGCGAGCCGAAAAAGAATTTGAGCTTTTTTTTGGTCAGTGACACTGGTAACCGCGATGTCGGCGATAGCGCGGGTTCGATTCTCGCCTGTTCCAAAATCGACAACGGAAACCATTGTTGGATCTTCAAGCGCTTTGACGCGTAAGGACTCGATTTTTGAGAAAGCGTAGAATCGCTTTTTTGTATGGATCGCGGTGGTATATAGATAAAACAAAAACGGCGAATGCACGGAATGTTCATCACCTGATATGAGAAAATGTCGAATATACTGACAAATCCGAAACAGGACGCTCACGAAGATTAATTCAACTTGTAAGGGACAATCATCACAAACTCGGGAATCGTGACTCTGAACGCGCTTCCATCCACGATTCTCTCCATGAGATAAGTACCTTTCATTTTCCCCATTTCGGTTTTCAGGTTGCACCCGGAAACATATTCATGAAACTCTCCTGGTTCCAATGTGGGCTGCTGGCCAACGACTCCTTCTCCCTCTACTTCGCGCACCATCGCCTGCGCGTCGTAAATCTTCCAGTATCTTCGCAAAAGCTGGACGGTATAGTTGCTGTTGTTTTCTATCCGGATACGATAGGTGAAAACATAATGAGACTGAACCGGGCTTGAATAATCCGGCTGATATGTGGTCTCAACAGAAACTTTGACCCCGTCGGTGACTTGTGTAATCATGACTGGAAATTTTTGGTTACGTATTAAAATTACAATTAAAATTTGACTTTTTAAATTTATGTTCGAATAATTGCCATCCGCCAGCGCGGGCGGCGAATATTATATTATTACATTATGACGGTAAATATCAATCCAAGCTGGCAACCATATCTGCAAGAGGAGTTTGACAAGCCTTATTTTTCCAATTTGGTACACTTCGTAAAGAAAGAAGTCGCGAATCACACTGTTTATCCTCCGGGAAAACTAATTTTTAACGCTTTTGATAAATGTCCCTTTGACGAGGTTCGCGTGGTCATTATCGGTCAGGACCCGTATCACGGTCCGGGGCAGGCCAATGGACTTTGTTTTTCCGTCAATGACGGTATTCGTTTTCCCCCTTCATTGAAGAACATATTTAAAGAGATCGAAGACGATCTTGGAAAGCCGATTCCTCAAAGCGGAAATCTCGAGCGGTGGGCGACGCAAGGAGTTTTGCTACTCAACGCGACCTTGACGGTTCGCGCGGGACAAGCGGGTAGTCATCAGAATATGGGTTGGGAAGTGTTTACCGACGCTGTAATTCGTAAAGTTTCCGAGCAAAAAAAGAATGTGGTTTTTCTATTATGGGGCGCGTACGCTCAAAAAAAAGAAGAATTAATCGACTCCTCCATCCATTGCATATTGAAGTCCGCGCACCCTTCTCCATTTTCCGCGGACCGGGGCTTTTTTGGCAACAAACATTTTAGCAAAACCAACCACTACCTTGTTCAGCATGGATTGCGCCCCGTTGACTGGTAGTCGCCGCAAAAGCGGCCAATAACGATTGGCCAATAAAAAACAAAGAGGCTTTTCCTCCTGAAAAAGCCTCTTTGTCCTATCCTTTCTTCGCGTTAATCTTTCTGATTGCCGCCTTTGTTCTTTTGCTGTTTCAGCATTTCCTCGCGCGCTTTCATGGCTTCTTGAACACGGTCCATAAATTTACCGCCTTTTTTTCCTCCGGCTGTCGCGTGCTTTTTACGGTTTTCTTCCATCGCTACTCTTAGCTTATCTTCATCCACAAAGCGTTTGATGATAAATTGCTGCCCGATCGTCAGAATATTGGCTATGAAGTAATAGAAGCTCAATCCGGCCGGGAAGCTGTTCAATACAAACATGAACACGACCGGCATGATATAGGTAATAGACTTCATCGGTCCGGTCTGCGTACTCATTTGATTGTTGAAATGTGTATAGGCTAGGGTGGACAGAGTCATCAAGAGCGTGAAAATACTCACATGAGCTCCGTAAAACGGTATGTGAAACGGCAACTTGATCGGCGCGTCGTAGGTTGACAGATCCGGCGCCCACAGAAACGCTTCCTGTCTTAGTTCAATGGAGTTGGGGAAAAAGCTGAACATGGCGAGCAAGACAGGCATGGATAGCAGGATCGGTATACACCCGCTGAGCGGATTGATTCCGACTTTGGAATACAGCGCCATTTGTTCCGTTTGAATTTTTTGCATGTCATCCCCATATTTTTCTTTGATAACATCCAATTCCGGCTTTAATACTTTCATTTTAGCCATCGCCATGTACGACTTGAACGATAGGGGCAAGAGTATCAACTTGATCAATATGCCCAGGATTATGATGATATAGCCGTATTTCCATATCATATGTCCAAACAGGTAATCCAGAAAGTTAAAGGTTGGAATGACAATGAATCGGTTGAACGCGTTTATCACCGGCCATCCAAGATTGACGTTTTTATGAAAATCTTCCGCGATGGGTTTCATCGTCTGAAAGTGATTGGGGCCGAAAAAGTATTTGAATTCCGCTTTGCCGGTCTTGATGTCGCCAATCGGAATCTGCAAGTCGGTTTTTAATACTTTGACGACTGAGTCATTGTCGGGTACGCTGGATTCCACATAGCCGTTTTCGAACGAGCGCTCCGCAATGATGGCGGAAGTAAAGAACTTCTGTTTCAAGCCAACCCATTTTATCGGCATATTAATGGTTTCGGCTTCCTTGCTGGACGACGCCTCTGTCAGGTGATCAAAGCCGTCTTCGGGAGTATAATAATTGACCGTTGTTCTTTCCCGGTTCATCTTCAAATCAGGTTCCACATTGGGCTGATTGGTAGTCCAGGAAAACTTTACCGGTTCGTTTTCAATCAGGCGATCCACGCCCTCCATGACCATATTATAGCCAATGGTATATCCTTTGGGTGGAAACACGTATCGTTGTGTGATATGCTGATTTTCGCCAAGAGATATGCGATAGGTGATTGCTGTCGAGTCTCCCTTTTTCTCGATCAGTGGCGTGTAGAAAAGGGTCTTTAAGTCAACTACGCCTCTTTCCGTATTTACTTTCAGGGTTGTTGTTGAATTATCAGGCGTAACAAGATACAGCGGCTGTTTGTCCGGAGTAAAATAATGCTTTAATAGTACCTTGCTGACAGAGCCGCCTTTGTTGCTAAATGTAACCTGAATATCGTCGTTTTCCAGAATGGTTAACTCTTCATCGCCTTCCGCCGCTACGGAAAGAGTTCCCAGACGAAGCTGAAGGGCGGCTTTTCGGGCGGAGTCCAAGCCAGTAGTTTCAGTGGGCATATCGCGGCGAGTAACAACCAGAGCGGAGTCCTGTATTTGGGAATTGGAAACAGGAGCCTCAGGCTTAAAAAAATACATGTAGGCGACAAACATTACGGTGATTAACGCCATGCCTATTAACTGATTTCTATCCATCGTTTTTCTTATCGTGATTTGGGTAGTTTAGATTTGTTATTTTTTTGTTTTTGAATAATCAATAGCCGCCTTGACGAACTTGACGAACAATGGATGCGGATTTAGCACGGTGCTTCTCAGTTCAGGATGAAACTGGACCCCAATAAAGAACGGATGATTCTTTATTTCCACGATTTCCACAAGATTATTATCCGGATTAAGTCCCGACGCGACCATTCCCGCGCTTTCAAACTTTTTCAGATACTTATTGTTAAACTCGTACCTGTGTCTGTGACGTTCATTAATTCTGCCCTTGCCATATATCGAATACGCTTTGCTTCCTTTGGCGATTTCGCAGGTATAGGCTCCCAGGCGCATAGTGCCTCCTTTTTGAGTGATCGCTTTCTGATCTTCCATCATGTCGATCACAGGATATGGTGTTTTGGGGTTGACTTCAAAGCTATGAGCGTTCGCCATTTTCAGCACATTACGCGCGAATTCGACGACCGCCATTTGCATCCCGAGGCATATTCCTACAAATGGAATGTTGTTTTCACGGGCGTATCTGACGGCGGTAATTTTTCCTTCCAGCCCTCTTTCTCCAAATCCGGGCGCTACAAGGATAGCGTCAAGTAAACGAAAAGTCGCGTCCGCGTTTTCCTCCGTAAGGTTTTCTGATTGTATCCACCGGATATTGACTTTACATTCATTTTCGGCGCCCGAATGCACAAAAGCTTCGACAATGGACTTGTACGCGTCCGGAAGCTCTATATACTTGCCTACAAGGCCTACTTCGATTTCATTGGTCGGATTTTTGAGCTTGCCCAGAAACTCTTTCCATTTATCAATATCGCCATCACTTTTATGAGGAAGCTTTAACTTGGTAAGGACACGTTCATCGAGTTTTTCCTTTTTCATCAGGAGCGGCACATCGTATATGGTATCCGCGTCGATGGATTCAATGACCGAGTTGATGTTGACGTTGCAGAATAACGCGATTTTCTTTCGAATATCCAGGGGCAGGTGATGTTCCGTACGACATACAAGAATGTCGGGCTGAATACCCGCTTCGGACAATTGCTTTACCGAATGCTGAGTCGGCTTGGTCTTTAGTTCGCCGCTCGTTTTTAGAAAAGGAATAAGCGTAAGATGGATTACCAGAGTGTTGTTTGGCCCTTCTTCCCAGCGAAACTGTCTTACCGCTTCCAGAAAAGGAAGGGACTCGATATCGCCGACGCAACCCCCGATTTCAGTGATGACGATATCATACTGGCCGGTATCGCCCAGAAGACGAACGCTTCTTTTGATCTCATCGGTAATATGGGGAACTACCTGAACAGTCTTTCCCAAAAAGTCTCCTTGACGCTCTTTGGAGATTACGTTGTGATATATCTTGCCGGTTGTGATATTGTTGGCTCTGCTGGTCGGGATATTAAGATAACGCTCATAATGCCCCAGATCCAGATCGGTTTCCGCGCCGTCTTCCGTGACATAACACTCGCCATGCTCATATGGATTAAGTGTGCCCGGGTCAATGTTTAAGTATGGATCAAATTTCTGAATTGTAACGGAAAAGCCACGGGATTGCAGGAGTTTACCCAATGACGCGGAAATTATTCCTTTTCCCAAAGATGATGTTACGCCACCGGTAACAAAAATATATTTTACAGAGCCCATAAGAGATTTTAGAATACAACCTATGGAGAACAAAGGTACAGTTAAAAACTAATTTTTCGCCCGAAAAAAAATTTTTCTTTGTATTCATTTTTTTTATCTGGCATCGTTTTCATAATCAGAATGATTTTGAGCAATCTGATTATTTTAATATAAAAAAATCAATTTAAAATATAACTATTTAAATGCTTTGGAGATTGTTTGTTGTAATAATTCAATAGATACTTAAAAATATTAAAAATTTATTGAAACCAAAACAGTACTTTTTGCGATAAAAGATAAATCGAGAATGAAAGGACCGCGCCCGGAAGCGCTTTTTCTTTAATGACACCTTCCTCATTTGGTCTGACATAGGCTTGATTGTTATGAAACATTATTTTTCTTCAGGATTTAATTACTCCCTCCGTCTCAGAGACTCGATAAGCTTAACGCGACGAAGGCGGATTGCCCGAACCTCCAGACGCGACTACGCGATACGGGAGCGGGAAGCGCCGTATCCAACACTTTCAAGGCTTATATTTCGTTATTCAAAAACCATTTACCGATATTTCTCTCCGTTTATGTATTACTTTTATAATTATGAGCGCTTCGCGAACTATCCGGATTCAACATATTCCTCACGCCGGTTCGCGATAGACAATGAAGCTATTACCGGATTCAACAGGCGGCTTCATAGTTCCGGTACGCCATACGCTAAGGTCGGCACAAAGCGACAGTCCGGGCGATGGGAGCAACAAACCGCCACTGCTTCCGTTTGCCTGGCTGTTTCTTTTTGAGAAAGAGCTATAGTAAACTTTAAGCTTATTCGTACTTCAAATGACCAATAAGTAAATAAAGTGACCAGGTTTGTGTTTTTTTAAACAATCCTGAACTCAAAATAGTAATATATAGCGCGCTATTTCGTTGTTTGGAGAGGAGAAATGATTAACCTAACGCTTTTCTCTGATCCGGATTGGGTAGTATTAAGACATATGCCTGTTCACTGTCGTCACATTATGAATTAGATTAAAGCATTGTACATACACAAACTAGTTTTTTATGCCATCAAGTACTTTTTTAAACCTTAACAAAAAGAAGCAGGACCTGTTCCTGAAAGCTTCTTTTCAGGAGTTTTCCGCGCATGATTACAATTCAGCGTCCATATCCGAAATGGTTCGTGTACTCAACATAGCGAAAGGTAGTGTCTACCAGTATTTCGAAAATAAAGAGGATCTCTTTTTTTATCTGGTAGATCAGTCTTTTTATGAAAAAATAAACTTTTTATCAGATGGCATGGAGTCTCATAAGACGTTCGCGTCCTGGCTTACAAACCGACAGCAGCTTTTGCTTGACTTTGATAAGAAGAAAGCCATGCATAGTAAATTGCTCGCCAATTTTTATTTGCAGAAGAATAATCCGGATCTGCGAAAAAAATACCTGGAATTGAAGCATAAAGAAATGAATCATATCTTAAAAAGTCTGGATAAGCTTTCATCTTCTTTCAGAAAAAAAGAAGATCTGCCACTGCTCGCGTATTCGATTCTCGAATGGGAAAGCTCCTTAGGTGATTTCGCTGAAGTATCCGAGGGCAAGAAACTTAGCAACAAAGCGAAAGCGGCGTATGATTCGCGACAAATTATTGATAATTTCGCCGATATGCTCAGCAAAGGTATTATTAAAGGGAAGTAATCGCCCGGGTCAAGGAAAACTGAACCGAAAAATACTGGTGGAGCGACTTTAATAACTTCGAGTTAACCAAAGTTTTCATTGCATACCAATTACTATTTTCTTCGGCTTCTTTCCTCCAAGCTCCATAAACGACTGAATGGCTATAAGCTGGCTGAATGCTATTCGCGACAAAAAGAGGAAATCCTGTTTGTCTTTGAAAACCGCGAAGGCGAAGCTTTTATTATTCAGGCTCATTTGACCGGACGGTTTTCCTGTCTGTATTTTCCCGATCAGTCAAGCCAGCCTAAAAAAAACAGCGCCAACTGGTTTTCCGAGCTTATTGGAAAGACGGTCATAAAAGTTCGACAGATTGAAAACGACCGTTCTTTTATCATTGAGTTTGCAGATGACTTTCAGTTATTGTTTAAGCTATATGGCAATCGTTCCAATGTTCTGCTTTTTCACAGAAGTCAACTGATTAAGGTATTTAATCGAAAACTGAAAAATGATTTTTCCATAGACCTTTCTCAGCTTAACCGGTCTGTTGATTTTTCATATGACCATTTTGTTAAAGCCGGATTAAAAAAGACTTTCTTTACTCTGGGCCAAATTATCGATCGCGCAACGCCCGCTTCTTCCAATATCGACGCGGCGGATAGTCGCGTATGGTATGAGCGTGGCTTTCATGTAATCGCGGAGCTTGAAAAAAATGTAATTTATATAACGCGATATGAAGGGCGCGCCTATCTCACACTTTATCCATATGGCGATATTTTCGAAAAATACGCCGATCCCATAGAGGCGGTCAACGCGTATTATCGTCATTATTATAAACAAAACTTCGTTCTGGAACAGCGTCAGGCGCTTATCAGCCGGCTTGATCATCTGATTACTGGATATGGACAATATCTGGAACAGGTGTCCGAGAGGCTGGCTACGCTAAAAAACGTTGACGGGCCGGAGAAACTGGCGGATATCATTATGGCCAATCTTCACGCGATTCCGAGAGGAACCGACAAAGTCAGCCTATACGATTTCTACAATGATACAACCATTGAAGTTCCGCTTAAAAAAAATGTTTCTCCTCAGAAGTACGCGGAGTCTCTGTATAAAAAAGCCCGAAACCGACCATTGGAAATCCAAAAGCTGGAAGAAATCATCACATCCAGAAAAGAGCTGATCGAGGGATGTATACGCGACAGGCGTCAAGTCGCCAGTATAGAAACGAGCAAAGAGCTGGCGCTGTTTCGTACCAGATACGCCCGGGCTGAAGCCGAGACCAAAACTTCCGAACCGGAACTTTTTAAACGGTTTGAATACATGGGATATACCATTCTGGTTGGTCGCAATGCCGCCAACAATGACTTGCTAACCATGAAATACGCGCGTAAAAACGATGGATGGCTGCATGTAAGGGATGTTCCCGGAGCGCATGTAGTGATTCGCCACAAGGCGGGGCAGGGGATTCCCAGACCCGTTATTGAAAAAGCGGCGTCGGTGGCCGCGTATTATTCGTCTCGTAAGAATGAAAAACTCTGTCCGGTAATCGTAACGGAAAAAAGGTTTGTGCGCAAGCCCAAGGGCGCTCCCAAAGGCGCGGTCAAGGTAGAAAAAGAAAAAGTAGTGATGGTCGAACCGGCGGATATATGATATCCGCCTTCTCAGTCTTTTATAAATGATGGTATTTTTCTCCTCGCAATATGGTAAAGGCCCGATATAGTTGTTCGACGAAAAACAGACGAACCATCTGGTGAGAAAAGGTCATCTTTGACAAGGAAAGCTTGTCATTCGCTATGGCGTATACACTCTGGCTAAAGCCAAAAGGCCCGCCAATGATGAACACCAGCGACGCTACACTTCTGTTCATTTTATTTTGGAGGGATTCTGAAAACTCGACGGAAGTCCATGATTTGCCATTTTCATCCAACAAGATCACATAGTCTCCCGGATCAAGTCTGGAAAGAAAAACTTCGCCTTCTTCCTCTCTGACCGCTTCAACTGGTTTGGTTTTACCTTTTACCTCCGGCAACTCGATCAACTCAAAACGCGTGTAGTGTTTCAATCTTTTACAATACTTTTCGATACCTTCCATTAAATATGGATCAGTAGTTTTCCCCGCGCAGATAAGCTTTATTTTCATCGCCACTTTTAAAAATGTAAGATAGTGAAAGTAATTTTCATACGCGTCAAAAATTTTATTGAGCGGGATATCTATCTACAAGATCCTTAAAATCTTTATACCTGTACCTCAGGAAAGCCAACAAACAATTCAGGCGGAAATGGTAATGTTTTAATCATTATCCACCCGCCTGAACCGATTAGCTTTTATCTCTATTCGCGGTATATTACAGGTAAACGGAATGTCCGATATTATTCATAATCTCTGTCTCTGTCTTTGTCTGAGCTAAAAACATCACCCACGGCTTTTCCGGCGTCTTTGGCGCCTTCACCTACTTCTTCCGCGCCTTTGCTTACACCTTTTCCTATGCTTTTACCCGCTTCTTTTCCACTTTTATAGGTAGTTTTCCCGACATCCTTCGCGCCCTTGCCTACATCTTTAGCTCCCTTTTCTACTTTTTTCGCTCCACGGTCCGCCGACTCACCAGCGTCTTTGCCAGCTTCTCCGACATCCTCACCCGTCTTCTTACCAGCCTCTCCGACATCTTCTCCTGTCTTTTTACCAGCTTCTCCAATATCTTCGCCAGCGTCCTTACCCGCTCTTCCTACATCTTCACCCGCGTCTTTGGCTCCATGCTTCATTTCACGCGCTCCTTCATCCATCTCCGCTCTGTCTTCGTTTTCATCATCGTATGGATATTCCTTCTGGTTTTTGGAACTATCATCCGGCAAATTGAAGTACTCCGTTACCTCCGGGTCGACATCGGTATATAAAGCAGGATCAGCTTCAATACTTGTTTGATTGGAGGCCATATCTCTGTCCGGCCCAAAATCATTCTCAAGGTCGGACCTGTATTCAAAACGTGTATTATCATTATCTTCTCCGACATATACACAATTGAATGATGACTCTTCCGCCTGATTGTCGACTCGCGACTCGCTTTCGCTGGCTACATCGTCCAGTGTAACGGCCGTCGTTTCATCGGTATTGTATTCGGCGACAAAACCCTCCGGACAATCCGCTACCGCGAAATAAGTGAAAATGCACAATATCGCTGCTACCCCTAATCGTTTCATACTCTTCCTCGTTTAATTGTCTTTTTCCTGTTATTAAGTAAACAATGTCATTTTTTTAATCGTTCGCGCTTATTTTATTTGCCTTTGTCGCCTATTTTTAAAAGGTCGAATAATTGTTGAATTTTTGTAGTAATATTGCGCGCAATGACACGTACGTTGGAGGAAATACAGGGCCCTATTCAAAAGGAGCTTGAGGAATTTGAAGTCAAGTTCAGGGCTTCGATGAAAAGCAATGTGATGCTGCTGGACCGCATAATGACCTATATCGTGAAGCGGAAAGGCAAGCAGCTCAGGCCTATGTTTGTATTTCTTTCCGCTCATCTTTTTGGCGACGTGCAAGAGGCGACATACAGGGGAGCCGCTTTAATCGAGTTGTTGCATACCGCCACGCTGGTGCACGACGACGTGGTTGACGACGCTAATCTGCGCCGAGGTTTTTTTTCCGTCAACGCCCTATGGAAAAATAAGATCGCGGTGCTGGTGGGAGATTATTTACTTTCCCGGGGACTGCTTCTTTCCATAAACAACGGTGATTTTGAATTGCTCAGAATCGTTTCGGACGCGGTAAGAGAGATGAGCGAGGGAGAACTTCTCCAGATAGAAAAAGCGAGAAATCTCGACATAACCGAGGAAACCTATTTTACGATTATTCGCCAAAAAACCGCTTCCCTGATAAGCTCCTGCTGCGGTGTAGGCGCCGCGTCGGTAGGCGCCGAATCCGGGGATATACAAAGATTACGCGCGTTTGGAGAAAAGGTGGGAATCGCGTTTCAGATAAAAGACGATCTTTTTGACTATAATACTTCTAAAGTTATTGGGAAGCCCGTTGGGATCGATATCAAGGAAAAGAAAATGACACTCCCGCTCATACATTCGCTCAACAAGTCATCCTGGAGTGAGAAAAGGAAAATCGTTTCCATTATAAAGAATGAGAGTCATAAACCCGCCAAGGTTCAGGAGGTCATTGACTTTGTTCGGGGCTCTGGGGGAATAGAGCACGCCACACTGGTGATGCGCCAATATGTTCAGGAAGCGGAAGACATACTTGAGACCTTCCATGAGTCTCCATATAAACAATCGCTGAAAGAGCTGGTTAAATATACAATAGAGCGCACTAAGTAATGACGAAGAGTCGCTCTGGTCCTTGTTTTTTAAAAGGAGTTGAATAAGAGGAGGGAGAGAAATAATGAAATTGTCAATTCGAAGCAAGAAGAGCGATCCTGTCCGGGATTTGGAGAAATACTACAACAATTTACGAAAAGGTTTTACCCGACAACTATCGAATTTGCAGATAGACGAATATTTTCAATCGAACCGTAAACGTTTTTACGCTTTTTTGAGATCCACCGGTAAAAAAATCCGAAAAGAGGAAAAACGTTTTTATAAACTGGCTTGGGTAAGGGATATACGTAAAGGAAAGTTTATCAGCAAACGTTCGAATGAACTAAAGAGCTGGTACAATAAACAGTCGCCGGAAGTGTACAAATGGGCGGATAAGCGTCTGAATCGTCTGGAGGACTCCATGGAATATACGTATAGCCATACCAGAAGCTGGATTAATGAGAAAACTCCGGAATTCGCGGACAATGTAGCTAAAAGCTATAAACATCTGAGCAAGAAAGCTACAAGGGCTATTTCCGATTATAGGAACGCGAGAAGGAAAAGGAAATCGCGAATGAAAATTCAGACAAGCCTGGGTTTGGGATAACCGGAATATTATTTCCTGAAAAACAGAGGGATTTATATAGTAAAAGCCACAAATGTGGCTTTTATTTTTCTATAGATGCGCGTCGATTTTTTGGGCGAGAACCGCTTTGGGCACAGCGCCTACCTGCTTTTCAACAATCTTTCCGTTTTTAATAACCAAAAGGGTAGGTATGCTTCTGATACCAAACTTCGCGGAAGTATTCGGATTTGAATCCACATCGACCTTTCCGATAACGGCTTTTCCATCATAATCCGCGGCAAGCTCTTCTACAACCGGGCCAATCATTTTACAAGGACCGCACCATTCCGCCCAGAAATCAACCAATACCGGCTGATCCGTATTGATTATATCATCAAAATTAGCGTCGGTAATTTCAATTGCTTTTCCCATAAAATATCCTAATTAAAAAAGTTATTGATTCTAATGCAAAGATAATGGTTTTTTTGCCAAAATAGTTCCTGGCTAAGTGTTAAATTTAAATTTTAGCTCATCCATGAGCCTTAACTCATTCAGTAAATCATTGTTTGGCTCTATTTTGTATTTTCTGCAAAACATCTCTACCGAGATATTTTCCATGGTATCGTAAAACATGAAGCGCACATTGCAGGAGCCATTGTAGGCGCCAAACAAATCTTCCAGCTTCGCTACGGTATTTGTCTTTAAGTTATTGATATCAACATTGATGATGAGATCCTTGCAAAGCTTGGAGCGGATATCCGACAACAATTGAATATTGACCGGTTTTAGCTCCCATTGATCTTCAGAGTTATATCGTTGCTGTACTTTGCCTTTGATATACAGGAACTCTCCGGGACGTATATAATGGGCCAGCTTGAGATAATCCTCGCCAAACAGCGCCATGTCGACGCTGCCGGAATAATCTTCTATGGAAAACAACGCGAATGTCTTGCCTGTTTTTGTCTGCCTGACGGTCGTTTTTGAAACGATACCAGCCACATTGATATCTCTTCCTTTATAATCAAGATACTGATCTACCTGACAGGTGCAAAAGTTTTCCAGTTCCAGCCGGTATTGATCCAGGGGATGGCCGGAAATATAGAACCCGACCACTTCCTTTTCATATTTGAGCTTTTCGATATCGCTCCAGGGCTCGCAGGGTGGAATTTTGGGCAACGGAATCTCCACCGCGGCGGTGCCACCAAACAGGGAAGCCTGAGAGGTATCCTGTTCCGCTTTATAGCTGTTGCCATATTTAATCGCTTTTTCGATCAGATTGATGTTTTCGTTTTCCGGACTGAAAAAGTATTGCGCCCGGTGCAAGTCACCCAAGGAATCGTACGCGCCCGCGTAAGCCATCGCTTCAAAGGTTTTTTTATTTACCGCTCTCAGGTTTACTCTTTTGGCAAAATCAAATATGTTGCTGAAAGGGCCGTTGTCTTCGCGCTCCTGAATAATGGAGTCGACCGCGGCGTCTCCGGTTCCTTTGATCGCGCCAAGTCCAAAGCGGATTTTTCCACTACTGTTGACGTCAAAGAAAGTATTACTTTCATTGATGTCCGGCCCAAGCACGTCAATACCCATCTTTTTGCATTCTTCCATAAAGAAAGATATCTTGTCGATATTGTTCATATTGTGGGTGAGTACCGAAGCCATGTATTCTCCCGGGTAGTTGGCTTTTAAATAGGCGGTTTGGTACGCGACCACGGAATAGGCGGCCGAGTGGGAACGGTTGAATCCATACTCCGCGAATTTTTCCATGATGGAAAAGACATTTTCGGCCTTGTTCTTGTCAATATTGTGCTTTTCTTTGGCTCCCGCTACAAACTTTACCCTTTCCTGGGCCATTTTGTCCTTATCTTTCTTTCCCATCGCCCGGCGAAGCAAATCGGCGCCTCCCAACGTGTAGCCGGCGAGCAACTGGGCGGTTTGCATGATCTGTTCCTGATAGACCATAATCCCATAGGTGTCTTTCAAAATAGGCTCGAGCAGGTCATGCGGGTACTCTACCGCCTCCTTGCCATGCTTACGGTTGACAAAATTGGGAATAAACTGCATGGGTCCAGGACGATACAGCGCGTTCATCGCGATAAGATCTTCAATATTGGTCGGCTTCAGGTCGCGCAGGTACATGCGCATGCCTTCAGACTCGAACTGGAATGTGCCAATCGTGTCTCCGTTTTGATAAAGCTCGAATGTTTTGGGGTCATCCAGTGGTATTTCATCCATATCAATCTGAATACCATAATTCTTTTTGACCAGCTCGACCGCCTTCTTGATAATGGACAAGGTTTTCAGACCCAGAAAGTCCATTTTCAACATACCGGCCGACTCAATGACTTTTCCGTCAAATTGGGTAACAAGAAGTTCCGCGTCCTTGGCGGTACAAACCGGTATATAGTTGGTAAGATCGTCCGGCGCGATGATGACGCCAGCCGCGTGTATTCCCGTATTCCTTACGGACCCTTCCAGCGTTTCGGCAAGTCGTAGCGTTCTTCCCTGCAGATCGTCGCGCTTACGTATTTCCGCCAGTTCAGGCACTTCAGCGAAGGCCTTGTTGAGTGAGGTGCCCGGGGCGTCCGGTACCAGTTTGGCCAGATAGTTCGCTTCGGGCAACGGCAAGTCGAGGGTCCTGGCCACGTCCTTGATAGAGGATTTGGCGGCCATGGTACCAAATGTAATGATTTGCGCGACCTGATTCTTGCCGTATTTATCCACCACATAGTCGATAACGCTTTGACGTCCTTCGTCGTCAAAGTCAATATCAATATCGGGCATAGATATCCTTTCGGGGTTAAGAAAACGCTCAAAAAGAAGACTGTACTTGATCGGATCGATATTGGTAATTCCAATGCAATACGCTACCGCGGATCCGGCGGCCGATCCTCTTCCCGGACCTACAGCGACTCCCAGGGACTTGCCCGCGGCGATAAAATCCTGAACGATGAGGAAGTATCCCGCGAATCCCATGGTCTTAATGATATTGAGCTCATGTTTCAGGCGATCTTCTATTTCCGCGGAGATCTCCTTATAACGTTTTCTGGCGCCTTCGAAGGTAAGGAATTCAAGATACTGATCCGCGTTGCTGAATTCCGGAGGCAGAGGAAAGTTGGGTAGCAGGATATCCCTCTGAAGTTTGGGAGGGTTGATTTTATCGACAATCTCGTTGGTGTTGTCTATAGCTTCGGGCAAATCACTGAACAAACTGTTCATTTCGGCCTGACTCTTGAAATAGAACTGGTCATTGGGGAAGCCAAAACGAAAACCTTTGCCGTCGCCGACAGGAGTACTCTGCAATTCACCTGTATTGACACAAAGAAGAATATCGTGCGCGTTGTAATCTTCCTGATCGACATAGTGAGAGTCGTTGGACGCGATCATCTTGATATTATGCTCGCGGGCGAACTTAATCAGGGTTTTATTGATAATTTCCTGCTCTTTCATATTGTGTCGCTGCAACTCAATATAGTAGTCTTCGCCAAAAAGGTCGAGCCACCATTTGAGGGCTTTTTCCGCTTCTTCCTCGCCTTTGAGAAGAATAAGCTGGGGCACCTCCGCTCCGATACAGCAGGAGGTAGCGATCAAGCCCTTGTGATATTTTTCGATCAGCGACTTGTCGATACGCGGCCACTTGCTGTATAATCCCTCCATATATCCCAGGGAGCAGAGCTTGGCCAGATTGACGTAACCTTCCTGATCCTTTGCCAGCAGTAGTTGATGATATCGGTTGTCTCTATTTTCCTTGTTGAACGTTTTCTTGAAACGATCTTCTACCAGATAAAACTCACAACCTACAATGGGTTTGATATTAAACTTGTTTGCTTCCGCGACAAAGTTGAAAGCTCCAAACATATTGCCGTGATCTGTCAGCGCTACCGCTTTCATATTGTCGGCTTGCGCTTTTTTCATCAGGTTTCTGATGCTCGCGGCTCCATCCAGAAGAGAAAACTGAGTATGAACGTGTAAGTGGGAAAATTCAGGCATGGGCTCTTAGGTCGACAGTTGTTGAACGATAAATTTACAAAAGAACAGGATACTTTGCAGATATTTTCAATAGGAGGCAAACGCGTTTTCCTCAAATAAATTCTATACTTTTGAAAATAAATGAACAGTATTTATATAATTTAGTATGACTAACTTAAAAATTAATTATTTTATATGAACAAAGCAAACTATTCATTAATCAGTCTTTTGGCATTTACCGCCCTATTTACATGGTCATGCAAAAAAGACGATGGCAAGGAACCTTCTAAAAATGGGAACGGTAATCCGCAAACCCAAGAAGCTCTTCTCTATTTCAGAGCTACACTAGACGATGTAAAATACGATTATTCCGTATACGACGGAAGTGAGTCATACGACATGTCGTCCAATAGCAGCGGGAATATCGGAAGCGGCGGATCTCAGTCAACTTTTATCTACGGAAGCGGATCTCACGATACGGAGACTGGAGAAAGTTTTAATATAGCTTTGGGAACGTTAGTTATAAAGGAAGGCGGGAGACCGGATTTCGAAACATTTAAACATTTTGTAATGAATGCTAACTACCACTATTCTGTTGGTGCTAAAAATGGTATAGAAATAGTTTTTTGGGACAAGGATGGAAAAGAATGGTCGACTTCTAAAGGAGATCAGACAAAATCAGATTTTGAGATTGTTTCTATTACAGAGCGTACACTTCTTTGGGTACCATACATAGAGATTTTAGCTACTTTCAACTGCGCGCTATACGATGACGATGGTAATTCCATCATACTAAAAGATGGCAGTTCATTGTATTCTGTTGAAAACATTTAAAAAAACAAGAGGCTGACTCAAAAGACAGCCTCTTGTTTTTTAGCTAAACAGTTTCCGACAAATAAATTCTTTCCCGGCGTTTATTTTTATTCAAACTTTCTCAGATGGGCCAGCCGCTGATACAATGGCGGATGTGAATAATGGATAAATACGTAGGCCGGATGCGGATTGAGGTTGGACAGGTTCTTTACCGACAGTTTCTTTAACGCGGCCATTAGTGGCGTAGCTCCGTAAGTTTCCGCGGCGTACCCATCCGCTTCATACTCGTTTTTACGGCTGAGCATATTCATAAAAAGCCCTATAATCTCCGATAAGGGAGTAAACAAAATACCAAAAGCGATCAGATTGAGATGCACCGCCCAGGAATCGCTTCCCAGCGCTTTCGATATCTCGGGATTAAATACAAACCAGCTCAGGATAAATAAGACGATTCCCATCTGGATAATGGATAGAAACAAGCCTGACAAAATATGTTTTTTCTTAAAATGTCCCACTTCATGCGCCAGTACGGCTACCAGTTCATCGGCGGAATGATTGGCTACCAGTGTATCGTACAAAACAATTTTCTTTTTCTTTCCAATACCTGAAAAGTAAGCGTTGGCTTTGGTTGATCGTTTGGATCCGTCAATAATAAATATGTTGTCGAGCGCGAAACCGGTCTTATCGCTGTACGCTTCGATCGCGTCTCTCAACTCGCCGCTCTCAAGTGGCGTGAGCTTATTGAATAAAGGCACAATAAGGGATGTATAAAACATATTGACCAGCACGATAAGCGCGCTTATAAAAAACCAGAAATAAATCCAGAAGCTTTGTCCGATAAAAAGAATCAGCCACAAAAGTGTTCCGGCTACTATCCCGCCGATGACGATGGAGAGTAGCAGCGCTTTGATCTTATCGGCGATAAATATGCCTGGAGTAGTTTTGTTAAAGCCGAATTTTTGTTCAATGACAAAGGTTTTGTATATGCCAAATGGGAGGTTGACGATGTCCGATATGACAAGAATCAGCCCGAAAAAGGCCAGCGAAACGATTAATGGATTGCTGATATAGCTTTCGATCCAGGAACTGATCGCGCCAAAAAAACCGGTCGCGAGCACCGCGAGCGTAATGACAAGGTTAAATGTTGAAGACAAAAAGCCGAGGGCCGTATTCGCCTGCTGATAGGAGATAGACTTTTGGTATTCATTGTGGTCATAAAGGCCGTCCAGTTCCTGAGGTATGCCTTTTTTCGAATGTTTCAGGTTAAGGATATCCAGGGTTTTTTCCAACGCGAAATCCGCGACGAGGATAATCAGTATGATATGCAGTATGGTTTCGGGAGTCATAAAATCAGTTTATTTGATGTAAAAGTAGCGTAAAAGGTTGCCATTCTCTCGATCGGAACAATTTACCAGTAAAGGTCCTTACTAAGATAGTTTACGACATAGTCCCGAATCCCATCTTCCAGAGATCTGAAACCTTTGTCATAGCCAAGCCGGGTAAGCTTGTTCATCGGCGCTTCGGTAAAATATTGATAAGTATCGCGGATATCCCGGGGGATGTCAATAAATTCAATTTTTTCCTTCTTATTCATGGCTTTGAACACATTACCGGCGAGGTCGCTAAACGAGCGGGCCTTGCCACATCCAAGATTATAGATGCCCGAGTCCCGGCGCCGGTGTGTCAGAAAACTGATTACTTCGCATACATCCTTTACATAGACAAAATCCCGCATTTGCCATCCGTCCTTGAATTGCTCCTTGTGGGAGCGGAAAAGCTTCATGCTTCCGGTCTGCCTGATCTGATGGTAGGCGTGAAATATGACAGAGGCCATCCGGCCTTTATGGTATTCATTGGGACCGTATACATTGAAAAACTTTAGGCCAGCCCAGAAGAAAGGTTTCTTTTCCTGTTCCAGCGCCCATATGTCAAAGTCGTTTTTTGATTCGCCATAGGGGTTTAACGGCTTTAAGCGGGGAATAATATTTTCATCGTCTTTATAGCCCAATTCACCGTTGCCGTAAGTAGCCGCCGAGGACGCGTATATAAGAGGGATCTGGTAGTCAACACAGGACCGCCATATGGATTTACTATAATTTAGGTTGAGCTCGTCGAAGATGGCTTTGTCGAATTCGGTCGTATCGGTGCGGGCTCCGAGATGAAAAATAAACTCCACCAGATGATGGTTTTGATCAAGCCAATTGAAAAAGTCCTTTCTATCCACTTTCGCCTGGATTTTCTTGCCTTCCAGATTTTTGTTTTTATCCGCTCTCGAAAAATCGTCAACAGCGATAATGTAGTTGAAGTTTTCCTGATTCAGTTTTTCTATCAGACAACTGCCAATAAATCCGGCCGCCCCCGTCACTACCATCATGATCGTTAATGTTTAATTTTTTGTTGGTTTCAGAAAATAAGGCCTAAATTTACAAAAAAATATGAATGAAGCAGGGGCGTATTGATTCTTTAATCTTTGGTATTCTGGTTTACATCGGGTTTTCTTGCGCCACCGTACAGGATCGGCAAGCCGGGCGATCCGTTACGGACGACCTGGGAAGGGCGATCACCGTCCGCGAAACATCGCGGATACTCTCCCTGACTCCATCGGTGACGGAACTGATAGCGACATTTGTGGAAAAAGAGCGTATCATAGGCCGAACTCTTTACGACAGCGTTCCCGCCTGGCTACTCGACAAACCACTAATCAACAATTATCCCGTCGATTTTGAGAAGATACTTACCTTGTCTCCCGATTTGATTCTGGCGAAAGAAGGAATGATTTCGGCGGACGATGTGGCAAAACTGGAGGGACTGGGCTTTCCGGTCTATATGCAGCGTATCGATTCTCCGGAAGATATTCCGGAGAGCGCCCGGCGTCTCGGAGCTCTGCTGGATAGGGAAGAACGCGCTGGAATTATAGCTGATTCCCTCGAAAACGCGATCGCGGAAGTAAGGCGTCCGGAGCATATCCAAAGACCTTCGGTATTGTTGCTGATATCGGAAGAGCCTATTTTCGCGTATGGTCTAAACAGTTACGCCAGCGACATGATCTACGCGGCCGGAGGGCGGAACGCCGTCGACGCGTTGTATGACAATCCTTTTCCCACACTTCAGCGGGAGTATCTATTAAAGATTGATCCGGACGTGATCATTGGGGTAGACTCAAGCGCCATGCTACGCCTGTATCCCGAACTTTCAGGATTAAAGTCGTTCAGGTCAGGCCGGGTATATACGATGGACATGGAACTGGTATCCAAGCCAGGTCCCAGGGTAGCCGAAGGTGTCAAAGCGATCAACCGTCTGTTATATGCGAACTAGCGCTCGCCTTTTTTTATGGCCCATAGCTTTGCTGGCTACCTTGTGGATTGGCGCCGGCGCGGGCTCTGTAGATACTACTCCATGGGATGTATGGAGAGCTCTGGTCGATTTTTCGAAAGACCGGGCTATTGACTATATTATTCTTCATTTGAGAATGCCTCGGATAATATTGGGCTTCCTCGTGGGAGCGGCTCTCGCGTTGAGTGGGCTTCTGATGCAGGCGATGGTCAATAATCCGCTGGCCGATCCATATATACTGGGTACCGCTTCCGGGGCTTCCCTGGGGGTCAATATAAGCTATCTGAGCATAACGTCCCTATTGCCAATTTCCGCTTATTCCACAGCGGCGGCGGCCTTTTCAGGAGCCTTCCTGATTACCATCGCGGGGATCGCCATAGCCTATGACCGCGGGGGACTACAGCCAGCCAGATTGCTACTGGCGGGAGTCGCCTTGTCTTCTCTTACAGTAGCGCTGACTACCATGTTGATTTATGTCTATTCCTCCGACAATAAATTGAAAAAAGTCATATTCTGGAGTATGGGGAGTCTGGAAAGCGCTACATGGGACAAAATTCCGCTTCTTGGACTGGGATTACTGATACTGGCCGTATTTTTCGCGTTGCTGAGTCCGGGGCTTACCATATTGCTTCTGGGAGATTCCCGGGCCTCCAGCCTTGGCGTCAATGTCAATCGCCTGCGGTGGTACATCCTGCTGGGCTCCTCATTACTCACCGCGCTCGCCGTCTCCGTCGCCGGGCCGGTCGGCTTTATCGGATTGATGGTGCCTCATTTTGTCAGAGGAATTTGGGGAGTACACAATAAACATATCGTCCTGGATACAGTCTTTACCGGTGGAGTTTTTTTATCTATCTGTGATTCAGTTGGGAAAATAATATTTGCCAATGTTTCTTTACCAATAGGTATCATAACATCCTTTTTGGGAATACCATTCTTCGTATATTTGTTGACAAAAAAGAATTTTCGTTTTAGCTAGATGATATATATATCCAGGAAAGAGCACTTTAACGCGGCGCACAAGCTTTATAACCCCAACTGGTCAAAAGAAAAAAACCAGGAAGTATTTGGGCCCTGCGCCAATGAAAACTGGCATGGTCACAATTTTGAGCTTATTGTTACCGTGCGGGGGACTCCGGACCCTGATACAGGTTTCGTCATAGACCTGAAAAAACTGAGTAAGCTGATCCGATCCAGCGTGATTGAAAGGCTGGATCATAAGAATCTCAACCTGGATGTCGATTTTATGAAAGGCAAGATGGCCAGTACGGAAAATCTCGCCATTGAAATCTGGAAAATATTGCAGCCGCGGATTCAGGGCATTTCCGAAGCGGAGCTGCATTGTGTCAAGTTGTATGAAACCCCAAGAAATTACGTGGAGTATTTCGGCTGATTACTATGAGGTACTATATCATCGCGGGAGAACGTTCCGGTGATCTGCACGCCGGCAACCTGAGCAGAGCCCTACTGGCCAAGTCGCCCCATAGTAGTATACGAGGCGTAGGAGGCGACCATATGGCCGAAGCTGGTGTAGAACTGGCCACGCGCTACAGTGAAATCTCCTTTATGGGTTTCGCGGAGGTTCTTTTGAATCTTCGAAAAATAGCGAGCACGCTCAAAATGGTCAAAAACGACCTGGACAACTATCGTCCGGACGCGGTCATCTTGGTAGATTTCGCCGGATTTAACCTGAAAATCGCCCGTTACGCCAAAGAAAAAGGAATCAAGGTGTTTTATTACATATCTCCCAAGGTATGGGCATGGAACCAGAAGCGGGCTTATACGATCAAAAAGCTGGTTGACCGCATGTTTGTGATTCTTCCATTCGAGAAGCAATTCTTTGAAAAGTTCAACTTCTACAATGTCGACTATGTAGGCAATCCCTTGCTTGACGCCATCAAAAGCTTTCGACCGGAGCCGGGTTTTCGCGAGCGCTTTCCCCAAAACGAGCCGCTGGTAGCGGTTTTGGCGGGTAGCAGACAGCAGGAGGTCAAAGCCATGAGCACCCGCCTGGACGATATCGCGAGGCAATTGCCGAATATCCAGTTTGTCGTAGCCGCGGTTGATAATCTGGATGAAAAGCTTTACGAAAGATTTACCAGTCCCAATATCCAGATTCTGAAAGACAACACCTATAATTTGCTGTCGGTAGCCGACGCGTCCATCACTACTTCCGGCACAGCCACTCTGGAAACAGCCCTTTTTCATTGTCCCCAGGTGGTGGTATACAAGACCAGCGCCTTTACCTACACGATCGCGAAAAATCTTATCAAGACACCGTATATTTCTCTGGTAAACCTTATCTCGGGCCGGGAAGTCGTAAAAGAGCTTATTCAATCGGATTTTAATCCGGACAGGGTCATCGAGGAGCTTCGTACGATTCTCCCCCTGGGGAGCGATCGGGAACGCGTTCTAAACGATTACCAGGACTTAACCCAATTGATGGGGGAGCCCGGAGCCTCTGAAAAAACAGCGGAGCTGATCCTAGACTATTCCTGATGATTAGTGAATTTCACGAGGGGAAAGACGAATCACTTGTTTTTATTATCGAACGATTCTTCATTCATTATCTGGCTCCCGAAGTAGTTCGTAATTGTATCGCCGGTTCTTCATATTCAAGAAATTTAGCTTCAAAATGGATTAATCCCCGCTTTTTTATGTTATAAAACTAGAGAAACCAGGACAGGAGGATCGGATGCGAATAGGGAAATATAAGAAACTCGGAGCTGTAGCGACTAAATACAAAGTGGCGGATAAGCAAAACGACGTCCGCGGATGGATCGTAGTGGGAGCCAATGGTCAAAGAGTTGGTTATATCGATGAATTAATTGTCGATACCAAGAAAAAGAAAGTCCAATTTCTGGACGTACTGCTCAATATCGCCTTTAGTCCTTCCGAAGGCAAACATTTACTGGTGCCCATAGAGCTCGCGAAGATTTATAATGAGAAAAAACTTGTAGTAGTCAATCATCTGACCAGCGCGTTGATCAATTCGTATCCTTCCTATACCGGTGTGGTAGATGAACAGGTGGAAAACAAAATCAGGGATTTTCTGGCGGCTCATATCAACGCGAAAAGTATGCTTACTGATCAGCTTAGTCTCAAAAGGCAGGAAAACGTTTCCAGTGAAATCCGGTTGGAATGCGATTCGGACCTGATAGCCCGCTTAAAAAAGGAGAGGGACATAGCGGTCGCCGAACGGGATCTTTTATTGGACGAAAACCTGAAAATGAGGCGCGTTATCGAACAATACGAAAACGCTCCGGAACAGGGTTCCGAAAATCAATATAAACCGGGCTTAACGGATTGTGACGATGTGGATACCGGACGAAAATGCTGATCATGCAGATTTTGTCAGATGTTGTTCACATTCGTTTTTTGTATCCGCGTTAATTGATTACCTTTGCTGGTAATTTTAACGTCTGTTTTTCCTGTTTTAGGAAAGCTGATATATATGATATTATTTGAAGAACTAGGACTTAATGAAGAAGTCCTAAAAGGAATTGAAGAGCTAGGCTTTCAGTCCCCAACCCCAATCCAAAAGGAAGTTGTAGGTTATTTGTTGGAAGAATCCCGTGATGTTATCGCGCTTGCTCAGACCGGCACAGGAAAAACCGCCGCTTTTGGTCTGCCTTTATGTCAACTCGCTGACAAGACAACACAGAAAATTCAGGCCCTGGTATTGGCGCCAACCCGAGAGTTGTGCGTGCAAATCTCCAATGAGATACGCAATTACGGAAAGTATGTCAAAGGTCTAAAAATCGAACCAGTCTATGGTGGAGAAAGTATCGAGAAACAATCCAGAAGTATTTCGGTCCCTCCTCAGATTCTGATCGCGACCCCTGGTCGTCTGACTGACTTTATCAAGAGGCGCAAGGTCGACTTGTCAAATATTCAGTGGCTCGTCCTGGACGAAGCGGATGAAATGCTGGATATGGGTTTTGAAGAGGATATTAAATTTATTCTCGGTCAAACGCCGGAAGATCGCCGGACTTTGTTGTTTTCAGCGACTATGTCCCGAGAAGTAATGGAGGTCGCTCAGAACTATATGGTTGATCCGGTAGAGATCGCCGTGGGAAGAAAAAATACCGGAAACGAGAATGTCGAACACCATTATTACCTGATCGAAAACAGAAATCGGTACAACGCGCTAAAACGTCTGGCCGACTTGTATCCGGAAATATACGGTATTGTTTTTTGCCGTACGAGAAGAGAAACCAAAGATGTGGCGGATCAGCTCACAAGAGATGGCTATAACGCGGACGCCCTGCATGGCGATTTGTCTCAGGCGCAACGCGACTCGGTGATGAAGAAGTTCAGGGACAAAAACCTGAATCTGCTGGTAGCCACGGACGTCGCCGCCAGAGGCTTGGATGTGAACAATCTATCGCATGTCATCAACTACAACCTCCCCGACGATACGGAAACTTATACGCATAGAAGCGGTCGGACCGGAAGAGCCGGCAAGACGGGTATTTCGATCGCGCTGACGACTAGAAGCGATCGGCAAAAGATTTACCAGATTGAAAAGAAAATTCAGCGGGAATTTGTCAAGATGCAGCTTCCCAACGCGGAAGAAGTCATCCAAAAGCAGATTTTAAACTTTGTGGACAAAGTCGAAAAGACGGAAATTAACGAAGACCAACTGAAATCCGTCATGACGGACGTATACGCCCGTCTGGAGCAATTTGACAAGGAAGACCTGATTAATCACTTTATCAGTTATGAAATCAATCGTTTCCTTCAATACTATCAAAACGCTTCGGACATGGACCTAAATGTTCGTGACGATCGCGGACGCGACAAGGACAGGAGCTCCGGTAAAGAAAGAAGCCTTAAAGGAAGAGAAAGAAGTTCCGGTAAAGTAAAGCTTGAAGTCAATCTTGGTTTTAAGGATGGTCTGAATCCAGCCAAATTGTTAGGCATATTGAATGAAACCAGCGGCAATTCCGATTTGCGGGTAGGAAGAATTGAAATTGGCAAGCGTTCCACTTTTTTTGAAGTGAACCCCAAAGATTCCGATGGCTTACTTTCCGAGTTCAATACCCGCTTTAAAAACCAGAGCCTGAATCTTCAGGTAGCGACTGATCAGAAGCCTATCGCCGGAAGACGTGAAAATGGCGCTTCTTCATCCGGAGGACGGAGAAGAAGATTCTAAACCGAACTTGAGGTTATCGTCCAAATCTCCGGCTCTTTGGTATGTAATTATGAAGTACATGCTAAAAAGTCGGAGATTTTTATTTTTTTGCTATTAATCGTTTACTTTGAAGCGTCCGATCGTATTAACAAGGAATTTGTCGGGGAACGCGCCCTCGGAAAAGATATATGCGAAGTATAATGTATAAATTATATGATTTATCTTTTATTTTCGTGTTTATAGAAATAAAAAGAGCCCATTAATAGCGTAGAATATGCGATTTTTAAAATTTTTATCGGCTGGAGTTTTTGTATTTACAAGTTTCGCCGCTTTGGTATATCTTTTATGGGTAATCGATGAAAAAAACGAAGACATTGTAGCTAAGAACGATCGTATTCGCCGCGACAGCCTTAGCCTGATCGCGAAAGATAACGAGATCGAAAAATTGAGCCTCGCCGTAAATAGCCTGAAGGGAGCTTATGAAAACATTCAAAGAGCGTTTCACTCGCTGAGTGATCGGTTTTCCGCTATGGAGCAAAATAATGATTCACTAAAAACCCGCATCGAGCATTTGACAATTTCAGTGAATCGTCTGAATAAAGAGAAAAAACAACTTAAAAACGAGGTCGTAAAGGAAAAGACTCTAAGAGAAAACTTTAATTCTCCGGATATAGCCGCTTTGGCGGCCGACCTCAATAAACGCGGCGGGGCGGCGCCTACTCATTACCGGACGCTTACCGAGCAGGAAAAAGAAGAACATAAGATGGCCTTATTGGTGGCTGATAATTTTTATATCTGGTCTCCGGAAGACGCCAAAACCAAGGTAAACTCCCAAAAGCTGAATTTTAGCTTTGAGATACAGGAAAACTTCTTCGCTCAAAAAGGTAAAAAAGAGCTTTATATTCAAATTACAAAACCCGATGGAAGCGTATTTAACAATTCCAAAGAAGGAGGTTTTTTTATCCTGAATGGAAAGCACCAGCCCTTTACTACAAAGATTCCTGTAAACTATAATAATGTAAAAGAAAAAGTTTCCTTCTCTTTCACAACCGAGAAATCGTTCAAAGTCGGGATATATGTATTGTCCGTCTTCGAATCGGGAAAAGAAATCGGAAAAACGACATTTGAAATAATGTAAGAACGGGCAAAAGTTCGGGATATAAATTTTTATTCTATATCAGGTTGGTCATAACTACATACAGTTTCCGTGACAGACTCATTTTAATGGATTCGCTTCTCCGCGTAAATGTTTTTCTTTCGCTTTTTTAGCTAAAAGGGTTGCTCGTTTGGGAGTATTTTCATTACTTCGATTTTGCTATTAACTATTTTTCAAACAACAATTTTAATTATGAGAACAGTACGTTTTTTTTCTATTCTGATAACATGTCTGGTATGCGGTTTTTTATCAAACGCTCAGGACATCCCTAAGCCAAGTCCTCTATCCGTCGTATCGCAAACTGTCGGATTAACGGAAATTAAAATTGAATACAGCAGCCCAGCCGTCGCCGGAAGAAAAATATGGGATGGTCTGGTTCCTTATGGCGCGTTGTGGAGAACCGGAGCCAATATGGCTACAACAATCAGCTTCGACAAAGCGGTAACCATCAACAATCAGCAGATTCCCGCCGGCACATATTCCTTTTTTACCATTCCCGGCCAAACCGAGTGGACTGTCATTCTGAATAAGGACGCCAATTTATCTGGCACATCCGGATACAAGGAAGCGAACGACGTAGCGCGTTTTAAGGTAAAACCACAAGATAACCAGCTACGCGAGCGACTTTTATTTTTGATTACCGACTATACGATGAATGAAGCGGTGATTTCTTTGGAGTGGGAAAAAGTCAAAGTTTCGTTTACCGTAAAAATGGATACGGAGAAACAAGCGATGGAGAGTATTCAGAAAACACTGGCGCAGGAGTGGAGACCCTTTGCCAATTCCGCGCGTTATATTCTTGAGTATGGCTCGGATCTGGATCTGGCCTTATCGTACATCAATACCTCTATCTCCCTAAGTGACGAGTGGTTTAACAACTGGATCAAAGCGCAAATTCTCGCGAAGAAAGGCGACAAGAAAGAAGCTTTGAAGTTCGCTCAAAAAGCGAAGGAACTGGGAGACAAGAGTAGCGCGTTCTTCTTTAAGGATCAGGTAGAAAAAGCGCTGGAAGACTGGAAGAAGAAGTAGTATTTAAATAGATTCTACAAGGCGGGAATATGATATTCCCGCCTTGCCTTATCAGATATTATTTTTATTATTTTTACGGCTCTCACCTTCGTATTATCATGTACTTAGTTAGTCTCTAACCGCGCCCTTCGGCCATATTTCATATTTTTTTTTAAATTGATATAATTAGTTCTCGTTATTGATTTTCAATATTTTTTAACAGGAACTAGTCCTGGTGTTATTTTTAGCCATTTATTTTGAAATGTACAGACCATTGTAGTATTTTCGGATTGAAAAACTTTAATTAACACTTATGAAAAAAGTAATGAAAAAAATCGCGGCGGTAATATTCGCGATCGGAATGACAGCTTCAATGAACAGTTGCATCAAGGACGTTGAAAACAGTGTTAGTCCGCAAACAGGAAAAGCGACGATTAAAGGACGGATAAAAGCGGAATTGAACACGGAAACCACGGGGACAGAGCCATTGGAAGCTCAGGTTGTTTATGTGTATGTTGATTCTAAAGATTACGCCCAGACTCCGGGTACGGCGCCTTATCCCAAAAAGCGCTTTGAAACTACGACGGACTCCAATGGTGACTACAGCATCACTATAGATGTCCCATTGAAAGGTACCGCTGTTGAAGTTACCGTACCCGGTTTCATCTATGATGTTCTTACAGCAACAGGTCCCCAAAGAACAATCTTCCATGAAAGAACAGCGACGGCCGGTATCGCGAAGGATGGTTCCGTACTGATCCTTGATATCAACTTGTAAGACCCCCTAATCCAATTTACCATGAGAAAAAATTTTATTATAATAGCGGCGTGCCTGTTGAGTTTCAATAGCGCCTTCGCGCAGGAAAACTATGGGGAGCCAGATGGTACCACTTTAGAAAGCAGAGATCAGTCATTAAAGTCAAAAAGAGGATTTGAGATTCTTCCTCAGGCAGGTGATTATGGTTTGGGTATAAGCGCGACCGCGACATTGGACTTTTTCGCCAACGCTCTTTTCGGTGGACCAACTTCCGCCGGAGCATTCGCGTATCCTAATACGCCTTCCGGTGTATTCAATACCAGCTCTGGCTTAAATAACCAATTGTTTCTGAAAAAATTTGTTACGGCGGAGACAGCTTATCGTTTGAGAGTACAGGGAGTCTGGACTTCGAATACCAACGCTTTTTCCGTAGCGAAAGACGAACTGACACCGGACGCTACAAATCCACAGTATGTTACCGACCATGTCACAAACAGGCAGATGGGTCTTTTGGTAGGAGCCGGATTGGAAAAAAGGAGAGGTTCTCATAGAGTTCAGGGAGTTTATGGAGCTGAGGCTTACATAGGTGTTTTTAACTCTTCAGTTAAAAACCGGTATGGAAATCCTTTTTCCGCCAATTTCCCCCAGCCCACTATCAATAGCGCTTATAACAACGGAGCAAGAGTTGTCAAGCAAACCTACGGTACCGGATTCTCTTTTGGTGTTAGGCCATTTATCGGTGTGGAATACTTCTTCGCTCCAAAAATGTCGCTGGGTGGCGAGTTTGGATACAACCTGGGAGCTTCCTTCGCGGGAAACAGACATACTGTGTCTGAAAGATGGGACGCGACTTCCGAAAGTGTTGTGGAAGTAAAAACAAGAGATGGAGCGGCTCATGGTTTTGTTAACTATGGATTGAGTGTTAACAACCTTACAGGAGCTATCAATTTGTTTTTCTACTTCTAGGTGAATTGTTTGTTGAAACTTTCTAAACAAAAAAGAGGCCGCCCTTTATGGGGCGCCTCTTTTTTTTAAATCTTTTGGCTTCGGATTAAGATTTTCTTTTCCGATGTTTCTTGCCAAACATTTTTAGCTTATCCTTATAACTATAGTTATATTCCTTAGCGTTTTTGGCTTTCTTCTCATGAAAAGCTTTTCCTTTGTTCACTTCCTCTTCCGGAGCCTTTTTCAAATTCTCATCCGCGTCATTGTCATCATCATCTTTCGAATGAGGATCTCCTTCAATAATAAGTCCGAATGGCAACTCTTCTTCCGCGAACTTATGTCCTGTAGCGATTTCCAGTACACTTATCGCCGTAAGCTCGAGATCTGTTGAAAACAGGATGGAAACCCGGTTTACCGGATCGTTTTCCGCGAAACTTACCCGTTGAATAAAATCATCCGGCTCCAGAGGAACATCAAAATGTAAAAGGAATGGAATTAAAGCCCAAGGCTCATGTTTCAGTTTATCGCCAGTAGATATCAGCACACGCCAATCTTCGTTGTTCATGAAGTGTTCCAGCGAGTCGGTCGACTGATAATAAGAGTCGTTTTTATGAAAAAGAACGACTTGATTGATGATACGCCGATCAAGGCTCTTGTATAGTTTCTCTACTGTATGCTCCGAATGACATATTACCACGGTTTTATCAAATACTTCATAGTCCCGCGTCAGCAGGTTAAGAAGATTTAACTTGGTTTTATAATTTGGTACTTTATAGAGCAATTGACTAATAATCGATAACCGCTTACCGGATTCAAGCTCAAACTCCACCAGCTCCGCGAGGGGTAGGACGCGATCAAGCATATTTTCCAGCTTTTGATGATAGACACTGGAAAAAACAATCCGCTGACACTTGTTCATACTGTCCGCCAACTGGATGATAGGCGTCTGAAATCCTTGTCTGATCAACAAATCCGCGTCGTCCAGGATAAATAACTGGAGTTTGTTGATATTGAGCCCGGATTTATAATATACCGCCTGCACTCTATCCGGAGTACCAATGACAATATCCGTTCCTTCCGCCAGCATATCTTTTTGCCCTTCAATGCTCAGCCCGGAAACAAGCGTCATACATCGTATTCCGGTATTTTTTCCTAATACTTCAAACCGTTCCGTCAATTGAAGGGCGCTCAATTTATCCGGAACCAAAATCAAGGCTCGTGGTGGTTCATCCTGTGGATACTTTAGGCGATGAAGAACGCCCAATATCAAGGTTGTCGTTTTGCCGCTCCCATCAGGTCCGCGTATTATCAGATTTTGTCCCCCATTGACGCGCTTCAGCGCTTTTCGCTGGGCTTCAAAAGGCTCGTTGATACCAGCGGCTTCCAGAGAGCTTGTTAATTGCTTGTTAAATTTTAGATTTTCAAAGGACATACAAAGGAACTTCTTATATATGATCGGATGCCTGCAAAAGTAGAAAGAAACTTGATCGCGATGAAAAAGCCGGAAAAATATCTTGTTTCATATCACCATAATCTATAGCAGGTCTTTTAGCGATATCTGTTCTTTGATCTCAAAGGGTACTTTTTTACTAAACACGAGCCATCTGCCTTTTACAAAACCATTGGCGCTCAAAGTAACGGAGTTGCCCAATAGCATGGATATCCCGTCTTTTAAGATATTAAGGCGATTTTCGGCTTCCACCACGACCAATACCGGCAATTTGTCGCTTGAGCCGCGAGGAATAGTTACTGTCTCCAGAAATCGGAACGAACCTATATATTCCTCGTTTTTATAGAGCTTCCCTTTCTTGATAGAAGCTTTGATGGTTCTTTTCGATGTATTTTCAATATCCGCGGTAAAAGCGATTGTTATTTTCCGGTTTTTGATTTGCTTGATCTTAAAATCACTGATATTTTTCAATTGTATGCTCTGACTATAAGAATATCTTCCAGTGACCAGTATGAGAACGATAACCAGCGAAGATAAAATCCATTGATTTTTTTTAATCATGCTTTGTGGTTCATTTTATAGAGTGTCACCGGATAAGGTCGGGCACTAACTTCTAATCAGGCGTATTCCTTCTTCTTCCAGCACAATTTTTCGGTCTCTGTATAGGTTCCCGACCGCTTTCTTAAAGGCTTTTTTGCTCATTTGCAACCGGTCTCTGATTTCATCCGGATGGCTTTGGTCATTCAACCGCATATAGCCATCATTATTGTTCAAGTAATCCAGAATTTGCTTCGCGTCGGTATCCATTTGCCTGTGCCCTGGTATTTGCAGGCTGACATCAATTTTTTTGTCATCCCGAACCGTTTTGATGTAGCCGGTTACGCGTTCACCCGCCCGAAGATCCCGGTAAATCTCGTTATGATAGAGAAGCCCTTTGTATCGGTTATCGACAATGACATTGACTCCAATATCGGTACTGTCTCCAACAAGCAGATCAACTTGCTGACCTGTTTCCAGTCCCGCGGGCTCCCGGTCCAGAAAATGCTCAATCTTGCAGGAAGCTACCAGTCTGTCGCTTTCTTCATCCAGAAAAAGATATACCAGGTAATAATTCCCTTTTTGCATTTTCCGGTTTTGTTCACTGAAAGGCACCATGAGGTCTTTTTCCAGGCCCCAGTCCAGAAATACGCCGAATTTGTTTATGTCTACCACTTTCAGGCAGGCGAATTCATTGATTTGTATTTTGGGAATAAGGGTGGTCGCGATGGGAAGATCTTCGGAATCCTTGTATATGAAAACCTCTATTTCATTACCGATCTCAAGATCTTTGGGAACATATTTGTTAGGCAGGAGCACAGTAGCGCGGGAGTTTTTATCTCCGAGATACATGCCATGGGGCGATGTCCTTATAGCTTCCAGCCTGTTTATTTTTCCGATTTCAAACATATAGGCAAAGGTACTTATTTAATAATATATAATACTGAATTATAAAAAATCATAATCCCGGCTTTATGCTTCGAACAAAAACCTGTCCCCAACCATTCAACAGATAGTTTACGTATAGAAAGGTATTACCAAATCGCGATGTTTATGCTACAGGTTGCTTGCGCGGTCATCATGAAAGAAAACCGGATCCTTTGCGCTCAGCGAAGTGAGCGCATGCGTCATCCCTTAAAATGGGAATTTCCCGGAGGGAAAGTTGAAAAGGACGAACGACTTGATTTGTGTATTATACGGGAAGTAAAAGAGGAGCTAAACCTTGATATCGTCGTATATAAACTACTATCTAAGAATATTCACGACTATGGTGGGGGAAATACAGTTTGTCTTCATCCGTTTGTATGTTATATTGTATCCGGAGATATGGCGCTTCTGGAGCATAAAGCCATTCGCTGGCTTCGTTCCGGAGAGCTTTACGCGCTGGACTGGGTACAAGGAGATTTGCCGGTCGTGGACGAAGTAGTTCGATTCTACCAGTAAGCGGTCATAGTCGCCAATGTTTTTATAAAAAAACCACATTATGATATGATTGAAGCGGCATGCGCGGTCATCACGCGGGGAAGCAAGATTTTTTGCGCTCAACGGAGCGAGAAAGCGCGACATCCCTTATTATGGGAGTTTCCCGGCGGAAAACTGGAAGAAGGTGAAACTCCGGAAGAATGTGTTGTACGTGAAATCATGGAAGAGCTGCGGATAGAGGTCGTGGTAAAAAGACCTTTACCCTCGAATATCTTTGATTATGGAAACGGTTATGTAGTGCGTTTATATCCGTTTGTATGCGAACTGGTATCAGGCGAACCCATACTGACTGAGCACAGGCGGTATAAGTGGCTGACACCTGACGCGCTCTCCGAGCTGGATTGGGTGGAGGGAGACCTGCCCATAATCGCGTTATTGTCGTCATCTGGCCTGGTAAGCACATTAAAACGATAAACGTGTATGGAAGACCTGCACCTGGCGACTCCCGCGCTGCTTTTTCCAACCATTTCGCTTTTGCTGCTGGCGTACACCAATCGCTATATCGCCATCAGCAACCGTATACGTCTGCTGCATTCTACCTACAAGGATGGCAAAAGCGCCTTGATATTACGACAAATCATGATTCTGAAAAAGCGGATTATCCTGATCAGAAACATGCAGCAGTTTGGGATAGGAGGGATGTTTGGCGCCGTATTGTCCATGTTTATGCTGTACGCGTCGTTGAATATATGGGCGCAGATCCTTTTTGGCGCGAGCCTGATCGCTATTCTTATTTCACTCGCCTTGTGCAGCTATGAAATTTATCTTTCCAACAAGGCGCTAATGGTTCAATTGAGCGATATTGAACAGGAGCTCAACTAAGCTTAAAAAAGAATAAGCTCTACCCGACGATTCAGGTGACGGAGTTTTTCATCGCTGTTATCGACGACTGGCCTTGAGCCGCCAAAACCATACATGGATATCCGGTTCTCCTCGATCCCTCTGGAGACAAGATAACTTTTTACCTGCTTCACACGCGTGATCGATAACTTCCTTAAATTTTCAGGATCGCCCAACGCGTCCGTATGTCCTTCGAGGCGTACGCGTTTGTCGCTATTCAGACGGAGCCAGTCAGCGAGTGAATCAAGCGCTTCAAATGATTCGGGCAAGAGACAATCACTCCCTATTTCAAAGCGAACAAAAGGAAGAGCTATTTTAATTTCCCGGACAACGTGGACCGAATCAACTATGCTTCTTATGCCGGGCAGGCTGTCGATAACAATCATGGACGCGTCGTCAAGAGCCAGGTAATGGCGACTGTCGCTCTGGACGGACAGTTCGACAAGGCCACTCGTCGGACCGGAATACCAATCGACGGTATTTTCCAACCAGGCCAGATGATTCCGCTGATCATAAATAACGCTGCTGACCTCTACGCGATTGATAAAAACCCGAAAGGAAGAGAAGCGCTCTTCCGCCACCGCGTCTGTTTCGGAAACCGGAAGGTGACAAAAATGAATCCGAAAGCGATATCGGGTTTGGGGCCTGACCTGTACGTAGGATTTCCACAATTTCTTGTGCCGCGCTCCTCGGGTGATCAGGTAGAAGCCTTTGCCGTTCGTTCGGTCGCCAGGGATGCTATACTGACAATCTGGAATAGTCATTTTTCGGGTGAGTGTAAAATGACCCGACTCCAGTGTATGCTCTGTATAGTCAAGCTCACTGAAAAATCCTTGTAAGCCATTTTCAAAATTTCCATTAGGAATCATGTTTATTCCTTCTTGTCGTTTTTGACCAAAAGCTTCGGGAATAAGCGGAACAAACAATGTCTGGATAAAGGCGAAAACCACTATCTGAACCGTAAAAAGGCTGTATTGGGAAGAAGCCGAAAAATCGCGGAAATACCTATTGACAAACTGGGTAATCATAACGATATTTTGACAGAAGCGCTAAACACACTATTTTCCTCCACTGGATTCTCGTCCGGTTTGATGTCGGGCAGGTATACGGTAAAACACGCGCCCATATTCGGACGGCTATAGACTTTAATTTTTCCGCCCATATTTTCAATTTGAGTCTTACAGGTATATAATCCAAGACCTTTTCCGGGCAAGTTGATATGAAAACGCTGGTATGGCTGAAAAATCTTTTCCTTGTACTGTAGCAGATCGATACCAATACCATGATCCTTAAATTCCAGACAAATAAATTCGTCCTCCCTAAATGAACGTATCTCCAGGCGGGGTGGAGCGTTTTCCTTATGGTATTTGAGTCCGTTGCTGATCAGGTTGAAAAAGATATTTTTGAGATAAACCTGAACCATATATCCAGAAGGCACCTGATTAAAATCGGTAGAAATCGTTCCTCCGGATTTCTCAAACTCATGCTTTAATATGGACAATACATTGATAAAAATGGCTTCAAAATATACTTCTTCGTATAGTGAATTGGCATTTTGATGATGATCCAGCAAAGTGCTCAAATCTTTCAAAATACCATCCACTTTGAGAGCGGAATCCTGAATATTGTGAATAATCGTGATATTAAGCGGGTCGCTGTAATCTTCCTTGTTGAATATACTGCATAGTCCCAATAGCGTAGCGACCGGCCCCCTCAGGTTATGCGCTGTCACGTTAGCGAACTGCTCCAGTCTGAAGTTCCGGTCATTGAGTTCCTTATTGGTTCTCAGAAGCTCGTTGGTTCGTTTTTTTACTTTTCGCTCCAGCCGATCGTGTTGGTTTTCAAGCAATTTATTTTTTTCTTCGATAAGATCGTTTTTTCGGGTAAGCTCCCGGGTGCGCCGCGATACTTTTTCCTCCAGAATTTTCTTTTGCAATACCAGGACTTCTTCCTGCTTTCTTTTGAGTTTTTTCACTTTGTCTATCAAAGCCAGGTTGAAGAAGAAAATTTTGATAATCGAGCCGAGTTGAAAAGCGTTGTCAGTAAATACATTTACTTCTACAAAACCATTGAGCACCCCCATATAGACAATTACAGAAAGAAAAAAGGCGAAGATGCCCGCGAAAAAATAGGAACTGGTTTTTCGGTCGTTTTTTTTGTAAAGCAGAATCCCCGCGAGAATCGGAAAAAATGGGAACAAGGTGACAATTCCAAAAAATGGGATTTCCAGCGAAGGATGATTGGTAAGCGACCAGCCGATGACAATAACTCCATATATGACGTAGTAGGAGCGGAAAAGCCAATGTAACCCTTTGCTATGCTGTTTGATATTCAGAAGGCTTTCAATAAAAAACAGATTGAACAACGCGCATAAGAGCGTCAATGGCGCCCATTGGTTTAGTTCGGGCAGATCCGGCCATACATATTTAAAAAGATAACCATAATGTAGAAAGGACACGCAGACTGTCCCCAGAATCGAGAGCGCGTAAAGAATAAAAAGGGGATTTCGCAGCCATGTATAAATACAAACAGACAAAAGACAGGTGATCAGTATGATGCCAAAATATAGAAAATGAAAAGCCGTATTATTCTGAATAAGCTGTATAAACTCCTGAAAGGAATACAGGTGAATCGGGACTTTCATCGAGCCCTTGGTGACTACTTCGATACATAAAAGCTCGGCATTGGCCGGAATCTCCAGATTAGCGAAGATATAGTCAAAACTTCGCTGGGAATATGGATAGCGGTCACCTGTATACGCGGAAGGAAGAAACCGGCCATTTTGCAGAGGATGGACGATTATATGATCGATAAACGCGTTTTCAAATACAATAACACTTTTATCTTCAAAGCCTTTCTTTTCAAAAAGAACCCAGAGGCGACCTTTCAGAAGCCCCAGGTTGACCGCTTTATCCGTCTTATGAAACCCTTCCGGCGCCACGCGGAATCGCCGGACTACCTGCTCTCTCGAATACTTCTCGTCCGGATCGCTAAGATAAAACAGTTCCGGCTGAGTTCCGGCCCATGCAGGTAGTCGCTGCATGAGAAGCAGTATAAGGACAATCAAAATCCTTCGTAATTTCATAGCGGAAATCAGATAAGCGCCTGTCATCAAAATGTTGGCGTCAACGCTTGCCGGAATACGGGCGGTTTTACTTTAAATCGTTCCATGACAACTGAGTATAGTCGTCTACAAATTTGATAATGTTGGAAAAACTCTTGAAATCTTTTTCCTTATAGCCTGTTTTAATGACTATGCAAGGCATGCCCGCGTTTAAAGCCGTTTCAACTCCTTTGGGCGAGTCCTCAAAGACAATGCAATCCTCCGGATTCCGGTTAAGCGCTTTAGCGGCCATTAAAAATGTTTCCGGATGCGGTTTGCTTAGGGAAACATCGTCCGCCGCCACAATCGCCTGAAAGTATTTGGAAAGATTGAGGTTATCCACCATAAAACGTACATTGAACAGGATTCCGGCGGTGCCGATCGCCATGGGTATAGATCGTTCCCTGGCTTCCTCAAGCAATGTTTCAAGCCCATCGATCAATTTCAGATATGGCTTGTAAACCCGCTGATAACGACTTTCTTTTTCTATCGAAAACACTTCCATTTCTTCCGGAGTATATCGCCCTTTACCAAAGATCCGTTCAATAATCTCATCATTTTTGCCATACATATGGCTTTTTACAACTTCATAGGAAAGTTCGGCTCCAAGGTCCTTGTTCAGAAAATCATGCCAGACATCAATATGATAAGACATGTCGTCAATCAGAGTTCCATTCATATCGAATATGAAGGCTTTGTTTTTGCTCATAATTATCAGAAAAGTTTAGATTATACGAATCACGTGTATTTTTGATGCGATAGGAAGGTCACATTTTTGTAATGGTAAACTCAACCCTCCGATTTTTTCTACGGTTTTCTTCCGAGTCATTGGGAAACAATGGTTGATCACCGGCGTATCCCTTGCCGGAAACCCTGGTCTCGCCGATACCTTGAGATATAAGGTATTTTTTTACAGACTTCCAGCGATCTTCACTCAATTGAAGATTTTTTTCACTCCATTCCGGGTGATCTGTATGTCCGCCAAGTTCAATCTCTATGGCGCTATTTTCTTTAAGCAGCTTTACCAGACGATTAAGCTCCGGATATGATTCGGGTTTCAGTTCCGCGTTGCCCCGATGAAAGAATACATTATACATCTGAATGGGAACTCCTATTTCAATAGGGGTAAGAAGCAGATCCCGTTCTATCTCCTGATATTCTTTTTTTTCCAGATTCTTCAGGTCGAGAAAACCACTTACGCTGTAAAAGCCCTGCTTTAAAGCGAAAAAGCTAAACTCCTTCCCATAGGGGAGTACAATTTTGTAATATCCGTCTCCGGCATTGGATCGGGCCGATCCCGCTTGTATTTCGCCACTTATCTCGCTATAATTTATATCCGTCTGGATCGGCGCGAGCGTTTTGCTGTTTAGGACCTTGCCATGTACCAATACCACCGGATTGGGCTTGTTGGGCTCCGGCTGGCGAATCCGGAAAATGTCCTGCTTGCCGATGGACTGGTCGCTGGACACAAAATACGCGTAATCGCCGGAAGCTGGTACGGAATAATACGCGTCATAGCCCGTGGAATTTACCGGAGCTCCGATATTGTAAGGTTCCGACCAGTTTTCCCAGGTATCGTCCAGGCGTCTGGTTACAAAAATATCATTTTTTCCATAGCCGGGATGTCCGGTCGAACTAAAATAGAGTGTTTTACCATCAGAAGCCAGAAAGGGAGAAAGCTCGATACCTGGCGTATTGACGTTGCCGCCAATGTTTTTGGGCGCCGACCAGGTATTGTCATTGAGCAAAAAAGAAACATAAATATCCCTGGAACCATAAGTATCGTCCCGTTCCACCGCCATTAATAGCACATTGCCGTCATTGCCGAGAAAATATTCATTGAAAGCGCTTTTATTATAGAAGCTTCGTATCCGCAAGTCCGTCGGAGCGCTCCATTCGCCGCCGCTCTTATGACTGACGGAGACGCCCATGGCCCGCTGCGCGCCATCCTTGCCATAGGTGTTCATCAGCAAAATGGTATTGCCGTCCGGAGTGACGGAACATACGGCGTTGGGATCATCCGTATTGACAGGCTTTCCTATATTTTTAGCTTTCCCCCATTGTCCGTTTTTAAACTCCGCGTAATAAACGTCCTGCAAGTCTCCGGCTCCACCCGTATTCTCCGGGTGCATTCTTCGGGTAAAGAAAAGTCCTTTGCCATCGGGAGTCACTACTGGAGTCAGGTCGTCGGCCACGGAGTTGATGGCCGCCCCGAGGTTGGCCGCTTCCTCCGGATAATGCAGGTTGGGAGCGAGACGAACCGGAAGTTTTTTACCGTTTACGCTAAAAGCGGTTATACCAACCACGCTGTTGCCCGCCGCGCAAAAACCAAAGGCCTTTCCCGCGAGTCCGCCATAATTCTCCTTATACACCGCGTGACCATTGACCAGATAATGAATCTCTCCACCTTTTTTTTCTATCCGCAAGATGTTTTTATCCAGTTTGACGCGCATGGACGCGGCGGGCGACTTCGAATCACTTATTTTATTTTTCCGAACTTTGGATATGCTGTATTGAAGATTTTGAACATAAAAGAAATTAGCGTCGCCTTCGTCGATCGCTCCCCAGATGATTCCGTATTTGCTGCCGGGCTTTTTAGTCCTGAACTCTACAGTAACTGTAAAATCAGCCTTATCATCCAATTGGTTTACGTATTGGGTAATAAAATTATTCAGTTCCCCCTGATGCTGGATACGATACTCACCGTTGACGATAGCCGTCTGATTGTAAGTATCATTGGGCAATAGCCACGCGTTTCGATTGTCTGAAAAATCATCCGCGAAAACCACATCCTGAGCATTTCCGGCGATTAGGTTAAAAGTGAGCAGGAATAATAGAATTAAATAATTCAAAATAAAACAATTACAGTTAAAACAAAGCTTTAGTCAGCTAAATTTAAGTATTTCAACCATCAAAACGGGTATAGCGAATGAATTATTTGACGTAAAATCAACACGCGCGTATACAGGTGTTTAAACATTGACTAGAAGACGCGTTTATGTCGGCCAGCTTTCGTCCGCCAAAACCAGCCAGGTTTAAATAAAAGGGAAATTAGCTCAGTTTTACGATCAGTTTACCGCGTGTATGTCCCGATTCGATTTGCTTGTGAGCTTCAGGAATCCGCTCGAAAGAGTAAACTTCCGATACACACGTCTTCAGCCGCTGGTCTTTGAGCATCTCGGCTATCTTACGCGTATCTTCACCCGAGGATACCACCCGATAATTGATAGCGTTGGCCGAGCGTTCACGGGCGAGCCGCGAGACTTCATCGGTAACGCCCCCGACCAGCGAAACGAGTACGCCGTCTTTTTTCAGTAACCGGACTGACCGGGTAGTAACGGAACCTCCCAACGGATCAATGACAATGTCCATATCCGGCGGCAAGTCTTCCAGCGGCCTCGACTGATAATCAACAGGGTGTGTGACCCCGAGCGATTTTATAAAGTCCAGGTTACGCCGGGAGCAAGTACCATATACAACGGTGTCAAAACTCCGGGCTATTTGTACGGCAAAATGTCCGACACCGCCCGCGGCCGCGTGGATCATTACCCTCTGCCCGGCTTTTATGGAGGCCTGGGTTACCAGCGATTGCCAGGCGGTAAGAGCCGCCAGACTGGCGCCACAGGCTTCTTCGGATGTGATATTGTCCGGTTTCAGACAAAGGTGCGCTTCCGGAGCGGCGACGTATTCGGAATAAGCCCGACCATATCCCGGAAAGTTGATCATGCCAAATACGATATCCCCTATATGGAACTTAGACCCGGAAGAACCGGTTTGTATCACTTCGCCACATATGTCCCAACCCGGTATAATCGGGGAATATCGTGACAATAGCTCATATAAGCCTTTTCCCGAACGGGTTTTTATATCGATAGGATTGATCCCTATACAATACGTTTTTATGAGTACCTCGCCAGCCTGAGGGATGGGTATCGGTCCAGAGACTATGTGGAGCTTTTCCGCGTCTCCGGGCTCGTCAAATACAAAATATCGATTCATCCTTCAAAAAAATGTTATGACACATAAACGATTTCGCTAAGATATTCAATTCTTTCAAAGAACCAACTTCCCGATTCTAGAAGTCACCGGGGCTGTCTGTAAACATTAATCCCGATTGAGGTGGTTAGTTATACGAGGGGTATGAAAAGGAGGGAGTATGGATGTGATTCATGATGGACGCCGGCAAAAATTTTACGTTATGGACAAGAGTAGAGAATACAGTCTGGAGTACAACGTGATTGAACCGGGAGTGTGGGAGTTTCATTGTCCTTATTTTCCAGATTCGCGCAAAGCGCTGGATATTCAGGATTATATTACGGAATACGCGATGTTTTTTCTCCGACGGAATAAAATAAAACTATTGAACGAAGGTAATTGTCCTTATTTCTCGGATTTCGCGAACAGGCGAAAAGAAGTCTATGAACTGATGAAACCAGGCTTTTAGAAGAACCCGGTCGATAAAGTCGGACTGGTTTCTAATCAATTCGCGGGGAACCCGGGTTTGATATGACATATGCATACAAACCCGGGTTTCATAAAGAGAATGATAATTATTTTTTTCCGCTTTTATTTTGTCTTAAGGGTCGCGTTGGCTTCCATGGTATGTTTCATTATTATCTCCAATCAGGGCTGGGCTCAGAAAAGCACGATCGCCGTCCCCACTTCATATATTGTGGAAGGGGGTAAAAGTTATTTCCAGGAGCAGATTCTTATTTCCAATCACCTGATCATCTCTTCGACGCTCGCTACTTTTGGCCTTGGCAGGCAATTTGAATTAGGTTTGGAATTGGACGATCTGACCTGGAGTATGAGACCGGAACACCGCGGCCTTCTTTTTGAAGGTACCGCGAATACCAATCCCTATCTGTTGCTCAACGCGCAAAAAGGATTTATTTTTAGTAAAATCTACCGAATCGGCATGGGGGCCAAAGTCGGCTTTCTTACCGCGGAACCTCTCAAAAACTCCAGGTTCGCCAATTATTCCTACGTCAACAATCGTATCACCGACCGCGGCGAAAAAAACATATTCAACATAGGCGTTTATTACCTTAACCCGGCCTACGCGGGTCCGGGCGACAACTTCGGCTATATGCTCGCCTACCAGCGGGTATTGATCAAGAACACGCTCGGGTTCGCTGGAGAATATGTCTCCGGAAACAATGATTTCAGTTATTGCAATCTTGGACTTCAATATTCCCTTAATGATGTCATACAACTGGGTATATCCGCCCAACTCCCGGCTATTCATTCCGGAAATAAATATGGGATTGTCTTCCAGATTTTAAAAAATTAATCAGCGTCCGGATGTACAATTAAACCGCTAGAAGCTACCCCTCCATACTTTTTCCAATTAACAATTTTTGAAGAGGATCGTTAAGTACGAGGTATAATTTTTTTTTCCTTATGAAAATACTTTTGTCATTCATTCCTGTACTTTTTGTACACGTCATAGCCTATGCTCAGGTGTTTCCCAACAGGCTAGCCATTCCAGAAACACTGAACGGACCGGACTTTAGCCTGACGATTAAGAAAACCAGCAAACGGTTTGTCGGAAACGCGGTTTCGGAAACCTATGGTTACAACAACATGAACTATCTGGGGCCTACGCTGATCTTTCAGGCGGGAGACACAGTCAGGTTCAATATTCAAAATACGATCCCTTCGGACACCACGACGGTACACTGGCATGGTTTCCATTTGCCCGCGAGGGAAGACGGAGGACCCATGTCCATGATCATGCCAGGGGAGACGTTTACTTCCAAATTTCAGGTCAAAGGTCACGCTTCGACCAAATGGTACCATTCACATATGCATGGCGCTACCGCCCCTCAGGTCTATAAAGGGATGGCGGGCATGGTTATCGTACGGGATGAAGAAGAAGCGGCCCTTCACCTGCCAAGAAACTATGGAGTCGACGATATTCCTCTGATTGTCCAGGATAAAAAAATCAACGCCCAGGGAGTCATGGTGTACGACTTTCTTGGCGACACCATGATGATCAATGGAACTCTGAGTCCTTTTGTCGAATGCGGTCGTCAAATCATCCGGTTTCGCGTGCTCAACGCTTCTGTCAACAGAGTATACAACATCGGATTCCATGACAACCGGAATTTTGTACAAATAGCCAGCGACGGGGGCTTGCTCGCGGCGCCGGTAACATTGAAGCGTGTGGTCGTATCACCCGGCGAACGTGTCGAATTGCTAGTCAGCCTCATTGATGAAGAACCTGGTACAGATTTATTTTTGAGAAGTTACTCCAAAGAGTTCGCCCCCAAAGTAGTCGGAGGATCCTGTTTTGGTGGCACAGGTTGCGGTACAGGCCCACTGGACGCGGCCAATTTCGATTTTTTAAGAATCCGGGTCGTCAACGAGACCCCCAATCCTGTGCTGACAATACCTGCCTCGTTAGCGACTATTCAACTTATTCCCGCTTCCCAGGTCAGTCGTACCAGAATAAAACGTCTGCTGAACCCACCAGTAAGCACAGGGCATTTTAGCATCAACGGAGGACATTATGACATGAGTGTCATTGACGATACCGTGATTGTGGGGGCTACGGAAATATGGCGTTTTCAGAACAATACCCCAATCGCGCATCCGATGCATATTCACAACGTCCAGTTCAATGTGCTCAGGCGCAACAACGCCGCCCCTCCTGTCAATGAAAGAGGATGGAAAGACGTCGTGATGGTATACGCCAACGAGACTGTCGACGTCATCGCTACTTTTGAGGAGTTTACGGACAACGAGTATACCTATATGATGCACTGTCACTATCTCAATCACGAAGATGAAGGCATGATGCAACAGTTTATCGTCATCGATACCCTTAATCCGGTGCTGTCCGCGCCGTTCGTGGCCATTAGCGAAGAAAAATTCAAAATATTTCCTAATCCACTGAAAGATAAATTAATGATTTCGGTGGAAAAAGGTTTTTTGACAGGGCATATGGGCCATGGAATCGCCCTTGATCTGGCTATATATTCGGTTTCCGGCCAGTTTGTCATGTCCAGACGCGTGCCTCTTGTCAATAATGAAGCTAGTCTTGATATAGCCCGTCTGGCTCCAGGGAACTATATCATAAAGATTGTCAGCTCAAAAGGAGAGGTATCCCAAAAGTTTATAAAGAAATAAACGATTTTAGCTAAGAAAATCTTTAAATAATTCAATATCATGATTACCTTTATATAGTAAAATCAACTCCTTACTATACATGAAGAAATTTTTACTAAAATCACTAATCATCTTGATATGTTTACTGGGAGCTTCTGCCATATACGGACAGACGCTCAGCAAATATATTGTTATTGATCAGTTTGGTTATCCGACAGGAGCGAAGAAAATTGCCGTTATCCGCGATCCTGCCGTAGGTTTCGATGCCGGTGAAAATTTCACTCCCGGCAACACATATTCACTTGTTAACCAGGATGGAGAAAAAGTATTCTCCGCCGCTCCCGCGATATGGTCTTCTGGCGCGATGGATATTGTATCCGGAGACTACGCCTGGTGGTTCGATTTTTCGACTGTGACCACACCCGGCACTTATTATGTACTCGATGAGCAAAAGAATGTTCGTTCCTTTGAATTTGTTATCAGTGACGGAGTATATAATGATGTTCTAAAACACGCGACCCGAACTTTCTTTTATCAGCGCGCGGGCTTTGCCAAGCAAGAGCCGTATGCGGAAGAAGGTTGGGTCGATGGCGCCAGTCATATGCAGGATAAGCAGGCCCATGTATATAATGACAGAAATAATCCATCTACCAGCAGAGATCTTCACGGAGGCTGGTACGACGCGGGCGACTACAATAAGTACACCAACTGGACGGCTGACTATATCATCCAGATGATGATGGCTTATATAGAAAAGCCGGATGCCTGGACGGACAATTACAATATTCCGGAATCTGGCAATGGTATACCGGATCTGCTTGACGAAGCCAAATGGGGCGTTGATTTTTTATTGCGCATGCAGGAAAGCGATGGCTCTGTATTAAGCATTGTATCACTGGATCACGCGAGTCCGCCCTCCGAAGCTACAGGGCCGAGTTACTACGGAACTGCCAGCACATCCGCCTCGCTCAACGCGGCGGCGGCCTATGCCATCGCGTCGAGAGTGTACAAAAGCATAGGCATGAACGCCTATTCTCAGGAACTGGTTGAAGCGGCGGAGAAAGCCTGGGGCTGGGCCGTGGCCAATCCTAATGTAACATTCTTCAACAATAGTTCCAGTCACGGCACTACAGGTGTCGGCGCCGGACAACAGGAGATCACCGGATACAGGCTTGATATGGCAAAACTCAAAGCCTCCTGCTTTTTGTTTGAAGCGACAGGAAAGTCCGTATACAAAAATTACTTTGATGCCAATTATGACTTATCACATCTCTTCGAATGGACGTATGCCTATACCTATGAATCCGATATTCAGGATATGATCCTTTATTACGTGCAAATACCAGACGCTACTACTTCAGTCGTAAACGCGATTCGGAATAGATATAAAGCCGCTATGGATAAGGATGATAACTTTACCCGCTATGCAGGCAAATCGGATCCTTATCGTTCATTTGTTGATAGCTATACATGGGGAAGCAACGGTAATAAGGCAGGCAAGGGTAGTATGTTTTACAATGTCATTTCATATGATATAAATGCGTCAAAGAAAGCAGACGCGTACGACGCGGCCTTGGGCTATATCAATTACCTGCACGGGGTAAATCCGCTGAACTTTGTATATCTTTCCAATATGTACGCCTATGGCGCGAAAAACTGTGTCAATGAGTTTTACCATACTTGGTTTTCAGATGGAAGCCCTAAATGGGACAGAGTAGGAGTTTCCACATACGGTCCGGCTCCCGGTTTTCTTACAGGTGGTCCCAATCCGGGATACAACTGGGATGGGGTCTGTCCAGGTTGGGGCGCTGCCTGTACTTCTGAGTCTATTTCTCCTCCCAAGGATCAGCCCGCGTTGAAATCATACAAAGATTTTAACACCAGCTGGCCACTGAACTCATGGGAAGTAACTGAAAATAGTGGTGGTTATCAAATGCGGTACATACGTTTGCTATCCAAATTTGTAGGCACCGCCATAGACTGTGATCTTACTCCAGAAGACCCTGCCTGTATCAAACTCAGTATTGACAACAGAAACAGAAATACAGTGGATATCATAATCTATCCCAATCCGGCCAGCGGGATGGCTTATATCCAGAATCTGCCGGCAGGAAGCTATTTGTGTAGTATCTATACCAATACCGGTATGCTGATTAAGGAACTTCAATTGGAACAGGGAAGCAATCAACTTGATATGGCCGGTTTAACTCAGGGAAGTTATGTAATCAGGCTCTCCGATGGTGAAAGCTCCTTTGTAAAGCTTATAAATATCCTATAATAAAAAGGGGATTTTTACCCATATGACTTACAGGGCTGATCGGACATTTTCGATCAGCCCCGTTTTTTGTATCACCACGAAATAGAAACAGGGACTTTTTTCTTTTTAATTTTTTCCCCCGTGATAAAGGAGAGCGTTTCTCGCGCTTTGGAAGCTTTTACCGCTACATAGGCGACAAAATCATATACTTCAATTACGCCAATATCGTCTCCCGACAATCGTCCAGCCCGCGTCAAAAATCCTACAATATCCCCTTTGCTGATTTTGTCTTTTTTCCCGGCGTCAAAACGAAGTGTCGACCATTCGGGAGGCGATGGTAGCCGAAGCTCATCGGGAAAATGAAACGACTCCGGCTCAACGCTCAGGTATTCCGGCAACTTTTCGTCTTCGGACAAAAGGATATACGCGGAGCCTTCCGCGCGGATTCTGGCTGTCCTGCCATTTCGATGAATAAAGGTTTCAAGCGTTTCCGCCGGCTGATAATGCACTACGTGCTCAATAGCCGGAATGTCCAGACCGCGGCCAGCCAGATCTGTAGCGAGCAATATCCTGTACGTGCCATTTCGGAACTTCGCCAGCGCCTGTTCCCGTTCATCCTGTTTCAATCCGCCATGATACACGTCGTGCGCGATTCCCTTGTCACCCAGAAGCTGACTTATACGGTCCACAGCCATCCGGTGATTGCAAAAAACAAGGGTAGGCGCGTCTCCGACCACGCAAAGGAGCCTGAACAACGTCTCCAGTTTATCATGTCCCTCAGCCCGGACAAGGCGGATTTTTAACCGAACTTCGCTTTCCTCCTTCTCATAGTGTAGTTCATACGCGGAAACGAAATCGACAAAATCCGGTAATTTCAACATTTTAGTGGCGGAGATCAATACACGTTTTTGAAGACCATTCAGACTTGCCAATATAGATCGCGTGTCGTCTTCGAAGCCCAGTTCCAGCGTCTTGTCAAATTCGTCCAATACCAATACGCGGACAGTTCCCGGATCGAATGTGCCCTGTCGTATATGGTCGGCTATTCTGCCAGGTGTACCGATCAGCAGGGCCGGTGGTTCGGACAGGCTGTCTTTTTCCACCCAGATGGGATGTCCTCCATAAAAACAATTGACTTTAAAGCCAGTGGACATGCTCCTGAACACTTGCTCAATCTGTAACGCGAGCTCCCTCGAAGGGCATATGACCATCGCTTGTATTCCCGCCTCGCCGCGTCTCAACCGCTTAAGCAGTGGCAGGAGAAAGCCAAGGGTTTTGCCGGAGCCGGTAGGAGCGATCAATGTCAATTGATCGTATCGCTCAAAAGCGTCCAGCATGGCTTCTTGCATAGGATTGAGCGACGCTATCGACAATCTGTTCAGATACGACTCCAGGAGGTTATTCATTGTAAAGATGATTAAAAAGGAAATAAAATCATTAAAGCAAGCGGGAACGGAAAACACGCTTACGAAAAAAGCTTCGCCGCTTTCTCCAAAGCTTCAGGTTTGCCTACATCGATAAAGATATCGCCCGAATGGTCATAACCTCCTATTTGACGTGTTTCGCAGAGGTCAAGATAGGTGTCTACGATGGAAAATTTGCCTGATTGCCGCATAAGAGGAAACAAGGCCGGCTCCACGACATGAATACCGCTAAAAGCTCTGGGAATAGGCCGCGGGACATCCCGTTTCAGTATAGTCTCTCCGGTCTGATTGTTTTTCCAGCCACAAAGCCGGCTGTCGTCCGAAAATAGAAAATTCCGGGACGCGTCGCGGCTGGTTACCGCGAGTGTGACAAGATTGTCTTGAGATTCATGATAACCAATCAGATCATGAAGGTTAAGATTGGTGAGAATATCCGCGTTGATCACCAGAAAAGCCTTTTCTCCGTCGAGCAGGGGAGACGCTTTTTTCAACCCGCCTCCGGTTTCGAGCAACTCCTGACGTTCGTCCGAAAAATGTATAGTACATCCAAAGTTTTGATTCCGGTCCAGGTAGTCGATAATCTGATCCGCGAAGTGATGTATATTGATAACAAACTCAGAAAGACCGTAAGATTTCAGATATTCGATTGTCCGACGCAAAAGCGGTTTACCATTGACGGGAGCGAGGGCCTTGGGATGATGATCTGTAAACGGTTTTAATCTGCTGCCTACTCCGGCCGCGAATATCATTGCCTTCATGGTATGGTTATTCATTAACTTGTCTTAGTTGATCCAGTTTTTCGCGTCCTGCACCTTGTGACTCAATTCAATATTACAACCAAACTTCGACGCCAGATGACTCGCCAACTGATCGGCCGCGAAAACACTTCTGTGCTGACCTCCTGTACATCCAAAATTGATGGACAGACTTTCAAAATCCCGTTTCAGATAGTCGGAAACGCTTATATCGACCAGGCTGTAGACATGCTGTAAAAAGGCGGGCATTTCCGTACGATACATCAGAAAGTCAATTACCGGCTTATCCCGTCCTGTCAGTCTCTTGTATTCGTCAAACCTTCCGGGATTCAGAATCCCCCGGCAATCAAATACAAATCCGCCGCCATTGCCCGAGGAATCGTCCGGTATGCCTACTTTATAGGAGAAACTACATATTTTCACAACAAGTTTGCTCGCGCTTGTCGCTCTGATATTTTCAAAACGCTGAATAACCGGCTCCTCGACCATCGCGTTGAGCGCTTTTTGCAGTTCAGGCAATCGGATCGGCATCGTTTTGTTTTCCAGAAACCATTTCAGGTTTTTCAAAGCGTAAGGAATACTGCTTATAAAATGCGGTTTGCGCTCAAACAAACCTCTGAAACCATACGCGCCCAGCGTTTGCAGCATCCGGATCAGAACAAAACCATGGTAGTTGTCGATAAAGTCCCTGTTGTTTAGCTGACCTCCCAGGAGCTCATTCGCTTTTTCAAAGTAATAAGCGACCAGTTCGTCGCGCCACTCATACGGCAGAGCCGCCTTGGCCTGCCATAGCATAGAGGCGACATCGTACTGCAACGCGCCCTGCATGCCTCCCTGATAGTCGATAAAGTATACGCTATGGTCGCTTACCATGACATTCCTGCTCTGACAATCGCGATGCATAAAGAATTTGTTGCGCTCCTGCGTCAGGTATAGACTCAACGTCTCAAAATCATTGAGCAATAGATTTTTGTCATAGGGCAATTGCAGCGCCCGCAAAAAGTAATATTTGAAATACAGCAAATCCGAATAAATCGCCTGCCGGTCAAAGGAGCGCGTAGCTATGCAATAGTCGTAGTTGAGGCCTTTGCCACCTTTTATCTGCAAATGCGCCAGTTGATGCAGCGTTTTCTGGTACAATTGAAACGTGTGTTCAGTAAACCCTTCTTTTTGTACAATATCAAACAATGATGACTGCCCCAGATCCGATTGCGCGTAAAAATACCCGTCCGCGCTGCTGTGGTATAATTCGGGAACCGCCACCTGATTCGTATGAAAGTGTCTCGAAAACTCAATAAAAGTACGGTTTTCGGGAAGATTCTGATTATACGTAACAATGTACGAACGTTGCGGAGTGCTTACCCGAAAATACAAACGCTCACTACCCGCCTTGGGAAGCTGGTTGATTTCCACCTCCGCGCTATCGGGTTTCCATGAGTAAAAAAACTCCCGTACCCGGTCGATTATCGTCGCCATAAATTAATAACACTATATACCAAATAAACTCTGAAAGATAAAACAGGCATACTTCTAATATAATTCCCAAGAACAATGGAGCGAAAGAGCTTCAGGCTTTCCGCTCGATTTCCCGCAGATTAGTAAGTTTTTTATTTCGAAGAAAACCATTGATATCTTCGAAGTGTTCCTTTACCCGCTTATTACCAAATTCAAAAACCTTATTGGCTAGCCCGTCCAGAAAATCCCGGTCGTGCGAAACCAGCACCAAGGTCCCGTCAAAGGCCTTCAGCGCTTCTTTTAATATATCCTTTGTTTTGATATCAAGATGATTGGTCGGCTCATCGAGAATCAGGAAATTGACTGGTTGCAGAAGCAGCTTAATCATGGCCAAACGAGTCTTTTCCCCACCAGATAAAACCTTTACTTTCTTGTCAATAGTATCGCCGCTAAACATGAACGCGCCAAGAATGTCTTTTATTTTTGTCCGGATATCGCCAACGGCGATGGTATCGATGGTCTGAAAAATCGTTAAATCCTCATCCAGCAAAGACGCCTGGTTTTGCGCGAAGTAGCCAATTTGGGCGTTATGGCCCAACTGAAGCTTGCCCTCGTAGTCGATTTCTCCCATAATCGCCTTAACCATCGTGGATTTTCCTTCGCCATTTTTTCCGACAAACGCGATTTTTTCACCCCGCTCGATAGTAAACGACACGTTGTTAAAAACGACATGATCACCATAGTTTTTACTCAGATTATCAACGATCAGCGGATAGTTTCCCGATCTCGGAGCGGGTGGAAACTTAAGGTGCAGGCGCGAGGTATCGACTTCATCCACTTCGACCAGTTCCATTTTTTCAAGCATCTTTACGCGGGACTGTACCTGAAGTGTTTTGGAATACGTTCCTTTAAAACGTTCGATAAATTCCTGTATCTCCGCGATCTGTTTTTGCTGCTCGTCATACGCCTTTTGCTGCTGCTCGCGGCGTTCCTTTCGCAATTGCAGATACTGGGAATAGTTGACCTTATAATCATATATCCTGCCCATCGTAACCTCTACGGTACGATTGGTCAGATTATCGACAAACGTTTTGTCGTGTGAAATGACGATAACCGCCTTCGCGTGATGCAGGAGAAAATCCTCCAGCCACTGGATAGATTCAATATCCATATGGTTGGTAGGCTCGTCAAGCAAAATAAGGTCCGGCTTTTGTAAAAGTATTTTGGCCAGTTCGATACGCATGCGCCAGCCGCCGCTAAACTCTATTGTCGGGCGGGTAAAGTCGCTACGGAGAAAACCAAGTCCCAGCAGCGTCTTCTCTACTTCCGCGTCAAAATTGATATCTTCTATGGAATAATACTTTTCGCTAAGTTCGGACACCTGCGCGATAATGTCCATATATTCGTCCGACTCGTAATCCGTACGTGTTTCCAGCGCGTGATTCAACTCGTCTATTTTGCTTTTCATCCCCAATATTTGAGAAAAGGCTTTAGAAGCTTCCTCAAATACCGAGCAATTGTCTTCTGTAAGCAAATGTTGCGGCAAATAAGCGATGACCGCGTCCTTGGGGGCCGAAATTTTACCTCGGGTGGGCTTGTTGACACCGGCGATAATCTTTAACAAGGTCGATTTGCCCGCTCCGTTTTTTCCCATCAACGCGATACGATCGTTTTCATTGATGTTGAATGTTACATTGCTAAAGAGGGTCGAACCGTTAAATTCGACCGCGACCGCGTCCACTGAAATCATACCTTTAAAACAAGATTTTTAATCCGCGAAGATAGGTGTATTGTGAGCGAAGTACAAAGAATATTTTAGCGACACCTCCATAAAAAGGAGAGGCCGGTCTTTACACCGGCCTCCTTATCAAAAAGACTCTTATGGAGTCGCTACAAGCTGACGGAACGCTCCGTCGCGGCGGCGGAAGCGCCAACCCAGGATAAGTATCCTTCGCCGTGCTGGCTGTTGTCAAGACCAGCTTTTTCCTCAATTTCCGCCACGCGGAGCGGAGAAATAAGATTGGTAAGCCAAAGAAGAACCATGGAACCTCCAAAGGCGAAAATAGACGATACGATCAAGGCGATCATATGGCTTAGAAACAACTTGGTTTCACCAAAAAACAATCCGTTATCACCTTCTGGAATCACCGAATTGACGGAACTGGTGGCGAAAACTCCTGTCAGAATCATACCCACCATGCCGCCGACTCCATGACAAGGGAATACATCAAGAGTGTCGTCCAATTGAGTTTTGGAAGTCCTGTAGTCGACCAACAGGCTGGAAACAAGACTCGCGACAATACCGATGACAATCGAATGAGAAATAGTAACGAATCCAGCCGCGGGAGTGATCGCCACGAGACCGACAACGGCCCCGATACACATGCCCATAGCGTTTGGCTTCTTGCCCTTTACAGCGTCAAAAAACATCCAGGCGAGCGCGGCGGCGGCGGAAGCGGCCGTGGTTGTCATGGCCGCGACGGCGGAAAGCTGATTAGCGCCCAGCGCGGATCCCGCGTTAAAACCAAACCATCCGAACCATAAAAGGCCGGTTCCAAGCATTACCAGGGGGATATTGGCGGGGTTGTGTTTCGCTTCGCTTCTTTTGCGGAGATAGATGGCGGAAGCGAGGGCCGCCCAACCCGCCGACATGTGCACAACCGTGCCTCCCGCGAAATCAAGTACTCCCATCCGGGCGAATACGCCATCCGGATGCCAGGTCCAATGAGCGAGAGGGGTATAAATAAAGATTACAAAAAGACAAATAAAAAGAACGTAGGAAGTAAAGCGGATTCTTTCCGCGAACGCGCCGGTAATCAGGGCGGGAGTGATGATCGCGAACTTAAGTTGATACAACGCGAACAACAAAAGCGGAACCGTGGCCGCGTTGACCCAGGGAGCGCCATCCATAACGCCTTTAAACATGAAGAACGTCTCGGGATTGCCGATCAGCCCTCCAAAGCTTTCTCCAAACGCGAGGCTAAAACCAACGACGATCCACAAAACGGATACGACCGCCATGGAGATAAAGCTCTGCAACATCGTTGAGATCACGTTTTTCGAATTTACCATCCCGCCATAAAAAAAAGCGAGTCCCGGTGTCATGATAAAAACCAAAGCGGCCGCGGTAAGCATCCAGGCTGTATCGCCAACGCTTAGCTGGCTTCCATAGGTTTCCCAATAGCCTTCATTGTTGAGTGATGGAACACCACTATACATGAGCGATAATATTCCGATACCGATCAATACGATAAAAGGAACAACAGACAATTTCTTTTTCATGTTAATAAAATGGTTGGTTTACAAATTAGTTTGGTTAGTTAATTTTAAATACAATTTTATTAAAAAAATATCATTTATTTAAAAAACAAGTTAAAAAATCAACCTAAATTTTCAACAAACTATATAAAAACAAAAAATCATGTTAAAAAATAAAGGTATAATTACAATAATACATATTTAAATACGCGTTTTATATTGGCTGAGCCCCATCATCACTTCCTTATGACTTCTTTCAGAGTCCTCAATCACCATAAGCCTTATTCATCTTGCCAAAATAAACCTCTAAAAAGGCGAAAGGCCGTCCTGTTGGACGGCCTTTCGCCTTTTCTTATACCAGTAAAACGTGATTTTATAATTCAGATGTTTTAACCACTACAAACTCCGTTCGTCTATTGAGGGCGTGCTCATCTTCCGAACATCGTACCACTTTACTACCTTCGCATCCACAATGGTTGATCAATCGGCTTTCACCGTATCCCTTACCATAGATCCGATCCTCGGAGATACCTTTGGAAACGATATATTCCGCGGAAGCTTTCGCTCTCTTGTCAGACAGTGAAAGATTGGAAGAGGCGCTACCGCGGCAATCCGTATGCGCTCCCAGTTCAATCACGATACCTTTGTTTTCATTCATTACTTCCACCATCTTATCCAACTCCGCGGCGGCGTCTTCGCGGATATCCCATTTGCCAAGATCGAAATAGATAGGATTCAGGTTAAAGATTTTTCCGATGTCGGTTCCAACCTTGATTTTGTCCATTACAAGATCCAGTCTTTTGTGCAGATTGACAACCGTATCGGCTACAACGGAACTAAATGGAATGTTTCTCGCGAGATAGTTGGGCTTGGCGAGGTAAATATTGAAAGCGATCGAATCTTTCATTCTCAACTCTTCAAGCATTTCCCGGAACACGCCATTGGAAAGCGTATGTAGGGAAAACAACTCTTTGTTCGTATTCTTTTCTTTAATAATCACATGAACACTGTCGATAGGCTCACCGGTTTCCCGATCCGTAACAAGCCCTACAAGCGCCACGTCGATTTTATTCCACATATAGAGATCATGCCTGACCTCTTTGTCCCTTATATTTACAGTCGTAAAGGCTTCAGTCGTATCAAAGTAGTTTCTTCTGGCGGCGGAGATCTGATAATACTCGTCAAAATCCAGCTCCAGTTGATATTGTCCCGCGCTATCCGCCTGAGTGGAAGCGATCAGCTTTCCACTGTTGTCCATCAGGGAAATAGTAGCTCCGGGAAGCTCCCTTAAGGTAACTTTGTCTCTTATCGTACCTTCCAGCATGATACTGTTGACCGCGGTAAACATATAGATATCATCGTCAAAGCCTCCAAAGTCTCTGTTGGAACTAAGAAAACCTTTCTTGCCCTTATCCCAGAGAACGATTCCGAAATCATCCTTTTTCGAACTGATCGGATAGTTTAAATGCGTCACCTCGTCCTTGTCGAATTTAAACAGGTCCAGTCCTCCCAGTCCAGGATGCCCATTGGATGAAAAATACAAAACATCCTTTTCATCCACATAAGGAAACAGTTCGTTTCCAGGAGTATTGATCTTACTTCCCAGGTTAACGGGCTTCGACCACTTCCCATTTTTGAAAGTAGATTTATACAAATCGGAACCACCTTTACCTCCCGGCATATCGGAAGAGAAATAAAGCGTCTTGCCATCGTGAGACAATGCCGGATGCCCCACCGAATAAGCGTCGCTATTAAAAGGAAATTCGGTTACTTTGCCCCATTGTCCAGTCTTCTCATCTTTAAATGAGATGTAAAGCTTGAGACGAGTCACGTTTTTATCATCTTTTTTAGGAAACCACTTGTTGTAATTGTTGCGGGTAAAGATGATCACGGTCTGTTCTTTGTTGAAAGTCGCCGGACCGTCATGAAATTTGGTATTGATTTTAGAGTCGAAAGGCGCGGGTTCGGCGGTGTTTATAGCGCTTTTATCCTGCTTAAAGGTATGCGCGTAATAACCTACTGTATATGAATCATTGCTAGTAGTGTAGGTTTCGTCGGAATGCAGCTCCTTATTGGCCTGCAGGTAGGAGTACTTTTTTGAAGTAGAATCCTCTTCAAGCTTATCCGTTTCATATGGCCAGAATTTTAAACCCGCCGTATCAAGATAATATAAATCGAGGAAAGCCGAATTGTTCCAGGAGTGCACCCTTCTGATACCATTCTCTTGTCTTCGGGAACTACAAAAGACAATTCCCTGGTCGTAAAAAACCGGACTGAAATCAGATTGCGCTGAATTGAAATTGACCTTTTTTACAGAATAGTTGGCGGAATCTTTATAAAAATCGTCGATACGCTGGTCATACGCTTCCAAAAAGGCTTTGCTTCGCTCATCACGTTGCCCCCCCAGACTGGCATGCTTTTCAAACCAGACCGCGGCCTTCTCATAATGGCCATTTTGGGCCAGAGCCTGAGCATATTCGAATATGGCTTTTTCATCTTTTTCCGCTACTCCTGTCGTATCTTCAAAAAACAGTGTATATACACGCTCCGCGTTCCGCGTATCGCCGATATTATAATAGGAGTTAGCCAGATTTTTATATACTATGGGGCTTGGCTCCAGAAACCTCAAAGCCTTTTCATAGTGTTCGATCGCGTGCGCGTATTTCATTCTGTCATATTGCTTGTGGGCGAAGTTAAAACTGCCCTGCGCGAATACGAGGCCGCCTTGAAACAGCGTGACAATCAAAATAGAAACAATACTAAATTTCATATTATTAGTAGTAGAAATAGATAGCCAATATACTAGAAATACCGTGGAGTAATCATTTTACCTTTATCGTAACCAAACTCATACCGAAGCATGACTTCATGAGTACCAACATTATAATGACGCACTCTGGTATGGGAGTAGTCGAACGCGTAACCAAACCTAAGCTGATCAAATATTTGAACTTCCAGTAAAAATACCGGAGCGTCAAGACTACGATAGGAGAGGCCAAGCGCTATACGGTCGTAAAACCACAAGTTCGCGTTCAAATCCATTTGTATCGGCGCGCCATATACCTGCTTAATCAATGTTGATGGCTTTAGCTTCATATAATGATTCAAATCAAATACATACCCCGCGATTAAAAACAAATGCCTGTATTGCCTGGCGATGGTCATTCCGCCTCCAAAGTTGGAGGAGAGCTTGTTGTTTAAAACGTGAGGAATCGACAAACCTATATAAAACCGGTCACTATTCAGGTAAAGTCCCAGACCCAGGTTAGGAAGGATCCTATTCACATTTTTCGCGAACGCGGGATCGTTGCTTTCTCCATGCTCGTTAAGCTGAGCCTCCGAGTAATTCGCCCGATAGTTCATGGCTCCGGCCGAAACTCCCATGGACAACAGCAAATTACTGTTAAGACGCGCCCTGTAGGCGTAGTTCGCGTAGAATCCGGTATTGTTGACCAAACCGATCCGATCGTTGTATACAACCAGACCTGCTCCCATCCTTTCGTTCCGCAGAGGCGTATCCGCGCTAAACGTCATCGTCTCTGGAGCGCCCTTTACATTCAGCCATTGCTTTCTATAAAGCGCGTTAAGGCTTACCACATCTCTGCTTCCGGTATAGGCGGGATTAATCAGCATTGTATTAAACATATACTGAGAAAACAACGCGTCCTGTTGAGCTCTGACGACCGTCAACGCGGATAGAGCGGTTATAATGGATAATATTATTTTTTTCATTGTCCTGATGCTTTATCAATCAAGCAGTTTATCGATTGATCGTAATATATTTGAAACCTTCCGCTTCGCCGTCATTCACATTATAGTATATGTAATAAGTACCATCCGGCACACCATTACCGATAACAAGACCACGATTGGCCGTTCCATCCCAGTCATTCTGATAGCTCTTGTTTTCATAAATCAGATTGCCCCAGCGGTTGTATACAATCAGTACCATACTGGTGGGAGGAATGTCCGCCTTAATCACGAAACGATCGTGGATATTGTCGCCATTGGGTGAAAACCCATCAGGAACAAAAATCACATTAGGCTTGATCTCCAATAGCATGGTGTCTATTCTACACAAGGTCTGGTCGCAGCGTCTCGTGGAAGAATAATCACAGACATTGACGATAAGCGTATCCACACCAATAAAGTCATGTTCCGGGACATAGTCGAAATGTCCGGTGGAATCCAGGTTTATAGTTCCAAATTCCGGAAGTTTTATAAATGGCGACGCCACGTATAGCGTATCGCCTTCCTTGTCGGAGTCATTGTCTATCAGATTGCCGAAAATTGGCTGACCTTTGTAATTCCAGTATAGCTCATTGAGAACTATGGGAGCCGTATTGATATAGGAAACAGTAAACTCTATGAGTTTTTCGCTGCATCTTCTAAACTTGCTCGTATCGCATATCAATATGATAACAGAGTCTTTTCCGACAAAGTCGGCGTTAGGCTGATACGTATAACGATTGGCCGCGGTGTCGATTTCGATGGTACCAAAAGATGGAAGCCTTGTTGGTATGGACCGCGCGATCAATCCGCCTCCATTCTGGGAATAATCGTTTTCGGTCACGATCAGATTGGAAACAGCCAGATTCTGGCAAGTGCCGCGAAAGTCGTCATATATCCATGGGTTAAGGCAAGGATAGATTCCAACCACTTCCGATGTATCCGCGCAAACCAACGATGACGCCACCCTTTTGAAGAAGAAGCTTTCATATTCCGGAAGACTGTCTTTTAGGACCACCAGATCCGGACTATCGCTATTGTACATAGGTATCCAGACAGGATTAGCGGTATCCGGCGACAAAATCCAGGTATAGTTGATTCTCGTTCCACCGGAAGCCTCCGACTTATAATCCAGGTAAAGCAAATCCCTGTTGCAGAATTGCTGTTCGTCGCCAATTTCTCCGGCATCCACAAGCGGATCGATAAACAGACGATAAGCCGCGGCTCCGCTATCATTGCTACAAGCCCCGGTCGAGGTCACAATACGTTTGTAATAGGTAGTGGCGGTAATCACACCTGGATTATAGTCCTTGCCCCGCGCGCCGTCTATGGTCGTCCAGCCATCGACGCCGTTGGGAGAACTGACCCATTGATACTCTATATTGTCAAGTCCTCCATTGGGAAGAGAGCCGACAATCGTTCTGGCGGATTCCCCAAAACATAGCGCGTCACCCAAACCTATATTATTGGTAGACTGGTCAACCGGCTGATCAACCTTTACCAAGCTCGCCGCCGTCGTATCGGAGCATTTCGCCAAAGCGGAAAAAACGACTCTCCGCACATAGACGGAACTTTTTAATTCCTGGAATTGCAGATCGGAAGCCTCTTCATTCGCTATGACATTCCACTCTTCATTGTCCGCGGAGCTTTGCCATTGATATTTATATGGCAAGGATCCTCCGGAAGGAGCGGAAGTAGTGAGTCCTACCGCTTCATCCCGGCATATGCTCGCGGGTTGGTCTACACTGCCAGCGCTGAGAGCAGGATCTACGTAAATCTCTACCGCCATGAGCGAAGTATCGGAAGAACATGCTCCGGTCGAAGTGATAATTCTCTTGAAATAAGCCGTGGATGTCATCGCTCCCGGATTCAGGTTTTGTCCTGTCTCGCCATCGATATCCGTCCAGTTTCCACTACCATCAGGAGAACTGATCCATTGATAGGTGACCGGCTGAATGCCGCCTGTTGGCCTGGATCCGGAAATTGTCGCGGCGGTTTCACCTTCACAAAGCGCCTGATTTTCCGCGATCGTGTTGCTGGAAGACAATACGGCGGTATCTACTTTGATCAGGATCGAAGGTGTCAGATATTCACAAACATTCGTGGCGGTTGTCACCCTTCTTCTAAAATGAGTGGAAATATTCAACGCGGATGAAGTATAGACGCTATCGGTCGCTCCGCTGATGGCGATCCATACATTATTGTCCGTAGAGCGCTCCCATTGATAACTGTATGGTCTTAATCCACCAGTCGGGGACGTGACGGTAAATGTCGGAACGACTCCCTGACAAATATTGGCGGGGTCGGCGGTCAGGGTTCCTGGATCAAACTGCCCGTCCAGCCTTAGCTCAATAGAGGAGGTAGAAGTATCATTTGGACAAGCTCCCGCGGAAACCGCGATTCTCCGATAATAAACCAGACCGGTTGTAACTTCCGGAGTATAGTCGCGCGCGTTGGCGCCCGGAATATCCTGCCAACTGGTTTTGTCTTCCGAAATCTGCCAGATATAAGGAGGAGTCGCCAGAGTGCCATTGGCTTCGGAGCCCGTGATGGGAACCAGGTCCGTAACCTCGCATGCTTGCTGATTGGCGCTGGTCAACCCATTGCCGGATATGGCCATGTTGACGTTAAGCGTTAGTTCCGCGCTATCGATAGGAGTAGTGCATAACTTATCCGGATCCGCGTACACAATCACTTTTATTTTATCATTGTTTCTCCATACGCCCTGATTCTTGTATACGCTATCCGCCTGTCCCGCTGGAAGGAGAAAGCTCGCGCCATTATAAAACCAGTCGATTCTTCTCTTGACTCCCGCGTTGGAAGCGCGCGCTACAATGGTAAGGGTATCGGTATTACATAAAAGAGCCGGAACCGGGTCAAAAGATATGCTCGTAACCAGGTTTGGCAAAACCTGAATTTCATAAAATCCATTGGTGGTGTCGTTTTCACAACTATTGACAACGATACGGCGGAAACGGGTAGTTTCTCCAATGCTTTCATAGGAAAGAGAAGGTGAATCTGAATCCGCGATATCGCTCCAATCCGCGAAAGGTTCGATGGATTTTTGCCAGATATAGGAATAACCCGGACTTCCATTGGACGGAAGACTCACACTACGAACAACTACGTCGCTACCATGGCATACAATTGTATCGCCAGACTGGATAGCGCCCGGGGTCAACGGCAGATACAAGGAGATCAACACGGGACCGGCGTACGTCGTATCGCAAGTGCCTGTTCCATTGGTCGCCCTTCTTCTGAAATATGTATTTTCACTTAATGGTTGTGGAGTATAATCCTCGTTGTCAGCCAGCGAGATATCCATCCAGCTACTTCCGTCTATGGAGTATTGCCATTGATAAAGGATACCGCCGCCTGTTCCGCCCGACGCTTCCCCGACACTATTGATGGCTCCGACAACCGACTCGCCGCACACATAAGGGGTACTCGCGGCGATATCTCCTCCATCCATTTGACCAGTTACCTGGACAGCGATTACATCGCTTGTATCGGCGCAGGTATGTGAGCGGACAATTCTTCGATATTCGGCGTCCGTTGTAATGGATGGCGCGGAGGAAAGCGGACCGGCTGTATTGGACCCCGCTATGTTCATCCATGTACTTCCGTTGTCAATAGAGTATTGCCATGTATAAGTTAGCGGACTAAGTCCTCCTGACGGGAGCGCGTCGTTGTTCAATATGGGAGAGGTGCCGCTACAAACCGTATTGTTGACGGCAGTGATAGAACCAGGTGTCAAAGCCGGATCAAGTGTCACTGAAGCGGTATTGGCCAGCACCACTGTACCGCATCCATTGATATCCGCGTTGACGCTAATGATATTAAGTCCGTCATTAAGCGACGACGTTGGAATATCGATTGTCAGACTTCCATTGCCTCCGGTACGCGTATTCGAGCCGAGCTCCGTTGTTCCGAGATAAGCGGTATAAGTAACCCCTGAAGCCGCGTTGACGATTGTTATCGGAGTAGACGTACCGGTGGAGGAACAAATGGAGCTTCCATTAACCGCCAAAGAGGAAGAGGGGAGAGCCACTTTGGTTATAGTAACCGTATCTTCCAAATAGACGGTGCCGCAGCCGCTGATACTGGCCCGGACCGAGATCGGATTGCCTCCGACGCTTAATCTTGTATTGTCGATAGGCACGTCCAGATCAGCCGCGGAGGTTCCTGTATTGACAGCGGTTCCGACGGAAGTTGTACCCAGATAAGCCGTATAAGTCACATTCGGATTACTATTTTTTATAACGATCTTAGTCGATGGCTCATTAGAGCATACAATATTGCCTTCCACTTCGACATTAGCGTCCGGATTAGGCACTTTTTCCACGTTTGCCGACTGATCAAGATCGACGGTAGCGCATCCCGATATAACCGCTTTTACATTTACCGTATTCATTCCGTCGGCTAGCTTGTCCGCTCCGATCTTTACGGCGAAGCTACCCGCCTGAGTCGCGTTTTGGCGCGCGGAGCCGACAAGAGAGCCTCCAAGATAGAGTTCATAGGTAACATTAGGCTCAGCTCCATTGATGGTTACGGAAGCGGAGTCTTCCAGAGAGCAAATAACGTCACCGGTAAGGCTAAGCCCCGAAGAAGGCAATGGAACAAGCCTGATACGGGCTGTATCCGTCAATGAAACAATATCGCAGCCTTCAATACCGGCTCTTACATTGATCACATTTAACCCATTGGAAAGCGATATGGTGGGCACGGCGATTTCCAACTCGCCACCCGTAGCGGACGAATTATTGCCAACTTCCGTATTGCCCCTGTACGCGTAGTAAACGACATTGGGCGCTGTTCCCGATATCGTGACTTTCGCGAATGTCTCGTTCGAACAAACAATCCCGCCTGTTACAGCCAGAGCGGCGGAAGGATTCGGAACCAGAATAACGCCCGCGGTATCGGTCAGATCTACTGTAGCGCAACCCGCGATATCCGCCTGTACATTAACGACATTCATGCCAATGGACAAGGAGCTGACAGGAATGGTTATGGTGATGGACGTAGGAGTATTGACGGAGTTCGCGCCTGTATTAAGCTCTACGCCATTCAGCATGGCTTTGTAGGTTACGCCAGGTTCCGCGTTGTGGATCGTAATTGTAGTCGAGGTTGTGTTTGAACAAACCGTCGTTCCGGTTACCTGCAACGAAGAGGCTGGGAGCGTATTTTTAACAATCGTCCTTGTGCCGCTTAATGTCACATTCGCGCAGCCCGCGATTGCCGCCCGTACCCTGATTGTATTATTTCCGGTAGCGAGTGAAGCAACCGGAATATTGTCGATCTCAAGATCCTGAGGAGTGGCGTTGTTGTGCCCTCCGGTGCCAATAACGACATTGTTTAATAGTACTGAATAACTAACACCGGGCTCCGCCCCGCGAATAACGACATGGGCGAAGGCGTCGTCGCTACAAACGGTATCGCCCGTGAAAGTAAGCGATCCGCTCGGCAACGCGTTGATATGGATAGTATCGGTTTCGTCCATCGCCAATGAGCCGCAACCCGCGATTTCCGCTTCCACCTGAACAATATTTCGCCCCGGCGAAAGGCTGGATACAGGTACATTGATGGTAAGGTTAGCCGGAGAGGAACCATTATTGATATTATTGGCAATCTCCTGACCTCCCAGCAAAACTTTATATCGAATCCCTGGCTCCGCGCCTGTCACCCGCAATGTGGCGTTTGTCGCGTCGGAACAAAAAAAGCCTCCTTCAATGGCAAGATTTGTCGATGGTCTTTTGTTTTTAACTACAGTAGCGGTAGCCGTGAGTGTAATATTGCTACACGCGGCGGTAGTAGCCCTAAAGCTTAGGGTAGTCGATCCCAGAGAGAAAGAATCCAGAGGAATCTGGATAGCGAGATTCGCGGCGGAGCTTCCTGTATTGGTTCCGCTCGCGATAGCCCTGGCGCCCGCGAGTACAGTATATGTAACACCAGGTTCCGCTTGTTGTATAGTAACGGTAGCGTTAGTCTGATCATCGCAAAAAGTCCCCCCGGACACGGACAAGCCGGCGGATGGCTGTTTGTTTACTGTAACCGTGACGGTATCCATACAGGTGGCGTTTTCCGTTCCGGTCGTATCAAACAGCACATAGCGATATACACCTGTTACAAAATTACCAGCTACTACCCCCGTAGTCGGAGTAATGGTCGTTATAGACGGATTTCCGGACGCTACTCTCCATGTCTGATACTGCCCGGCGTCTTTCAGGTTTATAGTATTCACAACGCAAACAGTCGTGTCGTTGCCCGCGTCCGGCTTAACGCATTGTATGATACAAACAGGCTCTTCACTAGAGCACGTACAACTTACCGTAGCCGCGCCCAGCTTCGGAGTACCGGTTCCGCTCAGACGACAAAAATTAATTTTGGAAGAATTTGTCAAATTACTATTCCATGACCCGAAGTTTCCATCCAGTTCAAACAAGGCGCAACCACCATCGGAGATACTATCTCCCCGAATAAGGTCCGGGCGGTCGACACTGTTTATATACTTCGTTCTGATCGTGGACCCCGCGTGCATGTATACGGGAACATTTCCGTTAAAATTGATACGGTTTGAAGTAATATAGCCGGCGTTGTTCACGCTTCCGGTACTTAACGTCAGATTGCCTCCAATATCAATGGACGCGAATCCGCAGTAATTATTCATGGCGTTGACACCTCCCTGTACCGTTAATTCTCCAGTCACTTTTACACGGCCCTGATTAAACAATAATCCAGCGGCTTGTAACTTAAGATCTCCATTAATATTCAACTCGGCGTTTTTACCCAGCCTAATAATCGTTCCGGAATTCGAAGTAAGACTTCCCGTCGTCATGGATGAATACGCGCCAAGGGTAAAATAGATGATTTTTCCGGGATTAAGGCCGGGAACGATGGTCAGATCAGACTCGGGCATGGTGGTAAAATGCGTAATAGCGTTCAGAACCGCGCTCTGAATCACCGTTCTCTTCCCATAGGTAATGATGTTGAGCGTATCCTGGCTTGGCTGCACATTGGAAAAAATCACATCGGGCGCGCAAACAAGCACTTTTATATTCGGATGATTGTTGGTAATCCTATAAGTGCCGGAAGCGGTGACGCAAATCGTTTGATTCGCCGCCGTCGAGGAAATCAATCCACCGGAAGAAAGGGTAATATCACAGCCAGTCGGACACTGTCCATACGCCCGCCCGATAGTCAGCAATAAGGGTATTAAAATTGAATAGATAAAACTGAATCTCATTGAAGGTATATTTAAGGATAGTTTCGTAAGGGTTTCGTATCTCACTTATTCGTTAGAATAATTATATTTAAATCCGGGTCATGTTCATATCAATAGCATATACTCAAACAGTTATTTGGTCGCTTAAAAATATAAAGAACATTCTGTAAAATTGGCAAAAAGAAATTCAATAATTTCATTTTATGTATAAACCCCATCGAATTGTGGTCGAACAATACAAAATATTCTTTAAACGATTCCGATCAAGATACTAACATTCTTATACGAACGTCTCACACACGACGCCGCGATACCTGTCGGCTCCAACGAAAACGCGCGAGCTCTATATTTACTTCATACTGTTATTCAATACCTTAAAAACAAAGTATACAAACGTTTTTCCCCCCTGAATGTTTCAGCCCCATAACTATATTTTATTCTTTCTTTTGCATTATTTCCATATAACACGCCTTATAACAATATAACTATTTGATTAAAAATCAAATACATATTCAAGCAAAACATTTACTCTCTCTGATTGAAAGGTTTACTATCTTCTGATCAAAACATATCGTCACCAGAAACGGTTAGCTTTGAGAATCATAAAAACACATCTTATGTTTAGCTGGCTAATCCATTTATTTGTAGACTCACTCGTATTGTTAGGAGCGTCCAAAGTAATGCCCAAAGTGCATGTCAAGAGTTTCAGTACGGCGGTTTTCGTCGCCATATTAATCGGAATCCTGAGTTTTCTCATAGGCTGGATCTTTACCCTGATTCTCAATGTCGCTACCCTGGGCGTATTCTATTTCCTTGGCCTGGGTTTTATTACCAGAATAATATCCTACGCTATCGTTATTGAACTGGTTGACCGTCTGACCACTGGCTTTAAGACAGATGGTTTTATGGCTTCACTTTATCTGGCGATTTTATTAGCCATCGTGGGCGCTTTAGTGGATTGGCTTATTCTTTAAGGCTAAATCACACTATGAAATAGGGGATTTAAAACATTCGCGCTACCTTTACGCTCTCAAACGAATCATCAAACTATTGAGTACATTTAAAGAATTAGGCGTAGCGGATGTTTTTATAAAGGCTTTGAAAGAAATGGGAATTGTCAATCCGAGTCCCATACAGGAAAAAGCGATTCCCTTTCTATTGACCAAAGGAACGGATTTTATTGGGAAAGCGCAGACAGGCACCGGCAAAACGGCCGCTTTCGGACTACCGCTTCTCCATAGGGTCAATCCTGCTATCAATGGGATACAGGCTTTGGTGCTCGCTCCAACCCGTGAGCTATGCCAACAGATAGCCAAACAACTTTTTCGCTATACAAAATATTCAGACAAAATCTTCGCTACCGCGGTATACGGAGGCGAAAAAATAGATTTGCAGATTAATCGCCTGCGCAGACCGACCCAGATCATCGTAGCGACTCCGGGGCGTCTGATTGAACTTTTGGAAAAAAAAGCCCTGAGTATCGAGGGAGTCAGAACGGTGGTGCTGGATGAAGCGGATGAAATGCTGAGCATGGGGTTTAAAAAAGAACTTGACGAAATACTTAAACAAACGACAGGCAAGCGTCATACCTGGCTGTTTTCAGCCACGATGCCCGAGGGTATCCGGCAGATAATCGGCAAATATATGGCTTCCGACGCGACGAAAGTGGAGATAAACCGCTCGGAAAGAGTAAACAGCTCTATCACGCATCAGTATGTCGTAGGAGAGGAGTTTGAGAAAGCCGACTTTCTATCGCGGTTTTTAAAGATACACGCCAAAGAAAGGGGTATCATCTTCTGCCGTACGAAGTCCGCCACTCAGGAACTTGCCAGAACGCTGAAGGATAAAAAACTTCTGGTCGATGTAATACACGGCGATTTGAAGCAAATTGAGCGCGACAAGGTAATGCGTTCATTTAAAAATGATAAAATACACATACTGGTAGCTACGGATATTTCCGCCAGAGGTATCGATATGCCCGATCTGGCCTATGTCATACACTATCAGTTGCCGGATCAACTGGAATACTATACCCATCGTAGTGGCCGGACGGGGCGAGCGGGCAGGCAAGGACTATCCATAGCCTTCATTACACCCCATGAAATATCCAGAATGAAGGAAATTGAAAAGGAATTGAATATTACGATTAAGAGAATAGCTACCTAAAACAAAATTACGCCTAAAGGTAAATCATTAATAATAAATAAACTACATACAGCACTCTGAATTATATAAAGGATTTCAAAAATTCTGTAAATCTTTTTTCGTCCATAGCGAGTATATTTGTATAGACATCATTCTCGCAAAAGGGTGTTTTGAATCATATGCTGACAAGATTTGTAAATATCGTTCTAATATTCGCGGTGCTGACAGTAGTGTCGGGAAGCACGATCTGCGCCTCGCACTGCGAATTGCGACAAAATACAATCGCCAGCAATTGCTGTACGATCCCTCAGGACGGCGATGACGCTTCCTGCTGTATAGCTCCGGCGGGTACCTTCACGCTAAGTACCGAAAAATATCTTCTTCCGGATCATACAGTAAGTGGCTACGCGCCATTGTTTTTTGAGGAAACGTTTCTCTTCTCATTTAAGCCGGTGGGGCTCCCTTTGGAACACCCTTGGTTTAATTACGCTTCTCCAATCATTACACGGGATTTATTCCTGCTTAACGAAGTTTTCCGAATATAGGATTTAATTTTAAGATATGATGATGGTGGCGAACCCACCCATGATATCATTCTGTATTTTCATACTTGATTAATAATAAAATTAAATCTTTAGAACTTAAAAACTATATTCTTATGAAAACTTCATTAATAATCGCCGTTAGCGCTATCATATTTGGTTTTGCCGGTTTAACTTCCGCTCAGTCTGAAAACAACGCTCTCCCCGAGTGTTGTCAGAAGCAAGAAATATGCTGTGTAGAAGGAGCCGCTTGTTGCGAAGCGATGGAAACAGAGCGTTCTGAAAAATCAAACTGCTGTGTGGAAGTCAAATCCTGTTGCGAAAAAGACGCGGCATGTTGCGAATAACATAGATAAACCTAAAACGGGAAGGGACTTCGATTGTCGAAGTCCCTTTTTTATGTACCAGCATCCAAAGCCCTACCAGTCAATAGGCATATAGTCCTTTAAAAACTTGCCACTCCAGTGGGTGCCGGTCAGAATGCCATCAAAGAAAGGATCGCAGACCCTGGCCGCTCCATCCACAATATCCAGCGGAGGTTGAAAATCATGCACTTGTCGTTTACGCTCCGAAAGTTCCGCGGGATCTTCATCCGTAACCCAGCCCGTATCCACCGCGTTCATGTATATACCACTCTTTGCCAGATCCGAAGCGGACGTATGCGTCAGCATATTCAAGGCGGCTTTGGCCATATTGGTATGCGGGTGCCGATCTTCTTTTTTAAAACGATAGAACTTGCCTTCCATCGCCGATACGTTTACGATATGCTTTTGCCCCGTATAGTCTTTGCGCATCAGGGAAACCAGACGATTGCACAGTACAAACGGAGCTATTGAATTGACCAGTTGCACTTCGAGCATTTCCGGAGTAGGAATTTCACCGATCCGAAGCCTCCAGCTATTGGTTTGTCGTAAATCCACCTGCTGTAGATCCGCGTCCAGCTTACCCATAGGAAACACCTCTTCGCTGATCACCGAGTTGTCGTAGCTATACGGAATCTGGGAGAGTTGCGCCGAGGCGCGGAGTCCGATACCGGGTCCCTGACCATGCCATGATACGGGAAGCGCGGCTTCGGAAGACTGAACCGGAGCGGACAGGCTGTTTAACTGGTTTTTCAGCGTTTCATGATTTTGGAGGATTTGCTGAACAGTTTCGGGCAAGGCTTGAAACGCCATCTTTTCCTTGTCCATCATATGCGCGTAGAAGCCCGGAGGGCGGCGCACAGTTTGCGCGGCGTTGTTAATGAGAATATCCAGCCGGTCGTAATGTTGCTCCACATAAGTCGCGAAAAGCTCTACGCTGGGGGTATGCCGGAGATCCAGCCCATATATATGCAAGCGACGTCCCCATTCATTAAAATCCTCTTCTTTGGAAAACCGCAGCGCCGAGTCAACCGGAAAGCGAGTCGTCGCGATAACGGTAGCGCCAGCCCTCAACATCATCAACGTCACATGATAGCCAATTTTAAGCCTGGAGCCTGTGATAAGCGCGACCCGCCCCTCCAGCGAAGCTGTCTGAAAACGCTTTTGATAATTAAAGTCCCCGCATTTTTTACACATCGAATCGTAAAAAAAGTGGAGCCTGGTGTATTCCTCCTTGCATACGTAACAATTTCTCGGAGAGCCAAGCTCCGCTTCCGGACGGGCGAAATCTTCATCGGAGGGGTCTATACGGAGCGGCGCCATAAACACGTCCGAGGTCCTGGCTACGCGTATACCCGTAGTGGCTCTCGCTTCACGATCCTTTCGGGTTTTTACAAGTTGTTTGTGCCGGGACTGGTCTTTCTTCCTTTTTCTGAATTCATCCCGATCGGGTCTCGACAATCTTCCGGCCACCTTAAGCAGGGCTACGCGCTGCTCTTCCGGCAGTTTCGCCAATTGCTCACTCTGATCAACAATGGATTGTAAAATATTAATACACCGCTGAATATCGTCATCCGAATAATTATGATTGTGGAAATTGTCCTGCTGACTCATAGTTCTGTTATACCCTCATTAACTTCCCGCAATATACGTAATTCGGATATGCTTTAGTACTTCCATATGCCGGCAAAAGAAAAACAAGGATTTACTGGCGAATTTCTCCGAAGATTTCTATAGCGTTGTCCCTGATGGTTAATTTACCGGTTTCGACAAGATAGGAGAAGCTAAAATGAAGCAGACAATCGCCAAGGCGGATATTTTTCAGACCAACCATAAAAAGCGCGTGACCTGGAAATACATATACGACACCAGCCTCCACTTTATCGTATACCTCCGCCACACCAGCTACCGCGCCATGAATCGCGAAAGTGGCGTCGAAGCTCGCGAAAGCGCTCGCGTTGAGGTTTATGAACGGTGAAAACGCTATTTTTTGATAGCCAAGCACATTGCCGTATCGCTTTATTTTAAATCTTTGAAAAACAGGCTGAAGATCGGGCTCTGACAGATGTTGGAGAGATATCCCGATCCCTGTGTTGGGGCGCAGGTACCAAACGCCAAGATTTCCGTCCGGTTTTAGATCCGAACCTCCGACTCCGGCTTGAGAAGACCGAAAAGAATAATTGATAAACCCCAATGACACTCCGGTGGATATCGATGATCGGGATGAAAGCCTGAGTCGCCACCCGTACCGCCCATATAGCCGGGTCCGGTTGATAAAATTACCCTCGCGGTTGTTGAATACGAAAACTCCAACGTGATGCATGGAACCTTTAACTCCCGCTTTTATCCTCCAGTCGCCATCCGCGTATATTTTATTGACACCTTGAAAAAGTCCGGTTTCCGCCTTGTTTCCTATCTTTATAGCGAAACCGTATGTCGAATCACTATTGGCCGGATTGAGCAGATAGTGATTATTGATAAACTGATCGGGAAGCTCCGTCCGGAAAAGATTGCCCTGACCATACCCCCGCAGGCTTATCAACAACATAAGCGGAATGCCATAGTAATACGCTAACAAGGTACTTTTTCGCAATCTATGAAAAAACTCTTATTCAATGTAATAAAAAAGTGAAGCTACTGTTTACTTTTTTAATTTCAAATCGTACAGGAACTAACTGTGAAGGAAGTTGAATCCAAAATAATAGAAAGTATCCGTCTGGGCAATGAAGACAAAGCGCTCGCTCTCCTGTATGGAAAGCCTTTGTCCAAGATTCGGAAATACATCCTTAACAATAGCGGTTCCCAGGACGACGCGTACGATATCTTTCAGGACACCGTCCTGATTCTGTTTCATAAAATAAAAACGGGGCGGTATTCCGAGCAAGCCGATTTGGAAGGATTTCTATATACGGTAGCCCGCAATCTCTGGATAGACAAAATGCGCAGAGCCAAGCGCTATCAAAACCATCTGGCGGAGATCCGGTACTACCAATCGGACTGGGACGATCAGCTAAAAGAGCTATTGGACAGGGAAAAATCCGACGCTTTTAAAAAAGTGTTTGAGCAACTTGGAGAAAACTGTCAGAAACTCCTTCAACTGGCGGTCTTTGACAAGTTGCCTATGAAAGAGATCAGTGAAAGAATGGGCTACGCGAATGAAAACGTGGCCAAGAGTAATCATTATCGCTGTAAGCAGTATCTGGGAAAACTTGTAAAAGAAAATTCGATATTATTTAACTTGCTTAAAAATTGATATTTCAGGAAGACATATATCGCCAAGTAGAAGAATATATTCAGGGTAGCCTCCATCAACCGGATAATGAAAGAATAAAAAACCTGATTGATACGGATCCGGTATACCGAGACGCGTATGAAGAAATAAGTCTGAGCAACCGGATCATTGTCGGAGCGTCTTTTTCAAGACTTCGCGAAAAAATGCGTACCGATCTGAACAGGATAGAGCAACAAAGGACTCGGCGAAAAAAAGATATCCGGAATATAAGCATGGCGGCGCTTTTGATCGGGGCGGGAATAGCCGGAATCTGGATTGGAAAACCGGACGAAAAGACAAAAGAGCCCGCTATGGGTGAATATTCCGATTCCTCCCATACGCCGAATAAAGTACAAGCGGCGCCGGAAACCATTCCGGTGGACACTTCTACCAAGGCGAGTCGGATGTTTCCCGTGAAACAGGCGAAGAATCCGGTAGAGCCAATAGTCTCACACCCGGTCTCTGGACATGTACATACCGATTCCACGCCTTCCGCGGAGGATGCCGGAGAAGCCTCCATGAAAGAGGCGATAGTCGACGACCATTTACCCCTGCGGGATACAATCGTCCAGCCGGTTACCAAATCCAACAGGAAATCAGACCCGCGGACTGGCCCGGCATGCGATTCGATAAAAGCTCGTTTTACTATTTCACCATCCTGCTCCGGGGAGAATACGGGACGTATCGAAATAACCGAAATAAAAGGTGGTCTAATGCCCTATGTCGTGTATATTGACGACATGGACATATCCTATTCGTTTGAAGCCGAGGCTCTGCGTCCGGGTTCATATATAGCGCGGATATATGACGCGAATCAGTGCGAAGGTATTCAAAAAGTCACTGTACCGGCAAAGTCCTGCCAGAGTGAGCAAGCCTATAGCTTCAGTCCTGATTTCGGCGAGACCTGGACTATTCCACGCGGATCCGGAGAAACCGGCGTCTTTAAAATCATTGGCCGGAGTGGCCATGTGATTTATGAACATCCATTTGGAGCTCAAAGCCGAAATGAATGGACAGGAATTGATAAAACCGGAAAAATTGTTGACTATGGAATGTATATTTGCCTGTTGGAGTATTCGGATGGGCGGATCCAAAAAATTCAGGTAACAGTTATTCGATGATCAGATTGTATAATCATATGGGTCGGTGGATCGTAAAATATTTAGAAAGAAAATGGCTCGTAGTCTTATTCGTAATGGCTATTGGTTCCGCGTCCGCGCAATCATTCGAGCTACCGGATACCAACTTCCGGAACCGGTTGCAAGCCTTCTACCCATGGCTTATGAATGATGGAAAATTGAATACGCGCGCGGCGGAAAGTTATAACGGAGCTCTGCTTCTCAACAACGCGAATATCAGCGACGCCAGCGGTTTGGAATACTTCATCAACATCAAAAGCCTGAATCTTAGCAACAATCAACTCGAGACCATTCCGGCGCTGAGCAAGCTCACGAAGCTTACCACCTTGTATCTTATCTCAAACAAGCTGAAGGAACTTCCAGATTTGTCGGAACTAAAAGACATGACAGGTTTTCAGGTTCAGTACAATCAACTCGGCGCCCTGCCATACCTAAATCACTTTACAAAGCTTGAAGAGTTCTATTGCAACAATAACCAGATTACTCATTTTCCCTCGATCGACAATTGCAAGGAGTTGCGCTATATTGTGGCGGGCGACAACCCTTTTGAGCGTCTTCCGGACTTTTCACCATTTAAACAATTGCGGGAGCTTCATGTTCATCAGACAGGAGCGGATACGATCGTCGGTATCGAAGAGCTCACCAGGCTCGAGGCTTTTTACGCGTGGAGCAACAAGCTGAAATACCTGCCTGATCTGAGTCAACTGAGCTCGCTTCGCTTATTTTATGTTTTCGACAATCAGTTGACTTCGTTTCCGGCGCTGCCTGAAAATGTCAATCTGATAGGCGGCAGCGTCATCAACAACTATCTTACCCTTGAAGATCTTCTGCCATATTCGGATCGCCCTTATTTTTCCAAAATAGATTACGCCCCGCAGCTACCCTGGCAATCGTATCCGAAAATCAGGGCGAGAGAGCAAGACCAACTTACCTTGGAGCCTCCTTTTGACCGGGGACTCGAAAACACGACCTATACCTGGTATCATGGCGACAGGGAATTGAAAAGTGACTTGGAAGACGCCTATTCCATCGCCTCCGCCAGTTCAAAAAACATTGGCTTGTACAAAGTAAGCATGTCCAACTCCGCGCTTCCCGATCTTGTAATCGAAAGCCACGTCGTCTGGCTCGACGTACTCGCGTGTCTTAGCGTAAACAACCTGCAAGTCGATGTTCTGGAACAATCATGTGAAAGCGGAGCCTTTATCGATCTGCGGCGATCAGACATCCAAGGTGGCAAAGCTCCTTTTTTGTACAGCATTCAGGGCGACGCCGGCAAAACACGCACTAGCGCCGACAGGCTGGCTTTTGACGCGGTTTTTCCCGATACCTATCTTTTTAGAGTGGAGGATAGTCAAGGATGCTCGGCGTCCGGATCTTTTACCCTCGCTTCTCCCAGAGACTGTGATCCGGTTTTTACCCCCAATGGAGACGGCTACATGGATACCTACCGCATTGAAGAAACGGGAGTTGTCAAAATATACGATACGCGACGCCGCGTTGTCAAGGAGTTTACCGCGCCAGGAAGCTGGGATGGCTCCCGACAGGATGGCTCCCCGGCCGACGCGGGCTATTACGCGATTGTCATCAATAACACCAAAATCATTCATCTGACGCTCATCCGATAACTGTCCACAATATACGTTTATAGTACCTCATCAGAAAAAGGGAATTACAATCTCGGAATTTAGATATATAGTCCATAACTTACGGCTGTTTTTCAAGTATCTGATGATGAAAAAAGTTTTAGTAATCCTTCTGATGACGCTCTGTGGATTGAGTCACGCTCGAAACCTATTGACTAACGGGAGCTTCGAAAACGACATGAACGGCTGGTGGACCGGAGTATCAGGAAATGCTCAGGGTCTATTTTCCATTGAGACAGCCGACGCTTCATCTGGCGGCAAATCCCTGAAAATTGAAATAACCCGACCGGGATCTCAAGCCTGGGACATACAAGCGATTCATAACGAAGCCTGGCCTTCTGTCCCCAACAGAGAGTATACGCTTACATTCTATGGAAAGGCGATAGGAACAAACGCTTCCATTCGTCTGGTACAGCAGCTCGACGACGCTTATCTGGCCATAGACCAATCGCTGACCCCGGAGTGGAAGCAATATGCCTGGACATTTACCGCTACCACCAACAATTTGCAGTTTAAGATACACTTCCCCGGCGAAGGAATATTTTTACTGGACGATTTTATACTCACGGGCGATGTGACTGGAGAACCCCTTTTGGCTTCAGTCGACGCCTCCGTTGTCCATCAGACTATGGTCGGTTTTGGGGGAGCCCTTACCTGGCACTGCGACCGAATTACCAGAAGCAGTCATAAGGACGCGATCGCCCAATTGCTTTTTAAAGATCTTGGCGCCGATATCATCCGGCTGAAAAACTGGTACTACCCTCAAGGATATCCTCAAAACAAAGAGGCGAACGTGTTTCATGTAGACTGGTTTAAACCCCATTTTGAGGCGACCAGAGAATTGCGCGACCTGGCAAAGTCCTATAATCCATCAGTCGAAGTCCTGTTGAGCAACTGGGGGCCGCCCGCCTCCCTTAAAAGCAATAACAAACTAGAGGAAGGCGCGCTGGGCAAGAACACGGATGGAAGCTTCAAATATGACGATTTCGCCCAATACATGGTCGATGTCCTTGATCATATCGGGTTTAATCCGGAATACCTAAGCATTCAAAATGAACCGGGATATGAAAACGCCGGCTGGACGACCTGTGGCTGGAGACCGGAAGAAAGCGGCGATTATCCTTCCTACGCCAAGGGCCTGGACGCTGTTTATGAAAAGATCAAAAACCGGTCGCGCGTCCCCATGCTTATCGGACCGGAAACGGAGAACATAGGCGACGCGCTGTGGAACAACACCCAAAACACGTTCGGTTCAATGGCCGAATCAGTAAAAAACAAAAACTACCTGGCAGGCTACGCGTACCACTTATACAATTACGGATCGCCAGCCTCTATCAATACGGGCTACCTAAATCTTATTAAAAACCAGTACAGTGACAAACCCGCCTTCATGACGGAATTTTCAAGCGGCAACTTCGACTGGTTGCAAACCGCCCATATGATTCAGCTAAATCTCATGGAAGCCAACGCGGCCGCCTATGTTTATTGGGATATGATGTGGGACGAAAATTCCGAAGTAGCCATGATTACGGTAGACAACAACGGGGAATATACGGTCCTTCCATATTACTATACGATAAAGCATTTCGCGAAACACATTGACAAAGGATATTCGAGAATTGAAGTTTCCGGAAGCAATAGTCAAGTCAAAATTACCGGATTTAAAAACGCGGACGGTACAAAATATTCGTTCGTTCTGACAAACAATACGGCAGCCGAACAAGCGGTTACCATAGAGGTTCCGCGAGATTGGAATATTATCCATGAAGAAGCGTTTCAGTCTGTTGAAGACAATTATTACTATGAACTGACGGATATCGATATCGGGGAACTAAATCTTCCCGCGAAATCCATCACCACGTTGTCGGTTATCATCGACGATTCGCCGGTTACTTCCACCTCCAACGCGTTGAAGTCAGCGCCTGTTCAACGCTTTTATGAGCTTTTTCCCGTACCAGCCAGTGATCACATGACGATCAAGACTTCATCCGGCGACCAGGCTATACATTGGGAGATATCGTCCATGCAGGGTATAAAGCTAAAGTCCGGACATGGAAATGAAGTGTCGGTCTCGGAGCTAAACAAAGGCGTATACCTGATCAGAATAAACGGGGAGATTTCACGCTTTATAAAAAAATAAAGACACACGCGTCTTTCGAATACGAATTTTCATAAAAAAGCCTTGAAGATAAAAACTATGCTTCAAGGCTTTTTTATGAAACGGAATAACTCAGGGCCAGGGTATGGAAGGATAATCTCCGATCAATTTCCCCCGCAGGCCGACATAGTCTTCCGTCCAAAACGCCGCCAGATCCTTTACAAGCGTTATGGGTTTATAATCCGGACCTTTTACGAGCAAGTCGATTCTCACTTGTCCTTCGTTGATCGTTGGAGACTCCGCGACGCCAAACAAATCCTGAAGCTTCACTTCCATACCTGGATTTCCACCCGCTTCCGAATACACAATTGGCAAAACGAGGCTCTCTGAAAATAAATAACTAGACGGAGCCAGAATATCAAGGCGTTTCCGTTGTTCATCGGACAGAAAAAAATCAGAAAGTATTTTCAGCAGATCAATTGAATAAAGTTCACGCGGTTTCTTTATCTCCGCCAGAAAGGGGGACAGCCACTCCCGGTTGATCAATAGCAAAGTGGGTGTACTCACATCCGGCCATCCTTCCTGGGGGCGCCACTCCCTAAGACTAAGAACTCTGTTTTGCCATCGGATAACCTCCTCGTTAAAACCGAGCAAATCTTCTCCTTCGTCAGCGATAGCCCGCGATATCGCCTCCACCCGGCGCGTATCGTCGGGCGGAGGGAGAGGACTTGATTTCAAAATGATAGATCCTATACGCAAGTCCTTTGTGGCTTTAAGCTCACCTGTGTCCGTATCCCATTTTACTATGGTCCGCGCTTTCAGGAGAGGCGCCAGGTCTCTTGGATTGAGAGGAGAAGCCAGAAAGACTTTGCCCAGACCTTCTCGAGCGTCCATTGCCGCTACCGCGAGCCAGGCTTCGTTCGCCAACGTATCTTTATGACCGGTAAAAGCGTATTTTCCATTGGCGAGCTGAAACTGGGCGTTGTTTCCGGGACGCGCGAACGCGATTCTTTCCGGAAAAGCGTGGGCCAGCAAAACACCGGTTTCGTATGAATCCCATTCTCCGTTATCAGCCTCCATAGCGTACAATTTACGATAGGAGCGGGCGATCTTTTCAATTTTTCCCAACCGTTTACCTTTACCCGCCTCCTTTCTGTATCTTTTCAACGCCCCGATACGGAGATTAATATCAATACCGGATTCCGGAGGCAATGGATCGCGCTCGTCGAGAATAGCTGCCAAATCGGTAGCGAGTCCAAGTTTATCGTCTTCCTCCGCCATGATCAACATATGTCCGAGACGCGGATGGCAAGGCAGATCATGGATTTTTACGCCATGCTCGGTAATGTCGCCCTGATCGTCAATGGCTCCCAATTGCCTTAATGTTTCGTAGGCCAACGCCACGGAGGAATGGGGCGGGGGAGAGATCCATACAAGTCGTCGCGGATTTTTTATTCCCCATTGAGCCATATCCAGTACCAGCGGAGAAAGATCCGCCTCAAGAATTTCCGGTGTACGAAACTCCTGACGCGTCCGCTGAGTTTTCTCACTCCACATTCTATAACATACGCCTGGCCCGAGCCTTCCTGCCCTTCCGGCGCGCTGATCAGCCGAGTCCTTCGAGATTTTTATCGTTTCCAACCGAGAAAGACCCGAATTAGGATCAAAACGGGAAATTTTTCCATAACCGCTGTCCACAACCACCTTTACACCTTCAATCGTCAGGCTGGTTTCAGCGATCGAAGTGGCCAGTACAATTTTTCGCTTGCCACTTTTATCAGGCATCAGCGCCGCGTATTGTTTGGAAGGAGGCAACAAACCATATAGCGTATGAATGGCAAAGCCTTTCAAATCTCGTCGAAGCAGGGATTCACAGCGCTTTATATCTCCCTGTCCGGGAAGAAAAACCAGAATATCACCTTCATTTTCCTTCACCGCTTTTTTTACAATCCGGGCTGTAAGTTCCGGGAGCAAACCCTCATCCGATTCGCCTGTATAGTGAATTCTGACAGGAAAAAGCCGTCCTTCGCTATGGATGACCGGCGCGTCGAGCAACTTGCCAAGCACAGGCGTATCCAGGGTAGCCGACATGACCAGAATCCTGAGATCCGGCCGAAACAGCCTTTGCGTCTCCCGGCATAGGGCCATGGCCACGTCCGCGTGGATACTTCGTTCGTGAAATTCGTCAAAAATCACCAATCCTACATTCGCGAGCTCTTTGTCACTATGCAGCATCCGGGTCAGTATACCTTCAGTAAGCACTTCAATAATCGTATCTTCGCTCACACAGGTTTCAAAACGAATACGAAATCCGATCCGCCGCCCCACCTGCTCACCCAGCAAAGAAGCCATGCGCTCCGCGATCGTCCTGGCGGCCAGTCTGCGGGGCTCAAGCATCAGAATTTTCTTCCCTTTGAGCCAGGGAGCGTTCAGCAGCGCCAATGGCAACAGAGTACTTTTGCCCGCCCCAGGGGGAGCGCTTACGATCAGCGCGGCGCGATCGGATAGGGTGTTTTTTACCTGGGGTATGATTTCCGCCACAGGCAAACCGGTATTGAAAAGATCGGCGTTCAAGACAATCAATGTTGAAATAAATGATAAAGAAGCGAAAATAGCGAATTAAAACAGAAGACCTGAACGATATAGTATAAAACAAAACAGCCTGAATCTTTTTTGAGATTCAGGCTGTTTATCTTATGGTTTTGTCGTTCGTCGGCTTATTTCACAGCCTGGATGTTAAACTCCAACTGCATCTGATCGTGGATCAGCTTATCGCCCAATCCTTCAAAGAATTTGCCGGAACCATATTTAATTTCCCAAAGTGTACGGTCAAGTGTAACGGTACCCTTAGCGGAAACTTTATCCTCGCTGATCTCGATATCGGCGGGAAAAGATACTTCATTGGTAATACCCTTGATAGTAAGTCTGGCGTTCACGGTCTTAGCGCTTCCTTCACCCGCTTTGATGTCCGTAATTTCAAGCGTAGAAGTGCCATGGTTCTCCACGTTGAAGAAATCTTCACTCTTAAGGTGACCAACCAGATTCGCGTTATAAGTAGAGTCTTCCAGGTCAAGAACAACAATGCTGTTCATATTTACTAGAACTTTACCACCGACCAAGGCGTCGTCTTTTACGGATAGTGTACCTTCCTGGACATTGATTGTACCAAAATGCTCACCTGTCACTTTAGTGCCTTTCCATTTCAACTCGCTCCGCGCAGGATCAACAGTATAGACTACAGCGTCTTCAACGTCGGCGTTCGATGTCGCTTCGGTCTGAGTTTCTTCCGCCTTTTTCTCTGATGGACTACACGCGTAAAAACAGGTAAACGCGCCGATCGCGAGCGAATAAAAAATAACGTTTCTTTTCATTTTTAAAACTGATATAGGTTTTGACTATAGCAATTTTACTAAAAAAATGTCTGGATTGATATAAAAAACGATTTTTTATTTGTTGGAACAGATGTTTTCAAACCACAAACAAAACATTTCCACCATGGGAAAGTTAAAGACAAATATTTAACTCCTAATGATAACTTATATGAAAAAGTACTTTTTCCCGCTGATATTCGCCGCCATTTTTTTTAGCTGCGAAGACAACCAAAAAAGCGCTTCTGATCAGATGAATGATTCAAAAGAAGAAATAAAGGACGCCGGCAAGGATATAAAAGACGCCGGTGAAGACTTGTACAACGACGCGAAAGACGAAGTAGAAGATGTAAAGGATAAAAAAAACAAGTAATAAAAAAAGAACCCGAAGCGTTTAGCGCTCCGGGTTCTTTACCACTACTTTTATTTCTTTTCGCGGAATCCTGATTTCATATCGCCTGTTTTTCGAAATCTGCAATTTAAAGTTCGACGTGTTGTTAAACCAGGGATTCAGTCGTCTCAGTTCCTTGTACGTCGTATTGTGCAATTTCGCGAAATCGACCAGATTGTCGATATCCCGATCCACCATCACCACGTCAAAGACGTATGGATTGTATTTTTCCTGTTCGGAAATATAATATCCATAAGCTTCCGGATTTTCAAGAATAAGCTTCAAAGCTAAGATTCTATATACATACCGGGCAGTTTCCGTATTGAGATGTAAGTCAAAAAAGGAATCCACTTTTTGTCGTTCCAATCGGTCTTGTATTCCTTTCAGTCCCATATTGTACGCCGCCGCTGTCAATACCCAGTCGCCAAGCCGCGCGTGAGCCCATTTCAGAAACCGGCCCGCCGCCATAGTAGCCTGTTTGGGATCACGACGCATATCCACATCCCTGCTTATTTCCAACTGATAATCCTTCGCGGTCTTTTCCATAATCTGCCACATTCCCATGGCGCCCGCGAAAGAGACGGCGTTATTGTCAAACTCGCTTTCGATGACCGCGAGATAGATAAAATCCTCGGGGATATCCGATTCTTCCAGCATCTCCGATACAAAAGCGCGCCAGCGTTCTATTTTCTTTATGATCAGCGATGTTTGCGAGTGCCGGAAGGTATTTACCACCAGTTCGTGTTCCAGGGCTTCACGCACATCGGATCGTTCTATCGGGATCGTATCACCCGCGAAAGTAACGACCTCCGGAATATAAACGGAGTTAATACGCTGAAACTGATTAAACGGATTGTTTGGTACAAGCGCGTCCTGGTCGTCGGCTTCCCGGCCAGCCTGATACGCTGGTTCAGAGGCGCAGGCGGTCATCATCCACGCGAGCGCCGCCATCATATAAATATGCAATCGGGCATTCATAAACAAATAATTCAATGTCGGCTATTTTGTTATAACAAGACCGCGGCGATCCGGCAAAAATAACTTCCGCGACAATCTCAACGTATTTTTCTTTGTTTAAGTTTTGAAATACGCCGGACTCCCGCTACAATTACTACACGAATTTATGTACTTTTAAGAACTGGGACAACTACGGCCTGATCAGGTCGACAAAGCACGACATATATGAAATGGAATCTGAATGTTAGCGTAAGCCTTGGTTTTTGCTTCGCGATTACCATGTTGCTGGCGGTAGGCATCATATCGTATTACAGCCTCAATCGTTTTCGCCACCTCAACGAGATTGAAAAAGAAACGCGGATATTTATCTCCGATCTGGAAAATATAGACGATCATCTGAAGAATATGGAATCCGGATTGCTTGGCTTTTTTGTCACTTCCGATTCTTCCTATCTTAAATCGCGCGACGAAGCGAGCAAGGCTATGATAGAACCGATCGAGTCGATCGGCCGGACACTGGTGGGGGGAGACAAAGCCGCGCAGCTCAAAGAGTTGATATATCAATATTTGGAATCGGACGCGACTTTGCTACGCGTATACGCCACGGAAGGTCCTCAATCGGCGATTCAACGCCTGCGCTCCGGAGACAACAGAAAGCAGCTACGCAAGATACGCGGACTCATCTCTCAACTGGAAGCCGATGAATACCGTATAAAAGGCATATCTTCCAAAATCGCCGACCTGAACGCTGGCAACGCCATGTTATTTATTATCGCCGGCAATATCATGGGGCTCTCGTTTCTCATCGTCGCCTTTTTTCTGCTCAACAGGGATATAGGCATGCGTATACAAACCGAAAAGGAGCTTAGCAAAGCCATCGAAATCGCCCGTAACGCGAAAAACAAAGAAGAACAGTTTCTAGCCAATATGAGTCACGAAATCCGAACTCCGATGAACGCGATCATCGGAATGACTAATCTCATATTAAACACATCGCTTGAGCCCAGGCAAACCAGTTATCTTAAAGCCATCAAACAGGCCTCTGATAATTTAATGGTAATCATCAACGAGATTCTGGATTTTTCAAAAATCAACGCGGGCAAGATCGAGTTTGAACAAGTCAATTTCGACCTGTCCGATATTGTCTACGGATTATACAATACCTTTAAGATCAAGGCTGATGAAAAAGGTTTAAAACTGAATCCTATCATTGACGAGAACCTGCCCGACGGCATTATCGGGGATCCGGGAAAACTCAATCAGGTCTTTGTCAACCTGATTGGCAATTCCGTCAAGTTTACCTCCCAGGGCTACATCAATATCATATGCCGTCTGCTGGAGCGTAAGGACGACGCGCTGCTGATCGAATTCGCGGTAGAGGATAGCGGCATCGGGATCCCCGCCGACAAGCTGGCCACCATATTTGACGACTTTGTGCAGGCGTCCAGCGATACCAGCCGAAAATTCGGGGGTACGGGACTTGGTTTAAGTATTTCCAAAAAAATCGTTGAACTGCAAGGAGGCAGCATACGGGTAGAAAGCGCGCCCGGCAAAGGTTCGGTATTTTCATTTTCCATTTGGTACAAGGAAGGCAAGGAAAAACCGGTTCGAAAGGAGCGCGCCGTACGGACTACGCCTCAGGAGTTGCATGGTATCCGTATTTTACTGGTAGAAGATAATGAATTCAACCAGGTAGTCGCCGTAGATACGTTAAAATCGCTGATTAAAAACCTGACTATCGATATCGCCGAGAATGGACGGGTAGCGATTGAACAGTTGAAAAATAAACCGGATTACGATATTATCCTGATGGATGTGCAAATGCCGGAAATGAACGGTTATGAGACGACCCGCCACATCCGTAGCCATCCGGAACTGGGATACGCGAACGCGCCGATTCTCGCCATGACCGCCAGCGCGACGAAGCCGGAAATCGATGAATGCTTCAATTCTGGCATGACAGGCTTCGTTTCGAAACCTATCGACGCGGACATTCTGCTGATCAAAATTTCATCACTGCTCAACAAGGAGCCGGAAAACTACGCGAACGCGCCGGACAACGGTGAGAAAAGCGTAGATCTCAAAAACGTCGTAGAGCTTTCTTCCAACGAAAAGCGCGAGGTGACCGATCTGACTTTTCTCAAAAGCATGACGACTGGAAATCCCGCACAAACGCTTAAGTATATCGATATGTTTCTTCATTCCATACCTGATGACTGGAATCGTCTGAAAGCCCTGGCAGCCGACAAAAAATGGCCGGAAGTACGGGTGGCGGCGCACTCCATGAAACCGCGCGTCAACTATATGGGTATAAAAGAAGGCGGAGAAATTATTAAGAAAATAGAAATTAATTCGGGCGAACAGGTAAATCTTGAGGCAATACCGGATCTTATTATTACTTTTGAAAATATTTTGGTAAAAGCTTATAAAGAGCTGGAATCGGAAAAACAAACAATACACATATAATCAAACCAAGGGTGACCATGAAAGAAGTGAAGATTTTTATTGTAGATGACGATAAGATGCAATGCGAGTTGCTAAAGGATTATCTGATCAAGAATAAAAACTACTCCGTCAGTGTGTTTCATACCGGCGAAGAGAGTCTGAAACACCTTGATCAAAATCCTGAAATTATTTTTCTTGATTATACACTAAGCTCCGAGGACAAAAACGCGAAAAACGGAATGGATATCCTGAGAGCTATCAAAAAAAGGAAGCCCGAAGCCGAGGTAGTGATGTTTACCGGGCAGGAAAAAATAGAAATCGCCATCGATACGCTTACACATGGCGCCTTCGACTATATTATCAAAAACGAAAGCGCGTTTCACAGAGCGGACAATGTCGTAAAGAATATCCTCAAACGTCGTAAACTCCAGAAAGAAAACAAGTTTTACAAGTCACTTCTGGTGGTTATGGCTATTATACTGGGTATTATCGCGGTCGTCGCGATTACGTTGTATCAGACAGGTCACATTACAGATAATGTCGGCAATAGCCTGTAGCCCCGGGTATCATCCATAGCCATTTCCTTTGTCTGGCATTTCCTATAGAAATGTCCAGACAATCATACTCTCAGGATATAAGCCACCGGTGGAATCCAATTATTATTTTTTGCCGACCGTAGCTCCGGATAAAACTTTGTCCGTCTATAATGGTTGTAGAAGCTGATTTTGATCCAATAAATCATCCGTTTTTTCCGTCCAAGGACGGATCATTACATTTTTAAATAACACGTGTTTATGTCTTTCTCAAAAATACTATATCCTGTACTTATCGGAGGAATCGCCTTGAGCGCCTGCAATCAGAAAGTACGAAAAGAAAACTCGAATGCCAGTATCGAAATGTTGAATGACGCTCAATTAAAAAACAATCCGCTTCTCGCTCCATGGGAGGGGCCTCATGGTGGTTTGCCGCCCTTTAATCAGGTAAGAGTCTCCGATTTTCAGCCAGCTATCCAAGCGGCTATGGCCGAAAATCAAGCCGAAATAGAACAAATCGCTTCCAACGCGAACGCTCCCGACTTTGAGAATACAATCGCCGCGCTGGAGCGGTCAGGTCAGGCGCTACAACGGGTTTTGGCCATATACTATGTATGGAGCTCAAACAAAAGCGACTCGGCTTTTCAAGCCGTTGAGCAAGCCATGGAACCCGAACTGGCTGCTTTTTCGGATAAAATCATGCAAAATGAGGCGCTGTTTAAAAGAGTGGAAGCGGTATATCATTCGCCTGCAAAAGACACCTTAACAGACGAACAGCGGCGTCTAACATGGCTTTATTACACCAACTTCGTACGCGCCGGAGCAAAACTGGATTCGGCCGCCAAGTCCGAGATAGCCGCTATCAACCGTCAACTGGCGACCTTGTTTACTCAGTTTTCTCAAAATCTTCTTGCCGACGAATCAGGACAAACCCTTTTGCTTGAAAAGGAAGGCGATTTCGCGGGATTGCCGCGATCACTACGCGACGCGGCGGTAGAAGCCGCGAAGGGAAAAGGACAGAAAGAAGGTCAGGGACTGATATACAACACGCGCTCTTCCATCGACCCTTTCCTTACGTATTCGGAAAATCGAACTCTTAGGGAAAAGGCCTGGAAAATGTTTGTCAACAGAGGAGACAATGGGGACGCGAACGACAACAATGAGATCATCCAGGAAATATTGAAACTAAGAGCCATCCGGGCCAGACTGCTGGGCTATGAAACGCACGCGCACTGGAGGCTGGAAAATACCATGGCCAAATCTCCTGAGAAAGCGATGAAGCTGATGGAAGACGTATGGAAACCCGCGGTAGCGAGAGTCCGTGAAGAAGTAGCCGACATGCAGGCGCTCGCCGATAAAGAAGGGCGGAAAATCACTATTGAACCCTGGGATTACAAGTTTTACGCGGAAAAAGTCCGCAAAGACCGTTATGATCTTGATCAAAACGAAGTAAAGGAATATCTGCAACTGGATAAACTACGCGACGCCATGTTCTGGGTGGCCGGGCGCTTATTCGATTTCAAATTCGAGGAAGTGGACAATGTGCCTGTTTTTCATCCGGACGTACGCGTATGGGAAGTATTGAACCAGACGACCGGGGAACATGTCGGGTATTGGTACTTCGACGCGTTCGCCCGGCCGGGCAAACGCTCCGGCGCGTGGATGACCGCGTATCGCGATCAGCACAGGCTGGATGGCGAGACCACGACCCTTGTATCCAACAACTCCAACTTTGTCAAAGGCAAAGAAGGCGAACCTGTACTTATATCCTGGGACGACGCCACCACCTTGTTTCATGAGTTCGGGCACGCCCTGCACGGCCTGGCTTCGCGGGTAACCTATCCAACGCTTTCCGGAACAAGCGTCGTGCGCGACTATGTAGAGTTTCCGTCTCAATTGCTCGAGCATTGGCTTTCCACTCCGGAGGTCTTGCAAAACTTCGCCCTGCACTATGACACGGGACAACCTATACCACAAAAACTGGTTGACCGAATTCGCGAGGCTTCCACGTTCAACCAGGGATTCGCTACGACGGAATACCTGGCGAGCGGTCTTGTAGACATGAAACTGCATCTGGCCGGAGAGAAGGATATCGATCCGGACGCGTTTGAAAAGGAAACGCTAAAAACGCTGGGAATGCCTAAAGAGCTCGTGATGCGACACCGCACGCCTCAATTCGCGCATATCTTTAGCGGTGACAGCTACTCCGCGGGATATTACAGCTATCTGTGGTCCGACGTACTGACAGCGGACGCCTATACCGCCTTTATGGAAGGAGATGGCCCTTATGACAAGGAAGTAGCGGGACGCTTAAAAAAATATGTATTCTCTGTCGGAAATACGATAGACCCGGAGCAAGGCTATAAGGCTTTCAGAGGGAAGGATCCTGGCATCGAAGCGTTAATGAAAAAGAGAGGCTTTATCAAGTAGCTTTATAAAGTAGTCCATGAATATAAAAAAGAAGTCGCCTGTCAGCGACTTCTTTTTTTTGTAGAGGCTTCACTTATTCCAAACCACGATTGATATTTCTGCAAATAATGCTCGGCGCGATGGCGATGAACTCCTATAAGCCATTTCTTAAAATTCATAATCTGAACATGTAGTTCGGGAAAGATTTTTCCCATCTCTCATAGAATTGTTTTAGCTTCAATTCTTTCTTAAAGGTTATTCAAAAACAAAACCAATCAATCACCTCTGAAATTTAGACAATCGTTTAAATGATTTTTTCTTTCCCTCTTTTTATTTTTTTCAGCGTCTCAGAATACGGTAAAACATCGGATGATTGAAAGCCCATAACAGTGGTTTGCAAAAGGTCACGCGCTACTTTGATGACAGTTTTTTGTATAATTGAAGTATGGTTTATGGTTTTCTGATTGAATGGTTAGCGTGTCAAAGCCCCGAACCATCGTGAACACAATTTTAAAGCGTTAAGTCATGCGACATGATAGAAGTTTTATAACAGACATTCCAGGGGATTTAACTGAGATTTTAGAAGTAAAAGTCGTGTTTAAATTAAGAAACTATGACAGAGTTTTGGGAAGAAGCGTTTAAAGACAAGCGGGAAATGTGGGGATTGGAACCTGCCAAATCTTCGGTATTGACAAATGATTTTTTTATAGCCAATAATGTCAAGAATATTCTGATTCCGGGAATTGGCTATGGGCGAAACGCTCAACTTTTCAGAGAAAGCGGAATCGGAGTAACAGGAATTGAAATTTCCCAAACCGCGATCGATATAGCTAAAAACCACTTCGGAAATGATTGGATAATTTATCATGGCTCTGTAACTAAAATGCCTTTTGACAACAAACTGTATGACGGAATATTCTGTTACGCGTTGATTCACTTGTTGGACAAGGACGAAAGGATAAAACTCATTACCGACTGTTATAACCAACTGACAAAAAATGGCTTCATGGTTTTTGCTACAATCACAAAAGAGGCTCAGACCTACGGGCGAGGAACTTGTATCGGTAAGGACAGGTTTGAAATGTTTGGCGGTGTAAAAATGTTCTTTTACGACAGGGAAACAATAGAAGAGGAGTTTGGTAAAGCGGGACTTTTTGAAATTTCCGAAGTAAATGAAAACTATCCCTTTTATCTAATAAAGTGCAAAAAGGACGCGTCAAAGAATTGAAAGAGAAACTGCCCATACTAAGGAATAGCGATGGTTTTTGAGCTTAAACTTTAATGAAGGAGAGGAGGAAAGCTATAGGAGCTTCCGAAGCCTCCTCCCTTACAAGTGTTATTCGCAGTTTTTCAATTGTTTCCTGGTTTGGGCCGGTGTCTGGGAAGTAGCCGGGCTTCCCCAGCGTTTGTTGATGTAGTTGACCAGATTTACGATGTCCATATCGGACAAGTCGTGATTAGGAGGCATTTCCTGTATGTACAGGTCTCCATTGACCATGATCGGCTCCTTCATGCCATTTCGGATAATACAAGCGAGCTTGTCCATATTGTTTTGCAGATAATCGGAATCGGCTAGGGGAGGAATGAGTTTTTTCAATCCCTCTCCGTCTTTTCCATGGCAATTGGCGCAGCGAATTTCATACGTCTTCTTGGCGCTGGGCCCATCGACGCATCCGGCCAATACCAGGCCGCCAAACAATAGGGAAAACGCGATTCTATTCATTCAAAAGAGTTCTTATATCCCGTATGAGTCTTTTGGTCGCTTCTTCCTCCGTGCCGTCATAGTATCCGCGTATCCGTCGCTCCTTGTCCATCAGCGCCAGCGCGCCACTATGCGCGTATCCGCCAGGCGCGTCCTTGTCTTCCAACGCGCTCACCATGTACTGCCGGGCGATACTGAATATACTGTCCTGATCGCCGGTTACGAAATACCAGCCGGGTGTCCGCGCGTCCAGCCGCTCCGCGTAGTCTCTGAGCACTTCTACCGAATCGTGCCTGGGATCGATAGTATGCGACAAAATAGACACGTTCGCGCTATCCTTATAGATTTCATACACTTTGAGCAGGTTCTTTTTCATGACCGGACATATGGTAGGACAACTGGTAAAAAAGAAGTCGGCGATATATATTTTACCCTCAAAAGTAGCGGCGGTCACCGCCTGCCCATTCTGATCCGTAAAGCGGAAGTCCGGTACCTTGTGATAAAGCGTATCAATGACGGACCGACCATCCACTTCTTTTTGAATCGGTATCCTCGGCCCCATAACAGGGAGCGTTTTCTCGGGTTGCTGACAACCAAACAAAGCCATCAACAAGTATATTAACAATAAGTTATGAATTTTCATCGGGATTGATAATTATTTAGTACCACACGCGCTGAATCAATGCTCCCCGCGATCAAACGTTCTACTATTTTCATTTTTTCCATTTCCTCCGAGAAATAGGCTTTTTGCTCTTCCGCCGGCATATCCGCGGATGGCTCCCGATAATCCCGCATCCATTGCATCATCGCTTCGTTGGCTTCCTGCAAACGATCGATTCGCTCGCCTAGTATGGCTTTATCCTCATCGGAAGTAAGACTATCCGCCAAGAAGGTGAGCTTTTCTTTCAAGGTAAATATTTCACCCATTCTGGCCATTTCCGTGTCATGCAAATCCATCAGAGCTTCACGGTCTTTTTCGAGTGTCGCCGAATCCGAACAGCCGGTCACAAGACCCAGCAGCGCCATGGCTACCAGCAGACGAATCGCGTGAAAAGTTTTTTTATTTAGTATACCAACATCAGACATATTTAAAAAGTATTGTTAAAGTAAGACATGATTTTATATACGCGGGGCCCGTGTACAAGCCGACTGGCGCGCGTTTCCGAACAGATCGGAAATAAAGAGGATCTAAACGCTTTTTCAGGATCTGGGAGGCGGAGCAAGGTACTCCATTACAACAGCTTGCCAGTGAGCGCTCGCCGGAGGGTATAATCGGGCGTCTTGATAGCGGTACGGAATCGTGAAGACAATTTCCTGAATATCATCCGCTATTTCCGCCTGCGCGACGATCAGTGTCGCGTCACGACCTTCTTCGTTTTCAGCGGCTCTTTTTAATTCCTTGTTCAGATAGCATACACCATGGCAAAGAGCGCTGTTTTTTTTGTTTTCGCATAAATTAGCCACGATATAGTCATGGTTTACAGCGTAGTCAAGATACGGAAGACAAAGCTTTGAAAAACCGGACAGATACACCATCATCAGGATCAGTGGCTGGTATACGCTGTATGGGACGATAGCTCTCACGCTTCAAAGTTAATGGGGAAATCGTCAAAATCCACTTGTTTGGTAAAAAGTTTACCAACCGCCTCGCGTGGAGTCGTTATTCCCAAAAATAAAAAACTCCATGTCCGATTCGTCCGGTAATTGGCTACAAAACTTATTCAGTTATCCGAATGAATATAAGTACTTTTAATGTTGTATAAATAACCAAAACACACGCTTATGTTTCTACTAAAAATACTTCGCAACCGCTGCCCGTACTGCCATAAAGGCAGCGTATTCGCCAACTCCAACCTGCTGAGTCTGGTTCCGGGCAAGATGCACAACGACTGCCCCCGCTGTCAGGCGCGTTTTGCCCGGGAGCCGGGATTCTTCTGGGGAGCCATGTATGTGAGTTACGCCCTGGCGACGGCTGAAGCCTTTATCACCTATTTCGTTTGTCGCCTGCTTGGAACCGGAATGTACGATCTGAGCAACCTGGCGGCGATTGTCGCGGTAATCCTTGTGTTGTCACCTCTAAACTTTCGCCTGGCGCGCCTTGTCTGGCTCTATATTTTTTCCGGAATCGACGAGTAAGAGATTGATCGGGATGACCGGGAGCGATTGTTTTAGCATGATTAAAAGAATATATGTAATTTACCGCTCATGGCCTACGCCTGGCGTTAAAGCCAACGTGTCTTTCGTATTCTTTTAATTGTTGCTTGAGGTATGAATTCATCGACTCTCGATTTTTTTCTTTCCATGATTTATCGACTGGCCGCGCTGGCTGTACTGGTATGCGGTCTGTCCCTGCCGGGAAACGCGGGGACGGACTCGTCGGAACGGGACAGCGTCGTAAACGCCCTGGAGCGCCGCCTGTCGGAAGTCCACAGCCTGCGGGTCAAAGATTCACTCAAGATCGACCTGCTCACGCAGGAGCTTAAACTGCTGATGGAAACCAGAAAAATCGAATTGCGCTCGGCGTCCGCTCCGGTCGACTCGGTCTGGTTACAGCAAAAAGCGGAAATAGAACAGCTCAAAGCCAAGACGAAAGGAGAGCCTGTCGTTTTCTACCGGGATACGCTTTTTTACATCCATACCTCGCTGGGGCCCTATCAGGTGAAGGAACGGGTAGCCGATGTCGAGAAAAAAATACGCTATCTGTACGAAATACCATTTTTTTATCCCGATTCCATACAAATCCGGAAAACCCACAATCTCATTACTATCCAGTACCAGGAGCAAACCATATCGGGAATCAGTACCGCCGACGGGATTTGGGCGGACAAGGATATCGATAGTCTCGCGGTAGAGCACAGAGACGCGTTACGAACGATTATAGCGAAATACAGGAGCGAAAACAGCCTTAAAAACAACCTCATACGAGTAGGGGAGCTGAGTCTGATCCTCCTGATTGTCATCGCCCTTGTTGTACTTATCAATCGCCTGTTCGGCTACGTCAAGAATCTGGTGGAAACAAAAGAAAATCGTTTTTTGGCCGGAGTGCGGATACGTAACTACGAGCTGATCAAGCGGGAGCATATTTCCATATTTATGATCCGGCTGCTGGATCTGCTGCGGATACTCGCCTTTCTGATGCTGTTTTTCATGGCTATGCCATTAGCCTTCAGCATATTTCCTTCGACGCTGAAATGGGCGGGTCTTATCCGCGAGTGGTTTTGGGATCCTCTGAGGCTGATCATATTCTCCATCGCCCAGTATCTGCCCAATCTGATCACCATCGGCCTGATTCTGGTACTCGCGCGTTATACCATCCGGCTCTTCCGCTTCTTCGCCACCGAGATCGAGCGGGGAGCCCTGTCGATCAACGGATTTCATAAAGAATGGGCCGGGCCTACCTATGCTCTGGTACGTTTTCTCCTGCTCATGCTTACACTGGTCATTATCTTTCCCTATCTGCCTGGTTCCGGTTCCGACGCGTTCAAGGGCATGTCCGTATTCCTGGGTATCCTTATTTCCATCGGCTCATCCTCAGCCGTATCCAACGCCGTGGCCGGACTGGTCATTACCTACATGCGCCCGTTTCAGTCCGGAGACTGGATCAAGACGGGAGATATCACTGGCGTAGTAATCGAAAAAAACGCGTTGGTCACGCGCCTGCGCACCATCAACAATGAAGATGTATCCGTACCCAACTCTGCTATATTAAGCGGCCATACCGTCAACTACTCTTCGCTTGGCAAACGGGCGGGGCTCACCATCGGCGCCCATGTCAGGATACGCTACGATTACTCCCATACCCTGATCGAGTCGTTGCTGATACACGCCGCCCTGCGTACCCAGGACGTAGCCGAATCTCCCCATCCCTATGTCTTTCAGCTATCGCTGGAAGAAGCGTACGCGATTTACGAACTCAACGCCTATACCTTCGCCCCGGATAATATGTACCAGATCAAATCCGATCTGATCCGCAATATCCAGACGGTGTTCGCGGAAGCGAAGGTAGAGCTCGCCTCGACAAGATATATTGAAATCAAGGGTGAAAAACCGGGAGAAATGAAATAAAATCGCCGGTTTAAGATAAACCGGGACAACTGGTCGCTCTGGTCGCTAACAATAAATATGCTTTAAAACGACAAGCTTAATATTTTACGTGATGATCGCAAACCAATTAGAGGCTCTCGCCGAACCTAAAGTGTTTGAAACTCCCAGGCAAGTAGTTTTCTTTTCAGTTCCGTACCCCAAAAATATCCCTGAAAGCTACCGTCACCGCGTACCACTCTGTGACATGGGATAATATAAAAGACCGGATTGTCGCCCACCGCCGAGCCGACAGCCCGGGCCGCTTTGGAATTGGGACCAAGAGACGCGTATGTCGCTACTTTCCCTTCGGGAATACGAACCAGCTTTTTCCAGATATCCAATTGGAAAGCGGTCCCTTTCAAATGAAGGGTAATAGCCTGATCGCGGTAGCCATTACAAAAAGCGACGACTGATCGCGACGACGCGCTTTCTATTTCTTCAAGTTTTTGATAAGAAAAACGGCGGCGCAAGTCATTCAGCGCCGTCACGCGGCTCTCATTGACAAAGCCCAGGTAGCAAACACCCTTTGGAGTAGTAGCGACCAGGAGCTCTCCGATAACCGAATCCGCGAAAGAGTACTGAACAATAAGACTGTCGTCTTCCACGCGCCAATCCTCAAAATGTAAAGCGAACGCCCTGTCCGGATACTTATCCGGAGAACAAACACGTTGTCTGATGGCCACCTTTCCTAAAAGATTCGCTTCAAAGAAAGGGTCTTCCAGCAGCTCACTTATTTTATTGAATGGGCTTCTCATTGACTTATACTTTTGATGATCAGAAATTCGGTATTTTTCAAAAAAATGAAACTTGCCGGAAATTGATAAATAGCCAGGCCGGCGCTACTATTTACAAGATTATTTTTCATATTCATAACTTTTTGAAAAAATACGGGGTTAAGTTTACAAAGTGAGTGTGGTTGGTAAATATGATGGTATGGGAAAATATATTGTTATTGTAATGGCGTTTCTGGGATTCTCCACAATAGCCATGGCTCAGGATGAAAACTTACAGACACCGCCTCAGGAAATGGACGAAAGCGATATGGTATGTTTCCTGACCGACGCGAATACCATAACCTGTTTTGTAGCCCCTGAAGATACGCTGGGAGAGGCCGCGCCGGAAGAAAATCCAGGCGACAATCCACGAAACGACGAGCGAACTTTGAGAGAAAAGGAAACGGATAAGAATAGAAAAGTAGAGTCCTTAGACAACCAGAATAAGAAAATCAAGGACGGTCCTTCCGAGATCCAGCTTAACGCGCCGGAAAAACGTAAGGAAAACGATTATAACCAAGCCGATGTTAAAATGATATGAGGCGGGAACGAACAAGCGGGTTTAGAGTCATCTATCCGCTTCACCCACCAACAAAAAATCCCCGAATACTCATGATACGGGGATTTTTTGTTTCCACAGACTTTCTCGGATGGCGATTTTCTACCTGAAGCTCGGATTAAAACTGGCTCAGGTTATGCTGACCAGGATCGTAACGTTCCTTAAGTTCCGCCAGTTTTTTCTTTCCATAAGCGTACTTTGTAATAACCACGAACAGCACCGGCACTGCAAATATGGCGAGAAAAGTAGCCGCGAGCATACCGCCTATTACAGTCCAGCCGATAGTCTGCCGGGCCACAGCTCCGGCTCCGGAAGCCATAGCCAGCGGCAACACGCCCAATATGAAGGCGAGCGAAGTCATGATAATGGGACGGAGGCGAAGCTTGACCGCTTCTATGGTCGCCGTAATCAGGTCCATCCCGATATCGACGCGCTCTTTGGCGAACTCCACGATAAGAATCGCGTTTTTGGCGGCCAGACCAATCAACGTAATGAGCCCTATCTGCGCGTATACGTTATTGGACAGCGACGGAAGGCACGTGAGCGCTATAATAGCGCCAAAGGCGCCAAGCGGCACAGCGAGCAATACGGAAAACGGTACAGACCAGCTTTCGTATAGCGCCGCCAGAAGCAGCAGGACAAATACAATGGAAAGGGTAAAAATAATGATCGTACTGTTTCCGGCTTTTTTCTCCTCGCGACTTAATCCCGAAAAGTCATATCCGTAACCGGCAGGCAATACCTGCGCCGCGACTTCTTCCAGGGCCTGCAAAGCTTGTCCACTACTGTATCCCTGGCTCGCGCTTCCGTTTACCTCCGCGGAGCGGAAAAGGTTGTAATGGGAGATTACCGGCGCGCTTTCTACAACTGTATAGGTGGTCAACGCGCTCAGAGGAATCGGCTCGCCCATCCGGTTCATTACATAGTATTGCTCCAAATCGCGGATATCGCCTCTGAATGGCGTATCCGCCTGCGCCACTACGCGGAAGTTACGGCCATACATCGTAAAGTCATTGATGTATTGACTTCCCATAAAAGAGGACATAGTATTGTAAATATCGGATATGGCGACGCCCATTTTCTTCGCTTTTTCCCGATCCACATCAATATGGTAGCCGGGATTCTGGGCGGTAAAGAAGGTATATGCCGATCCGATTTCCGGACGGGCGTTGACCGCCGCGACAAAACGTTGCACAACAGACTCAAACTCCTTGATATCGCCACCGCCCTCGCGTTGCTCAACCATAAAGCTGAATCCTCCGGTTTGTCCCAAACCCGGGATAGCGGGAGGGGGTACAATAACGATATTGGCTTCATTGATATCGGAAAAGCGCTTTTTAAGCTCATCCATCAATCCATATAATTGCTGGGATTTTTCCTTGCGGGACTCCCAGGGTTGTAATTGCACGAAAAAAGCGCCGCTATTGGATTTGGTAGAAAAGTTGATTACGTTCATTCCTCCAATAGCCGTGTAGTTACGCATGCCAGGCACATCCGCCAGCGTTTCGGACATCTGATCCAGAATAGCCTGAGTACGGGCCGACGAGGCGGCCTGAGGTAGCTCGACGGAGATAAACAAGCGGCCTTCGTCTTCCGTCGGAATAAACGCGGTCGGCTTCATAGTGAACATTCCAAAGGTACCCGCGTAGATCAGAATAAGGAAAATCAGCACCAGCGGAGTCGCCCGGATACATTTTTTGACCCAGATGGCATAGCCCGCGGTTGTACGGGCGAACCAACGATTGAATAGGTAAAAAAAGCGATTTATACCTTTAGAGTTCTTATCCAGGTTCATCGGACGAAGCATTATCGAACAAAGAGCCGGAGTAAGGGTAAGCGCTACAAAAGCGGAAAGCAGTACCGAAATAGCGATGGTAATGGCAAACTGTTGATAGAGACGCCCTACGATACCGGGAATAAAGCCTACTGGAATAAACACAGCCGCCAGAATCAGCGCGATGGCTATCACGGGAGCGGTAATGTCTTTCATCGCTTTACGGGTAGCCTCCCGGGGAGGAAGCTTTTCGTGATCTATATAATGCTGCGCCGCTTCTACCACTACAATGGCGTCGTCCACCACAATACCAATCGCCAGTACAAAGCCGAACAGAGTCAGGGTATTGATCGTAAAGTCCAGCGGGACGAAAAATATAAAGGTTCCGATAATGGAAACCGGGATCGCCAGAATCGGGATCAGCGTCGCCCTCCAGCTTTGAAGAAACAGAAATACGACCAGTATAACCAGCAAAAGAGCTTCCGCCAGTGTCTTGACCACTTCGGAAATGGATTTTTCAACAACGGATACCGATTCGAACGATACGACATAGTCTACGTCCGCCGGAAACGCTTTCTTCAGTTCCGCCATAGCGTTGTATATCCCATCAGCGGTTTCTACCGCGTTGCTGCCCGGAGCCTGGTAAATCAGCATAATGGACGCTTCCTTGCCGTTTACAGTCGTATAGCGGCTATAGTCAAAGCGCCCGAGCTCGATTCGGGCTACGTCTTTCAGATAGGTTACCGTACCGTCGGCGGGATTGGCGCGAATGATGATATTTTCGAACTCTTCCTTACTTTTCAGACGGCTGTCTACAGTAATAGAGTACTCAAAAGCCTGCCCGGCCGACTGTGGTTTGGCGCCTACAGTTCCCGCCGAAACCTGAATATTTTGCTCCTGGATAGCGGCGGTCACTTCACGGCTGCTCATGCCCAGCTTGGCCAAAATGTCCGGTTTCAGCCATACCCTCATGCTAAAATCCTGTCCCAACGCGGTAATATCTCCCACACCCGGTACTCTGAGCAGAGCGTCGCGTACAAAAATATTCGTATAGTTGTCCAGATAGTTTACATTGTGGGTGCCTTTTGGAGAATACATCGCGACCACCATCATGACGGAAGGGTTTCTTTTCCGGACGATAAGTCCGAGTCGTTTGACCTCTTCCGGCAAACGAGGCTCCGCTATACTGACCCGGTTTTGCACATCCAGCGTAGCGATGTCCACATCGGTGCCCAGCTCAAAAGTAACATTGAGCGCCATCTGGCCGGTACTCGTACTGTTGGAGCTCATATAGGCCATGCCGGGCGTTCCGTTTACTTGTGTTTCCACAGGCGTGGCGATAGTCTGCTCTACCGTCAACGCGTCCGCCCCCGTCATCAGTCCCGTTACGGACACTACCGGAGGAGAGATATTGGGATATTGCGTAACCGGAAGATTGATCATGGCTATACCACCTACCAGCAGCAGCAAAATGGATATGACGATGGAAGTGACCGGTCGTCGGATAAATATATCGGATATCATGATTCTGAAATACGTTAATTAAAAAAATTTACTCTTTGTCGCCAACAGGCTCCGGAAGTGGCTGAGCGTCTACGCGGGCTCCCTGACGAAGCCGTTGGATACCTTCGACTACGATGGTTTCTCCGCTCTCCAATCCTCCGCGCACAACAACCTGATCCCGGAGCCGGGCCCCTAGCTTAAGCGTACGCTGTACCACCGAGTCCGCCTGTAGCGCGTATACATAGTATTCGCCCATTTGCTCCGATACCGCTTTGTACGGTATGACAATTTGCTCTCCACTGTCCTTATTTTTAACCCGCACGCCCACACTCATCCCGGCCACCAGCATCTGATCCGGATTGGGAAATTCGAGGCGTACTGTCATTGTACCCGTATAGCGGTCTACCGCGCGATCAAGCGTTTCGATCTTTCCGGGGAGCGGATACACGGAACCATCGGCCAACAGGATGGAAAAAAGAGTATCCTTTAGGGGATTTTCCTTCATGAGGCGTTTAAAACGCGGAATCTCTTTTTCGTTAATTACAAAGTCTACCGCCATGGGATCATCGGTCGAAATCGTGTTGAGCAACGTTTGTCCGGCGCTTACCTGAGCTCCGACTCTGACCCTCGATATGCCTACCGTTCCCGAAAAAGGCGCTTCAATCAATGAATAACGCAAATCGGTCGCCGCCGAGGAAAGGCTCGCTTCTGCCGCCGATACCTGGGCGAGCGCGGTCTGATAGCCCGTGCGCGCGTAGTCTAGTTGCTGCCTGGCGACCGCTTCGCGCTGAGCCAGCATCTCATAACGTTCCAGATCCATACGGGCTTGCTCCAGGCTAGCTTTGGCGCTCTGCAGAGAAGCTTCAGCCTGCTTATAATTCGCCAGATATTTACTGCGATCTATTTCATACAGTTTTTGTCCTTTATTTACCTTCTGTCCATCCCGGACATAAATCTGGGTGATAAATCCCGGAACCTGGGAGCGCAAGTCTATTTCCTGTCTGGGAACTACCGTTCCGGGATAGGAGTCCTGCCCGGTGACCCGATCCCGCCGCACTTCCTGAACATATACTTTAGCGGGTGGCGGCGCGGATTGTTGTTGTTTTTCCTTGCAGGAATTAAAAAAGAAGAGACCTGGAATACTTATATAAATCAATAAAAAACGTTTCATTCTGCTTTCGTATAAATTAAGTATTAGTTGAAATCGATAATTCCCAGCGCTCGTTCAAAATCCAGCTTGCTCGCCAGCAGATTGTACAACGCGTTATAATAGTTTAATTGTGAAGTTTTCAACTCTGATTCAGCGACGATAAGTTCAAGATAAGTTTTGACGCCACCGTCATACTGAAGTTTAATAATGTCATATACTTCTTTGGCGATCTCCACATTGCTTTTCAAAGTCCGCCACTCGTTATAGCTGCTTTTATAACCCGCCAGGGCCGCCGCGTATTCCGTATTCATGCTCCGGGTGGCGTTTTCCACATCAACCTGAAGACGATCCTCCTGTAACCGGGCGATTTTAATATCCTGAATTCGTCTGCTTCCCTGAAAAATAGGAACTCCCATGCTAAGTCCGACGGCCGAGGCCGGGTAGCTTTTGCGATATAGCTGGCTAAATTCGTCGTTCAGGTAAGTAAAATTGTAATTGGCAAAGACGCCGACCTGAGGTATAAACTTATATTTATAGTACGCTGTATTAAGATGAAGCAATCGTTGGCGCGTCTGTAGACTTCGCATCTCTATTCTCCGGTCATAATCCATAGGCATGGTCGTATCTACCTGTATATTCGCTTCCATACGTTCCGTATCGAACGACAGATTGATCCGTTGTTCGCTCTCATAGCCCATTCGCTGCTGAAGATAAACGTATTTTACCTGTAAGGCTTCCTCCGCCCGTTTCCGTTCGCTCCGGGTATTGGCCAGGGAAATGGAAGCCCGCTGGTAGTCGGTTTTGTCGGAAAGGCCGAACTCATATCGACTGTACGCGTCCTGATACTGCCGTTCTAGGCGGGCGATATTTTCTTCCAGAATATCCAGTTGCTGTTTTGAAAGCAGTATATCGTAAAACGCCTTGCTCACATCGACGACCATATTGATCTTGACACTTTCTATGTTTTGCTCAAACTCCTTACGGGTATCCCTGGCCGCTCTGGCCGCGTACAGCACATCACCGTTCAACAGAATCTGATCGACCTGGAAAAGCAGGTTTGAATTGTTTTTTACTCCAATCCGCACCGGCATCCGTTCACCCGTAGTCTGATTGGGAAACATGGTAGTTGGAAGCAAAATATTATGCTGATAGTTAAACTGAGCTCCTACCTGCGGCAGCCAATAGGAGAGCGCGGAACGCACACGGCTTTCTCCGATTTCCTCGTCGATCAGCGCCTGATTGACTTCAGGCGCGTTGCGCAGAGCGTAGGCGACGCATGACTCAAGTGTAAAAGCGCCACTGTCCGCCTGGTTCTGCGCGGTTAGCGTAGCCGGGCATAAAGCGCTTATTAAAATAATATGCCAGATTTTCAATTTGGACAACGCGTATTTTACTACTAGGCTGTAGTGGTTGGCGGTATTTTTCATAAAAGTTAGGCGACTGCGTTATTTTTTAAACCGTTCCAGGACAGCGTGATGATTTTCTCCAGCTCGGTCTCGTCAATGATAGTTTTTCCAAAGAGTTGAATTTTGGCGGTCATTCGGATCTGCGCGTGTACCAGTATGGCCAGCACCTCATAATTGATATCGCTGATCGCCTTCCCTAGCTGAGCTTCCTGAAAAAAGCCGAAGTATACCTTGTAAAAAAGATCGTCTACTTCACTTACTTTGCACTTGCAATAGGGAGAATTGAGATATTGCTCCCAAAAAAGCAATATCGTCTGATTGTCACAATAATAATAAAACAGGTTTTTCCATATGCGAAAAAAGTTATCCTGATACCCGGTATCTTTGTCCAGTTTATCAACAATAGCCATGGCCATCTGCCTCTTTACATACAAAGAAAGCTCCATGATCAGCAAGTCCTTACTTTCAAAGTAGTGGTATATGGTACCCGCCGCGATGTTCGCCGTTTTGGCCAGCGTATTCATCGTAGTACCGTGAAACCCGTATTCCTTAACCAGTTCCAACGTACTTTCAAAAATAAGTCTTTTCTTTTCGGCGATGTTGTCGAAATCCATGAATGGTGGCCTATCTGTCAATTGAACGTTCATTCGGCTGCGAAACTAATGATTGCCATGATCAGAATCAATAGAAAAATATAGGATTTTCAGAGTACGTATTTTTTGGGAAACACTTCTTCTAGCTCATAAAAACCGAATCGTCGCGGAGGATTCACGACCTCAATATGATATGTATTAAAGTTTTTTTACTTGAATAATCTCGATTTATGCTTATTTTTACCAGGTCATGAAAAAGAGCGTCTCGTACCTTTTATTGATTCTGTTTTTTATAAACTATGGTTCTTACTCCCATTCGATACGCGCTTCCCTATATTCATTGATACACGAACCAGAGCGACAATTTATACCGGGAAAGACCGTCTCCCGCTCTTTCATGTCGGGGAAGTCCCTATCTCAAGGATCAATTGAACCAGCTCTTTCAGGACGAACAGGAAAAAAATCCGGCTCCGATCAATATGCCACCCCACGCGGGAATTCCTCGAGTATTCCCTTAATAACGAATCTCATGACAACTTATCGCTGTAATTAACCAATATAATGGTCGTTTCTTGACATATGAAATACATAGTACTATGTATGATGTCGGCTTCGCTTATTTTGTCTTGCCGGCACAGGGAAAAAATACCGGATATAAACCAGACAAAACCGATTATTGAAATCAATGATCTGGTTTCGCCGGTATTGTACAAGCCTGGAGACACGATCAAAATCAAGGGAACGATATACGACGATCTGGACTTTCACTCTGTCGACATAACGATCAGGGACGCCGGAAACAGCCAGATATACTACGCCTGGACATATACCGGACCCGGACCGGTACTGCTGGATACCATTTATGTATGCGCGCATGAAGACGGCACCAGACTTGATCTTGCCATCGCGGCGGAAGATATCGCCGGAAATCGGGAATCTCGCTCGTTTATCATTCATGTCACGTTTCAGGAGATGATCATACGTAATCCGGACAGACCATACGACCTGATATACCCCGAGCGGATGGGGCGAATCTTTATACCGGAAGATAATAAACTAACAGTCAACAGAGTTAATCTTGGGAAGCTTCTATTCTTTGATCCCATTCTATCCGGCGACTCCTCTGTAAGCTGCTCTTCCTGCCACGACCCCAAACATTCATTTTCCGATCCGCGCCAGTTTAGCGTAGGCGTAGGAGGAAAGCTTGGCGAAAGACAATCAATGGCGATTATCAATATGGCCTGGGCCACTTCATTCTTCTGGGATGGCTCATCGCTTAGTCTGGAAGCGCAAGCGCGAGTACCCTTGCTAAACCCTCTTGAAATGAATATTCAAATGGATGAAGCGATACGTCGTCTCAACAACCATCCGGACTATCCGCAGTTGTTTTACGACGCCTATGAACGCCTTCCGGACGAATATTCCCTGCTCAGGGCCATCGCCTCGTACCAACGCGCGCTGGTCAGCTACAACAGCCGCTATGATCAGTTTTTCTTTGAGGATAAATTTGACGTATTAAGCGATTCCGAAATCAGGGGCTGGTCGCTGTTTTACGGTTCGGGAGATAAGGTGCATTGCGGCTCCTGCCATTCAGGTAACTTGTTTACCAACGGCGCCTTTGAAAACAATGGCTTATATTTCGAATACCGGGATCAGGGACGGTACATGATTACGATGAGGGAATCCGATAAAGGAAAATTTAAGGTTCCCACTTTAAGAAACATCGCGCTCACCGCGCCTTATATGCACGATGGCAGTCTTAAAACCCTGGAGGAAGTAGTAGAATTTTACAACACGGGGGGCAGGAAACATCCCAACCAATCATCCCATGTACATATACACACGCCGCTGACATCCGCGGAAAAAAGAGACCTCGTCAACTTTTTAAAAACGTTAACTGATGAACAATTCATTAATGAACACGCTTTCTAAGCTGGTTATCGCGACTTTGGGCGCCGGCATACTGCTGGCCTCTTGTAAAAAGGATCAGGAAATCAATCCAGATACGACCCCGACCGTAATCGACACGACGGAATCGGCAACCGCTTTCGGGCGTCTTGAGCTGGTAGTCATACCCATGGTAGGGGAGAAGGCGCTCCGCCTGGGCGACGAATATGAGTCGAAGAATCAGGAACGCTTTATCCTGAAAGCCTTATCTTTTTTTCTTTCCGAGATCGCTCTCAATAGTTCATCCGGCAAAGAAACCACCTTGCGATCGGATATGAAATCGGGTATCCACCTGCTGGACTTTAGCAGGCCCAATTTTGACGCGGGTTATGGTCAGCAAAGCGTTCTTATGCGTTTTCAGGCCGATACAGGCCGTTATTCCGGTTTAAATCTAAGCCTTGGAGTTCCGCGTGAGTTGAACAATTCAGACCCTACCGTCGCCCCTCAGCCGCTTGATTCGGCTGTTATCAAAGGTCTCTACTGGGGGTGGGACAGCGGATATATATTTATGCTCGCGGATGGAGAAGGTCAGGATATAGCCAACAACCGTTTTCATCTTACTTTTGGGAAGAGACAGGGAACCGTCGGCTATACATACGGTGGCTTTGGACCTACCCGTATACGGATAGAGAAAGACAAAACCACCCGTATCGTACTAAGCTTTGATTTCAACGAGGTACTAACCAACGCGAACGGCAGTGGCTATTCATTGGCCGACCCGGCTACCGCCATGGTACATGGAGGAGCGAATTCGCTGATCATACGCGACAACACGACCAAAGCCTTTGATTTTATATCGCTGGAAATGTTTTAGCGAACACAACACATTGACAATAAAATTTATATCTAATTTTTAATCATAGTTGATCCACTAGAAGACATATAATCCATGCTTGACAAGACTCTGTCAGCCAGTTAAAAACTGATCCGCTATAGCGGAGTAAGTAGTAGTTTTCCGGCGAGGCTTTCAATTGTGACCAAGATCACCTTCTCTGAAAATCAGGACAAGGCAATCTCCGGCTTCTTCTGGCGGGCTTTTTTCTGGGAGGCCAGTCAAGACAAAAAAGGTATGTCAGGGAAATTTCGTGACTACCCCACGTATTGCCGATTCCCAGTTTGGAAGTGGTAATATCGTAGCTATAAGTAAAGGAAAAATTTTCCATCCGCGCTCCGGCCTGAAGGATCAACGCGTCGTTGTTTCGGATTCCCTCATGCTTTTTGGGAAACACGCCACGATACCAGATTCCGGCGAGAATATAAGACTTGACAAGATACACTCCAAGGTCAAGCTGGTCAAAACGGCTTTCCGCCTTATAGATAAAGGTCGGTACGATACGAAGCATTTCTTCCCGATCCTGCATGACATGGGTCCGGCGATAGATATTAAAACCTCCATGCAGCGAATATTTGATCGGAAGCTGGCTAGATCCCGTTTTGTAAAAAGCCTGGTCGGGGCGATTCAGATGATGCGCTGAAAACCCAATCCAATAAGTCTCTTCGCCATACAACAGGATACCGGAAGACAAGTCCGCGTAATGGGTCGAGTTGCCAAGCGTCGCCGGGTCCGCCGAAACCTGTCCGGTAATCGCGGTTCCTGAAAACTGATCTTCAAAGACCAGGCGGCTGTAATGGATATTTCTGCTCACATACGCGCCCTGCAATCCGAAACGCAAATTAAACTGTTCGCTAAAAGGCGCCAGAAAACTGTAAAATCCACTAATCTCATTCGATGAAAGCCGGCTTACTCCAATATTGTCATGCGTCAGCATCACCCCAAATCCACTTCGCAAGTCGGGAACATTCAAATCGGCGTAGAGCGCGGCCGTCTTGAAGGTACCATCCAGTCCCGTCCATTGAATACGGCTATTGGTACCTACTCTGTAACATTCAGCGCCTCCCGCGAAAGCGGGGTTAATAAGCAGAGGAGCATTGTAGTATTGCGAAAACTGGGGATCCTGCCCATTCGCGAGGATGGCGCAAAACAAGAAAACGATAAAAACGCGAATTCGATCTTTCATCGGATCAAGGTTATCTCTCCAATTGTTTTATTCTTTATTGTTTGGCCGGAAAAATCCTCACATTCATATTCCAGCACATATGGATAGACGCCGATGGGCGACTCGGCCCGCAAGTAGGTCCCATCCCAGCGCTTTTCAAAATCGTCGCTTCGGAATATGACTTCCCCCCAACGATTAAAAATTTTGAGATCCACCTCCAGCGCGAATCCCAACAAGCCGATTTCATCGTTGTACTGATCATTGTTTGGAGAAAAAGCGTTGGGCAAGACGACTTCACAGGGAATGTATTTTTTGATGGAAAGCCATTTCGCCGCGGTTCCTTCACAACCAAAGCGATCTTGTACAAACAATGTTACCAGGTAGTCTCCCTCTTCGGCATACACATGGCTGGGATTGGGAAGGTCCGAATGCTGGCTGTCGCCGAAGTCCCATTGGGAAACCCGGATCTCATCTTCTGTATTGTTAAAAAAGTCGACGGGAAAGGTGGTATTCATATCATAGGACGACGAAAAACTAATATCCGTTAAAACGGCATACGCGCGGGCCGGAACTTCAAAAACTGTATCGAGCGAACAAATTGGTATCTCCGGATGACGCGCCACAACGCCATAAGTACCTTCCGGCAGATTGTGGCGAGTAGATCCGGAAAAGCCATCCGACCATCGAATCTCGACATTATCTATCGTGAAAGGAATAGTGATGCCGCCATTGGCGGAACTACAAATCGCCGGCTCGATATCCGCTTCAATCGTAAACAATTCCGCTCCCACCGCGATATTGGTGTCCGTCTGGCAGTTGGTATTCATTTCCCTGATCCGGACATGATGCGTTTCGGGGCTCAATCCCGTGAATCGAGGAAATATCCCATAGTTCCCGCCATTGAGGCTGTATTCATAATTAGCGGATGGGATAGCGCCAATATCAATGACGCCTGTATGGCTGAAACAATCGGAATCGGTCACGCTAACCTCGCCTACCGTAACATTTCGGTCCGTATTGACAATCGCGAAGGAGGTATCCAGCAGACAACCCGGAGCAAAATCAGATACAATCCGAACATGGTAAGTACCGGCACTCAGTCCATTTCTCACGAACTGTCTTGAAGGGACACCGTCCCAATAAATGGTAAACGAAGCCGAAGGAACGGTAATTTCTACGGTCGCGTCGCTTCCATTACACAATTCGCCGGTAGAGTGGATGTCGGCGCTAAACGGATCAGCGCCGATCACAAACAGAGTATCATCCGCGCATCCGGTCAGATCTTCCATAACAATCAGGCGATATACACCCTCCACCAGTCCATCTTGTCGCGAAAACGTCGTAGCGGGCCTATCACCCCATTGGTAACTATATGTTTTGGTCGGATCTTTCATCGTCGCTTCCGCGCTTCCCCCGGCTTCATAGCACCAGGAGTTTTGGGTGTCAATACGGTCAATCTCTATGGCGTCGGTACCATCAATTACAAAGCTGGTATCGAGGCGGCAGGAGCCCCCCACAGTTACAATCGAAAGTGTATAATCGCCCTGACTCAGATTGTCAAGAAAAGCGTCGTCCCCAAAAGGAGCGCCCAGCCATGAAAATTGATAATCCCGACCATCCGGAGGCATGAAAACATGAACCGAACCAGTCGGCGCGCCGCATGTAGCGGGACTTACATCGATATCTGGCTTGGGATCGACAAATTGATCGCCAACAGATACCATCGTATCTACTCTACAGGTATGATCCAATAAGGATACGACGGATAGGGGATAATCGCCTTGATTCAAGCCTGTGAATAAGGTATCCGATTGGACAAGACCGTCAAAGCTTATCCGGAAAAAGCTTTTTCCCGGTGTAGTGAGGCGTGTATTGCCTTCACCCAGACCGCAGGTATCGTCCTGTGTAGCGAAACTGATTCCAAAAGACGATGATGGAATCATAAATGTCGAATCTACTGTACATCCATAAGTGATTTCCGTAACAGTAATAGTATGACTTCCCGCGTCAAGTCCTGTTACCGAAGTCGCGTCCGCCGGCGAACCCGACCAACTATAGGAATAAGTGAGCGCCGGATAATTCATCCGGACACTAGCCGCGCCATTGGCCCGATAGCAATCCGAGGGACTTATATCCAACTGACTTATCTCAATCGAGTTCGCTTGCGATATCACAAAGACAGTATCGAGCGCGCACAAGGGAGAATAATCCGGATCAGCGATGCGAAGAGTATATTGACCGGCGTATAACCCGCTCCGTATCATAAGGTCGTCCGGGCTATCTCCCCACTCTATGAGGACATTGGGAGGACCACTGAGCAATTGTACGGCGATAGCGCCCTGACCGCCGGCGCAATCGTCGTCCGTAACAACCGCGTCGATAGAGACCGGCGCCTGCGCGGATACCGTGACGGTATCATAAGTGACACAGGTTGGATCGGAAACCAAGGTCGAGACGACGCTTATCCGCGTGTCGTCATCGATACGCTCCTTAAGCTGGCGTTCTCCCGGCAGTATAAGGGGTACGCCGTCGATAGCCCAGGCATAGTGAAAAAGCGCGGCGTTATAATGTTCACCATCATCGTAAATAAAAACAGAAAGGCTGTCGCCCCGGCATAATGAAGTATCCGAATGGCTGATCGCGTGTTCGTCAAAACTCAACGATACCTGAGGATTATATACGGACGATAAGGTAATCGTATCAAAAAGCACCTTGGTATACCACCAGGTATTGATGGTTTCAGGATTAGCGTTGTCGCCCCGATTCTGCCATTTATGGCATCCCCCTCCAAGCGAACTACATCCGGTAAGATTCACTTTTTGATCAATATTCTTATTGTCGTTGATATTACTGTCGTCCCAATAGATAAGGGGCTCAGGCAAATTGTCCGGACTGACGATCTTAACCATAAGCCCTTGTCTGTTATGCTCGGCGTCAAAAACAGGCAAATGCGTAACACTCAACCCAAAAGACGCGTATATTTTTACATTGGCGGGATCAACTTTATCACCCTTCAAATCATTTCCATCCCATGGTATACAAATAGTCGTATCCTTGACAAACTCTTTTGAAAAAGACACGTCAGTGGCGGGATCGTATACACCGTTTTTATTAACATCTATATAGCCATCCAGAATACCGGCGACATCGGAAGTATAATTAAGGCAATAACTGTTTTCCCCACAAGAGTTGAACACCGCCTCTCCAAAAATATGTCCTTGCTGGGTAAAAGTAGGAAAGCTACTTTTATCAGGTGGATTGAGAAAAACTTCAAATTCCGGTATTGAGTAATTGTTTTTTCCTATTTTCGACTTTCGATCCTGCATATAATCTCCGGTAGCGCCTGTGCCGGAAGAATTGAAGTTTACCACAAAAGTAAACGGCTGCATATCGTTAAAGTCCACCTCATATACGACGCCTCTGGGGTCGTATGGGTATACTTTGCCTATAAACGGATTGCTGCCGCCTTCGGTAGAAATCTGCCAGCCCTGGCTATGAAGTCTGCCCGCTTGGGGCTCCATGGCCGCGTTGACGACGGTGATATCGAACAGGTGGATATCCATCGCTCCGGAAGGATTGAACTCTATAACATAGTCGCCAGTCATCGTCGGATTATATTCCAAAGCGTCGTATCCCGCGGGATTGCCCAACTCCCGGGGGCCATTGACCGCCTGACTCCATGTACCTATATTCCCTTCTTGCCCCAAGGCGGGCATAGTCACATTATCAACAACGATATCGCCCAAAGGATCTCTGATCCTATATGGTACATTGGCGATAAACGCGGAACCTCCGTTGGCCACCTTATTGTTCATGCCATAGTATATGGTTTCATTCGTCGAATTGATTCGAATTTTTATCTGTTGACTCTCAGGAGCGTCGTACATTCCGAACATCGTATACATCGGGATACCTGTACCGCTAATGGACGCGTCATTGTTAAAATGAAGGTTTCCATAACTGCCTGAGGTAGGACGTAATTCCCTGGTCCCCTCGGCATAAGTATATACAATACTGATAAACAAAGAGAAAAAAAGTAAAAAGTGTTTCATAGGTCAGGTTAAGGCTCCTGAAACGCTTTTCTTGAATACAAGCCATCGCGCGCGTTTCTTATCACCCTCTACAATCAAACATCATGTATGTAAACAGGAAATATTTATTTTTTTAAAAAATATTTTTCAGAAGTGATATGATCCGAATCGAACATGATTTCCAAGGCGATATATTTTCTGGCGAAGGAAATATGACGACTCCCGGCCGAAAGGGATATAAAAAACAAAAGCCATTCTATAAAATCAGAATGGCTTTTGTTTTTTATATCAGTGGGTTTCCTCACTCATTATTTGCTTCTCCTTCGCGGAACTCGATGTATCGCGTTGCCGATCCCGCATGTCCTGATACTCTCCGGGGCGCCCGAAAATCGCGACCCATTTTTCCCGCGGAGTCCTGGCGTTTCTCATATCTTTAAAGATATCGATATACTCGTGAAAGACGAGATAGGCGGGATTGAAGGAATTTACTGGTTGCGTAATGCCATAAACGGGCTTTTCGCTCGGTTCCTGATAAGTACCAAATATCCTGTCCCAGAATATAAACATGGAACCATAGTTTTTATCAATAAACGCTTCGTTTTTGCCATGATGTACTCTATGATTGGTAGGAGTAACCATGATATACTCCACCCATCGGGGAAGCTTGGGAATAAGTTCCGTATGCTGCCAAAACTGATATAATACTCCAATCTGATGCACTATGAAAAACATGATCGGATCAAAACCCATCAGAACAACGGGCAGAAAGAAAATAACCTTGATCTGGTCTATCCAGCAGAGGCGAAAAGACACCGTCAGGTTGTAATGCTCCGAAGAGTGATGGGTCACATGCGAAGCCCACCAAAACCGTTGCTCGTGAGCGATACGATGCGCCCAGTAACGGCAAAAGTCATAGACGAGCGCGCACAGGATAAACGACCACCAGGTAAACGGCATCACAAAAGCGGCGGGAGTGCAATAATGATAGGTAGCCCATACCAGATATATAGTAAGAATCCCGGTAAGACCTGATACTATCAGATAGATAGCGCCTATGCTGATCGAAGCGATAAGATCCTTTCTGGAATACAGGCCCAGCTCTTTTTTATGACTAATATAATATTCGATAAAAACAAACAGCAACATGACCGGAGCCGCGTAAATAAGCAGGTTGGGAGCATTTTTATATTGCCCCAACATTTCCTGAAACGTCAATTTCCCTTGTAAAAAATCCATATTAATTAATAATGCCCAATAAAATAGTTAAAACTAAGCTCCCCATAACGGCAGTTTCCTAAATTAAACAAAAAAAAACCTATTATAAAAACCCAAAATGACCAGGAATCCTTTCGTTTAAAAAAATACAAAACCGGGAAACAGCCTATTTGTTTACAAATGTCATGAACTTAATCCCCCTGCAAAAATCCGATAAACGACTTTAAAGTCATTAACCTGTCCGGATGAGGGTATGATGAATCTTTAGGACAAAGAATTATTTACCAAGATAGAAGCGGCGCTTCAAGTTTCCGGTTTGTACGGTAAAATATCCAGATTCCAGTAACAAGTCGCCTCGCTCGTCCGGAAAAGTTAAATCTCTTTCCGGCACAATCTCAAAATGGAAGACTTTGGTTTCTCCCGGTTCAAAACGCGCTTTTTCAAAGAAACGAAGTTCTTTAACCGGCCTTGTAATGGAGGCGTATTCGTCCGCGATAAACCAGAGCACCGCCTCCTTGCCTGGAATAGAGCTTTCGTTCCTGACCTTGACGGAGGCCATCACGCTTTTTACACCATCGGTTAGGGTATCGCTAAGTGTAAGATCGCTGTAACTGAACTGGCTATAACTCAAGCCATGGCCAAACTCGGCTAACGCGAACTGAAGCAACTCGCCGCTTACAGGCCGCAACTCGGAATATTCACTTTTCTTATGATTGTAGGAAATCATATGCCCTTCTCTGAGGGGATATGTAAAAGCCAATTTACCACTCGGATTGACCTCGCCACTGAGTATTTCACTAATAGCTTCCGCGCCTTCATTGCCAGGCAGCCCCGCGAACAATATCGCGGAACAGTTTTTGTAAAAGTCCGCGATAATTCTCGGCCTGCCTTCTGTCAGCACCAATACGATCGGCTTTCCGGTTCGTACCGCCCTTGCCGCCCATTCCTTTTGATCAGGAGACAGGTCAAGCGTATTGATAGAGCCGTCCGTCTCCGCGTAAGCCTCTTTTTCGCCAGCCGCCAAGATAATCACATCCGCGTCCGCCGCGATACGCTCAAGATTGTCCATGTCCGCCAAAACCACTTCGGAATTGGAAAACTTATCCTTAACCGCGGAATAGATGGTAGGCATATCGTCAGGAAACCACCAGTCGCTCCGTGCCGCGAACCGGTATGTCCAGCCACCGCAAAGGGGAACTTTACTATTGGCCGTAGCGCCTGTTACTACAATTTTTCCCGGTGTCTTTAAAGGGAGCAGATTATTTTCATTCCTTATCAGAACGATGGACTCCCGGGCCGCGTCTTTCGCCATTTGGTCGAATTTATCGTCGGCGATCCAGGACAGACGCTCACGATCGGGCAGGGGATGCTCAAAAAGCCCAAGTTCGTATTTTAACCGGAGTATTCTCCGTGCCGATTCGTCAATTCTCGCCTCACTGATTTTCCCTTCCTCCACCAGTTCCTTAACATAGCGATTAAAATCGGTAGTAAGTGGAATCATGGAAATATCTATACCCGCGTTGATAGCCATCAGAGTAGCTTCTTTTTCATTTTCCGCTACAAAATGCATCTTCTCCAATGCTATAATATCCATCCAGTCGGTTACCACGACTCCTTTAAATCCTAGCTTTTCCCGCAGCAATCTGGTTAAAAGCTCCGGATTCGCGTGTACCGGTATTCCATTGACCTCTCCGCTGTTTACCATAATCGTTTTTACACCCGCGTCAATCGCTTCCTTAAAAGGAGGAATAAAAAACTCGTACAGCGCCTGATCCGGAATTTCCGCGGGAGAACGATCCCAACCGGACTTCGGATCGGAATAGCCGACAAAATGTTTGGCGCAAGCCGCTACTTTATAAGGAGCGACGGCCGGGTTGTCCTGCGCTTTGCGGATATAGGCCGCCCCCATTTTTCCAGCCAGATAAGGATCTTCGCCATAGGTTTCATAATAGCGGCCCCAATATTTGTTTTTGCCCAGATCCAATACAGGGGCGAAAAGCCAGTTATGTCCGAGGCCACTGGTTTCCCTGACCGTCACATCGGCCATGTTGTACGCGTGTATGGTATCAAATGTACAGGCTATGTTTATATTGTGCGGAAAAATAGTGCCTTCTTTCAGATAGGAGCTCCCATGCACATGGTCTACCCCATAGAGAAGCGGTATTTTGTTTCTGCTATACGCGAGATTGACCCGTTGCAATTCATACATGTATTCAAACCAGGATTCTTTGGATACGCCACGTCCATTGAGCACCGAACCTATATGATAATTACGCGTATAATGGATCAGCTTGTTGGTATCCAGTTCAAAAAATGTTACGGAATCATAATGGGCGAAAATACTATCCGTCATTAGCAAGGTAATATTGATCTGCGCCATCTGGCCGATTTTTTCTTCCAGCGTCATGGACGACAGCAAACGGCTCACTTTGTCGTCGATTTCGTCACTTTGAGAGTTATTGTCCAGAGAAGTCGAACATCCCCAAATAGCGAGAAAGCAGAGAAGTGGGATAAAACGATTGAAAATCATGTGTAAAAATATGCTATAAAAGAAATCTTTGAGCGGCAAAATAAACAGTATTACGGCTGATTTACAATGTTCAGAAGAAAACTATTGTTTACCTGCCTGTTTTTTTATAATTTTCAAAGAAAACGCGTCTGGAAGACTAGCTGAGCAAAACAACCTTTATTTCCTTTGTTTCGGATAAGATGAAGGTTTATTTTTTAAAAATCGCCCATAGTTTTGATCATATTGGGTTTATTTCATATAAAAGCGCTCAAAAAACCGCTTTTATAAAAAAACGATCATCGACCGCCGACAGGAACAATTGCACTATATAGATATGATTTAACATTATCCTTTGGTATCCGGGTTATATTAAGGTATAAGTTAGATTATTTTAATAAGTACTATTATGGCTACAGCATCAGTTGAACTTATCAATGTACTGCGGGAAACCTCCAAGAGAATCGCCGCGAGTAAAAGCAATTATGACTGGAAAAACATTGGCGCCTGCAATTGTGGGAATCTGGTGCAGGTGGTAACTGGCCACGACAGAAAGCAAATCCATCAATACGGCATCCAGAAGCATGGAGACTGGGAGATGCTCGCCTATTTGTATAAGGATAACGGAAATTATGAAATAGATAAGATCATTAAATCCCTTCTGGATCTTGGATTTACCTTGTGCGATATTGTAAACCTGGAAAACCTGGGCGATTCGGAAATCCTGTCCAGAGTGTCGGATCATAAACCTTTTCTGAAAAGAGACGCCAGAGAAGATGTCATACTATACCTGGAGACCTGGGCCAGTATGCTGGAAGAAAAACTGATCAGCGAAATTTCTGTGGAAGAGGGCGTATTGCCCGAAGTAATGGTCTGAAACTTCCACCCGACGCGGACGCTTATCGAAAGAATCCCGTGAACGTACGTAAAACGGGATTTTTTTATTCTCCAAAAAGCTGTCTGAATATGCCTGCCTTCAACTGGCATTCTTCCCATTCTTTCTCCAGTTCACAATCATAAGTAATGGCGCTACCCACCCCGAAGGAAAGATGCCGGTCGCTTTTATTATAAAACAATGAACGGATCAGCACATTGAAGTCAAAATCATTGTCGGGAGTAATATAACCCGCCGCGCCGGAAAACGCGCCTCTGTAAAAAGCTTCATATTGGTCGATCAACTCCATGGCCCGGATCTTGGGAGCGCCCGTCATGCTACCCATCGGAAAAGTGGCGCGAAGAATTTTCCCGATCGTACTGTCCAGGCGCGTATCGCCCGCTATAGTGGTAATCATCTGATGCACTTTGGGAAAAGTATAAACGCCAAACAAATCTTCAACAACTACGGAACCAGACTTGCAAACCCGGGCCAGGTCGTTACGCACCAAATCCATAATCATCATGTTTTCGGCGATTTCCTTTTCACTCGCGCGCAATGCCGCTTTTAATGATTCGTCTTCCTCAATGGTGCTCCCCCTGCGAATAGTACCTTTCATGGGTTGAGAAACAAGCCTATCGCCTGTTTTTTTCAAAAAACGCTCGGGAGAGGCGGACATGATCGCTTGTCCGCCGCTTTCAAAAAGCAAAGAAAACGGAGCAGGAGATATGGCATTTAAAGACCAATAGGCTGATAGGGGCGACAAGTCCACTTGTTCGGCGTAGTAGCGCACACAATAATTAATTTCATATATATCCCCTTCCACTATGCGCGACCTGAGCAGACGACCTGTCCGAAGATAATCGTTTCGTCCCGTCTCCGGACAAAAAGTAACCCTGGGAAGACGAATCGGAAAGGGAGCGGGAGATGAATTAATCTCATCGTAAATCCGGATGGCGTCGTCCGCTTCAATATGAACCCCATGGTCAAAAAAGGAAACAAGAACTTCCGGTTCGAAAAAACACGCGGTGGGGAACGCCAGGCGATCCGGATTTTGACTATTTAACGCTTCCGTCTCATTTTTGACGTCGTAGGAGAGATAGCCAAAAATCCATCCGTGCGGCTGGCCGGCAAACGCGTCCAGTTGTTCAAAGACACGATCGTCGGCCTTTAACTCGCGCCGCGCGCCAACAGCCAGTTTTTCTGGAAAGCAACCATGCAAGGTATCATATCGGTTGCCGTTTACAAACATATACGTATCGAAACCAGAGGCCCAGCGAAGCGCTTTTTCCCTGAATTTTTCTGGACTATCCGGATAAAAATACATTCTATAAATTATTCTATTTCACTCAAAGCGGCTCTGGCCTTATTGTCAATACTGTTTTTATACTCATGCTCGGTATAAGACAGCGCCTTTTCAAAATACCGCCTCGCTTCGGCTATTCTCCCAAGCTCCGAAAGAATATATCCGGTTTGCAGACAAGCGTTAGGCGCGAAATAATGATTTTTTCCCTCCGACAGCAAGATCACTTTTTGATAATTATCCATAGCAGGCTGATATTGCCCCTGCAACTGAAATATTCTCCCTTTTCGATACCAGAATTCAATATTATCCTTATGATCCTCTTCGCTCTTTATGCAATATTTGCTCAACTCGGCCAGGGCTTTACCCAGGTAGCCCCCATCGGAGCTAAGACGGGCCCGCATCAGGTATATATCCGGAAACTCTCCATCCCGGGCAAATTGGCCCGCGTACTTATCCGAATCATATATTTCCTGACCCGCTTTACCTATCCGCTCAAGATAATATCTGGCCTTTTCCTCATTGCCCGACAGCCAATACGTCAGACAGATCTTATAGTAAGCGTCTTTTATATGATTATCGCCTTTCGTAGACTTTAAGAATCGAATATAATGCCTTCTGGACTCCTCATAGTCCCCTTTATACAGAAGGATTTCGCCTTGCAGCAGATATACCAGGGGAAATGGCGAATAGCTATACGGAGCGTATCGGCTCAATATCTCGAGCGCTTTGTCCGACTGTCCTTCCTTGACCAATACGGCCGCGTACAGATAAGCCAGCAGATAGTTTCGTTTATTATCGCCAGCCTTCCCGGCGATTTGACAGGATACGCAGCCAGGAGTTTTAAGGATATACTTCTGGGCGGCGGCCCTGAGCATAAACGCTTCAAGCGCGAAAAAGGAGTCGCTGTTTTCCACTTCCTCCAGCATGCGTATTCCTTTGTTGATCTCGCCTTTATAACCAAAAAGATTGGTCAGCCACACATATTTTTCCGGTACAGATCCAAGGAAGAGCTGAAACAAGCCCAACAATTTGCGGTGATGAATAAAATCCGGAAATTTCCGGTTGATCGTCTGAATAAGCTGATACGCCTGCTTAAGCTCCCAAGCCGCGGAAAGCTCTTCATTAAACTTCAGCTTTAGCAAGGCGGAATGAAAACGTATTTCCGCCTCAATCAAAAGTTTCCATTCCAGAGGGTAGGAGAGCCTGGGAAGCGCCTTGATATACTGACTATGATTTTTTTTTACCCGCTGATATTCCGAATAGTCTTCCAAAAGCAGCAGGTTCAATGTCTCGGAATAACTATGGACAAGATAATAAAAAGGACTATCGCCCAATTCATGTTTTACATTGGCCAAAATGGCGTTCCCCTCCTTAAGCTTAAGAGAGAGGATTTCGGAGTATGCCTTGAGAATGGGAGCGGGGAGAGGATTTTGAGCGGATAATCCGGCGACGCGAAAAGCGAAAAATAGGAAAATAAAAAAAGGGCGGGCTTGAGAGGCCGCCCTTCGCGTATTCGGAAAAATACTATTCAATGAACTATCTTTTACTTACTTCTACTACAGGAGACTCTACATCCGCGAAAATACGTCCGCAATGCTCACAGACGATAAGCTTTTTCTTTTCCCGGATATCAACCTGTCTTTGAGGAGGCACAGTATTGAAGCAACCTCCGCAAGCGTCTCTTTTAACGGAAACGACCGCCAGTCCGTTGTTAACGTTTTTACGAATTTTATTGTAGGAATTGAGCAGACGCTCTTCTATCGCCTTGGAAGCTTTCTCCCGATCCTTGTGCAGCTTTTCTTCCTCGTCCCGACTCTCTCCGATAATGCTGTCAAGCTCTTTTTTCTTAATATCCAGATCCTTCTGTCTTTCCTGAAGAACTCCTTCAGTCTTAGCTATCTCTTCCTTCTTTTGTTCAATTTTAACAAACCCTTCCTTAATTCTTTTTTCACTGATCTGAATCTCCAGTTGCTGCAATTCGACCTCTTTCGTAATCGCGTCGTATTCGCGGTTGTTACGGACATTCGACTGCTGTTCCTCGTATTTCTTTATGAGTTTCTCCGAATCCTTGATACTTTGCTTGTTATTCTGAATTTCTTCTTCAAGCTTTTTGATTTCATCTTCGAATTTACCAACCCGGGTTTCATAACCGGCCAGTTCATCTTCCAGATCCCTGACTTCCTCCGGAAGGTCACCACGTACTTTGTTTATTTCATCCAGCTTTGAATCGATTGTCTGTAATTTAACAAGTGCTTCAAGCTTCTGCGCGACTGAGTTTTCCATCTATCTTAAAGATAACTTATAGGGTTTGTTACTGTTTTTGCCAAAATGACTGCAATATTACTAAAATTCTCAATTAAATAGTCATAAATAAGATCTTTTGTAAAAACCTCCGACTCATAATGTCCTACATCAGCGACAATAATATTGTTTTCGGCGTCGAAATACTCATGATACTTAAAATCCGCGGTAATAAACAGATCCGCGCCGCTGGCGACCGCCGCCTTGAGCAGAAAACTGCCGGCTCCTCCGCAAACGGCGACTTTATTGATATTTTCTTTAACGATCCTGGTATGTTTCAATACGGAAAGGTTAAGTTTTTCCTTGACAAAATAAAGATAGTCTCTGGAAGGATACGGCTTGTCCGTATATCCGATCATCCCCGCCCCAATGTAAGGATTGGGATTGTCAAGTGAAAAAATATCGAAGGCAGGCTCCTCGTATGGATGATTTTCACGAAGCTTTCGGATCAATTTATACTCCAGATACGCGGGAAAAACCACTTCGATCCGGTCTTCTCCCACGCGTTCGCGTACACCCTGACTACCTATAGCGGGTGATGAACCCTCCATCGGGAAAAACGACCCTTCTCCATTAATTTTAAAACTACATTCCTTATAGTTTCCGATTCGGCCTCCACCGGCTTCAAAGAGGCTCCCAAGCACATTCTCCGTATGATCTCCAGGAACAAAAGTCACCATTTTTTTCAGCGTCTGATTTTTGGGCGCCAATATGGAAGTGTCGCGGAGATCCAACGTATCGCATATTTTTTTATTGACTCCATGCGACATATTGTCCAGATTGGTATGGATGCCATACAGGGCTATATCGTTCTTTATAGCTTTAATAACAGTCCTTTCCACATAATTGCTTCCTGTCAGTTTTTTCAGGCCTTTAAAAATTATGGGATGATGAGCGACAACCATATCGCAACCATTAGCGATCGCCTCATCGACAACCTCTTCCGTCATATCCAGACTTACCAGTACTCCCCGTACTCCGCTTTCCGGATCTCCGGTAAGCAAACCCGCGTTGTCGTACGACTCCTGATAGTGAAGAGGAGCCAGATTTTCAAGTACTTTAGTGATATCCTTAACCTTGGTCATAGAGAAGCTGTTGATAAATCCTGATTTTACTTTTGTTCCAAAACTATCAACATTTTTCTTTATATCTTTGCTCCCGATGAAACTAAGACGGTTTTTTCTTTTTCCATTTTCACTGCTATATGGCTTTATCACCGGCATAAGAAACTATTTATACGATAAAAAGTTTTTCAGATCAGCGACTTTCGATATTCCTGTAATATGTATCGGCAATCTGAAAGTGGGCGGAACCGGAAAAACACCGCATGTGGAATATGTCGTAAAAACCTTCTCTACCGATCTCGGAGCGGCTGTGCTAAGTCGCGGATACGGACGCGCGTCCAAAGGATATGTTGAAGTAGCTCCAACGACACCGGCGAAGATAGCCGGTGACGAACCAGCGCAATACAGAAGAAAGTTTGGCTCCAATATTCAGGTAGCGGTCTGTGAAAACCGGGTGTATGGAATAGAAAGGCTTACCAGACAGTTTCATGACTTGAAAGCGGTGGTATTGGACGACGCTATGCAACACCGTAGGGTCCGGCCAGGGTTGACGATTATGCTGACCGAATTCAATACGCCTTTTTTCAGGGATTCTATACTTCCGGGAGGCTGGCTCCGTGAAAACCGGTACGGCGCGCGACGAGCGGACACTATAATCATTACAAAATGCCCGCCGACATTGTCCGAGGAGACAAAAAACGAATACCGGAAGTCGGTCACGCGTTACAGCGGCCCCAAACCTGTCTTTTTTACCCGTTACGAATATGGAGCCCCCGTCAACCTGTATGAAACCGAAAAGTTTACCGGCGACCTCGCTCATTACCATGTACTAGCGGTATCAGGCATCGCCAATCCCGGCCCTTTTCACACATTTCTGCGGCAACACTGCGCCAGTGTCGAAACCTTGCGCTTCGCCGATCATTACGCCTATACGCTGGACGATGAAAATAAAATAACTCGGAAGTTTCAGCGATTGCCTCATGACCGTTTCCGATTGATTCTGACGACCGAAAAAGACGCGGTCAAGTTTAAGGATCTGAACTTGCTGACAAGTCTGCCTGTCGCCTATATTCCAATTGAAACGGCTTTTCTGGAAAAAGAAAATGAATTCCGGCAGTTGGTCGGAGACTTTTTAAATTAGTAAGTTTGTCTAATTATTTTTATTACGTGACACGATTTAAAATATACCTGCTTCCGGTTTTCACGCTATGCTGCCTGTTTACAACCTACAACGGACTCGCGCAGATACTGGATGATACCACCCGTCAATTATACGGAACCCATACAACCTACTACCAGAAAGAATCCGACATACTAAATAATGTACGGTATAAAAGAACCCTGGATACCCTTCTGACCGATTTGCATAATAAAAGTTTCATTTTTGACAAAAACGTGTTTTATCAGGATCTCGGATTAATGGGCACACCGGTTCAACGCTACGGATATCAGATGCCGGACAGGCCCGGCCGACGCTATGGCTACGAAAATTTTCTGATCTATGAATTTTCTCCTTCGACCATCGATTATTTCGATACCCGTTCTCCGTTTTCAGAGATTTCCTATATTCAGGGTTCCCGCGGACAACAGCTCGCCCAGGCCCGCTTTAGCAGAAACATCAATCCCAACTGGAATTTCGGCTTCGACTATCGTATTTTTAAGACGGATAAAATCAATGGTTTATTCCGAAAAGACAGAAACAACATAGCCAGCGCGTTTGATTTTTACACACATTATTTTACTCCCAATAAACGCTATGGCGTGCTTGCCAATTTTTCATTTTACGACCAGCAGTTTATGGACACGGGCGGGATAAACCCCGATTCGACCGATACCTACTTCGACCTGTTTGACGATATTCGCGAATCCGTCTATATCCCGAGCAATGACCGGGAGCGCAAAGCCATGACCAACAACCGGAAAGGGCAATATCATATCTATCAGCAGTTTGACCTTTTTGGAGATTCACTAGCCCAATTGTACAACATATTCGACTATTCAAGCCGTACCAACTGGATTAAGATCCGGAACCATGACAATCTGGAAGACTACCTCAACGCGTATGGGTTACCGCTGGAACCGGCACGCTATCCTTACAGCACCTTTAACATGTCTGGGCAGAAACTCCTTGAAAATGAATCAGGACTAAAGGGTCTATACAATGATTTGAATTATAGGATTTTTCACCGCTATAAAGAAATCAATTACCGGCAATATTATGATTCCGCCTCCATACGCTATGTTGAACAATTCGCCGGCGGCGCGTTATCATATACATTTCCGGACTCTTTATTTAACATCGATTTTTCCGGAGAAAAAATGATTGGAGGTAAGGATTATTCCATAAAAACTTCAATCAGCAACGCCTATCTAAAAGCCGGATATAACCGGATGGCGTATTCTCCCTCCTTGTTTCAAACCATGTTTATCGGCAACTTCCTCCAATGGCTTCCGGACGAGAATCTCAAGGAGACTACGTCCAATCATTTGTACCTGATGGGAAGTCTGACCAGAAAACGTTTTTTCGTCAGAGCGGGGTTGAATTATTATACAATCAGAAACTACATATACCTCGACGCGGACAAATACAGGAAACAAGCTTCCGATGATCAACTGGTAAAGCCATTGGATGTATTTCTCAACGCTGGAGTAAACGTAAGCCGCTTTCATCTGGAAAACTATCTGGAATATCGGAAAGTAGACGGAACAAATGGGGGAGAAGACCTTATCAGAGTACCGGAATATTCCAATAAAACCCGATTGTATTATCAAAACAACCTGCTCAAGCGCGTGGCGTTTTTCCAACTTGGCGTCGACCTCAACTACCGCTCTGGTTATTACGCCGACTACTACCTGCCCAATTACCAGCATTATTATTTGAACAATAATTTTTTCATCCAGCCATACATGTACGCGGACATATTCCTCAATGTACAATTAAAGACGGTTCTTGGTTTTGTCAAAGTTTCCAATGTAACTCAAAATCTCCGGGACAATACGAGTATATTAGGGCCCGGCTATTTTGTGACGCCCTGGTACGCCGGATTACCAAGAACCTTTATCTTTGGATTAGCGTGGAGATTCTACAATTAATAAAACAATGCTTGGATTAAAACTGCCAACCGATCCGCGATGGGTGGATATCGCGGAAAAATCAATAGAAGACATCCTGGTGGATCACGCGTATTGTGAACAAAAAGCCGCGAGTTCCTGCATTTCATTAATCGTCCAGTTTTCCGACAGGGAAAAACTTGTCGAAGTGTTGACACCCATCGTTACGGAAGAATGGGGGCACTTCAGAATGGTATTGAACGAGCTGCGCAAACGAAACTATAAACTCGGTCCCAAGCGCGCCGATGAATATGTAGTACAATTATCGCGTCTGGAACGCAAAGGCGGAAAAATCGAACGGCAACTGATGGACAAGCTTTTGATCAACGCGCTGATAGAGGCCAGAAGTTGCGAAAGATTCCGTTTGCTGTCCCTCAACATCAACGACGAACACCTAAAGAAGTTTTATCATGAACTGATGATTTCCGAAGCCGGGCATTACGTCACGTTTGTCGACCTCGCGAAAGAATACATGCCTGCCGGAGAAGTCCAGAACCGTCTTGAAGAAATGCTGGTCGCCGAAGCCGAAATAGTCAAAAATCTCGAGCTAAGAGGCGACCGTATGCACTGATCAGGTCTTTTGCTTCTTCTTTTTCGCGGCGGGAAAAAGAATATTATTAAGAATCAGTCTGTATCCCGGAGAGTTGGGATGCAGATTGAGATCTGTCGGTTCCTCGCCAACAAAGTGCTGATAATCCTCCGGATCGTGTCCACCGTAAAAAGTCCAGGTTCCTTTGCCAAATGTACCGTGTATATAGCGAGCTTCATTAGCGGCCTTATTCTCTCCCATAATCAAAACTTCCGGCTTGACCAGCGCTTTCTTAAACGCGGTGGTTTGTCCCATAAACCCCTTGATAACGTGTTCATGGTTTTGAGTCAGCATCGTAGGCACCGGGTCCCATTTCGCTGAAAAACTAAACAGGGTAAAATAATCGTTGTTTTCCGAAATCCCGGGCCGGTCGTGATTGTCAATCGTCGAATACTCGTATTCGAACGGGTTCATACTTATTTTAAAGTTTTCAAAGGCGAAAGTATTCTTGAAGCTTATCTTGCTTTGCGCGTTCGGATCCATGGGATCGCCATCGTACATATGATCGCATATGTCAACCCCCTCGGCGGCCAGCGCTATGTCATACGTGTCCGTAGCCGAACACATGGCGAAAAGGAATCCGCCTCCCGCGCAAAACTCCCTGATCTTCTTTACCACCGCCAGCTTTAGCTGCGATACCTTGGCGAATCCGTACCGCCTGGCTACTTCCTCATATTCCTGTTGCTGCTTTATATACCAGGGCTGATTCTTGTACGAGTAATAAAACTTCCCGTATTGCCCCGTAAAATCCTCGTGATGCAAATGAAGCCAGTCATAATCCGGTAGAATACCGGTCATGACTTCGTCGTCAAAAATGATATCATAGGGAATTTCCGCGTACGTAAGCACCAATGTTACCGCGTCGTCCCACGGAAGCTTGGTTTTAGGAGAGTATACAGCGACCTTCGGCGCCTTTTCCAGCTTTACAAGATCCATATTTTCTTCCGGATTAGCGATGGCGTTTTCGATACCCGCGGCCTGAGCGTCGGAAATAACCTCATATGAGACGCCTCTGATCATACATTCATCTTCGATAAACTTATGGTAGTCGCACATAAAGCTACCACCCCGATAATTGAGCAGCCAGTTGAATGTAACGTCCCTGGTTAGACCCCAGTAAGCGATTCCATAAGCCTTCAGATGATTCTTTTGCGCCTGGTCCATCGGTAGCAGAATCTTGGACGCCCGAGTAGGCGCCGCGATCAGCAACGCGCAAAAAACAAGAAGAGTATAAAAGTATTTCATAGCGATAGGAAAACTATATGTTTTACAAACTAACGTAAAATTTCATCATTATCTATATCATCCCCGCGTTAATAAGGCGATCCCGCGATTCGCCCCATCATACAACAAAAGAAGCCATTTCATGTTCTTTTGATTCGAAAAGAGAATTTTTCTTGAACAAAGTTTAAAATTTAATTTTTTACATTTGTATAATAGCTAAATATTAAGCAACTTTGTTAGGTCAATTTTTTCGCTAAGGCATTTATAGCATTTTGCAAACTATGATTAGTAACATGAAACTAAGGGTTTTTTTTACATTTATTTTAACTTCCGCCGCCGGATCGCTTTTTGCCGGAATCTTTACCTTGCAAGGTATTTACCAGGGTAAGAATCTTTATGTTCAGAATCCTTTTACAGGAAACATGAAAGATTTTTGTACAAATGAAGTCATCGTCAACGATAAGGTCGTTTTGAGCAATGTTCAATCCAGCGCCTTTGAAATAGATCTGTCATTTCTGGCAATGAACGACCCGGTAACCGTGACCGTAAAGCACAAAGACGACTGTAAGCCAAAAATCCTTAATCCCCAAGTAATTAACGCCAGTAGCAACTTTAATTTCCAGGCGGTAACCGCGGATATTGAAACAATTACCTGGGTAACAAAAGGAGAGAAGCCAAGAGGACGTTTTTTCGTAGAGCAGTTTAAAAACAACGCCTGGACCACAGTAAAGGAAATCTCAGGCAAGGAAAACCCAATCATCAACAACTATCTGGACAAGAGCAGTCATCACTCGGGACTAAATAAGTACAGAGTCAAATATCTTCAAAACGACGGCCAGGTATTCTACTCCCAAGTAGTCGAGTTCAACTCCGACCTTAAGCCGATCGAAATGTATCCAAAACGCGTTACCGACAAGATCTACCTCTCCAGAGAAGCTGATTATGAAATTCTGGATCAATATGGCAACGTGATCAGCAAAGGCACCAAAAAAGAAATTGATCTGATGAAAGCTTCGACCGGAGTATACTACCTGAACGTAGATAATCAAACGATAAAATTTTTCAAAAAATAAAAAGAGAGGAGATACCTCTAAAAAGGCGAAGAATACTCTATTCTTCGCCTTTTTTATTAGTCAATTCTCAACATTGGGATATTATTATATTTTTTGTAACTTCACGCCCAAGTTTTCGAACATATATAACATTATTGAAACACACATTCTATCTTAAGAATTAGTAAATTATGAGATTTAATCTTGTATTTTTCCTTTCCTTTTTCATCATCCTTTCTTCCGCTCGGGCTGATATCGAGCTTTATGGGGTATATCAAGGCAAAAATGTATATGTTCAAAATCCTTTTACCAGCAATATGAAGGATTATTGCACAAAAGAGGTATTTGTCAATGATGTTAAGTTAATGACGGAAATTCAGGCGAGCGCTTACGAGATCGACCTCTCTTTCCTTCCTGTTAACGATCCTGTTATCATCCGAATTACCCACAAGGAAGACTGTAATCCCAAAGTCCTGAACCCTCAGGTAGTAAAAATACAGACAAATTTCACCTTTAACGCGGTTAATCTTGAAAGCCGTCAATTTTCATGGGCTACTAAAAACGAACATGCCAAGGGAAGGTATTTCATAGAGCGCTATGAGTATAGTCACTGGAAAATTCTGAATGAAATCTACGCGAGCGGAGCGGGTAGATACCATCAGCCGATCATTCATAACAGCGGAAGCAATAAATACAGAATCAAATACCTCGACGAGCGCGGAAACGCTATCTACTCCGATGTAATAGACTATGAATCAAACAACAAACCTATTACCTTTTATCCCAAGCGGGTCAGTGACATCCTATATCTGTCCGATAGCGTTTATTATCAGATTCTTGACAAATATGGCAATGAGATAAGCAAAGGAGTCAAAAAGGAGATTAATCTTGAGCGTCTGCACAGCGATGTATATTACCTGAACGTAGACAATCATACCTACAAGTTCTTCAAAAAATAATAAGCGCCCTTTCTCATAATTCCTATGAATGGTGAGAAAGGACTATTTTTGTGTTTAAGTATAAACCAGCCGCTTATTATTAATTTGCGTTTCGGCTTTTATGTTTCTTCTAGCGGTGACTGTGGCTGGCAAAAGTCTCCTCAAATAGCGCCGCTACATTGCCCTCCTTATCAAAATCGCCAAGAGTCACTTCAACCAGTTCGTTGATGAGCAAAGGATCAAAATCCGCGGTTACCTTGATATAGTTTTCCGTAAACCCGGACATTCTTCCGGACTTGTCCTTTTCCTCCTCAAAAAGAACCTTCATTTTTCGTCCTCTAAAACGATCATAAAAAGCCCCGCGTTTTTTCTCCGACAAAATACGAAGCATATTGGTACGCTCATGTCTGGTTCTTGATAAAACCGGGTCAGTCATTTCCGCGGCCAGGGTATTAGCTCTCTCAGAATAGGTAAACACATGAAAATAAGACACATCCAACTCGTTCAAAAAGTGATAAGTTTCTCTAAAATCCTCCTCCGTTTCACCGGGAAATCCTGTAATGACATCGACGCCAATACAGCAATCCGGCATCAGGGACCTGATCTTTAAAACCCGCTCCTGGTACAACTCCCTCAGATACCGGCGGCGCATGAGACGAAGAATTTTGTTGGATCCACTCTGGAGAGGGATATGAAAGTGTGGCACAAACCTTTCTGACTTGCTAACGAATTCAATTACTTCATCCGACAACAGATTAGGCTCAATTGAAGATATTCTGAAACGATCAATGGGAATTCGATCAAGATCCTTGATCAGATCCAGAAACTTATATTTACGCTTGCCATCCAGGATGCCGTAGTCGCCAATGTTTACTCCTGTCAATACAATCTCACGAACACCGGAACCCGCTATTTCTTCCGCCATCTTTACTATATTTTCCGGTGTATCGCTCCGGCTGGCGCCTCTCGCCAGAGGAATCGTACAGAAAGTGCAAGAGTAATCACATCCGTCCTGTACTTTCAGAAAGGTCCTGGTGCGGTCGTTAATCGAGTAGGAACAGTAATAATCGGTAGCGGACTCTATCGGCTGATTATAGACTACCGCGGTCTTCTTCTTCTCAAATGTCCCGATCAGTTCTATAAGCCTGAACTTCTCAGAAGCGCCGAGCACAGCGTCTACTCCTGGAATATTAACAATTTCTTCCGGCTTTAGCTGAGCATAGCAACCAATGATGGCCACAAAAGCCTCGGGAGAAATCTTAAGCGCTTCTTTAACAATTTTCCGACACTTTTTGTCCGCGTGATCAGTCACCGAACAAGTGTTGATGATAAAGATATCCGGATTGTTTTGAAAATCGACAGTTTTATACCCCTGATTCTCAAATATTCTGGAAATTGTAGAGCTTTCAGAAAAGTTCAGTTTACATCCCAGTGTATAAAATGCCACCTTTTTCATTAGACAAAATTAATCATTTCTCCAAATAATCCCTAAAACTGACTTCCTGATAGGATTTACCCATTTGAATCGTTGTTTCCGACAAAGTATCACTCCGGTGAATGATATGATTACCCACATTGTCGTACACCAGGTAATCATCCGGCGTGATAAAGCCAAAACCATTGTTAAATGTATAGAAAGCGAACTCTTTCGCTGGATTCAACAGATCCTTGCTAAAACGAAAGTCATTGTAGTCCATATCAAGCTGAGCCAGGAGTGTAGCCGCCAAATCCGTTTGAGACCCCAAAACGTCGACAACGCCCGCTCTGGCCAAAGCGCCTCCTGTCCACAGCATAGGAACGCGAAACTCTTCAATAGCCCGCGTGGCCCATTGGTCGCCGCCGGGAAAAATATGTCCGTGGTCCGCTATGATCACGATAAGCGTATTGTCCCACCAATCCTTCATTCTAGCGTTTTCAATAAAATTTGTCAGACAGGAATCCGTATAATACATACTATTACAAAACCTGCTTTCATTATTTTCACCGGCTATATGAGTGAGCGGAACATCATAGGGTTCATGGCTGCTTAAAGTAAACACGGTAATAAAAAAGGGACGCTCATATTGATCCATGTCGGTAGCCAGACGGTTGAACAAATGCTCATCATGCACACCCCATTTGGAAGTACGCGTCTGAGGAGGGAAATCCTGCTTAGTAATCAGTTGTCCATACCGACTAGTCAACAGATAGGATTTTAAATTGGCGAAATCCGGTTCGCCTCCATAATAAAACGCGCTCGAGTATCCTTTTTCCAGAAGTTTCCTGTTTAATGAAGGCAATTTGGCGGATTTTTCCGGTTTATTCATGACTGAAAAACGAGGTAAAGCGGGATACGCGCTCAGAATACCGGTAAGCCCCTTGTCACTACGATCGCCGGTAGCGTATAAGTTTGGGAAAAACATACCTTCCTTCTTCAAACGATTGAAACCCGGGACAAGATTTCGGGAATCCTCAATCACTTTATAGGTAAAGCTTTCCCATATAATCAGCAGAATATTGGGAGTAGTCGTTCGAAGCAAGCGAACGGAGTCACGCTCCAGACTCTTCGCGTACAACGCCTCAAACATTTCCGAACCATTTTCCACGGGTTCAAAAGTATATGGCTGTAGTGTTTCCGCGCTTTTGTCGAACAGAGAGTTTCCAAAGTTCCAGGCAAGATTGACTGCCGCCAAATTGAGATGATGATGATAGCTGAAATACGCGGAACTCTGATTAATAGGAATTTGCTGCAATCCTCCTCGCGCGGGAATAATCAATAAGCCCGTGAAAAGCGTAAACAGCGCCAGATGGACGATCCTGCCACTATGGATATCCGGAAATGGCGCGTTATGTAAAAAATAGCGATTGACCGCGTAAAACAACAACATCACTACCGCGAACAAAAAGATAAGTCCGTATACCGGCACAACGGAGATCGTAGCCAATATTTCCGCGGGCACTTGCGACACGTATTTCAAAATGGTGATATCGGCTCGAATTCCCCACCATTTAAGAACTTCCAGATCGACAACCATCAAAAACGTAATAAGAACCGAGAGTCCAAGGGTATAGTAGTATATTATTTTTTGGACAATCCCGCCTTGTATAAACGCGGCCAAAGCGTACAAAAACGCGGGAAGCAATAATATATAAGCGATGAATGAAATATCCAGCAAAGTCCCTGATATAAACACCCTGGCGATATCTCCGGAAGTAAATCCGGAAAAAATCGAGTAATGATACGCTAAAAATATAATTTTCAGCGCGATGAAGTAACAATACCAGAACGCGGAAAGCTTTAGAAGTGACTTTATATAAAAGGTCATGGGAGAATCATAAATCTATTAACGCGAATGTAACAAAAGTATAACGTATCCATGATCTCCGATCAAACCTAAACATACATGATCGCTTCCATAGCCAAACAAGGCTTTTTTTAAAAAAGCCCTTCCATTTGGACTCAATTCTAGAGGATTTTCGTTTTTTTATTTAAAATTGATATCAAATTTACGGCGATATTCTGTGGCGACTATAAAATTTCATATTTTTGCATAACCAAATAATAAAATAATAAATAAAGGAATGGCTTATCTAAGATTTAAAGCGCTTGATGCTGTTAGCAGTCGGGAGCCCATTAACCTACAAGTACCCGAACAGAAAATTTCTGAGTATTACGGTTGCAATGTCTATGGAACCGAAGCGATGAAAGCGACTCTGGCGCCAGGTATTTATAAAAAAATAGTAACGGCGATTGATAAAGGTGAGCAAATCGATCCAACGGTAGCCGAAGCGGTAGCGAGCGCCATGAAGCTCTGGGCGATGGAAAAAGGCGTAACGCACTATACGCACTGGTTCCAACCCTTAACTGGCTCGACCGCTGAAAAGCACGACGCTTTTTTTGAGCCTGATCACAACGGAGCGATCGAAAAATTTAAAGGAACCGCCTTGATTCAACAGGAGCCGGACGCCTCCTCATTTCCTAATGGTGGCATCCGCAATACTTTTGAAGCGAGAGGATATACCGCCTGGGATCCCACTTCTCCCGCCTTCATTATTGGCCATACCCTTTGTATTCCGACCGTATTCGTCTCCTATACGGGAGAAGCTCTTGACAATAAGACTCCACTCTTAAAATCCCTGATGGCTGTCGATAAGGCCGCTACCGAAATATGTCAGTACTTCGATAGGGATGTTACAAAAGTAACCACTACGCTGGGCGCTGAGCAAGAGTATTTCCTGATTGACCAGGCCTTATTCAACGCCAGACCGGACCTTGTCATGTCGGGCAGAACCGTATTTGGACACTCGCCGGCAAGAGGTCAGCAGCTTGACGATCACTACTTCGGCACCATACCAGCCCGAGTGAGCGACTTCATGAGAGAGTTCGAATATGAAGCCTTTAAGCTTGGCCTTCCTGTAAGAACCCGTCACAACGAAGTAGCGCCAAGCCAATATGAAGTAGCGCCTACTTTTGGAGAATGCAACCTCTCCTGCGATCATAATCAGTTGCTGATGGATCTTATGCAAAAAATCGCCGCGAAGCACAAATTTAATGTGCTGTTTCATGAAAAACCATTCGCCGGAATCAATGGAAGCGGTAAGCACAACAACTGGTCTCTGAGTACAAATACAGGAAAAAACCTGTTGAGTCCCAGCAGTAAGCCAAAAGAAAACCTTGTTTTTCTAACCTTCTTCGTCAACGTAATCAAGGCTGTGCATGATTACGCGGATTTGCTAAGGGCCAGCATCGCGTCCGCGGGCAATGACCATCGTCTCGGCGCCAATGAAGCGCCTCCCGCGATCATGTCGATTTTTGTCGGAAGTCAGCTTAACGACGTACTAAACGAACTGGAAAAAAATGGCAACGTAAAGGTTGACAAAGGCGATAACGTCTATCTGAAGCTTGGTATCAGCAAAATTCCGGAAATTCTATTGGACAATACGGATCGCAACCGGACTTCATCCTTCGCGTTTACGGGAAATAAATTTGAGTTCAGAGCCGTAGGAGCGAGCGCGAACAGCGCGTCGCCCATGACAGTCCTTAACACGATCGTCGCCGAAACCCTAACCCAATTTAAAGAAGACGTTGACAAGCAAATAAAAAAAGGAGGCAAAAAAGAAGTCGCCATTATCAACGTACTAAGAGAATATATTAAAGCTTCCAAAAAAATCCGTTTTGAAGGTAATGGCTATTCGGAGGAATGGGCCGCTGAAGCGGAAAAAAGAGGTCTGAAAAATGTTAAGAACACGCCTCAGGCGCTTGATTTCTATATAGAAAAATCGGCTATCGACGTGTTTGTAAAGCAAGGTGTAATGACTGAGCGTGAAGTAATCGCCAGACATGAAATCATGCTGGAAAGCTATGTTAAAAAGATCCAGATAGAGTCAAGGGTGATGGGAGACCTCGCGTTGAATCATGTCATACCCACCGCGATCCAGTATCAGAACAGACTGGTCGAAAACATTCGTGGTCTGAAAGAAATTGGAGTAAAAAGCGAGTGCTTTACGACCACAATGACACTGATTGAAGATATCGCCAAGTATATCGCCGCTATTCAGAAAAATGTGGAAGACATGGTCGAAGCCCGCAAGCGCGCCAATAAAGTTGAAGATACAAGAACACGAGCGTTATTGTACTACCAGGAAGTATTGAAATACTTTAGCCCGATCCGCTATGCGGTAGACAAGCTGGAGTTGATTGTCGACAACAACGACTGGCCATTGGTAAAATACAGGGAAATGCTTTTCCTTCGTTAGAAAACAAAAAGAGGCTGTCCCGAAAGGACAGCCTCTCTCTTTTTATAGATCTTAACGATCCGAAGCTATTTCGGATACAATGAATGGGCGATATGCTTGCCCGCTACATAGCCTGTGCTCCAGGCGGCCTGAAAATTAAACCCTCCGGTAATACCGTCGATATCCAATACCTCTCCGGCAAAATATAAGCCTGATTGGATTTTACTTTCCATCGTCCCCATATCTACTTCCTGCAAACTGATACCGCCCGCTGTTACAAACTCTTCCTTAAACGTTGTTTTACCACGAACTGTGTATGTGCCATTAATCACTTCCTGAACAAGTAGATTGATTTGTTTTTTGGACAAGTCCCTCCAGCGTATTTCCGGATCAATCCGGGCCAGTGAAACAAAGCGTTCCCATAACCTTCTCGGCAAATCAACAAGCCCATAAGATGAAAATACTTTCTTTACGCTTTCCTGTTTCAACTCGAGAAGAAAACTTCTGAAAGTTTCTTCATTATACCGCGGCGACCAGTTTATCACCACGCTAAAGGAATAATCGTGATCATGGAGCTGGCGGGCTAGCCAGGCGGAAAGTCGGATGATCGCCGGACCGCTGAGTCCCCAGTGAGTAATCAGCACCGCCCCATTCTGAGACAATTTATGTCCATTTATCCGGGCGACGACGTTACCGACCGACAATCCCTGTAAACCATCAAGCCGAAAATCGGGAATATTAAAGGTAAAAAGAGAAGGCACCGGCTTTACCACAGTATGCCCAAGCGCCCGCAACCACGCGTAGGACTCGGGATTCTGAAACCCACCACTGGCGACCATTACTTTATCGCAGCTCATCCCAACACGATCAGCCTTTGTCTCTATAACAAATACGCCTTTTTCTTTTCGTATACTCCTGACATTGGAATCGGTCAAAATTTTGACTCCCAAAAAAGCCGCTTCTTTTACTAGACAATCTATGATGGACTGAGATCGATCGGAAACAGGAAATACCCTGCCATCATCCTCTTTTTTCAGAGGAACATTCCTTTCCTCAAAAAAACGAATCGTATCCACTGTCGAAAACAGATTAAAAACTGTTCGCAATTCTTTTGATCCTCTTGGATAGTTCTTGATCAGATTGGAAACGTTGGATTCCGAGTTGGTGACATTACACCTGCCTCCTCCGGATATTTTGACTTTGGACAAAAGCTTATGACTTTTTTCCAGCAAAACAACTTCAGCGTCCGGATTGAACCTGGCAATGGTAAGCGCTCCAAAGAATCCTGCCGCTCCTCCTCCGATTATTACTGCTTTCACGCGCTATTATACTTAGACAAATTATTGAATATAAATAAAGTAAACCATTGAACACTGTACGCGCAAATGATGGTTTATTCCAAACCTGGCACAAATTTACAGAAATAATGAACCTAAAACCTTGCAAGGTAAAACAATTGTATACCTTATATCTGTTTTAGTACTAGAAATACTCAAAAAATGAAAAAAAGTATCAAAACCAGGGAGAAGGAAAGAAATCACGATGAATTTCCCTCGGCGACGCCGGAATTTCAGGAAAATACAGTGCCATCCGGCACAGAAAAGATCATCTCGGAAATCTATGGCTTGCTGGAAGAGATAAAGCGGCATAAAACCACGCTCAAACAGAAGGGGATTCTTTAATCAAAGAGATTGTACGTCTCCCCCGGATATATCTTTGGAGCGACCATAATACATTCCGGAGTATCCGTAGCGGCGCTATTTACAGCTCTATGCGCCGGATAGCCGCTCATCCTTTCCGCGCTATATGGTCTGAGCATATCGACGATCGTCTTGTCGCTAATATCGTCTTCGAGCCATTTAAGCTCAAGTTCTCTGGAGAGAATGACAGGCATACGATCATGCGTGTCACGCACCAGCTCATTGGCCTGAGTCGTAATGATTGTAAAGGAGTTGATGATATCGTCACCGGTATCCCAGCTATCCCAGAGCCCCGCGAAGGCGAACGCTTCATCCGTATTCAGGGTAAAGCGATAGGGCTTCTTCTTTTTTCCCGCCGATTGCCATTCATAAAAGCCATCAGCCAAAATTAAACAGCGATTACTATTGATTAACTGCTTGAAAGGGGATCGGGTGAGGATAGTCTCCGATTTGGCGTTGATCATATTCACGCCCGTAGATTCGTTAAGCGACCAACTGGGAATCAGCCCCCATCGAAAAAAGGAAAGTTCCGTCTGATTTTTATTCGTGATAACGGGAACGATTTGGGTGGGAGCGATGTTGAATCTCGGTTTCCAGGAAGAAGGCACCTCAATATTGAAGCGTTTCTCTATTTTTTCTTTTGACTGAGTAAAAGAATATCTTCCACACATGGTTCCGAGTATAGTTTTGTAATAATTTAAGAGTTGAAATTACTAAATAACGGACTTGTTTACAAGATAATCATTTCCTTTTTGAACTATTCGGCGACATTAATGATACGGCGAATATACCGGAACATTACCTGCTCCAGGCTATCGGCATTTTGATCCGGAGGCAGAATATCCGAAAGATTGTTTATAACCTTTTTTCTGATGGCCTCCGTCCTCAGATACCTGGGCACGTTAGCCCTTATATACTCCTTGCGTTCATCCTCGGTATGGCTTCTGTATTCTCTGAAAACTTCCGCGACAAGTTTCGCGCAACGGTTTTTGTCCAGATTCCCCAAGGCTTTATGTTGAATCATATTCAACTCCTTGTCCGAGATAAGACAATCAACATCCGCTATACAAATATACAGGTACATAAGAAAATGCTCATATACCCAGGTTGACGTAACATCCGTATGAACCATCCTTACCTTCGTTTTTCTCAATTACAATACAAATCTCAACCAAGTTTGGTTTATAACAAAAAAAAGCCCTGAAAATTTTCAGGGCTTTTTTCAGTGAGCATACGGGATTACATCATTCCACCCATGCCGCCCATACCACCTGGCATCGCCGGAGCGTGCGCTCCTTCTTTCTCAGGCTCGTCCGCTACTACACACTCGGTAGTCAGCAGGAGGGAAGCGATGGAGGACGCGTTTTCCAACGCGAGTCTTGTTACTTTAGTAGGATCAATAATTCCCTTAGCTACAAGATTCTCATATTTATCCTCGCGCGCGTTATATCCGAAATCGTCTTTTGATTCTTTTACTTTCTGAACAATAACGGATCCTTCAAGGCCAGCGTTGGAGACAATAGTTCTCAAAGGCGCTTCAATCGCTATACGAACAATGTTTACGCCTGTTTTCTGATCTTCATTGTCTGTCTGAACTTTTTCAAGGATGGAAGCGGCTCTGATAAGCGCCACGCCACCACCTGGAATAATTCCTTCTTCAACAGCCGCTCTTGTCGCGTGCAACGCGTCGTCCACTCTGTCTTTCTTTTCCTTCATTTCCACTTCAGTCGCCGCTCCGACATAAAGGATAGCGACGCCACCTGACAACTTAGCAAGCCTTTCCTGAAGTTTCTCTCTATCGTAGTCGGATGTAGTAGACTCGATCTGAGCTTTGATTTCCTTGATTCTCGCCTTGATATTTTCAGAATCGCCACTTCCATTGACTATAGTGGTATTATCCTTGTCAATATTGACTTTTTCAGCTCTTCCCAGCATGTCAAGAGTCGCGTTCTCCAGTTTAAAGCCTCTTTCTTCGGAAATAACGGTTCCACCTGTCAAAACAGCGATATCTTCCAGCATGGCCTTTCTTCTGTCTCCGAAACCAGGAGCTTTTACAGCCGCCACTTTCAACGCGCCGCGAATCTTATTGACAACAAGCGTAGCGAGCGCCTCTCCATCAAGATCTTCCGCGATAATAATCAAAGGCTGACCAGTCTGAACTACCTGCTCAAGAACAGGAAGCAATTCTTTCATACTGGATATTTTCTTATCATAGATCAAAAGGAAAGGTTTATCCAGTTCCGCTTCCATCTTGTCGGCGTTGGTAACGAAATATGGTGACAGGTAACCTCTGTCAAACTGCATACCTTCAACAATTTTCACTTCCGTCTCAGTACCTTTCGCTTCTTCAACAGTAATCACACCGTCTTTACCTACTTTATCCATCGCGTTGGCGATCATTTCACCAATTTCCCTGTCATTATTGGCGGAGATGGTAGCGACCTGAGCGATTTCGTTGGAGCTGGTAATTTTTTTGGACTGCGCTTTAAGGTTTTCAACAACCGTAGCGACAGCCTTGTCAATACCACGCTTGATATCCATTGGATTCGCGCCAGCGGCTACGTTTTTGATTCCGGTTGAGAAGATCGCCTGAGCCAAAACAGTAGCGGTAGTAGTTCCGTCACCCGCCTGATCGGCTGTTTTGGAAGCTACTTCCTTCACAAGCTGAGCGCCCATGTTTTCAATAGGCTCTTTTAATTCGATTTCTTTCGCTACGCTTACCCCGTCCTTGGTAATGGCGGGAGCGCCGAATTTTTTATCTATGATGACATTTCTGCCTTTAGGGCCCAAAGTCACCTTTACAGCGTCCGCAAGTGTGTCGACGCCTTTTTTTAGTTTTTCTCTCGCTTCAACATCGAAAAAAATATTTTTCGCCATTTCGATAATTTTTTAAGGTTTACAAATAAGTTGTTTGTGAAAGGAAATAAATTAAAGAACAGCATAAATATCCGACTCTCTCATAATCAGATATTCTTTTCCTTCGATTGTTATTTCAGTTCCGGAATATTTACCGTACAGGACAGTATCGCCCTCCTTTACAGTAAGAGGTTCATCTTTTTTACCCTCACCAACAGCGATGATGGTTCCTTTTTGTGGCTTCTCCTTCGCTGTATCAGGGATAATGATTCCTGAAGCTGTTTTTTCTTCTGCCGCGGCGGGTTCTACCAGAACTCTGTCCGCTAACGGTCTGATACTTAATTTACTCATGGTAATAAATATTAGTATAAGTTTTAAAAGTTAGAACAATGTTAACGCGCAAGTCCTATTGCATCTTTTATGCCATTGTCGCCAAAGAGGATTTTCGCGACAAAATTTCAGGTCGATCGGAGAAAATTCCCCAACATGTCTGACATAAATACAGTTTCAATCATAAAATCGTGACTTTTTCACAGAAAATCCGTATATTAATTAGAAGCTGTAATTATGGCAGAAAGGCTATTTTATAAGCCGTCAGCCTGAACAAGCGATAAAGTTAAATACCTTTTAACGCGAAGCACATGGAACATTTAAGCAAAAACTGGCTCACTGAAGGGTTAATCGACTTTGAATACAAAAAATATGTATTGCTCGCCTACCTGAAAAGTGTACGTAGCCATTTCAATGACAATAAACTTTATCCTTTTTTTAGTGATCTTTTGTTTCATTACAAAAATCTGTCACATTTAAAGGAGAACAAAAAGCTGCTATACGAAAACTTTCCGAAAAGAATCAGTAAAGCCGACTTTGACAAGTTGGAAATGATTTATGAGCAGATTGTAAATGACGACAAGATCATGGCGGAAATCGAAGATATTATTTCATACGCTCTCCCCAGATTTCAGGAATATTTGTCAGACGGAAAGGATATTTACGATTCAATCGATGAAAAAATTTCTATCTCACCGGTAGGTTTAAGTCCCATTGATCCGCAGGCCGGATATTTATTTATGTATATAGATAATAAACCGGAAACTAAAATATATGAATATCAAATGACTATTTTCGAAAACGCGGATGAAAAATATCGTGGTATTCATGTTCAATACCTGGAAAGCGCGACCAAATCTCTCGCCAATACGTTTGAAGCGATAAAAATAGACTTGCTTAGGAAATACAAAAGCCTTCCCAACCCCGCTACTTTTCTGGTTTGTTCCCAATACAGTTTTCCATTTCAGGAAACCCTTCTTCCTATCGCGAAAAGAAAACTGATGCGATACATCTCACAAACGCCCTATTAATCCACTGGATTCCAACAAAAAGCGGGCTGTCGCTTGAAACACGACAGCCCGCTTTTTTTAGTTTCGTTAAACTTGTTTAGTTCGCTGAATCTTCCATTTGTTCTACGGAAGAAGGCGCGGATTGTCCTTCATCACCTTCAACGCCAAAAGCCGGAGCTTGCTGCTGTTGAAGGTTTCTTGTAGCGGGTGTACTCATCTGAGTATCGAAATCCGGTGTTTCGATCAAAACGTTTACTAAAAGGCATAGCGCCATAAGGGCGATGGAGAAGCCCCAAGTAAGTTTTTCAAGAAGATCTCCTGTCTTTTTAACGCCTATCAACTGATTGGAAGCGGAAAAATTACTGGCGAATGTTCCTCCTTTTGAGTTTTGGCCAAGCACAACCAATATCAAAAGTATAGCGACAATCACTATCAGAATAATTAAAGTAGTTATCATTTTAAGTATTTTAAAGTTGGTTTTTAAGTTCCTCTATTCGGGTTGCAAAGTAAACTTTTTTTTCCGGATATTTCAAAATCAAATTTTCATAAATCTCAATCGCTTTTTCCTTTTTCCCTTGTTTTACCAGCAAATTGGCAAAAGTTTCAGATACAGGTCCCTTTACCTTGCTGATACCGGAGCCTGACAAATCGGATAATTTCGCGTCTTCCGGCTCCAATCCGGCCGGTTTCAAGGGAGTGATGCTTGGATCTTCCTGGATAAAGCGTTCAATCAGCATATTGATACGATCGGACTTATCTGATTGAGCAGGTTCGTCGGCGGGCTTATTTTCCGCTATGGCGATATATTCCGGATAGTTTTCCAGGGGCTCCTCGTTCGCCTCTTCCTGATTACGCGGAATTCCTGTAATTCCTTTCACCGATTGAGGCTTATCTCCCTCTTTCACACCCATCGGCCCGGAAAAATCACGCGCCGCGGAAGTATAGTCGGAGGAAAGCTGCCTCAACGTAAGCGTATTCGTCCTGAAAGAAGCCCCTTCGCCAATGGCCGGAGTCCGCGTATTTTGAAATTCACCCTGAATAAAATATTTAAGATGCTTGCGGTTGGAAGTATACAGAGCCGCTTTTTTTATCTTTTGCTCCGTATGCATGCTTCCATGATTATAATGACCTCTGGCGATTAGAATATGCGCGGCCTGGCAATAAGGGAAGGAAGCGACCATATCTTCCAGCATTTTCAAGTCGGTCACTGACAAACTTTCAGGTTGCCGAAGAAATTTAATAAAATCGGATTTATTCACGTTTTACCAGTCAGAAGTTGTTTTCGTATAAATATCCAGTACTATCTGGTCAAAAATTTCCTCCATCAATTCATTCTGAATAGCGGATAGCAATACAGTCTGTTGATAATCGGCATAGTAGGAAAACGCCTGCTTGAAACTGTTTTTAGGCTGACGATAATTGTCAAATACGATATTAACCGTAATTGTCAACCGGTTGCTAGCCGCCATTTGATTTTCCTGAGGAGCGATCGGAGTGATCTGATAACCGATTATCTCGCCTTTTATAGACCAGTCCCCGTTAACGTTCACGAGCGAAAGATTGGAATTCTGCTGATAAAACGTTTTTAATTTTTCCGTAACAAACTGACTCATATTGGGAGGCCCGTTACCCGACACATTTTGTATATTCGCGATAGATAACGTTCTGGCGTCGCCTGTAGTACCCGGATTAAAAGTATAAGCGCATCCGTTCAGCAAAAGAACGGGAAGGAACAATAAAACACAGATTTGTATATAATGGGAAAGTTTATTCAATTTCATATTGTTTAATTTTTCTATAGAGTGTACGCTCTGAAATTCCCAAATCCTGAGCGGCGTATTTTCTTTTATTGTTATTCTTACGCAACGCTTTTAGTATCATCTCCTTTTCTTTATCCTCCAACGAAAGCGACTCTTCGGATTCCTGAATATCCTGAAACTTTTCCAGCTCTATCGGCATGGTCTGCTTCGGTTCACTCAACAGTCTCGGCGACTGGAAAGGGGTATTTTCAAAATCATCCCGCAGATTATGAAAAAGGTCTTCGTGCTCTTTGAGTATATCATCGCTCGCCTGTCCGCCATGCAACATTTCGAATACAAGACGTTTAAGCTCCGTAACATCCTTTCTCATGTCAAACAGAACTTTGTACAATATTTCGCGCTCGGAAAGTTCTTCAGGGTCGGACTGACCGCCAAGAAATACCGGCACAGTGCTCTTGGTTGTTTCCGGCAGATATTTGACCAGCGTATCGACATTGATTTCCCTGTCTGTTTCCAAAACCGACATCTGCTCAACCAGATTTTTCAGTTGTCTGATATTTCCGGGAAACCTGTATTTGGAAAGCGCTTCAACAGCGTCAATCTCCAATTTCAAAGGACTTATACGGTATTTTTCAGAAAAATCCATAGCGAACTTCCGGAAAAGTAACTCAATATCCGGACCTCGTTCGCGTAATGGAGGTACATATATAGGTACTGTATTTAAACGATAATACAAATCTTCCCGAAATTTTCCCTTTTCAACCGCCTGATACAAATTAACATTGGTAGCGGCCACCACACGCACATCCGTTTTTTGTACTTTAGATGAGCCAACCTTGATAAACTCGCCATTTTCCAATACCCTCAACAGCCTGGCCTGTGTACCTAAGGGCATTTCACCGATTTCATCCAGAAAAATAGTACCTCCGTTGGTCACTTCAAAATATCCCTTGCGAGCTTCATGGGCGCCTGTAAAAGAGCCTTTTTCATGTCCAAACAATTCGGAATCAATCGTTCCTTCCGGTATGGCTCCACAATTGATAGCGATAAACTGACCATGTTTTCTGGCGCTAAGCGAATGTATAATTTTTGAAAAGGATTCTTTTCCCGTTCCGCTTTCACCGGTGATCAACACGGTCATGTCGGTAGGAGCCACCTGAATGGCGACCTGAATCGCGTGATTTAATACCGGGGAATTTCCAATAATGCCAAAGCGTTGCTTTACACTCTGAATTTCTGATGAAAGATTCATGCTATTCGCTTTTAGTCAATTATTTCTCCAAACAATGTGGCGGGGGAGCAATCATTTATCCTCACATTGACGTATTGCCCCTTTCCGTATGACTTTTTAGGGAAAATCACGACAGTGTTGGCCGAATTTCTTCCTCTTGAAAAATCAGATGATCGCTTCGACTCTCCTTCAATCAGAACTTTGTGAATCTGTCCAATAGCCCGTTTGTTACGCTCATGCGAATGCGCGCTTTGCAACGCTATGATCTCGGCGAGCCGCGCCTTTTTTACATCTTCGTCAATATCGTCTTTCAGTTTTTTCGCGGCGGGAGTTCCCGGCCGCTCCGAGTACGCGAACATATAGGCGAAATCATACTTGACATATTTCATAAGGGAAAGAGTTTCCTTATGCTCTTCATCTGTCTCTGAACAGAAACCCGTGATCATATCCGTAGACAACCCGCAATCTTCGCCCAAAATCTCCCTGATACGATCAACTTTATGTATATACCATTCCCGATCGTAAGTACGATTCATCAGAGTCAGAATTCTGCTGTTGCCGCTTTGGGCCGGAAGATGAATGTATTTGCAGATATTGTCGTATTTCTTTATTGTCAACAATACCTCATCCGTAATATCTTTAGGATGGGAAGTGGAAAAACGCACCCGAAGATCCGGATGCACCAGCGCGACCATTTCAAGCAGATTCGCGAAATTCGTTTGCCCGCCATCTTCTCCATCAAACAAATAAGAGTCGACATTCTGTCCCAAGAGAGTTACTTCCCGATACCCTTCCTCAAACAACCCCTGGGCTTCCCGGAGGATCGATTGAGGGTCTCTGCTGCGCTCTCTGCCTCTGGTATATGGCACCACACAAAACGAGCACATATTGTTGCAGCCTCTCATAATCGAAATGAAAGCGGTTACGCCATTCGAATTTAGACGCACGGGGCTAATATCCGCGTAGGTTTCTTCCTTGGAAAGAAATACATTGACCGCCTTGTGGCCTTCATCGGCTTCACTAATCAGATTGGGCAAATCCCTGTACGCGTCAGGTCCCACTACCATATCCACAATTTTTTCTTCTTCCAGGAGTTTGGACTTCAGACGTTCGGCCATACAACCCAACACCCCAACCATCAGAGATGGACGCTTCTTTTTTATGACATTAAACTGATTCAGGCGATTTCGGACTTTCTGTTCCGCGTTTTCACGTATTGAGCAGGTATTGAGAAAAATCACATCGGCGTGATTCGCGTCGGATGTAGTATCAAAGCCCATGTCCCGCATAATGGATGTAACGATCTCGCTATCGGAAAAATTCATCTGACAACCATAGCTCTCAATGTATAATTTCCTGGATTTCCCGGTATTCTCTTCCATGGAAATCCGAGGCGCCTCGCAAACTTCTTTTTCCTCTGAACTAAGTATTTCCAATTCTTTTACTACTTGTTTCATCATTTTCCTATTAGAGTACGCGAAGATAGGAAATTCCTTTATAACATATGACATATTGGCAGTAATAATACCGACTCATATACATTATAAAGTAAGCTACAAGCAGTTTAATGGTATTGTAAAAGGCATGAATCAGTTGGTAAAAAGCAGAGAAGCCAGTTTTTGATCATGGTTATATATATCATCCCGAAGTTGCAACCGGCCATCTTTATCCATCCAGGCGGTAAAATATAATATGTACACGGGAAGTTGTTTTTTCTCCCGGATTCTGAACCATTGATTTTCTTTCATCAAAGCGGCTTTCAGCGCTTCTTCGCTCACATTGTCGAGCAGATAGTTCGCGAGCCATTCAGGTTCTTCGATCCGGATACAACCATGACTAAAGCTTCTGGTTTCCCTATCAAACAAATAGGAAGTTGGGGTATCATGAAGATATACATGGAAATTATTGGGAAACAAAAATTTATATTTACCAAGAGCGTTGCTTTTTCCTGGCTTTTGTCTCAATTGGTAGGGAAACTTATTGTAATCTACCGAATCCCAGTTTATATCGTCGGCGGAAACAGGGTGTTCAAAATCATACTTTTGATATATTTCAATATTTTGTCTTCGCCAGCTTTCCGGATCTTTTCTCCGCGCGGGCACCAGTTCCGTCAACGCTATGTTTTCCGGTATATTCCAATAAGGATTGAAAACCACATATTCTATTTTATCATTAAATACAGGCGTATGAGAAAGAGATTTTCCAACAATCACTTTCATGGAATACATCTCTTTGTCTTCTTCTATAATTCTCAGCCTGAACTCAGGAATATTTACAAGAAGATAGTTTTTTCCAATCTTTTCCGGAACCCAGCGCCAACGCTCCATATTGATCAGAATCTGCCTGATGGTATGATCGACGGGAAGGCATAGCTTTCGCGCTGTCAAAGCGGTAAGCTTTCCCGTAGGAGCAAGCCCGTTTCGGAGCTGGAACCGCCGTATCCCATCGCTTAATCCGCTATCATATACCGAATCAATACTATTGTCCGGAAAATCTCCGGTAAGCGCGAGTTTTTTCTTTAACAAAAAGATCTGCCCGGACGTATCCCCTGAAACAAGCGATACCAGACGAAGAGAATCAAGTCGCGGCCAGGTTTCCTGTTTTTTAATGTCGTGATACTTTACCAATTCATTTTTTAAAGCGAGATACTCATCATGGACCGGCATAAAGTGCTCAAAAGGATTATCGCGGTCACTGACCAGAATGGAGTCGAGCGTTTTTCCATATTTAATCTTTTTGCGGCTGACAAACCAGTCCAAACCCTCTTCCTGAGGATCGACAAGGCCTTTCCACAATTTTCTGCTGTATTTAAAATACGCGCCGGAAAGTTCCATGTCCACCTTTTTCCGTATAAGACTATCCTTGTGTCGACTATCGGAAATATTCATGGAGTTTTCAATTTCCTGAATATTAAAAACATGGGGACTCATACCATCGTTGTGCGCGTTACGAAGCATATTAAGAAACATACTCGCCTGTGGCACATACTCTCCATCTTCCGACCAGGCGAGCTGATAATCCCTTCTTGAATAAAATTTGCGCATTTTCACAGCGTAAGGTTGATAGGAGGGATGATTTTGCAAAAAAAAATCCACATCGGAGCTATCGAGATATTCTGTTTCGAATTGTCGATTCAAAAGATTGTTAATCAATTTACGGCCGCTTTTTTTCCTTTCTTCCGGAGGCGCGCTAAAATCACAACAGGCAAGCCCAATCAGACCTATCAGCAAATAAAAATAACCTGTTCTTTTCATTCTTCTTCGCGACGATTATAAGTACTAACTAAAGATTCGGGTCTCGGTTTAAATATTTTGTCCGTTATTATTATGTAAATTCGCCTAAATTTTTTTCGATATGGCTCTTAATTATATCTGGATCGCGTTTTTTGTAATAGCTTTCATAATGGCGCTGATAAAAGTGCTTGGTTACATATTTCGCGACTATCTTATTCAGTTTGGCTGGGAGTTTGGCGCGAGCGACCTGAATATTTTCAGCGCCATGGTGCAAAGTACCTTTGACATGGCCACCACCAGTGTCACTATTTCGCTTGGTCTCATAGGCGCTATGGCTTTATGGCTCGGCTTGATGAAAATTGGAGAAGACGGCGGAGCCATAAACGTTCTTTCGAAACTTGTGCAGCCCTTTTTCAGGACACTATTTCCGGAAATTCCTAAAGATCATCCCGCTATGGGCAGTATACTTATGAATTTTTCCGCCAATATGCTCGGCTTGGACAATGCCGCTACTCCTCTGGGTCTCAAAGCGATGAATGAACTACAGTCGATCAATCCCAAACCGGATACCGCGTCCAACGCCCAAATCATGTTCCTCGTTCTGAACGCGTCCGGTCTGACGATAATCCCGGTAAGCATCATGGCGATCCGCGCGGCCAATGGTTCCTCAAACCCTTCCGAAGTATTTATTCCCATCCTGATCACTACATTTTGCTCGACCCTGGCCGGTCTGATCGCGGTCGCGGCTTATCAGAAGATAAACCTGTTTAAGCCCGTTGTTTTAACATATTTATTGGGAGCCGTATCACTTATCCTATTACTGATCTGGTATTTCTCCAATCTTCCACAAGAAAAAATCGGACAGATAAGCAGCCTTCTGGGCAATAGCGTCATTTTTTCGATCATCATGACCTTTATATTGCTGGCTCTAAAGAAGCGTATCAACATCTTTGAATCCTTTATTGAAGGCGCCAAAGGAGGCTTCGACGTCGCGGTCAAAATAATTCCATATCTTGTCGCGATGCTTGTTGCCATAGGTGTATTTCGGGCTTCCGGGGCCATGGATCTGGCCATGGACCTGATCCGGAGCTTCTTTGAAGGGATAAATTATCTGCTGGCCGCTACCGGTTCCAATATGTCCATCAATACAAAATTTGTAGAAGCTCTGCCTGTGGCTATCATGAAGCCCTTATCGGGTAGCGGAGCCAGAGGTCTCATGGTCGACGCCATGAAAACATACGGCGCGGATTCCTTTATCGGAAATTTATCCGCTACTTTACAGGGCGCGACTGAAACTACTTTTTATGTAATCGCTGTTTACTATGGAGCCGTGGCGGTGAAAAAGACTCGCTATACCGTGCCTTGCGCTCTGATAGCGGATATAGCGGGAGTAGTGGTCGGCGTCATTGTCGCTTTTATTTTCTTTACCTGATCATTGTTTTGAAACTGGACAGATCCTTTTATGAACGGGAAGACGTAGTGAAGATATCGACCGATCTTCTCGGAAAGAAGTTGTGTACCCATATCGACGGACAATATACCGCGGGTATCATTGTAGAAACAGAAGCCTATATGGCGCCCCAGGACAAGGCGTCGCACGCCTATGCCAACCGGAGGACTCCTCGAACCGAAGTTTTTTTTGGACCGGGAGGATTTTCCTACGTATATCTTTGTTATGGCATTCACTATCTGTTCAACATAGTTACCAATAAGGCTGAAATTCCCCACGCTATTCTGATAAGAGCCGTCGAGCCTATAGCGGGACAAGAAATCATGGCGACCCGCAGAAAGAAAGCCCGGGAAGATTATAGCCTTACCTCGGGACCTGGTTCCCTTTCCATGGCGCTTGGCATTCATAAAAAGCATAACGCGCTCGACCTGCTAGGTGATACGATATGGCTGGAAGAAACCGGAATCCGGTACTCAGGATGCCAGATTATTAAGACTCCCCGGGTAGGCGTCGCGTACGCGCGGGAGTGGGCGGAAAAACCTTTACGATTCAGAATCAAAGACAATCCCTGGACAAGCAGGGCTCAATAATACCAATGAAAAAATTAATCAGTTCTTTCCTGTTCGCGCTTCTGTGCGCTACCGCTATCCATGCTCAATACGGCTATTGTCCCGATGAGTTGCTACCCCGATATGACGCGAAAAAGCGATTATGGGGTTTCGCGAATCTAATGGGCCAATGGGAAATCGAGCCTTTTTATACGCGGGTTTCTCCTTTCTCGGAAAATAAGGCTATCGTACGAAAAGGGGATTCCTATGGTGTCATCGACTGTAGAGGCAACGTCATTGTTCCATACAAGTACCAGGCTATAACCAGCTTTAGCGGCGATAAAGCCTGGTTCAAAGAAAACGGCCTTTGGGGGTTGATGGATCATAAGGGCCGAGTAGTCATCAGTTTTCGCTTTGATGAAATCCTCCCCATAGAATATAGTGAATTCGCCTGGGCGATGAAAAATGACGGATGGGCCTTGTTTAATGTAGAAACCGGCAGGCAGGTCGGAAATACTCAATTCGAAATCGCGCGACCACTATCCGACAACGCGTCGATGGTAAAAGACGCCAACGGATTGTTTGGGATCATCAATCATGTCAATGGCCGCTACATGGTCGAACCCCGGATAAGCAATATTAAAAAAGTAAGTCGCGGGTTGCTTTTATATAAGCTGGACGGAAAATGGGGCATGTTTTCCAATGAAGGAAAAGTTTTGCGAAATCCAGACTATGACTCCATATATATGGCTTCTCCCGCGCACCTTGTTCTTATCAAAGACAATAAATATGGTCTGATGGACAACAGAGGCGTCACCATCATAGATCCTGTTCATGATGAGATTGGCCCTTATGGCGATGGTTTGTTTCCCTATCGCCAGGGCGATAAATACGGCTACATCAACCTCCTCGGCAAAATACACATGGCGACCCGGTATGACATGGCGAAGCCTTTTGTTCAAAAACAGGCGATTGTCGTCCAAAATGGCTTATACGGAGTAATAGATACCCGCGGAAAAGTCATTATTCCTTTCCAATACCAATCGGTTTATCAACACGAACATCATCCTTTGTATATTCTTACAGAACAAACCGATAGTGCCGATTTAGAAAAAATAGCCGATTTATCCGGTCAGATCATATCTCCCGCGTTCAGAAAGGTTTTTAACGATTCGGGCGCCATAATCCGTGTCCTGACCGATAAAGAAACGCGATTCTGGGAGGTAGGGGAAAGAAAGCTTTTGCCAGGAAGCTTTTCCGAGGCCTCAGCTTTCGACCATGATTACGCCATTGTAACCCGGAACGGGCTGAAAGGAGTATGCGATACGAAAGGCGCTCTAAAAATCCCGATTCAGTATTCGGATATTGACTACTTCTGGATTACCAGACTTCTGGCGTTTAAGACTACTACCGCGGATGGGATAGGGCTTGTAAGGCCTGAAGGCAAGGTTATTCTAAAAAATGAATATCAGGAAATACATCAGGCTGGAACCGGATTACTAAAAGTACGCAAAAATGACCGTTATGGAATCTGTAAGACTGATGGCGGCTCCATCGCGGAGCCTGTCTATGATTTTATGTCTTATCATGATAAGGATACCACAGCGCCTGAATGGCCAGCCATTATCCGCAAAGACGGCAAATATGGCCTGATCAGTTCCAAAGGGCAGGAGATTGTCAAGCCGGAATACAAATACGCCTTTTACTCGGGAGAGCGTATATACGCGATCAAAGAAAAAAAAGGGTATCATCTGTTTGATGAACGGGGTAATCCGCTAAATAAAAAAGCGTTGGACTCCGTTGGCGCGACTAATAAAGAACGAATACCCGTCTATAATGGTAAAAAATGGGGATTTTACAATTTGGCGGGCGAACAGGTAATTGATTTTAAGTACGATGGAGTAGAAACTTTTGACGAGCGATATTGTATCGTAAGGATAAAAGACAAATTTGGACTTATAAGTAAAAATGGTCAAATCCGCCTGGCTATCATGTACGACGCCTGGAAAAAATCCGGAGAGGAACTATTCTTCCAGCGAGGCGACTCTCCATGGACTCCGGTTCATCGGCTACCGGTTTATAATACGGGGAAGGATAACTAAATAAGGAATAGAGGAAGATGTTTAAAAATCGCCTTCGCGCGCTTAATTCGCTACAAAGCCGATTTTTAAACCAAAACTGATAATGGGAGCGAAGACGTTCTCTTTGTCAAGGATGGTTTGGGAGCTACCATCCTCGAAGCTGAGAAACTGCTGATTCCTGCTCCGAATTCCAAGACCCGCGTTATATTCGATAAAGATATTGTCTTCTATAAAATTGATATAGCCAAAGTTTATCTTAAAATCCAACAAGCTGCTATATTCTTCATGGGTGCCTAACGCCCCCTTGAGCTTCGCTTCCGAGTTATAACGTCTGTAACGCACTTCCGGGCCAAAAAAGAATTCGTCGATAGCTCCGTTTGGATAATATTTCAGACCGGCGATAAAGCTTGGACCTAGCTTATACTCTCTGGAGATCGTAGGATAGTTCATTCCATCCTCAAACTCAAAAAAGTCGACAATCATTCCCTGTGAAAAATTACGTACCGTAACTCCCAGGCCCGCTTCCGCGCTAAAACGTTCGTTCAGTTTTCGTTCGCAGGAAAGCCCCATATCTCCGGACAACGCGGATATAAGATTTAACTTCACCAGATAAACCGGCTCAAAGGGAGCGCTTTTATCCGACGCTTCCGCGGAATATATCACCACTTTGGGCTGTTCCGACTCACTCTGCCGCTCGGGTGTATTCTGCGCTTTCACTGTCCAGAATACTAATGAGCATATTCCCAATAACGCTATTTTTTTCATTCCGTTTTTTACCTGTTTAGCCTAAAGTAAAGATATAAATATTACACTGGCCAAACGAACAATTGACCCCAAATATTATTGATTTTATCCCCGTTTGAACTGAAAGGTGACTAAAGTGTTTCATAAATTAATTTGTTCATAACCGCTTTCACCTTAACTTTGTCCACCTTATTAAGTGCAATGAAAAAAATTGACAAGTTAATTTTAAGTGCTTTCGCGGGTCCGTTTACTCTTACTTTTATAGTCGTCGTTTTTATTTTCCTGACTCAGTACCTCCTAAAATATCTGGATGACTTTGTAGGAAAAGGTATTGGCATGGAGGTGTACGCGGAACTGATTTTTTACTTCAGCATCCACATGATTCCGATTTCATTGCCATTATCCGTATTGCTATCGTCTCTTATGACGTATGGCAATCTTGGAGAACATTTTGAACTTACAGCTGTAAAAGGCTCGGGCATATCGCTTCTGAGAGTATTGTTGCCAACCAGCGTCGTGGCGTTTTTGCTAACCATCGCTTCTTTTTACTTCAGCAATGACATCGTACCGGATGTGAATCTAAAAGCGTACAGCCTACTGTACGATATCCGCCAGAAAAAACCTTCCCTTGATTTCAAGGAAGGCATGTTTTATAATGGCCTTCCCGGATATAGTGTAAAAATCGGCAAGAAGCATGAAGACGGAAAAACGCTGGAAAATGTGATGATCTACAATCATAATGGCAACAACGGCAATACGGAAGTCATACTGGCGGATTCCGGCACCATGTATATGATCAATCATGACCAGTATCTGGTACTGGAATTATTCAAAGGCAATAGCTTTACCGAAAATATTGAAGACGTCGGTAAAAACACGCCTCAGGAATTTATCCGGAACTCATTCAACAAAAGCAAGCTGGTATTCAGTCTCGCCTCTTTCAGCCTGAGCTCGACGCCAACTCAGCTCTTTGCCGGCAACAAGGTTATGAAGAGGGTGCATGAACTGGAAAAAGACCTGGACTCCATGCGCGTCACGAGGGCGGAGAATATCAGTAACATAAACTCCAATATCGGCACATTCTATTCTTATACGCTTATTCCCCATGATAGCGTCCCTCCCCGTACACTTCCATATAATACTGATTCCGTGACCATAGCGGAAACCGATATCGCCCCCGTCGCCATATACAACCGAGCCGCCAACAACGCCCGCGGCATAAAAGCGTACCTGACCGGAAACCGCGAGCGCCTCCATCACATATCCAGGGAAATACGCTCTTTCGAGTCTGAAAAACTTAAAAAATACACGCAGGCCTGCGCCGTTTTCATTATGTTTCTGATAGGAGCGCCACTCGGAGCGATCATAAAAAAAGGCGGATTCGGGTTACCTGTGATCATATCCATTATTTTCTTTATCATCTACTATGTGGCAACCATGATCGGTGAAAAATGGGCGAAAGAAGGAGTATCCGATGTGATGCTGGGAATGTGGCTGGGCAATATCGTCTTATTACCGATAGGCTTATTTTTCCTGCGCCAGGCAAGTAAAGACTCCCGGATACTCGAGACTGATTTTTATATCGTTGTCTGGGGGAAGCTTAAGAAATTATTTAAAAATACAAATAAAGAATAAAATAACTTGTCTATAATGAATAGAATTTTTATTTTTGCACCTTGATATAAGAAAATTATAATTATAATACCGGATACTGAAATGTATTTAACGAAAGAAATTAAGGAAGAAATTTTTAAAGGAAACGGAAAATCTGCAAACGACACTGGTTCCGCTGAATCTCAAATCGCTTTATTCACTCACAGAATCATTCATCTGACTGAGCATCTGAAGAGTAACAAAAAGGATTATTCAACTCGTCTTGGTCTGCTTAAGCTAGTAGGAAAGAGAAGAAGACTTTTAGATTATCTTCATAAGACTGAAATTGACCGATACAGAGCGATTATCGCGAAGCTTAATATCAGAAAATAGTAAAATCACGGACAATATTGAAAGAGGGGATCTTGAAAAAGATTCCCTCTTTCATATCATGCCATTCCTGCAAGTTTTGAAAAAAACTCAATTTTTAAGACAAAGTTTTTGTTCTATTTGTTATTGAACTATGTTTCCAAACGTCATTACTAAAAAAATAAATTTAAAAGACGGTCGCGAGATTGTCCTTGAAACCGGAAAACTGGCCAAGCAGGCCGATGGTTCCGCCGTTGTCAGAATGGGAAATACAATGCTCCTCGCTACAGCCGTCGCGGCCAAAGACGCGAAAGAAGGAGTTGATTTTCTACCACTATCAGTCGATTATCAGGAAAAATTCGCGTCAGCCGGAAAAATTCCAGGAGGATTCTTAAGAAGAGAAGGTAAACTCAGCGATCTGGAAGTACTTACATCCAGGCTGGTCGACCGCGTTCTTCGTCCAATGTTTCCGGATGACTATCACGCGGATGTACAGATCATGATCACGATGATCTCCGCCGATCCCGATAACTTACCGGACGCGCTGGCCGGACTTGCCGCCGCCGCCGCTCTCGCCGTGTCCGACATTCCCTTCAATGGTCCTATATCGGAAGTAAGGGTAGCCCGCTGTGGCGGAACCTTTCTGATTAATCCCAAGCCAGCGGATCTGGAAAAAGCCGATATCGACCTGATCGTCGGAGCCTCCTATGACAATATCATCATGGTAGAGGGCGAAATGTCCGAGGTAAGTGAAGCGGATATGCTGGAAGCCCTGAAAATAGCGCACGAGGCGATCAAGGAACATTGCCAGATTCTTAAAGAATTTGAGAAAGAAGCCGGCAAAGAGACAAAGCGGGAATACTCCCATGAAAAACACGATGAAGCCCTTTACGCCAAAATGCGCGAAGCGCTTTATGACAAGGTATTTGATGTGGCCGGACAAAAACTTGCCAACAAGAATGACCGCAAAGAACGTTTTAAAGCGATCAAGGATGAATTCATCGCCGGTCTTGAAGAAGCTCCGGACGATTTTACAGCCGGCCTGATCGAGACGTATTATCATAAAATAGAAAAAGAAGCGGTTCGGAATATGGTATTGGACAGGAGATACCGTCTGGACGGACGCTCCCTGGACCAAATCAGGAATATCTGGTGCGAAGTAGACTATCTTCCATCCGCTCACGGATCTTCCGTCTTTACCAGAGGAGAAACCCAGTCTCTGACCACAGTAACACTGGGAACCAAACTAGATGAACAGTTAATCGACAGCGCGTTGGTATCCGGTACCAATAAGTTTATGTTGCATTATAACTTCCCCGGTTTTTCCACAGGCGAAGTAAAGCCAAACAGAGGGCCGGGACGTAGAGAAATCGGACATGGCAACCTGGCTTACCGCGCGTTAAAACGCGTGCTCCCTTCTCCCGACAAAAACCCATACACGATCCGCATAGTATCCGATATTCTCGAATCAAACGGCTCTTCATCCATGGCTACCGTATGCGCGGGCACACTCGCCCTTATGGACGCTGGGGTAAAGCTCGAACAGCCTGTTTCCGGAATCGCGATGGGCTTGATTTCCGATAGTCAGACGGGACGTTGGGCGGTATTGTCCGACATTCTTGGCGACGAGGATCACCTTGGCGATATGGACTTCAAAGTCTGCGGAACCAGCAAAGGTATAACCGCCTGCCAAATGGACATGAAAGTAGAAGGCCTTTCATACGAGATTCTATCGCAAGCGTTAGAGCAAGCTAAACAAGGTAGAATGCACATCCTGGGGAAAATGCTCGAGGTTCTTCCGGAAAGCCGGGGAGATTACAAAGAGCATACTCCGCGTTCTCATTCCATGCTTATTCCCCGCGACATGATTGGCGCTGTAATAGGCCCAGGCGGAAAGGTAGTTCAGGAAATCCAGAAAGTGACGGGAGCTACTGTGGTTATCGAAGAAATTGAATCAGGCGGTCTCGTCTCTATCTTCGCCAAAGACAAAGACATGATGGACAAGGCCGTAAGCTGGGTAAAAGGTATTGTCTCCGTTCCTGAAATTGGCGAAGTATACAATGGAAAAGTAAAATCCATTATGCCTTTCGGAGCTTTTGTCGAATTTATGCCAGGCAAGGACGGATTGTTGCATATCTCTGAAATAAAATGGGAACGCCTTGAAAATATGGAAGGTGTACTTGAGGTAGGCGAAGAGATCAAGGTAAAGCTTATCGAGATCGACAAGAAAACAGGGAAGTTCAGACTAAGTCGAAAAGTACTGCTTCCCAAGCCTGAAAAAAAGGAAACTTCATCGGAATCTTAAAATAAATAGCTTATCAGATGTAAAAATGTGAACTTTTAAAAACTTCTTTACGTTATTACGCAAGTCAAGTGTTTTAATTAATTTTTAAACTTCATCTACTTGCAAGAATGAGACAGCTGAAAATTAGTAAACAAATAACGAATAGAGAAAGCCAATCTCTTGATAAATACCTTCAGGAGATTGGAAAAGTTGACCTGCTTACACCTGATGAAGAAGTCGAACTGGCAAGGAGAATACGTGAAGGAGATCAGCTCGCGCTTGAAAAACTGACCAAAGCGAACTTACGCTTTGTCGTCTCTGTATCCAAACAATATCAAAATCAGGGTCTCACTCTCGGTGATTTGATTAATGAAGGCAATCTTGGTCTCATCAAAGCGGCTCAACGCTTCGATGAGACCAGGGGCTTTAAGTTTATATCCTACGCGGTATGGTGGATTCGTCAATCCATTTTGCAGGCTCTGGCCGAGCAGTCGCGTATTGTCAGGCTACCATTGAACCGGGTAGGCTCTCTGAACAAAATCTCGAAGACTTTCTCGGATCTGGAGCAAAAGTATGAACGGGAACCTTCTCCGGAAGAGTTGGCCGAAGTACTTGAATTATCCACGGATGAAGTAGTCGATACGCTCAAAATATCAGGAAAACACGTATCCATGGATGCTCCGTTTATTCAGGGAGAGGAAAATAGCCTGCTCGATGTACTGGAAAATGACGGCGAGGTAAAACCCGACTTCGGACTGATGAATGATTCCCTCCGCAGGGAAGTAATGCGAACATTATCTACGCTTACGCAACGTGAAGCGGACGTAGTTACTTTATATTTTGGTCTCAATGGCGAAAGTCCGCTTACTCTGGAAGAAATAGGTGAGCGTTTTGGGCTGACGCGCGAAAGAGTCCGGCAGATTAAAGAAAAAGCGATAAGGCGATTGCGGCATTCATCCAGAAGTAAGCCGCTTAAACCTTACCTTGGTTAATTAGGAAAATCACAGCCCCGCCAAGGGGCTTTTTTTATTAAACCCAGAGTACTGATTGCTCAAAAAACTTGTTTCAACGGTTTATTTTACGAAATTCGCTAAAAATAAAGAATTATGTCAGAAGAAAAAACTGGTTGTTTAATTATTGGCTCAGGTCCAGCCGGTTATACTGCCGCCATATACGCGTCCAGAGCTGGATTAACTCCCATTATGTATCAGGGACCGCAACCGGGTGGTCAGTTAATGATCACCAACGATGTAGAAAACTTTCCTGGATATCCGGATGGAGTCATGGGGCCTCAAATGATGGAAGACTTCAAAAAACAGGCGGAACGATTCGGAACAGATATTCGTTATGGCATAGCTACCAAAGTTGACTTTTCTGGTCCGATACACAAAGTTATCATTGACGACAGCCATCTTATCCTGGCGGAGACTGTCATTATTTCCACAGGAGCTTCCGCCAAATGGCTCGGTCTTGAGTCGGAGGCGAGGCTCAATGGCAAGGGAGTGTCCGCCTGCGCTGTTTGCGACGGATTCTTTTTCCGCGGGCAGGATGTAGCTATTGTCGGGGCCGGCGATACAGCTTGTGAAGAAGCTATTTACTTGTCAAAGCTTTGCAAAAAAGTGTATATGCTGGTTCGCAGAAAAGAAATGAGAGCGTCCCATATTATGCAAAAAAGAGTCTTGGCGAATCCTAATATTGAAGTTCTGTGGAATACCGAGACGGAAGAGATTTTGGGAGGCGATGAAGTGTCCGGTGTTCGCGTCCGCGACAGACAGACCGGTGAACTGAAAGAATTGGCAGTTCAGGGATTCTTTGTAGCGATAGGCCATCAGCCTAATACGGATGTATTCAGAGACTGGATAGAAATGGACGAGAATGGCTATATAAAGACAATCCCGGGAAGTAGCAGAACCAATATTGAAGGTGTTTTCGCTTGTGGAGACGCTCAGGATCATGTATATCGCCAGGCTGTTACCGCCGCCGGTACCGGATGTATGGCGGCGCTGGACGCGGAGCGTTTCCTGGCCGCGAAAGAATTGGTCTAGTTAATACAAATGCGATACTATTTAATTAGTTTACTTATACTCGCCTGTGTCGCGTATCCCGGATATGGGCAGGAACAGGATCAGAAAAAGTACAAGGACTTCTTTCAGATTAAAGCGCCCAGCATCCAATATTCGGAACCAGACGCTGAAGAAATTCTATTTGAAGACGAAATCGTCCAGGATCAGAATCAGGCGATCTATTTCAATCCTGAGCGAGAACTAAGCTTGCTTGAGGAAGAAGATAGTACAACCGTCATGGAAGAAGACTTCAGTATAGTCGAAGTTACGGAAGAAATGCGCATGGATTGTGTATGGGTGACCATAGCGGAATATTACGCGATCTGGGATTCACGTACGGTAAATCCCTACAAAGTGGATCCTACTTCTTATAAAGATACCCTCGCGTTTCAACTATACGATAGCCTCAACAACCTTATGTGGTCCATGCCCCTCAACGATTGTCGTATAAACTCGGCGTTCGGCATGAGGCACTGGCGCTGGCACTATGGCACAGACCTCGATCTCAAAACAGGTGATCCCGTATACGCTTCCTTTGACGGCATTGTCCGGATAAACCGTTATGATGGAGGAGGATATGGAAACTATGTCCTGCTAAGGCATTACAATGGTCTTGAGACTCTTTATGGACACCTCAGCGAAAGCAAAGTCAAGGTCGGTCAACTTGTCAAGGCCGGCGAAATCATTGGTCTGGGCGGAAATACAGGAAGGAGCACAGGCCCTCATCTGCACTACGAAATTCGCTATGAAGGCAACGCGATCGATCCGCATCTCGTTTACGACTTTCCCGGCAATCGACTAAAGGATAAAACGTTTCATCTGACTCCGCAACACTACGATTACGTACGTGTAGCGCGGCAGGTCGTATACCATCGGATCCGTTCCGGCGAAACCCTCAGCGGACTTAGCAGAAAATACCGGGTACCTGTAAGTACCATATGTCGGCTAAATAATATCTCTACCAAGACCGTCCTTCGGGTAGGTCAAAGAATCAGAATTCGGTAGTCTCATACTCCTCCCTTTGCATTTTTGAAATCTACTATCCCATTATGAAACTTGATCTACTTGTCCTGGCAGCCCATCCCGACGACGCGGAACTATGCTGCGCCGGTACTGTTTTATCCTATACAAGCAAGGGAAAAAAGGCTGGCATCGTCGATTTGACCAGAGGGGAGATGGGTACCCGAGGCACAGTGGAAGACCGCGCGGCGGAAGCGGCCGCCTCGGCTCAAATACTGGGTCTGACAATACGGGAAAACCTGGGACTGGCCGACGGATTCTTCGGTGAAGACCAGGAATCACTGCTAAAAGTGGTTTCCATAATTCGAAAATATCGTCCCGATATCGTGCTTACCAACGCGTTGTATGATCGTCATCCGGATCATGGCAGGGGAGGATCTCTTGTTTCCCGCGCCTGCTTCCTATCGGGACTGGCCAAAGTTATGACTCTTGACAAAGAAAACGCGGCTCAGGCGGCCTGGCGGCCTGTCAATATATATCATTTTATTCAGGACCGGTACATCAAGCCGGACTTCGTAGTCGACATAAGCGACTTCTGGCAAAAAAAAGTCGAGGCCATCAAGGCGTTTAAAACCCAGTTTTTTAATCCTGACGTAAATGGCCCGCGGACATACATCTCCACACCGGAGTTCTTGACTTTTATAGAGGCCAGAGCATCGGAATTGGGTCATAGCGTTGGAGCCCGTTATGGCGAGGGTTTTAACACCAATCAGGGACGGCATATTGGAATCAGGGATATCGGCCAGTTGTTGTAAAAAAATCTTCCTCCGGCCTTTTAGATTATGGCGCGATTCTCCGTATCAGCCACTCATTATTCTCCCAAATATACGTAATCCGATCATGCAGACGGTTGGGACGTCCTTGCCAAAACTCAAAGTAATCCGGCGTCAGATTATATCCTCCCCATATTTCGGGACACGGGATCTCCTTGCCGCGCCACTTCAGATCCAACTCACGCGCCTTTTCTTCTAAATCCTTTTTATGGATAACCTGACTCTGAGGAGAGGCCCAGGCGCCAATCTGGCTACCCCTCGGCCGACTATTGAAGTATTCTTTTGATTCCTCTTGCGCAACAAGACTGACCGTTCCTTCTACTCGAACCTGTCTTTCCAGTTCCGGCCAGAAAAAATTAATGGCGGCGTATTGATTATTTTCAAGCGCTTGGCCTTTGCGACTCCTATAATTGGAAAAAAAAACAAAGCCCTTCTCATTAAACGCTTTCAAAAGAACGATCCGGGAAGCGGGACGGTTATTCGAATCGACCGTAGCCAGATTCATAGCTGTCGGTTCCGGCAAGCGGGACGCGATCGCTTCGTCCAGCCACACGCCGAACTGTACAAAGGGGTTTTTATCAACCGTTTCTTCCAGAAGCTCCCGACGTGTATATTCTTGACGAATATGAGCCAAAGACCTGTTTTCACTAAGATTCATGCGCGAAGTTACTGAATATGGTTTATAGAATTTTGCTCAGTTGTTGAAATATTATTAGTTTTTTTTATAGTTAACAACGAATATTTTGCTTTTTTTGCGCTCTAAGTTGATTATTGTTATATTCAATACAATGTTAACCAGATCTTATATGGTATAGCGATGGTCGGGAAAGGTAAGCTGCTGATCGCCGAGCCTTTTTTAGGCGATCCGAACTTTGAACGTAGCGTAATATTGTTATGTGAAGATAATGAAACCGGCACACTGGGCTTTGTACTAAACAAGCCTTCCATTGTGATGGTAAATGATGTTCTGGAAGACATGGATGGATTTGACCAGCCTATATACATAGGTGGGCCGGTTGATCAGGATTGTATAAACTTTATATACACAGGCGGCGATATTGTAGAAGATTCGGTTGAAATCGGAGAGGGAGTGTTTATGGGGGGAGATTTCGACCAGCTTTTTGAGCTTGCCAGATATGGAAAACTAAACCCTGACAATTTCCGCTTTTTTTTAGGATATAGCGGTTGGGATGTCGATCAATTAGCTATGGAGATGAATGAAAAAACCTGGATCATCGGAAACACCGATTTAAAGGATGTCATGCGAATGGATCCTCCATCGATGTGGCATAGCGTATTGAAAAACATGGGTGGCAAATATAAAATGTATTCTAATTATCCTATTGACCCACGGTTAAATTAAAGGCTATAAAACTCTATCATTATGCAGTCCGATAAAGAACTCGCCCAGAATCCACATTTGGTACAAGAAGAACTTCAATCAGTCAATCTTGAGGATCATCATGAAGACCTGAATGATGACGAGCATGGTTTTCCCGATATCGCCAATTATTCCCAAAAGGAACTTTTAGCGGAGCTTAAAAACCTAAACCTTGATTATGGCTTACAAAAAGCCGCCGCGTTTCTGAGGGACCTGAAACAGCATTTTGAGGATATCGTCGAAAACGAACGCGTGGAAGCCAAAGAGCAGTTTACGCGTAATGGGGGACTTGAGGAAGATTTTCAATTTAAGAAGGATGAGCTTACGCTGGAGTTTGAAAAGACTTACGGAAAGCTACGCGCGGAAATATCCGATAAACTAAGCGCTATCGAAGAAGAAAAGGAGAAAAACCTGCGCGTGAAATCCGCGATATTGGATAAGTTGAGGGAACTGACATCGGGTGAAGAGACTTCATCAAGCCTTTCCCAGTTTAAAGACTTGCAGAATGAATGGAGAAATATTGGCGCGGTTCCTTCCGCCTATTCCAGAGAAATATGGGCTAATTACAACGCGCTTGTAGAGATGTTCTACAATAACCGGGGCATTTATTTTGAGTTAAAAGAACTTGACCGGAAACGGAATCTGGAAGCGAAGATCGATATCATTGAAAAAGCGGAAAAGCTAGGCCTTGAAGAAAATATAGGGGAAGCGATAAAAGAACTTAAAAAGCTACATGAGGAATATAAGCTTATCGGCCCTGTCCCAAAAGAAGAGCAGGAGGCGCTTTGGAGCCGGTTAAAGCAAGCGTCCGACCAGGTGTATCAGAAGCGCGGCGAGTTTAACGTGGCGCGCGAAAAGACACAGAAGGAAAATCTGGAAAAAAAACAAGCGCTGATCGAGTTGTTGAAAGCCTACGATACGTTTGATTCATCCGATATCCGGGAATGGAAAGAGAAGACGAATGAGCTGCTGGAAATCCAAAACTCCTGGAAAAACATAGGATTAGTACCCAAAGACCAGACAAAGAATATTTCTAAAGAGTTTTGGTCTCTTTATAAAGGCTTCTTCAGAAAAAAGGACGCTTTCTTCAAATCAATCGAAAGCCAAAAGCAGGAAAATCTAAAGAAAAAACAAGCTTTGTGCGAAACGGCGGAGGCCCTGAAAGACAACGAAGACATCGAGGCGACTACGGATGCCATAAAGAAGTTGCAGGCCGAATGGATGAAGATAGGATCTGTACCCATCAAAGAAAAAGAGGCTGTTTTTAAGCGCTTCAACGTAGCGTGCGATCATTTTTTCAATCGTAAAAGAGCTCTTTTCGCGGAACAGGAAAAAGAATATGAAATCAACCTGAATAAGAAACTTGACGTAGTCGCCCGGATCAAGCGTCTCGCGGATAGTGGCGCGACAAATCCGGAAGCGATAAGGGATTTGCAGGAAGAATTCAACTCAATAGGATTTGTTCCCAAAAATTCAGTCAAAGAGGTCAAGGAAGGTTATAAGGAAGCGGTTGAAATGTTTCTAAAAAAACTGGCGAATTCAGAGCACTCCGAAGAACAGAGTAATCTGAAGCTTGAATTGGAAGTATCCGCTCTGAAGAGTGGACCGGACGCCCGTAAAAAACTTCACAAAAAGGAAAATGAAGTTTTGAAAAAAATCCAGAATCTGAAAATGGATATCCAGTCTTGGAATACCAATATCGACTTTTTCGCCAATTCGGCCAACGCTGAAAAATTGAAAGTACAAATACTCCAAAACATTGAAAACGCCAAAAAAGAACTTAAAGAACTTGAAGATCAGATTTATATAATTCGAAATACTCAATAAATAGTTTTAAACCTTTATCGTATTGTTCCGGTTTTATCACTATAAACGCGAAACAATATGACTCAGTTGGAAAATGATTTATTCTGGGAAATGGAACGGACGATAAAACTTCTTGGAGGTAAATCCGATATTACCAGAATATTAGCTGTCATACGAAGCGAGATGCCTAGTAGCGAAGCTGTACGGGAAGCCTTGATTCAATTAAAGTGCTGGAATGATAAGGTCGAAAAGAAAGTGCCCGAAACCATTGAAAATCCAATCTATAGAGTGCTTAAGGAAGATATTACCTGTTAAGCGGCAATTCCGGTAGGAAATTGGGACGGATCCAATTTCTTATCGGAATAATCACACGCGCGCGACTATACGTATTGAAGCGATCCCTTTCATGCTTCCTCATGAAATACATCTCTCCGAACCTCTCTTAACTCTCTCCATATATAATGAACCAACCGACTCCAGTTTTCCGAATATCTGGGTGGATCGACCTTTTCATCACCTCCCTTTATCTTTATAATTACATAGCGCGGTTTTTCAGATTATTTTATTTTTTTCAAACAATATTCACCCTCATCTGTTATTGTTCTACAATTCAATTTATTATTTTATGCAAAAAGGTACAATTAAATTTTTTAATGAATCTAAAGGTTTTGGATTTATTAAACCAGAAGCTCCAGGAAATGACATTTTTGTACATTCGTCGGGCTTAATTGATCAGGTTCGTCAGAATGATCAAGTAACATTTGAAGTAGAAAAGGGGAAAAAGGGACTTAACGCCGTAAAGGTTCAGGTAGTATAAATAACTCGTGTCGCGTGTAGAAAATCACCTCGGTTAAAAGAAAAAGGCTCCATGGTTATACCGGAGCCTTTTTTAGTCATATTCGTGGTTTTAACTTTTTACTCTTTCCACATATTCACCGGTCCGGGTATCGATCTTGATGATTTCTCCCATATCGACAAAAAGCGGTACACTGATTTCAGCGCCTGTATCAAGCGTCGCCGGCTTTAAAGTTCTGGTGGCCGTATCTCCTTTGATACCCGGCTCCGTATAAGTAACTTCCAACTCTACGAAAGTAGGAGGCTCCGCGAATACGGCTTCTTCATTATCGTCAAACTGAATCATCACCATCATGTTTTCCTTTAGAAACTTCAACGCGTCGCCAAACAGCTCTTCGGCGATCGGAAGCTGCTCGTACGTCTCGTTATCCATGCACATCAACGCGTTTCCTTCTTTATAGAGAAACTGCATTTCCTTGGTCTGCACCTTGACAAGGTCAATTTTTTCTCCGGATCTGAATCGAATCTCCGACTGCTTACCCGTTTTTATATTTCGACCTTTTACCTGATATTGCGCCTGGCCTTTTCCGGGAGTAATATGAATATACTCAAGCACCTGTATGAGCTCATTGTTGTAGCGCAAAAACGCTCCTCTTGATAAATCTGAAGTAGTTGCCATAAAATCAATTTCACTAAAGAAGCAAAAATAATTAGTTGAAGCCTAATAGCCAAACTATTTGTACCGTATTCGGCGCGACATGGTGTTTCTGAATTATTTTCCTATCTTGACAACCAATACTATTAAATTCTTCACCCATGCGACCGACCTTCATGGAATTAATACGCTCCGAATTGCCCGTCCTGGTCGATTTTTACGCTGAATGGTGCGGGCCTTGCAAAAGCGTCGAACCCGAAATCGACCGTCTGGCGCGTGACCTCAAAGACAGCGTGCATATCGTAAAGGCCGATGTAGAACAATACCTCGCGGAAGCGTTACGATACGAGGTTCGTGGCGTACCAACCTTCATATTGATAAAAAACGGCGAAGTAATATGGAAAGAAGCGGGCGTATTGAATTATAATCAACTCGCGGATATTCTCTCAAAGCATATTTAATCCTTGTCGCCTTTAGCGTCTTATTTTCCGTCATAGCCATCGACACGTTCAAGCTCGACATTTCGGACAGGAGAAAGCAACAGAGGCACCTTTTCGATGACCACAGCGCTCGTTTCAAGACCAAAAGCGTCCTCATCCGATATCGCGATTTTTTTGAGATAAAAATACAGACTCATAATCATTTGTTCCCAAGCCGGCAAATCGGACTCGACGCTCAAATGCCTTTGAAGCACCACAAATTTAAAATCACCGATGGAGTTTATTTTTTTAATGGAAGGATACCGGGTACTAATATGTATCTCTTTGGTTTTCAAAAGATCTTCAACAACTTTTCTAAAAAACAGGTTCAAGCGAGGCTCTATCCTGAAACCAAGATAAAAATCGACGCGTATGATGTCTTCGACCTGCATATGAGTCACTTTATACTGCAACGTATAGGGTTCGTCCGTAACGTGCATATGCAAAAACCAATAATAGTCCGCTCGTTTGGGAGCTTTCTGAAAAACCGAATATATAATTTTGGTTTCTACCTTGTCCGGATCACAACTATTGGACAGGTAGACAAGATGTGTTGAATATTTTGATATGACTTCATCGTCCCTAATCGCCTTAAAAGCTTCGAGCAGTGGTGACAGCGCTGTATATTCCGTCAATTGCTGCTTGATCCTGTAAGCCTGATGCCAAATATACATAACGATGACAAAAACACTCCCCACCATAAGCGTCATATAACCACCATGTTTAAACTTGGCCAGATTGGCAATAAGGAAAGCGCCCTCAATCAGCAAAAAAGTACAAATAACCGGAATCATGAGATAAACTGGCCAACGCCTTTTGATACGCAGGTAAAAAATCAGCAAAAATGTGGTGGTCAGCATGGTCAGGTTGATCGCGAGTCCATACGCCGCTTCCATGTTTTGGGATTCCTGAAAATAGAGTACGATAAAAAAACAACCGGCGACAAGCATCCAGTTGACCGTTGGAATATACAATTGGCCTTTAAGCGTAGTAGGATAAAGCATTTTCAGCTTAGGCCAGGTATTCATCCGGATCGCCTCCCCAATAAGCGTAAACGATCCGCTAATTAAAGCTTGACTGGCGATAATGGCGGCCAGTGTCGCGATAATGATTCCGGGCAGGACAAACCATTCCGGCATGATGCCGTAAAAAGGATTTCTTCCATTCAGCCTATCCTGCTGCAATATCCAGGCCCCTTGTCCAAAGTAGGTAATCAACAAGCACATTTTGACGAATATCCAGCTTACGCGAATATTCTTTTTACCGCAATGCCCAAGGTCGGAATAGAGCGCTTCGGCTCCGGTAGTACATAAAAACACCGCGCCCAATACCCAAAAAGCGCCGGGATAATCTATCAGGAAACGCCCCGCGAAAAACGGATTCATCGCCTCTAAAACAATCGGATGCTTTATAATCTGAATAAGCCCCAGTACGCCTAGCATACTAAACCATAGCGACATGACAGGACCGAAAGTAAGTCCCATAATCTTGGTGCCAAATTGCTGAGAGAAAAACAGTATTCCTATGATGACTAAAACAATGGGCACTACCGGAAGTGATGGAAAAACAATATTTAGACCTTCGACAGCGGAAGTGATGGAAATAGGAGGGGTAATCATACTGTCAGCCAGCAATAAGCTACCACCTATCACCGCGAACCAAATCAACCCCGGCTTCTTTTTCCGCAACAGGGCGTATAATGAAAAAATACCACCTTCTCCATTGTTATCGGCGCTGAGCGTAAGCAAAATATATTTAAAGGTCGTTTGTATCGTGAGAGTCCAGAATATGCAGGAAATCCCGCCCAGTACAAGTTCCTCATTAACTTCATCGGTACCGACAATCGCCTTCATGACATACAAGGGAGAGGTACCTATATCGCCATATATAATCCCCAGTGTCAGGATCAAACCTGCCAGGGTGAGCTTGTTCAATTTTAATCCATTCGTCATTTCAATCCCCGCGAAAGTACATTATGTCCCCGCTTCCGGTATCCACCGGCTCGTAAAGAATCTTACGACGCTTGCGAGTTTCCGCTTTTTTACACTAAATACATACTCAAGTCTTTATTAATCAAACGACTGGTCTTTAAAATATCATCCCTGAATTCATTGATCAATAAAGCCTTTGTTTCAGGTTGAAGCACCAGTTCTTTCAGATTTTTCTGAGTAATCCAGTAAAAGAAACGCTCCCGCTTTTCCTTTGAAGGGAAAATAGCTCTGGCGATAGGCTTCACCGCTTTGCGTACGAGATGATCCTGTTGCATAAAGTCCTGCAACATTCTGTTTCGCGGCTTACCGGCTATATTGTGCTTCATGCTCGTGTCGACGTTGTAATAGTCCGGGACATCTAAAAACTGAAAGACCTGACTTAAGGTAGCCATTGGATTCCGCATGAGATCTTCATTCAAGATGACCAGTACTTCGGGAAACGCTTCCTTAAAAGCCTTGATGGGCTCATAGTACTTGCTGACCGATTTATAGTGATAAATCAATTCGTAGTTCTCCCTGATACGCTCGTTCTCCCTTATCAAAGCCTCTTCCAGCGATAGGTTTTCCCTGCCATCCCTGATGAGATGCTTGTACGCCGACATAGTACGACTCACGGGGTTACGTATAATAATGACAATTCTGGGATTGCCAAGATAGTGCTTAATAACAGGTATCGTGCCCTTGTAAAAATAGAGCGTATCGGCGCTGGCCTCTCCAATCGCTTTTGCCCGGGCATCCGCGAATAAGTTCGTATACGACTCAAAGTCTTTTACATACCATTTTTCCACCTGATCGTCTTTAGGACCGTTCATTGGAAAACGCATGACCTGGCTACTCAGAAAACGAGGTTCTTTCTTATGGCTGATAAAAATATCCGGATGCTGTTGCAGATATTTGCTCAGCGAGGAAGTACCGCATTTGGCCATTCCAACAATCAAAAAATTAGGCAGAATAGGAGACTGATTCATATAACCTTTATTTCATATACAAAAGCTAAATCCTCTAACATGTTAAAATGTTTTTGATAACGGAAGTCAGGAGCGACCCTATCGAAACAATCAGAAATATTCGCGAGTTAATGCCTATGTATTCCGCTCCCTCCAACGATGTTTTTGAAGTGACAGGAATCTGTAGAAGCGATGACAAAAGACAAATCGTATTGGATTGGTTCCGGCAAGTTTACCATGCTGGAACGAGTAACCCTTCTTATAACCGGGATTGTCAATTTTTACCTCTTGGTGAGAGTTCTGGATAAAGCTGATTACGGAACATGGATTTTCTTTTTAACCATCACCGCGCTGCTTGATACGGCGCGCAACGGATTCTTCCAAAATCCGCTTATACGCTTCATGAACTCGGAAACAGCGGAAAACAAACATAAAATCCAGTTTGTTTCCTTTCTGCTCAATATCGGATTATCCACCACGTGTTCATTATTGCTGTTGCTCGTCATGTATCCGGTAAGCGTCGCCTGGGAAAGTCCGGGACTTTTTACCCTTTTTCTCATTTACCTGGGCACCAATATTATTCATAGCTTCCTCTTTCATTTTGAATACATCCTGAAAGCGCATTACCGCTTCAAAGGAGCTTTTATCGGAGTATCGGTCAGAGGCGTACTTCTTATCCTGGTCATCGGCTACTATTTCGCCAGCGGGAAACCTCTCAGCTTGCCGGTTCTGGCCATATACTACGGAGTATCCTCACTCATGGGCGCCTTATGTTCCTACGCTTACGCCCGAGATATCTTCAAACTCGACATTCCGTACGACGGCGCCTGGGCGAAGCAATTGTTTAGCTATGGATATTATACGCTCGGCACAAGTATCAGCGCGGCTCTCATGCGTTATATCGACACGTGGATGCTCGCTTTTTTTATTTCGCCGGTAGCCGTAGCCGCGTACAACGTAGCGATACGTATCGCCAATCTATTCGAAGTACCATCGATGGCGCTCGCGTCCATGCTTTTCCCAAAAGCGGTTGAAAAAGCGAAAGAGGAGGGAGAAGGCGTATTCAAGGCCCTATATGAGAAATCCGTAGCCGTCATACTTTTATTTGTCACTCCCTGCGTCGCGCTGGTGATTGTTTTCTCCGATACCATTGTATGGCTCCTGGCGGGAGACCAGTACATGGACACGGCGGGCATATTAAGGGTCACGATGCTTTATGGTCTTATTATTCCTCTAAATAAACAAATGGGAATTCTTTTAGAGGCCATCGGACGCGCTAAAAAAAACATGGCTTTTGTGGCGAGAAACGCCGCTATCAATTTTATCCTCAACAGCCTCGCCATACCTGTTTTTGGTACGATCGGGGCCGCCTACGCGTCGCTGACCACCATGATTATCGCGGCGATTCTGAACCAACTCTATATGTCCAAAAACTTTGGCGTGGAAATCCTCAGCTTGCCACGCTATATTAAGTTCTATTTTTTATTCTTTTTTAAAAGACTGATCTCCTTAAAGACATAAAAAAAGCGGGCTATCACACTCCTTCATGGGTTCCTATCCGACAAGAAGTGGAATATTTCCAGTAAATTCGCCGTTAGGAATACAAAATCATGCAGGAGAGAAGCCGATCCACCTCTGGAAAGACCGAGGTAAAACATCTTATGAAAATCGCTTTGCCGGTTACTCTGGGGCAATTGGGACATATTTCCGTAGGAGTGGCGGACAGCATGATGCTTGGGCGACTTGGTAGCGTTGAACTAGCCGCGTCGACTATTGGCTTAAGTGTGTTTATCCCGTTTATGATGCTGGGGATAGGGGTTTCCTATGGCCTATCTCCTTTGGTAGCCAGAGCCGACGGAGAAAATAACCATACCGGAATCACGTCGATCCTGAAGCACGGCTTTTTGCTGAATATCGCGTTTGGCCTCTTATTGTCGATCTCGCTTTGGGGCAGCGCGTCCTATCTTCGCTTTCTGAATCAGCCTGTTGAAATCATTGATTATACGATTGTATATTTTCAATGGCTCGCGGCCAGCCTTGTTCCTTTCATGGTCTACCAATCGCTTAAACAGTTTTCAGAAGGGTTGGGAATCGCCAAACCAGCGATGCTTATCAGTCTTTCCGGCAATCTCCTCAACATTGTGCTCAATTATCTATTTATTTTTGGCAAGATGGGTATGCCAGCCATGGGAGTAGAAGGCGCGGGAATCACAACCCTAATGTCCCGGATATACATGGCCGCCATGATGTTCGCCTATATCCGATGGAATCGTCGTTTTGCCCTATATATTAAATCACTAAAAAACACTACCTTACAATGGATAGAAATGGGCGCCCTGTCTAAAATCAGCTTTCCTATCGGAATTCAGATGTCGTTTGAAACAGGCGCCTTTGGCTTTGCCGCTATTATGGCGGGTTGGCTTGGAACGACTGAGATCGCCGCTCATCAGATCGCTCTGAACCTGGCGGCCATAACCTATATGGCCGCGACAGGACTGGCCTCCGCCGCTACGGTACGGGTGGGATATGGGTTTGGACGAAGAGCGCCCGAACTAATTCAGAGATCAGGCGCTACCGCGTTGTGGATGGTATTGGTATTTATGCTTTGCAACGCCGCGCTGTTTATGATATTCCGGTCATGGCTTCCCACCTTGTATATCGCCGATGAGGAAATTATCGCGATGGCCTCTTCGCTACTGCTTATCACCGCGTTTTTCCAGTTGTCCGATGGGGTGCAATGTGTCAGCCTCGGCATTTTGAGAGGTATTGGCGACGTGAGACTTCCGACTGTGATAGCTTTATTGGCGTACTGGATCATAGGATTGCCGGTCGGGTACTGGCTCGCGTTTTCAAAAGGCTATGGAATCACCGGAATCTGGTATGGCTTTCTGATTGGATTATCCATCGCCGCCGTCTTGTTTATCTACCGGTTCAGGAGCAAAATCCACGCGATGACTGGAACACGAACAACATCGGAGCTATCGCCGGAAAACGCTGATTCCGCCATGTTTGACACCCGGAGCTAAAAGGTCTTGTTTTTCAGAGACAATACGCGTCTGTACGCTTCGTCAATTCTGGCTTCCGGTATTTCACCTTTTTTTACGAGATCGAGGATAATCTGATGCACCTTGGTCGCGCTGATCTGATCATTAAGATTGACGTTGTTCGCGAACATGATCACATCAACACCCGCGTTAATGGATAGTTTTACCGCGTTTTCCAACCCAAAGTTTTTGCTTATGGCGTACATTTGCATATCGTCTGAAAAAACGACCCCCTGATAGTCTAATACATTTCTAAGTATACCGGTAATAATGGTATGGGAGAGGGTGGCCGGCAAACAGGCGCTATCCAGGCGGCAGTTTATAATATGAGCGGTCATGATACCATCTACCTGACCACTTTTTATTAATTCATGAAAGGGAAATAGTTCAACGACATTCCAGAGATTGGTGACATCTGTAATTCCTTTATGCGAATCTGTGGTGGAACTGCCATGACCGGGAAAATGCTTGATAACTGTTTTCACGCCCGCGTCGTGATGCGCTCTGATCGAAGCGAGTCCATGCCTGCCTACCACTTCATGATTGGAAGAATAGCTTCTTTCAAGTCTGGCGATGACCGGATTGGAAGGATTCGTCGCCAAATCGATGTCCGGAGCGTAATTCAGGTTAATACCATGATTCGCCATGACGTCAGCCAGCTTTTTGGTATAAAAGTAGGTCGTATCCGAATTGTCCTTTTTGCCCAACTCAGCCGCGGAGGGAATATCTACAAAGCCGTATTTGGCTTTCATGCGATGCACGCGGCCACCTTCTTCATCTATAGAGATAAACAAAGGTATCCTGGCGGCTTTCTGCATTTCTTCGATCATTTTTTTAAGACGTTCGGACGATGAAGTCTTAGCTATATTTTTTTCATACAACACAATTCCTCCGATCAAACCCGCCTGTATTTCCTTGTACAAAGGATCGGAGGCGCTTATGCTGGTACGGTCGTTGACACCGATCATAACCATCTGTCCGATCTTGCGTTCGAGGCTGACCGTATCCTTACTACTTTCCGGCTTCTGTTCCGGTTTGTCCCCCGGTTCCTCCACTACCTGGTTAAAGTCCGCGCTCATCGCCCAGCCATTGCCCAGCAAAACGAACATCAAAAGCAGTCGCCAGTTTCTAAAAACCATATCAGTACTTGTTATTATTGAACGTAAATATATTTTAGCCTCCTTGTAAACCTTTGAATATCGGGAAAGTTACTCCGAAATAATGACGTTGATCCTATTTAGTTTTCCCGTCTCCAGAGCCTCCGTTTTTTCACCCGCGCCGACATTGTTCATATCACCTTTTTCCGCGCTTATAAAATATGGGATGGCTTCCAGATCCTGAAACGTCACAACACCTTTTTTATCCGTTTTGCCTTCCTTTACCACATGAACACCCTGAGCGTAGTCCTCTTCTGTCTTATAGACTTTCACGACCGCCTCGCTTTCAACATTGCCCAAGTCGTTCAGTACCGTAATACGGAGACTAGTCTTGAACAGTTGAAACCCGGTGAAAAGCAAAAGGATCAACGGCAGAAAAAACAGTGTTCTTTTCATAATAAATATTTTTTATTCTCTACGCTAAAGAATATCAAATCCCTGAAAAAGTCAATCATCGCGTGAAGTATTTAGCTTTGGAACTAAGAAAGTCAACCGGTAGTTTTCAATAGGATGAAAAAATCCCTCTTTTTACTTGTTATATTATCGCTGTTTTATTTTCCAGGCGCCGCCATCCCGGGTTTTGAAGATACCGCCATATTCCAGCGATGCGAGTTTCTGAATAAGGACAGCGAAGTGCCGGAAATCATTAGCGCCATCATCGCCCATGTGGGCTTATGCCCAAATTTTGAAGTTCGGGAGGCCGACGTAAAAAACGCGAAAGCGGCGATTCGGAACAAGAAGAGAGTGATTCTGTACAATAAAGACTATATCGCCAAAATTAACCGAAAAAGTAAAACGTATTGGGCGGGTGTAAGCGTCCTCGCGCATGAACTGGGTCATCATCTGAACGGACATCCCATTTCATATGACAAAAGCGATCTGGAAGCCGAATTGGAAGCCGATCAGTTCGCGGGATTTATCCTTCGCAAAATGGGAGCGACCCTGGTGGAAGCGCAGGCCGCGATCAATACCATTGGCAGAATCCAGGACACGGAAAGCCATCCCGGACGCGTAAGCAGACTGGCCGCTATCCGTAAAGGATGGGAGAGCGCTGATCGTCAGCTCACTCATCAATCCTTATCAGGAGCGTACTGAAATCCCAACGCGCCGAGGGTTGTCGTAAAGTCTTTTCCCGGCATAGCCCGTATCAGGAGACGTTTACCGGACATCGGCCGCGTGAACTCCAGACTAAACGCGTGCAACAGCATCGTCGTCATGTTCCACTGTTCCTTAAAAAACTTGTTTTGCTTGTTGCATCCATGAGGACGATCTCCGATAATGGGATGCAGAATATGCGCGAAATGCTTTCTGATCTGATGCGTACGCCCCGTCAGCGGGAAAGCGCGCACAAGAGAGTAACGCTGAGTAGCGTAACGGCCAAACGGAATGCCGACCTCCACTCTTTCCAGGGTTCTGTATATGGTAATCGCCTCCTGTGATTTTCCGCGCTCATTTTTCAAAGGATAATCGATCTCGCCTGTATCGTCGGTAAATCCTCGAACAACCGCCAGATAAGTCTTATCGACTTCACGCGTATCGAATAATTTTCTGACAGCCGTCAGGGTTTCCTGATTAAAAGTAAACAGCAGGACACCTCCCGTCTTGCGATCAATCCTGTGCGCCGGATAGACATGACGGCCGAGCTGATCGCGCAAGCGTTGGAGGGCGAACTCTTCCGTATCGTTCGCCAATCTGGTTTTATGTACCAGAAGTCCATGAGGCTTATTGATCGCGATCAGATTTTCGTCCTGATACAGAATTTCCAATTCCATAATTATAGAATGTCAGTCCTGACCGGGAAAGCGGAATATAACGCCTTTTTCAGGATGCCAGCGCAGATACGCGTCATAAAACTTCCCTTTCTTTTTACTTTCCAATCCGACGATAAGCTTGGTTTCCCGGCCCGCCTTCAATTCCTCAATATCATCCGGCTCCAGCTCAACCCCGCCGATTTTAGTCGGAATCTTGTCGGGAACCTTAACGGGAGTCTTTTTTCTTGGCGGAAAACGAAAACGAATCTGATTGTTGGATGTCAGACTAAGATAAGCGTCAAATGCCTTTCCGTTTTTCTGACTTATAAACCCACTGATCAGAGCAGTTTCCTTACCCGATTTCAATCGTTCAATAGCCGCTTCATCCAGCTTTACGCCCAGCACTTCTTCCGGCACCTGTTTTTCCATATTCAAATTTAATAATTTATATTTTCTTTAATTATATACAGCCTGTCAACAATCCCGGAAACGCGACAAGACAACGCGTGGTTTCAGATCATGGGACATACTATTAAGAACAATCAAAAATATCCAATATTTCATGGTTAATTAATTTTATTACCACAACGCGCTTAAATTCAATATTAAAACTATAAATTATAGCATTTTTTTATTCCTTAAATTTTTTTTAAACCTATTTTTATATTAGTTTCATGACCATACAAGCCCCTATAACGGAAGGCCAAATATTTTTATGGAAACGTCGTCGAATAGTACATTAAGTCTTTTTAAAAACCTGGTTGGAATCAAATTTCAACTATACAACAGTCTTTTTACATCCCTTCCATTTCATAAAGTAGAAAAAACAGGAGTATTGCTCTCTTTGTTTTTATTGCACTGTGAAGAAGGTTTTAGTAAAAAACAAAGCCCGGTCGAGATAATCGACTCATTTCTGGAGCAATATACAAGTTATACCAATGATCAGGAAAAAATAGACCTGCTGTTTCGTTTTGTTCAGTACGCCGAAAGGCAAGTCGTACTGTTTGACGCTCTGGAAGACGCCGCGTTTCAAGACATACACGATATGAACGGCAGCGGTACCCTCAAGCATCTGCAATCGGAAATCAGCAGGGAGCAGGATACCACCAAGCTGGCGGAAAAGCTGAAAGACTTTTCCGTTCGTCTCGTTTTGACAGCGCACCCTACGCAGTTTTACCCGAGCACAGTACTTGGTATCATCAACGACCTGGCCAAAGCGCTCGTCAACGACAATACCGCGCAGGTAAATACCTACCTGCAGCAATTGGCCATTACCCCCTTCTTTAAAAAGGAGAAGCCGACGCCTTTCGATGAAGCGGTCAGCCTGATATGGTTTTTGGAAAACGTCTTTTACCAGGCTGCCGGCAATATACTTTCTTATCTGAAAAGTCAGTTTCCGGAAGCTATTTCACCCGACAACCCCCTGATCCGAATGGGATTCTGGCCAGGCGGCGATCGCGACGGCAACCCATACGTGCAGGTAGACACCACCCTCAAGGTAGCGGAAGCTCTGAGAGGCGGGATCATCAAATCCTATTACATGGATGTCAGAAGACTGAAGCGAAGGTTGACCTTCCGCGGCGTGGAAAACATGCTACAGGATCTTGAAAACAAACTGTACGACAACCTGTTTATCCCCGGTCACAAAACAGACCTGTCCAAAGAGTATATCAAGGATATTCTGCTGACTATTAAAGAAAAACTTGTAAAACACCACAATGGATTATTTATAAACCTTGTAGACAACTTCTTATGCAAGGTAGACTTGTTCGGGCTGTATTTCGCCTCCCTGGATATCAGGCAGGACAGCTCTGTTCACGAACAACTGATATCGATCGTGGCGGAAAAAACATCTATCCTTCCCAGTGACTACGCGACGCTACCGGAAGAAGAAAAAATAAAGCTGCTAGTCAATTGTTCAGGAAAATTGGATTCCGGCCTGATAGAAGACGCCGTACAAAAAGATACCCTGGATACTATGGCTACCATTAAGACTATTCAGAAAATTAATGGAGAACAGGGTTGTCACCGTTATATTATCAGCCACGCTACAAGTCCGCTGAGTGTCCTTGAAGTTTTCGCCCTCCTGAAAATGAGCGGCTGGGACGACGCTATCCATGTCGATATCGTACCTTTGTTCGAGACGATCGACGACCTGAGACACGCCGGCCATGTGATGAAAACACTCTATGAAAACGACATATACCGCGAGCACCTGAAAAGACGAGGCGATACGCAAACGATTATGCTTGGATTTTCAGACGGCACCAAGGATGGCGGGTATCTGATGGCGAACTGGAGTATCTACAAGGCGAAGGAGAATCTGAGCGCGGTCGCCAAGAAATACGATATCGAAGTCATATTCTTTGACGGAAGGGGAGGACCGCCCGCGAGAGGAGGGGGAAAAACGCATCAATTCTACGCTTCCATGGGCAACAACATTTCCAATAAGGAAATCCAACTGACAGTACAAGGGCAAACCGTAAGCTCCAACTTCGGCAATATACACTCCGCCCGCTTCAATATGGAGCAATTGATGCACGCGGGAATAAGCAACGCCCTGTTCGCTTCCAGAGACTTTACACTTACAGGTTCCGAAGAAGAGATGTTGCAGGCGCTGGCCGACAAAAGCTATGAAGCCTTTAACGAAATAAAAACTGATCCGGATTTTCTGGATTATCTGAACTACGCGAGTCCGCTTCGTTACTACGCGGAAACCAATATTGGTAGCCGCCCCTCCAAAAGAAGCAGCGATCAAAAGCTTAACCTGAACGATCTGAGAGCCGTGCCGTATGTGGGAGCATGGAGTCAGTTGAAGCAGAATCTGCCAGGTTATTACGGAGTAGGATCATCGTTGAAATTCATGGATGAACAGGGAAAATGGAAGGAAGTGGAAAATCTCTTCAAAAACTCCCTGTTTTTCAGAACGCTGATTGGCAACTGCGAAATGGCTATGAAGAAAAGCTATTTTCCCGCCACCGCGTATCTGGCGGATCATCCCATCTTTGGAAAAATATGGCAAAAGATCTACGAAGAGTATGAACTTACACGCCACTATATACTAAAACTGACCGGAATGACTGATCTGATGGAAGACAAGCCGATCGATCACCTTTCTATACAGATGAGGCAACGAATCGAACTACCACTTGTCGCTATACAACAGTACGCCTTGTCCAAAGTCCGAGACCTGGATGAAAAAGAGGTGCAAAATGGAGAGCGCAATGTTTATGAAAAACTTGTAATCAGGTGTTCCTTTGGCATTATCAACGCTGAAAGAAACTCCGCCTGATTTTGTGAGCTCCATGAATATATGAGACTAATTACAAAGTGTCTGCCGCGCGCCGCGACAGACACTTTGTCTTCTAAAACTTTTTACATATTCGCGTCATCCGAATCCGATTTGACGGAAGCTTCCAGAGACTCCGCCTGGTCAAGATGCTCCTGAATAGCGGGTATATTACTGATCGCGTAATTCCTTAATTGTTCCTGTTCCAGTTCTTCGCCCGCGTTTTCATAGAGATTCAAATCTTTTTTGTGACGTTTAGCGGTCATTTTTAAAAAATGCTTGTCAAATTTATTTCCGGCTTTTTCTTTTTCCAACGCGCCGATATCCGGTATTTTTCTCTCAGAGCCTTTGGGTTGTTCAATGGAAAGATCTCCGGCTATTTCGAGCAACTCTTCATTCATCCTTGTATGATGCTCTACCAGTTTATCGGCGAAAGCCTTCACTTCAGCCCCGGACGCGTTTTTTTGACCGAGCTTCCCGATTTCAATCAGTTTAAGGTTATTCCGGTAAGCGTCTTTTACAAACTTCTCAGACTTTTTGGCATTATCCGTTGAGGATCCGACAGAGCTAACCGCCATATCTTTTTCCTTTTGCTGATCGATCGTATCGCAAGCGCCGAGCAGGACAACGCCCAGCCCCAGCATGTATAACAGTTCTTTTTTCATATACTTTAAAAAGATTATCATGTATTTATCAATAAACAACCTCAACATTAACCGGCAAGGAAAGTTTATGTTTGAAAACCGGATTCATTTAAGAAATTATGAATCCAGTCTTTATTTTATCGATACTCGTCTGATGATCTGTGAGATTTTATGAACATATGTAACTTTATATTACTTTTGCAAGTAAAATAACATATTGGAATTGTTGTTTATTCTGGTAAATTGTTTTACTCATAGAAAAACAGTAATTTAACCCAAACCTCTTATCCTATGTTTTATGAATATAAAACTACTTCCACTATATAGCCTGTTCCTGCTTCTGCTCCTTTCAGCGCGAAGCGAAGCGCAGGTTGATCTTTGCGATAAATCAAAAGTTTCCGGTCCCAACCTGGTGGTCAATGGAGGCTTTGAGGATGGAGACACGGGATTCAGGACGGATATATCCTGTAGTTGGAACGATCTAGCCTGTAATTGCCATAACAATCAATGGTCGGAGCCTGATCAATATTATATAGGTTCCAACCCCAGCGAAGCGACTCCTTGCGGTGGGCGTTTCCAAAGCGCTTTCGTCGGTTCTCCGCGTACTGGTAACAAATTTATGATGGTCGATGGCAAGGGAAATTTTTCACCCATCGTGTGGGAACAGGAAATCGCGGTGCAAGATAGTAGTTATTATTACTTTGAGACATGGATCACAACGATTGGAACCACCCCCAATACCTACGCTCAGCTAAGGTTTGTAATCAATGGTATCATGATGCCGGAAGTCATTGACGCTCCGATAACACCAGGTCAATGGATCAACTATTCCCAGCTTTGGTATTCCGGAGTTACGAAAGGTACCATCACCATCCAAATCATCGATACGCAGCCCAACGCGGATGGCCCTGACCGTGACGACTTCGGCTTAGACGATATCACTTTCGCGCTGGGATGTCCTCCCGATTCCTATGTAGAACAACCCGAACTGGGACCCGACCTTAGTTTTTGCGGTACGGACGCGACCAGTTTTACTCTGGATCCCAATGTTACGCTCAACGTAGGACAGAGCTTAACCTGGTCTACAGGTCCCGCCGACGCGGGTAAGCAAACAATTGAAGCGAGCTCCGCCGGAATGTATTATGTATGTATCAACCAAGCCGGATCCTGTACCAAGATCGACTCGATCTATATATCGGACAAATTTATCGTTGATCTGGGACACGACATCGAGCTTTGCGATCCCGCCTCCCTCACGCTCAACGCGACACATGAGGGACCTAACGTCACATATCAATGGTACAAGGATGGCGCCCCCCTCATACTTGGAAAAAGCAAAACCTTATACGTCAACGAAGAAGCGGAGTACAAGGTAGTGGTCACCGATCCTAAATGCGAAACACAGACGGATTCTATCAACGTCTCCCTGAAGTCGGGTCAGCCAATTCCTAATAATGTCCCGTTTTGTCTGACGACCAATCCGGATACGACCATTCGCTTTTCAGTAAGCCCGCCCGGGACCAATTACGCGTGGTACGACGCGCAAGGCAATCTGCTCGCCGACAGTACCTGGTATTATGATCTGGCAGGCATAACATTGGGAGATACTTTGTACGCGAGAGATATTACCATAGAAACACACCCACTTATCGGCCCTTTATACGGGAACGCTGATCAGATCTGGTATTCAGGCGATGTAAGTAGAAATTTCACCGCTCAAACCGACTTGATACTTGATTCAGTATACTTTGTCGCAAGCGCGACATATTGGAGCCCTAGCATATGCTATCAAAAAGCAGCAGGAACACAATCGGAGCCATTTAAAGTACAGTTATTAAAAGACAATGTTCTTTTTACTGAATCAGATCCTATTACCATTACCTGTGGCGGACTTGTAAATTACAATCCGACACCCGGTCCTCCGACTCCTATTAATCTAAACTTTCTAATTCCTGCGGGAAGTAATTACACACTAACAAGCACTGCGTCTATTCCAGATTTGATGTATGCCAATGGAAACTCTTCCTCGTATTCTATTCCTGGTGTCATTGATATCCCTTCAAAAAATGGTAACTCTGGCGTTTTTTTTAATTGGACAATAAAAACTCCGTCATCCTGCGCCTCAGTACCCGTATTCGCTTACGACATATGTATATTGCCCGTAGAGTTTGTATACGTCCGGGCGATTAAAGCGCATGAAAACATTCAGGTATACTGGGCTACCGCTACTGAAAAGAACAACAGTCACTTCGAAATCGAACGGCTAATCGACGGAGACTGGATTACAATAGGCCGCGTGGAAGGACATGGAGACAGCAAAGACCTCATACTATATGACTTTACTGACTACCACGCGCCTAAAGGTGTTGTTTATTATCGGATCAAACAGGTTGACTTTGATGGCGACTTCGCGTATTCCGATGTTGTAACTGTTGAAAACAACGCGTTATATACCATGCTTCGTCCCAACCCTTCATCCGGAGCCGCTTATCTTACCGTGATCGCTTCCAATACCTCCATAAGCAAGATCACGGTACATGACGCGCTCGGCCGATTGATAGAAAGCAGGGAAGTAGCCACCAATCAGGAGATCATGATCGGGGAAAACTATCATCCGGGCGTCTACATGATTAGCGCCTGGAATGGTTCAGAGTTTGAAATACTTAAGTTTATACGTAAATAAAGTATTCAAATAGGATCAGGCTGATAAATCGCGGTCCGCGGATTGGGCGTGTTCCGGGCTCTTAGCTTTGAGTCAAAGTTAGGAGATATGAAACAATTTACAGGACTTAATTATCTGGAATCTTGTGATAAATTCAGAACGGAGAAGGGTTGCCATGATTATTTGTTTTCCATGAAGGGGAAATATTGGTTATAAATGTATTAAACGCGTGGAATAGAGAGCAAAAGCATGGTCATAAAAAAAGATAGACAGTTGAAATCCGACATCAAGACAGTTTGGACTGTTCTGACAAAACCGGATGAAATAAAAAAGTGGTTAGGGGTTGATGTAAAAAGTGATTGGACATCTCAAAGCGACATTACGTTTACTTTCACATGGGGAGGAAAAGAGTATGTCGACAAGGGGCGAATCATTAGTTTTGACAATGAAAAATCATTTACCTATTCTTATTGGAGTAGCTTATCCGGACTTCCTGACGAACCAGAAAATTATTCAAAAATTGAGTTTCTAATAGAGCCAAACGAGAAGGGAGTTTTTTTAAGATTAACACATAGTGAGTTTGCAACAGAAACTATGTATCAACACTCTGACAAAAATTGGGAAGAAACATTAGATGTAATAAAAAAGCTTTCAGAAGAGAATTATACGAGTCTCTAAATAGGATTAGGCTGATAAATCGCAATCTGTTTAAATCCAAAATACAGGACGCTATGAAGAGTTCGGGAAAAATGCTTTGAGCGGGATTGTTCATGTAGACGAGTTTCCGGTTGGTGGACCGGAAGAAGGTCAGCCGGGAAGAAGTCAGGGCGAAAATGAAGTAATTATCGCTGTGGAATTATCCCGTGAAGGCCAGTCCGGAAGAGCTTACGAGCGCGTATCAAAGACTTTTCAAGTGAATCCTTTCGTCCGATACTTGAACAGCATGTAGACGAAAAGGCAAAAGTGGAAACGGATGGGTTTTCGTCCTATTCTCCTTTCAAGAAACAATTCAAGCTGAAACAATTCTATTCAGAGATGGGAAAAACCTTTCCCGAACTGCAATTCAGATTATGAATTTTAAGAAATGGCTCATCGGAATTCATCACCATTGCGCCAGGCATTATTTATAGAGGTATCTTGATGATATTTTTACACATTTAACCATTTTGTTAATTCAAAACCTGCTACTTATCAGCCTATAAAATATTCAAAACAAAAAAGTCTCCGGGCTCTTTTCTCTAAAGATTTACATGTAAATATTAACATATGAAACTATATTTATATATTTAGCGTTGTAAAGAGCAAAAACAATAAAGTAATGACCAGATCACGATACATAAGTCCGGAGCAATTGGAGAAAGTATGCGGCATCCTCAAGGCGATCGCGCATCCTGTACGCGTATCGGTTGTCGATCTATTGGAAATACATCAGGAAATGAGTGTAGGAGATCTGCAAGAACGCCTGTCTATCGAGCAAGCTACATTGTCCCATCACCTGATTACCATGAAAGACAAAAATATACTTCAATGTCGTCGCGAAGGAAAAAACATGCTATACTCACTAAAAGAAAAAAGACTCGTAAAGATATTGGAATGTATGGCGGATTGTGAAATCTAGTTTTTTTTTGAATTAATATATAAATACATCTACATATATAAATACTAATATATATAATATGGAGCTGCTGGGTTTCTTATTCGCCTTACTTATCGGATTATCGCTGGGGATAATAGGAGGAGGAGGTTCCATTCTTACAGTGCCTGTACTCGTATATGTCATGGGCTACAATCCGGTCAACGCCACCGCCTACTCCTTGTTTGTCGTGGGCGTAACCTCCCTTGCCGGCGCCGTTAGCTATTACAAGAAGAACTTGTTGTGCTATAGGGCCGCCATCGTTTTTTCCCTCCCGTCTTTCCTGGCGGTGTACCTCACCAGACATTACCTGGTTCCTTTGATTCCGGAGCATATCGTCGATATCCATGATTTTGTCGTGACAAAAGAAATACTGATCATGCTCCTGTTCGCGACTCTGATGATTGTTTCCGCCTATTCCATGATCCGAAAAAATAAAGCGGCTTCCATAGAAGATAAACCTTTTAGTCCGGATCAGATCCGGTTCAACTATCCACTCATAGCCATAGAGGGAGTTGTAGTAGGCGCGCTCACCGGACTGGTAGGAGCCGGAGGTGGATTTTTGATCGTTCCCGCGCTCGTTTTACTGGTTGGTCTGCCCATGAAAGTCGCGATAGGGACATCCTTACTAATCATCGCCACCAAATCGCTGATTGGCTTCGCGGGAGACTTACAAGCGGGTATGCTTATTGACTGGATCTCGCTTTTATCCTTTACACTGGTAGCCCTGGCAGGTATCGCGATCGGAATTTATTATTCAAAAAACATACAAAGCGACAAACTAAAACCGGTCTTTGGCTGGTTTACCTTAATCCTTGGAATTCTGATCATGACGAAGGAGATTTTTTTCCAATAAAAAAACTGAAAACCATAAACGCTAACGATATGAAAATAGAACAAATTTATACGGGATGCCTGGCTCAGGGAGCTTATTATATCGAATCAGCCGGAGAAGCCGCGATCATTGATCCTCTTCGGGAGGTAGAACCCTATATCAAGAGAGCGAAAGAAGACGGCGCGAAAATAAAATACATATTTGAAACACATTTTCACGCGGACTTTGTATCGGGACATGTGGACCTGAGCAAAAAAACCGGAGCGCCTATCGTATATGGTCCTACCGCCCAACCAGAGTTTGACGCCATCATCGCCCATGACGGACAAAACTTCAAAGTGGGCGAAGTGGAAATAACCCTGCTTCATACGCCCGGTCACACCCTGGAAAGCTCCGTTTACCTGCTAAAGGACGAAAATGGAGCCGACCATGCCATCTTTACCGGCGACACCTTGTTTCTGGGTGATGTAGGACGTCCGGATCTCGCCCAAAAAGCGGCCGACATGACACAGGAAGATCTTGCCGGCATGCTATATGAAAGCCTCATGAAAAAGATCATGCCGCTATCGGATAGACTGATCGTCTATCCAGCCCATGGAGCCGGAAGCGCCTGTGGAAAAAACATGATGAAAGAGACGGTTGATACGCTGGGCAATCAAAAGAAGACCAATTACGTGCTCAATCAACCCGATAAGGCGACTTTCATAAAGGAGGTAACGGATGGTCTGCTTCCACCACCGGCATATTTCCCGATGAACGTAGCCATGAACAAAAAGGGCTATATGAGTTTTGACGAGGTACTCGACAAGGGCACGCGGGCTTTGTCGCCCGAGGAGTTTGAGCAAGCCGCCGAACTTCATGGCGCCCTGGTACTGGATACCCGATCCAGCCAGGATTTTAGCGCGGAGTTTATTCCCCAATCCGTCAATATCGGACTCAACGGAGATTTCGCGCCATGGGTTGGAGCGTTGATAGCCGATGTCAACCAGCCCATTTTACTGGTTACGGAAACCGGAAAGGAAGAAGAAGCGGTGACCAGACTGAGTCGGGTAGGCTTTGACCATATCCTGGGCCATTTGAAAGGGGGCTTCGTCTCCTGGAAAGCCGCGGGTAAGGAAACCGACAGGGTAAAGCGGATCAACGTGGAACAGTTCGCTTCGGAATATCAGGCCGGGAAAAGCAAAGTGCTGGATATCCGGAGGGAGAGCGAATATGACGCTTCCCATATCGAAGGAGCGCTTAACAAGCCATTGGCCTATATCAACGAATGGATACGGGATATCGACGCGAGCGAACATTTCTACCTCCATTGCGCGGGAGGATACAGAAGCATGATCGCCGCCTCGATATTGCAGGCCAGAGGTTATCGTAATTTTACAGAGATCGGCGGCGGATACGGCGCTATCGGCAAGACGAAGATTCCCCAAACCGCCTATGTCTGCCCCAATAGCCTGAAACCGTAAATAGTAAAACCGCTTTTGCCCGTCGATTTTACAGGTAATAAGCGAACCATGAACACATTCGAATAAATTTTGACTATGAATATTTTAAATTGGTTATCATCCCCCTGGCCCTGGTATGTAGCGGGTCCGCTTATCGGACTTACCGTACCGACGCTATTGCTTATCGGCAACAAGTCTTTCGGTATCAGTTCTTCGCTAAGACACATATGCGCCGCGTGCATACCAGCCAATATCCCTTTTTTCAAGTATGACTGGAGAAAGGAAATGTGGAACTTGTTTTTCGTAGGCGGCATAGCTATTGGCGGTCTGCTGGCGACCATCGGCTTGAGCGATTCCGCTCCTGTAGAAGTATCTCCCTCGCTGGCCACTGAGCTGGCGACCTACGGAATTACAAACTATCAGGGAATGGTTCCGACAGATCTCTTTAACTGGAATCAGCTATTGACACTGAGAGGACTCATCGTGATGATCGCGGGTGGCCTTCTGGTCGGTTTCGGTACCCGCTATGCCGGCGGATGCACCAGTGGGCACGCGATCATGGGACTCTCTACCTTGCAATGGCCATCGCTTGTCGCGACCTGTTCCTTTATGATTGGCGGCCTGATTATGGCCAATTTTATTCTTCCATTTATCCTTAGTCTATAAAACACGCGACAATTATGAATTCATCCCAGACCAATGAGCTCCTCGATAACGATGTCAAAAACACGGTACGCGCCAATGAAAGCCCCTCGCGCCATGCCTGGTGGCACAACCTGAAATACCTGTTTGTCGGAATCCTGTTCGGTATCGTATTTGTCAAAGCGGAAATAATCAGTTGGTTTCGTATTCAGGAAATGTTCCGCTTCCAGTCATTCCATATGTATGGCGTCATTGGCAGCGCCGTCGCGACCGGCATGATTTCCGTATGGCTTATCAAAAAAATGGATATCAGGACCATTTACGGAGAAAAGATCTATTTTCATTCCAAACAGTTTAATAAGGGGCAAATATATGGCGGGCTGTTGTTTGGCTTCGGCTGGGCTATTACCGGAGCCTGCCCTGGTCCTTTATTCGCGCAAATCGGTACCGGCGCCACCGTAATCACGGTCACGCTCGCGAGCGCCATCGCCGGGACATGGCTATACGGAGCGCTAAGGGAAAAGCTGCCGCGCTAGAAAATCGGATCCGGTAGATCGGATTGATATATGTAAATAACCGGTTTGTTGATCAATCGCGGGCATATGTCTACCTGACTACCGGATTAAGTCATTTAGTCGTAACTTGGCTTCAAAAAACGTATGATTTTTAAGTTCCGGCGAATAAGTGTGGTTTTACAAATACTCGTATGGGCGTTTTTATTTTACATGCCCTACATGACCAACGATACGGTACGCTCATCGTTTTTCGCCCGCTATGTATTCAATCTTTCCCTTCTTCTTATTTTTTTCTATGTTAATATACATCTGCTGATACCCAGACTGCTTTTCCGACAAAAGGTCGGGCTTTATCTTTTTACCATCATTCTGATTTTTATAGTCATTTTATTATTTAACTCCCTTTTCGACACTCTGGTGATCGAACATCTTCGCGAAGTCTCCACCAGACCAGGGCGCTCCTCCGGACGCTTTCCTCGGCTTATTCCTACGCTGTTCTCCTTTTTACTGGCTTTTGGAATAAGCAGCAGCTTTAAAATGATCGCGGAATATCTGAAAAAACAAAAGAGAGACCAGGATCTGGAGCGGGAAAAACTGAATTCGGAACTGGCGTTTCTGAAATCGCAGATCAATCCTCATTTTTTGTTCAATACCCTCAACAATCTGTACGGACTAGCGACCATTGGCGCCCCAAGTACAGGGGAAGCCATATTGAAATTGTCGGATCTGACGCGTTATATGCTGGAAGAAACACAAAGTGGTAAAGTACCGCTCCACCGGGAAGTCAACTATATCGACAACTATATAGAACTGCAAAAGCTGCGTATTCCCGAAGGTGTGGAAATATCCATTTCCACACGAGGAAGCTTTGAAAACTATTCCATCGAACCTTTATTGCTGATTCCATTCATTGAAAACGCCTTTAAGCATGGAATCTCTTATAATGAAGCTTCCTATATCCATATTGATTTAGCGGTTCAAGATCACCAGTTGAACCTTACAGTAAAAAATTCGATTCCCAATATCAAAGGCGAGCGAGACTCCATATCCGGTATCGGGCTGAAAAATGTCGTGAAGCGGCTGGAACTGCTCTATCCGGACAGACATCTCCTTCAAATAGACGCCATGGAAAAAGAATATCGGATCAATCTAAGTATCGAATTATGAAAATCACCTGCATAGCTATTGACGATGAGCCGCTCGCGCTGAAAATCCTGGAAAACTACTGTTCCAACAATCCATTTCTCAAGCTGGCGGGTACTTATACCAATCCCATGGAAGCTCTACCAGTTCTTATGGAAGAAAATATCGATCTTCTTTTTCTGGACATAAGAATGCCGGACATTACTGGTTTTCAGTTTCTAAAAACCCTGGAACGTAAGCCCATGGTGATTCTCACTACGGCCTACAGTCAGTATGGGCCTGAAAGTTACGAATTTGAAGTCATTGACTATCTGCTAAAACCCATCTCCATAGATCGATTTGTAAAGGCTGTCAACAAAGCCGTCTCGATGAAAGAAGAAGCCAAAGATCAGCCGGCGGCTGAGGAAGCGGATTTTCTGGAAATCAAAAACGATTACATATTCGTCAATTCGGAGTATAAACTTATCAAGATCAACATCAACGACATTGTCATTATCGAAGGCTTAAAAGATTATATAAAAATACATCTCCTCGGTGCCGATAAGCCTGTTCTGACCATTATGCGCGTAAAGACCTTTGAAGAAAACCTTCCTTCCAAGAGTTTTATGAGAGTACACAGATCATTTATAATCAACGTCCATCAGATCGATTATATCAAAAAGAACAGAATCCATATCGGCAAACATGAAATTCCGGTAGGAGACATGTACGCCGAGGCGCTTACGAAACTTGTGGAGGGAAAAAACTGGAAATAGTATTCTCCGGATTTTGGGACTGATTCACTATGTATATTTTTCTTGGGAAACGATGAAATCACCTGTACTTTTACGATTTCGGAGTAACGACCACGAAACGGAAAGTACTTTACGACAGCAAACACTTTACCATTATTTATTTATCTTTTCCGCTATATTGACCCGACCTGAAGGAAACATGAACCGCGACTTATATTATTTCATTACCATGCTCATCGTGTTCACCACCATGACTGGATTCGCGCAACCGGCCCAGCGATGGACGGTCGCCATGTGTATCGATACCGCCCTGGCCAAAAACATTGATTTACTCCGAAGCGACAATACTATTCGCGTCAATGAGATAGCGCTCAAACAAGCCCGTGAAAATCTTTTGCCTACATTAAACGCCAGCGCGTCCCAGAACTTCAACTCGGGGCGATCGGTTGATCCATATACCTATCAATACGTCAATACCAACATTAGCTCAAATAGTTTCGGGCTCAACGGAGGACTTTTGCTGTTCAACGGTCTACAGCAACGCAACGCGATCCGGCAAACCAGGCTGGCGGTGGAAGCCTCTGAGCATACTGCCGAGGAAATCAAGAATACTATTGTACTCTCTGTCCTGAACTCGTTTCTACAAGTGCTTTTCGCCCGCGAACAAGTCGAGCTGGCGAGAGAACAGGTAAAGACGAGCGAGCGACAAAGAGAACAGACTATCTCATTGATGAGAGCCGGAAAAAGGACGGAAACCGACCTTTTGAAACTACAGGCGCAACTAGGCTCCGACAGTCTCAAGCTAATACAAGCGCAAAACATTGTCCGGATGTCCAGGGTAAACCTGATCCAAACCATGAATATTCCGGTCTCCGACGATATTGATTTTGAACAGATATCCATAGATCAGGCGCTATCGGAATATACCAACCAGTCTACGGAAGAAATATTCAAGCAAAGCCTTGAAATAAGACCGGAAGTAAAAAGCGCGGCGCTGAGAAAGGAAGGCGCCATGGTTGGCCTGCAAGTATACAAAGGCGCTTATTTACCACGACTGTCCTTATCGGCAGGCGTTTCCACCGGGTATTCAAGCGCGCGGAAACTAACGACTTATACCAGCAGTAATGAGACTATCACCGTAGGTTATTTGCAAAACGACCCTTCGCTGCTTGTTGTAAGCGATCAAAATCTGACGAGACCGGTATCAGGCGACTATCCCTTTTTTGATCAGCTTTATGACAACATAAACAGGTTCGCCGGACTAAATCTTTCGATTCCGATCCTCAACTACAGACAAGCCCGAAACAATGTACTCAGACAGAAAATCGCCATCAAAAACGCTGAACTGGAAGAAGAAGCGGTCAGAATACAACTGAGGAAGGCGATAGAGCAGGCTTATACCGACATGCTCAATTCGAAAGCCCAATATGAAGCGTCGCTCAGGCAACTGGATTACGCGGAGCGTTCCTACAAAAACGTACAGGATAAATACGGAATAGGAGTAAGCAGTTCGGTTGATCTGCAACTGGAGCTGAACAGCTATATGCAGGCCCGCGGCAATTTGTTGCAAGCCAAGTACCAATATGTGTTTAATCTGAAAACGCTGGACTTATATCAGGGTAGAAGCATCGCCCTCTAAATTAATAATCAATGAACAAGAAGAAACTTTTTATCTGGTTGGGTATCCTTGGAGCCATGGTCTTATTCGTTTACTTTTTCATCCTGAAAAAAGAAAAGACGGGTGGCGTACTACGAAAAGCGGTCGTCGAAAAAGGCGATATCCGAAATGAGATATCCGCGACCGGCACAATCAATCCGATTTCAACCATCGCCGTGGGAACTCAGGTTTCCGGTATTATTTCAAAAATATATGTAAGCTACAATGACCGGGTGCGCAAAGGCCAGGTTATCGCCGAAATCGACAAAACCGCTCTGCTCGCGTCGCTGAAAGACGCGGAAGCGAGCCAGTACAGGACGAAGGTGCTGATGGAGCAGGCGAAGAAAGAGTATGACCGGAACAAGGTTTTACTCGAAGAGCAGGCCATCACTCAGGTAGAATACGATCAGGCGTACTACGCGTACCTTACCGCCGAAGCCAATTACAACTCCGCGGTATATCAAACCGAAAAAGCCCGAACAAACCTTGGGTTCGCGACCATCATAGCGCCTATCAACGGAGTCATCCTGTCCAAAGACATCAATGTCGGCCAAACAGTCGCCGCCAGTTTCAATACGCCAACATTGTTTACCATCGCTCAGGATCTGACCCGGATGGAAATACAGGCCAATGTGGATGAAGCCGACATAGGTCAGGTACAGGTGGGGCAGCGTGTCCATTTTACGGTCGACGCGTTTCCCGAAGACAATTTTGAGGGGCGGGTACAGGAAATCCGCCTGCAACCTGTCACCACTTCCAATGTAGTTACCTATACCGTGATTATCGACGTCAACAACGCGGGTCAAAAACTTATGCCGGGCATGACCGCCAATGTGAATATTGTAGTACTGGAAAGCAAGAATATACTAAAAGTGCCTGTGGCCGCTGTAAAATTTACTCCACCAGCCGAAGCGCGTCCAAACAAAACAGACCAGAATCGGCCGAAGGCTTCATCCAATAGGGGGGAAAGCCGTAATGGCTCCGGAGGACACAGACAAACGAGAGAAAGTGGCGCCCTGGAGGCCGGAATGGAGCGTATGATCTGGATGGTCCGTAATGACAGCCTGTATCCCGCGAAAGTCCGGCTCGGAGTCAGCGACGGATCACAAATCGAAATAGCGGGCGACAGAATTAACGCGGGGGATTCCGTGGCGATCGCTTACATCAGCGACGCGAAGCCGGGAGCCAGCGAAACGACCAATCCTTTCACTCCTAAATTTTCCGGAAGACGATGAGGCCAATTATCGAGGTTAAAAATCTCCGGAAAATATATACAAGCGGGGAAGTTGAGGTCAGAGCTCTGGACAATGTGAGTCTGGAAGCCATGCCTGGCAGCTTTATCGCCATCATGGGTTCCAGCGGATCGGGAAAGTCGACTTTTATGAATATGCTCGGCTGTCTGGACATGCCAACTTCGGGCGAGTATTATCTCGACGGTATCGACGTATCCCGCTTGACGGACGACGCGCTGGCGGACCTGCGCAATCAAAAAATTGGTTTTGTATTCCAGTCCTTCAATCTGCTATCCAGAACTTCCGCTATTGACAATGTAGAGCTACCATTGCTATACAATAAAAAAATAAAGGCCTCCGAACGCAGGGAGCGGGCGATGCGCGCGCTGGAATCCGTCGGCCTGGGCGCCAGGGCGGGCCATCATCCCAATCAGCTCTCGGGAGGGCAGCAACAACGGGTAGCGATCGCCCGGGCGCTGGTCAACAATCCTCCGGTCATTCTGGCGGACGAGCCTACCGGAAATCTCGATACTAAAACCAGTATCGAGGTCATGAATATATTTTGCAAGCTCAACGAGCAGGGAAAAACCATTCTTATTGTAACCCATGAACAGGATATCGCCGATTTTACGAAAGAAAACATTACTTTTCAGGATGGACAAATCAAAGCGAGACGCGTGGTAGAACCCCGGGCCAATCCTGAACAAATGCTGAGAGCGTTATCCAAAATGAAAAGAGAAGGAGATGAACTATAGCAATCTGTTAAAAATCGCCTTTATTTCCCTGCTTAAAAATAAGCTGAGAACCCTGCTCACCATGTTAGGGATCATCATCGGGGTAGGTTCCGTCATCGCCATGCTCGCTGTAGGCACCGGTTCAAAAGAAAATATTCAGAAACAGATCTCCAGTCTGGGTACCAACGTTATCATCATATTTCCCGGTTCCCGTATGCAGGGAGGCGCTCGTACGGACGCCGGTAGTTCGCAACGATTGACACTCAACGACGCGCACGCCATCGCGGAAAAATGCCTTTCGGTAGCCGCGGCAAGTCCGGTCATCCAACAAAGAGTACAGGCCGTGGCCGGTCCTCTCAACGCGCCTACCAGCGTGATGGGAGTATACCCGGATTATATGACAATCAGAAACCTAGCGCTGGAATCGGGCGAAATATTCAGCGCCAGTGACGACCGGAGCGCCGCCAAAGTTTGTCTGGTAGGGAAAACCGTTGTCAAAAATCTGTTTGGAGAAAACGCGGATGGAGTAGGGCAGACCATCCGCCTTAACAAAACTCCGTTTAAAATCATCGGTGTACTGGAGCCCAAAGGACAAAACACCTTTGGACAAGATCAGGATGACATTGTCATAGCGCCGTTTTCCACTGTCCGGAAACGCATGACCGCGGCCACCCAGACTGGTCTACAGCAAATACTGGCTTCGGCGCTCGACGAAAACAGCGTAAACCAGGCCTCCGACGAGATCACTGAACTTTTGCGTCAGCGGCATAAAATCCGGCCAGGCGACGACGATGACTTTTCGGTGCGGACTCAGGCGGAATTCGCTTCCGTCATGGGATCTACTACCCAGACCATGAGCATTCTCCTGGCCGCTATCGCGGGTATCTCTCTCCTTGTCGGAGGGATTGGCATTATGAATATTATGCTGGTTTCCGTCACCGAACGCACCAGGGAGATTGGAATCCGGAGAGCCATAGGCGCCCGCAAAAACGATGTACTCCTTCAGTTCCTTATCGAGTCAGTGGTCATTTCATTACTAGGTGGCATTATCGGCATACTCTTGGGTTTCAGCATTTCCATGATCGTCAACAAGATATTCAATTGGCCCGTGAGCGTCACTCCGGATTCGGTACTGCTTTCATTCTTGTTTTCCATTTCCATCGGCATTTTCTTTGGATGGTATCCTTCACGTAAAGCGGCCAATCTCAATCCGATCGAAGCGCTACGGTATGAATAATAAACTTTACGCGGATTCGCCCGAAGCTCGGAGTTGACATTGTAGCGGTCAGTTAAAAAATTATTTACAAAGCAAAAGGAGAGGACGCCATCAACACGTCCTCTCCTTTTATTTACTGCCAAAAGTAGCCGTTATCCCTTACGCGGCGCGGATCGGTGTTCCTTCCGGTCCATTCCCCGACGGCGATTTTCTTTCAAGGCGTTTTTCTGCTCCGGAGTCAGCACACTCTGAACAGCCTGCCTGTTTTTCAGATTCAGCATGTACATATCCTTCTGATATTGCCCATACTCGTCGCTAAGCGACGCGAGTTGGCTCTCATCCAGTTTTCCATCCCGCGCGAGCTCATGTTCCTTTTTCCTAAGCTCTTTCATCTGGCTTCTTACCTTGTGGAGTTCTTTTCGCCGCGTATCGTTCAGTAGCTTTATTTGATCCTTTTGCTCTTCGGTAAGGTTCGCCGTCTTAAAACGATCCTTTTTTCCGGCGTGGCTCATCGGACGCTCTTTACGATCAAAACCTGCTTTTGGCAAGTGTCCTTGACGGCGTAAACGATCTTTCCCGGAAAATACAGCGACAGCTATAGCGATGTTGAGTACAATCAGAATGCCTATTCCGACGGTGTTTAAATTAAGTGATTTCATAAGCGTATTTTGTTTTGGTCCAACATGCCTGGTATAAAACAAAAATGACGCGTAACAGCGACGCCAGAGACCATGTCTATACCAATCGGCTTATTGAATAGACCAACCGGTTAATCATTGTTCCTCATTCCGTTTTTTTAGTATGGAACAACTCGCGCCATCTTCATGAATCCTTCCATAGCGAAAACTCTATGCTCTCTCCTGCAAAACAAATACAATCAGGCAGGTCGAATAGAAACCGTATGATCTTTGTCCAATACTATTACTATTTTCTCTTTGACTTTATCTCCCCGCTCATTCACTATCACATGATCTATAGGACCATATTCTTTTTGCTTCAACAGACGCCCGAGGATCTGTTCGGAAATTTCGACATTATGCAGAAACAACGGCACTCTGAACGAACATCCTGTTTTCCAGTTGGCGCAACCATAAGCCGCCTTTCCCCTGAGCACCGCGCCCTGGCAGATAGGGCAGGCTGGTTCCTTCGCGATATATCCCTCTTGTTTCGGCGCCTTATCTTTTTCAGGTTTCCGTCCGGATGGAGTGACCTGCTCCTTAATTTCCAACTCCAGCTCATAACTCTTATTGAGCGTGATCCGGCCGTCGACACTTTTGCCATCCACCTTAAATCCTTTGATCTGGGGAGATCTTCTGACGGTAATAATACTCAGTAATTGTTTTTCCGTCAGTTTCTTTCCAAACAATTCGAATGGGATCAACTGTTTGCACCCATTCTTGTATTCACTACACCCATAAGCGCTCTTTCCTTTAAGCATCGCGCCTTTTCCGCATCTAGGGCAGATGAGGGCGTTCGCTTTTTCCGGCTTTTTACCTTTTTCCTTAAGTTCCGGTTGTTCCACGACCACAGTTTCTATTTTAGGGACATTCCGGGCGTTCTTGACTTCCCGTACAATATCACTTACCATCGCTTTCATTTCCTGCAAAAAAACGCTGGCCTCAAACACGCCCTTCTCAATATCACGGAGCTTCTTTTCCCAGTTACCCGTAAGTTCAGCCGATTTCAGCAATTCAAAATTAATTGTCTGAATCAACTGTATGCCAGTAATGGTCGGCAACAGGTTTTTACGCTCTTTATGTATATAATTCCTTTTGAAAAGCGTCTCGATAATATTGGCTCTGGTCGAAGGCCTGCCAATACCACTTTCCTTCATTAATTCCCGGAGCTCTTCATCCGCGACCTGCTTACCGGCGGTTTCCATAGCCCGCAACAAAGTCGCCTCGGTATAAAACTTTGGAGGTCGGGTTTGCTTTTCCGCCAGTTCAGGCTTATGCGGCCCGCTTTCTCCCTCGGTAAACTCCGGCAAAATCTGCCCGGATTCTTCTTCTTCCTCATCTTCCTTCTTGCCACTTTCCTTCTCTTCCTTTTCTTCCGTATACACCACGCGCCAGCCAGGCTCCAGAATCTGCTTACCCGTCGCTTTAAACTCAGTCTGGTCCGCCCGCCCGATCACTTCCGTCTTCGAGATGAGACAGTCCGGATAAAAAGCCGCCAGAAAACGACGTACGATCAGATCATATACTCTGGCCTCGTCACCACCCGAGGAACCTTTGACGTTGGTCGGTATGATCGCGTGGTGGTCGGTCACCTTCTTGTCGTCAAAGACCAGCTTCGACTTGCGTATAGGCGCGGCCAGCAATGGTTCTGTCAAGGCCTGATAGCTTGTCAGGGAAGAAAAAATCCCTTTAATCTTGGGATATATGTCCGAAGGGAGGTAGGTCGTATCAACCCTGGGGTAAGTTACCAGTTTCTTCTCATACAACGACTGGACGAGCTTGAGCGTCTGATCGGCCGAAAAGGCGAATTTCTTGTTGCATTCCACCTGTAGGGACGTAAGGTCGAAAAGCCTGGGAGGACTTTCTTTCCCTTTCTTCTTGGAAAAGGATAGTATGGTAAAAGGAGCGTCCTTGACGCGGCGGATGATTTCTTCCGCTTCCTCCTTTACCTGGAACTTTCCATTTTTCGCCGAAAAGAGCACATCCCGATAGCGGGTCTTAAGTTCCCAGTATGTTTCAGGCTTAAAGTTCCGTATTTCCAGATAGCGGTTTACAATGAGCGCCAGAGTAGGCGTCTGCACTCTTCCAATCGACAATACCTGACGATCCTTGCCAAACTTTAAGGTATATAAGCGGGTCGCGTTGATGCCCAGCAGCCAGTCTCCAATAGCTCTGGAACTGCCCGCGGCGTATAGCGAATCATAGCGCGCGCTGTCTTTTAGATTTTTAAATCCGTCCTGGATCGCCTCGGTAGTGAGCGAGGAGATCCACAATCGCTTAACCGGCTTGTCACATTTCACATACGCGAGTACCCAGCGCTGTATCACTTCTCCTTCCTGTCCCGCGTCTCCGCAGTTGATGACTTCCTCCGCCGCCGAAACCAGACGGGCGATCGTCTTTATCTGCTTTTCGACCCCCTTGTTGCTTATTTCCTTTATACCAAACCTCGGAGGCAGAATAGGCAGATGTTCCAACCTCCACCATTTAAGCTGGGGATTATAGTCTTCCGGCTCTTTCAGAGTACACAAATGCCCGAAGGTCCAGGTAACCTGGTAGCCATTTCCCTCAAAATATCCGTCTTTTTTATTCTTCGCTCCAAGAATATCGGCTATTTCCCTGGCGACACTCGGTTTTTCGGCGATACAGACTTTCAATGCTTAAAAATTACATTCGACTCGAATCGGCCAAGATACGATATTTCAATATTCATTTGAAGTCTTAGTTTTCAACACAACACTCAACAAATTGAAAACAACACACATATATACAAATAAAATACGGTATTAAACAATATCGGTCGCGGAAATCATGGCTTCCGCGACCGATAAAGCGGCATTGCTACAATAATTCATTCGCCAGATTCGCCAGTTCCGAACGCTCTCCTTTTTCCAGCGTAATGTGCGCGTATAGCTTCTGGTTTTTCAAACGATCAATCAGATAGGAGAGACCGTTACTTTGGGAGTCAAGATATGGAGTATCAATCTGATAAATATCTCCGGTAAAGATAATCTTGGTATTTTCCCCGGCTCGGGAAATGATGGTTTTCACTTCATGGGGTGTCAGGTTTTGCGCTTCATCCACAATAAACACGATATTGGACAGACTCCTTCCCCGGATATAGGCCAGCGGCGTGATTACCAGCTTCTCCTTATTGATCATTTCCGTAATACGCTGATAATCGCTATCCGTCTCATTAAACTGATTCTGAATGAATTTCAGGTTATCGAACAGCGGTTCCATATAAGGATTCAGCTTCGACTTGATATCGCCGGGCAAATAGCCAATGTCCTTGTTGCTCAATGGCACGATAGGCCTCGCCAGGTATATCTGCTTCACATTTTTACGTTGTTCCAGGCAACCCGCCAGAGCGATCAGCGTCTTTCCCGTTCCCGCTACCCCCTGGATCGTAATCAGCTTAATATCCGGGTTCATAATGGCGTTGATAGCGAACGTCTGCTCCGCGTTGCGAGGCTTTATACCATATACAGTTCTTTTTTCCACCTGCTCCAAGCGCTTTTCCTCCGAGTTATAAAACGCTAAAGCTGAATTTTTAAGACCCTTTAATATAAAGTAATGGTTATGGATATGATATTCTGTGGGAATAATATCGGCGCTACAGTGGCCTTTCTCATAAAGCTCGTTAATGATGTCCGTATCGATATCTTCCAATACAGTCTTGCCGGAATAGAGGCTGTCGACATCCTTGATCTTGCCCGTTTCATAATCTTCGGCGGGTATATTCAGCGCTTTGGCTTTCAGTCGCAGGTTGATGTCCTTGGTGACTAAAACCACTTTTCGGGCTTTATTTTCAGCCTGCAAGCTTATAGCCGAGTTCAGAATTTTATGATCGGCCTTTTTGTCGTCGAATACTTTTTCCGCGTTTACGTCAGACGTGCCGCGGGTATTCATAATTACCTTAAAACTTCCTTTACCTTTCCCGCTCAATGGAATCCATTCCTGCAGGAGGTTTTTTCCCGAAAGTCCGTCCAGAAAACGGATAAACTCCCGCGCCTCGAAGTTTTTTATGTCGTTGCCCTTTTTGAAGTTATCCAGCTCTTCCAGCACCGTAATGGGAATAGCGACGTCATTTTCCTGAAAACTATTGACAGCGTTGTGATCATATAAAATAACCGACGTATCAAGCACATATATTTTTCTATCTTTTCCGGAGGTCGATTTCTGAGCGGCAGTCATAAGCAAAAATGTTAAAAGTGAATATTAATCGTATGAACGTAATTTATTATCCGAGGGTACAAAAATACATCATTCTTTACCCTTTTTATTTTAAAAACTCCACCGAAAGAAAGCAAAAAAGAATACGCTAAACTGATAACCATACACTTAAAAAATAGTTGGTTTATCGAATTAAACGCGTTAATTTGGCTGGCGAAGCGAGCGGAACTTTTTCACTGAAAACCGTGAGCGGCTTTTCAATCGCGTCATCGCTCACTTGTAAAATCTGATTAAACGAACCTATTTAGCTATGCCTTCATTCGATATTGTCAATAAAATTGATCCGCAGACACTGGACAACGCGATCAACGTCTCTAAAAAGGACATTCTGAACCGCTACGATTTCAGAGATAGCAAGAGCACTATCGAATTGGACAAGAAAAACAACAGTCTGCAAATCCTGACGGAAAACTCCATGCGTCTTGAACATATCATCGACGCGATACGAACCCGAATGGCCAAACAGGGAATCGATCCAAAAGCGCTCAATCTTGGCAAAGAGGAAGTAGCCTCCGGCAATATGATCCGAAAAGACATCAGTATTCAAACAGGTGTCGATAAGGAAATCGGTAAAAAGATGATAAAAGACATCAAAGACTCCAAGATAAAAGTCACCCCGGCCATAATGGACGACATGATACGCGTAACGGGAAAGAAAATCGACGATCTACAGGAAGTAATCGCCTTATTGAAAGCTAAAGACTATGGTATCCCTCTCCAATTTGTCAATATGAAAAGCTGATCGTATACTTTAAATAAAATATTGCGCTATTACTGAAAAATATCTGAAAATTGTCGTACTTTTGTTATCCATACATGCAAACGATAATGATTAATACGCCGAAATATTTTCTTCCAGTGATTTCTTCCATGAAATGACTCCGGGTATTTTGGCTCTAAAATAATACCAGAAAAACCCGGACGCGCGTTCGGGTTTTTTCTTTTAAACACGTAGTAAAATGTACTTAAACACGTTCAATATTCCGGCTCCGTTTTCCGCTCCAGCGTCTATCATAGTACGCGTGGTGGTGAAGCGCGCTATAATCGTCCGGGAATGAATGTATCACATCGCATCAAGATTGTATACACAAAGCCCGACGCGTAAGCCCGGGCTTTTTTTTTGACTTCTTAAAAAACTGTAAAATAGAACGCGCTAAAAATATGGATCGACAATTATCACTTTATGATTGGAAAAATCGCTTAAAAATCCCTGAACGGGATCGTCTGCTTGTATTACTGGCTTTCACCTCGGTCTACATTATCTGGGGATCGACCTATTATAGTATAAAAATCGCGATCGCTACGCTACCGCCATTTCTGATGGCCGCTACACGCTACCTGATCGCGGGGGCCATATTATATCTGGGAGCCCGAATCGCCGGAGCCAGACTGCCATCCTTCAGACATTGGAAAGATAGCGCCGTGCTCGGTTTTTTACTACTACTAATGGGCAATGGAGGTGTGGTATGGGCTTCGGACAAATTGCCCTCCGGGATCATAGCGCTCCTGATTACAGTAGAACCCATCTGGATCGTCTTGCTGGTGGCGCTAAAGAACAAGGGGAAACTCCCGGACGTTAAAACCATTCTCGGGATATTGCTGGGATTGGCGGGAACTATCATTTTGATCTTTCCCGACCTGGGCGGACAGTCTCAGCTCAACCCAGGCGGTCTGTTGGCTGTCTTCGTGTCGACCATATGCTGGGCCATTGGATCGCTCTACGCGGTAAACGCTTATTCAGGAGTTTCGATCATCCTGGCTACAGCCATGCAAATGCTCTGCGGAGGCGCTTTGATGTTGCTGGTAGCTATCACACGGGGAGAGTTCATCGATATCCATCCCGAACGCTTTTCCGTCGAATCGCTCTACGCGTATTTGTATCTGATTGTATTCGGCTCAATCATCGGATACAGCTCATACGCTTATTTGCTTAAAGTAAGTTCGCCAAGCAAGGTGTCGACCTACGCCTATGTCAATCCATTTGTAGCGGTTCTGATTGGCAGCATGATCGGCGACGAACCGTTTACCAGCCAGATAGGCTTCGCGGCGATTTTGATGATAGCGGGAGTTTTTCTGGTACTGACAAAAAACAAAAAAGAATAACATTTTATGATCCTGACGGGTTATGGTATCAGGAACTTGATAAGTTTATTTTTTTACAGTATTTTTTTATTTGGTGATAGGGGCCCTGTAAGGCCCTTTTTTTTATATTTTTACAAGAACGCGTAGGAAATATACACGATATGGAATATAAAAAACTGGCCGATACCAAAATCTCCGTCAGTAAAATCTGCCTGGGTACCATGACCTGGGGTGAGCAAAATTCGGAACGGGAGGCGCATGAGCAACTGGACTACGCGCTGAGCCGTGGAATTAACTTTATCGATACAGCCGAGATGTATCCTGTACCCGGGCGTAAAGAGACACAAGGCTCGACTGAGCGATATATAGGAAGCTGGCTTCAAAAAAGGAAAAGGAGAATCGACATCGTGCTGGCGACCAAAGCGACTGGCCCCAACAAGGGTCTGAGCTATATCCGAAACATTCCCAATTTTAGCCGCGCCCATATTCTAGAAGCTATCAATGGCAGCCTGAAGCGCCTGCACACCGACTACATCGATATTTACCAATTACACTGGCCCGAAAGGAATACGAATTTTTTCGGCAAGCTTTTTTATGAACACGATCCGGAAGATAGCTGGCGAGACAACTGTCTCGAAGTGCTCAATACGATGAACGATCTGATACGGGAAGGAAAAATCCGGTATTGGGGACTTTCCAACGAAACATCCTGGGGAGTCGCGCGTTTTCTACATCTCGCGGAGACGCGCGAAGCGCCTCGTCCCATATCCATACAAAATCCTTATAGCTTGCTCAACAGAAGCTTCGAGATTGGACTTTCCGAAATATGTCATCGGGAAAGACTGGGGATGTTCGCCTATTCCCCCTTAGGTTTTGGCGCGTTAACGGGCAAGTACCTCAAGGGAGCCTTCGCCGCGGACTCCAGAAGGGCGCTTTTTCCCAACATGAAACGCTATAGCGGCGAACAAAGTGAACTGGCTGCGCGAGCGTACTCTGAGATCGCTTCAAGATACAAATTAAGTCCGGCCCAAATGGCTCTGGCTTACGTAAACAATAAACCTTTTATAACATCGACTATTATAGGCGCGACTAAAATGGAACAGCTAAAAGAAAATATCGATAGTATTCTGATCCAGCTTGACGATGGAATAATCAATGAAATTGAAAAAGTACACGCCAGGTACCCGATACCGGCACCCTAACAGGATCGAACATGAAGCTTATCACATATGGATACTGTTTCTTGCTGATCTGTCTGCTGCCAGCCTGTGTACAATCAGAAAAGAACGAACCTAAAAAAGACACCATGAATTCTATTGACAACAAAAGCGCGTATATGGATACAGCGACATTCGGCGCCGGATGCTTCTGGTGCGTAGAGGCTATTTTTCAGGACTTGGCCGGTGTGGAGCGGGTCATATCCGGATACTCCGGAGGGACCGTCAAGAATCCCGCGTACAGGGAAGTGACTACGGGACGTACCGGACACGCGGAAGTAGTTCAGATTATCTACGATCCGCGGACAATAACGTACAGCGAATTATTGGAGATATTCTGGCAGACCCATGACCCGACCACCTTGAACCGTCAGGGAGCGGACGTCGGTACACAATATCGTTCCGCGATTTTTTATCATAATCCGGAGCAGAAAGAACTCGCGGAGCATTATAAGCGGGAACTGAACCAATCCGGCGCTTATCCTGATCCGATCGTGACGGAAATAACAGCGTTCAAAAACTTTTATCCGGCGGAAGACTACCATCAGAATTATTATAAACTCAACGAGGAAGCGCCGTATTGCACATATGTGATCGCGCCCAAGCTCGACAAGTTCAAGAAAGTCTTCAAAGACAAACTCAAGCGGGAAAGCGACTAACGATTCACCAACAGACGGGAAAACTTATATTCAAGAGTAATTTTAAAATCCCCTATATAGGTCGGATCGAGCTTTACGATTTCCACAAACTTATCGGCGTTATCTTTTTTCCCGACCAAAAGACTTATCATCAGATAAGGTTCATTGTTCGGATTCTTCAAGGATATCGTTTTACGGGTTCCCGCGTATTGATCAATAAAGTCGATCAATGAGAGAGAAGGGGAAAACTCGGCTGAACCCGCGTCTTTCAATTCCTTCTTTACCGAAATCTGCAAGTCATCCGCGGGATTGAAAAGATCAGGACTTAGCCGGGTAAACTCTACATAGTCCATAGCGGCGTCCATTGGAACAATAAAATAAGGCTTGTCTCTGGTCATTATGTATTGTCTGTTGTCAATCATCGCTATCCACTTTATTTCGAATAACAGGCAGGATAGGCAATAGTTTATCAATCCATATAATCAATTGTTAAACAAATAGATATATTAATTCTTTTTCCTCTCCACACGAATATTCAGATAAGCGAACAATATAGCGATCAGGGGGCTGAGCAGATTGAAGAAGCAATAGGGGAGATAGTGAACCGTAGCGATACCCAAAACCGCGGCCTGTGTAGCTCCACAGGTATTCCAGGGTACCAATACGGATGTAACGGTACCTGAATCTTCCAGGGTCCGGGAAAGGTTTTTCAGCGACAGTCCTCTTTCTTCATAGGCTTTCCGAAACATTCTGCCAGGTATCATGATCGCCAGGTACTGATCCGACGCGGTGATGTTGAAAAAAATACAACTTCCGACGGTGGAAGCGATGAGCGAGCCCGTAGATTTGGCAAGGCTGATTACACTATTGGTGACACGATACAGCAATCCGCCGGCTTCCATGACGCCACCAAACATCATCGCGCTAATAATCAGCCATACAGTATTAAGCATTCCCATCATGCCATTGCTCACCAGCAACTTTCTGACAAGCTCATGTCCCGACTCGATCCGGATCGAGCCATACATGGCCTTCAAAATAGCGATATACATGCTGGACGTGGTCAAAGTATCGCTTCCGGCTATTTGCAGGACTATAGGTTTCTGAAACAGCAACGCGAAAAAAGCTCCTCCCAGCGTTCCGATCAGCAGAGCCGGAAAAGCCGGGACCTTGAACAGGATCATGCCAATGACCGAGGCGGGAACCAGCATGAGTACCGGGCTGATGTAAAAAACTTCTTCAATCGCCCGAATAACCGATTCTATAGACTGATTATCAATATCCCTGGAAGAAGATAGACCGATAACAAGGTATAGCGACAGAGCGATGACAAAAGCCGGTATGGTAGTACTCATCAGGTAGCGAATATGATCAAAGAGGTCCACACCTGTCATAGCCGCGGCCAGATTGGTCGTATCCGATATGGGAGATACCTTGTCGCCAAAATAAGCTCCCGATATAATCGCCCCGCCAATAATTCCCGCGGAAAAACCAAGAGTTTCACCAATTCCAGCCAGCGCGATTCCTATGGTAGCCACAGTAGACCATGAACTTCCTGTCGCCAGAGACACTACCGCGCAGATAAAACAGGAAGCGAACAAAAATATATCCGGAGAGAGGAGTTTTAATCCATAGTAAATCATGGCCGGAACAATTCCGCTAATAATCCAGGTACCGGCTAGCGACCCGATCAGCAATAAGATCATAATAGCCGGCATTGCTGTAAGCAGACTGTTCAATATGCCTTTTTCCAGTTCCGCCCACCTATAGCCGAGGCTAAAAGCGACCAGGGCCGCGACCATCGCTGAAAAAACGAGCGCGAGCTGATTAGGACCTTCAATAGCGTCAACACCATATATATACACGTTGACGGCAAGAAGCGAGATAAGAAAAATCAGCGGTATCAGGGCCTTGAACAAGGGAATCGGGCGAGAAGGATCGGATTTGAACATAAAGTATCGGAATAAGCGGAACCAATCTGAAATAAAACTATAAGCAAACTAAGTCATTCATCCTAAGTTTGCAATAGTCCACCTCCTAATAAGGCGAAATCCCGAAATTTATGTTTGCCTGAAAGCCTTTAGCGGAATTCGCCAACTAATCTATGGGCAAATGACGGATAATGCATGTGTCTCCCTGTTGATCAAGCCCCGAAAGCCTTTCTTCCAGATAAAAAATTCTTTTTCTCAGAAGCTCGATTTCCGCGGCCATATTAACCGATAACTCCGCCAGAGACTCATTATAACTATAGTTTTCCAACTCTATGAAATACTTTCCCTTATATTTTAAAATCTCCTTTTTTACCATTTCCGGAGATGTATCGTTTCCCAAATCCACAATCCTGATAGACATACTAATAAAAATTAAGCGTCAAAAAATTAACCCCCGACTCTGACGCAATGTTATCAGCAAAAATAACCACCTAATAATCAATCTTCAGCGCTAATCAAATCACCTTCAGCGCCAATTTCAATCTGTGTGCCCCATACGCTTAACAGTTTTCCATCTTCCACCTGCCCGATAAAATTACCGCGAACCCGGATAGTATCTCCATCTTTTGTATTATGCGCTGTTTCCAGCCCTTTAAGCCTGTAATCGGAAACGATAAGTTTTTCCAGCACTTTTACCAGCGACTCTTCCTCAAGATTCAGATAATCCGTAAAACGTATGCCAATCATTTCGTCCGGCGAGTTATATCCATGCATTCGGGCCAGCGCGGGATTGGCCTCGGCGATTTTTCCATGTTCCAGCATTTGCCTTATCTGTTCCTCTACAGGTTGAGACGTATCGATGCCTGTAAGTTCTCCAAACTCATAGATAATGATTCCTTCATAGATATTTTTTTCTATAAACTCTATAAACCTCAGCTCGCTTCTCTTTATTTCCTTCGTCCGCTCCTCAATCTTATCTTCCAGTTGATTTCTGAGACTTTTTAGCTTTCCGGTAATTTTCTCCAGCTCCTCGTTTTTAGCCTGAATCTTTTTATTGATTTCTTCCACTTCCAGCTCTTTTTTCATCTGGCTGGTAATATCAAAGGAATTAAACAGCACCTGGGAAGCCTTGCCTTTTTCCTCCCGATAAACAACGCCCCTTGAACTTATCCAGGTAAGCTTACCGTCTTTGTCATATACTCTGTATTTAAAATCGTCCTTTTCTCCCAGTTTCATTTTTTTCAGCTTGTCCAGTCTGCCCATGATCATCGGCGCGTCATCCTCGTGTATGGCCTTTTCAACCAAGGTGGAAAACCGATGATTTAGCAAATTTTCATCATTCAGGCGAAATAAGTTGCGGCTCGCCCTATTCGTAAAAACATATCGATCTTCTTTCAGATCATAGATATTGATATTTAAGGGAGAAAGGTCAATTATACGACGAAATCGCTCGCGGTCCTTTTTCATGGTATTCCTGTAACGTTTCCTGACCTTGCCAAGCTTAAACTGAATATTTGATTTCCAACCCAGCAAAATCATCGAGATGGCGAATGTGCAAGACGCGAACAACGCGGTTCCAAATTTAACACCAAACCAGCCCTGTTCCTGACCATATATTTTGAACCAGCCGACAAGCAGCGGAATAAAAATAGCCATAAAGCGCGCCAATACAATCCGCGTCGGATTTTCACCAATGAGCAAAGCCATAGACCCTTTATGGGGGCGTAAAAAAAGAATGGAAGAAGACAAAAAAATCAGGGTAACAGCGGAGTGAAAGGAATTAGGTATCAGACGAAAATAAGAATACAGGCTTTCAATTTTGTAGATGTATCCGTATATGGAAAGAATGGCGATAAGGATGGTGAGATAGTTCAGCGACTGAGCGAACTTAAAAAGACGCGGGCTATGTATATGATTTATAAGGATTATGGAAAAGCCCACCATAAAAAGGCTTAAAGCCGTATTGGGAGCCATGCTATTGTAATTTTCATCCCATTCCACCTGTTTGGGGATATACATCTGATGACTAAACAATAACTTATCCAGGTGGAAAGGAAATCCGATAAGGAGAGTGACGATCTTACCCAGACAAATCACACACACCAGCGCGCACAGAGACGTTGAAACACGCACACGCGCACCGCTATAATAATCCCTGGCGATCAGCCTTATAGCGATAGCGAGTAGAATAAGGCAAATGGCGGAAAGGGGATTCATCGTCACCCATCCACCCGGAGAAAGTTTTTGTAACAAAGGATAATGAATGACCCGTAGCAAGAGATTCAATACGGGAATCAAAAAAGCGATCAGACAAAAACCATGTCCGATTAAAATGAGGCGTTTTACAGTTTTTTGATGTTCAGATTGTCTTATCTCAAAACCCATGATTATTTACATGATTTATTTTACCCTTACCTGAATACTCCAGCCTCTGATAAGCTTTTTATCTTCTATGATACCAATGTGGTTTTCACGAACTTTAATTAGCCTGCCTTTCGCCGTTTCGATTTCCGTCACCACATTATGCGTCTTGTATCCTGACTCGACAAACGCCTTTACGTATTCATACTTTTGCTCTTTCGAGGTCTTCAACAAAAAACCAAGCGGCTTTCCAATCATTTCTTCCTTATCCTCGACCTCATACATTTCAACAATTCGCTTATTTACCTGAGCGATTCTGGTATGTTTAACAATCAATTCAACCTGTTCGTCTACAGGCAGGTCAATATCTATACCCTCAATACCTCCGACTTCAAACTGGGTTATTCCTTTAAAGCTAAGCTCAAAAAAATGCTGATATCGCTCTTCTCTCCAAACAAGCTCCTTGTGACGCTCTTTCACCTTTGACTCCAGCTTCTTATTCAGTTCCTCCAGCTTTTCACGAGCGGCTTGCAACTCCTTATGCTTTTCCTCCATTTGTTCATTTTTCTTCTTCAATTCCCTTTCCTTCAGCTTTTCCTCCGTTCGTTCAAGAGCGTTGAATACAAACTCTACAGGCTTGTCGGCACGATATCTGAATACAATAGCCCGGGACAACAACCAATATATGTGGCCACGATCGTCTTTGACGCGGAACTCCGCGTCAAGAAACTCATGCTTCGACAATCGCGACAATTTCTTATAGCTTTTCTCTATGACACCCTTATCCTCCTCATAAACATACTTATTCAGGAAATCGGAAAACCTGATATTGTCAAAATCCGGTTTCCTCCCCTTAAACACCCCTCTCCCCGCGTCATTGGTAAAAAGTATTCTATCCGATTCAACATTGACAATATTGATTATGATAGGCGACTGGTTAAGAATATTTCTAAAACGCTTTCGTTCAGATCGTATAGCGAACAATTTCTTCTTATTTTCAGTACCAAGCTTATATTGAATAGAAGATTTCCATCCCATCAACAGCATCGAAATCACAAAGGTACAGGTCGCGAACAAGGCCGTACCATATTCTCACTAAAGAAGTCAGCCTTTTGTCCCTGAATTTTCAGCCAGCCCAGAAAAAGAGGAATAACAAGGGCGAGAAAACGCATCATAAATACTTCTGAAGGACTTTGGTCAATGATCACCACCATCGAACCTTTGTAGGGGCGAAGAAACAGCACCGCGGTGGAAAGCAAAAAAAAACATAGGGCGCTATGAAACGACATGGGGATAATACCAAGGACCACATACAGAGTCCTGACCTGATATACATGGCCATATATGGCTAACAGGCTGATAAAGATCAAAAAATAAATAATCAGTTCAGGACTCCTGTATAGCCTGGCCGCGCGCCTGTCTATCAGGATAATGGATAAAGCCAACAAAAACAAGCTGAGAGCGGAGTTGGGGCTAATCTCATTTACCCTGGACTCCCACAGGTAACTTTCGGGCAAAATCAGTTGCTCTCTAAAAAAATGCTCGTCCAATCCGAAAGGAATGTTTAAGATGAGCGTCATAAACTTGGCCAGCCCGATTAACGTCACAATGACACACATTACATTGGATACCATCTTATTCAGCGCGGAATGGCTTTCATCGCGGATGATCCAGAGCGCGGCCGATAGGAGCGTCAGGCATGCCGATGTGACCGGATTCATAGCGACAACGCCTCCCAGGCTTACCTTTAGAAGAAGAGAATAATCAACCAGCCTGAGAGCGATATTCAACAAAGGGATGAAAAAACAGAATACGCAAAAAATCCCTCCGAGCTGTATAAGAAAAAAAACCGTGTCTTTATTTTCCGATATAGGCAATTTCCGGGACATGAAATATTATTTCCTTTTCGAATAAAAATAAAAACCCGGCAACCATTTTTTGGTTTAAAAACCATCTTCTAGAGACTCATAAAGGCGGAGCGGTAATTTCTCAAGTCTAAAGTTGTATTTTTCAGGGTAAAAATATAAAAAATAAAACCAATAGCAAAGATAAACAAAACAAATAACAAATTGAAAATCAATTAAATTAGTTGAAAAAATAGCAAAGATGACATTTTTGTGTTAATTTTATTGTGTTCTAACATTGATTTCCCCACAACGATCGCGTGAAATATCCGTAAAAGAATGTATCTTTGAGTTCAAAAATTAATGCCGTGAATTGTCCCTTTCTGATAAAATTCTGGCGGATTCGGTACGTTAAGACTATGTAGGAAAATAGCCGAAGATTATAATCTCCGTTTTACCTCTTTTTTGAAACTATGATATAAGTGGCCTGGCCACCCTAATAGACTATTAATTATTAAAGTTTAAAAGATTTGAGACAGTTAAAAATCAGCAAACAGATTACCAATCGCGAAAGTGAATCACTCGACAAGTATTTGCAGGAGATTGGTAAGGTGGATTTGATTACTTCCGAAGAAGAAGTAGAGTTGGCCAAAAGAATTCGGGAAGGCGATCAGGTAGCCCTCGAAAAACTGACCAAAGCGAATCTTCGGTTTGTGGTTTCGGTAGCCAAGCAGTATCAAAATCATGGATTAACGCTTGGTGACCTGATTAATGAAGGTAATCTGGGTCTGATTAAAGCCGCGCAACGTTTCGACGAGACAAGGGGGTTTAAGTTTATTTCCTACGCTGTATGGTGGATTCGTCAGTCTATCATGCAGGCGCTGGCCGAGCAGTCAAGAATCGTCCGTCTACCGCTCAACAGGGTAGGGACACTTAATAAAATCTCCAAGACATTTTCTGATCTTGAACAAAAATTCCAGCGTGAGCCTTCTCCGGAAGAACTGGCGGAAGTACTGGACATATCTACGGAAGAAGTTTCCGATACCATGAAAATCTCCGGTCGTCACGTATCGATGGACGCTCCTTTCGCGCAAGGCGAAGAAAACGGTCTTCTTGACGTGCTTGAAAACGATAGTGAAGGTACGCCGGATTCCGAATTGATGATGGAGTCACTGCGCCGTGAAGTAAAAAGAGCCTTGTCTACGCTTACTCAGCGCGAGTCCGAGGTGATCGCTTATTATTTCGGTCTAAATGGTGAAAACCCGATGACACTGGAAGAAATAGGAGAGAAGTTCAACCTTACAAGGGAACGGGTAAGGCAAATTAAAGAGAAAGCGACTCGCAGACTGAGACATAGTTCAAGAAGCAATTCATTGAAGCCTTATCTCGGCTAAAAAATAAAATAAAACCGAACAAAAAAACCGGATCGCGCGATCCGGTTTTTTTGTTCGTTCCCGGCTAAAAATCCTTTCTCACAAACGCTTCACAATACTACCGAGTCACATATATAGGTAGGTATGATACCTGAGGATTTAATCTTAAAACCAACCTGATCGCTCAGCGTATTTCCCGAAAGCACCAATGTCGTGTCCAATCCAAACTTATTGCCACCCAGAATATCCGTATCCAGCGTATCGCCTACCATCAACATATCACGGCGGCTAACCTTCCGGTTTTTCATCACATGCTCATAAGCGAATATGAACATTTGCGCGTCCGGCTTGCCAAACCGGATAAAGCGCTTTCCGACGATACGCTCGACCATATCCGCAAGTCCGCCTATGGCCACCGCTATATCCTTTTTGGACAAGGGGTAAGCGGTATCGGTATTGGCTACTACTACCGGAATATTTTTGCGCCTCAGCAAGTTGACCGTCTTGTTTATATCTGTATTCCAATCGAAACCTTCATCATCCAAAAACACCAGAGCGCCGATATCCTCCATATCGTCGAGGCTCACATCTGAGATCGACACCGTTTCCAGGCCCAGATCCCGAAGATAATGCGCGGAGTTTGTCGTACCCAGATAAGCGACTGTTCCATTCCTTACTTTATAGCGCAGATATTGTCTCGCCAGCATTCCCGACGAAATAATCTTTTCCGAAGTAACATCTTTTATTCCGGCATTTTGATATACTTCCGCCAATTGTTCAGGACTCCGGGAAGCGTCGTTGGTAAGGATATAAAAATCAATATCCCGCTCTTTCAGATACTCAAAGGTTCTATCAATCCCCTCAATAATCCCCTGATAGTTTTTCAACACGCCAAAAGCGTCGAAATAAACTACCTTATACTTGGATACAACTGACTTAAAAGACTTTATTTTCATTCGGGATTATTAAATATTCAACGCTTTCAGGATACGCTCCGCGAGGAAGCGACGCTCAAGTTGAGGAAAATATTCGGAATACGCGAGATATTGTAGACGATTCGCGTACATGTCATGAAAAAAATATCTTCCGTCCTTGATGACATAATTAAGAATAAAGAAACGATACGCCTCTTTGATAAAACGGACTTCTTCCTCCGTCAGTGGATATATCTGGTGGTATTCTTTCAAAAAAATCATAAATCGGTCTTCCATGAGCGGATCGACTATATAGCTGAATACGGTACGATCGCCGATATCCGATACGACCCGGCTAAAAAAGTAAAAATCCATAATCCGGGAAGACATCCTGAACCAGTCATAATCCCAGCGGGAATAAAACTTAAAATCACTGGTCACGGAAAAATTACCAATATTCCAGTCAATGAATACCGGAATTTTGGCAAACCCAGTCTTCTCCCTAAGCGCTCCTGAATTGGTCAAAAACAAGTCGCATTGCTCTTTGATAATATCCATATGGAGTCCATGCTCAAACCGTCCTTCTCCTGTTTCCAGCCTTTTCAACAAACTTAGGATATCGCTATCCAGCGTTTTGGATGAGGATATCAGTTGGGGAGCGACCGCGGTACAGGCTAAATGAAAATTAGCCAACTCTTGTCCAAGCGAGCGTATACGTTTTTCGTCCAGTCTTCTCGGAAGCTTTTCGAGCACTTCGACCGGATGATAAAACACGACCCAGACATCTTTGAGCTCGTCTCTGGATCGGTAGGTAAACACCTTATCCTTGTACGTATATGAATTGGCCAGGAAATTTTGGTATGGAGAAGGCAGCAACGCGCCCAACTGATGAATGATATTATGATCTTCCACAAAATGCTCGTACTGGCCGAAATAAGAAAGTTTGGCGATCACGAAGCCGTCATGGAGCGTTATTTTGTATACATGATTGGTAGATACCCTCGCGCTGATATCCACAATGCTGAATATACGCCGGTGGGGAGCGTAATCCGCCCAGGCTTGCACGATTACCGTGGTAAAGTCGATTATCCGCATGTGGTTCGCGAACTTCTATCTAAATGATTTCGAAATAGCGTTTTAATTCCCAATCCGTGACCTGCCTCTCGTATTGGGTCCATTCCCAGTCTCTCGTCTGGCAAAAATGCGTCACAAAGTTATCGCCGAAAAGCTCTCTGGCGACAGCGGATTGTTTCATCCGTTCGGTCGCTTCCCGCAGATTTTTGGCCAAACGCCCATTAGAAGTATTATGATAACCATTGCCAGCGGTGGGTGGAATACTCAACTGAAGGTTGTTTTGTATCCCATACAATCCGGAAGCCAGCGCCGCGGCCATGGCGAGATAAGGATTGGTATCCGCCCCGGGCACCCGTGTTTCCAGCCTCACACTCTTCTCGCCGCCCCTGATTACGCGCAGCGCGGTAGTTCGATTCTCGATACCCCAAGTGACGGTAACGGGAGCCCAGGAGCCTTCTACCAGCCTTTTATAGCTATTGACCGTTGGCGCGTACATGGGGAGGATCTCGGGCAGACAATACAGTTGACCGGCTATATACGATTTCATAAGCGCGCTGAGCCCGTCTTCAGACTCCGGATCAAAAAACAGGTTCGTCTTTTCATCCTCCGACCACAGGCTTTGATGGATATGGCCGCTACATCCCGGCAAGCCGGTATTCCATTTGGCCATAAAAGAAGGAATGATTCCGTGCCTCCCGGCAATTTCCTTAACGGAAGTCTTAAATAAAATCGCCCGGTCCGCCGCTTCCAGTACAGGCTTATGCCTGATCGCGGCCTCATATACACCTGGCCCCGTTTCTGTATGCAACCCTTCCAGTTGTACTTTAAAACGGTCGAGCAAATGGAACAGGTCGTTGTAATAGGCGCTGTAGGCCGCGGGACGTATCAGTGAATACCCAAACATGCCCGCGCTGATCGTCTCCAGATTATGAAAACCTTTCTCATGCATCGCCTTGGAGGTGTCCAGAAAGTTAAACCATTCAAATTCCTGGGCGAACCTGGTTTTATACCCCATCTCTTCAACACGCGCGAGCACCCGGCGCAACAGGCTTCGGGGGCATGGCGCCACATCCGGATCAGGAAAAAAATCCGCCAAAAAAAAAGGCGTATTGTTTTCCCAGGGTATTTCCCGGTATGTTTCAAAATCGATATGGGCGAACTTGTCCGGAAAACCGGTATGCCAGCCTGTAAAGGAGGGCGTATCGCCATAGCATTGATCGTGCACATCCCAGCCAAAAATCACATCGCAAAAGCCAATTCCCTTATCCATTGACTCCCAAAGCTTTTCTTTTAGAATAACTTTACCCCGGAGTATTCCGTCAATATCGCTCACCGCGAAGCGAATTTTAAAATGATGGCTATCTTTTAGCTCATTGATGACTTCTTCCCGCATAACAAATTGAAATGAAGGTTAAAAATGATTACATCCAGACACTAATGTAAGCAAAAAGAAGCAATAATCACATGATTAAAAGAAGGTTTTCCCTTGTAAAACTGACAATTCCGAAACAAGTACACCCGCCGGAAAAATAAAAACCGGATGAAGACGCGATCCGGACCACGTCAAAAATCAGCGGATTGTTTTAGTAAGTCGCCACCTCGTTTCTTTCATTATCCGTATACGAATTGCCGATTTCAGACAACCAGGCGTTTTTGTGCGCCCGAATAGCCGGTCCATCACTATGTGATATCTTGCTATCCGCGATCACCAACCGCCCTGTAGACGCCACTTCAATTCCCGCTCTTCTTTCAGGAATCGCGAAAGTGTTGCTACCACCCGCGTGCTCCAGCGTCACATGTCGAAATACGTTTTTCTCACTACCAGATACAAACTGAAAGCCACCCCAAAAACCTCGCCGCGCTTCCTGCCCCCTAAACACGATGGGCGCGTCCGAGGAGCCTTCCGCCGAAAACGAAGCGCCTGGCTGTACGCGAATGGCGCAACTGGGAGTCCCGATAAAAGACGCTCCGGCCTCTACCGTTATGGCGCCTTCAATATCGACTCTTTTTCCCGGCAACCGGTAGGGGACGTTCAGTTTACGCCATATATGGTCGCCCCTCAGATAATTGTATGAATTGTATGTATCCACATGGTCATGCGTATTTCCCTGAAAGTTATTGGAATTATTGAAATAGCTTATGTTTTCCAACGAGGCGATGGCGGGAGCGGTAGAAGATTCCAGAATGGTATTGTTGTTAAAATCCGGCAACGAAGCCTTTTCATACAAAAAGATTCCGTAGCCGCCACTTTTGCTTACCCGGGTATCCCGCATTACCAGTCTCCCTCCGTTGTGTACGACTACAGCCGATGTTCTGGCAGGTATGGAACGGTCTCTGTCGCCGGCGTTTTCGATGACGCAATAGCGCAGATTATTTTCTTCACTACCCGAGTCAAAATACAAACCACCCCAATACCCTTTGGTATCCTGTCCACCCTTAAAGATAATTTTAGCCGTTTCACTCCCAATCGCCTTCAAGGCTCCGTTTTGTTTTATATACAAGTCAGCTTCCTTGTCAAACAGGACCACTACTCCTGGCTCAATAGTCAATGTAGCGTTTACATCTGTCCGTCCGATAAAGCGGTACGTCGAATTGCCATACGCGTTGACAGGGCCCAAAACCCGCGGACTATCAATATTTCCTTCAATAATTTCAGCGTTGACGGGAGGTGGAGATTCCGGATCTTTCTCATCATCTTTCTTACACGACATTATTCCCAGCAATATCAACAGAGGAATGATCTCGCCGAGAAAGAACCGCGTTCGCCTAAAATAGGAGACTGAGTAGCGCATAGGAAAATTCGTTATGTTGACAATGAAACCTGAATACTCCTGAATCCGCTCCTTCGCGCGATCCCGCGAAGCATTGATCCCTGGAGATAAATTATCATTTCTTCATTTAAGAACACTTTCGCCACTTGTTTGTTTATAAACCGAAAATAAGGTATCGGCGACATCCCCACTATCAATTACGTATAATCTCATGACTTATGCTACCTATCCTCTCTTATGGACATACGACATTGCGGGAGAAATGCGACGCGGCCGATCCCGATCTGCTGGATTGGAATATTCTGATCGACGACATGTGGGAAACACTCGACTCATCCGGAGCCTGTGGCCTTTCCGCTCCCCAGATCAACCTGCCTGTCCAGCTCTTCATAGTAGATACTCAATCTTATTACCAAAACCTGCCCGCTGATACGCGGGACTTATATTTCGAAAACGGCGCAGGAATACGTGAAACATTTATAAACCCGCGCGTAGTCAACCGATCGACGAGAACCTGGATTGAGTTTGAGGGCTGCCTGAGCATACCCGGAATATCGGAGAAGGTGGAGCGACACTGGGATATCACCATTGAATACCTTGACCGGAGCTTTCTACCACAACGGCACACATACAGCGGTATGAACGCGCGCGCTATTCAACATGAATACGACCATACACTAGGCGTACTGTATCTTGACCACCTGAAACCTGTTCGGCGAAACATACTCGACAACAAGCTCGCGAGAATATCCGAGGGCGCCGAACCAACCCTATATCCTATGGTATATCCTCGAAAGCCATAGTACGGTCAATACTTCGTCTTGTCCGTTTTTTGAGTCCAGGCCACAAAGACGTTCAACGCGGCTTCATCCCGGACATGAATCAAAGGAACCTTCTTCGCCGCGTTGGGGACGTGGATTTCCGAATAAATAAAAGAATCGTCAAACTCGATCGCCGCCGCGTCATCCTTGGTATTGGCGTAATATACGCGATCAGGACGAGCCCAGTAAATAGCCCCAAGACACATTGGGCATGGCTCACAGGAAGTAATAATCTCACAGCCCGATAAATCGAAAGTGTTCAGCCTCGCGCACGCGTCCCGGATAGCGACCACTTCCGCGTGCGCCGTTGGATCATTATTTTTCAATACCTGATTCCAGCCTTTGCCGACGATCTCGTCTCCACGTACAACAATCGCCCCGAATGGACCGCCATCTCCTCGTTTCATTCCTTCCTCGGACAAGCCGACGGCGATCTTCATCAAATCTTTAATTCTCGATTCCATACCATTTATTCAGTTTATCACGTGCCAATCTAATCAAAAAACACTCCGGATGTTTATTCCGTTAACCGTGTACCAAACAGAAAACGCTCGTTCCAATACGCGTTCCGGAGAGAAGTAATCACTACCCCAGCGGAGAAAGAAGCGTGTATAAACTCGCCTTCGCCTATATAGATCCCGGAATGCGTAATCGGATTCCGTGTTTGATAGGATTTGCAAAAAAAGACCATATCTCCCGCCTGCAGGCCTTCCATATCCGGAATTATCTTTCCATACCGCGCCTGCTCGTTGGCTGAATGAGGCAACGCTAAACCGGTTTCCGCGAAAGACACTTTGACCAGACCGGAACAATCGATACCGCTCCTGCTCAAACCACCCATCTGGTGTTTTGTACCCAGATAGGAACGCGCTTGCCGCACCACCCGCTCCAGATGTATCGTATCTTCCGGCAGCCGTTCGATACCTTCCATTTCGAAAAGAAGCAATTGTTCCCGCAGTTCTTTATCCTCCAGATTGTTCAACACATCCACAAACCCGTCCTTATCGGTAAAAGACGTCAAAATAAAAAATAAGCTCAGGGAAAAACCCGCGAATACGGTTATCTTTTTCATAGGCGATTATTTTTTCTATAAAAAAAATAAAAAATATACAAAAACTAAAGCGTTTCATCCATTGTTAAGGGGCTAGCGGCTTGACAGGAACAAGACATAAGAAATAGTATTTGAAATAAAATTTTAAACACATGCAAAATAATTGCATTTGTTGAAATTTTATTTTATTATTATAAAAAATACAGAACAATATATTGAATCACATACGATATAATAAAGCCACCATACTCTATTCCGCGTTTAAGCGACACGGGTGTATGGCGTTGTATGTGTCGATATCCCCCTCAATAGCGAGCCGCGGCGGTCGCCGCTGTTGTTGTCGCTAGTGTCGTTCACGCGCTTCCTGTAATACATTCCACCGGAAGCGACACCTTGTCCTTAATCTTCTCGCAATTACCAAACACAACACGTATGATCAATACAGATATCTGCATCATTGGCGCGGGTCCCGTAGGCTTATTCGCCGTATTCGAAGCCGGATTGCTAAAAATGCGCTGTCATCTGGTAGACGCGCTACCACAAACTGGCGGACAATTGTCCGAGATCTATCCGCAAAAACCCATTTACGACATCCCCGGATATCCGGAAGTGCTCGCTCAGGATCTTATCGACAACCTGGAAAAACAAATCGCCCCGTTTAAACCAGGATTTACTCTGGGAGAACGTGTGGAAGAAATCGAAAAGAACGAGTATGGCTTTAAGGTAAAGACCTCGGAGGATACCGAGATACAGGCGAAAGTCATTGTAATAGCCGGCGGCCTGGGATGTTTCGAGCCCAGAAAGCCGCAAATCGAAAACCTGGAACGGTTTGAGGGAAAAGGAATCAACTATATCGTCAAGGATCCGGAGCGATTCAGAGACAAAAACCTTGTCATCGCGGGTGGGGGAGACTCCGCGTTGGACTGGACCTTGTATCTGAGCAATATCGCCCGCAAAGTTACCCTGGTACACCGAAGCGAGTCATTTCGGGGAGCGCCTGATTCCGTACAAAAGATCGTCGATCTGGCAAGCGCGGGAAAAATTGACCTGCTGCTTAACCATACCATTCAGTCAGTGGGGGGAAACGGAAAGCTGAATTCCGTCTCCTTGCAGGATAAGGATAAACAGATCCACGCTATTGAAACGGACTATCTGATTCCCCTTTTCGGACTAAGTCCCAAACTAGGACCCATCGCCAACTGGGGCCTTCAGATCGACAAGTCCGCGATCGAGGTAAACACCGTCGATTATAGTACCAATATTCCTGGCATATACGCCATCGGAGATATCAATACATACGAAGGAAAACTCAAACTCATTCTCTGCGGTTTTCACGAAGCGGCGCTTATGGCGCAAAGCGCGTTCGCCTATGTTTTCCCCGATCAGAAACTAAGTTTCAAGTATACGACTGTCAATGGCGTCAACGCGTTCTAAAACTCTATGAATATGATTTTTGTAAACATGCTTGAAAGAGACGGCGCCATCAACACCATTGAAGTGCCTGAAGATATCAACCTCAGTCTGATGGAGGTATTGAAAGCGTCCGGGTATCCGGTAGCCGCTACCTGTGGCGGCATGGCGCTTTGCGCCACCTGCCGGGTTGAAGTAAAAAAAGGTCTGGATCTGTTACCCGAAGCGGGCGACGCGGAACTGGACATGCTGGATACACTACCAGACGCTAACGCGCGTAGCCGACTGGCCTGCCAGATACGGCTGGACTCCAACCTCAGCGAAGTGATCTGGGAACTAGCCACCCAGAGCTAAACGAAGATTCGCGATGGTCGCTATATGAACAATTACTTCATATGGCGACCATCGCGATTTAAAAGGAGAAATCCTGTTTCCCATATAAAGTTCGTTTTATTTAAGATCAAGGATATCAAGCGCGTTGATCAATACACAAGCCTCATTGAGCAAATAAGTCAAGGCGCTTATTTCCGCTATGGTAAAACTAAAGCAGATATTGGGACATGGAGTATTGATACATATCTCATGATCACCGCGTTCTTTTTTGTTCAGCATATCCATCTCGAACTGGGAAAAATAATCTCCCAGAACCTTAAGTTCATCCTCCTTTAATTTCATTAGCAAGTTATTAAACTTAAGCATAATATTTCCGCAGCAATGGCATAGACCTATATAACCACTCGCCGACTCACTGAGTATCCGGACATCTTCCCTGGTATGCATGGCGTATTTATTTTGAATTATTCTAAATTATATACAATGATAAAATTTAATTAGAATTATTCCAAATAACATGACTTCCAAAAACAACCAAGCCTCCACGCGGCCGAGTTTTTAAAATTTTTAAGTAAAATCGCGGTGAAACGGCAAACTACTCCACGCGTGTTGACGAAATGTATTCTACAAGAACTTAAAACTTTCTCGGACCCTGAAAAAGCCGCGTTTTATCCTCATTTTTTTCAGACAGGACCAGGGCAGTACGCGGAAGGGGACTTATTTCTCGGAGTTACTGTACCCAATATCCGTCAGATAGCGAAAAAATTCTGGAAAGAATCCGATCTCGACACACTGTCGCGCGCGCTGCGCGATCCTTACCATGAAATGAGACTCTGCGCGTTGATCATGCTGGTAGAAAAATACCAAAAGGAAAAAAACAAAAACGCGAAGGAAGCATACGTACAGTTCTATCTTTCTCATCTTGACCATGTCGACAATTGGGATCTGGTAGACACGTCCGCTCCGAGCATACTCGGTCACTGGCTACTGGACAAAGACAAATCCCTATTGTACTTCCTGGCCACCAGCGGGCATCTCTGGAAGGAAAGGATATCGATCATCTCCACGCTGCATTTTATTCGTAAAGGACATATGGACGATACATTCCGAATCGCCGAAATTTTACTTTCTCACCCTCATCATCTGATTCACAAAGCGACAGGCTGGATGCTGAGAGAAGTCGCCAAAAGGGATTACGAAAACTGCTATTCCTTTTTAAAAGATCATTATAAAACAATGCCCCGGATGATGTTGCGATACGCTATTGAACGGTTTGACGAACCTGTACGAAAAGGTTTTTTATCAGGCCTGATCTGACTTCCAGGCGCTTTCTAGCATATATTTCAGGTAGTTGTCAAAATATTTTTTTTAAAAAAATATAACAATTTAAAAATCAATGCGTATATTGACACTATATTTTAAATCAACCAGTTATGAACAGCTATTCAACTTACATTTCTTTTATGTCGCGGAAGCGGTAAGCGCGTCGTTCCGGCGACATATACGAACATAGTGATTAAAACCGGGTCGGATCATACGATTCCAGGATTATAAACTCAATCTATTTAGCGGAGTTCTCCGCGCTTCAATACCTGGCGTTAATCCGGCACGCGGAGTTCCCTGTGTAAAAACGAGCATTTTTTTTCAACTAATTTATAACAATTAAAACCAATCAACTATGAAAAAGTTCTATCTAATGATGTCCCTGATCGGAATCATCTTCTCAACTTCCGCCGCGGAAATTGAGACTGTCTCTTCTTCCAACAGTCTGCCAAAATATGTATGGGTAAACGCGGATACCGATACGGATATCCAAACCATTGTCAATGGCTCTACGATCTATCTTTTGCCGGGCGTCGCCTACAATGTACGCTACGAACCATCGGTAAGCCCTGTAGGTAGTGTCGTCTTCAACGGAACTGTACATGAAAATGTAGCGCCTTACGCGATTGGCGGCGACAACAATGGCGACTATCATCCATGGAACGGAGCGACTCCGGGCAACAAAAGCATTACCGCCGTGGTGTATTCCGGGCACAACGGAACAGGAGTGGTTCTTGAAACCAGCGTCATCACGTTTACCCTCGCCAACGCTCCCTCCAACATCACGTTTACGTTAATCAACGCCAATACCAATACGGCAGTTGGTCCTTTGGTCAACGGTCAGACCGTCAACCTCGCCGCAATCGGCACGGACAAGTTAAATATCCGCGCCAATTCTACCCTCGCGGGTACGAGCAGCGTCGTATTCGACTTTAACGGAACCAGCAATTTCAGAACGGAAAACGAGGCGCCATACGCGTTGTTTGGAGACAACAACGGTAATTACGCGGTGCATCATTTTACACCAGGAACCTATACAGTAGGAGCGGTACCCTATACCGGTTCCAACGGAAGTGGAACCGCCGGAGTAGGCAGAGAAATCACATTCTACGTAATCTCCGGTGGCTTGCGGGTAAGCACATATCCCAATCCAGTCGAGAACGCGGTACAGATCACCTTTGACGAATCTGAAAATAATGGTCAATACGAAGCGATCATTCTGGACTATGCCGGAAAAGAAATGTATAAAGGATCCCATAGTGGACACAACGCGGTGATAAATCTGCAAAACAGCCAGTTATCTACCGGAGTCTACTTCCTTAAAATCATCAAGGATGGAGAAACCGAAGTCTTGAGAATCTTCAAAAAATAACCCGGATCGACAGACTGATTAATTATCAAAAAGGCGATGGCCTTCCATAAACTCACATATGGAAAAGCCATCGCCTTTCTAGTTTGCCGGCCATATCATATACAACAAGGCGGCTATCAGACCCGCCATCGAGGTCGTCAAAAAATTGACCATGTCATTATTGATCCACCGGAGCCCTTTCTCCAGCACAGCGTCGTCATTTCCATATTCCTGAAGACGGCCGTCCGGATCTTTATACAATCCTTGTCCGATAGCGCCAAGATAAGAGTCCAGCGTAAAACCGACAACGCCGGCGATAGCGCAAACCACCGAAAGCTTCCACAATAGACGCGCCGAAACAACGCTCTCATAGCATATATGAGCGAGTACGACGATAAATATGGTTCCCGCTACGCCTCCCAATGTACCAAGCAAGGTAACTCCGCCTGAAATTCCTTTAGGAACTTTTTTAAAATTAGTGATCATTACCGGCTTTTGCCTACTCAAACCTCCGATTTCCGACGCCCAGGAATCCGCGTTCGCGCCAGCGACACTACCAATAAACGCGGCCAATAAGAAAGGTTCATTTATATAAAAAAACAAGAGAATAAAGACAATGGCGGGACCCAGGTTGGCGAAGGCCTGAACATAGTCTCTGGGCCCGGATTTTTCGGCGACTTCCTCCGAGCGCTTTTTCCACCTTTTGCCCAAGGCTGTAAACAACGATGAGCTGGCGAACATGCCCGCCATAATAACTAGCGGTGGCAGCAAATTCAGCCATATAAAAACACTACTGATTCCGATAAAGGCGAATAAGCCACTCGGGGAAACACTTTTCTTCCAATAAAAAAAGTATCCGGCGGCCAAACAGAACAATTGCAAAAACACCTGCGCGTAAACCGGGATCGTATGCATGCTATTAAATATCGATTGTAATAAGATTATCCTTCATCAAATAGTTTTGGACGTCCAAAATAAAAAAATGTTTTTATCAACAAAACAACTATGAAATAAGTATTTAAATCATTCCATTTAAAAATGAAAAAACAATAGAGAGCGTCATTTAATTGGAAAATAACCGATCTTTCTTTAATTTGATCCGCCATTATTAAAAATAATTCTAACTAAAGTACCAAAATGAGCAATAATTTACCACCCAGAAGACCACGGGTTCCGATAATTAAAGGCCCAAAACCAGCGACAATAAAAGCCAGGCCGGCGACCACGTCGACACCTCAGGCCAAACCTCAGCCAGCGCCACAGGTTTCTCGGGAAACTCCAAAACCCTCGAGACCAGTCGAAGAATCTAAAGTAGCAGCCGCGGCGCCAGCCAACGCCGTCGCTGAACAGGGACAAAGTAAAACCGAAACCGCCGTCGCCGCGACGGTGATCGCGGCCTCCGCTACTGAAGCGCCCGCGGACCAGAAAGCTCCAACCCCAACCCGTAAGCAGGAACCGGCGAAAAGAAAGCCAGAACCTAAGCCGAAAAAAGAAAAAAACAGCGGGAGCGATCCAATCAAAATCCTTTTGGTATTGCTGGTACTAATGCTGGGAGGCGTAGTTGGATTTCTGGTTTACGACAAAGTTAAAAATGAAGGTTCGCTAATTTCCAGAGCGGAAACCGCCGAGCAAAAATCACTCAACCTACAATCCGATATCAATCTGAAAGTCGAAGAAATATCCAAATTACAGGATAGCATCAGAGCGGTGATCGCGGAAAAGGAAGCGCTTGGACTCGCTCTCGCCGATGAACGTAGCAAAATCGCTGAGCTGGAGCAATTGAAGGATCAGATTCAGTCCAAACAACTATCCATCAACTCACTAAACAAAAAACTAAACAACTACCGCAAAGACTATGAAACCGCTCAGGCGAGCATGGGCGCTCTTGTAGCCGAAAATCAGCGTCTGGTGTCTGAAAAAGTACGGCTGGAGAAAGTTGTTCAGGAAAAAATAGATTCCCTGGAAAAATTAGCTTCCGTACAGGTAGCCATGGCTGAAAAAGCTTCGAAGCCCGCCAACGCGGACGAAAATCTTAAAGCGGAAAATCTTCATGTCATTGTATATAACTCCGGTGGCAAGGAAATGAAGAATCCAAGAGCGATGATGGCCGGAAAGATCAGAGTATCGCTCAATCTGGGAGAAAACAAATACGCGGACCAGGGCCCTAAAGATATCTATCTGAGGGTCATCGAACCGAGCGGCAATACCTTATACAATGGCTCCAAGAGCTTCGAAGTAGAGGGCAAAAAGATTTTCTATACGGAAAAACAAACCGTCAACTTCAACAACACAAAACAAAGAATAGCTTTTATGTATAGCAAAGGCAGCCGTTATACGCCGGGGCGCTATACCGTCGAAATATGGTCTGATTCGCAAAAAATTGGCAATAGCGAATTTGTTCTCCAAAAATAATACTACGTATCTATGGTTAGAAGAGAGACTGCCCCTGCAAAGGCAGTCTCTTTTTTTATCTTTTTCCGGAATCAGCCAGGTATATTTCAATCAATCAATTCAAATCGCTCTCCATCAAACAACCCTTTGTCACTGATTTTCAAACCAGGAATAACCAGAAGCGCCATAAAGGAAAGCGTCATGAAAGGAGCGGTCAATCCGCTTCCAAATTGTTTGGCCATAGCGTCCAGTTCCGTATATCGCCTGGCCACCTCTTCGCCAGGATCCGGCGACATGAGGCCGGCGACCCGCAAAGGCAGCGACGCGACCTTGTCTCCATCTACCACGGCGATTCCACCATGGTGCCGGATGACTTCATTGACTGCTCCGCATATGTCCTTTTCATTCGTACCCACTACCACAATATTATGCGAATCATGGGCGACGGAAGAAGCGATCGCTCCCCGGTTCAGGCCAAAGCCACTGATCAATCCAAGAGCGGGTTTCATATCAGCATAGCGATTGACCACCGCGATCAGCAAAAGATCGTTTTCCACATCCGGAAAATGTCGCCGGCTTTCCGGATCGATCGACAATGAAAAGGAATCTGTAATAATCCGACCATCCAAGGCCTTTATGACCCGAACCGACGAGTTGACCGGCCGGTAGGCGAAGTCTTCCGGATTCTTCGGAGAAGCCTTGAAATTATTAACAATCCTGACAGGCGTCCTGCCAATCCGCGTTTGCCCGTTTTCCGCCACAAGCTCTCCATTTACAAAAGTTTTTCGTACCTTAAAAGATTCCAGATCATCGACAACGATAAAGTCCGCTGGATCACCGGGCCGTAACAAACCTACATCCAGACCATAATGCGCCACCGGATTTACACAGGCGGCCTTCAACACGCTAAACAGGTCGATCCCCCTGCCAACCGCTTTTTTTACCAGCAGATTGATATGTCCCTCGACCAGGCTGTCGGGATGTTTATCGTCGGAACAGAACATCACTATGTCATCATGCTCTGGCAGCAAATCAATCAGAGCGTCAAAATTTCTGGCCGCGCTGCCCTCCCGGATCAGAATCTTCATCCCCGCCGCTATTTTGTCCAGCGCTTCGTCCATCGCCACACATTCATGATCTGTACTGATCCCCGCCGCCGCGTAACATCTGGCCAGATCGCCCTTCAAACCCGGCGCGTGCCCGTCTACCGGCTTCCCCAACTTCCTGGCGATCGCTATTTTTTCGAGTACCACCGGATCGTCATTCAATACGCCCGGCCAATTCATCATTTCAGACAGGTATTTTATTTCCGGTTTACTCAGAAGATATTCGGTCTCCGCCACATCTATCTCCGCGCCGGCTGTTTCGAAACCCGTCGCGGGCACACAGGAAGGAGCTCCAAAACAAAACTTAAACGGCGCCTGACTTCCGTTCCGGATCATATATTCCACACCCGCCGCGCCCAGCACATTGGCGATCTCATGAGGATCCGACACTGTCGCTACTGTGCCGTGCGCAACCGCGATCCGGGCGAACTCCGAAGGCACAAGCATGGAGCTTTCAATATGCACATGCGCGTCGACAAAACCCGGCATGATATAGCGATCGTCCGCCTCGGCCACTTCCTCCACGGAACGTACGCGCCCATCCTTCACGGTAATTCCGCCTTTGTAGATACGTCGAGCTTCAATATCGACGATATTGCCTGTCATAAAAAAATCCGCCATAATAATCTCTGAATTATCGTTCGTCCTTTTGTTTTCTCGCCTTAAAATATCGGATTGTCTCCGGGTAGTTCATCCCCACCTTCAGACCTTCTATAGCCATAAAAACACGTTTCGCTTTGGTCGCGTCCGTTTTGGCCGCTTCAATCCAATTGGAAAAATAATTTTTCTGACTCAGGGGAAGGCTCTGGAAAAAGACTTTCGCGTCCGGCGCGTCTTCCAGACAAAGGAGTAAATCTCCGGAAATCTCACGTTCACTCGTATCCAGTTCCATCCGGACAAACACATTCTCTCCAATCATTTTTTTAATTCCTTTTCGCGCTTCGGCGTTCAAAGGCAGAATAAAGTCTCCGGAACCCATAGGTGTCAGACTGACTCCCGAAAAAGAATACCCATCCATCATCCCTTTAACACGATAAGCCCGGCGAACTCCCGGATTCAATCGCTCCGCCAGCCCGGAAGGAAGATCAATATACGTCCAGCCGGATTTTTCGCCTTTCGGACCAAACTTTTTGATAATAGCTGTAAAAGTGATCATAGCTTGTTTAAAACAAAAATACCTGAGTTTCCTCAGGTATTTCCAGCGATAGGACACTATCCGCGTCCAAATACTTTTTGCAGGATCTCCGTGACTCTGGCGACAGGATCAGTTCGAATAGCCTTTTCTTCCTCCGCCACTTTGATAAAAAGTCCATTGAGCGCCTTTCCTGTAGTATAATCGCTCAGAGAAGGATTTATAGTCGTATATTTTTTATCTCCAAACGACAATTGGTTAGCTATTATCACCGTCGTGTTGTATTTGTCTACAATCTGAGAATAAGTCGAAGAAGCGGAAATGTTACCAACCAAGGGTTTGCTAAGAGAATTTTCGATCTTGGGCTGAAACAATCCCTTCAACTCGTTGAAAGTAGCGCCGCGCAGATAGGAGGTAGCGGCGGTATCCGCTCCATTCAATATGGACCAGCCATCCGCGATGGTGATACCGGTAATGGCGTTGACAAAAATGGGCTTCGCTTCCGACGCGGCGTCCTCCGCGGAACGGTTAATCTGCAAGACCAACTGATCGATCAATGGTTGTACAGCGCCGCCAATATCAAGAGCGCTTAAATTTTCCTGAACCATCATAATTTCCGGAGGAAGCATAATTTTGACCACTTCATCCAGATAATATCCACCTTCCCGATTGAGATTACTCACCGAGGTGTCCGTACCGACCCGCAAAGCTTCTTTCAGGCCGGCGACAACTTCTTCCTGAGAGAGCGCGGGAACTACCGTATCTACCAGATCGTCGCAGGAAGTCATCATCGCGCTCCCCGCCAGCAAAAACCATAAACTTAAACGTTTTATCATATGATCCGACTATTAGTTTTGTATCAGTCTTAACGAAATTATCCTATTATACTTTGTACCGTCCCGGATGTTTTTCATCAAAGACCGGTATTTATTACCGCGTGAGCGGAAGCAGATATAAAATTACCAATTTTATTCGATTATATTTGATGTATGAAAGATTACAAGAAATATTTTGTCATTCCGGCCGATCCGGAAGAAATATATCTGGCTCTGACCACTGAAACGACAATACGTCTATGGACGGGCGACGAGGTGTCAATGGACGGCAAGGTTGGCTCGGAGTTTTCGATGTGGGACGGGAACATATGCGGAAAAAACCTGGAGCTGGAGCCTGGGAAAAAAATCGTGCAGCAATGGTATTTTGGTGAAGAAGAAGCCCCATCCATCGTTACCATCAAACTACATCCTGACAAAAAAGGCACCTCGGTAGAATTGCGTCATACCAATATACCCGATGAAGCCTACGACGATATCATAGAGGGCTGGAATGAAGTGTATTTTAAGGATCTGGCGGAGTTTTACGAAGAAGGATAACCACTCCCGGATATGCCGTTCCGGGACTAAGACTTTCTTCTTTTGGCCGCCTTCCTTTTTACTTCCTCCAGATTTTCGATCTCCTTCATGATATTTTTCAGGTCGTTTCCTATATCTTCCGACAGATCGATTGTCTCCTGATAACTGTTTTTGTCAATATCCAGCACACGAATTTCCCTTCCGATATAAGCTTCTATCTTTTTGAGCGACTCTTTTTCTTCAGGACTGCAAAAAGCGATCGCTTTGCCTCTGGCGACACCACGCCCTGTTCTTCCTACCCGGTGCACATAGTTTTCTTCCGTTTCTGGCAAATCATAGTTGACGACGAGGTCCACACCGGGAATATCGATACCCCTGGCGCTTACATCCGTAGCGATCAACACCTTCACTTCATTTCGCTTAAACCGGGCGAGCGATTCTTCCCGTCGCGCCTGTTCCATGTCTCCATGCATCGTCTCCGCGTCGATTCCTACACGTCCCATGGCTGCCTTGACGCGTTCCGCCCGAACTTTGGTGCGCACAAAGATCATGACCTTGCGCTCCGGATCGTCTTTTATCAGACGTTCCAAGAAAAAACGTTTGTCGTCCATGCCGATAAAGGCGACGACATGCTCTACGTTTTTAGACACGCTGTTTTTAGGAGATATCTGTATACGAACGGGATTAGCTACCAACGAATAGGCTAGTTTTTTGATATGCTCGTCGATCGTGGCGGAAAAGAACAAAGTCTGCCTTCTGGTCGAAAGCCGTCTGACCAATTGGCGTATATCGTTCAGGAAACCCAGAGCCAGCATATGGTCGGCCTCGTCCAGGATCAGTAGATCCACGTCCGATAAACGGAGATGCTTTTGACTGACCAGATCAAACATTCTGCCCGGAGTAGCGACTAAAATATCGACGCCATCGTTCAGCTTTTTGATCTGTGGCTCCTGATCTACACCACCGTAGATACAGGCAGTCCTCACCCTCGTATGAACGGCCAGAGAAACGAAAACCTCATGGATCTGAATAGCCAACTCGTGAGTAGGCACCATGACCAGACAGCGTATACCTGTGGAGCGGCTACTACTTTTCCTCGTATGGAGCATGGATATTACCGGAATGGCGAAAGCGGCGGTCTTTCCGGTACCTGTCTGGGCGATCGCCAGCACATCCTCTCCTTTAAGAATGGAGGGTATGGACTTGAATTGAATATCCGTAGGCCGCCTGAATCCCATCCGGGCAAGATTCCTCTTGATCTCATCCGCGATCTTGTAATCCTCAAATTTCATAGACGCAAGTTAACGATTAGCTGACGAGTGTGCTTCATAAATAAATAAAAGAAAGGAGCAAAACGCGCTTTTGCTCCTTTCTTTTATTATCACCACTTCTTATATATTTCCTTACAGGGAATCCGCCGCTTCTCCTTCCAAATCATCGACCAGTTCCTCATCGGCGACCACTTCTTCGCTTACAACTTCCTCTTCGACAAGCCTCTCTTCCTTTACCTCTTCCTCATTAACCACTTCAAGGTCCTCAAAATAAGGCATTACCTCTACGATACCTGTAGTCACAATATCCAGAATCTCATAATCGGATACGGAATCGGCAAAAAGTTCCTCGACCGCGTCGTAGGCTTCTTTTACAGTATTGCCGGAAATCAGAATGGTCTGCTTGGACTTTCTCTCCTTGCCGGATTTTTCGTCCAGGGTGGTGATACCCACTTTGCATTTGTACCATTTGAAGGCGTCTTCCTTGAATACCAGTTCATGAAGCTTGTATTTCTTGACAGATACCAGTATAAATTCCTGATAATTGGATCCAATTTCCTGATATACCCTTGTTTCCGCGTCGGTAAAGCTTACCGCGTCGATAAGATATATTTCCGTAATGGTCACGAAACCGCCATTCTGATCTTCGCGATTGTATTTAAATTTGCATTCGTACCAGGTTGCCATGCGTGTAGATAAATTCGTTTAAGGTTTATAAGATCATACTTTGCACATAGGCGGGCGAAAAACGCCCCCCCCTCGGTTGCAAGGTTAAGAAAATTCGAGTTTATTTTTGAGTCAATATACTAAAATTTTTAGATTTTTTCAGACCAAGGATATCGGGGTTTCTTTTCGGGGCGGACCTTGGTTTTAAATTGTCACAAACCATGATTTTCATTAATTTCGTCCTATAACCCAACTATTATATCACCTTAACTAAACAATGTATGCGAAAAAGAATCATTCAGGGGACCTTGTCCTTTCTATTTCTACTACTGCTACAGTCCGCCTTTGGTCAGCGAACCATCGTGGACAAATACGGTCAACTGTCTGTTCAGGGAAATTATATCGTCGGCGCCAGCGGAGATACGGTACAATTGCGCGGCATGTCGTTTTTCTGGAGCCAGTGGATGGGCCAGTTTTATAATCCCAAAACCGTACAATGGCTACGGGACGACTGGAAATGCACCATAGTGCGGGCCGCGATGGGAGTGGAGGAGCCTGGCGGCTATCTGCAAAACGACGCGGAAGAGAAAGGCAAAGTAATCCGGATCGTAAAGGCCGCTCAAAACCTGGGTCTATACGTCATTATCGACTATCATAGCCACAACGCCCATACGAATCCCGCTCCGGCTAAACGTTTTTTCGCGGACATGGCGAAACGCTTCGGACACTTGCCCAACGTGTTGTACGAAATCTACAACGAGCCGCTAGCCGACGCGTCCTGGACCAACGACATCAAGCCATACGCGGAAGAGGTAATCGCGGCTATACGAGAGCATGACCCGGACAATATCGTCATCGTAGGCACCCGTAGCTGGTCGCAATTTGTGGACGAAGCCGCCAAAAACCCGCTCAGCGACCCCAACGTCGCTTATACCCTTCATTACTACGCCGCCTCGCATGGCCAGGAACTGCGCGATATAGCCAGGGACGCCATAGACCATGGAGCCTGCCTGTTTGTGACCGAGTACGGCACCTGTGAATATACCGGCGACGGCAAGCTCGACATAGAAGCCACCAAAGCCTGGTGGGAGTTTTTGGACAAATATAAAATAAGCTGGTGCAACTGGTCGATCTCCTCCAAGGAGGAAACGGCCTCGGCCCTGACCATCGGCGCTGGTTGGGGCGGCAACTGGAAAGAACATCACCTGACACCTTCTGGAAAATTGGTGAGAGAAGAGATGAGGGAAAAGAACAGCAAGCTACTGGAGTAAACGAGATTTAGGAAACCGCGTATTCTTTGTATTTCTACTTTGTTCAGCGATATAAAGAATTCGCGATAACCGGTTGAGAAGCGGGCAAGGGATAAGCACAAGCCCGGATATTAATTTCTGACATGAAAAATCATATAACGTTCGCGCTATCGCTTCTTTCAATGCTCGCGGCCGGACAAACGCCATCGCTGAATTCGACGATCGAGCGTCATGCCCGCGAATTAAAGACGCGTCGACTCGACTCAAGCTTATGCTCCCGATATTACCACATCGCGGTCAGAGATATCCAGAGAAATAACTTATCCTATCCAACTAACCATTATGAAGATACTGTCTATTATTACTTTAATAAGACAGAATGGCTTTGGCTTAAAGAAAATACACCATTCATCAGCCATAGAATATGGTATGAAGAGGACAGTCTGGAGTTTTCCGACGATATCCCTTTCGAAGCTCAATGCTATAACTTCGTAGCTTCCGAATATAAAAAACAGATGTATGGAGAAGATTTTTCATATACGGTCATTCAAAAAACGGATAGTCTTAAAAAGATCGGTCAAGGCTTTACGCCCGCCCATATTAAAAGAAAAGATATAGAATCCTTTGTCAGAAGGCGTAGCAGATTAAAAGTAGATTTTGAAAACTTTAATGAAATCTACAACGAATCGACAAACTCCATCCGCGCTGAACTCCATATCGATGAAAAAGGCGAAATCTGTTCGATAACCTGTTGGAAAACCCATAGAATGCAAGGTCCTTTTCGCCAACCAGTCGAAGCGAATGATCCCTACGTCGTCGAAATCCAGAGAATCCTGAAAAGGATAGGCAAGATCGATCCCGCCCGGTATAAAAATCGCTCCATAAAGGACGTTATTGGGATTTATTTTCCTTTCACATCAAAAGAAAACTTGTAAAACCCCGCGCGCGCCTAAGTAGCAAAAAGCATACGCTTCATGGCGAACCAGCTAAGGTTCCCGAAGCTACGGCGTCTTCAAGAACCTCATCCGGAGAGATAGCTATTTCTCGCTCAATACATCCCGCCGCGACCAGGATTCCAGTTTTTCCGCCCTGAATTTAGGCAGAGACTCCGGATAATTTCTTTGAATAAACGCGATTACCTGCTCACGTATCTGCGTTCTCAATCCAAACGCGTCACCCGAGTTTCTCGCGCTCACCAAGATCCGAAGTTGCATGGATTTCTCCGTAGCGTCCGTCACCTGCACCACATTGACACGACCATCCCACAATGGCATCGTGCCAAGCAGCCGGGTTACTTCCGCCCGGACCGCGTCGACAGGCAGCGAATAGTCCACATACAGAAATACAGTTCCCAGAATCTCCGCCGAATCCCGCGTCCAGTTCTGAAAGGGATTTTCCAGAAAGTAGGATATGGGAACAATCAGATTCCGCTGATCCCAGATTCGCACCACGACATAGGTCAATGTGATTTCCTGAATACGTCCCCATTCATTTTCCACAATTACCACATCATCGATCCGTATCGGCTGGGTAAAGGCTACCTGAAAACCTGCCAGCAAATTTCCGATCGATTTTTGGGCGGCCAGACCGACGATAATCCCCGCGATACCCGCGGAAGCGAGCAAACTGGTCCCTAACTCCCTTACCGATTGAAAATTCATTAGTACAATAGATATGGACATAAACGCTATAATGACCAGTGATAGCTTGTATATAAAATCAATCTGCGTCCGGATTTTGCGGCCACTCAGATTGTTCTCGACAGAGATATCATAGCGTTCAAACAGCAAAGACCGGACAAATTGCAAACCTTTGGCCACCAACAGGGCGAACGTAAGAATAAACAAAATGTGAAAACACTTCTCGACATAAACAGCGCTGAGACCATCCATTTCCGCCGCGGGCAACGCCAGATTGAGGGTCAGAACAGTAAAAAATGTATAAAATATAGTCCGCAACTTCTGATTGACCATCGCGGATGAACTTTTAAGCGAACGCTTGAGAACAATCTTTATTCCTTCAAAAAGGATAATAGCTATGAAAAGCCCGGACAAGGCGGCTATGAAAAGATATACAAAATTGATCAGCAAATCGCGCGCTAATCCTGAAAAACCAAATAATTCCTGAAGATTCATCATATGAGTCTATTAAGTGAAAATGATACTATGGGGAAGATAATAAGGATTCCTTTCGGTAATGTCAATTTAAAACTATTCCCTTTTATAAAACATTCATATTTATAGCGCTTTTCAGTAGAGATTTATTTGTTTCATGATCGCAAGTCTTAAATTAAAACGTCTTTTTTCCACACCGGACACTTAAGGGTACCATTTTTGCATAGGAACCATTCTTGTAAATTAAACTATTGAACCTAAATTTGTCGCCAAATGTACATAACAAGCCGGGGCTACTCATTTCTCCGCGAAAGGCGCGCCTAATGTACTCATCACGATAAATCGACTTTAAATAGCTCTGAAAACCACCATACGATAATGAAAAAAAAGCTGGTCTTGTATAGCGCCGCGGCGGGAATCGCGCTCATTCTTTATTTTCTGGCATATAAACCTGTCGGCTCCGAATCCGAGATCGTAAAGAAAAACGCGGCCTCCGCCTCTAAAACGTCAATGGCGGTCAAAGCCCTGATTATCGCTCCTGAAAAAATAGACAACAAAATCAGCGCTACGGGTACAATCATCCCCAACGAGCACGTCCATCTGCGAGGAGAGATATCGGGAAGGGTCACCGGCATTTTTTTTCAGGAGGACAGCCCTGTTCGAAAAGATCAGCTATTAGTCAAAATCAATGATCAGGATCTTAAGGCCCAACGGGCCAAAATACTGGTTCAAAAAGAACTCGCTCAACAGGATGAAAGCAGAAAAAAGGCGATTTTGGGCATAGAAGGGATTAGTCAGGACGAATATGACCAGGCGCTAAGCCTTGTAAAAAGCCTGGAAGCGGAATTGCAACTTCTCGACGCCAAAATCGCGCAGACGGAAGTCCGGGCGCCATTTGATGGAGTTATAGGATTGCGGAAGGTAAGTCCCGGCAGTGTCGTTTCTCCCAACGACCTGATCGCTGAAATACAGGAAATAGATCCGGTAAAAATCGAGTTCGCGATCCCCGAAAAATACAGCCACCTGATACGGAAAGGCTCTAAAATATATTTCAAGACGATAGGCGACGAGGTCATTCGTCAGGGAACGGTATACGCCATGTCGAACTCCATCGACCTGACCACCCGAAGCCTTACGGTACGGGCGAAGGCGGGCAACAAGGATCGCTCCCTGCGTCCCGGTTCCTTTGTCAAAGTCCAGTTTGTACTGGAATCAGTCGATAAAGCGGTCGTAGTGCCCTCGGACGCCATCATTCCTGAACTGGGCGGACAAAAAGTCTTTGTATACCAAAATGGCATAGCGGTCGGACGAAACGTGGCGACCGGAATACGCACCAATTCGGAAACACAACTACTGAATGGTATTTCGTTTCAGGATACCTTGATTATTACCGGCCTGCTTCATCTAAAAGACAGTATGCATGTCCGAGTCGACCAGATTGTCGACAAGCGATCACTTGAAATTTCGACCCTGACCAACTAAGAAATGAGTAGTCTTTCATCAATCAGTATCAACAGGCCGGTACTCGCCAGCGTCATGTCCATCATTCTGGTGATATTCGGCCTTATCGGATTCAACTATCTGGGAGTACGGGAATTTCCCAGCGTAGATCCGCCCATCGTGACGGTTACGACCAACTATCCCGGCGCCAACGCGGATATTATCGAATCTCAGATTACCGAGCCTCTGGAAGAATCCATCAATGGCATCGCCGGTATCAAGTCCCTGACCTCGGTCAGCAGCGACGGCCGGAGTACCATCAAAGTAGAGTTTAACCTCGAAATGGATATGGACAACGCCGCCAACGATGTCCGGGACAGGGTTTCCAGAGCCATACGCAACCTGCCTCTGGACGCGGATCCGCCTGTTGTCGTAAAATCCGACGCCGATGGTGGCAACATACTTTCGGTAACCTTGCAGAGTTCCAAAAGAAACCTGCTAGAGCTTACGGAAATAGGCAACAATGTTTTTAAGGAAAGACTTCAAACCATACCTGGAGTAAGTGAAATACGTATCTGGGGAGAAAAAAAATACGCGATACGGCTGCTTATCGATCCTGCCCGGATGGCCGCCTACAAATTGACTCCACAAGACGTCTACAACGCGGTCAGTAAGGAAAACGTGGAGCTTCCCACCGGAAGAGTAGAAGGACTGCGGACGGAACTTACCGTACGGACCATGGGCAGACTGTCCACTCCTCAGGAATTCAACGACCTGATCATAAAGGAAGAATCCGGCGCCGTCGTACGGTTTAGCGATATCGGCAGAGCTGAACTCCTCGCGGAAAACGAACGAACCATTCTGAAAGGCAATGGAGGACTCCCCATGATAGGTGTCGCTATTTCGCCGCAAGCGGGTTCCAATCACATAGAGATCGCCGACGAGTTTTACCGGCGGTTGGAGCAAATCAAAAAAGACCTGCCAGACGACATCGTTCTTGGCATGGCGCTCGATACCACCACCAGCATACGAAAAGCCATTCTGGAAGTTGAAGAAACCGTATTTATCGCTTTTGGCCTGGTGGTCCTCGTTATTTTCATATTTCTACGCGACTGGCGCACCACGCTGATTCCGGTCATAGCTATTCCCATATCCCTGATCTCGTCCTTCTTTATCATGTACGCGTTCGGTTATTCCATCAATATATTGACCTTGCTGGGTATTGTGCTGGCGACAGGCCTCGTCGTCGACGACGCGATCGTGGTATTGGAAAACATCTATACTAAGATAGAAGGCGGCATGAACCCTTTTGAGGCGGGACATGAAGGCTCGAAGGAAATATTTTTCGCGATCGTATCCACCACCGTTACCCTGGCCGCGGTATTTCTTCCCATCATTTTTCTGGAAGGCACTACCGGCAGGCTTTTCAGGGAATTCGGCGTTGTAGTCGCCGGCTCCGTAATTATTTCCGCGTTTGTTTCCCTCACATTGACCCCCATGATGAGCGCCCGCCTGCTACGAAAGAAAGAGCGTAAAAATTTCTTCTTTAAAGCCTCTGAACGCTTTTTCCAGAATATGACGAATGGGTACAACAGCTCCCTGAAAACATTTATGCGATACCGGTGGATAGCCTTGGTCATCATGGTCGTTTCATTGGGGTTGATTGTCAATATCGGAGAACAATTACCTTCCGAACTGGCTCCTCTGGAAGATAAGAGCCGTCTGAGAATCAATTCGACAGCGCCGGAAGGCACCTCTTTTGAGGTCATGGAAAAGTATATTTCCGAAATGATCAATCTTGTAGATTCCCTGAGTGAAAAAGAGTCCATCATGTCGGTAACCGCGCCGGGATTTGGAGCTTCTTCGGGTGTGAATACGGGATTTGTCCGTATCACTCTGAAGCAACCAGAACTGCGCGAGCGTTCCCAACAGGAAATAGCGGCCCAACTGCAGCCTATCGTCAGCAAATACAATTTCGCCAAGTCCTATATCCTGCAGGAGCAAACTATAGGAGGGGGGCGGTCTTCGGGATTGCCGATCGAATACATCATTCTGGCGCCCGACATTGAAAAGTTGGAAAAGGTGATTCCGGAGTTTATGCAAAAGGCTCAAAATCATCCGGCTTTTGAAGTCGTCGACCTGAATCTTAAATTCAACAAACCGGAAATCAACGTCGAAATCGACCGGGACAGAGCCAGAGCCCTGGGAGTCACCGTACACGATATCGCCCAAAGCCTTCAGCTATTTTTCAGCGGACAACGATTCGGATATTTTATCATGAATGGAAAACAATACCAGATCATAGGACAGGCGATGCGGGAAAACCGTAACGAGCCTCTTGATCTGAGCACCGCGTATGTACGCAACAATAAGGATGAACTGATACAACTGGACAACCTGATCAAGCTCTCCACACGAAGCAGCCCTCCTGTATTGCACCGTTACAACCGTTACGTCTCCGCCACCGTCTCCGCTTCGCCCGCCAAAGACTATTCACTCGGACAGAGTATCAATGTGATGGACGAAATCGCCTCGGAGGTATTGGACGAATCCTTCTCCACGACCCTTGGGGGTACCGCCAAAGAATTTGAGGAAAGTTCAGGTAGCCTGCTCTTCGCGCTGGTACTCGCGCTGATTTTAGTATACCTGATACTGGCCGCGCAATTTGAAAGCTTTGTCGATCCCATCGTGATCATGCTTACAGTACCGCTCGCTATAGCCGGAGCCTTGATTTCCCTCCAGATCACCGATCAGACTCTGAATATTTTCAGCCAGATCGGCATTATCGTCTTGATTGGAATCGTTACAAAAAATGGTATTCTGATCGTCGAGTTCGCCAATCAGCGCAAAGCCGACGGGCTCAGCGTGAGCGAAGCCGTTGTCGAAGCCGCGACCCAGCGTCTGCGTCCGATCCTGATGACCAGCATGGCGACCATACTAGGAGCGCTCCCGATCGCGATCGCGATGGGCGCCGCCTCCAAAAGCCGTATGCCGATGGGTATAGCTATTATTGGCGGCTTGCTGTTTTCTCTGATACTGACCCTGTACGTCATTCCAGCTATTTATTCCTTATTATCCCGAAATACCAAAACAAAAACTCCGGTAGAGCATGAAGCCCGCGAATATTCTGTTTATTAACATCATTTTTATCTCTCTGTTTCAGCATGTCGGAGCGCAGGATTTACTCACAATTGAACAGGCCATACACCTGGCGCTTCAGAATAATTATTCTATTCAATTGGTAAAAAAAGAAATAGATATCGCTGAAAAAAACAATACCATAGCCAACGCCGGCTTTCTTCCCGTTGTTTCCATGGACGCGAAAAGGGAAACAGGTTACAGTCATTCCATACAGGAGCGTAATGACGGAACAACCAGAGTGATAGACTGGGCCCCGATTTCCAGCACCAACGCCGGCCTGATGATAAACTGGAAAATTTTCAAAGGTTTTGACGTAATTATTACAAAACATAGTCTCAACGAATTTCAAAACCTGAAAGACCTGGAAGCCCGCCTTGTCGTGGAACGTACATTGTCCGAGGTGCTGATGAACTACTACAGCCTCGTAGCGAACAAAATGAGGATAAATGTACTAAAAAACGCGTTGGAACTATCCGATGAGCGCAAACGCCTTGTCAACTACAAGTACAAGATAGGAGGAGCGTCCAAAACAGATGTCTATCAGGCGATGGTCGATTTCAACAACGACAGTTCCGGCTATATCAGCCAGATCGCGCTGATCAACACCTTGAAAGGCGACCTGAACCTGCTCATGGGACGGGATCCGGCGACTAACTTCACGATCGCGGATACTCTGTTCATCGACAGGGAACTCGACTATGAAGCGGTATACAAGCGAGTTCAGGAAGAAAACACCGATCTCCATATCGCCAGAAAAAACATTGAACTATCAAGGCTCAATGAACGCTACTGGAAGTCGCAATATTCTCCACAGTTCAATGTGTATACCGGGTACAGTTATGTATATTCCAAAAATCCCGCGGGATTCGCGATCGAAAACCGTACCCACGCGCCCACAGCGGGTATCTCCGGGCATCTGAACGTATTCAATGGAAGTCAGGTTCGCAGAAATCAGGCTATCGCCAGAATCCAGATGGAGTCTTCCCAACTGGAAGAGCAACAAAGAAACCTGGAAATCAACAATACCGTCTACAAGCTCTACCAGCGATACAAAGTAAGCCTTGAGCTCGCCAGACTACAATATGGCAACGAAAACGCCGCGAAAATGAATCTGGACATCGCTGTTGAAAAGTTTAAGAACGGGCTTATCGGCAATGTGGAGCTCCGGGATATACAGCTAAAATACATCAACGCCCAGGACAGTTATCTACAGGCGGTCTACGACGTAAAAGCGCTGGAAGCCGAACTATTACGCCTGACAGGAGAGCTCGCCGGCTTATAGCGAGCCTTGCCATCCCGAATCGGGCGCGTCGGATGATCGACGCGCCTCCCGCGTTTCATGTCAACCTGAATATGAGTGATCCAACTACAAAAAGTCCGACCATCAAAACCCTTCCCGCCCTGGCAAAACTTTTTTCGGTCATGATTCTTCCTCCAGAAGTTTATTTTCGATAGATAACGCGGTATATTTGTCGCGGAGTATGGTTCCGCCTCCGGGCGGATTAAAAGGGAATCCGGTGAAAATCCGGAACAGTTCCCGCTGCTGTAAGCCCGAAAAAGACCTGTATCAATCAACGCCACTGTGAATTACCGCGGGAAGGCGATACAGGGGGTAAAGTCAGAAGACCTGCCATAGTTCAAAAAATTCATACTTTCGGAGAAAAAGTAAGGAATAGGACCTCTGCTCGTTTCCCATACGGAAACGACCCGATCCATTTTTTGCCATTCGAAGCGTATGTTTTTGAATCATTTAAGCAACTAAATTTTCCTAATTTTAAATGAAAAAAATCTACCGCTTAATTTCAACAAGAATGAGCCTTTTCGGCACTATATTCTTACTGGCGACGAAAACACTCGAAGCGCAAAACGTATCCACGTTCGACGACCTGTCGCTGACGCCCGAAGCGCATTGGAACGGGAGCGATCTTTCCGGAGGTTTCCGGAGTGGCGACGCGTATTTTCACAACTCATACTCGACCGAATATAGTAGCTGGATGGGATTCGCCTATTCAAACTCAACAGACGTCATTTCCAAGGGTTATACCAATGACTTCAGCGCCATTACCGGAGAAGGCTATAATGGTTCCGCCAACTACGCGATAGGCAATTTCAGGGCGTCCGTCAAGCTATCGGACGTGAGCGAGGAGGGAACTACCATATCGGGATTTTACGCGACCAACTCTACATACGCGGCTCTGAGCATGAGAGACGGCGATGATTTCGCTAAAAAATTCGGTGGCGCTACCGGCAATGATCCCGATTGGTTTTTACTTACTATAGAAGGATTTCTCGCCCATGAAAAGAAACCCGATGTGGTAGAGTTTTATCTGGCCGATTTCCGATTCGAAGACAACACTCAGGATTATATTGTCGATACATGGAAATGGGTGGATCTGACCGCCCTGGGTCAGGTGGATAGTCTGGTATTTTCCATGTCATCGTCGGATGTTGGAGAATATGGCGTAAACACGCCGGAGTATTTCGCTATGGACAACTTCAATGACCAGGTCGTTACCAGTATAAGAAAAGTACAAAGCGACAAAGTCGAGCTATATCCGAATCCGGTCCAAAACCAGTTGACCATCAAATGGCCAGGCCATCATAACACGACATTACGCGTCTCCGACCTGAACGGCAAAGTAGTACATCAGGCCAGCGGACTTCATGGAAGCCATATCGTCCAGTACCTTGACTTCCTAAACAGTGGCGCGTATATACTTACCCTGGAATCAGAAGACGCTATCGCGCATAAACCATTTATCAAGTATTAATACACTCTCCGCGTGACGGCTTCCGGTCCTCGTCCGGACATCAGGTTCGGGCGAGGGCCGGAAGCGTCGGCGGTAAAACCAGCGTGACTATATCTCCCGCTTTATAATAATCCGTAACGCGGCTTATTCAGTGTTCTTTTGTTAACTTTATCCGCGAGATACCGGTTTTAAAACCGCGTATGAGCCAATCAATATATTACGGAGTATGACAAAGCGAGGCCCAATCGGGATATTCGACTCTGGTGTAGGTGGACTAACTATTATGAAGGAAGTGTTGAAAACACTACCGGATTATGACTATGCATACCTTGGCGACAATGCCAGAGCTCCCTACGGCACCCGATCCTTCGACTCTATTCTGAAATATACGCAGGAATGCTGCGAATACCTGTTTTTTGAACAAGGATGTCGCCTGATCATATTGGCCTGCAATACCGCTTCCGCCAAGGCGCTGCGCACCATCCAGCGGAACTATCTGCCTCAGATCGACACGAATCGCCGGATTCTGGGTATTCTGAGACCTACTACGGAAACGGTAGGCTTCCATACTCAAAGCGGGCATATCGGCATACTCGGGACCCCGGCAACCATCGACTCCGAATCCTACGTGATCGAAATCAACCGTTTTTTTCCAGACATCAGCGTATACCAGCAAGCCTGTCCGATGTGGGTACCATTGGTAGAAAACATGGAATACGACAAACCTGGCGCTGATTACTTCACGCGTCAATATCTAAACCAACTATTCGAGCGGGCGAATCAGATAGACACTCTTGTATTGGCCTGTACGCATTATCCTTTTTTATACGACAAAATCAGACAATTCTCGCCACCCGGCGTCAAGATTCTCAATCAGGGAGAAATCGTAGCCGCCGCTTTACGAAACTATCTGGAAAGACATCCGGAAATAGAACAATCTTGCGGCAAAAACGGCGCGCGCGCGTTTTATACTACGGATTCAGCCCAGGATTTTGAACGAAAAGCCGGTGTTTTTTTTGGCGCTCCGATAAAAGCCGAAGTTTTCAAGATATAAGACCGGATTCTTTTAAATAGCAAGCCGTCCCCGCGTGATCTATAAAAACGGGATGTATTTTTCATACCCGTCTTTAATATAGCCAGCAGGATATTTTCCGTCAAAACAAAAAAATAATAGTTGCCCGATTGAGTTTTAATAGCGAATTTCGAATGAATGGAATTGTACGTAACAGCGATCGCTTCCGGTAGCAATGGCAACTGCTACTATGTCGGCAACCAACGCGAAGCCGTATTGATCGACGCTGGTATCAGTTGCCGGGAAACCGAACAACGGATGAAAAGATTGGGACTAAACATAGGAATGGTGAAAGCTGTCTTTATCTCCCACGAACATACCGATCATATCCGCGGAATTGTACGGATCTCGAAAAAATATCAGCTACCGGTATATATTACTCCCCGCACTCTGGCCAATATGCCCATAGACCTGCCGCCAGCCCATACGCTGCGACTCGCCCCTCATACGCCTATCCGGATCGGCGACCTGAGCGTAACCTCTTTTCCAAAAAAACACGACGCGGGAGACCCGCAAAGCTTTATCGTCAGCGATGGATCGACCACCGTGGGGGTCATGACCGATATTGGGGAGCCATGTGAACAGGTCATCCGACATTTCAGCCAGTGTCAGGCTGTATTTCTCGAAACCAATTACGACGATCAGATGCTGGCCAACGGCCCGTACCCATATTATTTAAAACGCCGCGTCGGTGGCGAACGCGGACATTTGTCCAATCAACAGGCTTTCGAACTCTTTATCAGGCATCGGGCGAACGATTTAAGCCATCTTTTTCTTTCCCATATATCCAAAGACAATAATTATCCGGAAAAAGCGCGGGAATTGTTTCTGACAGGAGCGGGCGAAACCGAAATCGTACTAACCTCCCGCTATCAGGAAACTCCGGTATTCACTCTACGCTCGAAGCGCGGGATCCCGACACCGCGTTATGTCCAGGGCGACCTGTTCGGACACGAAATATGAATGGACGATAGTAAAACCTGAGAAAGTCGTCAATCCCGATACTCCGGCTATAATTTTTTTTTACTCGGCCGCGACCGCCACAAATCCAGATTTCCGGTTTGTTTTCACCCTCCAACAAGCTAGCTGGTCTTGCTCCTCCAATACCTTCAAAATCGCGTTCTGAATCAAGTAGCCAACTTTAAACCAGCCGCTAACCAGCCGCTTTTTCCAACAAACAATCTGGTACTTAGTTAGACTCAAATAACAAAAGGCGGATATGTCGCGCCTATTATTTATCAAATTTCAACCCTTTTTAATCATCTTTCAATCATCATGAAACTACTTGAAAATAAAGTCGCTATCATAACCGGAGCCGGTTCAGGAATAGGAAGAGCCATGGCCTTGCTGTACGCCGGAGAAGGAGCTAAAGTCGTTGTTGCCGACCTGGACGAAAAAGGAGGAAAAGAGACCGTGGAAAAAATCGTTTCAACAGGAGGAGAAGCGTTTTTCCAGCACATCGATACTTCGAACACCCACGACAACAAAAAACTGGTCGAACAAACCTTAAGCAAGTATAAACGGCTGAATATCGCGGTAAACAACGCGGGAATAGGCGGACCTGTGGAGCTTGTCGCCAAATATCCCCTCGATGGCTGGGATAAGGTGATCTCTATAAACCTGTCCGGAGTCTTTTACGGCCTTCATTATCAAATTCCCGCCATAGCCGAAGCCGGAGGAGGAAGCATTGTCAACGTGGCTTCCATACTGGGCGCGGTAGGAACAAAACGATCTCCCGCTTATGTGGCTTCCAAACATGGAGTAGATAGGACTTACCAAAGCGGCGGCGCTGGAGTACGCCGACAAAAAAATACGCGTCAACTGCATCGGTCCCGGCTATATCATGACTCCATTGGTATTGGAAACACTGGGTGAAGACGCCATCGAAACACTGGTAGGCCTGCATCCGACAGGTCGGTTGGGAACCGCGGAGGAAGTCGCCGAGCTCGCCTTGTGGCTGAATTCCGAGAAAGCTTCTTTTGTGACCGGAGCCTATTATAATATAGACGGAGGCTATCTCGCTCAATAACTTCCTCGAAAATATAATCTTAAGAAAAGTGAACCGCGAAAGGATTTTTTACGTCAAGGGAAAATGATTGGTTCTTATGTTTCGCCAACGAATGTCGACCATATTCTACCCAATGAAATTATTCTTTCCCGGATTGCTTTTCTTAAACTTCATGACCGGATTTTTATCCATATCAGCCCAAACCCTTTATTTTCCACCTAAAGAAGGCGTCTGGACACCATCGAGCCTGAGTCGCTAAACTGGAGCGCGTCCTCTGTTGAAGAATTATACGACATGCTCGAAGCGGAAAATACAACGGTTTACAGTTTCAAATACGTCGACTATGGCTACGAGACTCAAAAGCCTGTATTCGTATGTCAGCAAAATGGAAAGACGCGTGTGGAGTTTTTTCAGTTTTGTACTGATAAAAATAAACAAAATGTCACAAATCCCCCTTATAAAAGGCAAAACATACCTTCTATCGCCTTTTGATTCAGTGATATCTTTGAAATACAAAAATAAAATAGAAAGTTATGCCAAAGAACATTGTATGCTGGTTCGAAATTTATGTTGACGACATCGAAAGAGCGAAAAAATTTTATCATTCGGTATTAGGCCTGGACTTTGAGGACACCCCCGCCGTAACCGAAACCGGAGATTATAAAATGGCCTTTTTTCCCTCCGATCCTGAAGGCGTAGGAGTAAGCGGGGCGCTGATACAGATGGAAGGAGTCCGCCGCGCTGAAAATTACGCTACGACAACCATTGTTTATTTTCCCTGCGAAGATTGCAGTGTGGAAGAAAGCAGAGTGAAACCAGCGGGAGGCGTTGTACATAAATCCAAAATGTCTCTGGGAGAACATGGTTTCTGTAGCATCTGCGTAGACAGTGAAGGAAACACGTTTGGCTTGTACTCCATGAAATAAAACCATATTCAATCAAAACACATAAAACTATGGCTCAGATAAATCCTTATTTAAACTTTGACGGCACCGCGGAAGAAGCCTTTAAATTCTACCAATCCATATTGGGTGGCGAATTGTATATCCAAAAGATGAAAGACGTTCCTGGCTTCGATAATGAAGATGAAAAAGAAAGAGCGATGCACGTCGCCTTGCCTGTTGGCGACAATATATTGATGGCGTCCGATATCCTGAGATCAGCCGGACATAAACTGAACATGGGCAACTACAGCTATATTTCCTACTCGTCCGACAGCCGGAATGAAGCGGACCGGATCTTCAAAGCGCTTTCTGAAGGCGGCAATGTGGAAATGCCCATGGCCGACATGTTTTGGGGCGATTATTACGGATCGCTTATTGATAAATTCGGCATTCGCTGGATGATCAACTACCACAATAAAAACAAGTCATAATATTCCACGTGTGAAATTCCTATTGTCCTAGCCCCCTAATGAACTGGACTAAATTTGGGAAATAATTTAGTAGAGTTAATTTAGTAAATGAAATGGGAAAAACAAGAAGACATTTTAGTGTAGAACAGAAGATGCAGATCCTTCGTG
>JAEWAY010000037.1 GCA_023391415.1 Bacteroidota bacterium | reverse complement strand
CCTAGGGTCTTTATTTATAAGTCTTTGGGCCTCCTCGGTCGTTAAAACAAAGCCCTTTCCTAATACGATACTTCCCTGAAAGCTCTTATTAGAGTTTGCCTTCAGAGGAAATGGATTTCCCATCACCTCGGAATCATCCAAATAAGGGGTAATTCTATCGACCTTTTTAGCATCCAAAATGATGTCCTTATCCCATGAGCCTTTATGGATAGTCACCAAGGCCACTTCTACTGCTGCTTTCCCTGGCCAGCGCATAGACCTGACCGCATGGTTGATAATACCGCCATTTGAACAAATGACATCTAATCCTCCTTCACGTGCCGAACCTTGCGCTATGGTGTTTGTAGAAATCAGGGACTGAAATCCTCCCGGCTTCACCAGATTAAATATTTTCCTGAAAAAATAGGTCACCAAATCAACTGCTCCGATCGGTTTGTAGGCATATTTAATATATTCAAGAAAATTTGGCCCGTATGCTCCGCTTAGCTTTTGTCCACCCAAAAAGGGTGGATTCCCCAATATACAATCAAAGCCCCCTTCATTAAAAACTTCAGGGAACTCGATAAACCAATGGAAAAATCTTTGCGTAAAAGCCACGGAGGCGGCTTTGGCGACTTTTCTATCCTGCCAGCCTTTATATCCGCTTAGTATAAGCCGGAAGTCGGCATCCGTCATCAAATAGTCCTTGGTATCTGCTTTTTTAGGAATGAAAAACTGTGCTACCTGCGTATCTGCCATGGCTTTTAAAAACGTAGGCCCCTTGCCGTCCATAAATTTTTTATAAGCCTTTGCTTTGCGTTCTATTTCTTCGGGTGTGGTTTCGGGAAGCTGATTAAAAGTTTTGTATTCGGTCATCGCTTCCTCCACAGAAGTATCTACCTCTTGCCCTAATGTTAATTGCTGACCTGCACCTGTAGTTCTTGCTTTTCTTTCTTTTACATTTTTATCACGAAATGCCTTGGATATTTCTTTATCATCGTCTGCCAGCGTTTTAAACGCTTCATCAGCTATCCCGTTTTCCAACTCATTTCGCTGGCCAAGCCCTACAATGGCATCTCCACATTTGATGTGGTGATCCAGAAAATTCAGCGGCTTGCCCGGGTTATGGCTTTCCAACCATAATGCTACTTTACATAGTTCTACAGCCAGCGGGTTTTTATCTACACCGTATATACAATGGCTGATTACTCTTTTTAAGGCGTTGCGGAAAGCATTGGGATTGGGTTGCTGTTCACCGGTTTCAACCCTTGCTACTTCCTGAGCTATCCTCCGGGCGGCACTCAGTAAAATATGTCCGCTGCCGCAGGCTACATCGCATACTTTCAGGTTCAGGAGTTTTTCTGCCGTTTCACCTGCAGATGCCTTACCTCTGTAGAAGGGGGTTACCCGTTCTTCAATCAGGTATTCCAGGGAATGTTGAATAAGCGGTTTCACTAAATCTTCAGGGGTATAATGCGAACCGGATGTACTACGTTCACCTCCCTTTTCGTACGTAAAGTGGTATTGTTGCCCATCACCGGTAGTAATTACAGGAGCCAATTCCAACAATCCCTCGTAAATGGATCCGAGCTCTTCAACATCCAAAGAACGGAAGTTAATAAGCACCCTGTTCTTTTTTATATCTTCAAATTCGTTCAGGTTACGGATGCATTCCAACAATACACGATTATTGACCAAGGCTTTACCGATATGTTGTATTGCAGTATGCTGAAACAACTCGCTGCCCAACGGACGGATGCCCAACCTGGTGCCCTTACTAACAGATTCAAAAAAGCCAAAGGTTTGCATCAAACCTTGCCATAAGTCGGTGTACTGTTGCTCAAATATGTAGCGGCTTTCCGATAATTTTCGTAAGCGGGCCAGGCTGTAAAAACGGTAATAAATTTCTTTGTTACGCCTTTGCTCATCGGATTCATTGCCGGTATCAAAAATCAGGTCCCGCTCTTCGGTTACCATCAGGAAAAGCAAACGGTAAATAAGCCGTAGCAATTGGTGATTTAGTTCGTAAGCAGATAATTCGCCACGGCGATAGGCTTCCCGCAGGTCTTCGTTTTCGGGTTGATTGAGCAATCCGTTCCCAAGAGCCACTAAGGATTCTTTCACCGCAAGGCTCAGTCCGTTACGGATTCGGTTGCCCGCATCAATACTGTTCTGATAATATTTTTCGAGCAGGCATTGGTCTGCTTCCGATTTGCTGTGGGGGAAACGGCTTGCATGAAGCAGGCGAAACAGCAACGTAAACTCGCTGTATTTGTCTTCATCCAGCATCCGTTTCAGGTCAAACTCCAAGTAGGTGAGCTTAATGAGGCGGCCACTGTCACGGATGAGGCGGAGATGTAGGCCATTGGTCGCAATGCCAAACAAATGCTCGGTTACATTCAGGTATTCCTGCACCGTAGCATGTGGGGATAGCCGACTGGTGCCCCCGCTCGTTTTAATGTCCAGTGTATTTTTATCCGGTTTATCCGGTTCAATAAATCCTACGATATGAATCGGTAAGTCATCTCGGTTACTGGCCGTGTGGCTTATATGGTATCCCTGATTGTTTTCGCCGGTCAGGTTACTTTTTTGCCGGGTGTGATGAAAACCCAAAGAATCCAAAAACTGTTCCATCCACCTGCGGCTCAACGCAGTACCGTAAGGATCGCTTGCAGGCAGGTTCTGGCTTTTTTCGCTGAAGTGTTTCCAGTCTAATTTAATGCGGCTCCAGGCATACTCTATCTCACTACGGATATTGGTGCCGGGTTCAAAACCAAAGTCAGTCGCCGTTTGCCCTTGGGCTTCACCTGATTCTACTTTTTGCAAGATTTCTTCCGAAATCAGGTTACCTTGTATGTTTATGGTTGTGTATTTCACTTCACTAATGCTTTTAATTCCGCCTTGCTAGGCAGGTATAATTTGTATTCTTTGGCAAAAATGGTTTTGTTGTCGGCAGGAAGGGTTATCTCCACCACCGCTTCGCTTTTATCCTTACAAATGATAATGCCTACCGTTGGCTTTTCAAAATCCTGTTTCAGGTAGCGGTCGTAATAATTGACGTACATCTGCATTTGGCCGATATCCTGATGCTTGAGCTTGCCGATTTTTAAATCTACCAGTACAAAGCATTGCAACAGGCGATTGTATAGTACCAGATCCACATAAAAATCTTCGCCATCCAGGGAAAAACGAACCTGCCGGCCTCCGAACAGAAAGCCTTTGCCCATTTCCAATAAAAAGTGTTCAATTTTATCGATGATGGCTGTTTCCAAATCGGATTCCGTGTAAGCGGCCTTTTCTTCCAGTCCTAAAAATTCCAGGATATAAGGAGATTTAATGATATCCTCCGGTTTTTCTACAATTTGACCTTTGGTGGCCAGTTCTTTTACTTTTTTCTTGTCTTTGCTCAGGGTCAGACGCTCAAATAATCCGCTATCGTATTGGCGTTTCAGTTCCCTGACACTCCAATTGTTTTGGGCGGATTCGATTTCGTAAAACGCTCGTTCCTCTTCATCATTTATCCGGATTAGCGTTACATAATGCGACCATGAAAGAGGGAACAGTTCTGTAAAAGAAATCCGAGACATTGTTTCGGAAATTGGCATCAGAGCAGATTCCGCAGACAGTGTCTGCGGAATTGGCAACGATTTAGACCGTAATTGATACAGAAGATAAAACAACCGGATTTGTTGCAGATTCCGTTCAGAGAATCCCTGGCCGAACGAGCTGGTCAATTCTTTGCTGAGGTTTTTTATAATCTCCTCTCCGTAAGCCGCTTTTTTATTGCCGCTTTGCTCTTCTTCTACAATCAGCTTGCCTAACTGCAGGTAGGTAAATACCATCAGGCTGTTGGTTTGCCTCACGGCATAATGCCGGGCAGACCGAATGAGTACAACCGCTTGCTGTAAAAATGTATTGGGTGTTATTTTCCTTGTTTTCGATGCCATAGTCTCATTTCACTTCCGGTAATAAAATGTAAATGCCCAGTACATCCATCGGTAAAACGGGCTCTACCACCTTGTATTTACTGCCACTTACCAGTTTTTTAAATCGCGTATGGCTTTCTACTAAATGATTTGCTCTTTCCAACGCCACTTTATCGGTTTGTTCACGGAATCTATTTTCATCATGAACCCAATCCATTTCTTCGTTCAGCCAATACGTTTTTTCGCCCTCTTCAACATTTTGGGAGGGTGTAGTATGCATCAGTAGATTGAACGCGGTTTCTTTGTCTATGAATTTCTTTTGGGTTACTTCACCTTCATAGCCCCACAACCACATTTCTTCGGCTACTATCTGCTTGTTATTGGGTTGCTCTGCAATGACGTTGCGAACGCGAAATTGAAACAGAACGGTTTTGTGTTTGACGTCGGCGGTGCGGATTACAGCTGATCGGGCTGCACGGTTACTTTTTCCCTGCAATGCATTGTTGATCATATATTGTGCTAAATGCTCCGTAAACGGGTGGTTCCGGCCAATGTATTTGTATCCTGCCGGGGTCGGGGATTTGAACGAGATTCGTATATCGTTCTTGTCCGTCAGGAGGTTTTTCAGTCGTGGGGGAAGGTTGGTTGTATAAACTTTATACCCATCTTTTTTGGCTTCAACCTGTACCCCCACAAAGCGCAACGAGTCGATTACGAATTGTTCGACGGCTTTTACATCGCCGATGGCATCGTCCACTTCCCGCAAATCGGCTTCTATTTCATGAGCCTTTATGGCATTTTGGGCAAAAATACTTCGGGATGCTTTTTCTCTTTGTTCAGCTTCTTCAAAAGCTTTTGCTATGCGGTTTTTCTCAGCTTCGATTTCTTCCGCTTCGAAAAGTGTAAGCTGATGCGTAACCTGCTTTACCGAAACAGATGGCTTTAATAGAATGGCATTGGTAACGGATTCCATTACCGAAGCACTGTTCTCCGGAAAAGGAACAGAAATACCAATGGAACGTCTGATTTCCCGTGCTTTACGAAGTAAAACTTCCAGTACCACACCGTCAATGGGGTTATTGCTTCCGTATAAGAGGGCTACTTCCACGATATCGGACTGTTGTCCAAACCGGTCAATTCGACCTTCCCGCTGTTCCAATCGGTTGGGGTTCCAGGGCAAGTCGTAATGCAACAGCGCATTGAACCCTTCCTGCAGGTTGATGCCCTCGCTCAGGCAATCGGTGGCGATGAGCAACCGTCTTTCCGATTTGTTCATCTGCTCAATTTTCTCTCTGCGAAGTTCGTCGTTCAGTTCACTGGTGATCACTTCAATGTGCAGGTTCTTGAAGTTTCTGCCTTTGAGGTTGGCTTTGAAAATTTCGCCCAGATAGTTGGCCGTTTGAATGTAACGGCAGAAAATAATGGGGTTATATCCACTCTCAATATAGGTTTTGACCTGCAGCAGGGCCTCCCTGGCTTTTTGATCCTGTTCTATACCATAGAGCGATTCCATTCTTTTGGCATAAGCCAACAGGCGTTTGGATTCCGAATCCTTAACAGGATCGGCTTTACCCAGGACTGATAAAGGCAGATTGTCGTCTATGGAATAATCATTGTCCAATACCATTTCGCTCGCCGCATTATGCTCGTCAAGTCCATCTTCCTCATTTGTGATACGCTTTTTCTCTGCTTTTTTTGTCAGCATGGAAATGCCCGCTGCCGGACTGCTCATTACCCCTCTCAGCAATGCCAACGCATCCCAGTAGTTGTAACGTTGCTTCCTTCCATCACCCATATTATGAGTTGCCATTTCACGGGCATAAGCCAAAATATCATTGAACACTTCAGCATAGGCTTTCCCGATTTCGTAATCTTTGTCGATGGAATTTCTTTCGGGGAACCTGGTTTCTTCATCCAGCCATTTCACTACATCACCCCTACGTCTCTGAATGAAATGTTTGGCCATCTCTTTTCTTTCCTGTTCGGAGGAAGTAACCACGTCAATTTTCTCAAACTCGGGCTTCAGTAGTCCCAGCAGGGATTGAAACTCAGCTTGTTTTCCGCTGTGTGGGGTTGCCGTGAGCAATACCAGGTGTTGGTTTGCTTTTTTGGAAATATCATGCAGCAAATGATAACGCTGTTGTTGTGAATTGTTGGCTCCTGCCGGTTTAGCACACGTATGCGCTTCGTCTACCATGATCAATTCCGGGCAGTGGTCAATAAAAACCTGGCGCTTATTGCCTGACTTGATGTAGTCAATCGAAATGATTTGAAAGGGAAATGCCCTGAAAATGTTTTCATGGGTTCTGATTTGTCGTTCTAAAGCGGTCGCGGTTCCCGAACGGATAATGACTGCCTCAATTCCGAATTTGTTCTTCATCTCATCCTGCCACTGGTCGCATAAATGAGGCAGACATACAACGGCAAAGCGTTTGATTTCTTTTCGTTCGTAAAGCTCCTTAGCAATTAATAAGGCTTCGATGGTTTTACCTACGCCCACATCGTCGGCTATGAGCAACCGGGTAGTATCTTGCTTCAAAGCCATAATCAACGGCACCATCTGATAGGAGCGAGGTCTGAAAGAAAGCTTGCCCAAACAACGAAAGGGTCCGGAAGCATTTCGAAAAGAAAGCCGGGCAGCATTGTAAAGCAACTTCGCAGATGTAAAGTCTCCGAGGTCTTTTTCGGATGGCTTGATGAAATTATACGTTTGTGGTTTTTCGGCTGGTCCCGCAGCCGGCAGGAATATGCCAGTTATTTCTTCATCCGACCCTCCTAAGGGTTTTAACAGCAGCAAGTCAGTATCATCAGATGGCAATACCACCCACGGTCTGTCACGAAGGGTAACTAAACTACCCGGTTTATAGTCGAAGTTTGTCATTAACCTTTGCATGTTACATTTTTCGTTAAAAATTCACCCAGATTCCTTTTGTCTCTCTGTCCATTAGCCACTTCAAGCAGGATCGGCCAGAGGTAGTCGTCCGGAATGGTCAGATCACAACCATTCAGTTTCAAAAAAGCAAACAGGGCCAAAAAGCCTGTTCTTTTGTTACCATCCGAAAATCCTTGATAAGCGGCAGCCATATGAAACTTATTCTCATGTAGGTATTGTCCACCGAAACTTGCTTGTGGCTGATTGATGGCAGATTCTATGAGCCCTCTGTCTCTCATTCCATCCGAACCGCCAAATGCTTTTACAGCAAGCTTGTTGAGTTGCACAATTCTATCAAAATCAAGGAATGTATAGTCTATTATCATTCTCCCATTTTTTTAAGTGTCAGGCCATACCTCGATTTTGCTTCCTCAAATAGTTGGTCAATAATATCTTCTTCTGACGCTTGCGATTTTGCAGGCCTGAGTACTTTAAAGATGTCTGGGCGTCTGGCTACAAATTCTTCTAAAGAATCTTTGTAATACCATGACAAAATCTGGTATCCGATATTCTTCAAAGCAGCTCTTTTTTCACTATCACTTTTTTGGGTATCGGTATTGTCGTGCGGTATCCCATCACAGAAAATGAAAACATTGGGTTTGTAGTAAAAGTCAGGTCGTACAAACATGTTATCCACTTTTGGTTGTGCTTCGTCCGGGAGTTTTAGCCCTTTTTGGTAAAGAAATTTCAGGAATTTGTCTTCCGTGCTGCTATTGGGGTCTCTGGATGCCTGGAGGAATTGGTATTGCTGGTCATAGCTGCTGAATGCTTTATTGGACAAAATCTCAACCGAAGATGCTTTTAGGTTCTGTAACGCATCTCTAATCAGATTCCGGTCGATTTGTTGATGGTAATACTGATTGTAATAGCTCAGCAAGTCATCGTAGGTTGCAGGAAGCACTTTTCCCTCTTCTTCCACACCGTTTACGTAAAAGCAGAGTTCATAGGCCTCTGTCATAACGGCCTTATAAAGTGAAGGATTGTCTACGATTTGGGAAAGTACCCCCAAACTGCCTTCCGCTGCTTCATACAACAAAATATTGGGTGCCTCTTCCTCGCCCATAATTGTTGCCCCTATCTCGTTGGATTCTACCTGGAAATAATTTTCAATGGCACGTTTGATGGCAAACATCAGGGTAATTACACCATTGCTTCCGCCACCGAGGCCGAGTGCTTTTACCGGCTGAATATATAGGGCATTTGCAGTATCAGAAGTAAATAATTTTACATCCTTTATGTCATGAGCTTCACCGCCGGCTATTTTTTCTTCCTTTTGCTTTTTGCTTTGCCAATAGCCGGTGTTGAGGTTAATGGTAAACCCATATTCGCCGGAGGCTCGCCATTTCAAATTGAGTTTGAAGATGCGGCAGGCAGGCATATAATGGATATGCAGCAATTTTTCATCGGAGATACTAACAATACCTTCGACTGTATTTTCAAAACCGCCATCCACAGCAAAATAAGTTTGAATATCATACCCTTTTCTGCTTCGTTCTTCTTCCTGGCAGGTAATCCGTTGCAGCTCATAGGCCCTGGTTTCAGCCATTTCGATCAATGTGGTATGCACATGCCTGGCGGTATCCAGTTGCAACGTTTCATTGATAATGGGATCAACTTCATATCCGTATTGTGTGTCGTAAAGGAAATAGCCTGTTTTGGGAGAGATTTTCCCTTTCTCCAACTTCAGCTCCGCTTCAGTCAGTATCATGCGGTCTACCCGATATTTTGCACCGTCATGATAAATAACGTTTCTCGGACCAAATTCATTCAGTGCTATAAATCGAGGTCTTGATATAAATTCACCGCCACCGTCTTCACTTTCCATAAAGGAGCGAACGGGCAAACGGGTGAAATTATATCCAGGTAAAAATCCTTCGGCAGCTAAATAACGGTATGGATAGAACTCAGATTGGTCTCTATTTCGACCTGAGGGTTTCCCGGGATCATTCAACAATAAATCCCGCTGCCTTTCTGCCTGTCTCAAACTTTTGTATGCTTCTCTCTTTTTCTCATGGTCGTCGGCATATATTCTGTTCTCAATGATGGAGGTTGCAGCCTTTATTTGGTTTTGGGCAGCTTTATAGAGTTTTCGCCAGCGATTAAGTGACTGGTCAAATGATAATTGGAAGTCATCAATATTCTGTTTTATCCAGTCCTCCGTAAACCAGGTAGGTTTTCTTCGGGCCAATTCATTTTTGAAATATGTGTCTTCAATAACTTTTTTGTAATTGTTAAGAATGACTGCCTTTTCGCCTTCGCTGATTTTCAAGGTGTCAATGATTTCTTGTTTGAGGAGAAGAGTGTTTAGGTTAGTTTTATCCACTAACTCTCCCAGAGAATTATTGAGCGCACTCAGAGAGCGCCTGGTTAAAATGGATGCATTCAGGTGGCTTTGCAAAAGTTCCTGGTTGATCAAATCGATTCGTGGAGCGGTTACCGTACCGGCAACCATCTGTGTGGAATACTTAAAATAATGGCGGTCATGGGCGCTGAAATTTGAGCAATACACCAAGACGAGTGCAGCTTGCCCGCTTCTGCCGGCCCGGCCGCTTCGCTGTGCATAGTTTGCAGGCGAAGGAGGCACATTTCGCATATGTACAATGGAAAGGTCGGATATGTCAATACCCAATTCCATGGTTGGGGAGCAAAACAAAGCACTGATCTTTCCGTCTCTGAATTCTTCTTCCCGTTGCTTTCTTTTTTCACTGTTGATCTGCCCGGTATGCTCGCTGCCTTCTATAGGTTTGATGTCGTGGAAATTGGTTTGATAAAAGTGTTTAAAATACTCGTTTGGTCGTTGCCTTAATGGTTTATAGGAACGGTTTTTTATCAAATCAGGAACTAAGGTCTGACCATCTCCTTTATGCCATAAAATGTTATCAACTTTAAGTTTGAATATTTTCACCTGTTCACCGTTTGTGGACCGAGCAATGTCACTTTTTAACCATCCTCCGCTGTTTTCCAGGAACTCAAACAGGTTATACATAAACTCGTTATAGGCTTTCTTGCGGATATACTGTTCTTTCAGTCCGTATTTCTTGAATTGACTTTTTATATATCGGCCAAATACACTCTGGATACCTGCACTTTCTGAATAAATATTTCTGCTGTTGCTGGCTAGACTTTCAACCCGGATGAAATTGGGAATTTCAAGTTTTTCATTTTCATCCAATGTCCATGGGGCTTTAAGTTTTTCTTTGATTTTCTTGGAGTTGGTGGAAATAGCACCCGGTTCGAGCATCGAAAAACTGAGTGCATAAGACTTACGAAAAAAGTCAAAAACCTGATGCAAAAAATCTTTTCTTTCATCGGGCGACATAGCCATTAATAAATCGTTGGACTGCCAAAGGGGTTCGTCCTGAACAGATTCAGCTAAATACTTGTATTCGATGGTCAGCAATGCACATTGTTCAAGATTAGGTAGCACTACGCGCCAGCTTCTTCTTAAATCATGCAGAAGGCGGTACATGATAAAATCCTTAAACGCATCTTCGTTTTCTTTCCTGGGTCCGGGAAAAGTGGCCGGCTGTTTAGCGAACTGGTTCTGAGAGATATTTAAGCAATCAAATACCCTGTCCGCAATATTGGTATAATCAAGCGTAGTATGTATTTCGAGGGCCTTTGCAATCGCAGCTCTCAACTGACCTACTTTTACAAAATCATTGAAATGCCCTGCCTGTAAGGACGCATCCTGTCTGTTGTCAGTAAAGCTGAGCAGCTTTTGTTTCTTGGGCGCTTCACCAAATTCCTGAAGCTGGGTAATGGTTTCAAAAGACAAAACAGTGGTGGCAGTGCTTCGGCCTTCGCCTCCCAATTTCATTACTTTTGTCCATTCGGCCGTTTGTGCATCATAGATAGTGCCCGAAGTCGGATCGAGCATCAGAGGTGAGGGTAGGAACCAACCTTCGAAGTCCATCGGATCTGTAAATGAAAAGTCACCTTTCTTATTGAAATATATTTTTCTTGGTAAGCGGAATTCACGCTCTGATTTCAACTTTCGGGTTCCGTCTTTTCTTTCTGGGCTAAACCAGGTTTCCGGCAAGTCAGGGATATCTCTTTCCGGATCCCATATAGGTTCTTCATCCTCCTCGTGCTGAATAAAAATGTATCCTTCTTTTATATTTGCCTCATCATCTTCATCTACGATGTCATAAAACTCCCTTGGTTGTATCAGGGAATCATTAAAGCTTAGTTTTACACAAGTGAATTCGTGTCCTGAATTACGACTAAATACCAGCGGATATAATTTATTCTCCTTGCTGTCGGCATACAATCCGGCATCTAAATATAACTCACGGGTTTGCTGATTGCCGAGGGTAGCGTATACAGAGCCCGTTTGTACGATAAACTGATGGATTCGATATGGCAAGTAATTTTTGTCTTTGCCTGGCTTGGTATTAAGCATGTTTGCCCATTCCAGCAATTCCTCTATGTGTTTGGTGGCAGTTTGGTTGTCGACAACGGAAAGGTTTGCTAACTGGACTGCAATCTTCGAAAGTTCAGTTGGTTTCCTGCGAATTAAGGTTCCTTCTTTATTTTCTAATGCAATTTGTTCTTCAATCCAGTTTGCCGTGGGATGTTTCTCGAAATCGTCCGCACTACCATCAATAGCTATCCCTTTTTCAATAGCTTGCCTTAAATCTGCATGGGATGGCGATTCTCCAATTCCGATACTTCGTACAAGATATTCATTGACTACCTGATTGGAATGGATGTCTGTTCCAAAAATAGTTGAGGCTACTTCTGCCACTTTCTCTTTTTGTTCCAATAATGTAGTGGCATCACCGGACACCATAGTAGCAGAAGTTCCTATACAGGTTATTGGATTGCTTGCCGCTGATTTGATTCTGCGAATGAGTATGGAAACATCGGATCCTTGTCTGCCTCTATACGTATGCAATTCGTCAAAAACCAGATATTTGATGTTTTCAAGGAAGTTCTGTCTGATTTCGACATCCCTGCCGCTTCTTGTCATCACCAATTCCAGCATCATGTAATTGGTAAGCAGGATATGAGGCGGGTTTAAGCGAAGTTGTTCCTTTTGCTCTTCGGTCTCCTGACCGGTATATTGGTCAAATGTAATTGGAAATGTTTTATTGTATTTTTCTTCGTAGGTACTTTTGAATTTTTCAATTTCCTTATATTGGGAATTGATTAAGGCATTCATTGGATACACTATGACTGCCTGAATTTTATTCTTGGATGCTTCACCTAGGCTTAATACATAATTAAAGATTGTAGCCATATAGGTAAGCGACTTGCCAGAACCTGTTCCGGAGGTTACCACGAATTCGCTACCGCTTGAACCCAATAATATGGCTTCTTCCTGATGTTTATATAAATTGAATCCAGAAAAAATTCTATCCAATTCAGGATGAAGATATCCCTCACTTACTAAATCGGACAATAGCTTCCCTTTTTCAAAAGTTGGATTAAATTGAACCAACGGTTCTGGCCATAGTTTTTTGTTGCTTATTTCCTCATCAACAAACTCACGAATGAAGGGATCTTTTATATTCAGAAAACTCTGGATATAACTCTTATAGTTATTGATTAGCTTTTTATGAAAGTTTAATATATCCATATTTTCTTACTTAGTTTGTTTTAACCTTTGTTCAGTCAACTTCAGCACATTATACGCTTCTTTCTCTTCACTCAATATGTCAAATAGTTTGTCAGATAACCATAATGTCAATAATTCATTTTGCTTAGCTTCTAATATTCCTTCTAGTTTGCAAACTTGCTGTCTGCTTGCTTTTTTCTCGTTACGTTCCATTTTACTTAAGAATGACGTATCGACTTCTAATTCAGCTGCAACTTGTCGTAACAACAATTCTTTCTTTTCTCTTAAGGATCGAACCGCTTCCCCAAACAACTTAGTATTGTCTATCATTGACTTGTCTGTTTTGGTCAAATTTAGTACATTTTCCAGACTTGGACTGTATTTAGTCAGATATTTTTGAGGATGTTATGAATGGGTTTTAATAGTTAAGATAAGAGTAGGGTTGCGATACCGTTGTATACCTAAAAAACTATCAGGTCTGAAAGCTTTCAAGAAATGTTCAACTTAAAAATCAAACACATATTATTCCTATGAAAACAGCCTATTTATACGTCCGTGTAAGCACGGATGAGCAAAAAAGAAAAGGACATTCCTTACCTGAACAGGAAGACCGGTTATTAAAATATTGCAGGTACAATAATATAGAAGTCAAGGACATTTATCGTGAAGACTTCTCAGCCAAGAATTTCAACCGGCCCGAATGGAAAAAGTTAATTGGGAAAGCTAATTGAACAGGAATCAATTCTTTCCCAAGCTCTGAAATTATTTGTGACAGACATACTAAAACTCGATGACTATAGCAAGTTAAAAAAGGAATGCCTTGTCAATTTCAAATGCCTGAAAAGGGAATTGAACGATATCGATGTTAAATTAAAGGCTATTGACAAACAAAGCCAGTTGGTAGGTCGGTCATTTGTAAACATTCTTCAAGGATTTTCAAACTTGGACACAGCGGATAAAAAACATTTTGTTAATCTTATCCCTCCGCTTAAGGTTGATTTCCAAACAGGGGATATTTCTTTGGGATTGCACAGTGGGCTATCAAAAATATTATCAACAAAACGACAGGCAAAATAGCAATAAATATGAATTTTACCGATAAAAAGGTTTCAATTAAGCGAGCAATTGCGATATTAGTAAAAAATGGCATTGAGGTAGACGATGACGAAGCAACCGTTATAGTGGACTTCCTTTATCTATCTCATGGCCAAAAATTATAAAAAAGACGGGGAAGAAAAAACACCAAAACCCCAAGGAGAAATCGAACTTTAGAAAAAACAGTGTAACGACGTCTCTAGGCAAGCTTTCTAGAGAATCTTATACATCAGTTTAGAGGTTTCAGTCATAAAAAATCGAACTATAAATAACCGAACTATAACAGCTTGGATGACAGATTTTTATTGACATAAAAAGGAGACAACTACTGTGTAGTGTCTCCTTAAGTGACCCCATCGGGACTCGAACCCAAATCTTCAGAACCGGAATCTGAAATTCTATCCATTGAACTATGGGGCCTAATATAAAGCGGTGCAAAAGTAATTTTTTTTTTCTCAAGAACCAAGCTTTACGACATCCACTCTGAAATTTTCATAGCGCGGCGCGTAAACTTTGAATTGTTATCTTACTTATCCTTCGTCCTAAGATGGTTTAAACAAACAAGCCTGGATTTTTATTTTGGCTTGGACATAATTAACTTGCTTTCGCAAAAGTGTAGTTTATGATTCGGATATTTTATATAAAAGACAATGAAGTACGATGGGAAAAAGATCCGGAATCCATCACTCCTGACGATCCCAGGTTGATCTGGGTCGACCTTCAATCCCCTACCGATCGGGAAAAACAGACCATCGAAAGCCTTTTCAACATTGAGTTGTTTACCTCGCAGGAAGCGGCGGAAATCGAGAGCAGTTCCCGTTACATTGAAGACACCTATACGGTAGAGGCGAACAATGTTTTTGTCGTAAGCGAAAATCAATCATATGTTTCCAGGCATGTCTCGTTTATATTAAAAGAAAATATCCTGTTTACCGTGCGCAACGCCGACCTGAAGGCTTTCGCCGATGTGGTTCGCAAACTCAAAACTTTCCGAAACAGCCAGATTAACAAAGCTTCACAAATATGGATTCTGCTACTCGAATCCAGAATCGACCTGGACGCGGATTTTATAGAATCGCTGACCCGACAAACCAATTCGGTAAGTAAAAAACTTTTGAAAGAACGATCCTTTAAGGAAGAAATACTGATAAAAATAACAGAGCTGCAAGAAAATACGATCCTTATCCGGGAAAGTATCGTGGACAAGCAAAGATTGGTATCCTCCCTGCTTAAAAGCTCGTTTATCCAGGAACCGGAAAAGGAACGGCTCCGAATCCTGATCAAGGATATCGCCTCTCTGCTACAACACACGGAGTTTAGTTTTGAACGACTTGAGTTTCTTCAAAATACTTTTCTGGGATTGGTCAACATTGAGCAGAATCAGGTGATCAAGATTTTCACGGTCGTAACCGTCGTTTTTATGCCTCCTACCCTGATCGCCAGTATCTATGGCATGAACTTCTCCTTTATGCCCGAACTTGATTGGCCCTGGGGTTATCCATTCGCGATCGCTACGATGATTCTGGCTTCTCTGGCCTTCTTATGGTATTTCAGACATCGGAAGTGGCTGTAATCCAATATCCACCTATCCAAGATCAAGACGTTCGCTTACGCAGGAAGGTATATGATGCTCGTAATGCGATACATAAATCAGTGTGTTGCCAAGCGAGAAACAGACCATATCGACAATTTGCCTGAAACGCTCTATTTGTATTTCATCCAAACCCTGGCAAGGTTCATCCAGAATGAGCAATGGCGGATTCTTGACGAGAGACCTCGCTAACAAAAGAATCCTTTGCGTTCCAAGTGAAACGGACGAGAAAGGCGCGTTTTTCAGCTTCTCAACCTCAAAAGCCTCCATCCACCGCGTAGCCAGTTTTTTCTGCCCCTCAGTCACATTCCCCGACCAGCCAATCTGCTCGTTAAATCCCGAAGTAACGCAATCAAAGCAGGTAAATACAAGATTTCTGAATACGGAACCACTTCGTCCGGCAACCGCCAGGGATTCGGTAAATGAAGGCGATCGCTGAAAAAACAGATGCAATTCCGGAGACACGAATCCGATTTTACTTTTCAATTCCCAGATACTCTCCCCCGTCCCTCTTTGTTTGTCAAATACAGCGACCTTATTGGTATAAGCTTTGGGATTATCTCCATTGATCAGACTGAGCAAGGTCGACTTTCCTGAACCATTGGGCCCCATCAGCGCCCAGCGCTCACCTTTTCGAACAGTCCAGTCAATATTCTCCAGAATCGTTTTTTCTCCATATCGTACAGTCACCCCTTTCATTTCAACCGCGTTTGTAAACAAGTCCGCCTCCTGGCCGATCCCGATAATGCCGGATGGCAAGGCTTGCAGTCTTCCCCTCTCCCCTTTCTCGTTCACAGCCATCAGGTCTTGCTCAATAGACGACCTGGAGTCTTTTCTCATCAACTTACCTTCATGCAACAGGAAGAGCGAAGTTCTTGTTTCCGGCACATCCTTTATGCCACACAACAACAGGATACTTACGTCCCTGCTCAACAACATATCAAATACTTCCGGCAAGACGACGCGGGTTTCCATGTCCAGGCCCACCCAGGGATTGTCCAGAATCAGCAGCGCGGGATCCCCCAAAAGCGCTATGGCGAGTTGTATTCTTTTGCTTTCTCCATTGGACAATTCCAGAACCAGCTTGTCCATAAGCCCATCGACACGCAATCGTTCCAGCACGTCTTTCAGTCGGCTTTTTCCGATAGTTTCAAGCGACAAGACATTGCTTACCCGCGGCAAATTCCCGCCAAAGGTATTGTCGTATCGTTGCTGATAATATGAGCCCCCATCCATCCATGTCCTGAAATCGTGTTGCTGCGGCACCCAGACGGTTCGTTCCCGAACCCCGGCTTTGAAGCGAACCTCACCCTCTCCGGCTTCCCGTTTTCCGGCGATCAATCCGCCAAGTACCGTCTTGCCGCTACCACTCAGACCGCAAATAACCGTCAACGACCGCTTCTCAATCGTCAACGACACGTCATCCAATACAAGACTGGCGCCCAGTTTCAGGGAAACCCCATTCAATTCGACAAGCATCGCCATTTTTCCATTATCCGGATTCCTGATCAAATACAATAAAGCTTAGCCTCTCAACGTCGGAAATCATATGCCCGACTTGACGACTTTAAACGTAAACCTTCGCTGCAACAAATACGATATCAGCACAATCACACACGTTATAATCACCTTGGCGACGGTAGGGTATACATGCAAATACTCCACCATCAACTTGATAAACACATAGTTCAGGAAAATATTCAAGAGAAGGACAGAAAAATACCGGACAAGTTGCACGCGTCCCCGTACGGTAGACTCTGTAAAGACGATCATTCTCATCAGAAAAAAACCGATCGGAAAAGATACCATAAAAGCGATAATGAACGCCGCGATATGGGGGCTTATCGTCAACCAGCCAAGAAGAACAGGCTGTTTGTCTAGAACATAGTTGTATGATATAAAGTATACCAAGATATCGAGCAAGGTATTTCCGCTTCCACATACTCCATACCGGTAAGTTTGCAAATCCATGACCGGTTTAAAAATAAAATAAAACGGATCAATGATCTTTAATATTAGCCGTCGCATCTGCACTTAGTCTGAAACAATTTTAAAAGCTATAAAAAAAACCTGAAACATGCTAAAACAAATTGGATTTTTCAATCGTTCAGCTACCGGTTTTCATTGTCTTTAAAAGTCTTAAAAGTAACCAGATCTGAATATCGCGTATGGGATTATTTACTATCTTCGCGGTAATTTGAACGTGTAATCGCCTTTTACATAAAACGCCTAAAGACTTTCAACAATCCAAATTGATAAGCTTTTAGCCCCATCAACACCCTCAACAAGCAAGTCATTGACAAAAAACACATTTAACTCGAAAGACTTCTCAAAGGCGTTTGATTCGGTTTCGGAAGGACTCGCCCTCATCAGTCATTCCGGTCAGGTGACCTGGTTCAACAACGCGTTTCTGTCACTCAGTCAGCTTTCTGAAACCGAATGTCGAAAATATGATTTTTCATTTGTTTTGGCAAAAAGCACAGCCTCTAATCCTTTTAGCCGTCAAAATATCCATTTTCAATATATTCCATTCGATACAGGCTCGGAGCAAGCGGGTATTCTCATTCTCAAAAACAAGGTCGATCATCCCGACTACGCGCCCCCGCTAAACGCGCCAGCCACTGGAATCGGGTTGCTCAGAAAGCACACGGACAACAAGAAAGAACGCGTCGCCTCCTGTACCCTGGCTATAGCCACCCAGGAACTCCTATGTACCGAAGGATTTTATTCACTCCTTGAGTTGCCCCCGGACAAACCCGCCTCCGTGGAGGATTTCTTAGCCCGCGTCGCTATCCCGGATAAACAATCGATGGAAGATTATATCCGGCAAGGATATAAAAATCATAGCGCTTATGAGATCGAAACCCATATATCGTTACCGTCCGGCACGTCGTTTCGCGCCTGGGTCACAGCGGGCGTAGAGACGCCCGAAGAAACAGGGCGGCCCCGCCTTATGGTCACTATCGTCGACATCAGCGCCATCAAAGCGGCGGAACCAGAGTTAATAAAAGCCTACAAACGACTCAGCGACTCCAACGCCGAACTCCAACGCCGGAATAAAGAACTGGAAACCATCATACAAAAACGAACCCGGGATCTTGAGCTAAGCGACGACCGGTTCCGCCTGCTGAGCAAGGCCACCAACGAAATCGCCTGGGATTGGGACTGTTTAGACAATAAACTAGTTTTTAATGAACTATTTAATGAAGAGTTTGCAAGCAAGGTTTTCCCTCCTGAAAATGGTTTGGAATACTGGCAATCCCGAATTCACCCTGAGGACAAAGAGGTGGTGGTGAACGATCTGCTCAAAAGCATCCAGGATCCGGCGATTCAAAGCTGGAAAGCGGAATATCGTCTGCTGAGCAACCAGGGACATTATGAGCTTATTCTCGACAGAGGCTATATCATCCGCGATGAGCGAGGTCAACCCTTGCGCATGGTCGGTTCCTTACTCAAGCTATCCGACGTCAAGGTCGTCGAAAGTAAACTCCGGGCTTCCGAACAAATGTATCAGGTTTTGGCGGAATCCATGCCTCAGCTTGTATACTCCATCAACGCGAAGGGGCAAGGAGATTATTTCAACCTGCGCTGGCTCGACTATACCGGCAATCTGCCAAAAAAAATGACGGAAGACATGTGGAGCGACATTATTTTTCCGGATGACCTTCCCGGTATTCGGGAAGCATGGCGACGCTGTAATCTGACAGCCGAAGAATTGAGTATCGAGCTACGCCTCAAAAACAAGACCGGAGCCTACCGGTGGTTTTTGACAAGAGCTATTCCGATTGTCGACTCAAACGACTGTATCGTACGCTGGGTAGGGACTTTAACCGACATACACGATCAAAAAACCATGCTGGAAAATCTGGAAAAGGCCGAACAGCAACTCAGTCAGGATCTCAGCAAATTAAACTTCACCAATCAACACCTCGCCAAGGTTAATAAAGAGCTCGACAACTTTATTCATATCGCCTCGCACGACCTGCGCAACCCGATAAGAAACATGGAGTCTTTGCTCAACATGATGCGGAATGAAATAAAACCATACCTCGAAAACGACAACCTGAGAGAAATATTCAGCCTGGTTCAAAAGTCGAATAAAGTATTAAAAAACCTCGTACTGGACCTGACGGAAATACCGGTAAGCGATCAGGAAGAAGAAGCGCCTGGCTTGATAGACCTGGAGGAAATAGTGAATGAAGTCCTCATTTCCATAGGCGATCTTATCATTGAAAACGAACCAGACCTGCGCGTCAATCTTCAAATAAAAAAACTCCGTATTCGTCCCAAAGAAATCCGAAGCATACTTTTCAATCTGATAAACAACGCCATAAAATACCGATCCGAAGAACGAAGACCTATTGTAGAAGTCTCTTTTGAATACTCCGCCAATAAAAATCACCTGACTCTGAAAGTCGCGGATAATGGCATTGGAATTGCTACACAAGATCTGAACAATGTATTTGTTCCATTCAAGCGTCTTCATAAAGCCAGTCCCGGGCTTGGTCTGGGCATGTCTCTTGTAAAGCAAACAATTGAAAAAAACGGGGGTAGCATAGAGGTCTATAGTGAGTTGGATAAAGGCACTATTTTTACCATCACATTTCCCGCCTCTCTAAACCAAAACGACTAATCGTCGCGAAACGATTAGTGAAACATTTTGAGGAATTTCAAGTATTAAGTTATATGCAAGTCAATACGATTATTTTTCCCACCGACTTTTCCGCATGTTCCAGCAACGCGCTAAAGTACGCGTTGACTATAGCGGAAACTTTTTATTCCAAAATTGTTTTGGTTCACGTGATTCTATATAAATCAAGTAGTGAACGCCCGGAAAACATCCAGAATATCAAAAAATCGATGGGTGAAAAACTCAACGATCTTAAACTGGAATGTCTGCAAAAAAACCCATTGCTCAACATTACTACCGTGGTAACGGAAGGTGAGAGCGCCGCGCCTATTATCAAGCTCATCGATGAAGAAAACGTCGATCTGATCGTTTTGGGAGCCAAAGGCGAAGGTGGCATAAAAGATATTACCATCGGTTCATTCGCTACCCAAATCATCGACGACGCCTCGTGTCCGGTACTGGCTATTCCCGAACGAACAGGGGGTATAAAATTTGAAAAAATCGTCTACGCGTCCGATCTTGAACATATAGACGTGGCGGCGATCAAGCAGCTTACCGCGTTCGCCACCTTTTACAATTCAGAAGTAACGATTCTGAATATCTCCGATCAGAAAAGGAAGTTTTCCGAAGATCAGTTGTTCAAGTTTGAAAAGATTGTCAGAGAAACCTGCGCGTACCCCAAGCTGGATTTTATCTATTTCCATGGAATCGACATTAACGTCCACATACAGGAATACCTGACAAGAAACAAAGCGGATCTCTTTGTTATCACTACCATCAGCGAATCCATCGTCAGCAATCTATTCAAGGACAAAAACACGAAAAAGATGGCGTATCACGCCACGATACCATTGCTGGTTTTTCATGAAACAGACAAATGCTGTCAACCTATGGGCAGACTTTCGTTCTAAACAAAAAGCGAGGTTATTCTAAAGAGTAACCTCGCTTTTGTTTTAGCCGGATCCTAAAATCCTTTTTTAAGCGATCTACAGCTTATGCAAAGCCAACAAAGGTAGTTTGGTATGAGAAGCCATCTTCTTCGTATTTCCACTTTGAAAAAGGCTAACCCAGAAATTGCGTTTTCCCCTTGCCATCACAATCATGTCCATCTGGTTTTCTTCCGCGTACCTGTTAATTCCGTCTTCAAGATTCCTCTCTTCAATCAGATCAAGGGCCACCATCTCATAATCCTTATTGCTTATTTCACTTTCAGCCACGTAGTTGATCGCCTTTTTATTATCTTCATCCGTTATTTTTTCCTTTACATGAAGAATCGTAACTTCCGCTGAAAACAGGCGTGCGAAATCAATGATAAAATCGACAAGATGTTCTTCTCCCGCCTTTAGCTCACTGGCAAACACAATTTTCTTAAAATCTTCGCTTTTCGTCTCTTTAGGAAGAATCAGCACCGGAATATTGGTCGACTCAAGCACATTTCCGGCAATAGAGCCGGCTACCCGCTCCGCGAAACCATGTATCCCCTTTGTGTTAAGAACAATAAGGTCCGCGTGGATAATCTTGCTATAGCTGATAATCTCATCAACGGCGAAACCATAGCGAACCGATTTTTCCAAAACGACTTCCGCGGATGGGTTTGACTGACGCAGTACCTCGATGATTTCATCCAGCTTACGTTCAGCCTCCGCTTTCAGACGATCCGTAATTTCCGCGTCCATTTTCATCCCGGCTTCCGTACCCGTAACATGGTACGCGTGCATGAGCACCAGCTTTCCCCGTACCAGGCTCGCGATCCTAAACGCTATTCCCGCCGCCTTGACAGACTCTTCCGTGAAATCAGTCGGACAAAATATTGTATTCATGAGTATATGGTAAATGAGTTATAACTCTTTTTTTAATAAATCAGCAAAGGCGCCTTCGAATCACGTATTTTTTCTTTAGTAAAACTTGTATGAAACAAGTCCGAAAGAAAATTTCTTTTCCGCTTTCTCAACACCAGTAAGTTCGCGTTTTCCTTCTCAAGAAACAAATCTACGATTTTTAAAGGATTTTTTAACCTCGCCAATTCAAAGTCCACTTTACCATACGCTAATTGAGGTAGCTTAGATTCAAGAATGGCGAATCGCTCTTCTTTTTGCTCCGAAGGAGCTTCATCGATATACACTATATGTAGCCAGGCGTCAAAAACCCGGGCGAACTCTACCGCTTCGCGAATAAAATCTTCCGCGTCCTCTTTCAGATCCGTAGCGAGCACGATGGATCGAATCCCATCATATCGGGCCTCTTCGGGCACAACAATCATTGGAACAGGCACTTCACCAGCAAGCCCGGTAACGGTACTTCCTCCCAGCCTCGTCCAAAAATCGGCATGTCTGGTACCAACGACCAGCAAATCCGCGTCACTTTCTATCAAACTGTTTCGGATCTCCGCTTCGGGTACCCCGATCGCCGTCTTGATCTGAAAACTAAAAGAACGCTTGTCCGGATATAATACGCGCTTATACCGATCTTCCAGAGAAGTGAGAAGCGATTGGCTTTCATCGCGCTTGTCGTTTAACAAAGGATCCAGATAAAAAGCGGGAGCTACCGGATCAATTACCTGAATGGTCACTACATTCAACGCGATCACTCCAGCCCCAATCTCCGAGGCCATCGCGACGGCGTAATCGCACGCGTTGGCGCTACTTTCTGAAAAATCAGTAGCTACTAATATGTTTTTCATTCACTATATCAATTGGTACATTCATAAAAGTGTCTAATCTTTCCATCGGAAAAAATGCCGCTCATCACGAAAAAAACTGACGCGTATCATCATTCGCCAATCAATTTTCCACCAACTCTATCCCAATCGACACACTCCCAAACGCTCCATCTTTCCGGTTTGTAGGATACACTCCCGCGATCGGCACGACTGTAAAGTCTTCGATCACATTGGTAAACGCGAGACTCATCGTATCAACCACAAAAAAATCATCCCAATTCAGACACGTTTCCTGAAATTCGATCCGCATTGTCTTCGTATCTTCCGGATAAATGACCAGCAGAGCCGACACCATCGGCTTGGGTGAAGTAAGCTCCATGGAGTCCAGCATAAAGCTTCCTTCCTTGCCATCGTGAAAAAACCGGACTTCGCACAGGCCAAAACCATTGAGACAGTTCATTTCAGGATTCGCCCAGGTGCCTTTTACCAGACCGGAAAACTCTGAAGCTACGTCTTTGTTTTCCTTCTCGGGGCTACAAGCGGCCAGGCAAAGTCCCATTCCAGCCATCAGCAAACCACATAGAGATTCTTTCATACATTTAAGCTTATTAGCGGATTTTACCCTGACGCCGCAAACTTTTGATCGTAATTTTCACTCCTTCCTCCTTCAGATTGGAGCTCTCCGTCTCTGACAGCGGAACATTCTGAGGAATAAAATCATCTTCAGCGCCTGGTTTGGAGTAGTCGTACGGCCAGCGATGAACGACAGGCAACGCCCCTTCCCAGTTTCCCTCTCCCGGCATGCCCGCCCTGGTCGTCCATTCAAGCGTGTTTGCCTGCCAGGGATTACGCTCCGCGGGCGTCCCCCAAAACAAGTGATAGAAAAAGTTGAAGAGGAAAATAAACTGAGCGATAAACGTAATGATCGCCACAACGGAAATAAAAGTATTAAGGTCAGGAAAATAATCAATCGTTTCCATATAGGAAAATGAATAATAGCGCCTGGGAATCCCATTCCAGCCAATAAAGTGCATAGGAAAGAATATCAGATAAATACCCAGGAATGTAATCCAGAAATGCAGATACCCCAGACGTTCATTCAGCATCCTCCCGAAGATTTTGGGAAACCAGTGGTATACGCCGGAGAAGAAACCAAACACGGCCGAACTACCCATCACAAGATGGAAATGAGCCACGACAAAATATGTATCGTGCAGATGTATGTTCGCCGCGTTATTGGCGAGTACCAACCCTGTCAGTCCTCCGGAAATGAAGAACGAGACCAGCCCCAGCGAAAACATCATGGCGGGCGTAAACCTCAGATTCCCTCTCCAGAGCGTCGCCAGATAATTAAACACCTTGATCGCGGAAGGCACCGCCACGATAAAGGAAGTAAGGCTAAACAGGGTGCCCAGAAACGGATTGAGTCCCGACACAAACATATGATGCGCCCATACCATGAGCGACAAAACACAGATCGTGCCGAGCGACAACACCATAAGCAGATAACCAAATATGGGTTTCCGGGCGTTCACGGAGATCACTTCCGAAGCGATACCCAGAGCGGGCAGAATCACGATATATACCTCCGGATGCCCTAAAAACCAAAACAAATGCTGATAAAGTATAGCGCTACCCGAGCCGGTCGTCCCCCAGAGAGCTCCGTCGATATAAATATCGCTCAGAAAAAAGCTGGTACCCATATGCCGGTCGGCCATCAGAAGGACAAACGCTGAAATAAGTACCGGAAACGAAAAAAGTCCCAATATCGCCGTAAAAAGCAGCGCCCATACAGTCAGAGGAAGCCGGTCGAAAGTCATACCGTACGTCCGCATATTGATCACCGTAACAATATAATTGATACCGCCCAGCAGTACAGAGATTACAAAGAATATCAGACTTATGATCCATAAAGTCATACCCGCCCCGGAGCCTGAAACCGCCGGCATCACGGCGCTCAATGGCGGATAAGCCGTCCAGCCGGCCATTGAAGGCCCTGTTTCGATAAACAGGGAACCGAACATCAGTACGCTGGCCAGAAAAAACATCCAGTAGGAAAGCATATTGATAAATGGCGAAGCCATATCCCTCGCTCCTATTTGCAGAGGAATCAGAAAATTGGCGAAAGTGCCGCTCAACCCCGCGGTGAGCACAAAAAACACCATGACCGTGCCATGAATCGTAACTACCGACAAATAAAACTCGGCGTCCAGCCTCTGGTTGAGTATCCAGTCGCCAAGCAAGGGCTTGAGCCATTCCAGATTGGCTTCGGGAAAACCATGCGGTACCCGTATCAGCAATGAGAGTAAGCCCCCTATCACCGCCCAAAACATGCCGGTAAACAAATACTGTCTGGCGATCACCTTGTGGTCGGTACTAAAAATATATTCGCGCCAGAAAGATCGGGAATGATTTTCTCTGACTTCCTGATTAATCAATCGGTCCATTTTCGTCTACAAGTTTTTCAGTATTGTCATAAAAGAAATCAGCGTCCTCTTCCGTCGTCTCGGGTGGAGTATTGCCGATGATCGCTTTCGCTCTTTCCTGATATCGATCAGGCACATAACGAAGATACTCCTGATGCCGCGCCAGCCAGCTCCCCTGCTGTTTGTACCAGTCCTGGTAAGCGATCTCCTCCTCGACCACCACATCGGTCTTCATGTTGTAGTGCCCTCTGCCGCATAATTCCGCGCAATAAATTGAAAAATTGAACCGGGCGTCGCTTGTTTCCATCCTCATAGCGTTGGTAGTCCTGATGGGCTTAAAAGCGAATTGCGTAGGCATGCCGGGCACCGCGTCCATTTTGAGGCGGAAATGAGGAATATTTACACTGTGAATCACATCGAGCGAGCGGATTTTGAACAGAATGTTCCTGTCGACCGGAACGCGTATTTCGCCAGTCACAAAATCGTCCAGGCTGGCCGGATCACTCAGATCCAGACCAGCCACGTTCCGCTGATCGATATAGCGGGCGTTTACCTTTCCCAGTTTATTGTCGGCCCCCGGATAACGTGCTATCCAATTAAACTGCATTCCTGTCACTTCGACAATCACCGGATCTTCCGGAGGGACCTCCATTACTTTCGTCCAGGTCAGGTACGAGTTTATAAACAAGAGAAGAAACGCCCCCAGAGGAATCGCCGTCCATACAATCTCCAGTTTCAGGTTCATGGGATAAAAAAGCGCCTTTCGGTAGGGGTCATAACGGTACAAAATCATAAAAAGAGCCAGCGCCGCCTGAGTTATGAAGAAAATGATCAAGATCAATATAAAAGTCAGCTTCGTAGTCGCGTCGAGCCAATAGCCATGTTCCGAAGATGGAGCGCCCAGCAAATCAGGCTCTATGTTTCTATAAAACGAATAGACCCCGGTCGAACCAAAAATAAAGAAACATACAAACAAGTAACTGTTAAAGTTTCCTGAGATTGCTCCTGGTTTCGTTCGCCATACATATGTGCTCACAAAAAGGCTGAGTCTGAAAAGCAGAAATAAGACAAATACAAGTAAAATGACCGCTATAACTACCAAAACCTGATTCATACATCGTTTAACAATACTGGGGGGAGTTTGTTTAAGCGGCGCGGCGAAGGGGAAAGCGAAAACAACAGGATGAAAGAACCTGCCGTTTTATCCTGTTGTTTTATCAAAAGTCCTTAACTTTACCACTAAACCTTAATATTCCGGAATGCTTTCTATTAATAATTTATCCTACTTTTTGGGTAGCAGGCCCTTGTATGAGAATGCTTCATTGCATATAAAGCCCAAGGACAAAATCGGGCTGATCGGGGCGAACGGCACCGGCAAGTCTACGCTACTCAGACTGATCCATGGAGACCTGACTCCGGACAATGGAACCATATCCAAAAGCAACGACTGCACGATAGGTTTTCTGAATCAGGACCTGCTTTCCTACGATAGCCACGAAAGCATTCTGGAAGTAGCGATGAAGGCTTTTGAAAAGGCGATACAACTGAAAAAAGAGATTGACCATGTGCTGGAAGAAATGGAGAAAAACTACTCCGACAACCTGCTCCATAAGCTGACCAAGCTACAAGAAGATTTTGAAATACTGGAAGGATATACGATTCAGTCAAAAGCGGAAGAAATACTGGAGGGACTTGGTTTCAGCACCGCTGATCTGAGCCGCCCGCTCAATACTTTTTCCGGAGGATGGCGCATGCGGGTCATGCTGGCGAAGCTCCTTCTGGTCCGCCCCTCCCTGCTGATGCTCGATGAACCGACCAACCACCTCGACATGCCTTCGATCCAATGGATTGAAGACTACCTGTCAAAATACGAAGGCGCCGTAATTATCGTCTCGCATGACCGTGAGTTTCTGGACCGTACAGTCAAAACAATCGTAGAGGTCGCTTTTCAGGATTTGAACATCTACGTTGGAAACTACAGCAATTATCTGGAAGAAAAAGCGCTTCGTTCAGAAATCCAAAAGAACGCGTTTGAAAATCAGCAGCAAAAGATCAAACAGACGGAACGCTTCATTGAGCGTTTCAAAGCCAAGGCTACCAAAGCGAGACAGGTACAGTCGCGTGTCAAAGCCCTTGAGCGTATGGACATGATTGAAGACATAGTCGAAGAAACAGCCAGAGTCAGTTTCCGGTTCAACTTTAAAGTTCAGCCAGGCCGGTTTGTTTCCAAACTGGAAAATGTGTCCAAGTCATTCGGCGACCTTCATCTGCTACAAGACACTTCCATCGCGATCGAGCGCGGAGACAAAATCGCGCTGATCGGAGCCAACGGAAAGGGCAAGTCTACCCTGCTTCGAGTTATAGCGGGTACGGAAAATGTAAGTGGCCGGGTTGAATTCGGCCACAACGTGATCCCTTCGTTTTTCGCCCAGCATCAGCTTGAGTCCCTCAACGTCGACAATACGCTGCTGGAAGAGTTGAAGCAAACCGGCACCGACAAGACCGAAATGGAGCTTCGAAGCGTTCTAGGCTGCTTTCTATTTTCCAGCGACGACGTTTTCAAAAAAATAAAAGTGCTTTCGGGAGGAGAAAAATCGAGAGTGGCGCTCGCCAAGGTACTGATATCCGAATCCAATTTTCTGCTTCTCGACGAGCCCACCAACCATCTGGATATTACCTCGGTCAATATCCTTACTCAGGCGCTTTCGCGGTATGCCGGCACGTTTATTGTTATTTCACACGACAGGCATTTTGTACGCGATGTCGCCAACAAGATTTGGTATATCGAAGACCGGCAGATCAAGCAATATCCGGGCTCTTTTGACGAATATATGACATGGAGAGCCCAAAAGGATAAAGCGGCGGAAGCCGCGACCACCTCTATAGCGAAACCGGCTTCCAGACCACAGGAAGCGAAAAAGCGACAACCTAAATCTACTCAGGAAGTCAATGAACTCAAGAAGTTGAAAAAGGAATTGCAAACAGTGGAAGAGTCCATGACCACGCTGGAGGAAAAAAAGAAAAAGTTGGAAGAAGAAATGGCGAAACCCGAAATATACAGTAACCCGGACCAGCTCGCCGCCACCAACAAGGACTATCAGGACATATGCCGGCGACTGGACGAGTGCGACCCCCAGTGGGAGCGGCTGGTCACGGCAATTGAACAACTGGAAGATTAAACATATGCGCTACTTATTTATTCTATTTTTTCTCCATACCGGAGTTTCCCCCCTCATGGCTCAAAAGAAAAAAGAGCCCAGACAACAGCCTCCGGTCAAGGAATTCGTTACCGCGGACAGAGTATATGAGACAAGCGTCAAAACGGCGCTCTTATATCCCCATACAGGACAGGTCTCCGACTATCTTCAGCCCGCCATAGTATCATTATCCCAATCCAGCCCTCTGGTTCTATCCTTTGACGAACTCGGGGACGAAATGAACAACTATTACGTCAAAATCATCCATTGCAACGCCAACTGGACAAAATCCAGCCTGTCGGATATTCAGTTCCTCCACGAATATAACGAGTTCTTTATCACGGAGCGCTACAATTCCATCAACGCGCTGGTACCCTATATTCACTACAGGTTTGTCCTCCCCAGAGTAAAGATCAGCGGCAACTATGTGATAAAGGTATACCGGAATTACGATGAAGACGATATCGTACTTTCCAGGCGCTTCATGGTCTATGAAGACATAAACACGGCGGTCATTATTCAGCCTGACGTAAAATTCGCCCGCGCGGTAGCCGAGCGCGACAAAAGCCAGCAAGTAGACTTCTCCATAGCCTATGGTCATCTGAACCTGATCAATCCCGCGGCGAACGTCAACGTCGTCATACGTCAAAATCACCGATGGGACAAAGCTATCTACAACCTCCCCCCTATGTTTGTAAAGGAACACGAAGGTTTGCTAGAGTACAACTACTTCAATATGGAAAACGCGTTTAGGGGAGGCAATGAGTTTAACGCGTTCGATATTAGTAGTCTTATAAGTTATAAGCTCAATGTAGGCCGAATCGTTTTACACCCCGATTTATACGAAGTTGTTCTGGTGACCGACGCGAGCAAACGCTCGCAGACGTACTCGGTCTTCCCCGATATCGACGGCAAATTCTGGATCGAGCATTATGAAAGTGGAGAACGCCATTATAGTCCTGATTATGTATTGGTCAACTTTGTACTTGACGTACCCCGGCAAAGCGGCGATATTTACGTCAGAGGAGCTATGAACGACTGGCAAATGAACGAACAAAACCTGATGACCTACAATGAGGAGATAAAAAAATACACCGCTCGGCTGCTGCTTAAGCAAGGGTACTACAACTATCTTTATACGCTGGTAAACAATACCGCTCCGTATGGCGACGACGAGTTTGTGTCAGGCAGTCACAGTCAAACTCAAAACGTATATGACATTCTCGTATACTACAGGCATCCCGGCGAACGGGCGGACCTTCTGATAGGCTATACCTCGGTCAACTACATGAGGAGAAATTAAAAAAGCGTCTCGGATCAGCCAGACAGGCGCGCCCGAAACGCTTCTTTTATTCCGGAGCCGCGTCCCGCGTGTGCTCCTGATTTTTGTTAATTATATCGTAAAGTTATATGGCGTAGTCCTGGTATTGGGATCCTGATTGGCCACATCAAGCATACCAAAACCCTTATGGCACATGATACCCAGTCCCGAATTAAAGACGAAGCTCTGCACTTCCGGATCAGCGTACAGGGTAAAAGGAAAGGTATAGCCTCTTACCTCATATTTTTCGCCTTTATCGAATACGGGAAATATACGGGCGAATTTTTTTTCTTCCACCTTTATTTTAGTCAGATATCCCTTGTCCGGAACCACCTGGAACTTATAAAAATCCGCCAGCTTATCCGGAGAATACCCGGCCGCTTCCATCCGGTTCATTGTATTTTCATACAAATAATCCGAAAACTCGTCCATAAATGGACTTATGAATTTTTTGGAATCGCCTCCCTCGCCTTTTATCGGGTTGATCACGACTAAGGGCGATATGCATATGAACTTGGTTTCCGGCTTAAACTCCGGCTGTCCTTCCTGCTCCACGCTAAGCGGAATCAGGAGCAGTTTCCCAATTTCTACATGCTGCATTTTAAAGAGTTGTTTCACTACATACTCAATAAACGCTTCGCTTCTACTGGAAATCACAAGCGTCACCTTATTGGAGAAAAAGTGAAGACCGTCTTTCCCAACCTTAGTCTGACCCTTGAGGCCCGAAAAGTTGAAGTCGTAAAACCCCTGAAACTTTTCCGGCTCCTTATGAATTAGAGTCGTCATCAGATTTGACAACAAAAACTGATGATGGAAAGGAACCGAAGCTCCTTTGTTTGTTAGGCCGAATATGATCCGTACTCTCAAGATGAAAAAAATTTAAAAAATTAACACTAAACTATTAATTATCACAAATTATTTACTTTGGAAATAACCTTCAATTATTTCTAATTGTTTCAGACGTTAAATCTAAAATGCATGATGTCTCCATCCCGCACCAGGTATTCTTTTCCTTCTATATGAATCCTGCCAGCGTCCCGACAGGCGGATTCCGTTTTATACTGCTTAAAGTCCTCCAGTTTGATTACCTCAGCCTTGATAAAGCCTTTTTCAAAGTCGGAGTGTATAACTCCCGCCGCCTGAGGCGCTTTCCATCCCTCGCGTATAGTCCAGGCGCGCACTTCCTTTTCGCCGGCTGTAAAATACGTAATCAAATTTAACAACTTATACGAAGCTTTTATAAGTTTGTTCAACCCGGACTCTTCCAGACCATATTCCCCCAAAAACATTTTCTTTTCTTCAGGATCCGTAAACTCGGCGATCTGCGATTCAAGCCCCGCGGATACCACGATGACTTCCGCCTGTTCATGCTTTATCGCTTCCTTTAGCTGATCTACATACTGATTACCGGTCAACAAAGACTCTTCCTCCACATTGGCCACGTATATTACCGGTTTTACCGTCAGTAGCTGTAGGTCGGCGATCGCTTCCTTCTCCTCTTCGTACACTTCCAGCGAGCGAGCGTTTTGACCTGATTCCAGGTGTCCCTTATAGCGCTTCAGTATTTCCAACTCCTTTTTCGCTTTCGCGTCGCCCACTTTGGCCGGTTTTTCGACGCGCTGAATCTTTTTATCAACCGATTCCAGGTCTTTCAACTGCAATTCGGCGTCGATAATTTCCTTATCGGCAACCGGATCGACCTTGCCCGCGACATGAACGACATTGGGATCTTCAAAACAGCGTACGACATGAATGATCGCGTCGACTTCACGAATATTACCAAGAAATTTATTTCCCAGGCCTTCTCCCTTACTAGCTCCTTTGACCAGACCCGCGATATCTACAAATTCGATAACGGTAGGCAATACCCTCTGGGGTTTTACCAAGTCGTTCAATACGTCCAGGCGCTCATCCGGCACGGTGATCACTCCCACATTCGGCTCAATTGTACAAAAAGGATAATTGGCCGCTTCCGCCTTAGCGTTGGACAAAGCGTTAAAAAGCGTCGATTTGCCTACGTTCGGCAATCCGACTATACCACATTGTAGTCCCATTTAAAAACTAATTCCTCTAATTCGGTTCAAACTTATTAAAAAACGCGATCATTTAACAATAAAAAAAGCTTCCCGTTCATACAGGAAGCTCTTTCTATTTTTAGGGGAATCGACTACTCCCACTTTAATTCACTATCCTCTGAAGCGGAACCGTTGGTTTTTTCATATGTATCATCCTCTTCTTCATCCCTGCTCTCGAACTGACTAAAGTCTACGTCCGGCAACAGCTCATTCTTGACATGGTCGATACTTTGCTGCAAAGCCTCGATGAACTTATGAAAATCTTCTTTGTATAAAAAGATCTTATGCTTTTCGTAAAAGAATCCCTCATCTTTAAATCGCCTCTTGCTCTCGGTTATTGTAAGATAATAATCGTTAGAACGAGTTGATTTGATGTCAAAAAAATAAGTCCTCTTACCAGCTCTTACTCTCTGAGAGTAAATTTCCACTTTGTCTTGATCTTTATTCTCTTCCACAGTCCGTATTTTTAAAGTTCTTCAGTAAAGGTAAATTTATAGTTTTTTTAGGAAAGTATCAAAGTAAATAATTAATTTTTATAAAAAAAATTACATACGACGATTTTTTATTTGACTAACAAACTATTTTTTCTTTTCCGGCGTTTTGAGAAAATGCGACTTATATACCCGATTATCGCGTTAGCCGCTTTTCTGCATCTGTCCTTTACCACGCGCGACGGATATACTGAACGGGGAATCGCTAGTTTTTATGGTAAAAAATTTCACGGACGCGCGACCGCTTCCGGCGAGACGTTTGACATGACCGCGATGACCGCGGCTCATAAGCTTCTTCCATTCAATACGCTTTTAAAAGTAACCAATCTAAAAAACGACAAGTCCGTCTATGTACGCGTAAACGACAGAGGGCCTTATATTCACCGGAGGATTATCGACTTGTCCAAAGCCGCGGCCGAGCGGATCGGTCTGGTAGAAACAGGAATCGCTCCTGTAGAGATCAGGGTAGTATCGGAAATACCGGAGGATTCCTTATCCGGAGACTCGGCGAGCATAGACTATTCCGATACGCCCGCGCCTTTTTAGAGAATGGATTTTGATTGTGTGAACAAGAATAACTATTTTGTGTCCGGGGTCTTTTCAGATTTCATGAAAGTACATATATGATTGACTTAAGCAAGGTTCGCAAATACGGCAATATTGAATTTTTGGCCCGCCAGCTTGTAGAGGGCTTTATAACCGGACTTCACAAATCTCCTTACCATGGTTTTTCGGTAGAATTCGCGGAACACCGCCTGTACAACAGCGGAGAAAGTACACGACATATCGACTGGAAGGCGTATGGCAAGACTGACCGGCTCTATACCAAACGCTATGAGGAAGAAACCAATCTCCGCTGCCACATATTAATAGACACTTCTTCCTCCATGTACTACCCTTTGGATAATTACGGAAAAATCACGTTCAGCATCCTCGCGGCCGCTTCGCTCGCCTATATGCTCCAGAGACAACGCGACGCCGTAGGGCTCACTACCTTTTCGGAGGAAATAGAGCGGAATACACCGGTAAAGTCGACCCCGGGCCATGTCCATACGCTCATGATACTGCTGGAACAGTTGCTACAGCGCCCTCCAGCGGATAAAAAAACCGCGGTCAGCCATGTGCTTCATCAAATGGCGGACAAAATACATAAACGTTCTCTCGTGATTATATTCAGCGACATGTTTGAAAATACGCGGGAAAAAGACGCGCTGTTTTCCGCGTTGCAGCACCTCAAACACAACAACCACGAAGTACTGCTTTTTCACGTATTCGATTCGGAAACTGAAACCAAGTTAAACTTTAAAGACCGCCCCTATATATTCAAGGATATCGAAAGCGGCGAAAAAATCAAAGTGCAGCCTTCCCAAGTCCGGGAATTCTATCAACAATCGATCAAAACTTACTTTGATCAGTTAAAGCTTCGGGCGGGACAATTCAAGATCGATTTTGTGGAAGCGGATATTTCCCAAGGCCTCGAAGGAATACTACAAGCCTATCTGGTAAAAAGGAGTAAAATGAAGTAAACACGCGCCTTCATTGTCATTTCATCCCGCGTAGCCGACCTTCGCGGGCATCCTGTCATAAAGAAAAGGGGCCGCTTCCTCCCGGTAGCGACCCCTTTTTTCATCTAAATCTAAGTTATTCCCCTTAGCTTTTTTGAGCGATCATGTTCAGAGCGGAACCAGCTTTGAACCACTGAATCTGTCCTTCATTGTAGGTATGATTCAGCAGGATTTCATCTTTTGTTCCGTCGATATGATTCGCCACCAAAGTCAGCGGTTTGCCCGGCGCGAATTCTGTAAGACCAAGAATATCGAAGGTATCGTCTTCCTTGATCTTGTCATAGTCAGCCGTGTCGGCGAACGTAAGGGCGAGCATGCCTTGCTTTTTGAGGTTGGTTTCATGAATACGCGCGAACGACTTCACGATGATCGCGCGGACGCCAAGGTGTCTTGGCTCCATCGCGGCGTGCTCTCTGGAAGAACCTTCACCGTAATTCTGATCTCCGATCACAATGGAACCGATTCCCGCGGCTTTATACGCTCTGGCGGTCGCCGGCACTTCGCCATGTTCACCGCTAAGCTGATTTTTTACTTTATTCGCGGAGTCATTGAATATGTTGATAGCGCCAATCAAGAGGTTGTTTGAAATATTGTCCAGATGTCCTCTGTACTTCAACCAGGGACCGGCCATGGAGATATGGTCCGTAGTACATTTTCCTTTCACCTTGATCAACAAACGCAATCCTTTAAGATCCGTTTTTTCCCATGGTTTGAAGGGATCGAGCAACTGTAACCTGTTTGAATCAGGAGCGACGATTACCTGCACGCCACTACCGTCTTCCGCGGGCGCCTGATATCCGGCGTCTTCCACCGCGAAACCATTGACAGGAAGCTCAACGCCTTTCGGCTCGTCCAGCATTACTTCCTCTCCCTTTTCATTCTTCAACGTATCTTTCAGGGGATTGAAAGTAAGATCTCCAGCGATGGCGAAAGCGGTCACAATCTCGGGAGAAGCCACAAACGCGTGCGTATTGGGGTTTCCGTCGTTTCTCTTCGCGAAGTTTCTGTTGAATGAGGTAATGATGGAATTTCTCCTGGTCGGATCGTCGGTATGTCTCGCCCATTGGCCAATACACGGACCACACGCGTTCGCCATGACGACTCCGCCCATTTGATCAAATATTTTCAACAGGCCATCCCGTTCAGTCGTATAACGGACCAGTTCGGAGCCTGGAGTAATGGTAAACTCGGATTTCGCTTTCAGGTTTTTAGTGATCGCCTGCTCGGCGACGGAAGCGGCTCTGGTAATATCTTCGTAGGAAGAATTGGTACATGACCCGATCAGTCCCACTTCCAGTTTTTCAGGCCATCCCTTGGCGCGTACAGCTTCGGCGAATCGTGAGATTGGCCAAGCGGCGTCCGGAGTAAACGGTCCATTGACATGCGGCTCCAGCTCGGAAAGGTTGATTTCGATCAACTGATCAAAGTAAGCCGCGGGATTGGCGTATACTTCATCGTCCGCTCTCAGGTACTTCGCGACCTTATCGGCTTCGGCGGCGATATCCGCGCGCTCGGTACTTTCGAGATAGGCTTTCATTTTAGAGTCGTACGCGAACACGGAAGTAGTCGCTCCGATTTCCGCGCCCATGTTGCAAATGGTGCCTTTACCGGTACAGCTCAGGCTTTCCGCGCCCTCGCCAAAATATTCGACAATCGCGCCGGTACCGCCACTTACGGTAAGAATACCCGCGACTTTGAGAATCACGTCTTTGGCGGAAGTCCAGCCGTTAAGCTTCCCTGTCAGCTTAACGCCGATCACCTTTGGAAACTTCAGTTCCCAGGCCATTCCGGCCATCACGTCTACCGCGTCGGCTCCGCCGACGCCAATAGCGAGCATGCCAAGACCACCGGCGTTGGGCGTATGAGAATCGGTACCGATCATCATGCCTCCTGGAAACGCGTAGTTTTCAATCACTACCTGGTGAATGATACCCGCTCCGGGCTTCCAGAACCCGATACCGTATTTGTTCGATACGGAAGCGAGAAAATCATATACTTCCTTATTCACATTATTGGCGGTTTCAAGGTCTTTTTTCGCGCCAAGCTCCGCCTGAATCAGGTGATCGCAATGCACGGTAGACGGAACCGCCACTTTCTTCTTACCCGCGGACATAAATTGTAACAATGCCATTTGAGCGGTAGCGTCCTGCATGGCGACCCGGTCGGGCGCGAAGTCCACGTATGACTTTCCTCTTTCAAACCCCGTCACCGGTATCCCGTCATAGAGATGGCTGTATAAAATCTTCTCGGTTAGAGTAAGGGGTTTCCCAACCACCTTTCTGGCTGCCTCCACACGCTCACCCATTCGGGCATACACAGCCTTGATCATATCAAAATCAAACGCCATAGTTTTACAATTATGTTTAAAAAGATGAATTATGTTTATAAGCCTGCAAATTTACAAAAAGTATAAACTTTTGAAAGAAGCGCCTCATATAATATAGCGCGGAACAAAAATCTTTTAGATACCATATCCGATACGCGAAGAAAGCGTACACGCGATTACCCCGGCAAAGGTCTGTCCCTTATCGGAAACCGCCGCTGAATCAACTTTATATCTGAATAGCGACAGCCAGATCTCAAATCCTCGACTATTACACCATACCACCTGGAATTAACTTTTCCGGTTTCCCTTCTGAACGATTCCCTCCCTTGCCGGATCTACGCGAGACTAAAGATTATCACACATATAAACATCTAGTAATCAAACATCCGTCATTAACAACTATACAAGTATCTCAATTAGCAATAAATATTTTAATAAAAAAATGTTCAACTATTGGGAATATAAAAGAGAAATTCTAGCTTTGCATCCCGTTAGGAAATTTGTTTTTCTAACATGCCCAGATGGCGGAATTGGTAGACGCGTTGGTCTCAAACACCAATGTCCGCAAGGACATGCCGGTTCGACTCCGGCTCTGGGTACACAAAGGGATCAGGATTATTTCCGGTCCCTTTTTTTACGCCTTCCCGCCTTTATCGTCCAGTATCGCTCTCAATCATCCGATAGCGCCAGGTTATTTAGTTTACCGCCTCGCGTTCTATTCAACCATAACATGGTCCATATGTTCCACAACCTGAAAACATTCACGCTATATGATCGACTAGCCATACTCCTTGAAGTCGTCGATCATGTCAAAACAGGGCCGCGTAATCCTAAAAAAACGGAAAAAACATAAAATACTGATCGACGATTTTTTTCAAGAAAATAAATCCATTTTCTTTTGTCATATGCCTGATTTTGGACATTTTAGCACCCAAAGCATAACAACTTATAATCGCACCATATTGGTATTGAAACTCTGGGACATGGTTCTGGAAAAAACAGATAAGTAAGACTTACAATCGCGCCATATTGGTATTGTATCGAGCCCCAAGTATCATGATTACCAATCCCACGCGGCCCCTTGTTTACGAAGCGCGCAGACCCTCATTCCGTTTTTCATCAAAAAATTAGTAGATTGCGATTTATGTTCATCTCAATAAAACAATAGTAGCATGTCAGATACCAAACCCTGCCCGAATTGCAACTCTCCTTATCCATACCCCAGCGGAAACCTGATGATGTGTCCGGAGTGCGGCCACGAATGGGATCCGGCGGATATAGCGGAGGAGCCGTCTGGTCTTGTGGTAAAGGACGCCAATGGCACTATCTTGCAGGACGGAGATTCGGTAATCGTTATCAAGGATTTGCCTGTAAAAGGCGCTCCCAGGCCAGTCAAAGCGGGAACAAAGGTTAAAAAGATCCGATTGACCGAAGGGGATCACAATATTGATTGTAGAATCGACGGATTCGGATCTATGGCTCTGAAATCGGAATTTGTCCGCAAAGCCTAAATCCGGCCGCGCGGCGTACCCGTAGCGAGCGCCTCTCATGAAAGGGAGATCGAAACAAAGGAGTGTCGCTCTCCTCTTTCCGGTCTCCCCTTTTTTCGCGGCGGGTCGTCTATCAATTCACTTTTCAACAACGCCTGAACAGCGTAGCGCCAGAATAGAATCGCTATGCTATTTCACTGAATAATCCCTATCGCTTCACCAGTTTCATCACTTTTGCTTCCGATCGATTTTTTAACCGCAGAATATAAGTTCCTGACGGAAGCTGATCGCCGACTTCGCATGTCTCCGAGCAGTAACCCGACATTATGTAAACATTTTCCATGCTCGTAATCGTGTATTCCGAGGGCAGAGCAAGATCAAGCGTGAAGGAATCTTCAAATGGATTGGGATAGACCTTGAATCGCTCGTTACGAACATGATACATATCGGTAATAATAGATTCGCAGCGCTCCCAGGCATCGTTGATCGCGTACGCGTCCATAGCCGGAATATCGTATCCTCTGTCTACATTCCACCAGACCGCGCAGGCCGCAGGTACGGTCTCTCTCGCGGACCAGTCATTTCCGTTCAGGTAATAATAAGCCCCCGTCTGTCCGGGCCGCATGGCGATGGTCCGGGCATAGCGATTGTCGCCCATGGCCGTCATGGGCAACAACCGCCAATCTCCCCCTGCCGAAGTTGAAGTCATATCTCCGGTAATATATACACCCTGACCGGTATCTTGCCCTGTCATATCCACTATAAATGTCGTAGGTACGGTAGTGACAACCGATTCCTGGCAGTTATACTGAAAACCTTTCATCGCCTCGGTCGCCTGATACGCGCCCGCTCCGACATCGCCGCGCCAGGCTACTTTGCCATATCCCCGCCAGTTATACGCCTGCGGCTCCCACCAAAACACTCCCAATCCCTTGTCCTCCTGGATCGATCGCAGGTCGCGGATGACCTGCTCTACGAATTGCCGGGCCACTCGCGGCTGATTGGTAGGCATACCTATTTCAGAAATCATGATCTCTTTGCCGTACCGGCTGATCATATCCTCCGCGTTGGCCAGCGTCCGCGCCGCGTAGTCCTGCCAGTCAGGCGTATTTCCAGATTCGGGATACATGGACATGGCTATGGCGTCGAATCGGGCGTTGTTAGCGACCAGACCGCCGATATTCCAGCGAAAAAGAGCGTTGTCGTAACCATTGGCTACATGCGCCAATACTTTGGCTTCCGGAAATACATCCTTTACAGCCTGGTATCCGCTATCTACAAAACGGGCGTAGTTGACCATATTCGCGTTGTTGGCCGAGGCCCTGCCCTCCGGCCAGAGCATACCATCGTTGGTTTCATTGCCCACCTGTACCCATTCGGGCGTAATTCCTTCGGTTTTCAGAGTCGCCAATACATCGTACGTATGATCGTATACAGCCTGTATCAATTGTCCCATAGTGTATCCAGCCCAGGCCGCGGGTTTGTTTTGCTGTCCGGGATCGGCCCAGGAATCGCTATAATGAAAATCAATCATGAGACGGTAGCCTTTGGCGACAGCTCTTTTGGACAGATTGACCACGTCGCTCTTGCCACTCCATCCTCCACTCGGGTCAACCCAAGCCCGCAGCCGGATGGAGTTGACGCAATAGTCCGGCAGTATATCCAGCAGGTCTTTTTGTACGCCATTGCTATCACGCCACACTCTGCCGGAAGCTTCCATTTCCGAAAGCCAGCTAATATCCGCCCCGCGGGCCAGATCCTGGGCTTGAACCGTAACGTGACATGATAAAGCCACGCAAAAGAGGAATAAAAATCGAAGCATCCGCGTTCGTTTATTTAAGTTAAAAGAAAGATAATATCTAGTACAAGCTGTCTTCCACAATTGACTCATCCACTAAAACACAAGTAGTCTTGCGATTATAAATATAAAAACTTTTAGAGTTAAGTGTATATTTCATTATACTTTTCTACACGGGTATGTGATTGTAAGCGTTAGCTACCTCATATAACCGCTCACTAAACGCCTAAATCCTAAGTATTGATTTAGCCATCCATATAAAAGCAATAAAAACGCGGGTTATTTTTTCGTCAGATAATCAAATATTTAGCAATGAATTATTATATTTACAAATTGCGAAATTTAACCAGCTAGCACAAGCCCATCATGGATATCCTATTTACCTTCAACAAGGTATAGTGTTCTTTTTTTAAGAACCGGCATATTTTATCTGTATTCCAACTAATGGCGACAACGAATCTTTGCTTAAGCGAACATTTTGCAAACAGGAGTATTCGAAAATCCTGGCTTTTTGCAAAAGAGTAGACAACAACTTACTAATTTACCAAAATGAGAAAAATTGCTTTTTATTCAACATTTATCCTAATCACCGGGATATTCACTCTTTATGGATGTAAAAAGGATCTAGAAAACATTTCCAATCCTCAGAAATTCTCTTTCAGAGAATCCTCCAGATTCGAAGCTATTCTAGATAGCATAGGCGTTATTCATAATCAAGCGCTGAGTTTTTCCCTTGATAAAATAAAAGCTCAAAATCTGTTTGCTGATCTAGACAGTTCACAGGCTATTGAATTAGTACCTTCGCTCGCAAATGAGTATTTAAATAATTATTTTTCACCTATTCCGTTTACTTACGATTCCACATTTACAGACTCCATTTGGTATTCCATACTATTTTCATCTCAAGATCCTACTCATAATTATTCATTGACTTATCAAGAAAAAATCACCGAATTCCTCAGTGCATACGATACTTCAACTTCTCCAGATAGTTTTAAGGACTATGCCTTGTTCTTTTTGGAAACCACCATAGATTCAATTCCTGTTGAAGAACAAACTATCTTTAAAGCGGCTATATTAATCACCTTCAATTCATTTGAATACTGGAATGACAACCTACAAAGTTGGCTAAATGAATACACTGATCAGAATAATCTGACACCTGTCGCCCTTCGGCTTTTTGATGTCAAAAAATGTGGCAAGGCTGACCTTATAGGCGCTATAAAAGGAGGAATAAAAGCGGCCGAAAACGGTGGGGGCATAAAAGATATCGTTACAGGGGCTGTTTGGGGAGCGGTTTCAGCCTCATTATTCAGTTCTTATCAAGCATTACGACAATAAACGCCGGCTTACGCTATGTACATCAATGTCATAAGGCTCATTCTCTTCGACATTGATGTACATATTCCTTATCATGGGAACTGATAAGCTCAAATTACAAAGGTATATTTCCTACCAGCGACAGGACCAGCCCCGGACCATTAAGTTTCCCGGCCGATAGGTCCCATTTGCTCTGGTTTCCCCAAAAAAGGCGGTAATTGGCTCCGGCTTCCAGCGAGACATATTTATGAAGTCGCGCCCCGGCCCTCAGATCGGGAGAAACGAACAGAGCGCCCAGTTGCTCGCGGGTCATTGTTTCATCGCTGTCCTCACCATTGTTGAAGCGGTACTCCATATGCAACGCGCCATAACCACCCCGCAAACCGGCCATCACATAAAAATGGTCCGTCAAGGGTTGTTTCCACGCCAGATGTCCGCCATACTCATACACCCGGATTTTGTCCGGTCTGTACGGATTGTCGCTCCAGATATCGGCCGGGGCGAGACTGCCAAGCTGCCCGACACCCAGATAAATTCTGTCTTTAAAAAAGACTCCCGCTTCGCCACCCAGGGAATAATAGTTTTTTAAGGGGGCGGAGCTCATATGCAGCAGATTGTTGACTTTGACCACCACGCCGGAAATTGTTTTTCGATCTCCTGCCTGAACCAGCGATATAGTCACTAAAAACATGGCGAATAAAAGTGTTTTTTTCATAATTCATTCTTTTTTTGAAAACGATAATACAAAAGAACACTTTTACTTGTTTCTTTTCCGGGTATCTTGACGACCGCCTCCATATACTTGACAAGCGAAGATGAAGGCGATGTTTTATCGCGTAATTTTACCTTTACCAAGGTCACGAACGAATAATGCCGCTCAAAAATCTAAATACTGTTTTCTGGATCCTGATCTTTATCATACTAGGCCTGCAATTGTATAGCAGTGAGGAATTCAGTCTGGCGCTATCGCTATTGTACTCTCTGGTCGTTACCGGTACCTGTTACCTGTACGCCTGGGGAATCAGGATCTATGTTATCCGGGCCCGCCTCAACCAATCAGGCGCTACCGCGATCTTCATGTTTACCCTGTTTTTTCTGACCCTGCTTTGCGCGGTCGTTCTCACACTGGAAGACTATCTCATAGAAAGCCTCAACCACAACAGGCGTATCTTGCCGCTCCTGACCACGGACTTGCTCCCCACGCTCTTTAGTACCTGGATGGCCTCCATACTGATCACCGGAGTCGGCTACGCGTTTGAGCTCGACAGGCATCATATCGGCGCGCTGAAGAAACAGCAAAGCCTGCAAAACGAGCTTATGGAAATGGAACTGCGGGCCATACGGTATCAGCTCAGTCCGCACTTTACATTCAACATACTCAACAATCTCCAGTTTCTAATACAGAAAGACACCACTGAAGCGCTCAGGCTATTGTCTCGATACAGCAAAATACTGCGATACTATATCTATGAATCGCGTAATCATACGATCCTTGTAAACGATGAAATCACCTTTATTAAAAACTATATCGAAATAGAGCGACAACGTCTGGGCCCCGGCCTATATCTGGAAACCCGCTGGCAAGTACCCGCGGAAAGCCCCGCGAGGATCGCCCCGTTTATTTTGTCCGCTTTCGTGGAAAACGCTTTCAAGCATCTCTCCTCCGCCAATAAGCGCGCGCGGCTGGAGTGTTTTCTGGACCAGGACAAGCTATACTTCAGACTCAAAAACTCTTATGATCGGCGTCCGGAGGAACCGGACAAAGGAGTCGGCATGGAGCAGGCGGTCAAGCGGCTGGAGCTGATCTATCCCGATCGGTACCAATTGCGAATCCGAGACCATGACGATATCTTCGACGTTGATCTGCATATCAGACTATAAGCTATGAAACAAATCCAATGTGTGATCGTGGAAGACGAGCGAATCGCCCGCGAGGGGATCGCCGGCTATATCGGTCAATTTGACTTTCTGACCCTTATCGGGAGTTTTGACAACGCGGAAGAAGGGCTCCGATTTATCCAGCGTCATCCGGTCGACCTGCTGTTTCTGGATATCCAGATGAAAGGCATGACAGGCCTGGAGCTCGCCCGGAACCTGCCAACGCGACAGACCATGATTATTTTCACGACCGCCTATTCCGAATACGCGCTGGAAGGGTACGAAGTCAACTCGGTGGGCTATCTTGTCAAGCCTGTTTTTTTTGAAGACTTCGAAAAAGCCGTATTAAAGGTCCGGTCGCTCTTCGAGCGGAACCCCGGCGACTCCACTACCTATCTGCACATCAAGGCGGATAGGGAAAGTCATAAAATCCGGGCGAGCGACATATTGTTTATCAAAAGCATGCAAAACTATATAGTCGTTCAGCTCGCTCAAACCTCCATAATCAGCCTGCAAACGCTAAAAAGCGTAAGCGACAAGCTGCCGGACAGCTTTGTACGGGTACATCGTTCGTATATTGTCAATCTGGAAAAAACCGACCGGATGAACGCCAGCGAGGCGCTGGTCGGCGGCCATCTGATTCCCGTCTCCCAACGCGTGAAAAACGAGGCGTTGAAAAGATTCGCGGCGTATATGAGAAAGAACGATTCCTAAACCAGGCCCGCTCAGCCATAACCGAAAACCTTACCGGAATATAAGACTTTTAGCAATTTATTTCCGGCGCCAGCTCACGGTATACTTCCATAACGCTCCGGGCGCTCCGGGAGGGTGTGAATTTCCGAGCCTGCCGGATTCCCTTCTCGATACAATCCGCTACCTTATTTTCATCCGTCAGCAACAGCCGCATGGCTTCCGCCAGTTCTTCCGGACTACCCGGATCGACATAGAGGGCCGCGTCAGCTCCCGTTTCGGGCATACAGGACACATTGGAAGCGATAACGGGAGTATGACAGTTGAACGCTTCGAGGATCGGAATACCGAAGCCTTCGAATATGGATGTATAAATGAGGCCGGAAGATAGCTGATAAAGCGCGACCAGGTCATCCGTCGAGTTATTGAGCTCGCGGGACGCCCCGGGTTCATAAGACAGAAACCTGGTCAAGCGCGACAGGTCATGATCCGCGGCGTATTGATATAGCTTCTTGTACTCATGGCCCCTGCCGACAATTACCAGAGGAACTTCCAGGCCGGACAGGCGGGCGATCCTGAGGGCTTTAAGCGTATTCAGCACATTTTTGCGCTCACTCAGAGCGCCGACCGACAAGAAGAAGCGTTCCGGAAGCTGATATTTTTTTCTTATAGCCAGCAACTGATCATCGGAGAGCCTGACTCCGAAAGCCGCGTCGCAACTCTGATAGCAAACCCGGATCTTGTCTTCCGCTATCTGATAAAACTCTACGATATCGCGCCTGGTCTGCTCACTGATCGCGATAATCCGATCAGCGTTTTCGCAGGCGTATCTAAACTTGCTCCTGTATACCCGGACATCGACCGATGAATACAACCCGGGAAAGCGCTCAAAGATCAGGTCATGGATCGTTACCACGCTTTTGACGCTGGTTTTGGAGATACCCAGCGGAATCTCATGGCTCAAGCCATGATACAAGCCTATATTTAACCGGGCCAGATCACTTTTGATCCAATGGCTTCGCCACAAGGACCGGAACCATGTGGAGGGGAATTTCTTCGGCTCGACAGGAATGACCCGGGCGTCTCCAGACGGCTTAAACAAGCCTGTAACGCGGGGAGTCATCAAATAGTACGCGTGTTCCGGATAGTACTCGGCCAACGCGGCGATCAGGCCGCGACTGTAATTGCCCAGACCTGTACGATTGCCGTAAGCTCTTTTCGCGTCAAAGGCGATGTTCATAGTTGCATGTTTAACAATTCCGCTTAGGCAAATTTACCAGTTCAATTTGAATTCGATAAAAAAATTCTCACGGGATGATTATTGGCCAAGCCCGCGGTTGTATACTACTATCCCCCAAAACCGGCCGGAGACCAAAAGCGTAGTGATCACTCGGGAAATCCGAACGATGAGGAATATTATTTACTGTACCGGATATTCTTTCAGAGGTCGCCGCGCCCTGAGCGCTGAAAACAACGCTCCAACCTTCCGATACGGGGCTTCGACAAGCTCCGCCACCGCGGTTAGCCGCGTTTGAGATTATCTGAACCAAGTAAATGAAACAAATCGCTCAATCACCACATCACTCAATTCAAACATTCCCCGCTTCTCAAGGATACGGCGGATACATCTTTACGCCCGACATTTTCGCGTCCGGCGGATAGCTTAGCTTATAATCCAGATACTCCAGATCTTCCAGGCTCAGGTCGTAGCGTTTCAGTATTTTATACCCATCCCGAACATCTGACCAGGTATTGTTTTTTTAAGGTATCGATGTGAAACAGATAAATTGACAGAGAATCTTCAATAACCTTACTAATTTCCACACTGCGTGCCCATAGATCAACACTTTTTCCAGATTGTATTACCGGTTTCAATGAGATTGAATCGATGAGACTAGTATCAGGATTCTCAGTAATAAGATATATAATAGGAGAATCACTATTATTCTTTAGGAGCAAACTATAGCGCCTATCCATTGCAAACTTCTCACAATGAGTAAAGACAAATAGAAGCAGGCTAAAAAACAATATTTCATTTTAGTCTTAATAAAAGAAGTTTCGACGGCGAAGTTAATAGCTTAACCAATCAAAAAAAATAATTCACGTGTCATTTAATAATAAAATAACATCCGATATAAACAGTGAATCAGTATTCACTTAATGAATCATAAAAAACATCAAATATGATAAAAACCAGCTAAATATACAAGTAAAATTTACAAACAAAACAATTATGACCGCTCATTTATACATTATAAGAAGGGTGATTTTAAAAAATAACATGCGCACATGAAATACATCCTGAAAAAACTATTTTTAATCTTCGCGCCATGCCAGCAGCAAGTCATCCATGACCTGAACATGGCAAAGCCAGGACGGGAGCACTCTGTTCTCCTTCTCCCCAAACCAGATTTTCCTCTTTCATCCACATCTTGGGGAGCGCGGACCTCTTGACCACATTTTATTCAACGGCTAATGAAATAAAAATCACCGGAAAATCCGGGCGATCACAGAGTCGCGGCATCGAGAGCATTAAACACAACAAACCAATCACTTACATCGCCTGACTCGCCCGGGTTTTTCTTTTTCCTATCTTCAAACCTGTCCGCCTTTCAAAACTTTCGCCTAACTTTTAACGTATCTTTGCCACATTGTCAACCGCGTAACGGGGAGCCTCAGAGAAAACCTAAATGACAGAAAACACCGACAATGTCCAACAACTCCTCCAAAAGCTGGATATACTCCTGAAAAAACAGGAAGATTTTTCAAGAGAAATCAATGATCTGCGCCGGGAGATTTACGCGCTGAAGAGCGCTTCCGCGGAATCCGTAAGGACAACGACGCCATTATCTTCTCCCGTACCTGTACGGGAACCTGCTCCGGCGCTTTCCGCGCGCGCCTCCGGCAATACCATCACGTCACCACCTCCTGTTACAAAGCTCCGGCCGCCGAAATCGAAATCGGACGTGGAAAAATTCATCGGAGAAAACCTCGCCAACAAAATCGGCATTCTCATTATCGTGACCGGTGTGGGCATAGGCGCCAAATACAGCGTCGAGCACCAACTGATCAATCCCCTCACCCGTATCCTACTCGGCTATCTGACGGGTATCGTTCTACTGGGTTTCGCCATAAAGCTGAAACAGAAATACCATAATTTCAGCGCCACGCTGCTCAGCGGTTCCATGTCCATATTCTATTTTGTCACCTATTCGGCGCACAGTTTCTACGACCTGATTCCGCGGATTCCGGCTTTCGGACTGATGATGCTGTTTACCGTCTTTATCGTCATCGCGGCGATACGCTACGACCGGCAGATCATCGCGCATATCGGTCTGGTAGGCGCCTACGCGGTTCCCTTCCTGCTCAGTGAAGATTCTGGTCAGGTGGCCGTACTGTTCAGCTACATGGCTCTGATCAACGCGGGCGTACTGGCCATAGCGGTCAAAAAGCTATGGAAACCACTCTGGTATTCTTCTTTCGGCATTACCTGGCTGATCGTGACGGGCTGGTACCTGAGCGATTACCGGCCAGCCGCGGACTTTACTCTGGGCCTGGGCTTTCTTTGTATCTTTTTCGTACTGTTTTATCTGACGCTTGTTTCCTATCAGCTACTCCACCGTACCAGCCTTGGCAAGGAAGACACCCTGCTGTTGCTGGCCAACGCCTTTGTCTTTTACGGCCTGGGCTATCATATGCTGGACCAGCGTCAGAACGGGCCGGAGCTCCTGGGGCTGTTTACCCTGGGCAACGCCCTGCCTCATTTCGCCCTGGCCATGATCATACACAAAAGGCAGGCGGTCGACAGAAACCTGTTTTATCTGATCGTCGGACTGGTACTGGTCTTTATCACGATAGCCATACCGGTACAACTGGACGGCAACTGGGTCACCCTGCTCTGGTCAGGAGAAGCCGCTCTCCTGTTCTGGCTTGGCAGAACCAAAGCGATCGCCGTCTACGAAAAGCTCGCCTATCCGATGATTTATCTGGCTTTTTTCAGCCTGGTTCACGACTGGTCGGTTTCGTATGGTTCCTATCATTATACCATAGCGGCCAAAAACCACATTCCATTCCTGCTTAACATTTACCTGCTTACTTCTTTGCTGTTTATCGCCGCGTTGGGACTGATCAATTACCTCAGACGCGGACATCCGTCAGCTACTCCTCCTTTCCAATGGAAGCCGGTCAATGTATTCATTGACTTTTCGCTGCCCGCCCTGTTGATTTTCTCGCTATATTACGCGTTCAGAATAGAAATCGCTTCCTATTGGGATCAGCTCTACGCCGCTTCAACCATTGAGACGGATAATCCAAACGGCAATTACAAGGATTATTTTATGAACTACGCGCTGAACAATTTCAAAGCGGTCTGGATCATCAATTATTCCCTGTTTTTCGTATCCGCCCTGGCACTGGTCAATTATACCCGGATACGCCACCTCCCGCTAAGCAGACTCAGCCTGCTACTAATGCCGCTGACTCTGCTGGTATTCCTTACCCAGGGACTCTACGAACTGAGCGAACTGCGCGACAGTTGGCTGGCTCCCCTTCATCCGGAATACTATCCGGGCAACTGGCTTCATGTAGGTATCCGCTATGTTTCCCTCGGTTTCGCCGGCCTTTGCCTGTATGCCTGCTACCGGTACATACCCCGGGATACCATCAAAAATTTTCCGCTTTTTTACGACTGTCTACTACACGTTTCCCTGTTATGGATAGCCAGCAGCGAACTGATCAACTGGCTGGATCTGGCTCATTCATCACAATCCTACAAGCTCGGTCTGAGCATACTATGGGGCGCATACGCGCTGACACTGATCATACTGGGTATCTGGAAAAGAAAAAGACACTTGCGCCTGGGGGCCATGGCGCTGTTCGGAACAACCCTGCTCAAATTGTTTTTCTACGATATCGCTCATCTCGATACCATTGCCAAAACCATTGTCTTTGTATCGCTGGGTATGCTGCTGCTGATCATTTCCTTTTTATACAACAAATACAAAAACAGTATTTCGGATGAGGCTTACTAATTTTTTACTTTGCCTGCTGATCCTGACCGGTTCTTTCAGCGCCAACGCGCGGACACGGGACTATACCTACAGGCGGACCCTCGACGGGGTTTCGGAACAATGGCACCTGCTGCGGCTCCCGGATGATATTTTTGGCAAGGTGTCTCCCGGAATGGCCGATATACGCGTCATTGGTATCAATGAGAAAGGCGATACCATTGAGGTTCCCTACCTGATACGCACCACGGCCGAAAAGATTCTCGACAAGGAAATTCCCTTCACCTTGCTCAATCAGTCTTTCAGCAAACAGGGCTATTACTTTACTTTCGAAATCGCCTCATCCGAACCGATCAATCAGATCGCGCTGGACTTCCGGCAGAAAAACTTTGACTGGAAAATACGACTCGAGGGAAGTCATGATCAGCGGAAATGGTTTGGCATTATAGACAATTACCGTATTCTGTCCTTTCAGAATGAATCCACGGAATTTCAGTTTACCAAGCTTCTTTTCCCCCGTTCCAGATACCGGTATTACCGCCTGTTTGTTCCCGGCCAGGAAAATCCGGAACTGATCTCGGCCAGCAGCCGCCAGCACGAAATAATCAGCGGAGAATTTCAACATTACCCTGCCCGTATCACGCGTACGGGGGAGAAAAAAGAGGCCCGCCAGACGGAAACTGAACTCTCACTGCCCACCCCCATACCGGTATACAGCATACGGATCAGCGTCAGAGACACTTTTGACTATTACAGGCCAGTCACCATAAAATACCTGAGGGACAGCGTCCTTACACCTCAGGGATGGAAATACAATTACAGCCTGCTACGATCAGGCATACTCAGGTCCGGCAAGCGAAACGAGTTTATCACCGACAGCCGCTTTATACAAAAGCTCAAAATACAGATTCATAATCAGGACAATCAGCCGCTGACGATAGACTCGGCGCATGTATCGGGATATATCTACGAGCTGGTAGCCCGTTTTCCGGAAGAGGCGGAGTATTTTCTGATATATGGCAACCAGGCGGCGGTAGCGCCGCGGTATGATCTGAACCATTTTATGGAGCGTGTTCCCGACTCGCTGACCGTAATTGAACCGGGCCCGGAACAGCGGATCCGGACCGAAGAGGCCAATGTCATCCAACCTTTATTCTCAAACAGTATCTGGCTCTGGTCAGTCATGATTCTTATCATCGCGCTCTTGGGCGCTTTCGCGGTAAAGATGCTGAAAAGCTGAGTGGGTAGTCGAATGGTGTAAGGCTGAAAGCAGGCTGAGGTTTTCGAAGCCACCGAAAAGCCCGGTTTGTCTTCGAGAACCTCAGGCGGCCAACAGACCCTCCCTCTATGCTGGTTAAGAACATTTTAGACAAGCCATAGACAAACGACTCAGGAGTCTCCATCCTTCCCCTCATCCCAGTAATAGCTGTCGGGATAGATCCGCTGCCCGAAAATAGCGGTACCCACGCGCGCGATCGTGGCGCCCTCTTCGATGGCGATTTCCAGATCGCTGCTCATGCCCATAGACAGTTCGCGGACAGAGATATCAGGAATCCGCGCTTCCTCGATCTGTCGCTGAACGGATCGGAGCAATTTAAAACAGGCTCTGACTTTTTCCGGCTCCGCGCTGAACAAGCCAATGGTCATCAGGCCTTTTATCCTCAGAGTATCCAGCTCCGCCACCTGCCTGACCAGTTCAACGGCGTCGTCAGGACGCGCTCCAAACTTGCTGGACTCTCCGGAGGTATTGACCTGGATAAACACATCCATGGTCTTCTTTTCCAGTGTCAGACGCTGATGCAGCTTTCGAGCGAGTTCCAGCCGATCAAGCGACTGGACGCAGGTGACGCCGTACTTCAGGATATCCTTGATCTTATTGCTTTGCAGATGTCCGATAAAATGTTTCTCATGCGGTATGTCTTTCAGCGCTTCGTACTTCGCTTTTACTTCCTGTACCTTGTTTTCACCGATCAGTGTTTGTCCCGACCGGAGGGCGAGCAGAATCTTTTCGGCGTCTACGGTTTTCGTAGCCAGCAAAAGCCTGACTTCCGAAGGTTTTCTTCCGCTACGGATACAGGCGGCCTCTATTCTGCCCAGGATCTCATTCAGATTTTTTAAAACCGGATCAAGCATCGTCTTTTCATTGTTATAATCAGATTCAGGCCACTCCATGGCAAACAGCCAGGAAGCCGTTTTATGCCAGCGACCAATTCAGTGACTGAAATTCGCGGCGGCCGGGATGGACTTCGAAAATCTCAGCCGCCTCAGCCAGCGGGAACCTCGCCGTCAAAGTTCGCCAATCCCATACGCGAAACATAATACATCAGGCTAAATAAATTGAAACAATGGTTGGGTAAGTTGGAGCCCCCCTATTATCCGCGAAATAATCCCGATCGGGGAAAGAACTTCCGAAGGGTTTAAAGTTGTAGCTTAATAAAGTCGCGGAAAAACACGACATCTTATTTATAACAAAAAAATACTTTATTTTTAAATTGTATGAAAACAGGAAACACGCCTATCAACGGGGACGACCTAATCGCGCTGGGATATCCGGAAAATGAATTGCTGGGCGTCGCGCTGAAAATAAACAAAAAGCGAAACGGCTATACCCGCGCGGAAACGCTACGGCATTATGAAGCGGTATTGCGAGATCCGCGGTCGTATACGGATCATAAAGTATTTGGCGGACTGGCCACCGCGATTATAGAAGGGGTAGGAAGCAAGCAGGACAAGCGTCAGATAGCGCTCAGGGAACAGCCGGCCGAATACGCTGTTTATGGCGAGGAACATATAGAAGCGGGCGCCCGCGAACAAATGGACATCGCCACGCGTCTGCCGGTAGCGGTAGCGGGCGCTCTCATGCCCGACGCGCACCAGGGATACGGCCTGCCGATCGGCGGCGTGCTGGCTACGCGTCACGCTGTCATTCCTTATGGGGTAGGCGTAGATATCGGTTGCCGCGTGGCCCTCTCGATATACGATATACCGGTCGCCCATTTTGACGAAAACCGGCCTCTGTACAAGGAAGCGCTGCAAAAGCACACCTTGTTTGGCGCCGGGCGAGGCTTTGCCCGGCACGAACGGTCGGAGCACGCCGTACTTGACAACCGGCTGTTTGATGAAGATCCGTTTATCGGTAAACTGAAAGACAAAGCCTGGGAGCAACTGGGGACTTCCGGCGGCGGAAATCATTTCGCGGAGTTTGGCTATCTTGACTTTAAGAAGGACGACCCGTCTCTGGGCCTAAGCGAAGGCCGTTACCTGGCCCTTCTTACACACTCCGGTTCCAGAGGACTTGGAGCTACGATAGCGTCGCGCTACACCCGCCTGGCGAAAGATCTCTGCAAGCTACCCGGTAAAGCCCGCGATCTGGCTTATCTGGATCTGAGTTCGGAAGAAGGCCAGGCATACTGGCTGGCGATGAATCTGGCCGGCGACTACGCTTCCGCCTGCCACGAGATCATCCACCACAAGGTAGCCGCCGCGGTGGGCGCGGAGGTGCTGGCCAGAGTGGAAAACCACCACAACTTCGCGTGGAAAGAGCGATGGAATGATGAAGAGGTGATTGTACACCGCAAAGGCGCCACTCCCGCCGCCAGCGGTACTCTGGGAATCATACCGGGCTCTATGACCGCTCCGGGTTTTCTCACCCGAGGCAAAGGTGAAACCGCGGCCCTCAACTCCGCTTCACACGGAGCGGGAAGACGGATGAGCCGTACACAGGCGATCAAAACCCTGACCCGCCAGGACCTGCGAAACGCGCTCGCCGAAGCCGGGGTAGAGCTACTCGGAGCCGGCCTGGATGAAGCGCCCATGGCCTACAAGGATATCCATACCGTCATGCGGGCGCAAGCCGGTCTCGTAGACGTGATGGCCGAGTTTTTGCCGAAACTGGTACGCATGGCCGACGACGGGAGCCGGGAAGACTAATTGATCGACGCGGTATAACATACGCGTGTGAAATACCGGGCGATTTCTAAAAATATAGATCGTAAAAGCCTTGCGAAAAAAGGCGATCATCCCGAATTTGGGAAGGCGACGCTCAGAGAACGATTGCTTATATCTGAACCGATACAATAAAATGGACCACCATGACAGCGACTTTGAAGATCTATCAGATCGACGCTTTCACGGATAGGTATTTTCAGGCAATCCCGCGGCCGGCCGGCCGACGAGTGGCTGAGCCGGAAATCCGGTATTTACAACCAATTACACGGTCTATGAAAACCTACTTTGAAGAACTGTTTGAATACAATCATCATTTTAACCAGAAACTGGCGGAGATTCTGCGCGACGATCATGTCTCGGACAGGGCTATAAAGCTATTCAGCCATATTCTGAACGCCAACCATATATGGAACCATCGAATAGAGGATAAAAAACCCGTCTATGGCGTATGGCAGATTCAGCCGGCAGCGGATTTGGCGGAGATCGACCGGGTCAACTATGCCGCGAGTCTGGCTATTCTCGACACTACCGATCTGACAAAGGAAGTCCGGTACGCCAATACGCGGGGTGAGAGCTACGTCAACAGCGCGCGGGATATCCTGTTTCACATTATCAATCATTCGACTTATCACCGCGCCCAGATCGCTACAGAATTCAAGCAAAACGGTCTTGACCCTCTGGTTACGGATTATGTGTTTTACAAACGAAGCTAAGCATGGAGCGATCAAACACTACCTCTCCGACCAACTGGCAGCCTTCCGGCCTTGCCAGTGAGCTGATCCGGCTTCAGCCATTGTCCGCGGATGATTTCGAAAAACTCTACGAAGTAGCGTCCGATCCCCGCGTGTGGGAGCAACATCCCGAAAAGGACCGCTATCGGCGTGAGCGTTTTCAGCTATTTTTTGATGGCGCCATACGTTCCGGAAGCGCGTTTCTGATCATTGACAATATCGCGGGACAGCCTATTGGCAGCTCCCGTTTTTACCATCACGACCCGAAGCGGCGCTCCGTTTTTATCGGCTACACCTTTCTGTCCGCGGATCACTGGGGCGGCCGCTACAACAAGGCTTTGAAAAAACTGATGCTGGACTACGCCTTTCGCTTCGTCGACAAAGTTCATTTCCATATAGGCATCTACAATCTCCGCTCCCAGAAAGCCGTCGCCAGACTGGGCGCTCTGAAAACAGGCGAAATCATCGCGGAGCAGGAAAAAGACAGCCGCTACGAATATGAGCTCAGCCGGGAAAGGTATGAAACAGGCCACTTCTGACAAGCTTTTAACTATTTTCAAAACTCTGAATGGCCCCAGAGTAGCAGGCGCCCTATTCCTCGACTGGTCCGCGTATTATGATTATGTTTAATTTCTTAAAGATTCCCTTTGTCAAAATGAACTACATAAGCGCTTTCCACCATTTGTCCCAAGCCTTATTCATATGGTTCAGATCCGCTTTTTCGCCAATCCTGGGTGTGGCAATGGCTATATTATTTTCTTCCGCGAGCCTCGTAACCCGCTGCAAGGGCTCATACCAGGGATGCGGCGCCAGCTTGAATTTGGAATTATGGACCGGCATAAAACTGTTCGCTTTCAATTCCCGCGCTTCTATGACTACTTCGTCAGGCATAGAATGAACATATGGCCATTTTTTATTGTATTGACCGCATTCCAGGACTGCCAGATCAAAAGGCCCGAACCGGTCACCTATCTCTTTGAAATGCGGCCCATAGCCACTGTCTCCGCCAAGAAACAGCCTGAACGAGGGGGTTCGCAACACAAAGGAGGTCCAGAGCGTGCTGTTCCTGCTCAGGAGCCGACCCGAAAAATGCCTGGCCGGCGTAAGGGTAACGCTGATTCCCCTACCCAAGTCCGCGCTTTCGTACCAGTTCCTTTCGATCAGCTTATTTCTGTCCCAGCCCCAGTACTCAAAATGCCGCCCTACTCCCAAGCCGCAAACCACCTTGCCGACCTTATGCTTTAGCTTCCGTATCGTTTGATAATCCAGGTGATCCCAATGATCATGCGTTATAAACAAGACATCGATCGGGGGCATGTCATCCGCCTGATACTGATTGGATCCGGAAAAAACTTTTATCAGTCCGTTTACAGGGGACGCGTTGCCGCTAAAAACAGGATCTGTCAGAAACTTTCGTCCATCCACCTGAATAAAATAAGAACTATGCCCAAACCAGATCAATACATTTTCATCCGGTCTCAGTTTTTTCAGGTCCGTATGTACAGAGGGTAACGGCTTCTCAGGTCCGGCTCGTTTATCCAAAAAACTCCGGAAAATTTTCAATATACTCTCTCCTTTTACCAGTATCCGCGTCGGAGTCTCGTTCTGAAATTTTCCGTTTTCATAATTGGCAAGTCCCTTATAACCGGATTTCCGCTTCGCGTCCGGCACCTGACCAAATTTTTTAAATAAACTCATTCAACCATGTTTTATCGATACGGTGGAGAAACCTTCTGATACCAATGGGATATCCAAGGTGACAAAAGTAGCTGTCAGAAAAACGACCACAAAAGCGAAGCTCCCTATGATCCTCCGCCAGCGCCAAAGTTCTTTCCATGAATTGGCCCAGGCGGCTTCATACAACAACGGGGGCAGGAATATGACAAAAATCAGCTCGGGATCTATTTTCAAAACAGGAATACCGGGAATAAGGCTGACCAGCAATCCAGCCAATAGCAACAATACGAGATAGGCTACTTTGATTTTGTCGCTCAGCATGATCAACAGCACGATGAGAACAATGAGCGCCAGATAAAAAGGAAAATGTTCCAGCATGGAGTAAAGTGGCTTTTATCTACTGTAAAACATCAAGATACGCTTTAAGTTTTAAGCTCCGTTTTACCATATTGTCACAATACTCCCGGAGACGCCTGTTCGCGAGCGAGCGAGTCCCTCCTGTTGATAAAAATCCCCCGCAGGCTATCCCGCCAATCGTTTCCTTTTTGTAGCTTAGCCACTAGCCATTCTCGTTCTTATGAAAAAATCCTATACATCGGACCAGCGTTTTGACAAAAAAAACTTTACGCGGGAACCTCTTCCTCCGGGAGAGTATGAAAACTGTGAATTTTCCCATTGCGACTTTAGCCGGCATGATCTTGCCGGATTCATATTCACAGACTGCCACTTTCACGAGTGCGACCTGAGTCTGGCTCGTCTCGACCATACGTCGTTTCGGGACGCGCGATTCAAAGGCTGCAAGCTTATGGGGCTGCGTTGGGACAATTGCAATCCGTTTGGACTGTCTTTTTCCTTTGATGAATGTCTGCTCGACCACTCTTCGTTTTTTCAGACCAAAATCCGAAAAACCCGATTCAAAGACTCCCGGTTGAAGGAATGTGATTTTGTCGAGTGCGACCTCACCCAATCAGTTTTTGACAATTGCGATCTGCTCAACGCCGTCTTTGATCGCAGCATACTGGAAAAAGCGGATTTCCGCGGGGCTTTCAACTATTCCATCCATCCGGAATCCAACAAGATCAGAAAAGCCCGGTTTTCGATACAAGGCGTACCCGGCCTGTTGACCCGCTACGACATTGACATATCCCTATAACCAATCAACTCTCTACCAAGACTATGAAAGAAAAGGTTTATACCACCAATTACTATGATACCTTCATAGAAGTATCGGAAGACTGCAAGGCCGAACAAGGCCGGCCCCCTGTTTCCAAAAGCGGCGGCAAAAGCGTCGCGGAGCGGCAGTATGAGATCATAAGCCGACACCCGTACCGCTATACATCGGACGAAGTACTGTTTCAGGTATACGCCGATCGCCAGGATCTGACACCCGGGGAATACGATGAAGCCAGGAAGTCGTTCTTTTCCAAAGGACAGGCCTGTTTCAGGGCTTCACCCCTGCCAAAGCAATATGGATTTGGGCTCCACTTTGACGCGGAGGGCAAAGTGGCGCTGTATGGAAGAGAAACCGACATTTATCAGCAGTTTCTGGACAACCCGGCGATCAAAAAGGTAAAAGGCATGCGCGGTTCCCGAAAAAAATAAAGATGTAGAGGAATACCTCGTTCGTATACAAGGTGTTTAAAGCAGGCGAAGAAAAAAGCGAATAATTTTCACGTAAAACATTTGCAATTTGCCTCAAAAGAACTACCTTTGCAGCGCAAAAAGGGAGAAAATTGGCGACTAGTTACCGATACTCCCAGTTGGCCCGTTCGTCTAGGGGTTAGGACGCCAGATTTTCATTCTGGAAACAGGGGTTCGATTCCCCTACGGGCTACACGAGCTATCCATACAGGATAGCTTTTTTTGTTTATACCCGCTCCTACTAAGG
>JAEWAY010000003.1 GCA_023391415.1 Bacteroidota bacterium | reverse complement strand
CGTTGCCCAGTACCAGATAAAACAAGGTATAGGACAGAATAAGAGTAAGCGGAATCACGATAAGCGCGAATACCGATTTTAGCTGGTCGGTTAGATTTCCTGAATTGTTCATGCTACTTGCTTTTTTGTTTCTGTTACTAGATGGTTTATTCCGGCTGATACAGACCCGACAGGATTCAGACTGCCAGGTGTATCCGCCGCGCGTAAATAAAAGCCTGTAACTCCGGTAGCCTCCGCCGGGGATTGACTGACCCGCCGGCGGAAGCGGCCCGGAGAAAACAGGTTAAGATTTTTAGAAAGACTGCTTTATAGTGATACCATACGTCCTCGGGTCTCCCAGCACAGCCGCGTAGTGTCCGGCATTACCCGCTCCGGGAAGCAACTGCTCGAAGTAATTGGTATCCAAAATATTTCTACCCCATACAAAGATGCTCGTGCCTGCGGTCGCTCTGAAACCAAGACGGGCATTGACCAGGGTGTATCCGTCAATATTAAGATATTTGGACGGAGAAGGACTTGAAGAGAAATCTGAACGGTAGTATGTATCCGCTCCAAGGAAAAACTTCCCGAACTGTTTCAAGAGATTGCCCGGAACGGATACTTCACCGCCAAGAGAACCGGCCCACTTGGAAATACCGGGAAGTCTGCCTCCTGAAATATCTTTGAATGGAACACCGGGAGTTCCGGTTTCTTCAAGAGGAAGCGGAGCATTTTTGAAAGAGATGTACTTTCCGTCTGTATAGGCAAGCGCTCCGTATACAAGAAAATGTTTGCTTAAACGAACATTACCGTCCAATTCAACACCCAGTACTCGTGCCCGCTCTGCATTGGCCAGATAACCGCGAAGGATACTCGGATCCGGATCCTGAACAAGCGTCTGGTAATCCTTGATATCGGTAACATGAGCGACAAAATTCAGTATCGAACGTCTGGTCGGCGATGTTTTGATACCAAACTCCGCATGCGTCACATACTCCGGCCTGATGCGCGCGAGGCTCAGATCAGGCTGACCATTGACGTTTGGAAGTCCACCCAGGTTTACTCCAACCGGCTTGTAGCTATTAGAAACGGTGACGAAAGTATTGATCTTATCGATCGGCTTGTAAGCAACTGTCAACTGACCGGTAACATTGCTCTCACGGGTAGTGAAATTAAACTCCTGATTATTGTAGATGGTACGAATCGCGATCAAAGCCGGATTGTCTGTCTGATACAGTCCGTACGCTCTTCTTTTAAAATCAACCATCTTGCTGTCATAGTTGTAACGCAAGCCCGGCAATACATGAAGCTTTGGAGTAATAGCCCAGTCGATGTTGGCAAATACCGCCGCGCCTACTGTTTCCAATCTTGATTTGATAGCGGATCCATGACCTTCAAAAAGTCCCGGCGTCTGCCACAATTCCGTATTGGTGGTATTTTGCTGGAAACGCCACTGATGCTCGCCGGCTTCTTCTATGTGTTCGGGGTCCGTCCATAGATTCTGACCGATCGCGTAAACACCGACCACACCACTCATTTTTTTGGTAAAGTCACCGGCATAACGGACTTCCTGAGACCACTGATTATGTTTGGAAGTAGCTTGCGATTTGGCCGTCGCGTTAAGGCCCGTAAAGTCACGGTCGTTCATCGGATCCCAGTGCCAGTAGCGCCAGGCTGTCGTCGAGGTCAGCGTACCCGGGCCGATTTTCGCGTCTACATTCAGCGAAACACCGCCCAGGTCATTGCCAGCTCTCCAGGTAGAGTTCTGATCCACCTTGCGATCAAAAGGATTTTCGCTTGGCAACTGCCAGCCAAGATCGGCGATAATGTCGCGAAACTGTCTGTATTCGGCGCGTTCTGTCTCTACCACTCCGGCGATTACCTGCGCGTACCCCTCCTTAGGTCTCTGTCTGGTCGCGTCCGCCGCGAAGACGATATTGACTTTGTCGCTTGGAGTAAACAACAACTGCCCCCGTACTCCCTGGTTATTCAGGTCATTGAGATACTTCTCTGTTCGCACATTATAAATGGTACCATCACGCTGAGTTCCTGAAAAGGACAGACGGCCTGCCAGTTTTCTCGTCAGTGGTCCGGTCACAGATGTCTTTGCCTGTATAAATCCGTAGTTACCATAGCTCAGCTCAAAGTCAGCGCCTGGTTTGAAACTCGGTCTGCGTGTCGTAATGTTAAATGCTCCGGCTGTGGTGTTTTTACCAAAAAGCGTTCCCTGTGGTCCACGTAGTACCTCAATCTGTTCCACATCAATAAAATCCAGTGTAGTCGCCGCCGGTCTCGCGTAGTACACACCGTCTACATAAAATCCTACACCGGGATCAAGGCCGTCGTTGGTCAGACCGAAGGTAGAACCTATACCACGGATATTCAGTGTAGTGTTTCTTGGATTGGACGAATACAACTGCACGGTAGGAACCAGCTCTTTTACCCTGTTTACGTTGAACGCTCCGGTTTCCTCAATCAGCGCCCCGCCTACTACAGAAATCGGGATAGGCACATCCTGTGTTTTTTCCTTACGGCGCCTCGCGGTCACGGCAATTTCTTCTGTTTCACCTACGTCCGCTACGGCCTCCACACCCGGAGCTACCGGACGAAGGATACGGTTGAGATTGGTTCCGGGACCGGTATAGGTTATCTCAAAACCTTCATATCCTTCGGCGGAAATGATGATGTTAAAGGGCGGGTCTTGTGTTGTTTCAAAAGAAAAACGGCCATCTTCCCCCGTGGTTGCTCCGGCTGTGTTGTCCTCTAATACAATCTGAACGCCCGCGATCGGCCACCCCTGGGGATCAAGCAATCTTCCTGAAATCAGACTTGCTTCCTGCGCCTGAGCCGCTCCCGCGGCCAGCAAGCTTCCTAAAATAAATAAGAGGATCCTGAACCTCGTATCGTGTAATCGTTGATTCATGTTATGTAGATGTTTTAAATGGTAGTTATCTGTTATATATCAAATGATTGGCTCATCCCGAAGGATGTCTAAAAATCACAGTCCCTCGCGGGACAGATTGGATAAGAGAAGTGATACATTTTAATATTCATTTAGTCTATAGATATAGTAGATTTATGCAAAGGTAAAAATTTACACCTTATAGTCTATATACTTTATATAGTTTTTATAAAAAAACTATATAAAAAATAAAATAACAACAATAGTGTGCTTATAATGAGCTTTCTATAAATACAGTTTACATATTAAAAAAATAACCTGATACAACTGGTCCGGGAAGTTCTGTCCATAGCATATACCATTTACATACTTTTCTTTATCAAAACCAAACATTTGAAACGGAAATCGCTTTTAAGCTGATAAATCCATTGCTCCCAGTATGAACACAAAACGCGCCTTCGCATTCATTCGAGGTCTGGTCTTCTTTTGCGTGACCTGTTTGATTTTGCCAACCAAAGCCTATGGAGTGGCTTCTGAATATTTATTGTTCGCCGACCCTATGCCTCTCTGGCAGTACATCGGCGCGTTCCTCAGCTTGTACACACTTTTCGCGTGTACCCGCGTCATGTACAAAGGTCCCGACAACACTATCATAACCGCTCGCTCCATGGATTGGAAAGAAGATATAAAACCGGACTTATGGATATTGCCGCGAGGTATGGAACGAGACGGCCATGTCGGCCCCAATTCGATCAGATGGACCTCCCGATATGGCAGTGTAGTCACCAGCGCCTACGATATCGCTACGGTAGACGGTCTCAATGAAAAGGGCCTCGTCGCGAATCTACTCTGGCTCGCCGAATCGAAATATCCGGACTTTAAGAAAAATGGATCTGAGAAAGGATTGATTATCGCGGCCTGGGCGCAATTTGTCCTTGACAACTTCGCTACCGTATCTGAAACGGTCAAACACTTAAAGCAAAATGAATTTGTCATTGTCTCGGAAAATATACCCGGAACAGACAAATATACGACCCTGCATCTGTCTATCTCAGACGCTTCGGGAGACAACGCGATCTTTGAGTTTATAGAGGGCGGACTCAAAATCCATCACGATCCTTCCTATACCGTAATGACCAATTCTCCGCCTTTTGACAAACAACTGGCCGTGAATCAATATTGGGAAGATATCCCCGGAACGATCGCCCTACCCGGTACCAACCGCGCTACGGACCGCTTTGTAAGGGCTTCGTTTTATATCAACGCGCTGCCCAAAACCAGCGACATTCGCCAAGCCGTAGCGGGCGCGTTCAGCGTTATCAGGAACTGTTCGGTCCCCTTGGGAATAAGCACCAAAGACGAACCCAACATCTCCTCCACGCGCTGGAGATCGGTAACAGACCATAAACATCTGGTATATTTTTTCGAAACGACGCTTACACCCAATACTTTCTGGGTAGATCTGGGAAAAATAGATTTTGCAAGAAACATTCCGGTCAAAAAGCTTTCCCTGGATGACAACGCGACTTATGCCGGTGAAAGCCACGAAAAGTTTGAAGACGCGCGGCCTTTTGAGTTCGCGGGGATTTAAAATTTTCCCGTGGCAAACGAGTGTAGTCAATTTCTGAACCACCCGAAAAAATAAGAAAGCCTTCCTGATAAAGTTATCGGGAAGGCTTTCTTGTTAAATTATTCTTTTATTCTTTATAGCCGTGATCAATGCAGCAGATTTATATACCCTTCATCGTATAACTCCTCTCCCCGCCAAGTCAGCACCTTTACTTTATATACATAGACATCGCTCGCCTGAACAACTCCGTTAAACGTACCATCCCAGCCCTGATTCAGATCATTGGATGAGTATACTTCCTGACCCCAGCGGTTAAAAATCCTGAAATCCAGAAGCTCCTTGATCCCCCAGCCCTTCACATATATGATATCATTGTTTCCGTCACGGTTAGGCGTAAATGTGGTCGGAAGCTTCACAAAGGTTTCCGGCTTCACGTATATCGTCTGCTCAAAAGGATGAACAAAGCAGCCCAGCGAATCAGTCACAGTCAGCGTATAGACGATATCTTCGAGCGGCTGGACAGCAGGATAATCACAATCCAGACAACTCAAACCTTCTTCCGGAGACCAGTTAAAAATATAGAAATCCGGTTTACTTACAGGAATAACGGCTGTATCCCCGACAATGATGGTCGTATCCCAGTCACTCAACCCGATGGGACGTACGACCATAGCCAGCGCTTCTCCCCTGTCCGTACAGTTGTTGGTATCCGTCTCCACGACATGGTATGTCCGGCCAAACGCGATATTGACCAGAGGAGTCGTCGACCAGGGATCATTCAGCCCTTCCGCCGGCGACCACTTATAGGTATTCTCCGGTTTGGGGTTCATTACCTGTAAAGTCATCAGGTCTCCGAGACACGCCGTATCACCGACTACAGTGAGGACTGGATTGGCGTGAATGCTTACCGATTTCGACATGGTATCCACACAGCCGAAGAGGTTGTCCGCGATAGCGATTGTCACATGGTAGGTTCCCGCTGTATCATACTGATGTACCGGATTGTTGTCGTCCGAGCTATGCCCGTCTCCGAAAAACCATCGGCGCGTGTTGTCATTGATACTGGTATTGGTAAACTGGTTCGGCCCGTCATTGTAACAAATGACGGAATCTCTTCTAAAATCCGCGATTACCCGATGAATATAGAGAGGCTGCTCCTCCACTGTACTACACCCCTGTTTGTCAAGCAACAACAACCTTCCTACGGTCGTTCCGTTGGGCGGATGGAAATTGAATCGGTGATGTACCGAATCTACATTGGAAAGCGTATCCCCATCGCCGAAAGCCCAGGTATAGGAATATACATCCACCGTATCCCTCAGCGAAAACAGGATGCTGTCGCCTTTGCATATCGCCTGCTTGTCCGTCACCATCTTTCCTTCGGGCTTAAATACTTCGAATACTCTGGAAGCCGTATCCCGGCATTGATAAGTCGTAGAAGCGACCAACGTCACAGTATAAATACCTTTGCCATAGGTCAGGGAATACTCGTTCCGGTTCGTGGCGTTCTGCCCGTTGCCGAAGGTCCACCGGTTGGCCGCCGGCGGGCTGCCCGGATAGAACACCGAAGTATCCCGGAACGTAAGATCCAGATCCGCGCAGAATGTTTTCACCACATCTTTGTTTGTTTCAAAACCAGCCTTGGGATACTCCTGCTGATACACCACCAGTTGAGCCGAGTCTTTGCAACCCGAGCCTATCTCTTCATAGTTTAGCCTGACTGTATATGTTTTTAAGGAATCATAGAGCAGCTTGTGCTCCTGATTGGTACCGGTAGCGCCGTTTCCGAAATTCCAGCGAAAAGCGAGATTCGATCCTTTAGCCGTAAAGTCCGAAGCGCTCAGGGTAATTGAATCTCCGAAACATATGCGTCCCTGCTTCGTCGCGGTAATGGCGCTTTGAGGCTTATAATACCCGATGGTAAATTCCATTTTTTCCTTGCATCCCAGTACATCCGTCACGGTAAGCGAAACAGGATACTCCCCCTTGCTTGTCGGTGGATTCAGATAAGTTTGGGATGTATTCTGCCGCGTAGAATATATATTACCTCCAAAATTCCATTCCCATTGATCAATTAATGTATCCGCTTTGGTCAAATCAGTAAAGGCCACCGTCGCGGGTACGCATATGTCGTAATCATCCGCCAGAGCGTCTACCTTCATATCATAGACCTTGAACCGGGCTTCCGCTGTATCCCTGCAACCATGGACATCCTTTACGATCAGTCTGGCCGTATGCCAGCCCGGGCTTGCAAAGGAGAATGTTGACCGTGAAGCGGCTGTTGTGAGCGGTCTTTGACTGCTCAATGTCGGAAACTGCCAGGTATAGCCTGTATGACAAGCCGCGTACACATCGAGAGACTGACCGGCGTCCAGCACCTGATCAGCATTGATACACACCAGCGAATCCATTTTAATGACCGCTTTCACATCTCTGACCTGGATAGTAGCCGTAGCCACGGAAGGATCGCAGCCATCCTCATTCTGAGCGGTAAGCCTGACCAGATAATCCTTATTATCTTCAAACGTACGCGGCACTATTTCCTGATCACTGGTATGCCCATCGGCAAAGTCCCATAGAAGCGAGGTCGCGTTCTGGCTTTTACTGCTGAACGTATAATCGTAGGGAGTACCGCACACCGCGGTATAATCAATCTCCGCCACAGCGCCTTTTACACTAATAAAATTCTTTTTGGTCACCCCGGAAATACAGCCGTTATAATCGACCAGCAACTCTACATCCTGAGGCCCCGCCACGCGCTTATACGACCATTGGACCACATCCTTGTCCGAACAATGAAAGGACCTGTTGTCTTCCGTACGGAAATGGTAGGCGTCCACCAGAGGCGACGTCCTGGTTACCGAAAACTCTACAGACTCTCCCGGACAAACTGCTTTTTTGTCCGCGTCAAAATCAATTTCATCGCTCAGATACGTTCCCGCTTCTACCAAAATCGCGAATGAGGTATCAGTACAGCCATTTTCTGTTTCAATTACCAGAAAAGCCTGATAATCTCCCGGCTGCTCATAGACATGGGATACTTTACCAAGAAGGGCGTACGTAGTATCCACCTTTCCATCGCCGTAATGCCATATCCAGTGTTTGATCTCTCTACTATAGAAACTGCTGTCCTGAAAACTGACATGCAATGGCGCGCATCCCTTGGTTTCGGACAGAGGCTTAAAATATGCTACAGGAAGATCCACTATTGATTCGACTTCCGATGAAAACGAACACTTAAGCTCGTTCGATACGCCGCTTACCATCGCCTTCAAGGGGTATTTCCATAAACCAATATGGTAATGATCGGGTCGGCCGATGGAGTCATAAAATCTGACCGGGTTGACAATGGAATCATATTTCAACGCCAGATCCGATACATCCGTAAATTCCCAGCGAATAGTATCGAGAGGTACAGAGGCGTTTACACGATAAGAAACCTCCTCAGGCAATTGACATAAGGTGTCTACGGAAGCGATAGCCTCTATATCAAAGCCCTTTACATGAAGTATGACTGATGTATCCCCGGAACACCGCCCATCGCTTGATCGTATATTCAGACGAACTGTCCTTGGCCCGTACTTGGAATATGTAAGACCGAAATTTCTCTGGTTAAACTGATCCCTTTCAGAAGTACCCGGCGCCAGCAACAACATATAATCATCTCCCACATTCCAGGTAGGAAATCCCGGAGTTGGCGTGCTGACCTCAATGACACTATGCATACAAAAAGAATCTTCCGAAACTTCGATCACCGGTTTGGGGGTGCCGACACTGACTGTTTTGGTGACCGAAGCTTCACAGGAAGAAGCATTGGCGTAGTGTACTTTCAGCTTTAGTGTATACTGGCCTTCCTGATAGGTCTGAGCCGGCGGATTCAACGCGTCGCTGTTAACTCCGTTGCCAAGGTCCCATGAATATTGCAAGCCTTTCGCTCCGGTCGAAGTATTTTGAAATCCAACGACAAAAGGCGCGTTGCACGAAAACAGATCGGTCGGCGTGGTGCCAAAAGAAGCCTGAGGCCTCGTCGTTACTTCTACGGCTGATGAAAATAGCCTGGTAATGTTACAGGAAGCGTGATCTGTCTCAATTCCCAGGGAAACGTTATAATTACCCGCTTGCGCGTACGTATGCGTCACATCCGCGGGACCTTCTGATTTATCACCATCTCCGAACACCCAGATATACTTATGGACCGGCACCAAAGGTGAAATCTCAACGGCGTTTTTAAATTCCGCGTCATAAGGCGCGCAACCCAGCTCCACCACATCAAAGCGAATAACCGGTTCCGGAAATACCGTAATAGTAAGGGTTTTAATTACCGGCCCTCCCTGCGTCTCATGAAAGGTGACATCATACTTCCCGGGAGTGGTATAAATGTTTACAGGATTGGGCAATTCCGAACTTACTCCATCCCCGAAGTTCCAGAAATATGAACTCATGCCGTCCGGCGCGGTAAAGTGCAGTTCCAGAGGCGCGCAACCTTCTGTGAGACTGACCGATTGACCAAAATTCTTTACAGTGGGAAGGAAAAATATTAACAGAAAAACCCAATGGTAAAAACAGTACTTCATTCGTAATTAATAGAAATAGAATCCACAAAGTAGAGAAATAATTTACTTTAATTCAAAAAAACCGTTTCTTTGTCACGCTTTAATTACGCTTATTGTGAAAAAAACTAAATACTCAGCTTCAATTATTCATTTACTATTTATTTTTTGCACTATATTAAGCCTTACAAATAACACAAGTGCTCAGACGGACGCTATCAGGCCATTGCCACGTATTGACAAAGAGTTTCTGCTTGTGGTGCACAATATTATTCCCCGGTCAGGCGAGGCCGTGGATTATTCCGGAGAACTCTCCACTCAATTATCCTATGTAAATAATGTCTTCGCGCCGATAGGGGTATCCTTTACTATATGTGAATCCAGATTCATTGAAAACTGGAACTATAGCGACAATTATGATTCTACTATAGCGCAAATGCTGTGGAAGTATAATGTACCAGAAAGGATCAATGTATATATACACGAAGAAATCTACATTGAAGATAAAATAGTCATGTGCGGCAAAGCCACAATGCCCGGAGTAAAAGACAATCACTCGGGAGTCTTCTTAAAACCCACATGCTTTACTCCAGGCGTAATAGCTCATGAATTCGGACACTACTTCGGTTTAAACCATACCTTCGCGGGTAGTGGCTTGGAAAACGCTGATGGCGGCAATTGTTCCACAACCGGAGATTTCATTTGCGATACACCCGCTGACCCCTATGATATGGCAAGACCAATGGACGATTACATAGACGGCAATTGCAAATTCACTTACATGGAGAAAGACGCGAATGGTGATTTTTATGACCCTGATGTGAGCAATATTATGAGCTACTATCCATGTACTTGCCTAAAATTCACTCAGGGGCAATATAAACATATGGTCACAACCTATTATCAGAATCCCCATTTGTGGTAATTGATCCGAATTGAATGACGCCGTTACTGAAAAAATATTTCCTGATCCTTGTTTCAGGTTTGCTCGCTTCTCCCCTACTCGCGCAGGATATACACCTGAGTCAGTATTATACATCCAATATTTCCCTGAATCCCGCGTATACGGGAAACTATTCCGGAGATATCCGGGTAACCTGCAACTACAGAAGCCAGTGGGGACAGGTAAACAAGCCCATCCGGACCAATATGTTTTCTTTCGAAAAGAAAAGAGAAAACTTTGGGGATGAGATCGCCTGGGGATTTATCGTTATCAATGACCAGCTAAGCACCTATAATCTGTCTACCAGCAAATTTTTCCTGGCCGGTTCGTATCAGAAAAAGATTCAGGCCAACTATTTCAGAGCGGGGATTCAGGCGGGACTCGCCCACCGGTCTACCGACCTCAACGGCCAGACCTTTCCCGATCAGTGGCATTATGGAACAGGTACATTTGATCAGGAAATCCATCATGGAGAAACCGGACTCAATGATTCATATACCTATCCCGATTTCAACGCGGGGTTTGGCTGGTTCCGCTTTCTGGGCAAAACCCGGGTAGCGGCCGGATATGGACTCTTTCACTTAGGCAGGCCCAGGACGAACTTTATAGGTGATTTCAGGCTGCCGTTCCGGCACGTATTCAACGCTTCCGCGATCCATCCCCTGAGCGAAAGTCTGCACGCGTTACCCTATTTGTTGTATATGAACTCCGCCACCGCTACGGATTTTGTACTCGGCTCCAATCTGAAAAAATATCTCAACAAAACGGTCAATATTCAGGCCGGAGCAGGATACAGAGGAAGCAGAGTCAACAGTGACGCCATAATTCTGCTGGCCGGATTTGGTTATGGCAGGCTGGATTTCGCCATCAGTTACGACATCACGGTTTCAGAACTGAGCAATAACGCCAGAAACAAGTCCGCTGTGGAGTTTTCCCTGATTTATACAACGCCAAGGAGATTCGCGGACAAGATATCCATCCCTTGCAACCGATACTAGAAAAAACCGCGCTGTACAGTCAATGAACGCTATTATAAACTATTTCATTTCCGGAGTTCCCGCTCTTTTGTTTGTGTTGTTATCGCTATCCGGTGTTTCGCAGCATCAGAAATTTAAGCCGGACCAGAGCCTCAGCCAGGGCAAAATGAAGGACAGAGCCGAGTCCGCGTTTCAGACGGGCGATGTATATACCGCCCTGTTCTATTATGAGGAACTGATAAAGCAGAGCCCCGATGACATGGCCATAAGGTACCGCCTGGCCGAACTCTACGAAGCCAGCCGGGATTACGCCAAAGCGGAAGAAGCGTATGATTATGTAGCTCAAAAAGCTTTCGCGACTTTTCCTTTCTCCATGTACCACAAAGGCGTCATGCAAAAGATGTCCGGCAAATACGAAGAAGCCAGGCAAACCCTTTTAAAATTCAGAAAAGAAGCGGGATCTGTCGGAGACAATGATTTCAAACGCCACTTATCAAGAGATATCCATGGCTGCGACAGCGGTATGGTTTACTCGGAGTTTCCCGACAATGTCCGGATCGTCAACGCCGGATCCTCCGTCAATGCCCCGCATACCGAGTTCAGTCCGTTTTTTGTGGATAGTACAACCATCCTTTTTGGTTCTCTGAAAGAAGAACATCTCAACTTCTATGATATCGGCAAAACAGCTTCTATCCCCAAAAGGCAGATATATACAGCCGCCCTTGTAAACGGACAATGGGAAGCGAAAGGAAAATTCGCGACCATAAACGACCCGGCCATGGATATGGGTAAGGTAGCCTATGCCTCCCATAGCGGTAAATATTATTTCACAAAATGCGCTCCCAATGACCGGGGAATTGTCCAATGCAAAATTTATGTTACTCAAAAAGTCAACGGGAAATTCAAAGAAGCGGAAGTTTTGCCCGCCCCGGTCAATATAGCGGGATATACAAGTACGCAGCCCTGTGTGGTATATGACGCCGAAAGAAAAACGGAATACCTCTATTTTGTATCCGACCGGCCGAAGGGACTTGGCGGACTGGATATATGGTATACCAATTACAACAGCCGGACCAATGTATGGGTGGAGCCCAGAAACGCCCGGATCATGAACAGTCCGAAAACGGATTGTACCCCTTTCTATCATGAACCTACACAGACATTTTATTTCAGCTCCGATGGCAGGGTCACAGCCGGCGGCCTGGACATATATAAAACCTGGAAAGATCAGGATGGCCGGATGGCGCCACCTCAGAATCTGTCCTTTCCGATCAACTCACCGCAGGATGATCTTGATTTTCATCTGAACCACGCGGGCACCAAAGGATTTCTGGTTTCCAACAGGCCGGGCGGAACTCCTTTCTTTCATGAAACCTGCTGCGACGACATTTTCGCGTTTGAGATACTGCCTCCAAAACCTTTTGAAGCGGAACTCAATATGACCATAGTGTCGGACGACACGGTATGTACCGACAAGATTGTCAAAGTGGATATCTATGACCTGAAAACCAAGGAAACCAGTAAAAAGTCATTGAAGCTGAACGAGTCCTGCGATCTTGTCTTTCCTCTGGAAAAAAACACGCGATATACCTTCCACATTGAGCAGAAAGGATATGAAAGTGACAGCGTTACGGTACTAACCCGGGAAATGGCTTCTTCCGAATCAATCGCGAAAACCCTACGTTTGAAACCGCTGGTTGTTGAGAAAGAAGAGGTTCTTATCGCGGAAGCTCCTGTAGAAGGTGAAGTTTTTGTTTTGAAAGATATTCAGTACGCGACCGACCAATATGAATTGAATGAAGAGGCCAAAGCGGTTCTGGATTCCATACTGATCCCCTTTCTGAAAAATCGTCCTTATGATCAGTTAATGATCAGCTCTCATACCGATGATCAGGGCTCTAAAAAATACAATGAAAATCTGTCGCGGAAAAGGGCCGAGTATGTAGCCAGGTATTTAAATGACAAAGGGATTCCCTTACATAAGATTCAGGCCACCGGACACGGCAAAAGTAAACCGATAGCGCCCAATCAGAATCCCGATGGAAGCGACAATCCTATCGGAAGGAGCAAAAACAGAAGAACCGAGTTTTTGCTGGTGAAGCCCTGAGTAAAGGACATGAGCCCGGAAGTGGAATAGTCAGGAATTTTGCCAAATTCCGGCCAAAAAACATTTTAAAAATTCACAATCCTTGAGCTTGCGGTGATATAGTTCTCCTAACACTAGATAAATTCATTCAATTTGTAAACTTATATAATCGACATTCACAAGCCCCATTTGCTAATTTATATCGACATTTCTATTCTTTTTATCTGCATTTTTTGCCATTCAAGCGATTTATACGTTATTTGCCATGTATATTTTTTCATTAAACCAATACTAATATGTTGAAAGGAATTTTTAAAGCGGTTTCGCTTCCGATCAGTGTTCTTTTTATAAACTTTGACGTCCTCTATGCCCAGCAAGAGCATTTTGTTCTTCCTCCTTACCGGATTGACTTTACAGGAGCTCCAGCCAAGTACAATCTTCATCCTGGAGTTTTTGATTTTGAGACCAACGCTTCTAATGGCGCGTATGGCTCTCAACATCGGTCGATATCTAACAACCTCATGTTTTATGTACAAAATGATGTCATATATGACCAGAAAGGCAATTACATAGAATCTCTAAAAGGCTGGCAGGATTTTCCGGTTACCCCATCTTCCTGTTTAGTCAGACCTAAAGATGAAATTGGAATCGCGCCGGTACCAGGTAGCTGCGATCAATTCTATATCTTTTATTTAAAGCAAGAAGGATGTACCTGGTCTCCTCTTATTGGCCTGGGGTTATTTTACGCCGTCATAAGCGTAGACACATGGGATCATCCAAATAACCCGGTTACCATTATTAGTAATGGTAATTTTTTAAAAGAATATCACGGAGCCTATGATGGAGGATTCGCCATATCGAAATTAACAAATGAAGATACCCGAACTTTATACGTAGTTGCCGACGACCAGATAGATCGTTATTCGATTTCATCTTCGGGTGTTACATTTGTAGCCACGGATGTAACCGGTATTGACAGCGAGACAATGGAAGTCGACCTGTCTCCGGATGGGACCAAACTCGCGTGGGGCACCTTGTTTGACCACAAGGTATATGTGAGCGATATTACCAGTATCGGTGGTCCCCCCTCATATCCCAATGTTTATATACTGCCTAATTCCAGCCTCGGTGTTAAAGGCGTCGAGTTTAACGCGGATGGCAGCCAGCTATATGGCTCTCAATATGGATTATTCAATATAAACTTTTCGAACTCGAATATTTCTTATTTAAATACCGACGGCGAATACTCCGGTACCTCATTGGAGTTGGCAAAAGACGGAAAAATCTATCTGGCCGAAAATGATGGCGATCTTGTCGCCCTGGATCCTTCAACAAACTCCATAACCCCATTCCTGCCCGCCACTAAGCTAAGATATAGTGATTATGGACACTATGTTTATACTCTTCCGGATCAGATAGATGGCGAAGATTATTCATATTTCTTTGGCTCTAAGAGACCGGTTGGTTATATGACTCTAAATGAAAATTATCTAACCATGGCAACCGCCATGAACATATATACCTGCGAGCCTATTAGCCTGGTAGAAAACTATACCAATGACTATGGTTACAGAATACGTGTGCAGGAGTGCGACGCCAGTGGTAATGTTATTTCCGGAGCGGATTTTTATTATCCGGATATGTATCACTTTGTACCATTACCCACCGATCTGCGAACTATTAATAGCGGATACTTAGGCAATAGCGCCAATGCCTCAAAGTATTATAAAATTACCGTGGATGTAAATAATTCCTGTGGCTATGAAAAACGCGAACAAGCGCTGGTCTATCTAACTTCACTAACTCCCGCTACCGCCTCCTTCAAAATTAATCCCGGAAATGGCATCCTGGCGATCCCGTCATCCAACCCGATGTCGCCTACCTATACAGGATATTCACCCGGCTTTAACGGAAGTTCCAGCCTGGGTGACTATGATAGCTATAAGGTACTGGTAGAAAAATACAATTGCGCTACAGGAGATGCTTACAGCGTGGTATGCGACGGACCATTCGCGCCGGTGTCTCCGGGTGGATTCTCTACCAAAAGTTTTAATAGCTACCTATATGAAGCCTGTAGTTTATCTGGTTATTTTTTCAATCCGGCAAACTGGAATCAATGCTATAAAGCAACATTTACCGTATCCAATGCCTGTGGAACATCGTCTTCTATCGGGTATTTTGAAAACGCTGACCCTAACTTAAGAAAAGGGTTTTTTCTTAGTGAGGATAGCGAAGGCCATGCTTCGGGCTTAGCCAAAGTTCAGCCAAATCCTTTTGGCGCGGAAGGCGCGGTTATCACATTCTTTTTGGAAGAAGAAGCCAAGGGAACCATCAAACTAACAAGGATTGATGGCAATGAGACCACGACTGTAGTGAAGGATCAGCTTTGGAACGCCGGGGAGCATAAGGTAAAGATTGATGGAGCAAATCTGGACAAGGGTGTTTATATCTATTCCATTGTTACAGAAAATGGTCTGCTATCGGGGAAACTAATCAGAAATTAATACAATATAATCAGATAGCGGACGTATGTACAAGTACATCCGCTATCTGATTTTTTACTATGATACTCAGATTTGCATTTCTATTATCTTTTTTGATTATAAGCGTCTCTTATACATGTTCTCAAAGTTTTCCCAATCTGGTGCCCAATCCTGGCTTCGAGGAGTATGATTCTTGCTCAAAACCTCCTATTCCAACCAATAATGATCCTTGTAGATCTACTTGCAAGCGCCCATTTCTTCCTGGTTCTTATTTTAATAATGGAGGAGTTCATTTTTGGCGTCAGGCTACAGCAGCATATGTAACATATTATAGAAGTTGTACCAAGTATGCTGATGGAGTATATGACCCAAACTCGAAATGGTACAACCCCCGGTCCGGAGAGGCTTTTATAATGATTGATGGTTTTGCATGGGATCCTTATGGCGACATTACGGATGAAAGGAGAAGCTATGCCCAGGCTCCTCTACTTGATACCTTAAAAGCCGGTTGTAAGTATGAAATTAGTTTTTATTACATGCTTCGTGGTACCCATTTTGACACCGGACGTATTCGAGTATATTCCAGCGATGGACTGGGAGTATATTTCTCAAAGGATAGTTTTTATGTAGACACTAAAGGTACGCTTACTCAGTTTCAGCCCCAGGTTGAAAATCCCGCGGGTCATATGCTCAGCGATACTATTAATTATCAGAAATTCACGGCTAGCTTCATTGCCGAAGGGGGGGAAAGATATCTGACAATTGGAAATTTTAAGGATAATTTCGAGACGAAATACCAATACATGGCAGAACATTTTGGTAGTCATGGTAGTGGATCTTTGTTTTATATAGATGATATTTCCGTTACAATAGCTCCCCCCGACGGGTTGGTGATGGAGCTACCGGATGATACTTCATTTTGCGACACAATACCTTTTATGCTAGAGCTTGTAGCCCAGGAAGGTTTTAATCATTATCGATGGTCTACAGGGGAAACAACCAGATCCATTACAGTTTCATCTCCCGGTAAATATTGGGTCCGTGGTGATTTTGGCTGTGGTTTTTTGTCGGATACCATCAATGTGTACTCATCACAACCTCCACAGCCGCCTTCCTCCTTTACAGATACGGTTATTTGCCATCAGGCGGAGTTTATTGTGAACCTGCCAGGACCCAATGGATTTAAAGAGTACAAGTGGTCTACCGGTGAGCAAGCGCCCACTATACAAGTAAGAGATACCGGTTTTTTTAGATTGGAGGCGTTTCATCCATGTGGGGTTTGGGAGGACTCGGTCCAGGTAAAGAGATTTTTGCCTCCCGCGGAAATTATAACACCCATAAATGACACTTTGATTTGTGAAGGTGAGCAAATGGAGATTTCAGGTCCGGACCTATTCGTGTCTTATTTATGGAGCAATGGCTCTACAGATCAGAAATTAGTTGTAAGTCAAGGAGGAATATATCGGCTAATAGCAAAATCGGTAGAGAGTTGCCATGTGGAGGATCAGATTAGTGTCCAGGTAATACAAAAGCCTTTATTGCGAATGCCTGAAGATTCTGTTTCATGTGAAGGTCTTGTTGTTCCATTAATAATAAATAAACAGCCGGACTATAATACTATATACTGGAATATACAATCAAGTGAAATAGAAATCGAGGTTAGCAAAACGGGTATTTACTCAGTAGCTGTTTCGAATCAATGCTTTAGCGTATCCGATAGCGTGTCGGTAACATTTATGGATTGTACACCTTTTATTCCCAACTTACTTACTCCCAATAATGACGGTAAAAATGAGACTTTCTTACTGTCATCTTCGGTTGTCAGACCATATGAATTGTATATATATAACCGTTTTGGATCGATTGTTTATTATTCAAATGATTATAAAGGAGACTGGCCTACCGCTAACGTACCTGATGGAATATATTATTACTTAGTACATGACATTCTGCTCCATAAGTCTTATAATGGCTTTTTGCAAGTACTAAGGTAATGGTACATTGGATCTTTTTTCTCAGACAATTTCAGCCTCCGCGTGGTTTTTACTTCTAAATCTGTTAGAATTCTTCCTATTCTGGCCGATCTTTCTGCAAATTCATTATAGCTTCCTCGGCCTGTCTTTAATCGCGAATCCGTGATTCTTTCCCCTCATTTATCTGGGATTTTCGCACTTCTAAAAAGTAAAAAAATAAAATTCCGATAAATCTAAAAAAAATCACAAGAGCCTTCGAAAACCCAGGTCGTCAAAAAACCTGAGACACTTCGAAAGCTCGTATTTACAATCATATACATCAACAATCACTTTTGCAACTTCGTCAGTTTTTCATATTTGATCTCGGCTTTAGACGCTTTATTCACCGCGTTTTTGTACTCCACGATGGCCGTATGTTGATTGACGCCGATAATCGTTCCTTCCACAATTTTTCCAATATTGTTTCTAAAGCTTACCCTGTCGCCCGAACTGAACTCAATCGCTTCCGCTATACTGATCGTTACATTTTTTTCAACGGAAGGTACTCCCCAGATATCGCCCTCGACTTTTACTTTCTTTCCATCATTCTTGACGTATACGCGGACATTTTTAAGAAACTCTCCATCGGGATTCATCTTGACCGCGTTGTCGATCGCCGTTTCCAGCGCGTGGCCGTTTTTCGACTTGGCTTTGCCGACAACGTATTTCTGTATGAGCTTGTAGTCAGTCTTGCTGTCAATATTTCTGGCCGAGACCATGGTCAGGTCGCCAATCCGCTTGTACGCGCAGCCGGAAAACAAGACGATCATAGTCAATACGATCATATTACCAGATATTCTTTTCATCGGTACTCATTTAAAATCATCAATTCATTCAAGTCGGAACAATAGCCTGGAAGCCAAATATCCGCCAGGCTATTATATATACACCGTATGTTAATCCTGCAGACCAAACAGTTCTTTTAGCTCTTCGTAGCCAAACTGTGACCAGTCTTTGGATACTCTGCCCGCCGCGGACGGAATCAGGACCGCCCGAAAGTTTCTGGTAATGGCGGGTGAGATAGTGCCATAGCGACTACTCCCGTTCAAATCAGACACCGTACACCAAAGTAATCCACCCGTATCGCTAATCGAGTATGAGTATAAATGTTCATTATCCAAATCAATATACGGCATGGCATGGTATTGAAAATTTAATGTCTCATCCCTCAGAAAAACGACAATCGTTTCATCGCCCGGAATGTATGGAAAATCCATATAACTCTGGTTCATATCATAGAAAGTAAACCGCAGGGAAAAGTCATACGTACGGGCCTTCGCCTCTTCCATTTTTTGATTCATCTCTTTTTTAGCTTCCTCCACCGCTTCTTTTTTTATCTGAGCGGGATCTACTTTATCCTCCTTCTTGCAGGCGCTGAAAATGACCAACGCTATCAAAAAAACAATTATTCTTTTCATTTCTTAGTTATTAAAAATTAAACAATAAAACATCCACGACTCAGGGAATCCTCCATGTATATTCGGCGCACGCTTTTATATTGAACGTTTCGTTCACTTTGGTCGGATACAATACATAGCCACTCGCCTGTTCCGCGCTCAAACGACCATAACCCGCGTCGATTTTAAGCTCCTGGCTCTTTTTGGCGCCGATTTCCAGTTGGTACGCCTCATCTATATAGATCTTATAAGGGCTTGATGAAGTATTTTCTATCTTCACGATTCCATACCTGCTTTTCTCACAGTCCGGATCCACTTTATCATCTTTCTTACAAGCCCCGAAAAACGCCACCGGGACAAAAACCAGGTAAAAAAACTTTCTCATGCTTAATAAATTATAGGGTTTTATACAATTCAAGAGCAAAGATATTACATCATCGCGATATGGTACAAATTTGTGTCATATATTTTATCATGATGTTTCCTACTTTATGTATGGATTACATCAGACACCCTGATTTTTTAATCAAAGTAGGTGAAAATATACGTCGGCTAAGAACGGAAAAAGGAATCAGCCAGCTTGAGCTATCCTATATCACGGAAATAAGCCGTAATCAGATAGGCAGAATAGAACGGGGAGAAATCAATTGCGGACTAAGTACTTTATACGAATTGTCCCAGGGACTGGGTGTTCCGGTTTATAAGTTTTTTGAACCATTGTAAAGCGGGAAGGCTGATTCAGACCTTATGAGCGATGAGTGGTGATCAGAAAATAATCTTCCCTGACAATGATTTTCATAAAAGGATGCCTGGATTCAAAATAGACTCGTGGCTTTTCCCCCATAAAATATTCAAAATCTTTCAAAAAATGGGAACGATCATAAAAATCAAACTCTGGCAGAATCATATCAATGCGCGCGCCGGCTATGATTATTCTTTTCAGCACATTATAAAAGCGAACGCGTCGCCTGTACTTGCCCGGGCTTATCCCGACTGAATAAGTAAAATGCTTTTCCAGATATCTTCTGCTACAATTATACTTATCTGCCAGTTGATCTACTTTCAGACTTCCTTCCAATCGGTTGATATCATGTATACATTGCTCTACCACTGGCCATATACTATTGGGCGCGGGCAACTTTGATCTTAAAAAAGTCAGATGCGCGCTCATTATTTCTTCCTGAGACGAAGCCTCATTCAGATCCCGGATGTATTCTTTTACTTCCAGAAAATTTCCGGCGGGAAGCATTCTGTTTGTAAACAACTCCGCGTTCAGGCCAAATAACCTGTACATGCCCGTCGGCTGGAAAGCTATACCGGCAAACTTCGCGCCCGGAGAGACGATGTTCGTAAAATATTTCATGATCTGACCATTGACCGTAAGCGTCTCTCCCTTATAAACAATATTGTTTATAACTGTCGCGACCTCTCCCTCCGGGTAAAAGATTAGATTGGGAGTACCTATCGGAAACAGCTTAAATAGGTCATCCTCTCCTTCTTTTTTAAGATTTTCTACAAAGAAAAAGCCTCTGACAAAGGGGACGAGATCAGCCGGAGGAGGAACGGAGTGAAGTCGCATAGAATCAAAAAAGCCGACCAGAGGCCGGCTTGAAAAACTATTGCTTATCTGTTGATTCTTTCCATTTGATTCCGCAGCCAATCGCCTTTGTTTCTTGCACCTTGATCGCCTTGCCGGCCAGCAGAGCGTTTACCGCGTCTTCCACATAGCGTTTTTCTACCTTTTCGGCATCCTGGGTATTATCGTCGATCGCGCCTGTATATTTTACAATCAGATCTTCACCCCGCTTTTCAAGCAGGTATACATGGGGCGTCTTCAGGGCGCCATAGAAGCGGGCCACTTCCTGGCTCTCATCATACAAATATGGGAAGGTAAAGCCTTTCTGCTTCGCGTTGCGCCGCATATTTTCAAAAGAATCTTCCGGATAGCGGCTCACGTCGTTGGAGTTGATCGCGATCACCGGAAACCCTTTGGGGGCGAATTGCTTATTGAGCGCTTCCATCCTGCTTTCATACGCCTTTACATAAGGGCAGTGATTGCAACTGAAAATAACAATAAACCCTTTGGCGTCCTTAAAATCTTTAAGCGACAGGTTCTTTTCGTCGATATTCTTCAGATTAAAATCTTTGGCGGCGTCGCCCGGTTTTAATCCATCGGCTTTGTAAACGGAAGAAGATAAAGTCATACTTATTAAAATCAAGAAAATGTATTTCATAATCGTATTAGTTACTCATGTTGTCTGATCAGATCTACCAATTGCCGAGTTGATTCAAAGACATAGGGAGCTTTTACATAGCGTCCATCTTTACGCGCGATGAGTGTATAAGGAATATCTCCCTGCCAATCGGGATCAATCTTGTCGATCCAGGTATTGGGGTCTCCGGTAAGCAAAAAATGGTTACCGCTAAATCCCCGTACTTTTAACGCCTGCTCGGCTTTGGAAAGATTATTCTCAAAATCCAGCGATACGAAGTAAAATTGGATATCCTTACCTTCAAACTCCGCGATCGCTTCTTTAAAATGCGGTAATTCCATCAGACACGGACGACACCAGGTCGCCCAGAAATTGACCACCTTGGTCGTATTATCCGACCGGTTCAGAACCTTTTCCAACTGATCGAAGCCAATAACTTCGAGGGATTGTCCAAACGACGGATTCAGCGCCGCCATACTCAACAAAATCGATACGACAATGACTCTCATAGGGATAAATATATATAAAATATGGTATACCCTGAAAAATAGTAACAAAAAGTTAACTATGATAAAAACGGGGCGAGCAAAACATATCAGGCCAGTTCAAATCCGGAATCGGGGAAATCCGAGACCTGAACCGGCATATGAAAGTTTTTTAGCGTAAGCGTAAAGCAGGTGCCCGAACCCACCTCGCTCGTCACTTCGACCGAGCTATCCAGACGGTCCAGAGCCAGGCGCACCATGTACAAGCCCAGGCCGGTGCTCTTATGATTATGCTTCTCATCCACCCGATAAAACATTTCAAAAATCCGGTTTTTAAACTCCTGTGGAATTCCAATACCATTGTCTCTGAAATAAACCCGGGCCGAGTCTTCCCTCTCTTCCATCGAAATCCTGAGGTAGCTTTTTTCTTCCGACTCCATATTCCGGTAATTCATCGCGTTTTCAATGATGTTCTGAAATATGGAATACAGCAACACCGGCTCCGATTCAAATACCCGCTGCTGAGGGATATTGATCTCGATTTCGAAACTGCTTTTATCGACATTGCCTTTGAGCGAATCCGCGATTTCAAGTATCATCGCCTTAAAGTCGACCGGTTCGATATTCAGTTCCTTGCCTGTAACCCGTGTAATCGTCAACAAGTCTGAAATAACGGTATCCAGACGCTCGCTGCTTTTGATAATATAATCGTAGTATATATCCGGATCATTGGTCTTGTCCATTTTCGCGGACTTGACAAGTCCGACGATAGAGCGCAGAGGCCCCTTCAGGTCATGAGTTACTTTTAGTATAAAGGTATCCTGGCTTTTGAGGCGATCTTCAAGATGCTTCTTTTGGGCGATCAGGTCTTTCATCCGATGCTTCACCCTCTTTTCCACCTCGGCTGTCAACGCCGCTCCGAGTTCTTTGGACCGATCCCCTTTATTGGCCTTGCCTGCCAGAGCCATACCAAGAATCACAACCTGCGTGATCGAGGATATGTACAAGGCGGAAGCCATGTCCGGCACCAGAGTATTGTAGCCTACCAAATGCGACACGATCCATACCGGAGGAAACAAATAGCTCAACATGAAAACCAGCGCGGGCTTGAACCCCTGCCGATAAGAAAGAATGGAGACGACAAAAATCAGAAGAAACGGAAAGAAGTCGGGATAAACGCTAAGGCGGGGGTCGGCGAAAAGTAAAAGGCACGCCAGTATCGCCGCCCTGACCACAAAGTATAGATTGATCAACTTATTGACAAGTGGAAAGCTTTGTCCTATGTCCAGAATTTTTTTCGCGAACAAGAGGAAAAAACAAATCACTCCATATAATATGACGGGATATATGTACAGGCTGATAAAGCTCTCGTCGTCAAAAACAGCGTCATTGACCACCGCCAGCGAAAGCAACGCGAGCGCGTAGCACAAGTAGTAGACGAAAACGATCCTGCGGTAGTAAACCGCCGCTACCATACTATACAAAATGGCTACCAGCAAGATACCATAGTAGGCGCCCAGCCAGAAGTCGCTTCCGGTATCAAAGCTGGCGATAAAGCCAAAAACCGGACACGACGCCTCGCTTTCCCCAAAAAATCCAATGACGGGCGATACGCCATAGTCAATAGCCGGTATGCTTGTGAAAGCGTAACCGGGCGCCGCCATCAAAGCCACGCCCATCAGGATCAGAGTGATAACTTTTATTCTCAATTTGCTAATTTTGTATGCGTTGTACGCACATAGCCTGTTCAAAGTTTTGAAAAAAAAAGAACTTGTCGTATCGAACAAAGGTATCACCATGAAAGTGAATTTCAAACGATCTTATTTTGATTTTTTCTTCACACGCCCCAGAAAATAAATAATCAGGATTACGGTAATCGCGACGGCGATCATGGAAACCCCGGTCCCGGCGGATTCATACATCTTGTCGACTATGGCGCACGATGTAAACAAAAAACATGACAAAGAGTAAAAAAGCAAACGATTCATACGATGTTTTCTGATAAGAACCCGTCACTCCGCCATTTGTTATAATCGAAAACAACTCCGACATTCAACGAGCAAAGCGCGTCGCTCTCCGAATCTGTTACAACATTTATCCGGGTATTACCGTAAAAATCTGAAACTATTAGTCAGACTATGTTCAAATTCTTTGATAAGCCGATCGCTCAAAGAGTCCTGTATGGTGTTCTTATCCTCGCGTGGATCGCCATGAATTATTACAATAACCGTTACCAGCTCCACTCTTCCAGCCACAAGACATTCGGAATCGTATATTTATGGGTATTCATGTTTCCAGCCCTTATTTTTCTGATTCAGGTCATATTCAACTCGTTTCTGGGCTGGCTCGCTTCGCTGCTGGTTTATCTCGCGTTTATCGTTTACGTGCTTTATAGCGTCACCGAAGATCTTTTCCTGCGCGAAAACCTGTATTCCGGCGTCTATCATTCAGGCGATTACCTTCTTCTCCTGTTTACGCTGCTCATTATCGCGGGAATAGGATATATCCTTATTAAAATCAGAAAGGTACGAACCCTGTTTTAAATTCCTTAAAAAAAGAAAAAGGGCCCGAGTCCCTTTTTACACTTCCGTCATTTATCGCTTATCGTTTTGAGCTGCTCTCCGCTTCAGCCCGCTCTATGACCTTCATTTCGTCGATCAGATAACCGGCTTCCGCGAATTTGTCAATAACAAACAGCACATAACGAATGTCGGTCACAATGCTTCGCTGCAACTTTTCCGAAAACTCTATATCCCCACTCATAGCTTCCCAGTTTCCATCAAAAGCGGTACCCACCAGATGTCCCTTGCCATTGATCACGGGGCTTCCGGAGTTTCCTCCTGTAATATCGTTGTTGGAGATAAAGCAAACGGGCAACTCCCCCTCCGCGGTAGCGTACCGCCCGAAATCTTTATTCCGGAACAGCTCCGCCAGCCTGGGATCTACATAAAACTCTTCGCTATCAGGATTTTCCTTTTGCAGTACGCCGTCCAGCGCGGTATAATAATTGTAATACACCGCGTCTCTGGCCCAGTAGCCCTTGACTTGTCCATAGGTAAGACGTTGTGTAAAGTTGGCGTCGGGGTAAAATACAGAGTCCGGGTACATGGCGAACATTCCCTTCATATACCCTTTGTTCAGACTATCCAGAGAAGCGTACACAGACTGTAGCTTCATGCCGGTCGTATTTCTGAATGTTTCCAACACGGACCACATCAACTGAAAAGCGGGATCTTTTTCAATGGCCTTGAGTTCGGGTTTCTCCAGAAAAGCCATCGCCTTGTTTTTGTCCGCCAGAAAAGAGGTCTTAAAGACATGGTCCGCGTAGCGCCCGAAATCGCCCTTATACTTCTTTTCTATCGTCTTAAAGATGGATGGATGAAACGCGGGAGCGATCTCGTCATTGTAGGATTTCAACATCGCCGCCAGCGTTTTCCTGTCTATCGGCGGATAATAGGCGCTAAAATGCTCTTCCACCTGAGCGCGCAGAGGCTCCATGGAGTTTTTTACAGCGTCTCCGGAAAGACCAGCTTTCAGACCGGCGTATACCGGAGCGAACCGATAGGCCAACAGGACGATATCACTGCCAAACAAACCCTCTTCCAGATAGATATAAGGCAGGTTTACCTCTTTGTACTGACCATATGTTTCCTTATAGGAAGATAGGATACCACCAAATTCATCCTTACGCTCATCCGTAAAATCAGCCCAGCGTTGAAATTTCTCTTCCGTTTTTCGCTTGTCGGCGATCACGTTCAACGATCGGATTCCCTGACTCTGACCTATAAAATACTTATAATAATTGCTTATCTGAAAGTACTTGGGCGAATACATCAAGTCAATCTCTTTGTTTTTCTCCATTTCTTCCTTCATGATGGAAAGACGTTCCCCGCGCAATTTTATTCTGGCCGGATTTGTCTCATCGTACAGTAGCTTTACACCGTCCGCGGGCAGATAACGCTCTGTAGAACCCGGATATCCCATGATCATGGTAAAATCATTTTCCCGTACCCCCTCAAGGGAGACAGGAAAATAGTAGCGGGGTTTCAGAGGGACATTCGAAGGAGAATATTCAGCCGGTTTGCCATCCGGACCCGCGTATACCCGAAACAACGCGAAATCGCCGGTATGCCGGGGCCACATCCAGTTGTCGGTATCGCCGCCAAACTTGCCGATCGACGAGGGAGGCGCTCCCACCAGCCGAACATCGGTAAATGTTTCGTAGACAAACAAATAATACTTATTTCCGGAAAAAAAATCTTTAATCTCCGCGGTATAGCCCGACTCTCCCACCGCCCGCTCTTCCAGTTCCGCTATTTTGTTCGCGACCGCCTCATCCGGCAAATGGATGATTTGATCCGTCACGTCCTCCATCCGCGTCAGAAATGTTACAAACAAGCCTGGGTTGGGCAATTCATCCTCCCGGGTTCTGGCCCAGAAGCCATTTTCCAGCAAATTGTTTTCCGTAGTCGAATGCGACTGGACGCGTTCATACCCGCAATGATGATTGGTAAGAATAAGCCCCTGCCCGGAAATCAGCTCACCGGTACAAAAGCCGCCAAAGTTTACAACCGCGTCTTTCATGCTCGACTTGTTCAGGCTATAGATATCGTCCGGCGACAATTCGAAACCCAGTCTTTTCATTTCATCGTATCGCTTGCCGATAATATTGAGGAGCCACATTCCCTCATCCGCTTTGGCGTGCATGGACACGGTAAGCAAGATAGTCGACGCCAGGGCGAAAAAACGTTTAATCATTCTATCTAAAAGATTTTAATTTGAAAAATAACGCGCGTACGCTCTAAAAACAGGTAACATGACGAAATGTTACTCCGGCTTTTCCGGTTTAAAATAGAGAATCTTTTTCAATTAGAATGATCTTTTAGAATAATTTTAAGGAGAAAATAAGAAAACGCGTTTATCCTCTCCGCGCGTTTTACCATTCATCCCAGGCTATTATTTGCAATTCTCACCTACCTGGCTTATTTTTCAACTTTTTATTATTCAATCAGCTACGTATGAAAAGGCTTATTTTTTGCCTGCCTTTGATCATTCATGCCTACCTTTCGCTAGCCCAGTATCAACCGGGCGACGCGGCCAGCGCCGGCATGGGAGGAGGCTTCTCGCACGCGCGGGAAAGTGAAGCGCTCTGTGGAAATATCAGTGGACTTGTTTCCAGCCGGTACACCACCATCGCTGTATTTTCGGATATTCCTTTTGGACTCATGGCGGGCGCCCGGCATCGGTTCGGAATAATTCATCCTCTTAAGACAGGGGTTGGCGCGCTGACGGCCACCCGATACGGCAATCACAACCTTAGCGTCAATTCGATCTCCGCCCTGTTCGCCCACCAGATCGCTCTGGTAGCGCTTGGTTTCCGGGCCAGTATGCATTCATACCATATCAGAGGCTCCGGTAGCGCTCAAAAACCAAGTTTCGATTTTGGGGGCCGGAGTCAGCTTTCCAGGGACTTGTCATTCGGGGCTTATATTTCCAATTTCACCCTCACCCGCCTGGCCGGCGAAGCCAGTCTACAGATCCCGGTAGTCATGACCGCCGGTCTGCGATGGCAAGCCGCGACGACTACCAGTCTCGGAATCGAGCTCGTAAAAGAGCCGGGATTCAAGAGCTCTATCCGGACAGGCCTGGAATATATGTTCGCGGAATTATTATCTCTGAGAGGTGGTTTTTCCTCAGCGCCAAACAGAATCCATCTTGGATTTGGCGTGAAAACCTCCAAACTTCAGATTTCCTACGCCTCCGTCACTCATCCGGTACTGGCCATGTCCCACTATCTCTCCATCGGGTACAGAATATGAACCTACGCGTTACTTCCTGTCTTCTATGGGCCCTCATATCACTGAGCGCGGTAGGATTGGCGCAGGATTTTTCGGGGCCGGAATATGAGCCGGCGGACGCGGAGCTCTATTCTGAAGCGCGGCACGCGGCATTGATGGAGCTCGCTGAAAACCCTCTGGACCTCAATACCGCGGACTATGAAGCGCTCAAAGCGATACCCTTCCTGTCGGACAACCAGATCAGAAGTCTGCTGGCGCACCGGGAACATACTGGAAATTTTCTTTCCATATATGAACTACAATCCGTCGAAAACTTTGACTTATCCACTATTCAGCGCTTAAGGCCCTTTACACGCGTAGGGCTCCCCGCCCACTCCTCCCCGGAATCCCTTCAAGGCCGGCACTCCCTGATCCTAAACACGGAATATTCGGAACCGAAAAATATGGAAAGTCGAAAAGGCCATACCGGCAGTCCGCTCAAGCTCAACGGACGCTACCGCTACACACGGACGGACAGACTGAGCATAGGTGTTCAGTTTGACAAAGACGCGGGTGAGCCGTTTGCTTTCTCACCTTCCGGACACGCGTATGGATTTGACTTTTATTCGTTTCACCTAACCATATTCAACAGAGGGATTGTACAAAAGCTCAACGCGGGCGACTATACCATTCAATATGGACAGGGCCTCGTATTCGGCACAGGATTCGCGTTGGGTAAAAGCCTGGAAGCCATAGCGGGAATCCGAAAAAGCTCGACCGGCCTCAAGCCTTATACCTCTGTCGCCGAATATGGATATTTCAGAGGATTGGCCTGCGAAGCGCGCCTTTCGCCGCGTATTTCACTGACACTCATGAGCTCCTACCGCCATCAGGACGGGACTCCCGACGACGACGACGGCATCCGTTCGATTGTCGCCACCGGTTACCATAGAACACCCAATGAACAAATGAAAAAACACAACTTCTACACCATAGACGAAGGCCTCAGTCTACGATACCGAAATCGCCGGAATACAATTTCCATTGGATTGAACACACTCTATACGCTTCATTCAAGAACCCTTAAACCAGAAGAAAACACTTATAATACCTACCATTTCCGGGGAAAACAAAACTGGATAAGCAGCCTGGACTTCGCCTCCAATATAAAAGGCGTAAATCTATTTGGCGAGGGGGCGAGAAGTATTTCCGGCGCCTACGCGGGCATAGCCGGCGCCATAATACCGCTTTCTTCCAGAGTAGACTGGGCCTTGCTCGCGCGAAGCTACGACAGGAATTTTCATAGTTTCTACTCAAACGCTCTCGCGGAAAATACGTCCCCTATAAATGAAAAAGGTCTTTATAGCGGAATCCGGCTTTCTCCTCAAAAAAACCTCACCTTTGCCGCCTACGCGGACGTATTTCGGTTTCCCTGGCTCAAGTATCAGGTCTCACGACCTTCATCTGGCGAAGATCTGGCCTTGCGAATCGAAAAAAGATACAACAAGCGTACGCTCATTTTCCTTCAGTTCAGGAACAAAAGCAAAGATCTCGATTCGGACGCCTATCCGGTTCCCGCTCCTGAACGGAGTGTCAGAAAGCAATATACGATTCATGTTCAATCCGGAAATGATCGCCTCACGTTTAGCTCCCGTGTGCAATACACGCGATTGGAGCGGCAGGCCCGAATATCCGGAGGGCTTGGCCTCCTCAACGATCTCTCCCTGATCCTCGGTCCGCACGCGCTTTCCTGCCGGATCGCGCTGTTTGATACGGATGATTTCGATACAGGCGTTTATAGTTATGAAAAGGACCTGCTGTATAATTTTTCCATAGCCAATTATTATGGACAAGGATTTCGCCTCGCGCTAAACGGTAAGGTTCATGTAAGCCGAGGCGTTGATATTCGTTTTAAATTAGGCCGGTTTACCTACTTCGAGACGGCTTTATCAGAAAATAAATTGACCGCGAACCAACATATTAAACGTAGGGAAGTAAAGATTCAGTTAATAATTCGGCGATAGTCCGATTACATTTTTGTCCTAAACTTGTTAATTTAGTACAAATGTCCGAGTCATACTATGACATACTAGGGGTTTCCCCCCAGGCTACCGAGCAGGAGATACGGCGCGCTTATCGCCGTATGGCGAAAAAATTTCATCCCGATATCAACAAATCTCCCGACGCGGACAGTGAGTTTTTAAAGATAAAGAGGGCTTATGACATTTTAATAAATGATGGCTCAAAAGCCGACTTTCAGCAAGGCTACCGCAGTCCCATGAGCTCTTATGAGGCTTATATGGCCTGGAAAAGACGTCAGCAGGAAAAAGCCGAGGAAGAGGCCCGCCAGCGATATCAGGAGTTTTTGAGAAGCAAGGAACGCTTTCGGCAATCACCCTGGTACTATCCGGCCTTTGTATTGACCTATATAGCGACCGCCCTTTGTTACCTGTTCAGCGCCAGCGTTATTCTGCTTTGCGCGTATGTCATACACAAGACGCATATTATTGTTATTTTGCTCATGTTGCCCTTTATTTCCGGAGCTGTCTATTTTATAAAACAGACCGGAACTTGGTTTAAGGAGGCGAAAAAGTTTTTCTGATGCGGAATATAGCGTTCAAAATAGGCGTTCTGACACTGCTTTCACTACACACGGCGAGGCCGGCTCTCAGCCAATCCGCGTCCCCGACGCTATTTTACAGGATTATTCTACTAAAAACCACGGAAAAAGATTCCATGCCCACTCCGCCGGACACGGTCAATATCCAGCGAATCGCCATCACACTCGCCGACTCGGTGGTATATGTATCGAGAAAGCAACAGAGAAGGGTATACGACTTCGCGAAGGAGAAAATTTATTTTCTGAATACACAGGCTAAAAATTACGACGAAGCTCCTTTGTTCGCGGAGATAGACTTTCGGCGGATGGAGTTTTTCAACCGGATGGGATTAAAGAATATGCTTAACCGGGAGCAGATTGAAAATCAGGTGGGTTCTCGTTTTGAACTGGAAAGTCTTTTTGGCATCAGTAGCTCCGGTTCTGAAAAACCCACCCAGCTAATAGAGTACAATAAGGAAAATGTACTTCAATATTCCATGCGATCCCAGCCTGTAGCCAGTTTCGTATTTTCAAAAATACCCCTTGACGCCCAAACTAGAAGTTTCTCTAAATACTTGCTATACGAAACCCAGCTACATCCCTCAATTGCTCAGGCCCTCATTCGGCAAAACAAGGTTCCCGAACGAATGGAGTTCGCGTTTAACAACTCCGGCAAACGATACAAAGCGATCTACCTGCTGGAAGAGTATAAAAACCAGACGCTCATAAGCGAGTTTGGGCACCATTATTACCTGTACGCCTATGAGGCGAACAATGAGTTGAAAACGCGGATCAATCAGGTATATGGATTTGTACACTCCAACGAAGCCGCGTTTCCGCGTCGGGAAACAGTCGTCGCGAAATTTGATCAGGCGCTGGGGAAAAAAAAATACGTTGAAGCCTTTCTGATATTGACCGAAAGCAATCTGGCTTCCAATGAAAATTACGATAGCGAATTCGCGCGACTGAAGGAACTGGCTTCAAAGGATCAGACGTTTCAGGGATTTCTAAACGCGCTTTTTCCACCCGAAAACCAGGATGAACTCGTCGCGAAAATCGCTTATCTGGAAAAAACAAGGAAACGGCTCCGCCGATATCCGGAGACATACCTGATCGACGCGTTTATCGCCAGCTATTACAGCGGAGCCGGAGAAAACGAAAAAGCCTTGAACCTGTTTGGCAAGGTCATCGCCAGAAATCCATACATCACTTCCTTATATATAGACATAGGCAATATCTACCTGGAACAGTATAACACCAGGATGGCCTGGAAATGCTATGAAATCGCTCAATATCTGTCGCCTTCGCATCCTGTCAACACGGAAGTACGACTGCGGAAACGCTATCTCAAGGAAAACTTCCCCCAGTTTTTTATGCAAGACTGATCAGAATGTCCGGCTGACACCCACTACGTAGCGAAACTGCCAATAATCCTGAGAGGCGGGCGGCGCGTTGAGAAACAAGGGCATATCGAAGCGAAGCACCAGGGGATTCACTTTGAAGTAGCTAAACTTGATCGTCATGGCGGTACCAAGGCCCGCGTCCATTCTAAACCGTCCCCATTGTTCCCTTCCTCCTTGCTGAGCGTTTATTATACCCATATCGGCAAACAGATAAGTGTCAAAATGAAGATTTCGCAGAGCCTTTTTCGGTTTGATCGATACCAACCGGTCAAAATCCAGCTCCAGGTTGCAGGAAGCGCCCGACATGCCATGATAGGTATATACAAGCTCCCCACCTTCTTCGTCCGGCGCCAGATAACCCGCGTATCCCCGAAGATTCAGTCCTCCTCCGTATTGAAAATGATTGATGGTGGTTCCAAAGCCTGTCCAGGCCTCCGGTACAAAACCGCGGGCCCGGGTAAATTTATTGTCGATCAATGATTCCGGATTCGCTCCGGCGAGATACAGACGCGACTCCAGGGGTATATCGCCGACACCCACCTGCCCAAATACTCTGGATCGCAAATCCAGTTTCCTTATCGAGAGGGTATTCAACCATTGAAGGCTCGCCCACGAATAATTGTAGTCCGACGCGATAAAGGGCGTACGCAAATCGACAAAGACGTCTCCGGATCCTTTGGCGTATATATAACGCTTCTGATATCCCATATTCAGCGACGCGTTCAGACGCTCTCCTCTGGAATTTCCAGCCGGCCCCCATTGATCCGGATACAGCAAATAGTATTGATAATCCAGGGTATTGTATAAATACTTCGCCCGGACATATACGGATGAAAACCGCGGATTGCGATCATCCTGTTTTCTAAATTCTTTTTCGAGACCCAGGTCAAATTTGAGAATTCCCGCGTTGAACGCGCCGGAATGCCGCCAGCTCAAACCTCTCCAGTACCTGGACAGATACCCGTTGTATCTGTACGCGAACGCGATACGCTGATAATCTCCACTCACGCCATCCGGCACATCGCGCTGAAGCAGACCTGTATTGTACCAAACCGTGGCCGAATAATCCATATACCGAGCGTAGTCTCCTTCGAGATGGAGTCCTACCTGCAAGCCATCATAGCTATTGTACCACAGATCCGGCCTGTAATAGTTTTTCTGCTTCGTCCACTGAGGTACGCTTGGCACTCTGCTGTCAAATTCGAGTGTACGGATACCACTTCCTCCATATTTATTATCTCTCAGATCAATGTCCGCCAGATAATGCTCCGGATCGATTTCTACCGACGCCAGTTTGCCTGAAATTTTTACTTCCACCGTATAAGTGGGACGCAACAGGTCCCAGCCAAACCACTTAGGCAATACGGTCGCTTCGGTCGGTTTTACAAACCAGGTATTTGGAATAAGAAATTCAAACTTTTCACCTTCGTCATTAGTCACTACAAAATCAATCGGCATATGCATGCGCCCCTTACGCTCAAACGTGATCGCGTACATGCCTTCCCCTGTCTTTTTTACATTCTTGATCCCGTAATCTATGTATTTGGTCGTCTCCAGCCACTGGTCAAAAAACCAGTTCAAATCCGCCTGAGTATACTCAATAATCGCCTTCCGGAAATCGTCCGGATAAGGTTGAGCTACTTTCCATTTATCGACATAGTATTTCATCGCTTCCAGAAAGAGACTGTCGCCCAACACATAGCGCAGATTGTACAGCATGGTGCCCGCCTTATAGTATACCAGCCCGTAATTGCCTCCGTGGCGAATGGCGCCGTTAAACGCGGATGAATGAGTATTGAGAGGCTCGTCCGTTCCTGTTCTCACATGATTGATGTATGGATAATAAAGGCGTTCCTGCCGGTTGACGACCGGTTCAAGAAAACGCGTCACATACTTATTCTTGCCGATTCTTTTGCGCTCCGCTCCGACAATCCGATCCATGGACCAGATCGTAAGGAACTGGGTAAAGCCTTCATCCATATACGCGCGGTAAGTCTCATTGCTGCCAAGCATACCATAAAACCACATATGTCCCACCTCGTGCGCCAACAGGTACTGGTTGCCAGGATAAGTTCCATTATCCAGTGTCAGCATAGGATATTCCATACCATCCCTGGCGTCCGCCACGATGATCTTGGGCCATATGTACATCCCGAAGTCGTTCGAGTAGACTTCGATGACTTTTCTGGTAAACTCGGCGGCGCCCTTCCAACCCGGGGCGTTGGGTTCTTCCACCAAAGCGATTACCTTGATTCCCTTCCATTCGATTTCTTCAATCCTGTAATCGGGGTCCGCGGTGAAAGCGAAATTGTGCACATTGATCGCCTTGAAATGCCACGTTTTGAACTTTCCAGGCTCTATCGGTACAGGCTGAGAAACGGGACTTCCCGGCTCACGGGTAAAAAAATTGGACAGCCTGATCTTCTCTTTCAGTTCCGCCGGCAATACTTCCTCTTCATTCATAAGATAGCCTGTAGCCTCGACAATATAATGCTGAGGCAATGTCAGCCACACGTCGTACTGACCAAAATTGTTGTAAAACTCCTTGTCCAGATGCTGATCGGTATTCCAGCCAAACACCGCGTCGTACACGGCGATCGCGGGATACCAGTGCACGCCGTCGTAATGCTGATTATTAAACGACTCAAAAGTTTTCATACGCCGGCGCATGGACCCCGTATCGAAATAGGTACGAAAACGCATCGTTACCTGGAGACTGTCGCCGGAACGCAATGGTTCATTCAATATCACCTTTAAGACTGTATTGTCCATTACCGTATCCGCGGCGAGACCGTTTACCCGCAAGTCTTCAATGACGGTACCAAGTCCCTGAGCTTCGAACTTGCCGAAGTCTACCTTCACCGTGTTGTTTTTATTCAGGTCATGGTAGTGGCTTCCGGGAGTAAACGCGTTCTGATAGACATGAAAAAACAGTTCGTTCAGCGTATAAGGAGAATTGTTCCAATAAGTAAGCGTATATTCTTCACCGTGCATAACCCCCGTGGAATCATCCAGAGTCGCGCGTATCCGATAACGCGTATCCTGCTGCCAGTATCCCGGTTCAGGAATCCTCCATTTCCAGTAATAAGGATTTTCTTCGCTTCTATAATCAACCTCCGGTCCCGGAATTCCTTTCGCGTACAAATCAAAAAACTGAACAACAAGCAGCGATAAAAATATTATTCTCATAAAAATCGGTTTCCAAATAATTTTCCAATTAAATGATAAAAATAGGCAATTGTTCGGACTTTCGCCCATCCTGAGGTTTTCCCGCTTTATCTCGATTCACTACTGGCGCATACCTCCCGTACGAGAGCTTCAGCGAAAGGAAAGTCAAACAGGCTGGCTTTATGCAAATCGGTACAAGCCATAAGCGTGTCCTGAAGTTCCAGATAATTTCTGGCTCTGAGCATATAAAAGGCGGGATTATCCTTTTCCTTGCCAATCAACTGGTCACAAGTACTCAAGGAACTTCTGTAATCCGCGAGCACATACTCCACCAGCGCCTTGCCATAAAGCGCTTCGAGGTCAGAGCGGTCAATCGCGACCGCTTTGTCAAAAGCCTGAAGCGATGCGGCGTAATCGCCGGTTCCGTAATACAACTCCCCCATCAGCGTCCATAGTGAATCAGCGTCGGGTCGGACCGCGAGCGCTTGTTTCAATAATCCGAGCGCCTCATCCGGGCGATCGAGTCTCTGCAAGGCTTTGCCGGTTTTGAGGTACAATCCGATATTGACCAAAGAGTCCGAATAATGAATCGCCCGCGTATAAAACTGTACCGCCCCGGTACGATCCTCCATAAGTTCGATCCGGAGATCGCCAAGACGCTCATAGGCTCCCGCGTTTTCCGGATCGACTTCCAGCACCTGCATGTATTTCAAAAAAGCCTTTTGATAATTTTCGGTATAATACAGAGATTCCGCCTCCCGATAATACGTTTTGCTCGCGAAAGAATTCATACCGTAATAAAGCCAGATCCCTCCCGACACGATCGCGCCGATCAATACACTCAGATATACATAGGCTTTAAAGCCTGTTTTCCGCGGAGGCGCGGACACGGAAGGCGCCGGACGGCTATGACGCCGCCGGGCAGCCATAGGCGAAGCCGAAGCATGTTCCATAGAGGTTTTTCCCCCATAAAACAGCTTTAGATCATAACGTTTTCGGGCGACCGGATCCGACAGCACCCGATAAGCTTCCGTTATGTTCTTAAACTTTTCCTCATAATAGGGATCGCCTCCATGCTTGTCCGGATGATTTTGTACAGCCAGCCTTTTATAACAGGATCTGAGCTCCTGCTCACCAACATTGAACGATACCCCTAATATGTCATAGTAATTCGTCATAAATTGCTTCCGCTGATTCTTTAAAAGTAAAAATATTTTATTTAATTCATATATCTAATCCAGCATAGAGCTCCCTATTCTCATTTTATTCCGCGTACATCATGAGAATGAGAAGTCGTCGCTCGTGGAATGCCGCTTCTTCAATAAGCCGGCGCCCGGATCGCATGATAAACATATTTTACCAACTCCATAATAGCGAAATTTATGGTAAACAAAGACGCGCTGGTTCGCTATAGGGTCATCAACAAATGCCTGCTCAACCGCGCCAGAACCTATCCCACCAAAGAGGAGATCCGCCTGTCCTGTATGGAAGCGCTGGGCGTAAATTATATCTCGGACAGAACCATAGAGAAAGATATCGAGGACATGCGGCATAATGAAGAACTCGGATTTTTCGCGCCCATCAGCTATAGCAAAAAGATGAAAGGCTATTATTATACGGAAGACGATTACTCCATTGACAAGATTCCTTTAAAAGAAAACGATCTCAACGCCCTGCAATTCGCCGCGAGCATTCTCAGCCAGTTTGGCCATCTTTCAGTATTGCGGGACTTTTCCGGAACCGTATCCAAAATTTCGGAAGCGGTCAGTATCAACCGGCTGGCCGCCAACAATTCCCTCGACTTCATCGAATTTGACAATACCAGCTACATTCCGGGCGGTCCTTTTCTTGAAGACCTTATTCTCGCTATTCGTTCGGGCAGGCAAATCAGCTTCGATTATAAAAAACATGGCGCCGATTCTTTAAAAAGCTATACAGTGGCTCCTTATCTGTTAAAACAATTCAAAAGCATCTGGTACATCATCGGCAATGAGCCGGAATCGAACAAGATAAAGACCTTTGGTCTCGACCGGATCATTTCCTTGTCGGTTAGCGAGACTCCGTTTCCCGCCCCTGAAAGCTTTGATCGTAAAAAATACTTCCGCCACGCGTACGGCATCACATCCTACCACGCGGAACCGGATGAGGTCCTGTTATCCTTTAATCGTAAAACGGCTGATTACATCAAAGCGCTGCCTCTGCATCACTCTCAGGAACTAGTCGAAGAAGACGGGCGCCAATGCGTATTCCGAATGACCGTCTATCCGACACGCGACCTGCTGATGCAATTGCTGAGCTATGGCAATGAAATGAAGGTCCTGAAACCCCTATCGCTCCGAAACGCCATGAAAGAAATTCTTGAAAAAACACTGGAGCAATATCGATAAAGACAGCAACTTCTTTTTCCAATCCCTCGTACTAAGACCTGAACAAATTCCATTTACTTGAGACTCTTCGCGATCATTTTTTTTTCAGCGCTTACATGCGTCGACGCCTTCGGACAGTTTAGAGCCGGTATAAAAGTATCCCCGGGACTGGGATACACCAAATCGTCCGACCTCAAATCCTATTTTCGTCAACTCAGTGAAGACGGCGCGGTTTTTTCGCAGAGCTACCGTCCTCGGGCGCATGTGGCTTTTGGCGTTTTCGCCGACTATAAGATAAACGAACAGTGGTATACGGTCATTGAACCGGTCTTTACGCTGGCTTCCGCCCATCTTGTAAGCTCCTTTACCGCGGACAATGTGGATGACGACGGCAATGGAAGTCTCTATCAGGTCACCTCGGACGCCAGATTCATTACCAACTATATTTCAGTCCCCCTCTCGGCGCGCTACCGTTTCAACGCCCGCAGAGAGCTATACGTTACCGGAGGGCTGGTATTCAACGCGCGCTTCAAACCGACCATGATTTCCAATGAGCAAAGCTCGATGGTCCATTATAAAGATGGAGTCGGCGGAAGCTATATGTTTGATAAAAACAGCGAACGCTTGAAAATGGACATTTACAACGTCTTTAGTCTGAACCTGATGATAGGCGCCGGAAAAATGTTTAACCGCTACGGACGAAACGTTTTTGTGGATATCCGCTATAGTCATCCTCTGACCAAGAGCGCGCTCCGCGCCACCTCCGATGGGGATCACCTTCTGCTCAACAGTGTCTATACCCGCGGTAGCGACAAGGTATTCACCGACTTCAAAACCGGACTGTTCAGCTTCAATATCGCCGTAGCGCTCTACAAAAACTACCGGTAACCGGCGTCAGGAAAGTTCCCGAATCGATAAAAGCGTCTTATGAAACGCGGCGTCGTTGTCCATCACATATGCCAGCTTTTCCGCTACTTTTTCCGGGCTCAGGAGCATATTCTCCTTTTTATACTCCACAAATTCATCGAGCCGGGAAAAATCCTCTTTCGACGCGTCGCGTATCCGTTCCTGCATATTCGTATCCACAATCCCCGGCGCGAAAGAAATCACTTTCAGATCGCTATGATCTTTTTGATTTTCGACGGCCAATACTTCTGAAAACATATCCAGGGCCGCTTTGGACGCGCAATATCCCGACCAGCCATCCGAAGGCTTCTTGCCCGCGCCCGAACTAATATTCAGAATCAGCTTCCGGCAATTCACCACCGTCTGATATTTTCTGAGAAATTCATTCATCAATACCGCGGGCGCTATAAAGTTAACAGTAAAGGCCCTGCCCAGTTCAGCGTTATCCAGTCCGCCCACGTATTTTATCTCGCCAAGCGTTCCCGCGTTGTTGACCAGTATTATTTTTTCCGGATCAATCAATTCCGTAAAGATGGCCGGAATCAGAGATTCCAGCATTTCAAGCTTCGCGAGATCCAGCGAAACATGCCGGAAATTGGGATGCCGGATGAGGTTGGTTCTTGAAATTCCCACCACCCTGTTCGCCTCATCCTCCAAAAGCCTGTTAGCCAAAGCGTAACCCAATCCTTTTCCTGTTCCTGTAATAAAGTAATATTTCATGGCGCGCTATCTGTTATCTCGTTTTATTCATCAAATACATCATCTGTCCGAACACGTATCGCGTTACTCTTCGGACGGATCTCATATCCGGCAAATTCCGCGTATTTTCGGGTAAAAGCCGCCCCCAGATAAAAGATCAACGCGGAATAAAATACAAAAAGCAGAATAAGCATATAAGAACCGGACGCTCCATATATGTTGGACAGGCCCTCTGACGGCAACAACTTAATCAAGCTAAGCCGGCCAATGGCGAAGAGCACTCCCGTCACCATACCTCCGGTCCAGACCACCTTCCACTCTACTTTCGCCGCGGGCAGTATCCTGTATATCAACACAAACCATAGTATCATCATGACAAAAGATACAAACTCGCCCGCCAACTCAGCCAGAATCATGTTATAATCACCTGTAAACGATTCCGTATTCCTTCGAATATACACCAGCATTAAATGCGAAAAAATATTGATAAGTATCAGGGAACCGAAAATCATAATAAGAAAGATTCCGATAAACCGATCTTTGATCATCATACGATAATTAAGCCCCGTTTTGGTTTTTACCCCCCAGATATGGTTGATCGCTACTTTGATCGTGCCCCATAACGACGAGGCGATAAAAATCATAAAAGCGAACCCCAACAGAGTATAGTACCACTCGCCGGCCATCATTGACATGTTTTCAAGGGCGTCATGCACAGCGGTCGCCGCCTGTTTCCCCAACCAGGTCTTCATATTGAGCAAAATCTCGGCCTTGATCGCTTGCTCCCCCAATATCACGCTAAACATGCGTATAATAATGACGAAAATAGGAGCGATGCTAAAAGTAGCGAAAAAAGCGGTAGAGGAAGCTAAAAGCAATGGATTGCAATCCGCCAGATGCAAAAACGAACCCTTGCACAAGTTCCATACTTTACGTAGCAGGCTTATTTTCACTCGATCAATCAAAAATACGTTTCAACAACCAACCATCGGGGCAAGTCCCGCGTTACATCTGAACAAGTGTAAGTGATTTCGAGTCACTCGAAGCGACCAAATCCTCTGGTCATACCTCCTATCGCGATTCGATACTTTAAAAGACCTAATCAAAGACATTGGGGAGAACCTAGCGCTTCGGTCAGACACTCAAGGGTCAATGGCTTGGATATACAACGCACATTGAATCGGAGCAAACGCTCCATATCCTCCTTCCTTCCTCCCGCGCTTACCACGAGCACATGGATTCTGTCTTTATTCGCGAACTTTTTCAATCGCAAGTACTCCATAAATTCATAGCCATCCAGAACCGGCATTTTCAGATCAAGCAAAATCAGCTCTGGAGCGTGGTTGTCATGCTTTTCAGCATAATATTGAATATAGTTCAAGGCTTTTTCACCGTTAAACTCTGTGTGGATTTCCTCGGTAACGCCCAATTGTTTAACAAGGCGGTAGTTAATAAAATTGGTCGCTCCGTCATCATCCACCAACAATACGCAATTGAACTTTTTCATATCGTTCGATAAACGCTGCATTCAATCTCAGCGAGTCCTTTCATGATATAACATGGAGCCAAGATCAATTGTTATCGCGCTCCGATCGGAGGTTTTTCCGGCAATAAACGCTTCAATATTTCAGCGGGCGTAAAAAATGGCCTTCCGAAAGCGCTCTCCGCTGAAAACAAGGCTTATGGAGTTCCCAAGGCGCTCGCCTGGGTTTCTTTCAGGCCAAGACTATCGACAATCCGCGCGTATATTTCTTCCATCTGCTGAATATTGTTAAGATAGTAGGAATAGCTATCCCTAAACGCCTCTTCATCTACATTATGACTCTTCAAAATCTTGGTTCTCTTGATAAAAATCAGGTTATCAGCCGAGTCCTGAGGCAAGTTTCTCATACCAACATCCGCCTGCGCCACATGCATGTCTACCAATAGGTTTACCATGGTATCCCGCGCGATAAGGCCCGCGGGTGGTTTGGCGTTCTTATCTCCGGCACAGGACATAGCCATAACCATAGCCAGAATTATGATTGAATTTTTCACAGGAGAAAATTAATTATTTTCCATTAAATTTAGAAATCTTCGCAATGTTCCCATGAAGGAGATTCTTAAGAAAATAAGGCAATACGAAATAAAGATCCGTAAAGAAGTCACCAGTCGGGTAAGTGGCGACTTTCGTTCCGTTTTCAAAGGCTCCGGATTGGAGTTTGACGATGTGCGCGCGTATCAGTACGGCGACGAGGTACGGGCGATCGACTGGAACGTAAGCGCCAAAGGACATGGGACATTTGTAAAAACATTCAAGGAAGGAAAGGATCAGAACGTTTTTTTCATACTGGATGTCAGTGGCTCTCAGGAAATCGGCAGCGACCGAAAAGCCAAAATAGCGATTGGCAAGGAAATCTGCGCCGTTCTGGCTCTCTCCGCCGGACGGGAAAATAGTACCGTAGGCCTTATTGGGTTCAGCGATACGAGAGAAATATTTATTCGGCCGGACAAAGGCCTGCCTCACATATACCACATTATATACAAACTCTTCGCCCTACAGCCGCGATCGGCCAAAACCGATCTTAACGCGTGTCTCCGCTACTCGTTCAATATCCTGAAAAAGAAAAGTATTGTCATACTGATTTCGGACTTTATCGACGAAGGCTATGAAAAAAAGCTAACGGCGATCGCCCGAAAACACGATCTTGTAGTGATTCACCTGTCCGACCCTATTGAGTTCAGCTTTCCCAAGCTCGGTATCATTCCAGTAGTGGACAAAGAAACCCGTAAAACAAAATGGGTCAATACTTCGTCCAAGACATTCCGGTCGGCATTCGCCAGGAACTTCAACGAACGGAAGGCCATACTGAAAAACCTGTGCGACCGTGACAAGGCCTCCTACCTGTGGGTCAATACCCATGAGGATTACGCGCCCCAACTAGCGAATCTTTTTAAAAAAAGGAGGTCGAACTAAATGCGCCCTCCCTGGATAAAATTCGTTCCGCTCCTCCTTTGTTGCCTGATTCAGCGCGTCGCCTTGAGCCAGTCGGATATACGATCAGGCTCCAGCAAAAAGGAGTTAACACTGGGCGAGCCCGTTGACATTTATCTGGTGTATGAACACGCGCCTGAGTTAAGCGTGCTTTTTCCGGATACCAGTTTCAACTTCGAACCATTCGAACTGATTGGGCGAAAGTATTTCCCAACCATTACGGAAAACGGGATCAGCAAGGACTGCACCATCTATCAGGCCCGGCTGTTCGACATCGTCGGTAATCCCACGTTGACCATTCCGGTATATATCCTTTCCAACGGCGATTCCATCTCCATCTATCCACCGCCTGTATCGTTCAAACTTCACGAATTATTGCCGGAGCTTCCGGAGCACCCTGTCCTGAAAGAGTCCGATCACTGGGAAAATATCGAACATAAAACCAATTTTCCACTCATTATCGTATCGTTCCTGGCGATTATATCGCTGTTGATACTCGCGTTTCATTTTTTAGGACAACCCATACTCCGGCGTATCCGGATTTACAATATCATCCAGAATCACCGGAGTTTTGTAGCGCGGTTTGAAAAATTCGAACGCGTATACGCCACCAAAAGAAACACGGAAGCCTTAAAGAACCTGTTAAGCCTCTGGAAGGATTATCTCGGAGCGATTGAAAACAAACCCATCGCCACCTATACGTCGACGGAGATTACGGAACTTTTTCGGAAAGAAGACCTGAAAGACGCCTTAATCGTGATCGACCGCGCGATTTTTGGCGGAATCACTTCCGGCGCCGTAATGACCGCCATTGGTTCTCTCAAAAAATTCGCGAACGCGCGTTATATAAACCGAAAACATGAACTCCGCGAAGGATAGTATCGACTGGCTCTCTCCTATATGGTTCTCCTATGAAACCCTGAAAACTTTTCATTGGGAAAATCCGCGCTTTTTATATTTTATTCTTCTGATTCCTTTACTGTTTGTCGTAAAGTGGTTACTTCACTTTAAGTTCAGGAACAAGCTTGTCCTGGCTTTCTCATCCGAAGAGCGTCTTTTGTTTAAAAACGCCGCGGCGCGGCATATTCCGTCCATTTTATTCAGCATATCGCTCACGTTTATTCTCGTCTCTCTGGCCCGCCCTCAATTATTGATCAGAACATCGCCCGACTACTCCGAAGGTATCGATATTTTACTGGCGATCGATATCAGCGAGTCAATGGATATTTCAGACCTGAAACCCAACCGGCTGAAAGCTTCGCTGGAAGTAGCCTCCGATTTTATAGCGCGCCGCCCCAACGACCTTATCGGTCTTCTGGTGTTTGGAGAAGGCGCCGCGTCCCTGTCGCCTCTTACCTACGATCATGACGCCATCCGGCAATGGCTGAACGAAGTCCATGTAGGCATGATACCCGGTGGAGGTACCGCCATAGGCGTAGCCATAGCGACCGGAGTAAACCGTCTGCTGGATTCAGACGGAAGGTCGCGAATACTGATTCTGATAAGCGACGGTGAAAACACGGCCGGCAACATACCTCCGCTCGCCGCGGCCAGGTTGGCGAAGCGCTATGGAATCAATATCTACAGTATCGCTATCGGAAAAACCGGACAGGTACCTTACAAAGACCCCAAAACAGGAAAAACAACCCTTATTGAATCTCACCTTGACGAAAAAACGCTAAAAGAAGTAGCCCGGCTTACTTCCGGCGATTTTTTCAGAGTTAAAAGCGAAGCCCAACTAGGAAAGGTTTTCGAACAAATCGACAATCTGCATAAATCGCGGCATCTCATCAACGCCGATACGCGATACCAGGACTTTTACTTTCCTTATCTGATCATCGGGATTATCTTTTATCTTCTATGGCTGTTCACCAAAAACACGTTCCTTACCAATAGCCTGGAAGACTGAAACGCTTATACCAGCAGAGTGTCGGTCAGGGCTTTGTAAATCAAACGAATCCCGACACCCGCTAAAATAACGCCCAGCGCCCGGTTGAGGATCAGCATGAAACGCCCTGTAAAAAATCGCTTTATTATATTGGAAATAAAAGACTTGAATACGTCGACACAAAAGACCATGACGACCGACGCGATAAAAAACGTAAAAATAAGGCGTTCATCGCTGCCAAATTCTATACTAATCACGCTTACCATCCCCACCCAGAAGAAAAACACGAAAGGATTCAGAATATTGAGCACAAAGCCTTTGATCACCAGACTGACTCCACCCTTCTGCTGGCGATTGATCTGCTCATAGGTCGCCGAAGTCCGGGCGCCTCTGAAAAAATAAAACGCCCCAAATATCATCATTACCAGCCCTCCGGCCAGACCAACCAATTTCCTCACAAAGCGATCGTCCAGAAAAGCGGAAACCCCATAATACGTAAGTCCGATAAAAGCCACATCGCTCAGCGCGACTCCCAGCGCGAACAATACACCATACTTAAACCCCCGGGCGATTCCGGTCTGGATCAACGCGAAAAACACCGGACCTGGCACCATAGCAAGCATTAATCCAAAACCTAATCCGCTTAATATGGCCTGCCACATCATAGCTCAGCTGTTTTATCGTATAGAGTATCCTTTCTCTGTCAAAAAAGACTCCCACTCATTTAATTGATTCTTTTTCAATACACGGGGGAATTTATTCTGCCCTCCGACTTTCCCTTTCATTTTCAGATACGCGTAAAATACTTCCAGAGGCAATATATTCACCAGGACTTCTTTCAAGGCGCTTATCCGTTCTGTTTTATAATCGTCGTTGAGTACTTTTAGTTTATCATCCAGTATCGTCTTTATTTTTTCCGGATCGGCGTCGCCTTCCACCCCCAAAAACCAACGATGGGCGAACATGGAATCATATGGGATGCCGGCTACCGCGTACTCCTTGATCGAAACGCCCAATTCCTCAGCGGTCATCCGAATCGCTTTGTTCATATTATCGACCGAAAGATGCTCTCCGCACAAGCTCAGATAATGCTTGGTTCTACCCGTTATCAGGATTTCAGAACGGGACTTGTCCGTAAAGCGGACAACGTCGCCAATGAGATAACGCCAGGCGCCGGCGCATGTGCTCAGCAACAGGGCGTATTCCTTATTTTCCTCCACCTCGTCGATCATCAAAATCTCGGGTTGAGCGACGAGATCGCCGTTTTCATCAAAATTTTTTTCCGTAAAAGGAACAAATTCAAAAAATATACCATTGTCCAGGACCATCGCCATAGAAGAAGTATCCGGACGATTCTGAAAAGCCACAAACCCTTCGGAAGCCAAATAGGTTTCGATATAGGTCAGCGGCTTACCCAGCAAATTCTCAAAACTCTTTTTATAAGGCTCGAATGAAACGCCTCCATGCACAAAAACCTCCAGATTAGGCCATATTTCATGAATATTTTTCAGATTGTAATGCCTGATGATCTCTTCCATCATCAACTGTATCCAGGCAGGTACTCCCACTACAAACCCAATATCCCAGGAAGGCGCGGTAAGGGTAATTTCCCGGAGCTTCATATTCCAATCCCTGTTTTTGGCGATTTCCTTGCCGGGCTTATAAAAGCGCTGGAACCAGAAAGGTATCTTACTAGCCTGAATACCACTCAGATCTCCTTCAAAATAATGACCGGACTTATTAAGGTCCGTACTCCCTCCTAGCATCAGAATCCCTTTGGTAAACAGGCGATCGGGAAGATCATACTTCGACAGCGTTTTAATCTGGCGTATTCCTGTCTTCTTTATGGCATTGATCATTTCCGATGAAATCGGAATATATTTAGACGCCGACTCGGATGTTCCCGAACTCAACGCGAAATAACGGATCTGGCCGGGCCAGGTCACATTCTTCCTCCCCTCCTTGCATTGATGCCACCATTCCCCGAACAGCGTATTGTAGGAGTATACCGGTACGCTGCTTCGATACGCCGCGTATAGCTCCCTCAGATCTTTTCGGCCACTTTTCAGTACGGTGTCAAATCCAAATTTCTGACCAAAGGCCGTATTACGGGCCGCTGTAAGCAATTTACGAAGTTCTCTAAGTTGCTGATTTTCCGGGGAAGATTTTTCCTTTTCCGCGACCGCGCTCAACTTTATCCCCTTTTTCAAAATTGACCCTAAAATTGTCATATTATTTATCAGAAATCTTTGTAATTTTCTTACTCAAAAGTTAAATACCCCGTGGTGTTTTTTGTTTTGAAATTAGGAAAAAATATACTCTTACTGAAATTTTCAAGTATCCTCATCCGGTAATGACCATAGCTGACAATATCCATCAAATTCTATCCCGGCATAAATCCTCTCCATTTTCCCTTATCGCCGTATCAAAAAATCATCCGGTCTCGGCCATCCTGGAAGCCTACCAAAGCGGCCAGCGACATTTTGGCGAAAACAAAGTGCAGGAAATGACCGAAAAACAGGAAAAACTCCCCCCGGATATCTTATGGCACATGATCGGACATTTGCAAAGCAACAAAATAAAATATATCGCCCCCTTTGTATACATGATTCATTCGGTCGACTCATTCAAGCTGCTTAAACTTATCAACAAGGAAGCCTTAAAGAACGATCGGACAATCAACTGCCTGTTACAAATACACATCGCCAGCGAGGAAACCAAACATGGGATGTCCTGGCAGGAAGCCCGCGAACTGCTATCCTCTCCCGAGCTTTCAGACCTCCAAAACATTCGTGTCAAAGGACTTATGGCGATGGCGACCAATACAGACGACAGGGAACAAATCAGAGGGGAGTTCAGAGAGGTAAAACAACATTTCGAACAATTTAAAAACGAATATAACGATCTGTTTAATGTTGATTTTCAGGAAATATCCATGGGCATGTCGGGCGATTATCCAATAGCGCTTGAAGAAGGCGGCACATTGATAAGAGTCGGTTCATCCATATTCGGATCAAGGAATTATTAATAAAAATTTAACATGCAAAAACTTTTCTTATTGACCGGAGCCGCGCTTGGCGGCTCCGGCATCGCCATAGGTGCTTTCGGAGCGCACGCGCTCAAAGCGACATTGCTCAACTCCGGTCGGCTCGACGTCTATGAGACCGCCGTAAAGTATCAGTTCTATCACGCTTTCGCGCTGCTGATACTAGGCCTGCTGATGGATCGTATGCAATCGCCCCTGTTCAATTACGCGGGTATCTCCTTTATCGCGGGCACCCTGATTTTCTCCGGATCGCTATACGCGCTGTGTCTGAGCGGAATCGGGAAGTGGGGAGCCGTAACACCTTTTGGAGGAGTGATACTTATTGTTGGCTGGTGTCTTTTGTTTGCCGGTATCGCCCAGTCCCGCTAAACAAAAACGCTTCTGAAACCGGGCGGCTTCAGAAGCGTTTTCCTCCTCAATAGCTTCTAGTTGCCTTTGGGCAAAATATTACAACTGATAGTTACCCGGGCGGGGCTGTTTACCGCGTTGGAAAGTATGGTAATGCCTTTATTTTGCCTGCCCATTTTATTTTCCGAATTAAACGTTATCTGAACCTCACCCGACTGCCCCGGCAAAATCGGCTCCTTACTCCACGAAGGCGCGGTACATCCGCATGTAGTCACCACCTCCGACAAAATCAGAGGTTGATTTCCTGAATTGGTAAAGGTAAAGATATGGCTTACCTTTTCTCCCTGGATAATATCGCCAAACTCATAGCTGGTTTCCTCCAGGCGGATTACCGCCCCATGCTTGGGCTGCTCACCCTGAGCGAACGATACCAGACAAATCATTGAGCAAAACAAGAACACGAATACTTTTTTCATAACAGTTATTGTCAATTAAATAAAATTACTTCCTAAGCTACTTGTCCCGCAATATAATCAAAAACTCTGCCATCGCGATTATCTGAAAAACCGAGCGTCAAAATTGACCATAAATACTTCTTTCGCTCCTCTGGTCACCGCGGTATACACCCATCTAAAATATTCCCTGTCGATCTGGTCCAGCGTAAGGTACCCCTGATCGATAAATACCGCGTCCCACTGCCCCCCCTGCGCCTTATGACACGTCAGCGCGTAGGCGTATTTCACCTGCAAAGCCGATAAACAAGAGTCCTTCTTGATCGCGGCGCGGCGCTCTCGTTTACTTTTTATTTCCCAGTAATCTTTACTGACGGAGTTGTACAAGCGCTGATTATCCTCCTGAGATAGCGATGGAGCGTAGGAGTTTAAAAGATCCAGCATAATTCGGGCTTCAAACTCCGGCTCTCCCGTCTCATCCGGCAACTTCAACAAGACGTCGGCAAAACGAAAACCATGCGCCTCGGTCATCCTTCGTACCTTGACGATTTCCACAAAATCGCCATTGGCGAGAAAACCGCCGCTAATCTCTTCCGGAAGCGTCTCATAATTGTTCCTTACTACGATAAGCGTGTCGCCTACCTGTATCTCCTCTTCCGCGTAATTGATTCTTGAACGGATATACTGATTATACAATACGGCCGATTTGTTGCTCCTGGTAATCACCATCGTATTGTTGATACCATATTTTCCATAGGCGTAGTTTAGCCCGTCTTCCAGCCTGTCCGCTCCCATTCTGAAAAAATCTCCATATCCCTTCGTCTCCAGCTTCACCTCTTTTTCTCCCAGCCGGATTATCTCCCTGATACGCGTGGCGTTTTCAAGAATACCACTCTTCCGATCCTGCCTCGTCACCTCCGTAAGCTCGTATTCCGTCAGTTCCACATCAAACTTTTCTTTCAGATAAGCTCCGTTGAGCGCCGGACTTTCCGCCTGCCTGACTGGAGGCAACTGGGCTATATCCCCTACCAACATCAACCGGTTCGACTTTTTAGCGAATACAAATTCCACAAGATCCGCGAGTAAGCCATTTTCGCCAAGTCCGGATTCATTACTGATCATAGAAGCCTCGTCGACAATATAAATCGTTTTGGAAGCCAGATTGGTCTTCAATACGAAACGTAGCTCATCCAGCCCATCCTCACCTTCTTCTTTCGTATATATATGCTTGTGAATAGTAAAAGCTTTTTTGCCACTATAGGCCGAAATCATCTTGGCTGCCCGACCCGTAGAAGCCAGTAATACAAACTTGAGATTGAGATCAGACAGAATGTCGGTCAAAGCTCCGATAATGGATGTTTTGCCGGTTCCCGCGTACCCTTTGAGCAAAAACACTTTCCGACTCCTCTGTTTGTCGAGAAGAAATGTATCCAGTAAATCGAAAACCTGTAATTGACCTCCCGTAGGCGGAAAGGAAAACGCGGTGGATAATAGTTGTGAAGGCTTATACAATGCTTTTACAATCCAACTTTTATTAATGAATATTGTATCCGGTAATAATACAAAATAAAACGAATGGAAGCTTCCCAAAAAGAAATACAGCGGATTTTCGGAAATAAGTTACGTGTCAGAGTATGCGGACTTTGTTTTATGGGCGACAAGATTCTATTAATCAAACATATAAACATAGGATCTAAAGGCTATTTATGGGCGCCTCCCGGGGGCGGAATAGAATTCGGAGAGAGCGCGGTCGAATGCCTTAAAAGGGAAATGCTGGAAGAAACAGGGCTGGAAGTACAGGTAAAAAAAATGCTGTTTATCAATGAATACATCGCTCCACCGCTGCACGCCATTGAACTTTTCTTCGAAACCGAAGTTACCGGAGGACGATTGAAAACCGGCAAGGACCCGGAATTGGCCTCTGACAAACAATTGATTGATGACGCGTCATTTATACCCTTGGATACTATCCGAAAAATGGATCGCCAAACCATTCACAACCTGTTTAATTACGCGTGCTCCAAGGAAGAAATTCTCCATCTCAACGGCTATTTCAGACAGTATGGATAAAAAAACGGATTATTTCGTCATTCAACCGGTATAAAATTGGATTTTTCAAATAAATTCAATATAATTTGCATTTGGATAGTAAACGGAGGTTATTACGAGACAATATGCCGAACCAGTATAAGCTCAACAAAAGGGTGAAAGACGACAAGTTCACCCCCGACGAGATTGGGAAATATATCTTAAATATTCAGATCAGCCAGACGCTTTTCAGAATCTGTGTTACGGACACGGAAAACAATCGCTGTCTCCTGATCGAAGACTATTCTCTCGACAGCGTATTGTATCCCGAACAGCTCATAGATCAGCTAAGCGCCATATACGATGGCCACGAGGTACTACAGGCTGGTTACTGGCGCTCCATCAGACTAGCGATCAAAGACATTGAATTTTCCCTGATCCCCAAAAGCCTCTTTGACCAGCAGCACGCGCGCGACTACCTCAAAATCAATACCGGCACGGACGCCATACAAAATCAGGATGTATTTTACTACACCCAGAAAAGCACGGACGCGGTAAGCATATTCAGCGCGGACAAAAAAATCGTCGACTGGTTCAGAAGACAATATCCCGGCAAGGCGATTACCCTGGTACATCATACCACCGCGTTTATTGAAGGCATATTGTTCAACAACAGGGATCAGTCCGACAAAAGCGTATTCATTCACGTCGAGAAAAACTTTCTGACCATTGTCGTTAAAAGTGACCAGAAACTGGAGTTCTGCAACAGCTTTTATTTTTCCACTTCCGAAGACTTCATATACTTCGTGATGTTCGTTTATCATCAGCTACAGCTCAACCCAGAATATACACCGCTGACGCTTTTCGGAGAAATCGCCCCGGATTCGGCGGCGTATAAAAAGCTATACAAATATGTACGGCATATAAAATTTGGCGACAAGCCTTCCACCATACGCTTCTGTTATAAATTCGACGAAGTGTTCGACCATCGTTTCTTTGACTTGTACAGCATGCACTTTTGCGAATAATACTCACCTATGAAAAAAGGCGTTTTCCCGGGCTCATTCGATCCGTTTACCAAAGGTCATACGGATATTGTAAAAAGAAGCGTTGTCCTATTTGACGAAGTTGTTATTGGCATAGGTCATAATGACCAAAAAAAAAGGTATTTCCCTATTGAGGAAACCAAAGAAAAAATCGAATCTGTTTTCGCGGATGAGCCGAAAGTCAAGGTAGCCATCTATCAGGGATTGACAGCCGAATTCGCGAAAAGCGTTGGAGCGCGCTACCTGATCAGAGGACTCAGAAATACGACCGACTTTGAGTACGAAAACAGCATATGCCAGGCCAACAAATACCTCTGGAATGAATTGGAAACCGTTTTTCTTATTACCAGCCCAGTCTATGCTTCCATAAGCTCCTCCATTATCCGGGAAATACATCGTCATGGAGGAGACGTCTCCAGCCTGCTACCTTATCGGCTTTGAGGGCGAGGCTGAAAGCTCAAGATAACTTTCAAATACCGATACGATCGACCGGTAGGACTTACTCACCAGCTTCCCCGCCTCCTTTCGTTCTACCCAGCGCACTTCCTGTATATCCTCCTCCACCTGAGGCTGCATATTGCGATCATTGAGGCAGCCCATCGTATACCAGTTGATCTTTTTCAGATATTTTTTTCCTTTTCTGTTATAAGAGTGCCAGGTCACACAAAGTTTTTCCCTCACGACCACTTTGATATTACATTCCTCCTCGACTTCCCGACGCGCGCCCTCCTTCGGGTTCTCTCCTTTTTTCAGCTTTCCTTTGGGTAAATCCCACTTTTTCAGGCGCAATATCATCAAAACTTTGTCATCCTTCTCGACAATACCGCCTCCCGCCTTAATAATCCTGAAATTATCCTTGATTACCTGTTCAACGACCCCTACATCGTTTACCAGAAAAGTAATCCGATCCAGTTTCTTTATACTTTTAATCTCCAGCAATTTCAGCAGGCGTTCCACATTGGCGACTTCCGCGTTTTTTACCAAAACATTGCCTCTCAGCCTCTTGGAGGTCAATATGTCGCTGCCTTCCAGAACCACGTCAAACGCTTCCTCCTGACCTTCAAAACGGTTTCTGATCAATATAGGCTTATCGCTAATAAACAAATTCATATGGAACAGTTATGAGAACATAAAAATAATTAAATTATTCAGAAACTTGTTCCGCTCCATCGACAAAAATTCAGAGTCAATAATATTTATTTTCTATAAAACCGGACCTTTTTTTCTCATATCTTTGCTGTTACAATGAACACAAAAACCGCTTCCGCGAGAATAATAGCGGAAAATTTATTAAAAATCGGAGCGATCAGGCTGAACCCCTCCCAACCATTCAAATGGGCCTCAGGCTGGAACTCTCCTATTTACTGCGACAACCGTTTATCCTTGTCCTTTCCGGACACCAGGAGCCTTGTCAGGGATATATTGGCCGAGACGATCAGGCGACACTTTCCCGAAGTCGAGGCGATCGCCGGAGTAGCGACCGCCGGAATACCACAAGGAGCCCTGGTAGCGGACCAGTTGCGGCTTCCATTCCTCTATGTCCGTCCCAAGCCTAAAGGCCATGGGCTCGAAAACCTGATCGAAGGCAAGGTAACGCCCGGACAAAAGGTCGTCGTGGTCGAAGACCTTATTTCGACGGGAGGAAGTTCTTTAAAAGCCGTAGCCGAATTAAAAAAAGCGGGCTTGACCCCTCTTGGCATGGCGGCGATTTTTACTTATGGTTTTGACATTTCTTATGAAGCGTTCAAAGCCGCGGAGCTGCCTTTAATTACACTAAGCGACTATGACACCCTGATCGATGTCGCTGTCGGACAAGGCCTGATCGACTCCAAAGACCTTGATTCTTTAAAAATATGGAGACAAAATCCCTCGGAGTGGGGAGTCGTATAATCGGGGGTTTCACTCCTCGATTATACGAACTTCAGTCCTCCGGTTTTTCCTACGCCCGGTTTCCGTCGAATTGTCAGCGATCGGCTTACTGTCGCCATATCCCTTGGCGATAAGACGCTCTCGATCAACACCTTTGCCCTCCAGCCATTCTATAATAGCGTCGGCTCTGCGTTGCGACAGGTTAAGATTCGAATGGGGACTGCCTACATTATCGGTATGCCCCGCGATTTCCAACTTCATCCGGGGATTAAACTCCAACGCGCTGAGAAGCTTGCGCAGCGCGATCATAGAGTTTTCGGAAAGCGTATACGATCCTGTTTCAAAATACACTTCATCCAGTGTAAAATTGCGCGCGTACCCTTCCACAATCCGTATTTTTAACTGGTTGGTCAACTTTAATGAGCCCGCGGTGACGGGAACCTCCATAACACCAAAATCAAACGTCTCGCCAAATTTGAATACTTTTAATGAATACTTTCCTCCTTCCGGCAAAAGTATCCGCGCTTTTCCGTCAATATCCGCTTCCAGCTTTTCGTTAACTTTCAATTCCTGTGATTCCACAGTAATTATAGCGCCCTGCTCTGGAATCAGGTCATAATCGCTCACAATAAAAGTAACTAAAGCCATTTCATCCGTTGGAGTCAACTCCTGAGCCCTCACGGACGTGATAAAAAGAAAGAGACAAAGAAAAAAACTGATTTTAAACATAGTCTTCATATAGTTATACTCTAAAAATAGGATTATTTTTTAGCTTTACACAACAATGCGTCGAATAGGTATATTATCGGATACACACGGCTTTTTGGACGAAAGCGTATTTTCTCACTTTCAGGATTGCGACGAAATATGGCACGCGGGCGATATTGGAGATGAAGCCATTAGCCAACGCCTCAGTGAATTTAAACCCTTCAAGGCGGTTTATGGCAACATCGACGACAAAGCGATACGGCTCGCGCATCCCGAATGGCGGTTAATCGACATGGAGAATCTGACAATCTACATGATACATATCGCCGGGCCTATACCTAAGTATACCCCTGAAGTAAAGGATTTTATAAATAAAAAACATCCCCGCCTACTCATATGCGGCCATTCGCATATACTCAAGGTAGCTCCGGATAATGCCAACAACCTGATCTACATAAATCCGGGAGCGGCGGGGCATCACGGTTTCCATAAATTCCGAACAATACTGAAAATGGAGCTTGACGATGGAAAAATCAAAAATATGCAAGCGATAGAGCTGGGCAAAAGAGGCTTGCGCTAAACAAAAAAGAGGCCCTGGCCTCTTTCATTCTTTTCTTTATTTATTAAGCTTTGGAATCTCTAAGCTCTTCCACGTCCACTTTCTTAATTACCGGCTTCCAGTTCAAAAGTTTAATTTTCTGCGCTTTTTTTTCAGCTTTTGCCGAATTTCTTCTCGCTTTCCTTTTAAGAGTAGTTACTGCCATTACTTATTTCGTAGTTTTATGTGTATCGATTTTTAAAATGCAAAAGTAAAATATTTCCAATAATAATCCGAAAAAACCTGTGGAAAAATTAAAAGTCAGGCTTATTTTCCTGATCATGGTACAAGATATCCAAAATATCCCGCGTGATGGCGCGGAGCTTACGGCTGCTCGTATTGTTTAGCAATATAATGGTATAGCGATCGTCAAGTACACGTATAAAAGCCGCTCTGGAACCTTTCCAATTGCCAAAGTGATACACTATGTTGTCCGCCTTCCGGGGGATACGCCATCCATAACCATAATTCACCGGCTTACCATTCTCCAGCGTTCCTCTGGAAAAAGCCTTATTGAGCGTTTGCCGGCTAATCAGCTTATCGGTATATAGCGCCTGATCCCATTTATACAAATCCGGCGCCGAAGCGTATATCCCCTTCTCTCCTACCAGACCGTTTCGGATATCGTCTTCAAATGGCACATAAACATGCTTGTAAGAGGTATACGCCTTAGCGGTCACCGGACAACCATGAAGATCATCATACTGATAGACAAAACTATGCTCCATGCCAAGCGGATCGAATATACGCTCCTTAACAAAAGCGCTGTAACTTCGTCCGCTTACTCTTTCTATGATCAGCGCCAGAATAATATAGCCTGTATTGCTATAGGAGAACCTTCTTCCGGGAAGGAACTTAACCGCGGGCTTTAAATTGGTTAAAATCCATGGTACATCTTCATTAACGGCGATTTTGCAGGTATCCCAGAACCCCAAGAACTGAGGAATATACTCCGATATGTCCGGCAAGCCGGAAGTATGATTCAACAATTGTTCGATAGTAATGCCTTTGTAAGGAAAATTTTCAAAATACCCGCCGACGGTATCCGTATATCGCAATCTTCCCTCTTCCTCAAGCATCATGATCGCGACCGCTGTAAACTGCTTGCTCACGGAAGCCAGATGAAAAGAAGTATTCAATGTCAGTGGTTCGAACTTCCTGTGGTTTCCAAAACCCTTTACCCCCTGATAAACCAGATGGTCGTTTTCCCCAACAAGTACAACACCATTAAATTGCTTTTTAGCCACATAACGCTCAATCACCGAATCAATCATGGCGGCCCTCACTTCATTCGCGACGACTTTTTCCTCATCATACGGAGCGGGCGGCGACTCTCCGCCCATAGTATCGGAGACGGCGCTTTCGCTATTCATATTCCTTTTTCCGTCAAATGAATCACACCCGACCAAAGAAAGCGAGATTCCGATCAACAGAAATACAAAAAAGTTTTTTCTCATACCATGGGCAAAATAACACATATGAAACTTACCTTTTCAAAGATAAGTTTGTATTTTTCTTCAAAATACAGATAGTCAAGCTTTATTTGGACCGTGTTCATAACGATCAAAAAACATTTTAAATTATATTGTAGTATCAAAATGAGTTTGCGTGTCTTCATAAACTTATTTAAATTTGGAGCTAACTTTTAGAAATCAATGAATTCAGGAAAAATCAAGCTTTTCGTTCTGGCATTAGGCGTACTCCTTTGTTTGCAGGCGACCGCGCAAAGAGGTAGAGGATTCAAAAACAGTTCACTGTTAAGGGACGATCGTTTCAGCCTGACAGCCGGAATCGGCTTAAGCTCATATTACGGAGATCTTTGTGACAAATACGAGTGCCTTCAGTTCAGGCCCAATCTTGGCATAGGGGCCATGCTGCGTATGTCAAACCGCGTAGGCATCAAAGCGGATCTGAATTATTTCAGATTATATTCAAGCGATGTCTGGGAGAGAAGAAACCTTGATTTCAGATCCAATAACGTCGAACTATATGTCGCCGGGTATCTCCAGTTGAACCCATATGAGCGATACGCCCATAAAAGAAAGCCATGGAATATATACGCGTACGCGGGAGTTGGTCTGCTTTACTTTAGACCGGAAGGTTCCCTTAATGGGAAATGGCACGCGTTGAGACAACTGGAGACAGAAGGAGTTCGCTACAGTCCAATCACCGCGATCATTCCTTATGGAGCCGCGTTTTCCTACACGTTGAACAAGAACTATGACATCATGCTCGAATTTGGCTATCGCAAGACCTTTACCGATCGCCTTGACGATGTAAGTTCAAAGGAATGGCGCATGCTCGAAGACTTTGACAACAGAACCGCGGCGGAAATCTCCAATAAGACAGGAAAAGGTAATGATTACTGGTTGAAGAGCGGACAGTATCGAGGCAATCCCAATAGTAAAGATGGGTATTTTATTTCCCAAGTCAAGATCCGATATACATTTATCTCTAAAAGATCACATTATAAGCTAAGAAGAGCTCCTATGAGGAAACGCTTCTAACCATAAGCCTCCGAATTATTAATTATTCTAAAGTTTGTAAAAAAAGGGAGACATTAGGTCTCCTTTTTTTATTGATAACACTTATATGGAAATACTCCAGCCAGCCTGATATTCCACTCTTTGAAACAATGATCCTTCCCTTAGCCGCTTATTCCCTCCCTCAATCTTCAGCATAATAAAACCCATTCATAAATCATTCCTGATCGGGATTCAAATAATTTATTCTCTGTTTCAGCGTATATTTCAATGAGGTGATCCTTGTACGAGGAAATAAATGATAGATCAAAAAAGAATCTGGTATTCGGGTTCATTCGAATACCAGATTCAAGCATATGTCAATTGATGTGTTTCTATGAAGATCGGGATAAAATTTAGATTTTATTTATCTCCCAGCAATTCATTCAGCTTGTTATGCAGACTGGCCCCCCGCAAGTTTACGGCGATCACCTTGCCATCCTTATCCAGCAAAAAGGTACTAGGGATTCCGCTTACTCCATAGGAGCGGGCCGGAGGAGACTGCCAGCCTTTCAAGTCCGATACATGCCATTCCCAGGTTAACTTGTCCGCTTCAATCGCTCTCAGCCATTTGCTTTTATCCGTATCAAGCGATACGCTAAAAACCGTAAAACCTTTATCCTTATACGCCTCATAAGCTCTTACCACGTTGGGATTTTCAACCCGGCACGGTCCACACCATGAAGCCCAGAAATCAAGCAACACAACCTTACCCCGCAATGAACTAAGGGATAAGTTCTTCCCCTCAGGATTTTGCAGCACAATATCAGGAGCCTCTTCGCCAAGTGAAGGTGGCGCTTTAGGCAGAGCTTCCCAAAAATATTTGGCGGTAGAGCTTTGGGGAAATTCCGTGATATACTGCTTGGAGAGCTTTTGCGCGTATTTAAGATCGGAGTTTACCATATTCCGGATAATAGCTCCATACAGGACTTCCTTATTCCGATTAGCGACCGTCGCCCTGGCGAGAATATGTTCAGACGCTTCTTTCCAGCTTTCCAGATCCTGCTCTACAAACCGCTGCATATACAACGCGACCTTGGAGGGAAGCATATCGCCTCTGGAAAGCTCCGCGTCCATAAAATCCGCCGAGGTAAAAAAACGATCTTTATCATCCGAGTCAAAAGAAAACATTTTCATAAACTTTTCCATGAAGGTTCCCGCGTATTTGGCTTGCAAAGCGCTTACCTGTTTCTTTCTTTCCGCGTTGGATGAATCAAGACGACGCTGAAGCTCCCCTATTACCTTCTGATACGCGTCGGCGGCGGCGGCGTAAGTAGCTTGGGCCACCTGAGCTTCCTTGTTCAACGCGTTAAAAAACTCGCTCTGCCGCTGATTAATCTGATTAAATTCTTTATACGCCTGGTTTTCTTTGGAGTCACTAAACGTATAAGAGGTCTCGATATCCTTCAGATCGACATTGAGAACAGGCTTTTCCTCGGGCGACAGAATCATCGTGACAGCGCTCTCTTCCGATACTCCAATCTTATAAAATCCCCTGGGAAAGTCTTTGCGCAGCGCGTAAGAAAAACGCCCGTCCTTATGTTTGACAGAATCTATTTTCGTCAGATCGGCGCCAAGAAACTCATAGATATAGAAATAAGAAGCGTTGCCCGGATTCTGAATGGTTCCGGTTAAAACACCACCTCCCTTAGAGGCGAAGCCAATGTAGGAAAGAAGGATAAGTCCGGTAGTCAAAATCCATTGGGAGGATATAAAAGTTACTTTCATTGTTTAAAATTATCATTATTTTGATCAGGTAAAAAATTTACCTTTTGAAACAGGAAGGGTTCTTTAATCCCGAAAAACTTTCAAGATCAATTTCTACCGCGCCAACAAACATTTTCGCTTTTACCTTGAGCGGCATTTTATTCTCATCATCCGACAACCAGCAGGTAATGGAGTTTTTTCCGTCGAATAAACCATTCTCCGGCATGAGTGGCGTCAATTTGACAGCCCTTATTTTCCCAAACTTTGTCTTGACATTCTCAATTCCATCGTATCGAACCGCGAAATCATATATCTCATTCTCAAAAAACGCGTCGACCTTTACTACATCTCCCTTTTTAAGACTATGATAGTCAATGGTCCTCAAAAAATAAAACCCGCTAATAATATCCTGTACATTGCTGGGAACGGTATAATCTTCATGAAACTCTCCCTTTCGATGCCATTCGACATGCGCGCGTCCTTCCAGAGGAAAAAAATTAACATACTCCTTCAACCTGTAATTGTTCTCCTCTATATCTCTATATGAACGCTGCGAAATCAACGCGGCGGTATCCATATAACTCCCCCATGTATCCCTTATGCGGATCATCATGTCAAAGGCTCCGGTCGATTTTCCAAAGACGGTAATTTTATAGCAGGTCCGGTTATTGACTTTATAAAGATCCGGATGCACTTCAAAATACGCTTCTCCGGCGTTAAAAAAACCATAATGGAGACGAAATTTCATCTTCTCTCCCTTAAAGAAGCTTCCGTTTTTCATTAACCGATAATCCTTTTCTGGACCGGAAACGAAAGAGAATAAAACCGGAACGACAATAATGATGGCCCAGCGTTTTAGATTGAATTGCTTCATATGATTGATAACGCAAACCTTATACCAAATCTTCTTCACTGGTTTGCTTTGTTTTATGCTTATAAAGAAGGATATGTTTTTTTCAGATAACTGAAATACTCCTTGAAATTACCATTAAAAGACTGATTAAGTTCCAATTCAAAAACATTTTGATCCTGGCGATAGGTTCTATAACCCAGAAAATACGTGTTGTTAATAGAGTCCAACGCGCTATAAAACGCGGGATCCCTATCCCTGTAATACGAAAGGTACTCTTTAAATTCCGTAATCAGTTTCCGCGATATGAGCGCTTTCTCCCGCTCTTTATATGTGTAAGAGGTTTCCGGGGCGAAAGACGCGTACAAGCTGTCCAGACGATCGGCTCCCCGTAAAACCAGATCAATGTATCCGGCTGACAACTCTTTTCGCTTGACATAATCTTTATACTCGTCCGAATCTTTTCCAAACCTATATTCGAGGAACATCAACGCGCCTCTGTCGCCCACAAAACTGGCGAGGTTCTCATTATATTGCACATTATCCTTTATATACAAAGTACCGTGCGTCAACTCATGAATAATAAGATTGGCAAGCCCCCCCGCGGGCCTTTTCAGCATATTGCTCAGAATAGGATCCTTGAACCAGCCCAGCGTAGACCAGCCTTCCACTTCATCAATCGCGGTATCATAGCCCTGCTCTTTCAAGAGATCCCTCTCTTGCACAGCCATCTCATAGTCAAAAAAACCCTTATAGGAAAAACTCCCCAAAAACGGGAATTCCCATTCCTTCGCGACTAATTTAAAAGGCTCCGCTCCCGTTACTACCCATAGCAGGGGCTTTCCACGTTGATCGTAGAATGTCGTATAATTTTCCGAATAGTTGATACCCAGGGAGTCAAAAGCGAAACGGCGTATTTCTTCCACCAGCTTTATCCTGGCCTTTAAAGAATCCGGATACGATGGTTCCATCAATATTTCAGCGACGGGACGCGCCTTCCATACAATCGACAACTGCCCGATTCCCTGGCGTATTCCATAATAAACCAACTGATAATTCCATATTATACCCGCTAACACGACTACGGACAACGCGAGCGCGAAACGTTTTACTTTTTTTCCCATTTTTTTAGCAGAACGCAGACTCAGTTCGGTCTGCTCTCATTAATTTGCACCAAACAACATACAAAATAAGAATAAACAGACATTTAACCATTACCAGTTCAAAAAATAAGAATTGGGTGTAATGTTTGGAAAATGTCAGCCGAAAAACTAATTTCACTATAACTATTCCAGCAAAATCATGAGCAAAAATTCTGAAAAATTAAAAGCGCTTCAACTTACCATCGACAAGCTTGAAAAGACCTATGGTAAAGGCACTATCATGAAGTTAAGCGATGAAAAAGTGCTTGATCTGCCATCCATATCAACCGGTTCGCTCGGATTAGATATAGCTTTGGGGATAGGCGGCATTCCAAGAGGGCGGATCATTGAAATATACGGACCGGAGTCTTCAGGAAAGACGACTTTGTCCCTCCACTGCATAGCCGAAGCGCAAAAAGCCGGAGGCATGGCCGCCTTTATCGACGCCGAGCACGCCTTTGACAAATCATACGCCGAGAAACTAGGCATCGATACTGAAAACCTGCTTATCTCACAACCCGACAATGGGGAGCAGGCTCTCGAAATCGCGGAACACCTGATCCGCTCAGGAGCTATAGATATTATTGTGATCGACTCCGTCGCCGCGCTAGTCCCCAAGGGAGAGCTTGAAGGCGAAATGGGAGACAGCAAAATGGGCTTACAGGCCCGGTTGATGTCACAAGCTCTAAGAAAGCTTACCGGAGCGATCAACAAAACCGGATGCTCCTGTATCTTTATCAATCAGCTCAGAGAAAAGATCGGAGTCATGTTTGGGAACCCGGAAACTACGACTGGTGGTAACGCGCTCAAATTTTACGCGTCTGTCAGGCTTGATATCAGAAGAGTAGGGCAAATCAAAGAAGGAGCTGACAATATTCTTGGAAACAGGACACGAGTCAAAGTCGTGAAAAATAAAGTCGCGCCTCCTTTCAAGGTAGTCGAGTTCGATATCATGTATGGAGAAGGCATATCCAAAATCGGAGAAATTCTGGATCTTGGAGTAGAACTTAACATCGTTCAGAAGTCTGGCTCATGGTTTTCCTATGACAGCAACAAACTCGGACAGGGACGCGACGCCGTAAAAGATATCCTGGCGGACAACCCGGAACTGGCTGAGGATATTGAAGCGAAGATACGAGCGAAAATCAATGGTGAAGATGGTACTCCGGCGGCATCTCAGGATGAAGCGAAAAAATCGAAAAAAGCGGTAGCGGAAATCGAAAGCGAGTAATAAAAAATAAATTGAGTTTCCTTAAAATAAAAATCCCGTCTAAAGCGGGATTTTTTATTTTAAGAAGAAAAAAGGACTTTTACTTAGCGAAGCTTACCGCCCTCATTTCCCGTATTACCGTTACTTTAATCTGTCCGGGATACTGCATATCTTCCTCAATCTTCTTGGAAATCTCAAACGACAGCAAGCCGGCTCTTTCATCATTGACGTTATCCGCGTCTACCAATACCCTCAACTCTCTTCCCGCCTGTATCGCGTAGCATTTATTGACTCCGTCAAAAGAAAGCGCGAGTTCCTCAAGTTCTTTAAGCCTCTTGATATAGGATTCCATCACCTCCCTGCGGGCGCCTGGCCTGGATCCGGAAATAGCGTCGCATATCTGTATAATGGGCGATATCAGAGAGGTCATCTCAATCTCGTCATGGTGCGCGCCGATAGCGTTGCAAACCTCCGCGTTCTCCTTATATTTCTTGGCCAGCTCCATTCCCAGAATCGCGTGCGGCAATTCAGGCTCTTCCGTTGAAACTTTTCCAATATCATGCAATAAGGCCGCTCTCTTGGCTAGTTTAGCGTTAAGTCCCAATTCCGCCGCCATAGTAGCCGCCAGTTTCGCGACTTCCCTGGAGTGCTGTAGCAGGTTTTGCCCATAAGAAGACCGGAAACGCATTCTACCGACCATTTTGATCAGTTCCGGATGCAAACCATGGATGCCAAGATCAATGGCTGTCTTCTCACCGATTTCGATGATTTCCTCTTCAATATTTTTAAACGTTTTGGAAACTACTTCCTCAATTCTAGCCGGGTGGATACGTCCATCCTGCACCAGGCGATGCAGGGATAGCCTCGCTACTTCCCTGCGAACCGGATCAAATCCGGAAATAATAATCGCTTCAGGAGTATCGTCCACGATAATTTCCACTCCCGTCGCCGCCTCAAGCGCTCTGATATTTCGTCCTTCGCGCCCGATAATCTTTCCCTTGATATCGTCACTCTCTATATTGAAAATAGAGACGCAGTTTTCAACCGCGTGTTCCGTCGCTGTACGCTGCAATGTTTCAAGCACTACCTTTTTGGACTCCTTATTGGCTGTCAGCTTCGCTTGCTCTACAATATCCTTGATCATGGACGAAGCTTTGGATTTGGCTTCTTCCTGCAAAGCTTCCACAATCTGCTGCTTCGCTTCTTCCGCGGACAAGTTAGCGATCTTTTCCAGTTTGGAAACCTGACTCAGACGAAGCTTTTCAAGCTCGTCCTTTTTCTTGTTGACAATCTCCAACTGCGCGCTGAGATTCTCTTTCATGCTCTCAAGCTCCGCTTCCTTTCTGGAGTTTTGCTCCATAAGCTTGGCCGTATTCGTCTCCCGCTGCTTTACTTTCTGCTCATTCTGTATAATAAGATTTTTCTTCTTATTGGCGTCCTCCTCAAATTCCGCCTTCATCTTCAGAAATTTTTCCTTAGCTTCAAGAATTCTGTCCTTTTTAATAGACTCGGCTTTAAGCTCCGCTTCGGTTATTATTAATTTGGCTTTATCTCTGGCTTCGGTCTCTATTTTGGTTATTACCTTCTGAAACAAAAGTCTGCCTATCAATACCCCTACTCCAAGGGATATAATCGCGGTAAGTATAATGTACATTGGATCACCCATCTTTAGTTTTTTAACATTTTTTTGTTTTTTTAATTAGAGATGGGAAACGAACAAGCATATAGCTAAAAAATAAGTTACTCTTTCATAAAAGCGGAAGATAACAATTCCTCCAGATTGTTCATCCTTTCCGTTATGGAGTCGCTAAGAATCAATTCTTCCTTCTCCAGCTTCAATTTTTCGACGAGACAATCAAAAGCGACCATTGCCAAAAGGTCTTGTTTATCATCTATACCAAACTGATCACGATAAAATTTATACCGCTCATTGACCAGACGACCAGCAAGTCTTAGTCTTTCTTCTTCCGCGGGTAGCACCCTCATCGGATACTCCCTGTCCGCTATTTTAATTTTTATTGAAAGTTCTTCCATATCAGGAAGATGAGCTTATTCACTTAAATGCGCTATACATCTGTCAATTTCCCTTATATACTCATTAATCATAAGTTTCAAGTCCGTATGAGTAAAAGTATCCTCTGTGATTGACGTTACAATTTTAGTAATTTTCTGTTGATTTTGAAAGTTTTTAATTTCTTCCTCCTTATTGGCTAACGACAATAGTAGTTGATCACGCTCTTCGATTACCTGATTCAGCATTTCCTTTAACCGCGAATGCTCGTCGACAAGAGTCGCTACCAGAGCTTCTATCTTTGTCAAACGCTGATCAAATATTTTTGCCGCCATAGAATCTCCTTATTTACGGATCACCGCGTCCAATTCTGATTCAAAAGCGGCTATCAGCCTATTCATCGTTTTATCAATGACTTCATCCGTCAGGGTTTTTTCCCGATCCTGTAGCGTAAAGCTGATAGAATACGATTTTTTGTCTTCACCAATATTCGCTCCCTCATACACGTCAAACACATTGACTGACTGCAAAAGTTTCCGTTCCTTTTGTTCCGCCAGCGCCCTTACGCGTTCAAAAGTCACGCTTTTGTCAATAACAAGAGACAGGTCCCGACGTACCTCCGGAAATTTGACTACTTCCGAATATACGACACTTCCATTATATAGCTTATACAGAGCTTCGGCGTCAAACTCCGCGTACCAGACCGCCTGTCTGATATCCGCAGCTTTCGTCAGCTTATCCCTGATCAACCCAAATACAACCAGCTCCCGCCCTTTGATTTTACCACTAAGACCATACTGAAGCGTTTGATTTTGTATGACTTCATATTCTACACCGTTCAGATTAAGCCTATCAAGTATCCTACCTACTTCCGCCTTCAAATCGTAAAACCCGACAGGCGTTTGTTTTTGAACCCAGGATTCATCATGAATACTACCAGTCATATATAGTACGAGCTTTTCATATTCCTTATACTCCCGCTCTTCTCTGAAATAGGTCTTACCAAACTCAAACAGCTTCAATTCTTTCCGCTTTCTATTGATATTGTGCTGGATAACCTCCAGGCCGGAAAATAAAAGACTCTGCCGCAACACGCCCAGGTCCTCGCTCAGCTTATTCAGAACAGTCACCTGTCCTTCATTGATACCCAGCAGAGTCGCGTACTCAGGCTTGGTAAGAGAATTAGTGATAATTTCGTTGAAACCATTGGCCGAAAGCGTCTCGCCAACTATAGTCTTGATCTTATCACTATCCTTAGCCGGAAAATCCGCGAGAAAACCCGCGTTTATCCGATCTGAAATCTCAATATTGTCATACCCGTATATCCGGATTATTTCCTCTACGATATCCGCTTCTCTCTTTACGTCTGTCCGATAAGGCGGAACAACCAGTTCGAGCTCGTCGCCATTTTGACGGCGTATGCCAATATCCAGGTGAGTAAGAATGGACTTTATTTCTTCATCCGGAATCTCCTTGCCGATCAGCATCTCGATTCTGCTATAAGTTGTACATACAACCGTTTCGGAAACTTTTAGCGGATAAAGATCGGTTAGCGATGAGACAACGTTTCCACCCGCGATCTGACCAATCATGGTTATCGCCTTTTCCAGAGCGTACAAAGGCATATCCGGATCCGTACCACGCTCAAAACGGAAAGAAGAGTCCGTTTTTAGACCGTGATCCATACTGGTTTTACGAACAGAGTCCGGGGAAAAACACGCGCTTTCCAAAAATATAGCGGTGGTGTCGTCCGATACTCCGGACTCCTTTCCTCCAAAAACTCCCGCGATGCACATCGGCTCCTTCTCGTTGGCTATCACCAGGTCATGATTATTCAATGTCCGGGTAACCCCATCCAGTGTTATAAGTTTTTCACCCTGACGCGCGTTTCTTACGATAATTTTACCACCATCAATTTTCGCGAGGTCAAACGCGTGAAGAGGCTGTCCCAAGTCATGCGAAATATAGTTGGTAATATCTACTATATTGTTGATCGGCGACAATCCGATAGCTCGTAGTCTTGTCTGGAGCCATTCGGGAGACTGAATAACTTTAATACCTGAAAGCACTATCCCGCAATAACGGATACATGCTTCCGCGTTCAACACTTCTACTTCAAAAGGAGTCTGGGTATTCGTGACAACTACAGGATAGTCAGGTTTTCTTAGCGTTCTTTTAAACAGCGCCTTCAGATCTCTGGCTACTCCATAGTGCGACGCGGCGTCCCCTCTGTTTGGAGTCAAGCCTATCTCAAATACATAATCCGCTTCCAGTTGAAAATAGCGCGCCGCCGGAGTTCCCGTCGGCAGGTCTGTATCAAGAACCATAATTCCCTCATGGCCGTCTCCCAAACCAATCTCGTCTTCCGCGCAAATCATTCCTTCCGAAGCTTCTCCTCGAATCTTAGCCTTTTTGATCTTAAAAGACTCATGTCCTTTAGGATAAAGGGTAGCTCCCACGGTAGCCACCACCACTTTTTGCCCCGCGGCGACATTTGGCGCCCCGCATACAATAGGTACGACCTTGCCGTCCCCCAAATCCACCGTTGTCTTGCTGAGCTTATCCGCGTCCGGATGTTTTTCGCAGGTCAGCACCTGACCAATTACAAGCCCGTCGAGCCCTCCCTCAATCACTTCAAACTTTTCGACACCTTCTACTTCCAGACCAGCTCCGGTCAACAAAGCTCCGACTTCCGACGGACTTTCCTGTATATCAATAAAATCTTTTAACCAATTATATGAGATCTTCATTTACCGCGATACTTAAAGCTCAAAAATAAGGGATTTCAACACCTAATCACAACTTTATTCATCCCGAATTGGTAAAACTTTTGGAAAAGCTCGTTAAGTTCCCGTGTTACTATAATATCAAACGGACTGCGCCCCGCGGATCGTTCGCTACTCCCTATACATTTTTTCTCCGGCCCGGACTTCGGTGTCGATAAAATTCTCCTTAGGAGGCAAAGGACAACTGTAACGATAATTATACACACAATAGGGATTATAAGCCATATTGAAATCGATTGTTATATAGCCATCCTCGGGCATTTTCAAATCAAGATAACGACCTCCGGCATAGGTATCTCGTCCCGCGGTCAAATCGGAAAAAGGCAAAAACAAAAAACCTCGGGCGTCCGGAGAGAGGTTTTTTAAAAGCGCGACCTTATGCTCCCGTTTATTCAACTCGAATACGGCCCGGCCAAACTTATAGTAAATATCCGAACCCCCATCGCTACGCATAACGACCATCTGAGCCGAATCATCGACATGTTCAAAACGCGCTTTAACCACATAGTTTTTATCCGGAAAAAAATAGTTTAAACCATCAAATAATGTTTTATTTTCAATTGGCGACCCTTCTCCTGTTTTAAATGTCAGATCTTTCTCCTGACGATAGGCCTGTATTTGTTTAACATAATCTTCCGGATGCTGACTATTGTCATCGCCCATAAAAACAACAGAACCTATAATGAACAAAACAATAATCAGCGCCACCCAGGCGACCAATGTCGTGGAAGTAAATTTCCTTCCCTCAGAGTTTTCCATCATCCGCGAAACTATAAAAACTTTGATCGGTAAAGATAATATGATCTAAAACAGGAATTTCAAGCATCTTTCCGGCTTCCTTCAACTTCTTTGTCAACGCGATATCGGCGGCGCTTGGCTTCAAGGTGCCGGAGGGATGATTATGCACTAATATAACCCCTGAAGCCAGACTTTCAAGCGCTGATTTAAAAATAAGTTTAGGATCAACATAAGTCCCACTAACACCTCCCTGACTTACAAGAACTTTACGAATCACATTATTGGCTCGATCAAGCAAAATAATCCAAAACTGTTCATAGTCCAGATCCCAGAGATGCTCCTTCATAAGCTCATACGCGTCGGTAGCGGTTCCTATATGATCTTTTTTCTTCTTTGGCGTCTCTTTTCTCCTCCGTCCTAATTCCAGCGCGCTGACTATCGTAATCGCTTTCGCCTGTCCGATTCCCTTAAATCGTTCAAGGTCCTTTATAGAAAAGGTCGCTAGCTGATTTAGATCATTATTCGCTTCATTCATAATCGCTTTCGCCAACTCCACAGCGGATACGGCGACAGTGCCCGAACCAAGCAAAATAGCGATAAGCTCCGCGTCGGAAAGCGCGTATTTTCCTTTTAAAACAAGTTTTTCCCTGGGCCTGTCCTCTTTGGGCCACAAGTGGATACCTGATAATAGCAGATTTGTATACCCCATAGCAAAAAAATGATGTCGGATACAAAAATAAAAGGCCTTATGTGAAATACATAAGACCTTCTCGTATTTTAGCTATATAGCCTATAGGCTATTCACAAACAAAGCGAGCTGCGATTTCTTATGAGCCGCCTTATTTTTATGAATAATATTTTTCTTCGCCAATTTATCGATCATGCCCGATACTGTTTTCAACAGCTCTTCAGCTTCTTTTTTATCAGTAGTTTCCTTCAACCTTCTTACAAAAGTCTTTGTCGTCTTAGACTGATATCTGTTTCTTAAATATTTAGCCTTATTAGCTCTAATTCTTTTAATTGCTGACTTATGGTTCGCCATAGATTTAAATTCTTTCTTCTATTTCACAACGGAACGCAAAGCTAAGGCATTTTTCAAACAATACAAAATATCCTCTACTTTTTTCATTATTTCCATTTCGCGGACGTTTCGCTATATTCGTTCCTCAACTTTCAACATTGCCATGCGTTTTTCTCTACTTAGCGGATTATTATCTATCAGCCTGTTTTGCAACGGCTGGGGTTTTGTCGCGCATCGGACCATCAACCGGCACGCGGTATACAGCCTGCCGACGCCCATGCTTGTTTTTTACAAAAAACATATCGCCTATATCGAAAATGAATCTGTAGCTCCGGACAAAAGACGCTACGCGTCTCCGATGGAAGGCCCCCGGCATTATATCGATCTGGATCTTTTCGATACCATTCCGATCATGTCATGGCAAAAAGCGATCGATATACATGGAGAAGACGCGCTCCGGGAACAAGGCATACTTCCATGGCATCTCCTATCCCTAAAAAAGCGACTGACTAAAGCTTTCAGTGAGGGTAACGCCGCTCTCATCCTCCGATTATCCGCCGACGCGGGACACTATCTGGCCGACGCTAATGTGCCGCTTCATACTACGTCCAACTACAATGGGCAAAAAACCAACCAGCATGGTATTCACGGTCTTTGGGAGTCCAGGCTTCCCGAACTTTTCCTAAATGAATATGACCTGTTCATCGGAAAGAGCTTCTACATCGAAGACTTTTTCTCCACAATCTGGCACACCATCCTGAACGCTCACCAATATACGGACAGTGTTCTGACTATTGAACGCGAGCTATCGGCGAGCTACCGGCAATATAGCAAATACAGCTACGAAGAGCGCGGCAACGCTATAGTCAGGGTATTCGCCTATGAATATTGCCAGCTCTATCATCAGCGACTTAATGGCATGGTCGAACGACAGCTCCGAAACTCTATTCAATTAACCGCCAATTTCTGGTATACCTGTTGGGTAGACGCGGGAATGCCTGACCTACGACATTTGTCGTACAAAGACAAAAAGAAGAATACCCAAACCTCTTTACCTTCCCATATCGACTGCGAGCACTAAGACAGGTATAGTTTTTGCAAAATCAGATTAAAATTAGCGTCTATGAAAAAGTATCTCGCGACAGTTCTTATCGGTCTCGCGGCGGGCATAGGAGGCTCCGCGATATTCCAATTAGTATCACCCGGAAGGGAACAGGTCATTGTTCGCGAGGCCTATGTTCCGATTGACAAACCACGGGAGGCTGTTCTCGCCCGCAACTATAGCAATCCCTCTCCGATCAACGAAGACTTCTCGAACGCCTCCGAATTGAGCACACGATCCGTCGTATATGTCAAAACCACATCGCCCGCTCAATACAACCAGTATAATTGGTTCGATTTCTATTTTCACGGACGTAGCGGCCAGAGTATCAGCAATGGGTCCGGAGTTATTTTTCGGGAGGATGGCTATATTATCACCAATAATCACGTGATTGAAAACGCCAGCAAAATAGAAATTATCCACGAAAAACAAAGCTTTGAGGCCGCTGTGATCGGCACGGATCCCTCTACGGACCTGGCCGTTCTGAAAGTCGACGCCAGTAACTTGCCGGCCATCCGGCTCGGTAGCTCCAAAGCGCTCCGTATCGGAGAGTGGGTTTTGGCGGTTGGCAATCCGTTTAATCTAAATTCCACCGTTACGGCTGGCATTGTGAGCGCTAAAGCAAGGAGCCTCAATGTTGTAAACAGCCAGTTTCCTATTGAATCTTTTATTCAAACCGACGCCGCGATCAATCCTGGAAACAGTGGTGGCGCTCTTGTCAATCTGAAAGGAGAACTTGTAGGCATCAATACCGCGATTTTGTCGAAAACCGGTTCATATACTGGCTATGGCTTCGCCGTTCCCGCCGATATTGTAGTAAAAGTCGTCAATGATATTATTCATTTTGGGGAAGTTCAAAAAGCCTTTATAGGCGCTTCTGTCACCGAGATCAATACGGACGTAGCGTCCCGATTCAAGCTAAAGGATTTTAACGGTGTTGTTTTAAATCAGATCGCCAAAGAAGGAGCGGCCGAAAAGGCTGGATTAAAGACCGGGGATGTCATACTCAAAATAAACAACCTGCCGGTAGACAGTAAAAGTCATTTTGATGAAGCGATCAGTTACCAAAGCCCGGGCGACAAAGTGAAGATACTATATACAAGAGAAGGTCAAGTCAATGAGGTTTACGTGACTTTAACCAACCGCGAAGGCACTACAGAGTTTCTCAAACGGGATATATATATGTCGCCAACACTCGGAGCCGAACTGGAAAAGCTCTCCAAAGTCGAAAAAAACAAGCTGGGTGTTGATTATGGTGTCCGGATCCTTAAGGTAAAAGGCGGCTTATTCCGTAAGCTTGGCATTGACGAAGGATTTATCATCACGGCCATTAATGGAAAAAAAATTCAGGACGCGCGGGAAATCGTCCATATTATTGAAAACACCAGAGGCAGGGTAGTAATCGAAGGAATCAATCCGAATGGAACAAAAGGCTATTACTCTTATTATTATTAAATTCAGTCCCGTTCCCGAGTGAAGTGAACTCTACTTCTTAAAAATAAAAGAGCCCATCGATCGATGGGCTCTTTTATTTTAACAGCCTGAGGCTAAATATCTAGATATTCTTAATCTTCAGCTTTTTAATAAGCTCCTGCATTTGAGCGTTAAATTTCCGGTCCGTATCCATAAGGTCATTGACCGAAGTCAAGGCGTGAATCACTGTACTATGATCCCTGTTTCCAAAGTGATAGCCAATCGTTTTAAGCGATAGATTCGTATAGTTCTTGGCAAAATACATCGCGACTTGCCTGGCGACTACAATTTCACGCTTTCTGGTCTTATCTTTCATCGCTTCGACAGATACGTTAAAGTTTTCGGCGACAAATTTCTGAATATAATCAATCCCAACTTCACATTGAATATCCTGAACAATGGATTTCAGAGTCTGCCTCGCCAACTCCAGATCAATCGCTTTTTGATTAAGAGAAGATTGGGCTATCAATGAAATCACCACCCCTTCAAGCTCCCTCACATTGGTATCGATACTAAAAGCGAGGTATTCCACTACCTCCGCGCTAATTTCAATGCCTTCCGTTTCCAGTTTTTTCTGGATTATCGCCATCCTTGTTTCAAAGTCAGGCAATTGAATATCCGCCGTCAAACCCCACTTAAATCTGGAAAGAAGACGCTCCTGCATTCCCTTCAAATCCTTGGGGGCGCAGTCGCTTGTCATAATAATCTGCTTCCCCGACTGATGAAGATGATTAAATATCTGAAAGAATATTTCCTGAGTTTTTTCCTTACCGGCGAAAAACTGTACATCATCCAATATCAACACATCGACCATCGCGTAGAAGCTATTGAATTCCTGTATATTGTTATTCTTTAAGGCTTCTATATACTGGTTTGAAAATTTTTCGGAAGTTACAAAAAGAACAATCTTGTCTTCATGATTCCTTTTAATCTGATTGCCGATAGCCTGTACCAGATGCGATTTGCCAAAGCCAAATCCGCCATAGATCATAAGGGGGTTGAAAGAGGTTACTCCCGGCTTATTGGCTACCGCCAAACCCGCGGAACGGGCAAGTCGGTTACAATCTCCCTCTATGAAATTTTCAAAAGAATATAAGGGATTTAGCTGCGAATTAAATGTCTCTATATCCAGAGGTTTATTTTCGAATGGGTTTTTTATTTCCGCTTTCACTGTGTTATTTACCGCTTTGGATACCTGATGCCGGGATATACTTCCCACGCTCATGGAATAAGGCTTTGTCACCGCCTGAGCTTCCTGCTCTACATGAATAGCGTATTCCAGACGACCTTTCGCTCCCAGTTCCGCGTCAATCGCCTTCCTTAATACGTGTACATAATGTTCCTCAAGCCACTCATAAAAAAACTGGCTAGGTACCTGTATGGTTAACACGTCATTATGCAGCATAACAGGAACAATCGGTTCAAACCATGTCTTAAATGCCTGCTCCCCCACATTATCCCGAATAATGCGCAGACAGTTATTCCATACCGTTTTACAGTCTCTTACAACGAACATAATTTGGTGATTAATGAAAAAAGTTTGTCCTCCTGAATCGCGAGGGAAACAAATTTGTCAAAAAAAAAAGTTTAAAAAAAATCCCGAAAAGACTTGAGTTTTATGTTCCCCACAAGGAATCATTGAATACCGAAAATAACCGGCTTAAAATACATTAAATAGTTCAATACTTTGTTATAAAAATACAAACAGTAAACAGAGCGCCTTACCAAGCGTTATCATTACGCGTGTAATGTTCGAAAGTTTTTTTTGTGAACAACAATGTTGATAACTCATAGTTACCAACAGACAATCCACACTCAAATAAAGAAAAATCCCAGTATTTCTGGGCGTTTTCCTATACATATAAATTCGCCCCCAATCTGGAAAAATAGACTAAACCCTTCTTTGCGGAGACGAAAGAAGAGTTCAGCCGTTTATCCGACACAAACCTCATAATATTCACTATTTCTTTTATTTGTGATTTAAAATAGCCAATTTCATGATAGATAAAACCAAATTATTACATATGTAATTTTAAAACCAAATAAAACACATAACATATTTATAATAAATCAATTAAACCAATAACCATTCATCCATAGCAGACAAAACAGATAAGAAAAGGCGCTCGATTCAGAGATTTATGATTCACAACTACCTCCATTCAAACATTTCTAACAAGAAAAGGCTGTCCTGACGAACAGCCTTTTCTTATATAAAGCTTGAGATATGATACTACACTACTACTTGACCAATTCCAGTTCGCCAAAGACTCCGGCGTTTATCCATCCCTGATTTTTATCCTCTCCATCAATGTATATGGATCCGATAAAGTTTTCACGAACGTTGTTACCATCATTATCATTGTACGATACGGCAAAGCCCATTTTTTTGCCGGCTTTCAATTTGACCGGCTTATTATCCGCCTTATCGTCCAAATAGGAATCGGGATACACGCGCGTAGCCACTTCCCATACATATTTATTACCACCGGCGCTGGTACGCTTTACCTGCATATGGTCTTTATAGTTACGGGGCTTTTTATCCGGGCCGATATCGATTACGTCATAATCAAGCGTAATATGATAGGCGAACGCGTTATGGGAAAATTGATGATTTCCTTTCGAACGGTCTTCATCGATAAAAAGCTCAAGGCAGTCATCCTCCCACCAGTTGACGAAGGGATCCGGCTCCTGATCGGACAAACTATCATCGACAATTTCTACCAGAAAATATAAATAATTCTCGTCCCACAGCATTTTGTATCTGCCCTGAAAATCTTCCATGTCAGGCTCATCTCCGAGCCACACATGATGAATGGTTTTCCATGGAGCTTTTTCCCAGCTTTTTTCATCACCGCGACCATCGATAAGGATTTTACCAATAACCTTAGGCGCTTTATAGTCGCCATCGGAGACGCCATCGCCAGGCAACGCGATCTGGGCTCCGGCCACCAGCGGAAAAAGCAGGAAGCCGAATAACTTTAAGGAAACTGCATTCCACATACGCGTTTAACGGGAGAGACTTTCAATCAATTCCTGAGTAATACCAGTAGACGAGAACCCACCGTCATGATACAAGTTCTGCATCGTTACTTTTTTGGTAAAATCAGAAAACAAACTAATTACATAAGACGCGCATTCTTCCGCCGAAGCGTTTCCAAGCGGCGACATTTTTTCAGCGAAGTCCATAAAGGCGTTGAACCCGGAAATACCTTTTCCAGCGGTTGTTACGGTAGGGCTTTGGGAAATTGTATTTACACGAACCTTCCTTGTCCTGGCAAAGCGGTATCCATAGCTTCTCGCGATAGACTCCAGTGTGGCTTTCGCCTCCGCCATATCGGAATAATCGGGAAAACTTCTCTGAGCGGCGATATAGGTAAGAGCTACAATAGAGCCCCACTCGTTCATCGCGTCCTTTTTCTCAGCGACCTGCATGACTTTATGAAACGACAAGGCTGAAATATCCAGTGTTTTTAAAAACCATTCATAATTAAGATCCCCATATTCACGACCTTTACGAACATTGGGACTCATGCCGATCGAATGTAAAATGAAGTCTATTTTTCCTCCAAGGGTTTCCAGCGATTTATCAAATAAGCTTTCAAGATCTTCCAGCGAAGTCGCGTCAGCCGGAATCACCACGGAACCACACTGTTCGGCAAGTTTATTAATCTCTCCCATTCTCATCGCTATAGGCGCGTTCGTCAGGGTAAACTCCGCTCCCTCCGCTTTTGCCTGAAGAGCGACTTTCCACGCGATTGAATTCTCATCCAACGCTCCGAAAATGATACCTTTCTTTCCTTTAAGAAGATTGTATGCCATTATTTCAACTTTTAAATTTTTCTAAAAAAAGAAGTCAAAAATAGTTCTTTTTAAGATATTCTGAAATTTTAGTTTTTTGATACCTCCAAAGCCTGTTCAATATCGCTTATAATATCGTCGATATGTTCCAATCCCGCCGACACCCGGATTAACCCGGGCGAAATTCCCACAGATTCCCTGTCCGCGTCTGACAATTTTGAATGCGTCGTCGATGCCGGATGCGTAATGATGGTTCTCGTATCTCCAAGGTTGGCGCTATGGGAAATCATTTTCACCGAGTTCAACAATCTTCTTCCTCTTTCGAGTCCTCCTTTTACATAAAAGGTAACGATCGCGCCTCCGGCCTTCATTTGCTTCTTCGCCAGCTCATATTGCGGAAAAGAAGGCAAAAAGGGGTATTTTACCAGTTCTATTTCTTCATGTTTTTCAAGATATTGAGCAAGCTTCAGCGCGTTGTCGCAATGTCTATCCATTCGTACAGGGAGTGTTTCCAGACTTTTGGAAAAAATCCAGGCGTTGAAGGGCGACATGGCCGGACCAGTATGACGGCTAAAGAAACGAACTTCTTTTATCAATTCTTTTGACCCAACTATGATCCCCCCTAGAGCCCGCCCCTGTCCGTCGATAAACTTCGTAGCGGAGTGGCTTACAAGGTCGGCGCCAAATTTGATCGGCTGCTGCAAATATGGCGTAGCGAAACAATTGTCCACATTTAAAAGGATATTCCTTTTCTTGCATAGTTTTCCCAGCCATTCAAGATCAATCAAATCCAGCGTCGGATTGGACGGCGTTTCTACCAGAATCATTTTAGTATTATCTTGAATAAGGCTTTCCCAGCTTTCCGGCCTGGCGATATCGGCAAAGGAGTAGGATACGCCCCACTTGGGCAAAATCTGAGTAACGATCTGGATAGTCGACCCGAATACAGATTTACAAACGATCAAATGATCTCCCGCTTTCAAAAAAGGCGCCATGCTGCAAAAAACCGCGGACATGCCGGAAGCGGAAGCGAATCCATCCTCCGCGCCTTCCAAAGCGCACATTTTGTGAATAAACTCGCTCGTGTTCGGATTAGAAAACCGGGTGTAGATATTGCCTTGCATCTCATCCGCGAACAAGGCCCTCGCCTGCTCAGCGTCTTCAAACACGAAGCTGGAGGTCATGTATAAAGGGACGGTGTGCTCCCTATTACCGGTCTTATCGGTTTGCAGCCTGATGGCGTTGGTCTCAAAATTTGAATACTTTCCCATTTTACTAATTTATGCTTCTACCCGTATGCTACTGGTAATCGTAGCTGTTTTTTCAAGCGTTTTAGCGACCGAACAGTATTTTTCCATGGAAAGGGCTACCGCTCTTTCGACTTTCGCCAAATCAATAGCCCCCTTAAATATAAATACGATATGAATATTCCGGAATAAGGAAGGAATCACGTCAGGCTCTCTTTCCGCGTCAATCTCAATACGCATTCCCTCTACTTCAATTCTCTGTTTGCGGAGTATACTGATTACATCGATAGCGCTACATCCCCCCAATCCCATAACAAGCAGCTCCATAGGTCTCGCCCCTTTATTTTGCCCGCCAATCGCGGGCGAAGCGTCTATATGCACATCATTGTTCTGCTCGTTTTGAGCGACAAAATGAAAACTGTTTCCGTCTTGTTGAAGTCTAATTCGCATTGTTCTAAAATAATTTGACGGAGCAAATCTATTCAAATTCCACTTTTTTAAAAGAAATGTTAGAATATAATACGCTCAACAATCAAATTTACGGCAAAATATTTTTCCTGGAAAGTGATTGCAGAATTAAATTTTGAGGAATTGGCTTATATTAAAAAATATCAAAATTAAATTTTGAAAATTGTTTTAAATAAAAAATTATCCTATATTTGTTGTAGTTTACATTAAGAAAATGACATATATGCCTATTTTATCCGTTTACAACTGTTCCTGTCGCCATACAAGCGACTAATAAGAAAGGCCTATATCTACAAAATAAAAAGATTGATATCACAAAGCCTTTCCGAAATAAACGAAAAGGCTTTTTTAGTTAAACAAATCAAGAAATCATTTTCCGTCTATGAGTAATAAGATAACAAATCAGCTAGAACTATCAGACAGCATCTCTCCGGAAGCTCAGCATGACATTGTCGAATTACAAGCCAAAATCAACTCATTCCGTCTCGGCATGATGGACGAGGAAAAGTTCCGGGCTTTCCGTCTCGCCAGAGGAATCTATGGGCAACGCCAGCCGGGGGTCCAGATGGTGCGCATCAAACTGCCATTTGGAAAAATAACTCCGGAACAGTTGATCCGCATCGCTGATATTTCCGACGAGTTCGCTTCCGGCAATCTTCATCTTACTACCCGTCAGGACATACAAATTCACTATGTCAAACTGGAAAATACACCTAAAATATGGGCTAAACTGGCGGAACTTGAAATCACTACCAGAGAGGCCTGCGGCAATACCGTCCGCAACATGACCGGCTCTCCCCTGGCCGGAATCGATCCATTGGAGCCATTCGACGTAAGCCCATACGTATATGAACACTTCCGTTATTTCCTTAGAAATCCGATTTGCCAGGAAATGGGCCGTAAGTTTAAGGTATCTTTTTCTTCCAGCGATCAGGATTCCGCGTTTTCATTTATCAACGACCTTGGTTTCATTCCCAAAGTCCGGATTGAAAATGGCAAGGAGATACGCGGATTCAAGGTACTACTTGGTGGCGGCCTCGGAGCGCAGGAATTCCACGCGTATCTAGCTCACGAGTTTCTCCCCGAAGATCAAATCATACCATATACGGAAGCGGTCCTGAGGGTTTTTGACCGTTATGGAGAACGTACCCGGAGAAATAAGGCGCGGATGAAATACCTCATCAATAATGTAGGACTGGAAGAATTTATACGCCTTGTCGAGCAGGAACGCGTAGCTCTGAAAACAAAAAGCTACCAAATTGACAGGGATATTCTGGGTGAATATCAAATTCCTCAAAATACTTTCACCAAGGTAGCTCCCATTGATGAGGAAGCATACGAAAGGTTCAAAAAAACCAATGTATTCGAGCAAAAGCAAAAAGGCTTCTACGCTGTTCAGTTGAAAATCCAGCTTGGAGATATCTCGACAGACAATATCAGACGCTTCGCCCAGATCGTCAAGAAATACGCGTCAAGCGATATCCGCGTCTCCATCAACCAGGGACTAGTACTTCGATTCGTATACCCCGAGGCGTTGCCGGCATTGTACAATGAACTTCATGAAATTGGCTTCGCCGAGCCGGGATTCGACAGTACAGCCGATATTACCGCCTGCCCGGGTACCGATACCTGCAACCTGGCAATATCCGGCAGTACCGGACTCGCGATCGAATTGGAAAGAGTCATTAAAGAAGAGTTTCCGGAGCTCATATACAATAATGATATAAAAATCAAAATCAGTGGCTGTATGAACGGCTGCGGACAGCATTCCATCGCCAGCATAGGCTTTCACGGCATGTCCATCAAAAAAGGCAACCATGTATTGCCCGCCATGCAGCTAATGCTGGGTGGAGGAGTCGGGCACGACGGCAATGGACTGATCGCGGATAAAGTAATAAAGCTTCCTTCCAAAAGGGTTCCAGACGCTCTTCGCGAGTTAATCAGGGATTATGAAAACAACGCGGAAGACAATGAATATTACAACGCTTATTACCGCAGGCAAATCGAACTCGATAAACTATACTTTTTTAAGCTTCTGAAACCATATACTGATATGGAAACCATAGTGGAGGAGGACTTTATAGACTGGGGGCATAATGAGCAATATGTAAAAGCGATCGGTATCGGCGAGTGCGCCGGAGCTATGATCGATCTTGTCGCCACCCTGATTCTGGACACGGATGAAAAATTCAACTGGGCAAGGAAAGCGTTGGAAAAAGAGGCCTACGCCGACGCGATTTACCATGCTTACAATACATTTATAACCGGCGCGAAAGCGTTGCTGATAAGCGAAAACATCAATTGCAATACGCAAATCAAGATTCTTCAGGACTTTGACAGCAATCTTGCCGGCAAAGACAACTTCACCAATGGTAAAACCTTTGAAGAACTTGTATTGCAGATCAATAAAAATGAACCTGAAAAGGACTTCGCCTTGTTGTATGTAGCGCAAGCGGCCCATTTTCTGGAGACAGTTCACAAATACCGGCAAAGCCAGTTTGTACAAAGTTCGATCGCATGAAGCAACCCAGGCTCACACTTCTTGGCGCGGGTCCCGGAGATCCGGACCTGATTACCGTAAAAGGGCTGAAAGCCCTCGCGGAAGCGGACGTCGTACTATACGACGCCCTGGTTCATCCGGACTTGCTCAAGTACGCCCCCGCTAGATCCGAAAAGGTCTACGTAGGCAAAAGAGCTGGGAAGTGCGCGTTTTGTCAGGATGACATCAACAAGCTGATCGTCGACTACGCCAGGCATTTTGGTCATGTCGTGCGACTCAAGGGAGGAGATCCCTTCATATTTGGCCGAGGTCATGAAGAGTTGGTCGCCGCCCGGGAAGCCGGCCTTGAAACAGCGATCATACCCGGCATATCGAGCGCGATCGCCGTACCGGAGACACAGGGCATCCCACTTACCAGGCGCCATGTCAATGAAAGTTTCTGGGTCATTACAGGCACTACCAGATCCGGCGAATTCTCAAAAGACATTGAGCTCGCCGCCCGGTCGTCCGCTACAGTGGTCATTCTAATGGGCATGAACAACCTTGAGCGTATCATGGATATCTTCAAATCCCGCGATAAAAAAGATACGCCTGTCGCCATCATTCAAAATGGCACCAGAGAAGATGAACGGATCGGCTTTGGCACCATTGAAACCATTGTTGAAGTGGTAAAGAAAGAAGGTCTGAGTTCGCCCGCCGTTATTGTGATCGGCGAGGTTGTTAAGCTACACGCCTCCTATATGGTTAAAGCCGTTTGGGAACAAGTAAAACTCAACTCTCCTACGACTTTTCATTAATCAAAGCGATTCGCCATGCAAGGAAACACGCTTTTTCCCATCTTTCTGCGTTTGGACCGGCTGCGCGTTCTTATTGTAGGTGGAGGGAAAGTAGGATTGGAAAAAATATCCAGCCTTTTGACCAATAGCCCCAACGCGTCCGTCAGGCTGGTCGCTCAGGATATCGATCCTCAGATAGAGCGAATCGCCCGGGAACATCCTGACTTTTTAAAAATAACCCATAAAGCGTATCAAAAGGAAGACCTGGAGCATACGGATATCGCTATCGCGGCGACTAGTATCCAGTCACTCAATCATCAGATCTGGTCAGACGCCAAAGCGAGGAGAATTCTGGTAAATATAGCGGACACTCCGGAGCTTTGCGATTTCTACATGTGCTCCGTTGTAAAAAAAGGAAACCTGAAAATAGGCATATCTTCCAATGGGCTATCCCCTACTATTACCAAACGGCTAAGGGAGCTTCTGGAAGAAGCGATTCCAAGTTCCATTGATGACTTATTACACAATCTCAAGGATATAAGAGATCGCCTCAAAGGCGACTTTGAATACAAAGTTCAAAAGATGAACGAAATAACATCGATATTTACCAATAAAAAGAATTAAAAGACTACTATGCGGGAAATTAGTGTTCAGGAATTAAAAGAGTTAAAAGACAGCGACGCCGACTTGCAGCTTATTGACGTTAGAGAGCCTGCCGAATATGACCAGGCCAACCTTGGAGGAGAATTAATACCTCTACAGACCATCCCCAATAACATTGACAAAATAAGCAAGGATAAAAAGGTAGTCATTCATTGCAGAAGCGGAAAAAGAAGCGCGAACGCCATCGCGTTTCTTGAACAAAACTATGGTTTTACAAATTTATTGAATTTAAGCGGAGGAATTCTGGCCTGGCGGGAAGAAATCGACGACTCTCTGAACGTCTAATTACGATTCGATAATTCACTAAAAACCACCTGATTAATTCCTATATATAGAAATTAATCAGGTTTTTTGTTTTCTTTGACCGCCGTAGTTCGTACTGTTTACAATATCCAACTCCCACTTGGTTTTATCCAAAAACAATAATAGATTTGTTATCTGTGGTTGTATTAAAATGAACATCAATATGGCTTTTCACATCAAAGCGTTCATATGCGCGTTAATATTTTTCGTTTTCCAACTGAGTACAGGCTTTTCACAAACCAAATATCAGGCGCCAAGGGCGAAAACAGCTCCGGTTATTGATGGAATAGCGGACGACGCCTGTTGGGCCAACAGCCCCTGGTATACGGTAGAGGAACTATGGATCGGAGACCCTATGACTCCCGGAGATTTCGCGGGTAGATTCAAACTGGCCTGGGACGCGGACAAGCTTTATGTGCTCGCGGAAATCGTCGATGACGTACTCAACGACTATCACGCGAACCCTTTACAAAATTACTGGGAAGACGATACCTGGGAAATATTTCTGGATGAGAACGCTTCAGGCGGAGGACATGAGTTTTCGCACAACGCCTTCGCGTACCACATATCATTGACGTATGACAACGTCGACACGGACACCGACAGAAGTCCAAAACTTTTTAACGATCATGTTGAAGTAAAGAGAACTTCCATTGGCAATAATACTTATATCTGGGAAGCCGCTTTTGACGTATACACCGACGCGTTTATATACGGCAACTCCAACAATCCTAAAGCGACGTTGGCGGAAGGCAAAATAATGGGCTTCGCCATGGCTTATTGCGACAACGATGGAGGCCCGACAAGACAAAACTTTATCGGTTCCGAATTTATAGATAAGCCCATGGGACAAAGAAACATCGCCTATCAGGACGCTAATGTTTTTGGAAAAGTCACTCTGGTGGAAGACATCGCGCCCCAGTTTACCCATGTACGCGTGGCTACCGGCCTCGCCCACCCCACAGCCTTTACCATAGCTAAGGATGGAAGAATCTTTATAGCGGAGCAGGCTGGCAAGGTACGCGTCATTGAAAATGGCCAGCTCTCAAGTGAACCCGTACTCAGTATTTCAGTAAATCAAGCCGGACCAGAGGGTTATTCTGAACGCGGATTAATTGGCATTACCCTGGATCCTGATTTCGCCAACAACAATTACATGTACATATTCTACACTACTCCCAACGAACCGGTACGGAGTCGTGTAGTTCGTTATACTCTCAATGGCAACGCGGCCATCATGTCAAGCGCTCAAACCATTATTGATCTTGACCCTCTTTCATCCGCGCATAACCATAATGGAGGCGGTATGCATTTTGGACCAGACGGCAAATTGTATATAGCCACTGGCGACAATGGACACGGTCCCAATGCTCAGGACCTTGACAACACGCATGGAAAAATTTTGAGATTAAATCCGGACGGAAGCATACCCTCCGACAATCCATATACATCCGGCACCGATCAGAGAAAAATGATTTGGGCATACGGACTCCGCAATCCATTTACATTTGACATACAGGAAAGCACCGGAAGAATATTCATCAACGACGTTGGCCAGGAAGAATGGGAAGAAATCAATGACGCCACTACCAGTGGAAAAAACTTTGGCTGGCCAACAGAAGAAGGTATAAAAACTCAGTATACAAATCCTGTCCACACGTATCCTATCAGAAACCAGCCTGAATGCGCCATTACCGGTGGCTGTTTTTTCGAACCGGAAGCGACGAACTATCCGCGCGGATATCTAGGCCAATACTTCTTTATGGACTATTGCGCCAACTGGATTGCGGTGCTAAACCCGGAAACCGGCCAGAAAACCGAAGTATTTTCAAGTAATGTCGCTAGCAATCCAATCGGCATCGATGTACATCCGGATGGAAATCTGTATTATATCAACCGGGGCGCTTACGATGGAACCGGCATTGGCTCTGTCTATAGAATTGTATATTCTGGAAACCTTGACCCTGAAATACATCGCCAGCCCGAAAGTCAGCAAATCGCGGAAAGTCAGTCCGTCACTTTCAGTGTTCAGGCTACCGGGGCGATCCCATTGGCTTACCAATGGTATAAAGATGGACAAATTATCGAAGGCGCTACTACCGCCTCGTATTCTATAGATTATGTTCTTCCTGAACATGCCGGGGAATATACGGTAAAAGTAACGAATACATACGCGGAAGTAACTAGTGAAGCGGCAATGCTTACTGTTACAGAATTTAACTCCCGTCCTACCGCTATTATCACCTCTCCAGAAAATGGCGTCTTATTCCATGGTGGTCAGAAATTCACATTTACAGGAACCGCTACTGATCCAGAAGATGGAACTATTCCGGTAGCCCAGTTCAAATGGAAAGTCGATTTACACCATGATACCCATGTACACGACGGACAGTTTTATGAAGGCTCCGCGTCCTATACCTATGCCATGTCTCCATTTGGCCATACAGAGAGCAACATCTGGTACAGAGTCTATCTTATTGTAACAGACGCCGGTGGACTGACAGATACCGCCTATATAGAACTATATCCGGAAAAATCCATTATGAGTTTTGAAACCGTTCCCCCTGGGTTAAAGTTGACGATTGATGGACAACCATTTGACACTCCTCTCTCTATAGAAGGCGTCGTAGGAGTAACAAGATCATTTGGAGTACCTTCCCCACAAAATCTTCCTAACAGCGCCTGGGCGTTTTCCTCATGGTCAACCGGCAAAACACAAACCCACACAGTCTCCACGCCGGAAGAAGACACTCATTATATCATTACTTTCAGGGAAGTTCCTCTAACCGAGGAAACGCTGATTCCTGAAAATGACGCCTATGTGCAGATAAGTTCATGGACTCCTGGTGATATTGACGCTCGATTTGGCGTAGGTGATCCTAACGTATTAAGAATAAAAAATTTCACGTTAGATCCTGATAGAGAAACATACATTCAGTTTGATCTGAGCAAGTTAAATGGCAACAAGGAAGAGTTAGTATCTTCATATCTGAATCTATACGGTTATGTCAATGACGTTGACGGCGGCGTAGGAGATATGAAAGTCAATATTTACAAATCAACCAGTGAAGACTGGGATGAGAACACTATTACATGGAGAAATAAGCCGGCTGCCGGAGATTTAATCACTTCATTTATCATAAGCGATTATAGTTATCAACACTTCAACATTGATCTTAGCGATTATATAAAAAGTGAAGTTCAAAATGAAAGTGGGTTTGTTACTCTGATTTTAAGTGTTGAAGACGACCAAAATATTAACTGGATCGTACTAAACTCAAAAGAAGCGGGAGACAATGTTCCAACCTTAACTTTTAATTATCCAGAGCTTATTACCTCTATGGTCGACCTTAGCGCTAAATCAGGTCAGTTTAGATTATTCCCTAATCCGGCAAATAAAGAACTTACCGTTCTGCTCAGCGAGCGCCCGGAATCCACAAGCTCCATTCAGATTCTGGATCAATATTCCCGATCCATCGCCAACTGGCGGATCACATCACCCACACAACGGTTTGATATAAGCCATCTCGATAAGGGCATGTATATAGTCTATTATAAAAATGGCGCGAGTGTCGAAATTCAAAAGCTCATCATTGAATAAGCGAAAAAGCCCGGCAATTACCGGGCTTTTTTTATCTCAAAATCTATCTCTCTGGCAATAGTCTCTTCGAGCGAAATAAACGTCTCCGTGCGTTCTATTCCCGTTACTTTCTGAATCTTGTCATGCAGCACTTCTCGCAGATGCCGCGTGTCCCTGCACAATACTTTGACAAACATGCTATAATTGCCGGTGGTATAATGGAGGCTCACTACTTCGGGTATTGACAAAAGCCCGGCAGCCGCCTGATTATATAATGAACTCTGTTGGAGATATACTCCGAGAAAGGCTGTAATATCATAACCCAGCCTTCCATAGTTCACTTTCAGCCGCGCTCCTTTGACAATACCCATCTCCTCCATCTTTTTCATACGCACATGAACCGTACCTGTTGAAACAAAGACTTTTTTCGCTACTTCCGTATACGGCATATTAGCGTTCTCCATCAGAATGGACAGAATTTGCAAATCCACGTTATCAACTTGATAATTTTTATCGCTTTTTTCAGGCATTAATTATACTATTTTCAATATTTACATAATAAAATTACAAAATCTATATATATTATGTAATTTTATTAAAATATTTTCAACTTATTTAAGGAATTATTAACTTTGCTTCATAAAATCACCATGTAGGATGATGAAACTGGCAGACATACCCTCCTGTCTCGGGGGTGGAGAGTCCGGAATAAACGTAGCTTATCGGGTTGACCACAAAATGAATCATTCTGAGCTATGGCTAACCGCTCCGTGGGTGGTTCGAATCCCCCTCCTACAGCCATAACCTGTTTACCAATCAAGCCGCCGGACGGGTAGCTTGACTTTAACCAACAATGTAGGGTGTTGAAACTGGCAGACATGCCCTCCTGTCTCGGGGGTGGAGAGTCCGGAATAAACGTAGCTTATCGGGTTGACCACAAAATGAATCATTCTGAGCTATGGCTAACCGCTCCGTGGGTGGTTCGAATCCCCCTCCTACAGCGATTTTATAACCTGATCGCCTAAAAGGCCCGATCGTCTCTATCCCGCGCCCCACGCTAAATCTATTAGCCCTTTTTATTTCTTTAATTGGCTTTATTTTCGTATCTTTATGTGTATTCGCGAAAAAAGAGTACAAAGGAACCATATGGTAATCCTTTTGTTTTAAATTTGTGTACTTAAACTGGAACAAGTCTTAATAGTTGGTTATATGAGCGAGAATATGAAAATACTTGAGGAGTTGACCACATCGGAATATAAATATGGATTCGAGTCCAAATTTGAAACCGATGAGGCTCCCAAAGGCCTTAGTGAAGATATCGTTCGTTTTATTTCCCAGAAAAAGAATGAACCCGAATGGATGCTTGAATGGCGTCTGAAAGCGTACAGGCAATGGCTTACAATGAAAGAGCCTAAGTGGCCTAATGTAAGCTATCCCGCTATCGACTATCAGGATATCATATATTATTCCGCTCCCAAACAAAAGAAAACGTTAAACAGCCTGGATGAAGTAGATCCTGAACTGAGAGAAACGTTCAAAAAGCTGGGAATTTCCCTGGAAGAGCAAAAGCGCCTTACAGGCGTGGCCGTAGACGCGGTAATCGACAGCATCTCGGTAAAAACCACGTTTAAGGACAAGCTCGGGGAACTGGGTATCATTTTCTGCTCCATGAGCGAAGCCGTGCAGGAACACCCCGAGCTCGTCAAAAAATATATTGGCTCGGTAGTACCGCAGACCGACAATTACTTTTCCGCTCTCAATTCCGCCGTATTTAGCGATGGATCCTTCTGCTATATTCCCAAAGGTGTCAGATGTCCCATGGAACTATCGACATACTTCAGGATCAACGCGGCCGGAACAGGGCAATTTGAGCGCACGCTCATCATCGCCGAGGCCGGGAGCTACGTAAGCTATCTCGAGGGTTGCACCGCTCCCATGAGGGATGAAAATCAGCTTCACGCGGCCGTAGTGGAACTCGTAGCCATGGAAAACGCCGAAATCAAATACTCGACCGTGCAAAACTGGTATCCTGGCGACAAGGAAGGAAAAGGAGGCATATACAACTTCGTAACCAAGCGAGGCATATGCATGGGAGACAATTCCAAAATCAGTTGGACACAAGTGGAAACCGGATCATCCATCACTTGGAAATATCCGAGTGTCATATTGAAGGGGGACAATTCCATTGGCGAGTTTTACTCCGTAGCCGTTACTAACAACATGCAGCAGGCCGATACCGGGACCAAAATGATCCATATCGGGAAAAACTCCAGAAGCCGTATCGTTTCCAAAGGTATATCCGCCGGCAAATCGCACAACAGCTACCGCGGCCTCGTCCACATCATGAAAAGGGCCGACAACGCCCGTAACTATTCCCAGTGCGACTCACTCCTTATGGGAGACCGTTGCGGCGCGCATACCTTTCCCTATATCACTGTGGAAAATAACAGCGCTACCGTAGAACACGAGGCCACCACCTCCAAAATAGGCGAAGACCAGATCTTCTATTGCAATCAGAGAGGTATCGATACGGAAGAAGCCGTAGCGCTTATCGTCAATGGATACTGCAAAGAAGTACTCAATCAACTTCCCATGGAATTCGCCGTAGAAGCGCAAAAACTTCTGGCCATATCACTGGAAGGCAGCGTAGGATAATAAAACCATTATCTCCGGATATAAAGACAAACATAAACCGAATAACAAGCCCTTAAAGGCAAGAACGAGAACAGGTATGCTATCGATCAAAGATTTAAAAGCGAAAGTAGAAGGCAAAGACATATTAAAAGGCATTAATCTGGAGATCAAACCAGGCGAAGTGCACGCGATCATGGGACCAAACGGTTCCGGTAAATCAACGCTGGCCGCCGTATTGGCGGGACGCGAACAGTATGAGGTAACGGGCGGTTCCGTACTTTTTGACGGCAAGGAACTACTTGAGCTTTCTCCGGAAGACCGCGCCCGAGAGGGTGTATTTCTCGCGTTTCAATATCCGGTCGAGATACCAGGGGTCACAACGACCAATTTTCTAAAAGCCGCCGTGAATCAGGTAAGACAATATAAAGGTCAGGAGCCTCTTGACGCCGTCTCGTTTCTCAATACCATGAAAGAGAAAATGAAACTGGTTGAAATTGACCCCTCACTTTTAAAACGCTCTCTCAACGAAGGCTTTTCCGGTGGAGAAAAAAAACGAAACGAGATATTCCAGATGGCTATGCTCGAACCTAAACTCGCTATCCTGGACGAAACCGACTCTGGCCTGGACATCGACGCGCTAAGAATCGTGGCGAACGGAGTAAATAAGTTAAGGAATAAAGACAACGCGGTGATTGTAGTCACACACTATCAGCGCCTGCTGGATTATATAGTTCCCGATTTTGTCCACGTCCTTTATAAAGGAAGAATCGTCAAATCCGGTAGCAAAGAACTGGCGCTTGAGCTGGAAGAAAAAGGCTATGACTGGATTAAAAGCGAAGTAAACGAAAGTACAGAGGCGTAATTATGGATTTGGCTAAAACATATGACTTTAAAGAGGCGATACTGACTCAACATGCTCAAGGCATCGGGAATACCAGGACGTCCTTTTCATCAAAAATAGAAAGCCGAAAGGCGAAAGCGTTGGAAAATTTTCAGCGCTGGGGATTCCCTACTACCAAACACGAAGAATATAAATATTTTAACCTTAGCAAGGTATTAAAGAATCAATATATTCTTCCTTCCGAATCCTCCCCGACTCAGAAAGACCTGAAATCTCCACTGTTTGATGAATTAGAAGCCAACAGACTGGTATTCGTCAATGGTCAGTACGCGCCGGAGCACTCAAAACTCGTTTCATCCGGCAACGAGTTGATTATTTCACCCCTTCAGGAAGCGGATCAAGCCATCGTCGAGAAATACTTCGGACAAGAAGCATACTCTTCCAACGATCCTTTTGTCGAATTAAATACCGCGTTTGCCGGGCCAGGCGTTTTTATACACGTTCCCAAAAATAAAGTAGTTCGACACCCTGTCATTATCCATTTTATTTCCGACGCGGACAAAGGCAATATCTTCGTTCAACCACGCGTATTACTTGTCGCGGAAACCAACGCTCGGGTTACCCTGCTGGAAACTTTCCATACAATAGGTTCCCATATAAGCTTTACCAACGCGGTCACGGAAGTGGTTTTGCATACCGACGCGGTTGTTAACTATTACAAGCTGCAAAACGACAAGTCATCATCTGTGCATGTGGGCGCGACCATTGTAACTCAGGAAGGCAAAAGTACCTTTAACTCAGCTACCATCACGCTGAATGGCATGATGGTCCGGAATAATCTGAACGTGATCATGCGAGCGGAATACAGCGAGGCTCATTTCTATGGATTGTATTTTACCGGCGACCGCCAGGTAGTAGACAACCATACGATGGTAGATCACGCGGTACCCCATTGTGAAAGCAACGAACTATACAAAGGCATTCTGGATGATCATTCGACGGGAGTATTCAATGGTAAAATCTTTGTAAAACAAGACGCTCAGAAAACAAACGCGTTTCAGTCAAACAAAAACATACTTCTGACCAGAGACGCGACAATGAATACCAAACCACAGTTGGAAATATTCGCGGACGATGTCAAATGCTCCCATGGCGCGACCATAGGACAACTGGAAGAAGAACCATTGTTTTACCTCCGGTCGAGGGGAATCGATGAGGACAGCGCCCGGGCTTTACTACTGGTCGCTTTCGCTCAAGACATTATAGACCATGTCACCATTGATCTCCTGCAAGAATATTTAAGCAAGGCCATAGAGCAGCGCCTTTCCAACTAAAAGCTTTTTTCTTATTTACCATGAGCTTACAAACCGGTTCCAAGGCTATAGATATCCAGGCGATACGCGGGGAATTTCCTATTCTTCACCAGAAGATCAACGGCAAGCCTCTTGTATATCTGGACAACGCCGCCAGTACTCAAAAACCTCAATCCGTCATTGACGCGTTGGTAAAATACTATACAACGATCAATGCCAATATACACAGAGGTATTCATACTTTAAGCGAAGCCGCTACTTCCGCGTTTGAAGAGTCCAGAAAATCCGCCGCCGCCTTTATCAACGCGCCGGCTAGTGAAGAAATCATATTTACCAAAGGGACCACGGAAGGTATTAACCTGGTAGCTTCTACCTGGGGACGACAGAACATCCAAAAAGGCGATGTCATCCTTCTTACTTCTATGGAACACCATTCCAATATGGTTCCCTGGCAGATACTGGCAAAGGAAAAAGAAGCCATTGTCCGTTATATACCGGTCAACGACGCGGGTGAACTGGAGATTGAAGCCCTTCCGGATCTGTTAAAAGAGGGGGTAAAGCTGGTCGCGATCAATCATGTCAGCAACACCCTCGGCACGATCAATCCACTTAAGCGTATTACCGCCCTTGCCCGAAAGGCTGGCGCTATCGTATTAGCCGATGGAGCGCAGGCCATTTCCCATCTGGATGTTGACGTACAGGACCTGGACGTTGACTTTTACGCTTTTTCCGGACACAAAATGTACGCTCCGACAGGAATCGGAATATTGTACGGCAAAAAGCGCCTGCTTGAATCCATGCCTCCTTATCAGGGAGGTGGAGAGATGATCAGCGAAGTAACGTTTGAAGGGTGTTCCTTCAATGAACTTCCCTATAAGTTTGAAGCCGGCACTCCCAATATCGCCGATACAATCGCCTTGAAACCAGCATTTGACTTTATTAATAAAATTGGTAAAACCGCGATCAGGGAACACGAACAATCCCTATATCGGTACGCCGTAGACCTTGTAACGAATATCGATGGCGTAAAACTTATCGGGACCGCCAAGGACAAGGTAAGCGTGCTTTCCTTTGTCATTGATGGCATTCATCATCAGGACCTTGGTATCCTTCTGGATCAGGAAGGCGTCGCGGTACGGACAGGTCACCATTGCACTCAACCACTCATGGGGCGATTCCGTATAGCCGGCACAGCCCGGGCTTCCTTCGCCGTATATAATACGCTTGAAGAAGTGGAAAGGCTTGCCGCCGGAATTAAACGCGCCATAAAAATGTTAAAGTAAAAATGGATAAAGAAGCTTCGATAGCCTCCGTTCAGGAAGATATTGTCAACGAATTCGAGTTTTTTGACGAATGGGATGAGAAGTACAGCTATATCATTGAATTGGGCAAAAAACTTTCTCCTATCGCGGAAAAAGATAAAACAGCGGAAAATATTATCAAGGGTTGTCAATCGCAAGTCTGGATGGTTTCCGAATACAAGGATGGCAAGGTTTTCTACCACGCGGACAGCGACGCTATCATCGTCAAAGGATTGGTAAGTATGCTGATACGGGTTTTTTCGGGACATACTCCCGACGAGATTTTAAGCGCGGACCTGTTCTTTCTCGATAAGATTGGCATGATGAAACACCTGTCTCCCACCCGCTCAAACGGATTGGCTTCGATGGCGAAACAAATCAAGCTCCACGCCCTCGCTTACAAAGCGAAAGTGTAAACTCTAAACAATCGCGACATGGCTAACACTATACAGGAAAACGAATTTAATTCCGACGAACTCAAAGAAAAGGTGCTTGACGCGATCAAAACCGTATTTGATCCGGAAATACCTGTCAACATATTTGATCTCGGCCTTATTTACGAAGTCAATATTTATCCGGTAAACAACGTGTATATCCAGATGACGCTTACCTCTCCTTCCTGTCCCAGCGCTCAGGAAATACCCAGCGAGGTTGAAAGCAAGGTCAAAGCGATCACCGAAGTAAACGAGGTAGCGGTAGAACTTACGTTTGACCCTCCTTACCATCAGGACATGATGTCGGAGGCCGCTAAACTTGAACTTGGTTTCCTATAACCGCTATCAGCCTGTAAGAACAAGAATTCCTAATTAACTTGAATCAGATTTAAACACTAAAAATACGATAATATGTACCCTGAACAATTAGTAGCCCCCATGCGCGCGGATCTTACCGACGCCGGATTCCGTGAGTTAAAAAACGCTCAGGAAGTTTCAGATTATCTTGACAACGCCAAAGGCACTACACTGCTTGTTATAAACTCTGTATGCGGCTGCGCTGCCGGAGCCGCCAGACCTGGAGTAAAATACGCGGTGGAAAATAGCCCTTACAAGCCTGACAATCTCGCTACTGTCTTCGCTGGCGTAGATAAAGAAGCTGTCGCCAAGGCCAGGGAGTATACACTGCCTTATCCTCCGTCCTCGCCTTCCATCGCCTTTTTCAAAGACGGCGAACTGGTTCATTTCATTGAAAGACATCACATAGAAGGCCGGAACGCCACCATGATCGGTGAGCACCTGGTCAACGTATTTGAAGAATATCGGGGATAACACTCTGAACAGCTAAATCCTTAAAAGAAAAAGGCTTCCGTGTAAACAGGAGCCTTTTTCTTTTAAATAATGTTCTGGGACGTATACATTATCGAGCGCTTTGTCGCGCCAGCGCCTCCATCTCCCTGGATTCGTCCCCTACAACCTCTTCCTTTTCATACCTTGATAATTTCAATCCATACAAGGCTATATAGAAATAACATATGATCGGAATAATAAAGGCGACATGATAATTAACATACGAAAAGTTCTTCACCATAAAAGGCAATACCGCGCCTCCAACTATAAACATGACCAGAATAGCTGAACCTTCTTCAGAAAACTTACCCAATCCGTGGACGCCCAACGCGAATATGGTAGGAAACAGAATAGAGTTGAACAACCCGATAAAAGTAATCGTCCAGATTGATATGCTTCCCTCCGTCAACGTAGACACGACCACCATACACATGGCCATAATAGCGGCGAATCCAACGGCCTTGTGCGGACTAATCCTCGTCAGCGCGAGCGCCCCGATAAACCGACCGATCATCGCCAATCCCCAATAAATTTTCACATTCAACTCATCCGCGAAATCTCCCAGATAAGTGGCGAGCGCTACCTCCGCGCCCACATAGGCGAAAATCGCGAAGGCGCCAAGACGCAACTGGGGAAAGTGCATAACATGCCTCCTCCTGAGTGAAGTGATTTTGTTAAGAGGTTTTACACTTTCCGTATCAATATGGCTAATATTGGACTTGTACAGGAATATCGCCAGAAAAGCCATCAAGGTTCCTAAAAACAAATAAGGCAGATGCACATAGTCCGCCATCGTTTCCATCCGGATTTTCGTATCCATGCCGCTAAGGATGTCCTTGGGGAGTTTGGTCAGGTACATCAGCAGGTACGAGGCCAGAAAGGGCGCTACCAGTGTTCCAAGAGAATTAAACGCCTGGACGAAGTTTAACCGGCTGGCGCTATTGTCGTCCCGTCCATAAAGAATTATATACAAATTCGCGCTCACCTGCAGTATGGTGATACCGCTCGCGAGTATAAACAAAGCGAAAAGAAACACGTAATACGAGCGGCTCAGAACAGCCGCGTTAAACACAAAACACCCTACTGTAGCGGCGATCCATCCGATCAAGACCCCTCTCTTATACCCAACCTTGTTGAGGAGGGAACCCGCTGGTATGGACACGATCAGGTAAGCTCCAAAAAAAGTAAGGTTCATCAACGTCGACAATGAATAATCAACATTGAAAATAAATACCAGATGCTCGGAAAGGATTGAGTTAAGGACAGTAATCAGCCCCCACATGAAAAACATCACGCTAAAGGTGAATATTCTCACACTTTTCGCTTCAGAAAGATCGGTACGGGGCTCACTATGGTCTGTATTTCTCATCGGGTCCGGAATAGGATTATAAAGTTAACTGCTTATTTTATAATAACCAACTCACCAGGGGCCAGCAGCGCCTTAATTAAGCCGGACGAACGCGATTCAGGCATGGAATTGACCAGTTCCACGTGAGGATTTTCTATCGAATAAACAAAATCGGCTCTTATTAAAGGCCTGAGTATTTTTACGTATATGGTCTTCGGAATGTTTTGCTGATTGAATAGCAATACAAGCTGCTCATCCGGAGACAACCGTGAAAATACCAGCATTTTTTCCTCACCCGGTACTTTTCGCAGGCATTCGGCGTCCTCAAACTGTTCATTAAAAAACAGCTCAGGCAAACCAAACACCCCGGCGTTCTTACGCGCCTCGCAAAGCCGGGCGATTTCCCCATAAAGCCATTTTCGCGGATTCAAAAGAGAAAACCGTCCATCAGACGAAAACATAGGCTCCCGGATACATCCATCAGTCGTACCTGCCCCCCGAAGATGCTGCTCGGTTCCATAATACATACAGGGGATACCCGGCAAAAAAAACAAAATGGCCAATGCCGCCAATAACTCCTTCTCAGACATTTCCGCGCCGATTCTTTTCTTCAGTACAGCGCCCACCTGATCGTGATTGTCAAGAAATGTAACCAAATCATACCTCCGATGAGGCGCGCCAAGCTTATAGCGCTCTTTCGATTTAAAGCGTTTTTTCAAATACTTAAAAGGCTCTTTCCCCTTAATTACCGCCTCCAGGACGAAATGTAACGGAAAATCAAGCAGGGAATCCGGACCATTATAAAAACGTTCCTGATTATCCTCACTACCGCTCAACGAAGCGGCCAATAAAGGATCCCCTCCAGTCAGCTCCCCGAACAAAAAAAAATCTTTCTTCCCAATGGATTCACAATAGGCTCTTATGCCTTCACAGAAACGGCTTACCGGAAGCATTCCGGCATGCTTGACCGTATCGATACGAAAGCCATCACAATCCGTCTCCTTAATCCAGTAAGCGTAGATTTTTAATAAGATTTCCTGTACTTGCAAACCATCGGCGGATTCATCCAGCAACAGCTTCTTTAAGGAGAAAAAGTCACCTTCACGAGTTTCCGGAAAGGCATCCCAGCGCCTGATCTCTCCCTGCTTTCTATAATACTTTTCGTTTCTCAACTCAAGCGGTTTAGGCTTGTCCGGATACCTCCAAGCTCCAAAATCGTACCGGCGTCCCCTATAGTATACCGGATGTCTATGCTCCGAATAATGCCAGTTGTTACCCGTATGGTTAATTACAATATCCAATATGACTCTTAAATCAAGAGCATGCGCTTCCCGGATCAGCGCCTTCAGGTCATCGAGTGTACCAAAACGGGGATCAACACTCAAAAAATCCTGAATCGCGTATCCATGATAGCTTTCCGGATTATTTTCCATAACGGGCGACAGCCAGATAGCCGTGATCCCAAGCTGCTTCAGATAAGGCAGATTCGCCCGTATCCCATTAAGATTACCTCCACAAACACTCTCCAGTTCTCCGGTTCGCCAATCTACCGGTACTCCTTCCCGAATGATCATTCGCGCGTTACCGTCGCAAAAACGATCAACCAGCAAAAAATAGATCACTTCTTCGTTCCAGTGCCTGTCAATAGTCCAGTATACCTGATCCGGAGCGGGTTTCAGGTCAATATGCTCGATATGCTCCAAAGTATCCGTTCATTAATTATATATCAGATATCAACGTGGAAGCGCCAAAACAGTTTTTTTCGTCCTTACTCCTGAATTTCATATAAAAAATTCAGTATCAGGCGGCTTTCCTCTGACATCATCTAAGGAACTCGACCTGATACTGATCATACTATAGCGACTGGCTACTCTGTCAGAGAGCTAAACGCGAAACAATCCTTAAACTCCAGGAGCTCTTGTTTAAAGTCGCTTTCCGGCAATTGATAATATTTCGCCAGCCCTTCGTCAGGCCTTACCTTCAACTCCCTAAGAACCAGATGCTGATTAATAAAAATAAACTCAAGATCCGGAAATATCTCCTTCATTACATCGACTATGTCGAGGATTTCGATGGTCTTATCCACCAGATTATAAATAGCCGGCGGTATATCCCTGATCAAAAAAGCGACCAACGCGTCGACCACTTTATTGATATGAATAAACGAACGGGCCTGTTTACCGCTACCATGAATGGATATCCTGTTATTAAAATTCGCGTCGAACAAAAACTTGTTAATCACCGAATCGAAACGGATCGTTGGAGTATATCCATATACATTGCCGCAACGGACAATAGAGGCTCTCGTCTGGCCTCTTTCAAGAAGGCGCTTCACATGCTCCTCACCCCTCATTTTGGAGATGCTGTAGAAAGTCCTGGGATTGGGAACAGTGGTCTCATCCACCATTTTTTTGCTGGAGCCGTATACGGAAGTGCTGCTTACATATATAAACCGCTTAACGGATTTCGTCTCTTCGACAGCGTACAGAAGCTCCGCGGTGCCCCAGTTGTTTACCTGCTCAAAGGAATGTGAATCGATATTGGAAAACGGAGTATCGACCCGGGCCGCCAAATGGTACACTACATCCACATCTTTCAATACCTTGCGTATTTTTCGGGAATCCAATATGTCGCCCAGTTCAAACTTTACCTTATTATTGGAAATCCTGTTCCTGTTGCTTATAAACAGGTTAAAATTGTCTCTCGTCAGGTTATCATATACAATCACCTGCTTCACATCCTCCTGAAGAGAAAGCTTATAAACCAGTTCCGCGCCAATATATCCGGCTCCTCCCGTAACTAAAACATTCATCTTTTATTTCTTAACTAAATCCGTATTTAAACCACACTCCGTTTTTTTGAGACCAAACCAGCGACCTTCCCGCTCGTTCCATTCAAGGTCGAACTTTCTGGTACAGGGCTCGCAACCTATACTGAAATAGCCCTTTTCTTCCAGGGGATGTCTGGGAAGATCATATTCCTTTTGATAAATGTGAATCATTTTAGAGTTCCAGTCAAGCATAGGATGAAAGCGGATAACATCATGCGGCGCGCTTTCCTCCACTTTAAAATTTTTACGAACGGCGCTTTGATCCGCTCTGACTCCATTGATCCAAACGTCATTTTCGGCAAGGATTGGTTCTAGTGGCTGCACTTTATTCAGGTAGCAACAAAAATCCGGATCAGAAGTAAAAAGCAATTTGCCTTCGGCGTCTTTTTGCATATTTCTGGGCGTAAAGGAAAAAGTCTCCTTTAAGTTAATCCCGAACAAATCGACAATCTTGTCCCTGAAAGCCAATGTTTCCGGAAAATGATATCCGGTATTGATAAAATAAACCGGAATCGACTTATCAATTCTGCTCAGCATATGCAGCAATACCAGAGAATGCGTCTGAAACGAACAAGTAGTAAAGAGCTTCAACCCTCTGCTGTTATACTCCCCTATCTTCTTGCTTAATTCATCAAAAGTCATATCTCAGAATTTTATTTTGTAAATATACAAAATAAGACAGTCATAGCGAATTTTATTAAACCATTTTTAAGCATTACAGAAAAAAATTTCATAAAATTCAATTTAAGCGATACCTTGCGCTAAAACAGGGATAACAGACACCGCTCCGCCGCGTTTCCGGTATTTTCATCATCCAATGGCGTAAATCGGCTATGGATTTCCTGTAAAAAACGTTATCTTTAACTTTCTAAAATAGCGAAAAAACTTATTTTCCTGGTCAATTGTTGAAAGTTTTAATGAATGAAAGCATCCGTCTTCCGGAAAGAACACTTTAACGCGGCGCACCGATTAAACAATCCTTTATGGAGTTCGGAGCGAAACCGGGAATATTTCGGAAAATGCAATAATCCCAACTATCACGGACACAATTATGAATTGATTGTGAAGCTCACTGGTAGCGTAAATCCCGAGACCGGCTATGTATACGACATGAAGCGGTTAAGCGGAGTAATCCGGGATAAAATCCTAAAGCGCTTTGATCATAAAAACCTGAACCTGGATGTAGAGGAATTTAAAAACCTCAATCCAACCGCCGAAAATATAGCTATCGTCATATATAATTTACTCAGAAAGGAAATAGATTCAGAGTACGAGCTTAAGATTCTCCTTTATGAAACAGAAAGAAACTTTGTTGAATACCCGGTTGACTAACCTTAACCTTATCAACGCGGAGGAAATGGGGGACGAGCATGCCGGTTCTTCAGCGGAAACACCATTACGACCTGACGCCTTCGACATGGACGATCAGCTAAAAATGGAACTTATAGCCAAGCACTTCAAAGAAATCATGCATATTATCGGCCTTGACCTGAATGACGACAGCCTGAAAGGGACGCCGTACCGGGTAGCGAAAATGTATGTACAAGAAATCTTTAGCGGTTTAAATCCTAAAAACAAACCAGCCGTAAAGCTTTTTGAAAACAAGTTCAACTATAATGAAATGCTCGTGGAAAAGGATATTACCTTTTATTCCAATTGCGAGCATCATTTTGTCCCCATATATGGAAAAGCCCATGTCGCCTACATATCAAGCGGCAAAGTAATCGGTCTTTCCAAAATCAACCGTATTGTACAATACTATGCCAGACGACCTCAGGTACAGGAAAGATTAACCGTGCAAATCGCCAATGAACTGAAAGAAACGCTGCAAACCGAAGACGTGGCGGTCATTCTTGACGCCCGGCATATGTGCGTTTCATCTCGAGGCGTCAAAGACTATGATAGCAAAACCACTACTTCCCACTTCGGAGGAAAGTTCAATGAAGATGTTGTAAAACAGGAGTTTTTAAAATACCTGAGCCTATAAAAAGCGGGCCGAGATTTCGGCCCGCTCATAATACCAAGAATAAAAAATATCCCTAGCTGGCCACCATATATGTTTTTCCCTGAGACTTGTTGTTTTCAATGATTTTCAGATAGGTTTCCGTATAGTCTTCGGCCATTCTTCTGGCGCTAAAGCGCTCCTCAAACAACTTCCGGCACTTCTCCCTGCTTATTTTATGGAGGTTATTTACCGCTACGACCGCTTCGTCCACACTGGAAACAATATAACCGGTCAGATCTTCGTCAATAACTTCCGGCACTGAGCCATTCTTAAAAGCGATCACTGGTGTTCCGCAAGCCATGGCTTCAATCATCACCATACCAAAAGGCTCCGGCCAGTCGATCGGGAAAAGCAGGCACCGCGCGCCGCCCAGAAAGTCATTCTTCTGAGCGTCTCCGATCTCGCCTACAAACTCGATAAGCGGATGATCCATCAGATGCTTTATTTCCTTTTCAAAATACTCCTGATCTACTTTATCGACCTTAGCGGCTATTTTTAAGGGAACACCCGCTTTCAACGCGATCTCAATCGCCCTGTCCACTCTCTTTTCCGGAGATACGCGTCCGATAAACGCCGCGTATCCACCATCGCCGCTACCCAGCGAATATAAATCTTCAGGCAGTCCATGATAAACCGTACGTACCCAATTGGCCATCGGCAATGGAAAACGCTGGGAATTTGAAATAGACACTACCGGCATATGGGCGAACTTGTTGTACACAAATTTCAGATCAGGCAAATCAAGCCTTCCGTGCAAAGTCGTAACATGGGGCTTAGCGTTGCTCTGGCTAAAAGCGAAATGAAGATAATCCGTATGATAATGCAGTATATCAAACTCATTAATCATTTCCCTCACACATTCCATCTGGATCACATGATGCGTAATCGGATCCACACAATCTTTGTTTAAGCGAAGCGCGGCCGGGCAAACCGGAACCAGTTTCGCTTTGGTTACCGAATCCCCCGACGCGAACAAAGACACCTTATGTCCTTGTCGAACCAGTTCGTCCGTAAGATAACTTACTACTCTTTCCGTTCCTCCATACATTTGTGGCGGAACGCTTTCATATAAAGGAGAAATCTGTGCAATCTTCATGTCCTACCCTTCCTAAAATTAATCTTTTAACCAATTTCTAATAATGAACTAACTCTTATTTTTTCGCCAGGCGCTTATCCCGAATTTGCTCAGGATCTCACCATATGTCCGCAAAATTCTTTTCAGTGAAAAACGTGAACCTCCCCGCCGGGGCATGGAAACAAACAATATATTGTCAATCACTTTATACCGGATTTCCTTTCTTACGCAATCCTCAGGCAGCAACATATTCCGGAGCACGTATCGCCTCCGCGTATTGAACGATTGAATAAAGAATTGAATAAAAAAGCGGCGTCCCCTCTTGTCAATTTTCATCTGGAGCTTTCGCGCGCTGATTGATCCGCAGAGATCAAACGCGAGCAAATAGTGCGTATCAAACACCCGCGCCGAGTTTCCGAATGGCGCCAACTGACGCAAATCTTCCAGCATCGCGTATCCGTCAAGATTTTTCAGCATTCTCTCCTCCTCCCGCGCAATAGTAAAATTGTACATACTCATCATCTTAATATTCCCGCGCTTTTTCTATTAATCAACCCATCATCGCTCTGGTCTAAACTCAATAATCCGATAATGAAATGGCGTAAAAAGCTTTTTCACCTCCGGGATAAAACCCCTCGACCATCATTCCTTTTTCGTTTACCTCCTCCAACGCGCTGATCAGCTCATCCACCGTTTTAATGACCTTCTTATCCACATGCGTGATAATGAATCCATTTTGCATGCCAGCATCGGCAAACTTTCCCGAACGCAGTTCCATTACTTTAACTCCGGCGCTCAACTTTAGTTTTTTCAATTCATCCTTCTCCAAATCGCCTACAGAAGCGCCAATACTGTTTTCCAGAATATCCCGCCCATAGGGAATCATCATAGTCGTGCCATTGGCGCTTCGCAATACCGCGCTGGTTTTCCGAGCCCCATTAGCTCTTCGTATCTCGATCTGAATAGAGTCGCCGGGCCGGAAGAGCGCGACCACCTCCTGAAGCTGAGCCGGGGTATTTACCCGAACTCCATTGACGGAGGTAATAATATCTCCTGACTTTATGCCAGCCATATACGCGGCGCTATTGTCGTTGACATCCTGCACATATACTCCATTGAGATTATTCAGTCCTTTTTCCTTGGCGAGCTCCGCGTTCAAGTCCCGAATAAGGACGCCCAGCAATCCCCTCTGCACCTTTCGGTAAGTCTGTAAATCGAATACGACCTTTTTAACCAGATTGACAGGCACCGCGAACGAATACCCCGCGTACGCTCCGGTGGGACTCGCTATAGCGGTATTGATGCCTACCAGGCAACCATTGAGATCTACCAGCGCTCCTCCGCTATTGCCCGGATTGACCGCCGCGTCTGTCTGGATAAACGACTCGATCGCCATCTGGCTGTTGCCACCCAGGATGTTCAGGTTTCGACCTTTGGCGCTCACGATCCCCGCTGTAACCGTAGAAGTCAAATTAAAAGGATTGCCAACGGCCATCACCCAATCTCCTACCGATACGCTGTCCGAGTCTCCATAGCGGATAGGTACAAGATCATCCGCGCCAATCCTGATCAGCGCGATATCCGTAGCCACATCCGCTCCAATCAGCGACGCGTGAAAACTTCTCTTGTCATTGAGCACAACTTCAATGATTTTGGAGTTTTCCACAATATGGTTATTGGTAATAATCAGTCCATCCCTGGAGATAATAACTCCGGAACCGGAAGCCAGAAGTCTTGAATCCTTATCCTCAAATCCTCGATATCCCCTATCGTTGTTGCCATAATAATCCCTGAAAAAATCTTCCAGTGAACCTGCCGGTTGCTTTACCGGCTCATCCGAATAAGTTTTTATATGTACGACGGCCGGCGTAGACATGGAAGCGGCCTGCCTAAAATCCGCGTATACCATACGGCGCGTCTCCAATGAATCCGGCGGCAAGGCGAAAGCGCTCATGTGAAGGATGAAAATAAACCACCCGCATATATTGACATAACAACTTTTCATATCCAAAAATTAAGGCGTACATTTTCACAACCCTACGAAAATGAAAAGTGTTTAAATATCAATACAAGCAACTTATTGTCAATATATTAAATCATTAAGATTTAATATATTTATAAAAGGCGGAGAGCTATAACAACAAACTGAAAACGAATCATGGAAACAACAATGGCGACACCGGCAAACTAAACAACCTTTCCGACCAGAAGAATAACGCAAAAAAAGATACCAGCGACCATACCGAACAAATACATGAGGTCCGCTCCAAGTCCTATAAGATCCATAGCTAAAAATAATTACTAATAAAAAATTAAGTGGGACATGCTGGATTCGAACCAGCGACCCCTACCTTGTCGAGGTAGTGCTCTAAACCAGCTGAGCTAATATCCCGGGTTTGTGGAAGGCGAAATTACAAGTTTTTTTTAACTGAGAAAGCATTTTTTAGTTTTTTAAGTAATAAAATTCTTTCAGCTATTTCCGGCGCTTCTTCCCGGCATAACTACTCTGCTCAGAAACAACAGGCCAATAATAAAATACACTCCCAGAAAAACAATGGAGAGACGCATATCTCCAGTAAGAATCCGAACCAGGCCAAATACAAAACTTCCCAATGAAATAGCTACTTTATCCACGACATCATAAAAACTGAAGTACGAGGCGTGCTCAATACTGGTCTCCGGTATAATTTTGGCATAAGTAGACCGGCTCAGAGCCTGCACCCCACCCATCACAAAACCCACTACTACGGCTACCATATAGAAATCCGTCGCTCCCCGGATCAGGTAGGCGCCTACACAAATACCAATCCAGACGACTACTGCGATCATCAAACCCTTTATGTTGCCGTATTTTCCGGACAGCCAGGCAAAAAACAAGGACCCGGGTATCGCCACCAACTGGATCAGCAATATGATAATGATCAGATTTTCGGTTTCCAGCTTTACCACTTCCTTGGCAAAAACCGGCGAAATATACATAATAGTCTGCACTCCCATATTGTAAAAAAAGAAGGCCAGCAAAAACCGTTTCAACGCCTTTTGCCACTTAAGCTGCCGCCAGACATTGCCCAATTCCCGCCATCCATTAAATATCCAGTTTCCCCGTCCACTCCGCTTGTATATATTACCAGGCAGATAATAAAAGCTGTATTGCGCGAACGCGAACCACCAGATTCCAACCGAAAGAAAGGAAATCTGAACCGCTCTCGTTTTGGAGATACCTCCAAACCATTCTGGCTTCAGAATCATCATCAGGTTGAAAATAAGCAAAATAACACTCCCTACATAACCATATGAAAATCCCCGGGCGCTGACTTTATCCGTCATGTCTTCCGTAGTAATCTCCGGTAAAAAAGAGTTGTAAAAAACAATACTGCCACTAAACCCGATTCCCGCCAGAATAAAAGCGAACGTAGAAAATATGACAGTATCTCTGGTGAAAAAATAAAGGCAGGCGCAGGATAAAGCTCCCAGATAGCAAAAAGCCTTCATAAACGTTTTTTTTCGTCCACTATAATCCGCTATGGATGATAGAAACGGACTCATAAAAGCCGCTATGAGGAATGAACACGATATCGCGTAACTAAAAAGCGCGGAATTGACAATATTAAAACCAAGAAAGCTCACCTCGTTATTAGTGGCCGGATTCTCCGTCATCGCCAAAAAGTAATCCGGAAAAATGGCTGTAGTTATGGTAAGCGAGAATACCGAATTGGCCCAATCATACATACACCAGGCCCGCATTACTTTGGGATTGTTCTTTTCCATCAAAATCTAAAAATTAAAGTCAGGCTAGAGAGCTTGACGAATTCTCACAAGTTTTCGCAGCATGTCTTCCAGTTTGTCCAATTGCAGCATATTGGCTCCATCAGACTTAGCTACAGCCGGTTCCGGATGCGTTTCAATAAACAATCCATCCGCGCCAACGGCTATGGCCGCTTTCGCGATCGTTTCGATCATCGCGGGTTTGCCCCCTGTAACTCCGGAGGCCTGATTAGGCTGTTGCAGCGAATGCGTAACATCCATCACCACAGGCACGCCGATAGCCCGCATGTCAGGCAGATTCCGAAAGTCCACTACCAGGTCCCCATAACCAAAACTATTACCTCTTTCGGTCAGGATTATGGAATTATTACCAGCCGCGATAACCTTCTCCACCGCGAAACGCATAGCCTGTCCCGAAAGGAACTGCCCCTTTTTAATATTCACGACCTTGCCTGTCCTGGCCGCCGCGACCAACAACTCAGTCTGGCGACAAAGAAAAGCGGGAATCTGCAATACGTCCACATATGCCGCCGTTATTTCCGCCTCATGGCTCTCATGGATATCCGTGACCACGGGCACATCAAATGTTTTTCCCACTTCCTCCAGAATTTTCAGAGCCTTTTCATCGCCAAGGCCGGTAAAGGAACTCAAACTGGATCGGTTCGCCTTACGATAAGAAGCCTTGAATATATAGGGGATCCGCAGCTTATCCGTGATTGTCACAATCTTTTCAGCGATCTCCAGGGCCATATCTCTCCCTTCCACCACACAGGGACCCGCCATCAGAAAGAAATTTCCGGAATCGCTATGCTTTATTTTAGGTACACTATTCATATACTACGATTTTCTGTCTGTTTTTTTATCAGATGAATAAACAATTCATTTCCCGCACGGGGCGGAATGGAATTGTAAGCTTTCTCAAATTTCCTGAATATAAAATATGGACGAAAATACGGAATATAATCTTCTTTATTGCCGCCATAGGGAGGTTTATCATCATTGAGCGGCAGATCAAACAACAATCCCACCAGCGCGCCGCCTTCCCTGAGCAAGCGCGCCATCTGACGGGCGTAATCTCCACGCGAGGCGGGATCCAGCGCGCAAAAAAACGTCTGCTCCACAATAAGGTCGAATGAACCTTCCAGAGCAAAAAAGTCTTCACGCAGCAAATGCTCTTTCGGAAAATCGGGTACGCGATCACGGAAATTTTCCAGTGGGCGCTCCGATATGTCGGCGACATATACATTCCTGAATCCGAGACTGTGCAAATATTCCGCTTCATACGCGTTGCCAGCTCCGGGGATAAGAATCTCGCGACTTTTATCCTCCAGCGTATCAAAAAACTCCTTGAGAGGAGTAGTTATCGATCCCGCGTCCCAGCCGGTCTCACCGGCTTTATACTTATTATCCCAGAACAATTTATCAGGCATAGGAACTATAAAATTTATTTCTTGTTCTTTTTCTAGTCGTTAATTGAAATAACGCCTTAATAACACTAATTTCGCAAAATCTAATACAAAAGCGTACTTTTTCGCCAATGACCGATAGCAACGATAGCAAAAACAGCCAGAGCAAAAAAGGAATCGTCATTGTATTTATCGCTATTCTACTGGCCATAAACGCGGTGCAATTCTTCATGAACCTTGACAAAAAGCAAACTATCGAGGTGCAACATCAGACGATCAAAAGTCAGGAGCTTGATATTTCCGGAATGATGACCCAACTGGACTCCGTTGAAACTGAACTGACTTTGAAAAGAGCGGAGATAATGAAACTCGGAGGAAAAATCGACGAGATGGACTTGCTGTTAAGTCAGGTCCGAAAAGACAGGAATCAGTTAAAAAAGGAAAAAAACCTCGCGGCGGCCGATCTGGAAAAGTACAAAGCGAGAGTGGAAGTCTTGATGCTTCAGCTCACTCTTTCAGACTCCAAGATCTCTCAATTGACCTCGCAGCGGGACTCCTTGTTTAAATTCAACCAGAAACTGGAGAAGAAGATTGAACAAAGCAACGACTCCATGCGACTTATGGCTTACAACCAGAAAGAGCTCGAGCAAAAAATCAACGTGGCTTCCGCGCTACGGGCCGGCCCGATACAGGTAAACGCCCTTACCGATCGAGGAAAACTAAAAGAAGGCCCCGTGCTGAAGTCGAGACACATTCACAAACTACGTATCTCATTTCAGCTTCTGCCCAACGAAGTAGCGCAGGTAGGCGGCAGGGAAGTTTTTCTCCGCGTGATCGAACCGGACGGCTCCACGCTGTTCAATACTTCCATGGGAGGAGGCCTCTTTCTGTTCGAGGGAAAAGAGATCCCTTATACCCTTCAGCAAAGCATTCTGTTTGAAAACAACAATCAGCAAGTAGCTTATACATACCTCAAGGGAAACCCGTTCAGAACCGGCAAGCATACCATAGAGCTATACGCCGAAGGATTTAAGATTGGCGAAGGTGATTTTATAGTAGAGTAAAACTTGATTTGAACCAATAATTTATTACCTTTGCAGGCTAAAATTTAATTGTTCATTTAACATGCAACTGAAAAACTACGAGACGGTATTCATTTTAACTCCCGTTTTGTCTGAGCAACAGATGAAGGATACCGTAGAAAAGTTCAGAGCCGTTTTAAAAGACAATGGCGCTGAAATCACCAATGATGAAAACTGGGGCCTGAGAAAACTGGCTTATCCCATTCAGAAAAAAAGCACCGGCTTTTACACCCTGTTTGAATTCAAAGCTCCAAGTACCATCGTAAATACTCTTGAAGTCGAGTTTAAAAGAGATGAAAGAGTAATGCGTTTCTTAACTACCGTACTAGACAAGCACGCGATAGAGTACAATCTAAAGAGAAAAAAGGGCGAATTTAAAAAAGTTGAAAAACAGGAGGAAAAAGCATGACACTTGTAAATGAACCGGTAAACAGACCCGAAAACAAAAAGAAATACTGCCGATTCAAAAAGAATGGCATTAAATATATCGATTATAAAGACGCGAACTTCCTTCTAAAGTTTGTTAACGAGCAAGGTAAAATTCTTCCGAGAAGGCTCACCGGCACCTCGCTTAAATTCCAAAGGAAAATCGCTCAGGCCGTAAAAAGAGCCAGACATTTGTCTTTGTTACCATATGTTACAGACTCATTAAAATAAACCGTACCAATGGAAGTAATCCTAAAAGAAGATATCAAAGGACTTGGATATAAAAACGATATAGTTAATGTCAAACCCGGATACGGTAGAAATTATCTGATTCCTAGAGGCTACGCGATTATCGCGAATGACTCCAATAAAAAAGCGGTTAGCGAAAACATACGTCAGGCCGCGCATAAAGCCGAAAAACTTAAGAAAGACGCGGAAGCGCTTGCCGTGAAAATCAACAATATCTCTCTTACCATTCCCGCGAAAGTAGGAGAAAGCGGAAAGATATTCGGCGCGGTTACCGTCCTGCAACTTGCCGACTCTCTAAAAGAAAAAGGCGTTGAAGTAGACAGAAAGAAAATCAGCTTCAACAGCGATGTGAAAGAAGTAGGCGATTTTACAGCTCTGGTCGATCTTCATAAAGAAGTAAAAGCTGAATTAAAATTCGCGGTAATAGCTGGCTAATTTTAGATAGCACTTGACAAAAAAAGTCCCGTTCGGGACTTTTTTTGTTTATAGCCAAACGATACAGACACCATGGAATTCAAAACCCACATCCTTATAAAAGAATCCCCGCGCAAACTATCTCACTCATCATCCGTCATTACTATGGGATCTTGTTTCGCGGAGGTAATCGGACAGCAACTACGGGACAACAAATTTATCTCCTCTGTTAATCCGTTTGGCACTATTTTCAATCCGCTTTCCATCGCGTATCTCCTCGATCGCTGTATTAGCCAATCCACTCTCCCAGACCACTCCTATCTCTATTCCAAAGAGGTGTGGTTCAACTATTACCTGCATTCTTCCTTTTATAGCCATACGAAACAAGCGCTTGAAAACGACTTTATACGCGCCTCGAAAGATTTATATCACCAACTGACATCCTGCGACTTTCTCATTCTCACCTTGGGCACCGCCTATGTTTATGAACTAAATAAGTATGGACATACCGTGAGTAACTGCCACAAACAACCTTCAGGCTTGTTTACCAAGCGTCTTTTAAGTGTAGAAAATATCCGTGATTCTCTGAGACAGGCTCTAAAATCAGCCTGGAAGATCAATCCGGATATAAAGGTAATATTAACCGTAAGTCCTGTGCGTCATACCAAAGACAGTATACAGCTCAATAGCGTAAGTAAGGCGATTCTTCGCCTCGCGTGCCACCAGCTCAGTGAATCGTCGCCAGCCATCGACTATTTTCCGGCCTTTGAGATTCTAATGGACGATCTTAGAGATTATCGTTTTTATAAGGATGATCTGATTCATCCAAACGCTATGGCTGAGCAATATATCTGGGAAAAATTCATCCATAGCTATTGTACGCCGGAAACTCTTGAACTACTCCGACAATGGCGACAAGTCAAAAAAGCCTTAAACCACATCCCTTTCAATAGCGCTTCAAAAGAGCATCAGCAGTTTCTAAAAACGCTTCTTGACCAACTTTCACGTTTACACCAACAAATCCCTTGTCAGGAAGAAATACACGCTGTCCAAAGCCAGCTTCTTAAATAGCCAGCGTTCTTCCTCATCTCAAATCAGCGAATCTTACAAAACAATAAATAATACAATAACTTCGCCTTAAAATCAAATATATAAAATTGTATTTTTACAATAAATATCAATTAATAAAAATACAACTTTACCAAGTTAAAAGATGACAATTCAAATACAGCATACATACAATTATATTATTTTCAATTAGCTAACATCATATGATTAAATATAATTTTAACAACTCAAACCAGATGAGTGGCTAAAAACATTATCCTTAAATTGTATTTTTTACAAAATTCATCTAACTTTGGCTTGTTACCTTAGCGATAAAACAAAAAAACATCCTGCCTTTGAATCAAAAAAACAGGAGAAGTAAAATCACGTTTTAAAAACCTGGTTTTATTAGCTAAGGCGGATAGAAACTTCTCTGACCAAAGATGAAATCAACTTTTCATGTCTTCCGGTATCATTGTCCTCTATGGGCTTGAACTTCGATCTCCATAACACTCGCACCTTTATTTAGTTTATTAATAATAGTTTCCAGAAAGACCATCTCAAGGAGATGGTCTTTTTTGTATTATTGTAAAGACAAAACCACCCTTATCATTGTTATATAACTGATGAAACAAGAAAGTCCATCGATTCAATTTTTGCAGCAAAAAATGGCGATAGAACGTACCGTCATGGCCAATGAACGGACTTTTCTCTCCTATACACGAACGGCGATGGCGCTTATCGTAGCGGGACTTTCCTTTCTGCATCTTACAAAGTCCTTATATCTGGGTATCGTAGGCGCTATTTTTATTCCCATAGGAGCTTTTCTCTTCGCCTTCGCGCTAAACAGGTTCAAGAAAGTGCAACTACGTATCCGTGAACAGAGAGAACTTCTTGAGACGCATTACCACAGCGATCATTTCAACTAACACAAATTCTTGTTCTTTCCATCTGTTTTCGACGGTTCGGCGTATTATTTTATGTAGTTTCGCGTCAAATACATTCTATGAAAACTATAGTTAAATACAGTCTGGCCCTTGGCGCGACTTTACTCGGATGGGATTTTCTTTTCTACAATTATCTATGGAAAAGCGAAAGCGCGCTACTCGCCTTATTGCCTAGCGTATTCCTAGTTGGATTTTACATATTCATGGCAATCAAGGAATTGAAGCTAAAAAAGTTTGACGGAAAAATAACCTACAAGGACGCTAGTCTGAATGGCTTACTGGTTATGATTTTCGCCGCCTTCATTTATTCTACGGCTACATACTTCACATTTCCATACGGCAATAGCTCCTTTAAGGATGATTATATGACCATCGCGAAAGAAAAAGTCGCCAATGACGCCACAATGGATGATGAGACAAAAATCCGGACAGTAACAAGTATTGAAACCAGCTTTTCCGCTTCACAAATGGCTCGATCCAATTTTATTAGTGTGATTATTTATGGAACAATAGCAAGTCTGCTCTCCGCCTCGATTCAGCGAAAAAAACTGGATATCCCGATCAGCGAATAGACCGTGACCAACAGAAAATAGAGCGCTTAACAATCATCACTGGGGGCGGCAGGAAAACGACCGTTCCTGAGCGACCGAACCGTCTTCATTATGAATAATCAGACGACTTTCTCTTTCCTTTCTGACCAGTTCGAGCGCTTTCGCGACAGCTTCTTTCTTCAGAGGTGACCGAAACAGGGAAAAAACTTTACCCTCTTCTTCAATTTTCCAGCCCTGGATGGATTTTAGAACATGAAAAACTTTTACAATAGGCGCTTTTGACTTTGACATACTCCAAAAACAACACCCAAAATTCGTTTACAGTTCATCTGATTACTTCTTTTTGCTCTTTTCCTTCATCATTTCGGAATGCCGGTTGATGAAATCGGCAATCTGATCCACACCTAGCTGCTTGGCTATAATCTCTTTATTCTTATCAATCAAAAAGATAACCGGTGTGCTGGAGATATCATATAGTTTTCTAAAATTCGTCTGATTGTATGGATCCCATACATTGATAAAGTTCAGTTTCTTTTCTTCAATAAACTTCTTCCAGTCCGCTTCATTGTTTTCAAGGCATACGGCGAAGACTTCCACTTTTTCTTTTGGAAAATCAGCTAATTCCTCATTCAGCTTGGGAATAGCTTTTTTGCAATGACCGCAATTGGGATCCCAAAAAACGACTACGGTATAGTCTGACTTGATGTTATGAAGTACCTGATTTTTACCTTTGTCATCCGGCATAATCAGATTGGGAGCAGTTTTTCCACAAAGTATATTCCTCAATTTGTCGGCTTTCTCAAGAATCCGTTTCGTCTGTTTTTCATTGAGCCAAAAGGCCTCACCGGTTTTATAATATTTATCGGCCATATGAACAAAGGCCTGATCCATACACATGATATTGGATGTCTCTATGGTGTACGTGGTATAAAATGTGGTATACTTAAACAACTCCTTACTAGCTCTGGCCTTGGCGATCATAAAATCGGCCGCCTTGATGACGGAGTCGGGAATCTGGAGCGTTAATGTCTCAAAATATTGTTTCAATTTAGTATGGAATATCGGCGTACGCACAACGCGCTCGTCCGAAAAATCAATATTGTCGAAATAATGGTTCTTGTACCAGGTATACTTCTGGGTAGAGTCCACACTCTCCGGCACCACTGGATCTTTCATCGCGGAAAAAACCTTGGCGAGAAGCGTCGCGGGATACTTCTCAGCGTACTGATCACGATACTCGTTGACCGCCTTGTCAAGCTTTACCACTTCTTCCCTGATTCTGGCAGAGTCCTGTTTATTCTGAGCGCTTTCCAGTTTCTTTTTCCACTCTTCTATTTGCTTGCCCTTATCGGCGACATAATTCAGATACTCATAAAAAAGCGTATTATCTTCCGAACCTTTTATTTTCATCTTGCCTACCAGATCCAACGAATCCGTTTCCAGGGAAAATGTCTGCTGGTTAACAATAAACTCAAAATAGTTTTTGGAAGGCAGGACAATCATGTAGATCCCTCCAGGGAGTTCTTCATCTCCCTTAAAAACCATCACACCCTTCGAGTTTACCTGGGCGGTATCTTTGAGATACTGCTTATCGCCATAGTGATACGCCATATAGCAAACCGTATCTTTTAGTCCTTCTATTTTGACAGTAATGTTGTATCCTTTGGGCTTGTTCTGGGCGATAGCGGTATAAGCCTGGAGAAAAGAAGTGATGATGAATAAAAGTAGTATCTTATTTTTCATAAAGATCAAAATATCTACAGAGTTGAAAACGCGAATTTAAGAATCATTTAATAGCAACAATTATTTTCAGCAATTATTATACCTCAACACCATGATCGGGTTATTTTCCGGAATTATGTGAAAAAAATCTTCGATTTACGCTTCTTTTAACACTTCTAAAAACAGGGCGCCCGTCATCTTGACAGGCGCCTGGTCAACTTGAATCGTCTACTTCCGTCTATTTCCTTTTGACTGGATATCGACTAAAAATATCCTGCACGATTTTTCGCATATCTTTTCTGAAATCATCCGGATCGGTAATATCCGTTAGCGCCCAACCGCGCCAGATAAGCTCATTGGCATCGGTATCGATGATATCCACCACTACGGTTCCACGCGTAAATTCAACCGACTGAATATTATATCCGGCGATATTGGGAATTGTATTGTAATACATATAATTGTATGGATAAGATGGTCCCGCGTAAAATCCAGGATAATAATACCCATAACTTCCATAAACGGGTGACTGCACCAACTCCTGCACTTCTCTGAAATTGACATGCACCAATACCAGCAGATCCGGAGACCGGGTGTCTATTTCATACCCCCGTACAAACATTTCCTTATTTATATTGTTTCTCAGGTTCTGAAAAACGATCGGATTAGCGAATAAAGATCCGTCCGAACTATCTTCAGCGGGCAACCAGGCAAACGTCTTGAATTGTCCGTAGTCGATACCATCAACCTGATCCGAAAAAACTCTCGTCGACCGGCAACCAGATACCATTGAATAAATAATCAGCAACCAGATCAACATCCATAAATACATTCGTCCCTTCATCATGTCAGCCCCCCTATCCCCAAAAACACGTTTTTACAATAAAACCACGCGCGTCCCGCGATTGTTACTCCGAGATCAGGGTTGCTCAAACGCTTTATAGGAAAGACGGCTCAAGGGATACATAAAAAGATTGTTGAACAAGAGCGTATCGTTGGAAGCCTCTCTTCGCGAATACCCTTTATTCGGTTCCCGATATTGCCAGATTACAGAGCTTGTATTAGAGTCCGCGATCCGGATATCGATCACAGCCATCATATCGGTTATCGAGCCGTAGGAGGCATAGCCGGCAACATACGCGTTGTTGGCCGCGTCAAAATCAGGACGGATATCTATACTGCCGTAAATAAAAGCGTCGACTCCAAGAAATCGGGCGAGCTCACGTTCTCCCAGTAACCGGGCTTGTCTGGATGAAAGTCCCAGTTCCCGGAGTTTTCGATTGGTCTCGGCGACGTCTTGTACCACTACATAAACTTGCCTGTTTTTGGGCTGGCGGCGACTAAAATACCCATAGGCCTGACACTGAAAAAAACACCCCAACTCTTTCTCCCGTTCCTTCAACTGACCAGGAGAAAGATATTTCAATTCTTCAATCTGATATAAACCGACTTCAAAAGGTAAAATGGCGAGGGAACGGTGACGTTTTATTTCATTATAATATTCGGGAGTCATTGAGATACTACATGAAAATAAAAAAACCAACAACGATAGCGCCAAAGCAGGTAGTCTCATAGCTAAAATCAAAATGGATATAAAACTAACCTTAGCCAATTCTCAATTGTTAATAGACACAAATCAACAAAATGATCCACAGCATCTTAAACCCTAAACACAACTAACTAAGATGGGGGCGCTCTCTCAGGAGAGCGTTTTTTTCATCGCCTTTGTCTTGTATGAGAAAAAATACGTATAAATTTGTATACTATCGTTTCAAAACTTCACCATGAAGCAATTCTTAAAATACTTTTTCAACGGCCTTTTATTTATCATTCCCTTCGGGATTACCGCGTATATCATCTATATTATTGTAAAAGCGATTGACAATCTGATTCCGGATCTTTTCAACCTGGACCTTTATCCTGGAATGGGTTTACTGATTTTTATCGCGCTAAGCGTTCTGATTGGATACCTGGGCTCCACATTAATCGCGAAGCCGGCCTTTTCATTGATTGAAAATTCTTTATATAAAATTCCTTTGATCAATCTTATCTATTCCTCATCCAAGGACGTGATCAACGCGTTTATAGGAGAAAAGAAGAAATTCAATCAACCGGTACTTGTAAAAATCAACCGGGACTTTAATATCCAGCGTCTGGGATTTATTACTCAAAATGATTTGGCGATCCTTCATCTACAGGACAAGGCGGCTGTATATTTCCCGCATTCTTACAATATTTCGGGCAACCTGGCTATTGTGCCCAAAGAACATATCACGATACTTCAGGCTCCGAGTTCAGAGATCATGAAGTTTATCGTTTCCGGAGGCGTCACCGGCCTCCATTTTGACGAAGCGACCTCATCCGAGCGGATAAGTTAGAACAGGGAAGCTTTTTCTACAATTTCTTTCGTAATGCGGAAAAACTCCTTGTGAATGTTGAATGGCCGCTGTCCGGGCCCTGGTGTCTCTTTAATATACTCTCCATACTCGTTCATCACATAGCAGTTGACATTATCTTTCAGATTATAAGCGAGAATATTAATCACCTGTTGTTTCAACAAAGGATCCAGAATCAGAAACAACGACTCTATCCTCCTGTCGAAACTCCGCATCATGATATCCGCGCTTCCTCCATAGACTTTAGGATTTCCCGCGTTGTGGAAATAAAAGATACGGGAATGCTCCAGAAAATCGCCTACGATAGATTTTACGACAATATTTTCGCTTAATCCGGCCCTTCCGGCTTTCAGACAACAAATACCCCTGACGATAAGCTTAATGGGAACACCCGCCTGAGACGCCCGATAAAACGCGTCGATCACTTCTTTATCCTGAAGCGAATTGAGCTTGATCGCGATCCCCGAGGGTTTGCCATTCGCCGCGTTTTCCGCTTCCTGATCAATAAGTTCGATCAATTGCCGGCGCATATCTCCCGGCGCGGTAATCAGATTGGTATATACCCGCGGCATCGAATGCCCGGTGATAACGTTAAAAAACTCGTTTATATCCGCCGCGTAGGCTTCATTGGAGCTTAAAAGACTTATATCCGTATACAGCCGGGCGGTATCCTCATTGTAGTTGCCACTGGACATATGTACATATCGGGTAACTTTATCCCCTTCCTTCCGCACAATCATCAGCAGTTTGGTATGGGTTTTCAGATGGCTGATACCGTATATCACAAAGCAGCCGGCTTTCTGCAACCTTAGCGCCTCATTGATATTGTTTTCCTCGTCAAAACGGGCCTTCACTTCAAAAAGCACGGAAACATGCTTGCCATTTTCGGCCGCCTTGAATAAGGCCGATGTCACCCGCGAATCTTTGGCCAGACGGTAAATAGTGATTTTGATAGCGAGTACCGCGGGGTCGATAGCGGCCTTCTCCAGCAAGTCGATGACAGGATCCAGAAGATTATATGGCTGATGAAGCAAAATATCATGACGCTTCAGAAACGTAAACATGTCTTCGTCCTCGTTTTCCGGAAAAACCAATGGCTTGACCGGTGTGGGAGGAGCGGAAATCGCCTGACGAAACTCCTTGTTCTTGACAATTTGCCATAAAGCGGTATAGTCGATCAACCGGGAGGCGACAAAAATATTGTGATGATCGATATCCCAACGGTCAACGAGGATTTTCATCATCCAGTTGGAGTAATTGTCTTCCACTTCTACGCGAACAACCCTGCCGGATTTTCGGGATTTTAGTTTACGCTGGACTTCTTCCACAAATTTGACATCCATTTCCTCGGTCTCATCCAGAGAAAAATCACCATTTCGGGTAATACGAAAAAGATTGACCGACAATATTTCAATATTCCGATACAATTCATTGATTTTCCAGCGAATAATCTGCTCTATCGGTACAAAGAGCAATTGTTCGTTTCTCCGGATTTCAAAAAACCGGGGCAAATTCTGAGGAACCTGTACAAAACTTAATCGCTTTGAATCTTTTTCAGCTTCCGGCAGACGCGTCACAACTCCAAAAATAAGAATCTTATTCATGAGCATGGGAAACGAATGGTAGCTGTCGTAGATCATCGGGGTGAGCATCGGGAAGATCGTATCGATAAAATACTCTTCCACCTTTCTGAGCTCCTTGTCCTGCAATCCTTCAAGGTCCGCTATCTTAAACCCATTGTGTTCGAAGTCAGGTTCCAGCTCGTTCATAAAGCAGTCTTCCTGATCCTTGAAGAAGCGCTGGACTTCTTTTAGCAGATTTTTGCGGAAAGGGACTTCACGCAAGCCGGAAAAATCGAAACGCTCGCGACCATAATCAATATAGTTATACAGGCTGCCAACCCTGATCTGGAAAAACTCATCCAGGTTTGAACAGGTAATGGCTAAAAATTTCAGTCGGTCGAAAATTGTTCTTTCCGAACTTTTCGCCTGATCCAGTACTCTATAGTTAAACTTAAGCCAGCTCAGATCCCGGGAGATATAATCGCTATGCCTGATCGCTTTTTTAGGCTTAAACAACATACGAATACTCATTCTGGTATTAGCGCCTTTCTTCTCGAAAGGGAAACTCAATCTTTGAAAAAAATTGACAAACGTGTTCACAAAACTGTTCCCTCCCCATCTTTATAAGCTATCGCTTAAATATCTATTTTGGCATATTTCGCGTTTTTCTCGATAAAGTCTCTTCTTGGAGCGACTTCGTCACCCATCAGCATGGAAAACAGATGATCCGCCTCCGCCGCGGATTCGATCGTAACCTGTTTCAAACTTCGTGTAGCCGGGTCCATCGTAGTTTCCCACAACTGTTCAGGATTCATTTCGCCAAGACCTTTATATCTCTGTACATTGACGGAATCCTCTTTACCATCCTTCGCCACTTCCTTAATCGCCTCTTCTCGTTGCTGTTCAGTCCAGCAATACCGGCTCTCCTTACCTTTTTTCACAAGATACAAAGGAGGCAGCGCGATATACAAATACCCATTCTCGATAAGCTGACGCATATAACGGAAGAAAAACGTGAGGATCAATGTCCGGATATGACTTCCATCCACGTCGGCGTCCGTCATGATGATAATTTTATGGTAGCGGAGCTTTGTCAGGTTGAGCGCCTTGTCGTCTCCGTCTACTCCAAAGGAGACACCCAACGCGGTAATCATATTCTTTATCTCGTCGCTTTCATAAATACGATGCTCCTGCGCCTTTTCCACATTGAGGATTTTTCCCCGAAGTGGTAGGATCGCCTGAAATTTCCTGTTTCGTCCCTGCTTGGCCGATCCCCCCGCGGAATCGCCCTCTACCAGATATAGTTCGCATTCCGCCGGGTCCTTATCAGAGCAGTCGGCCAGCTTGCCAGGAAGGCCGGTACCCGACAGCACATTCTTTCGCTGCACCATTTCGCGGGCTTTTCTCGCGGCGTGCCTCGCCTGCGCGGCCAGTATGACCTTCTGGATGATTTGCCGAGCCTCCTTTGGATTTTCTTCCAGATAGTCGCCCAATACTTCCCCCACACACTGATCAACAGCGCCCATCACCTCACTGTTTCCCAATTTGGTTTTTGTCTGACCTTCAAACTGCGGTTCCGCTACCTTGACGGATATGATGGCTGTCAAACCTTCCCTGAAATCGTCCCCACTCACTTCAATCTTCACTTTTTCAAGCATTCCCGACTTGTCCGCGTAACTCTTGAGCGTTCTTGTGAGACCTCTCCGGAATCCGGCGACATGGGTTCCTCCTTCGATCGTATTGATATTATTTACATATGAAAAGACATTTTCCGTATAGCTGGTATTATACAGGATAGCGAGTTCCACGGGGACACCGCCTTTCTCACCTTCCATGTAGATCGGCTCGGGAATCAGCTTTTCCCTGGTAGAATCAAGGTACGCGACAAACTCCTTCAGTCCGCCTTCAGAGTAAAAGGAATCCTTCCTGAATTGTCCATTTTCATCTGTATCCCGCTCATCCGTCAGATGAATTCGTATTCCCTTGTTCAAATACGCCAGTTCCCTCAGACGAGTAGCGATCGTCTCATATTTATATTCAGTGATGGTAAAGATAGTAGCGTCCGGAACAAAATGTACAGTGGTACCTGTTATTTCGCTATCTCCTATAATCTTAACGGGATATTGCGGAGCGCCAATCTTGTATTCCTGCTGCCATATTTTACCTTCCCGATGTACAGTCACCTTCATATCGGAGGACAGGGCGTTGACGCAACTGACTCCTACTCCATGCAGACCTCCTGAAACCTTGTAGGTATCCTTATCAAATTTGCCTCCAGCGTGCAAAACGGTCATAACCACTTCCAACGCTGATTTTTTTTCTTTGGAATGGATACCAGTCGGAATACCCCGACCATTATCCGAAACGGAAATGGAGTCGTCCTGATGAATGGTAACGTGAATCTCAGTGCAATAGCCCGCGAGCGCCTCATCAATAGAGTTGTCCACTACTTCCCAAACCAAATGATGCAAGCCTTTCATTCCTATATCGCCAATATACATGGCAGGCCTCTTCCTAACCGCTTCTAATCCTTCTAAAATCTGAATATTATCCGCCGAATAATCGGCGTTTAGCTTCTCTTTAACGTCTGTCATTTTTTTATGGTTGGAAATGGTAAAGCTACAAAAAAAAAAGCGCTTTCGGTAGCTTTTTCAAGCAATAGAACCTTTGCCAGACGCTAATAAAAGCGGTTTATTAGCGTGGGCTATTGTTCTCGATGTACAAATTAATATTCGCCCGAAGCGAGCATGACGAGCGTACAGCCTACTACCGGTTCGATCCCATTCTCTTTCGCCAGCTCGATCAGTTCCTGATTCTCCGTCCCGGGATTGAAAATAATTCGTTTGGGTTTTATACGCGTAATATAGTCAAACAAAGGCGGCAGATTCCGTTCTCCGACATACAATGTGACAGTGTCGACATTATCTTCCAGCGGAAAGTCGTTTCTGATGACTTTACCCGCCACTTCGCCCTTTTTCATGCCTACAGGCACAATTTCATGCCCATGTCTCGTCAGCATATGCGCCGCCTTGTAGGCATATCTTGATGAATCAGGCGTAGCGCCCAAAATAAGTGTCTTCTTCATTAAACAAACAACAACGACTAAATGTTATTAATTCCCCCGATATAGGTTTACCAGCGCTTCCGCGCATTTTTCCCCATCGATCGCGGCCGATACGATACCTCCCGCGTATCCGGCGCCTTCACCGCATGGAAAAAGACGTTTTACTTGTACGTGTTCCAGTGTTTCCTTGTTTCTGGGTATGGTTACAGGACTGGAAGTCCGGCTTTCTACCCCTACTATCTGGGCTTCATTCGTCAGATATCCCTTCATCCTGGCTCCGAATATTTTAAAACCTTCTCTCAAACGACTGGCCAGCGAGGGCGCCAGCACTTCGTCCATATCAACCGAAGCCAGCCCGGGCTGATAAGAAGTTTCCAGCAGAGAAGCCGACACTTTTCTGTCGACAAAATCCATCATGCGCTGAGCCGGAGCGGCCTGAGTTTTACCTCCCGCGAGCCAGGCGTTTCGTTCAATCGTTTTCTGCATTTCCAGCCCGGCAAACACACCATGTTTTCTATAATCGGACAGATCTTCCAGATTGATCGCTACCACAATACCCGAATTGGAATACCGGCTGTCCCGACGACTAGGAGACATGCCGTTTACAACCACCTCTTCCTGATCTGTAGCCGAAGGCACTATAAAACCACCGGGACACATGCAAAATGAAAACACCCCTCGCTCCACTCCCTGATACGCGACCTGACTCACCAACGAGTAGGTAGAGGGAGGAAGACACGCTCCCCGATCCTCGCGCTTATACTGTATCTTATCTATCAGCGCTTGCTGATGCTCAATCCTTACGCCCATGGCGAAAGGCTTGGCCTCCAGTAGCACGCCGCGCCCGCGCAGGAGATAAAAAATATCCCTGGCGGAATGGCCAGTCGCCAGTATCACCCCCAAACCCCGAACTTCATCGCCTGATTCGGTCGTTACTCCCCTGATCTCCCCTTTCTCAATGATAAGATCCGTTACTTTGGTATTAAAACGTACTTCTCCTCCATATTCAAGAATCTTGTTTCGCAACGCGGCTATGATTTTGGGGAGCTTATTGGTCCCGATATGAGGATGCGCGTCGACCAGAATCTCCTTGCCCGCGCCATGCGCCACCAATATCCGCAAAATTCTGTTTACGTCGCCCCGTTTTTTGGACCTCGTGTAAAGCTTCCCATCAGAATAGGTTCCCGCGCCTCCTTCACCAAAGCAATAATTGGAATCCGGATTGACGACATGCTCCTTATTGATCGCCGCGAGATCCCTGCGGCGAGTCTGAACATCCTTGCCCCGCTCCAATACAATCGGCTTATATCCCAACTCGATCAGACGCGAGGCGGCAAAAAGCCCCGCGGGACCCGCTCCCACTATGACCACTGATGTCCGTTCGCCCACAAAGGAATACTTAAGCTTCAACGACTGATCTTCCTCTGGTTCGTCAACCAATACCCTGGCTCTCACAGCCACTTTGACCTGCCGGCCTCTAGCGTCAATGGATCTTTTGATCATCTCGACCCGGACCGAAGGCGAATCCGGCAAGCCCAGCCTGGACAATACAACTATTCGGAATTTTTCTTCATCAAATCCTACGGACGGCTCAACCTCCAGATCAATCTCTTTAATCATTTTTTATAATTTCTACAGGCAATCGAGGCGAGATCACGATATGGCGCATATCGGATAACGCGGTATGCAAATATAAGAAGTTCTGGCCGCAATCAGCTACCCTCTCCCGATCATGAGCGGATACGCTATCCTCAAAATAATGATCAAACATTTTTGGCCGATATTAATTATTATTTTATGAAAATCAACATTTAATCATTCACCAAATATGGGTAAAGGAGACAAAAAAACCACAAAAGGTAAAATCGCCAAAGGAACGTATGGCAACTCAAGGCCTCAAAGGCCTGACTCCAGAAAGGCAATAGATGAGGACCAGACTACTTCCGGCCCTTCGCGATCCGGAATCAGGACAGGCAAAAAAATCTATTAAGCCTGATACATCCCTCACTCACGGACAAGCCGACAGGGTCCTATTTAGGACAAAAACATGTCACTACATGTAGATAGTTATTCAATTAACATTATCTGGAGGTTTAACTAATCATGCAGCAACCAGGAACCTTTTATGATGAGACGTTAGCTCAACCATCCAAAACAAGATACATTGATATCTCCGCTCCTATCCACGACAGCATGACTGGATGGCCGGGACTGCCTCATGTATCCGTACATAAGTTTCAGGATCTTCATAAAGGCGACGATATCAATGTCACCACCTTCTCTATGCCCGTACATTCGGGGACACATATTGACGCTCCAAGGCATATCTTTAAAAACGGCAACGATATCAGCGCGCTGGATTTCGACTATGTCATCGGACCATGCAGAGTCATTGAGCTTAGCGGTCAGAAAAGTATTCGTAAAGAATCGCTTCAGAATTACAATATCGCCGAGGGAGAGAGAGTGCTCTTTAAAACATCCAATTCCCTTTTCGACTGGACGAGTAAAAGCTTTAAACGCGACTTTATCTATCTGAATACTCAGGCGGCGCAGTATCTGGCCGCGCTGGGAGTAAAAACGATCGGAATCGACTATATAAGCACTGGCAATCGAGGAAATTACAAATTAGTTCATTCCATTCTGTATGAAGCGGGCATATGTATTATCGAAGGTTTAAACCTGTCGGAAGCCGCTCCCGGAAATTATGAACTGTATTGTCTTCCCCTTAAAATCCTTGGAGCCGACGGAGCTCCCGCCAGAGCTATACTCAGAGCCTGTTAGATCATTGTGAAAAAAAACAACTATCAACCCCTAGAAAACTATGGAGTCATAGGTGATCTGGTCACCGTAGCTTTGGTATCCATCACCGGATCGATTGATTTCCTTTGTTTTCCCGAATTCGACTCCCCTACCATCTTCGCGGCTTTGCTCGATCAGGAAAAGGGTGGTTTTTTCAGGATATATCCTACTTCGGAAGACAACAATCACCGACAGATGTATCTTCCGGACACTAATGTATTGCTCACTCGCTTCCTTGGCAAGCATAGTGTGGGCGAAGTCATCGACTACATGCCGGTAGATGATCTGGATAAAGGAAAGAATCTTGTGCGAAGGGTCAGCGCTATCCGGGGAAAAATCGAATTCCGGATGGAATGCACTCCAAGGTTCAATTATGGTCAGGCTCGTCATAAAACGGAAAAAACGGATTATGGAGTACGCTTTTTCTCCGTAGATGAAAACCACGCGCTTGAGATAGATCTGATCAGCGAAGTAAACATTGAGATCAAAGACAATGACGCGACAGCTACGTTTACGCTAAACGCGGGTGAAAGCGTTCACTTTATACTTCAGCTACATCCGGGAGGAACGGAAATTTCCGATATAGAGACCTTTGTCAATACTACTTTGATTGACGATATCAATTACTGGCGTCAATGGCTGGATTCCTGTAACTATTTTGGCCGATGGCGGGAAAGTGTAAACCGATCCGCCTTAATTTTGAAGCTTCTGACCTCAGCCAATCATGGTTCCATGGTCGCCTCCCCCACCTTTGGCCTACCCGAACTACATGGCGGAGAACGTAATTGGGACTACAGATACACCTGGATCAGAGATTCCGCGTTTTCCATGTATGTACTTTTAAAACTGGGATATCGTGAAGAAGCGTCTCGATTTATTAACTGGATAGAAAACACCTGTCTGAACGATCCCAGTTCAGACAGACTGCATCTAATGTACTCCATATCCGGGAAAAGGGACCTGGAAGAATCCTTACTGGATCATTTTGAAGGCTATCAGGGCAGCAAACCGGTCCGAATAGGTAATAAGGCTCATAAGCAATGCCAACTGGATATTTACGGGGAACTCATGAACTGCGTATATATATATGACAAATACGCGGAACCTATTTCATACGATTTCTGGCTAAAACTTACAGATCATCTCAATTGGTTATGCGACAACTGGCACCAGAAAGATGAGAGCATCTGGGAAGTAAGAGCGGGAAGGCAAGAGTTTCTGTTTTCAAGGCTCATGTGCTGGGTCGCCTTTGACCGTGGTATCAAACTGGCTCAAAACAGATCTTTCCCTCTCAATTCCAGATGGTGGCATGAGCGGAATAAGATATTTTACGACATACATGACAACTATTGGAATGAAGAGAAAAACTCATTTGTACAATACAAGGGCGGTATCGCCATCGACGCGTCGGTACTGCTGATGCCTCTGGTGCATTTTATCGGTCCCAAAGATCCCAAATGGCTACGCACATTGGAAAGAATAGAAAGAGAGCTTGTCAGTGACTCCCTTGTATACCGATATAGTCAGGAAGACGCGGCGCCTGATGGCATGCAAGGCAATGAAGGTACTTTTTCCATGTGCACATTCTGGTATGTAGAAGCCCTGGCTCTGGCCGGAAATCTCCAGAAAGCCCGCTTTATCTTTGAAAAAATGCTGGGATATTCCAATCATGTCGGCCTGTACTCAGAGCAGATTGGTACTCAAGGCGAACATCTGGGAAACTACCCTCAGGCTTTTAGCCATCTTGGATTAATTAGCGCCGCCTTCAGGCTAGACAAGCTGATTAATGATGAAAGCAGTAACCAGCGAACATTCAACAGTCTGAAATCATTTCTAACCTAAGCGTCATCAAGAGATATACGCGCCGAAGACCTTCTCTATAAGAATCTCGCCAAAGAATAAAAATTACATCTGTTTAAGTTCCATTCCAGCCATGTCAGAACTTTCATAGGACAATATGGATTGATTAGTCAAAATAAACCTATCAATCATGAAAAAATCATTGATCCTTACGCTGATCGCGGCGTTATCTTTCGCGTCAGTCAGTACGCTTAAAGCGGAGCGCCTTTCCCCGGACGCCGCTATTGAAAAAATCATAAACTATGACACGCGTGGAGATAATAAGGAACTGAAGCGTAAGCAAAAGCGACTCGACAAACAAGCCAAAGATCTGAAGCAAGAGCAAAAGAAACTTCGTAAGGAGATGAAGCTAATCAACGAAAAAGAAAAGCTTAACAAACAACAGCAAAAACTGGCCAAGAAAGAAAATAAGCTCCATAAGAAAAAATAAAGCGTTGTTCAATCAGAGAGGCTTTCAATCGTCTCTCTGATTTATTATTTAGTTCATCTTCTGATTTATGCTCCAAAGTTCCCTTACCTCGATGAACGCCTCTATTTTTACTCGGACAAAAACCTTCGCTTTATAGCTCTATCACAAATTCCGGTAGCTGAACTTTCCGGATCTCCTTTGCAAAATAAATGATTTCTTTCACGAGTAAGCGAACATATCAGGTGTATTTCTACAAAATATGGGTTAACTTGCCGGCAAATTTTGAAAATTGATGCATACACCCGAGGAGCGGATAAAACTTGCCAAAACATCCCAATTCAAAGCTATTTTTCCTAACCTGGTCAATCACTACGATACATTGTTCGGAGGGATGGCTTTGTCTTATATGGACGAAGTAGCCTTTATTACCGCTACCCGATACAGCCGGCAAAAGTACGTTACTGTCTCCTCCGATAAAATTGATTTTAAATGTCCTATCGCTTCCGGCACCATCATAGAGATTGTTGGAGAAGTAGCCCATGTCGGCAATAGCAGTATTAAAGTCAGCGTATCTATATATGTGGAAGAAATGTACTGTGAAACCCGGCAAAAAGCGGTCGAGGGCGTATTTACCCTTGTAGCCGTAGACGATATGAAGCAACCGGTAAAAATCGTCTGATCTCAATAAGAAAAACCAGCCACATAGCCGCGGCTGGCTTCAAATTCAGCGAGATTTATCACCATATGTACCGCTAATTTCCACTTAATTGTTCCGCTACCAGCCAACACTTCTTGAGATAAACCTGGGATTAAAGCTAAAACTAATGCCAACCCAGGGATCATCCCGCAAAGAGTTAAAAACATGTACAAAGGTCGCGCTTCCCAAATCCAGCACCTCGCACAACTGGCCATTGGTATTAACGACCAGATCCGACTTTTCCACCTTTTCCCTGTTCTTTCCATTTCTGTCCATAGCCATCCCAACTTTAGTATCCGCTTTCTACTGTAATAACTAAGGAGCCAAACGGAAAGTTGGCGGGATAAGGAAAAAGTTTAGGATGTAGGCGGTTCTCCTCACTCTTGATCACACTCCAGGATATAAAAGAAAAGGCCACCCGTAAGGTGGCCTTTCAAAACACATATCATCTTGAGCTTAGCTTACAGAAACACGCTTAAACTCTGTTACAGTCAATCCTTTTGTTACATTGTCAAGCAATTGAGCGATCGTTATGGAAGGATCTTTCACAAACTGCTGGTTCAACAAGGTATTCTCCTTGTAGAATTTGCCCAATTTACCCTGAGCGATTTTCTCAAGCATCGCTTCTGGTTTACCTTCGGCCCGCGCCTGTTCTTTTCCAACTTCAATCTCTCTCTCGATAAGAGAAGGATCTACGCCATCTTTGTCCACAGCGACTGGTTTCATAGCCGCGATTTGCATGGCGACATCTTTTCCGACTTCACTTACATCCGCTCCGTTTACTCCTTTAAGAGCTACCAAAACACCGAGTTTCGCTCCGGAATGGATATAAGGCACCACCTGATCACCAGTAAGGATATCATACGCCACGACATCAACTTTCTCTCCGATTTTACCCACAAGCTCGACGATATGCTCCTCTACAGTCCGGTCATCAATCTTGGAAGCTTTCAATTCTTCTTTGGTAGCGGGCTTAGACTTAGCGGCCACTTCAATGATCGCGTTGCCCAACGCCTGGAACTCTTCATTTTTCGCCACAAAGTCCGTTTCACAACCTAACGCGACAATAATGCCTTCTTTACCATTGTTCAGAGTCTTTACGAAAACAGCCCCTTCGGAAGTTTCTCTGTCGGAACGGGCGGCGGAAACTTTTTGTCCTTTTTTTCTAAGGATATCAATAGCAGTATCAAAATCGCCATTGGCTTCAGTGAGGGCTTTTTTGCAATCCATCATCCCTGCACCAGTCATCTGACGTAACTTGTTTACATCTTGCGCTGAAATGCTCATGTTCTATATTATTTATTTTGAAAATGAATTTATTATAAAATACGACGGAAAATAGTCCGTCCCAGTAAAAGGCCTGGTATTGGTAAAAAAAATTGAACACTGTTTTTTAGGCAATGTTCAATTTTAAATTCGCTGTTACAAATCAGTAAGATTAATCTTCAATTTCCGCTCTGTCAGCCGCTTTTTTGCTTTCTTCTTCGTCTTTAAGCTTCGTATCTTCTTTCTCTCTCTTTCTCTCATTCAGTCCTTCTTCGATAGCTTTTCCGATCGCTGAAGTCAGAATTGAAATTGACTTATACGCGTCGTCGTTCGCCGGAATCGGATAGTCTACTGTTGTTGGATCGGTATTGGTATCCACAAGAGCGAATACAGGTATATTCAATTTCTTGGCTTCCTTTACGGCGATATGTTCCTTTTTAGCGTCTACTATGAAAAGGGCCGCGGGAAGACGTGTAAGTTCGGCGATACCACCTAGTACTTTTTCCAGTTTCTCCCTTTCACGGGTAATCATCAACTTTTCTCTCTTCGCGAGATTGATGTAAGCTTCATCTTTCATAAGCTTATCAATGGAAGACATCTTCTTCAACGACTTTCTTACGGTCGCGAAATTGGTGAGCATACCACCCAACCATCTTTCGGTAGCGTACGGCATCTTCAGTCTTTTCGCTTCCTCCGCGACCACTTCTTTCGCCTGTTTTTTGGTCGCGACAAAAAGAACTTTTCTACCAGACTTCACTATATTTTTAAGGACTGCGGAAGCCTCGTCAAGACTTGCAAGCGTTTTATTCAGGTCAATAATGTGGATACCGTTATTTTCCATGAAAATATACGGAGCCATTTTAGGGTTCCATTTTCTTGTAAGGTGCCCGAAGTGAACACCGGCATCCAACAGGTCTTTATATGTAAGTTTTGCCATAATATTCGATTAACGTTTGCTGAACTGGAATCTTCTTCTTGCTTTTCTTCTACCGTATTTCTTTCTTTCCACCATTCTTGGATCCCTGGTAAGAAATCCTTCTTGCTTGATCGCCGGCTTGCTTTCCGGATTGTTTTCTACCAGAGCTCTGGAAATCGCCAATCTTAAAGCTTCCGCCTGACCGGCAATCCCTCCACCTGTCAGATTTGCATTTACATCATATTTTCCCAACTCGCCAATGACCGCGAACGGTTGATTAATGATGGTTTGAAGAGTTTCCGTAGGAAAGTACACCTTATAGTCTTTACCATTAATCTGGATGTTACCATTGCCCGGTTTGATATATATTCTGGCGACAGCGGTCTTTCTTCTACCTATTGTGTTAATTACTTCCATTAATGCAAATTATATTTTTACTTCTTTGGGATTCTGGGCTACATGCGGATGCTCCGTTCCTTCGTAAACATAAAGGTTACTAAAAAGCTTTCTTCCTAGTCTGTTTTTAGGAAGCATTCCTTTAACCGCCATTTCTACAATAAATTTGGATGATTTATTGTCTTTGATATACTTGGGAGTGGCGAAACGCTGTCCTCCGGGATGACCGGTATGACGAACATATTCCTTATCCGTCCATTTTTTTCCTGTTAACCTGATTTTATCAGAGTTAATCACGATCACGTTGTCTCCACAATCAACATTGGGCGTGTAGTTGCCTTTTCTCTTTCCCCGGATAATACTCGCGATTTCGCTCGCGAGCCGACCAAGGACTTTGGAATCCGCGTCGATCACCACCCACTCCTTGTTAACCGTTTCGCTATTGGCGAAAACCGTCTTAAAACTTAAGCTATCCATTTATAGTCTTCTCTTTAATTCCACTATATTAAAACATGCCCTCAAAAAGGGACACAAAGATAAATACTCATATGGCAAAATACAAGATTCCTTGCAAAGTTTTTTCGAAAGCAACGTCTTTCGTTTAATCTTCCGCCTCCTTTTTTCCGATAGCTCAAAAGCAACTGAAAATTTAACTATAATAATATATAGCAGGACGCCGCATGGAACAGCCTTATATCGAGTGGGCGCAAAAGTATTAGTTATTATTCAAAAAAACAAATCCTGAATTGGTTAATTACGCCCAGAGCTTGTCGAATCAACTATTCTTTTCCAATTGCTTTACCAGCACGGCGAAATCTTTAGGATACTCCGCTATGACGGAGATTAGCGTATCGTCGAGATCACGAAAGGAAAGCGCGTACGCGTGCAGGGAAACCCGCTTCATTAAAGGCTGTTCTTCCGTTTCCTTTTTCAGATTGAAATTTCTTTTTACTGAACTTAGAAATACCGCTTTCCCGCCATAACGTTCATCGCCCGCTATAGGCGCTCCAACGGAAGCCATATGGATTCGTATCTGATGCAAGCGGCCTGTAACGGGCTTGCACTCCACCAACGTATGCTTCTTGTATGCTTTGATCGTTTGCAGATACGTAAGGGCCTCCTTACCCTTCTGCCTGTCAATTTTGACGCTTCCATTGGCAAGTTTATATATTGGCAGATCAACGGCGAGCTTATCAAACTCATGCAGACCTTCACATACCGTATGATAAATCTTGTTTACTTCCCTGTTTTCAAATTGTATAGCCAGATGACGATACGCTTCCGGATTCTTTGAAATAGCCAGCGCGCCGGATGTTTCCTTATCCAGACGATGGCACAGCGTCGCCTCCGGATTATACGCCCTGGCCATATCCTTCAGCGAATCGCCCGCGGCCTCCCGCTCATCAAGAGACGATAGATAAGGAGGCTTATTGACTACTATATAGTTTTCATTTTCAAAAAGAATAATATCTTCCAGTTTATCCATTTTCATTTATGACTCTCCCCAACTTTAGTTTAAAATAAAAAGTAGTACCCCTGCCGACCGTACTCTCCACATAAATCCTGGAATCATGCGCTTCCAATATATGCTTAACGATCGAAAGTCCAAGACCTGTTCCCCCCGAATCACGCGAACGACTCTTATCGACACGATAAAAACGCTCGAAAATCCGTTTTAAATAAACCGAAGGGATTCCAGGTCCATTGTCATTTACACTCACCATAACCTCGCGCCCCTCTGGTTGTAATTTTACCATTACCATCCCTCCTTCTTTTCCATACTTGATCGCGTTCATAATCAAATTGGTCAGCACCTGGCCCATTCGATTCCTGTCCGCGTGTACATAACACGATTTGGGAGCATAGCGATGTATATGCACCCGTACACTCCGGCGGATAGCGGCGTCTTCCAGTTGTTCGATCACGGTTTCGCATAATCGGCGCAAATCAAAACTGGAAGGATGCATGGTAATCTCCCCGATCTCCAACTGGGAGATAGTAATCAGATCACCCACCAGCACATTCAGCGCGTCAAGACTTGTAGCCGCCTTTTCCAGAAAACGGTCTCGCACTTTTAAATCGTCAATGGCGCCATCGATGAGCGTATGGACAAAGCCTTGCGCGGAAAATATCGGCGTCTTCAGTTCGTGGGATACATCCGCCAAAAACTCTCTCCGGAATGTTTCCAGCTTTTTTAGTTCATTGATCTCCGCTTGCTTTTTTTCGGCAAAATCAAATATTTCCTTTTTGATGATATTCAACGGATTTCCATCATCGTTAAAGCGTTTTTTTTCAAAGCGATAATCTTCTTTCCTGATATTTTCCAACAACCGTCCAATCGCTTCCAATTCTTCAAAAACCAGTTTTTTCAGTATCCAAAAGCCGCATATGTAGGTGGCGACCATCACCAGCGCGGGAATTATCCAGTAGCCACTCAGAGAAAAACCATTCCAAAGAAATACCGTCAAACCGACTATCAACGTGATCGCGAAACTAAGAAAAAAGGCGATAATGGATGGTTTGAAAAACATATTGGCTTACTGATCAGAAGTGTCAGTTTTCAGCGTAGACATTTAGTCGTCACTGGTATCAAACTTATACCCGATACCTTTTACGGTTTTTATTGTATCCTCTCCAATCTTTTCCCGCAGTTTTCGAATATGCACATCAATAGTACGGGCGACTACATACACATCCGTCCCCCAAACGTTTCTCAAAAGATCATCTCTGGTATATACCACATTGGGATGCTGCATCAAAAAAAACAACAATTCAAATTCTTTTCTTGGCAACAGTATTTTTTGCTCGCCTTTCGTCACCGTATGACTTTCCCTGTCAATACGTAAATCCTTATACTTTAAGACGGCGTCTTTGCCCGGCGCGGATTCTCTGCGAAAAAACGCGGAAATCCGGCTCACCAACGCTCTGGGCTTGACTGGCTTGGTAACAAAATCATTGGCTCCTGAATCAAAGGCCGCTATTTCAGAATACTCTTCCGAACGGGCGGTAAGAAACAGAATAAAGGTATCGGCCAAGAGCGGATTCTGTCGTACGCGACGACAGGCTTCTATACCATCCAGCCCCGGCATCATTATGTCCATCAGAATAACGTGAGGCTGAAATGTATTGGCGAGCTCTACTCCCTCTTTGCCATCCGACGCCGTCAAAATTTCATAGCCTTCCTTTTCCAGATTGTATTTTAACAAATCAAGGATATCGGGCTCGTCATCCACTATTAGTATTTTATACATCTCTTCAATTCAGAAATTAGCTTTCCGCCGATCATTAATCATCTCAAAACGCGTTTTTTTCGCCTCTAAACATGTTAAAGACCGTCAGGAAAATAATTTTGAGATCCAGCATAAAGCTCCAGTGCTCAATATACCAGACATCATACATGACCCTCTTGTACATTCGCCGCTGATCGGTCGTCGGTCCTCTATAACCATTGACCTGCGCCAGGCCGGTTATGCCCGGTTTTACAAGGTGGCGGACCATAAACTTGTCGATCATCCGGGAATAGTCCTCGGTATGTTTCAACATATGGGGCCTGGGTCCCACCACGGACATATTGCCCAGAAAAACATTGATAAACTGAGGCAATTCGTCAAGATTGGTTTTTCGAAGCATTCTGCCTACCCAGGTTACTCTTGGATCAGCCTCGGTAGCCTGTAGCTTGTCCGCGTCGGAGTTGACAGCCATACTCCGGAACTTCAGGCAGGAGAAAACTTCATTTTTCCGACCTGATCGTTTTTGTATGAAAAATACGGGACCTGGCGAGGAAAGTTTAATCATCAACGCCAAAACAGGAAACAGCCAGGGGAAAATAAACAGCAGCACCATACCCGAAAAAACGATATCGAACGAGCGTTTGACTACCCGATTAAAAGCGGTTTCGAGAGGCTCCGGACGAATGCTCAGCACAGGTAGCAGGTCATAGAAGTCAATATTGACTCTTTTATTTAAAAATCCTCTAAAATCAGGAACAATTTTGACCCGGATCAAATTGTTGTCCGCGATATTTACGATTTCCCGTATACGCTTGCGGTGGGACAAGGGAATCGCGATAAACACCATGTCTATTCGTACGGTTTTTACATATTCCGCGAAGTCGCTCAGACCACCCAGGATCTTATCGGGATGCTGGGACTTTTCCGGATTATCATCAAAGAATCCGAGGACTTTGTAGCCGTATCCCGCGTCGGAATTGAGATAGTGATACATATCGTTGCCGACTACGCCCGCCCCGACAATGAGAACGTTGCGGTAATTGGCTCCGGTACTCCTGTATCTGCGCAGGGTGTAATAAAACACCAGACGCCAGATAAGAATGCCGCCCAAAAACAATATATAGGTGAACAATAAGTGCGCGCGTGAAAAAAACTCGCCTTTGACCGCCGCGATCGCGGCCAACGTGATCAGGGCGTGCAGCAACACAGACTTGACGGTAGCGCTGAGGATATTTTCCAATCGCGTATTGCGCCGTATATCCGTCACCTTATACCATGAAATAACCAGTATCCAGGTGATATTATACAAAATATGCAATAAGACATACTCGTTGGAAACCTGCTGATAGGGAGCGAATCGATTCACTAAAAAATAAGCGAAGACAAACGCGCAATTAAGCAATGATATATCACCCAGGATATGGATCAACACAAGAAATTTACTATATCCTCTTCGTATCATTTAACAACTGGGATTGTGGCGGTACTAATTAAAGTAGTTCTTTTAACTGTTTTTCAAATTTACCAAGAATTTTATCGATGTTCAGGTTTTCCAGAGCGTAGTTTCGGGCGTTCGTTCTGATCACCTCCATTCCGGGTGAATCCATGGCCTGAACAATCGCGTTCTGAAGAGCGTCCGAAGACTCGGGTTCAATTACAAGTCCAACGTTATGTTCAGTTATTAAATTATACAAGGTCGTATCTTTCACCGCGGAAACAATCGCTAATCCTCCCGCCGACAAAATGGTATTTAACTTGGAAGGGAGCACTAGATCCGAAGCTTCTTTTTTCTGCAATACCAGATGTATATCGGCGATATTCATAAACCTTGTCAGCGCTGAATAGGGCATCAGAGGTAAAAAGCGCACATTGCTTAGCCCCAGGCGGGTCACCTGAGTTTTTAAGCGTTCTTTCGCCGCCCCCTCGCCAGCCAGCACAAAATGCAATCCGGATATGGCCCGCGCGCGCTCCGCGACCTCTATAATCAATTCCAGACCCTGCTTCTCTCCTATATTGCCAGAATACAATACCAGCCTGTCTTCAACGTCGAATCCCAGCGTTCTTTTCAAGGCTTCATCCTTATTGGCCGGATGTATGAAATCCGTATCAACCCAATTGGGCAAGTCGATGTATTTGCTTTCAGGAATACCTTTGGCCAGCAGTTTACGTTTCATCCCAGGACTAATGCTACCGACTCTGGTCGCCTGCCGCAGAAAAAAACGCTCTATGGTAAACAAACCATTAAGCACCAGTCGGTTTCTGATCATCCCCAGCTCCTTGGCCGCGTCCACTTGTAGATCCTGCACGTGAAAAAACCAGGGCCTCCGATGAATGGCGTGATAAATAAAAGGATATATGCCAATTACCAAAGGAGGGTAGACGCTTATGACCACATCGTATCGCCTGAAAAAAGGACGAAACCACTGAACCAGCGAACTTAACAGAAAAGAAAATTCATGAACTATCCGCTTACGGGCGTTGATTCTCCTGGTCACATACAAGGGCGCTCGTCTTACCTTGACGCCATCGATCCTTTCTGTAAACCACCTTTTATCCTTGTATTCACCCTCTATTTCCCAACCCGGATAATAAGGCATAGCCGTAACTACCTCTACCTGATGCCCTCTGGCGGCAAACCACGAACACAACTCTCCGGTATATTTTCCTATACCAGTAAGTTCCGGATGGTAATTGATCCCGTAGACAAGTATTTTCATGGCGGATTAAATCACCCGCAAGATAGATAAAAGTGTCAAGAGGTGAAAGAAATAAGTAGGCGGGACTTTATAAAGTTCGATAAGGGAACTGATAATACCGTCATTGTGCAATACTTTCAATCTCAAATACCATTTTCGCGAGATCTTACTACCCGAGCGGGATTACCAGTATATAAAAACCCACCAGCCAGGTCCTTAAACACACTGCTTCTGGCTCCAACCACCGCTCCTTTGCCAACCGTAACCCCCGGGGCTACGAATACGTCAGTCGCCAGCCAGGCTTCTTCCCCAATATGAATCGGCTTGGCGAGAATATCAAAGGCCTCGCTATTGTAATCATGACTCCCTGTACACAGATAGCATTTTTGGCTGATTACCGCGTTGGCGCCTATCCTTATTTCGCCCAGTGAATACAAATCCACTTCATCGCCAATCCAGGCATAATCGCCAATCTCTACTTTCCAGGGATAAGTTACTTTTGCCGATGGCCGGATAATGACTCCCCTGCCTATCCTGGCCCCAAAGAGTCTTAACAAAAAACGCCGCCAACCATACAGCACTTGCGGCGAGGTATGGAAAAAAAGCGTTTGCGTCAGCCACCAAAGCTGCACGTACCAACCCGGACGACCGCGGAAATTGGCAGGCATGGAAAACTTAGAGAGGTTTTGATAAGGTAATTGATTCATCTGCAATCTAATTTGGCACAAGGGTATAAAACAGAAAATAAAATAATAAAATTAACTTATGTACCATTTCAACTAAAATAACTCTAAGTTAATTTTATTACATTTGTGACCGGAAGTATAATATGATGAATGAAGCGACTTTATAACATAGATCTGCTCAAAGCCTTTAGTATCTTCGGAGTTGTATATATTCACGGAAGCTTTCTGGCATCGAGCGAACATAATCACCTAAATAGCAGTTACTTTAGATTTTGTGTTCCCATATTCATCATTATCAGTTTTTATTTAGCTGAGTCATATCGAAGCCACGATGTAAAAGCTTTTAGCTTTATCACTCATATACTGCCACGGTTAAAAAAGTTATTTATACCTTTTTTATGTGGAGCTGTATGACATTCTGCTATTAATAACCTTTCCCATCTCCCCGGTCAAAATTATAACAAAGCACTTTGCAGGATATGGCTGGGCTGGTCAATATTTTTTCCTTTTAATGATTCAGGCAACAGCCGCTTATTACTTGATTATCAAACTAAGGATAACATTCAAAGCTCTAACAGTTAGCTGTTTGTTCTTATTCACTTGTTACTTATATCTTATAAATCTGCATTTTAATGACCATCCACTAATTAAAGCTTTTGATATGCGCCATATAATTTATTGGATTTTCTATATTGTTCTGGGTATATGGGCTGCAAGAAGCACCCCTGGAACCGGAGTACGATTAGCTCAAGTCATACTACTATCTTTATTACTATTGATTCCAGGACTTCTTGTTATTGAAAACAACATTATGCACAGCATAGGAGAAGACAATCAAGACCCATATCTACGAATAGGAGTATTGATAATTTCAACTCTTCTATTTTTATTAACATTAACTCTAAAACTACATTCTCTTCCTTTGCTCAAAATCATCGTTTCCACCATATCCAAGTATAGTATGGGAATTTTCTGCCTTAATCCTCTTGTGATAATAACCTTGGACAAAATCACACATTGTCTTCAACCTCCAACAATTATGGCCCATAATACATTCTTCACTTTAATTGGACCATTTTCCATCACTACCTTTATTATAGGCGTTTGTATTGGGCTTTCCTTCTGTATTGAGAAAATAGGTGGAAAAATGTTAGTTAGATAATTCATTCCCCATATACTTATTTATTAAAATTACTTTAATAGCTTCTATTGAGACCACTCAAGAGTCCTTTTAAGGTTTGAGCTACTGTCTCTATTGCAAACCTCTCATTATATATCTGGATGGCATTGGCTCTCATCTTCTCTTTCTTCTCAATAGAACAATCCAACCATTCCGTTAAAAGACTATATACTCCAGCTTCTGTATCTTTTCCTATTAAACCAGCCTCGCTATCCAATATTTCTCTCCATATATTAACCTGATCGCTAATAAGTACCGGTTTACCACACGCCAACGCCTCTACAACAGCAATACCAAAATTTTCCTGATGACTTGGTAAAACAAAAGCCTGACAACCATACAAAGCTCCCCATTTTGCCTTCCCGTGCAACATACCCACAAAGTGAATATTCACTCCCTTCTCCGCGAGCTTCTTTATATTCTTACCAAACTCAGTTTCTAATCCAGGGCCTGCAATTACTAAATCAGGCAGATCTCTTCCCTGCGCAAGCAGTTTGAGATAAGCCTTAATAAGTAAATCAACTCCTTTTTTTTCATGAATTCTACTTAAGAATAAGAGATAGTTTTTATCAACACATTCCGGACATAGTGTATAAAAAGCATCTTGGAAATGATGTTCAAAACTTGGTGGTAGTGCAATACCATACCCTGCATTAAATTCCTTGGCAGGAAAATATGGCCTAAAAGTCCGCCGGGCTAATTGCATTTCCACTTCGCTCGTAAACAACACAGCATCAGATTTATTAAGTATATTTCCTTCAAATAACTTCCAGTATAGCCAATTCCGTATTGCCTTTAATTTTCGTCCCTCAGCTTTTTGGAAATAAGGATCGAGCATCCCATGTGGCATAACCAGCAAATATGGTCTTTTACTCTCTGCTAAACCTTTCCATACTTTGTATGTGACATATCCATAATACTGCCACAATCCATGAATGATCACCACATCAAAGCGCTCCATATTTTTTCTAAGCCAAGGTCCCAAGACTTTGTGGTAACCCCATGCCCCTGAACAAGCACCAAGCGCATGGACTGGGAAAGGATCGTTGGATAGGTAAGGAGCATCAGGATTATTCAGGCATACCACTTCATTGCCGACTCCCAATTTCTCAAGTTCCGGAATAATATTGCGAATACCTTGACACGGTCCCCCATAAGAAGGATCCATGGAACTAATAACTCTAAGTATCTTCATTACTTCCTTATATTCTGCTTTCCGTTGTATTGTCCTAATATAGCACCATAAAATGCTTCAATTTTATTTAGTGCATTGTCAGAATCAAACCTTTTACTATTTTCAATTGATTTTTTTTTAAAAATGGACAGCTCTTCTGTCTTCATTCTCAACACTTCCTCCAACTTATCTGCACCCGTTCGACACCATTTCTCATAATCTGAATTTTGCAATCGTTCAATATAAAGAGAAGCACCATTTCCTACTTCATTCATAGGCCGTTCATTGGTTGTAATGACTGGGCAACCGGAAGCCATAGCCTCAATAATAGGCCAGCCAAAACCTTCTGCTAATGACGGGAATAAGAATACTGATGCAGAAGCATATAACTTCCTTACAGTCTGATCGGAAGCATTCGTCAGACAATAAATATCATCTTTAAAATCAGAACATGAGATTGTATTTTCCAGCAGTCGGTTTGGCTGTCTACCGACCATAACAAGAGGTAAAGAAAAAGCCGAAATCGTTCGCCAGGATTCATATATTTTAACAACTCCCGCTCTGTTTTTATACCACTGATTGCCGCCAACATGCAGTATAAACCCACTTTCCAGAGGTAGATCCAGTTCATCAGATAGAGCACGACGAGACCGTATCTGATCTTTCTCAGGGAAATGCTCCCGAGTAAGTCCGTTATAAATTACTGTGGAGTTTTCCGGCTGGAAAATCAGGAAACGATGAAGGTCTTCCTGTGTCTTTTGAGAAATTGAGATAAAATTCTTTGCTTTTCTATACCCCTTACGAATAAAAGCCTGGTAACAACGTCCTGTAAAACCAGTAGGATTCTCCGGAATCTCCCCAATGGCACTAGCCTGTGCCAAAAAATCATGGCAGTGAACTACATGTGGCTTATGAGCGACTAAGGGTATCCATGGTCCCAAGGCATGATCTGAAAATACATATAAAGTCTCTTTGGATTGCTTAAACAGCCTAAGTTGAATCAGAACCGGAAAAAGTAAATACTGGTCTAGATAACCTAACCATTTTTTCAACGCTTTAGGAAAAGGAATTTTATAAAAGAAAGCCTGCGGTTGCCATATTTCTACTGTGTTGCCTCGTTTTAGCATACCATCTGCCAGCCATTGCGTATAGCGAGGCATACTTTGGGAGCCAATAAAGTCAGGATGGGAAAAAATAACAATATTCATAGTCTCCTAACATTTATATACTTAATCTCTTCTCGAATTAAGGAAACTCCATTATTCGCTATCGGTATATTTTCCTCTTGTGCATATATTCGATTCGCAGCCAAAGCCAATCCCATAAAAAACCACGCGAAATAAAACTCTGTTCCTTGCTTTGTCATCTGTCCTCCAAAGAAACTCATGAATACCATTGAAGAAAAGATAACAGGAATAACTAAGCCTTTCATTCGGAAAACAACAAAAGCCCTATAAAGAGTTGAACCACTTAACCACACCCTATACAATATAAAAGTAAAGCCCAATATTGGTCCTACTTCCGCCATAATGCTTAACCATTCTGCTTCTGCAGTAATAAACATTCTAGCTCCCCTCATAAAAAAAGCCCCGGCATTAGAACCCGTTCCTATGCCTTTGCCCCATATGGGTACCTCATTAGAACCAAGCGATCTGAATACTTCTATATATTGACTGAAAAAACGATATAAGGTATTTTCCTGTTTGGACGCAGTTTCAAAACGCTCGCTTAACACTTTTAAATTTTCATCAAAAAAAGTATTAATCAAAAAATAAACTATAATCACTCCAAAGAAAAAAAGACCTAATACTCTAAAACTGCTTTTTTGATTAATTGATAACATAGAAGCAGATAAAATAAAAAAAGAAAGAATCAGAATATTAGCAACTACCCCCCTAGAGCCAGCATAAACCACTAATATTACTGCTACTATTAACATAATTAAATACCATAAGGAAGAAAGAAATTTTTCTCTGGAAGAGAGAAAGAAATTGAAAAATAAGAATCCAATGAAATATAAAACATATTGAGAATGTCCAGTGGTAAAAGAAAAGAATCCACTAGTACGAACAATCCCATTTACTACTGTGAAAATTCGTGTTGATTCACCTTCCCCTACATTCTTGTTAATATAAGCATCGGGAGAAGAATGATATTGAGCTACAACTAAGAACATTGTAGGGATAGCAATCCAACAACTTATTCTTGCAAAACGGATTAAATCATTCTTTGTAAAATGTTCAGCAATAAAAAAGGTAAGTGGGAACAATAAGAAATAATTTCGAAACCCAAGCAAGATCACCAAAGGATTTAAACTATTAAGAATCATTTGCAATATACCAGCGAAGAAAAAAAGACCAGAAATAATAATAGTAACTTTATACACCTTTGATTTTGGTAATATTTTGTACTTAAACGCTAGTAAATAAATCAAAATAACCAACGGATCTTTAATAAAAAACAAGGGACCACTTAGCGCAGGCAATAGCCATTTACGTAAAGCTCCTTCGAATATAATTAACAAATATATTATTAGGATCAAATTTTTGATCAATTGCAAGATCCTGTTCCGTCTCTCACTAAATCTATCATTTAATATACCTGCCTCCAACATTATAGTTATTTTAGACCATTTTTTGAAACGCTTCCCGAACTTGTTTATGATACTTTTCCCATGTATATTGTTCTGCTATTTTTCGCGCTTCTCGCCCTAATCGTTCTACTTCTTTTCTATTGTCATAAAAGTATTTCATCACCCCTCTTAATGTAATTATCTCTGGATGAATAACATACCCTCCTCCCTGTCTGACAACATCCGAGGCTCCTGTATTGATTGAAACAACTACTGGCAAACCACAAGCCATAGCCTCTACCACTACCATAGCCCAACTATCTAAATAAGAAGGAAAAACAAAAACATCAGACTGATTTAATAAGAGATTCAGTTCTTTATGAGACACATAGTCAATGTGCTTAATTCTTGTATTATTCTTAGGTATTAGTTCACGCGCATCTGTAATCGGCCCAATTAGGAGCAATTCAGAGTCATAGAGATTCAAATCCTCAAAAGCTTGTATAAGCAAATCAATACCTTTACGTTTAGTCAACGTTCCCGCAAAAACAAAACGAAATTTCCCGTTTTCAGAATAAATATCTTTAGCTTTAAAAGTCTCAGGATTAAACCCTAAATTGACTTTGAAAATCTTATTCCTTAAAACTCCATTCTTTATTAAAGATTCTTCTGCAAAGTCTGATAAGCACAATATATAATCAGCCAAGCATAATTCAGCTTCTTTTATCTCATTGATTTTCTTCCTCAATCTTTCTTCTCGGAATAAACGACCAAATGTAGGGAAACGGGAAGCAATTGCCTCAATCTCATTATAATGAATCTGAGCTAGATCCAATACTGTAATCGCACCATTTTTTTTTGCAGCTTTAAATGTTTCCAAACAGGCCATTTCATAACCAACAACGACACCCGGTTTTTGCTTTAAAACAACTAAAGCTGCATTATGGTCAAAGTTTCGGTCCCTGATGAAAACAAATTTCTCAAAATCCCGGGGCTTTATAACGGCAAGACATAACAATCTTATGAATTCAGGAATAGGTTTTTCAATAATCCTAATATTCTCAATCGGTTTATGATACCTCTTATAAAGTTGCCTCAGCAAGAAAGACTTACCGGGAAAAAGCAACTTTTGCATCAAAGAATATAATAAACTTGCTGGTTGAAACCAGTAAGACGTAACAAAAACCACATTAAATTTCTCAGACAATCCCTGAATTAATTGATGAGCATGCTGTTTTCCAGGGTGACTAACTAAAATTTTCACAATTGTTCGTTAATTCAATAGTTTCCAAACTTTTCAAAAGAAGCTCACTAACTTTAGCCGATGATATTTCAAATTTGCCAGAATGAGAATTATTAATCAATTCCAACAAGCGTCCTTTTTCATATCGTATAATCCAATCAATACACGGTGAATTATTATTCACAACTGGTGTCCAGTCTCTTGCAACACATAATACTGGTAACCCATGCTCTCGCATTGCAGCAACTGTTCCACTTTTTTCAACTTGAAAATAAGGAGTAGTAGAGATACCAAGGTCACATTGCCATATATTTTCGGACACTAACTTTTCTTCCAATTGTCCTAAAATCACAAATTTAACCTTCTTCCTATTTAATACTGATATCCACTCATCTAAACCATTATTAGTTTTACCAAGAAAAATAAATACCAGCCTTTTTTCATATATTTTACTAATATTCAGTATTTCATCAACAAAATCCTCGACAGGAGCACCATGATGAACTGTTCCAAAAAGCAAGCATTTAAAAACGCTAACATCTTTCTCAAAGTTATTATAAACAGGCTTAATATTGGAGAATAATGGTAGTAACTGAGCAAAAACGCCCATATCTGACAAAATGCTCTTATACAATGAAGATTGAGTGTATATTCTTATAGGATCGATCTCTTTTAACATTCTTCGTATAAGGTAACGTTGGAGTAGCCCCCACAGCTTAATTTTTAAAGCAGCCTCCTTATCAATCCCAACCCAAAGCTCATGAAACATTATACACCATCTCCGATCACCAGCTATTATTTTCAACCTAGTTTTCAATTTCCAGGGCAAACCTTTATGGTGAAAAGAAAAAGGAACATATTGTAGCATTATAAAATCAGGATTAAACTGATCTATTAAATCTTTAGCTCTTTTTATCCTTGTTTTCCATGATATACCATTCGGTAAACGCAACGTTTTTATTTTACCACCCCAACGACTTTCTTCTATTTCTGATATGTATTTATCGTTTAAAGATAAAAGCTGGCATTGAATACCATACTTACTTAAAGCTTCTGCTAGTTTTCCTGTATAATCACCCACACCATCTTTGCCAGGCTCAAGTCCGCCACACACAAACAAAATATTCATTCCATTTCTTATGTTTTAAGACAATTAATTTTATATACTATCCTGTTGAATGAAATTTAAAAATTAAGCAGATTTTTATTGAACTTCTGATACTTAATCCAATTAGTTAAATTAACATACCTATACGTAATTTTACCCAGTTCTGCTCCATCGATTAATTTATCTCCTTCCGGCTCTTTTTCCTGTACAATAATGTGATTTGCCGAAGCAGGTAAACCTTCGATGCTTTCAGTAGAAAATGAAATTTTATTTTTAAATGGTAAACTGTGAAATTTCCGGATTAAATCAGACGTTACAAGATCTCTTTCACAAATTTTAAAATAAAACTTGTCCGAGTCGATGGTCGTCATTCGAGCAATCCTTCGACACCATTTTTCCTTTGCTTCTCCCTCACTTTTATAATGCATAAAATGAATTTCAATTTCCCCCAACAGCCCTACAGGATATTTAGGTAAAGTTTTAATCCACTTTGAAGAAGAAGCAAATTTTAATTCCATATTAAGGTAATAATTAAAGTTTTCCAGAAGTTTGATATAATCCGGACCAAACAGAAATAACCCCACAAATGGAGAGTTATAAGGTTTGTTATAATACTTATAAATTTCTGCCCCCCAACAGTTATTAGAAATAATGACAAAATCGGTGTTTCTTAAACTTAGTCTCGCTAATTGTCTTTTAGCTAGTCTAATACATTTTTCTAGCATATATTTATCTTACCACTCTAAAATCAAGTCATTCAGTCTCCATAGCTGATTGATCTTGATCCCAAATCAAAAGAAAGAATATTAAAAACAAACAACATGTCGTTATCTCTTCTATGGTGCTAAATAATTTTATCCAAATAAACGCGAATACTTCATATTTCTGTCGAATATACCATTTCTATTACCAATCTTCTTTGCAGGAACCCCGGCCACAATAGTTAAAGGGGGAACATCTTTCGTCACCACACTTCCTGCACATATCACACTTCCTCGGCCAATTATCACATCAGGTAGAATTGTTGCCCTAAACCCTATAAAGACATTATCCTCAATTTTCACACTTCTAAACCGGGCTTTGAATTTGGGGTCCTGAATATCATGGTCGCCAGTTAAAATAACAACCTCTCCAGAAATAGACACATTTTTTCCAATTTCAATTCCACCTCTTGTATCAAGATGGCACTTCGGATTAATAACCGACTGGCAAGACATTGTAAAGTTCCCAGAGGAAGTAACGAAAGCTCCCATGAATATACTAGAGTCTCTATCAATTTTAAATTTCATTATGTACCTATAAAAAGCCAATCGTATTCTCCTAGAAGGAAATTTAGCAATCACATAATTACATATATAAATGCGTAACTCTGAAAATATGTAACGTAAATAACGCATTAGTAAATATTAAGAGATTTTATACAGTTTTGTATTGCTATAGTTGCCTCATCCTCCCATTTAGATATAATTTCAGATTTTACACTAACGGGCGACAATGGTTCATTTGCTCCATTAGCCAAATCCGAGGTTGAAATAAAGTCTGAGTTAGTCAAACCTAATGCAGATAGCATATATTCATTCTTTTTGGCATATGCAATTGGGGTAATTTGACACCCCAGTTTAAGAGCAAATATAGTAGCGTGGAATCTGGTCGACACTACCCAAGAAGCTTTACTGATCCTCTCCAGCATTTTTAAAGGATTCGGGTTATAGGGCAAGTGCTTAACCGGCAAATCCCCAAATATAACTTTACCATACTTTTCATCAGCATTAGTAAATGGAATTGTTTCAACCACATATCCCTCATCGAGTGCTTGTTCAATCACCTTATTAAGCAAAGATCTATAGGATGAATGCATTAATTGATAGTTTTCGTATAACTCTGGCCTTTCCCGACTGTATTGAGCATCAGGGATGAAGGTGCCATTTGAAAAGGAAGAATACAAAGGGACAACATTAATCATCAATACTTTTCTTTCTAGTGATAACTTAGAATTTTCTCGAATGCTTCGACAATTTTGGGAGGATAATGAAAAAGCAAGATCCGGATGGTAAATGACCTCCTTTCTGTTAGAAATCTCCTGTAGTCTCCCGGTTTGCTCTATACTCCTACTACTAACATAGGCTGCCCCATTAATTAAATCGAGGCATTCTCCTTTATATTCTTTCTCATTAAAGTCAACTCCCAGTAATGCAACTTTATCATATTCTCCTTTATATCGTTGTGCTACTTTTTGGAGAGAATCCGAATATCCAACTGCACCTCCTCCTATAATAGCCCATTTTGTCTTTGGCCACTTATTTAGATTGTAAATCGTTTGAAGTCCAGAATCAATCCCTTCACTTATTAAAACTTCCTGGACAGATTTTCCAAGGGCCATATCTCCTAAGTTCCCTCCATGATAACCTCCAATAACTCCAACAGGCACACGTCCCATTAATTGCCTAACTAATCGTGCTTTATGAAGAAGTCGCGTATAAAACATAATTTATTATCCTATTTTTTTTAATGTGTGCCTTATGTTACCTGAAACTAACAATGTAAATAGAAGCCAAAATCTTAATGAAAAAATTCTGTATGGGTTATATACAAAAGCCTTCTTCCAGTATCTAAACCTCTGTCTTCTATCACATTTAATATTAATCCCCTTATTCTGAAAATACAAACTCATTTTATTGCGAAATATCAACTCTGCCTTTCTGCCATATTCAGCATTTGCAAAATATGGCTTAAAGAAAAGAGCTAACTGTTCTTTCTCTTTATCATAAATTTCATTCGATTTTGCATGATCAGATGCGCTATTCCCATGAACTCTATAAATAAGCAGTTCATCATTGAATACTTTAACCATTCTGGAATTATGTACAAGCCTTATTAAGTATTCAGCATCAACTGCTAATTTAAAAGAAAGATCTGGAGGAGCATTTCTCTTAATTAAAGAAGACCGGATAAACACACTTGAGGGCAGTATTGAGAATCTTTCCATTTGTTTCAAAAATTCATCTCTACCCGTATTGTATTCATTTGTTTGGTTGGGACCATTACCAGTTATCTCCAATTTATCACTACCGTGGCTTAAATACTTCCAATTAAAATATATAAGATCACAATCTTTATTCTCCTTAAAAAAACGTATGGCCTTGGATAAGATTCCGCTTACCCAATAATCATCAGCATGGAGTATAACAAAAAACTCAGAATTACATCTTGTCAATAAGTAACGCCAGTTTCCTGCCTGACCTAGATTTCGTGTATGCTTAATATATTCAATCCTTGGATCAGATAAATATTTCTTTACTCTTTGTTCCGTATCATCAGCCGAGTTATCATCAGAAATGATAAGACGCCATTCATTAAAATCTTGGCACAAGATACTATTTATAGCTTCTTCAATGTATATCCCATAATTATAAGTCATCAGCCCTATAACAAGTGTAGACTCATTATTTATTTCCATAAACTCTTCAATATTTTTTGAAAAATCCTATTATATAGCTTTTTATGCTCTTTTTGAGTAACTTTCAGCCAATAGAGTATTACCTTATCGAGAGGAGATCTTGGGTCAATTATTGCCCTATCCTTCTCAGAAATTCTATTCCAATCACAATCCCAAATATCTATTTTTTTAAATCTCTCAGTTCCGTAATTCTCAAACATATCCAAAATTTCTTCATCCCACCACATTCTATCAGGAGCCTTGCAGTTTAAAATCGCTCTTCCCTCTTCCTCAAAGTTGTACAACCACTCTCTCTTTATAATTGACTGGTGGACAATAGAAGATGCATAATGCTTATTATACTGTCTATAAATATCAATAGGGTGCTTATCTGGAAAGTTGATATGTTCCCAACACATATACCAACGTTGCTTTTTCCGATTACGCTCAGGGTCTATATATTGAAAATGAAGATTGACGATTTCCTTCGTACAATAGAAACTGGCATGTGGTGGAACCGGAACTCTGGTACTATGAATTTTTTGAGGTAAATGAGCACTTCCATCATCTACAAAACCGAACGCTACCGGACTTTCGGTAAACCATCCCTCTTTCTTATTTTCATCCACATTAAACCATGGAAATTTTAGTACAGTCCCCTCAGGAAGCTGTTTTATCGTTTCCCATTCTTGACTCAGTGTCACATTAGATGATAACACTTCATCCGCATCTAGTGCAATAATAATTCTTTTTTCTGCTTCAATTTTTCTTGCTTCTTCAATCAAGCGAATTTGTCGTTCATCCTCATTGAAAATTAATGAGTTATTTTCTATCCTAATTACATGATCATATCGATCACATACCTCCTTTGTTTGATCAGTAGACATTTGATCCAAAATGATGATATAGTCAGCCCATAAGGAATTGTACTTTATAAAGGTTTCCAAAATCCATGCCTCATTCCTTGCAGGAGTCAGACAAATAAAAATTGGACGTTGTAGATTATCTATCACAGAAAGTTCCTTTTATGAATCAAACATTTTCCAATTTAATATATCAATCTAACCCTCTTCCATATCTTTCTAGCTAGTGAGTATATAATGTTCTTTCTACTAAGCCAGTAATCAATTTTATTCCAAATAGTAACGTTAGTGGACTGATTTGTTTTTGGAAAAGGTTGATCAATTACAGGTAATGATAAAAATGAACAGAGGGAAGCAAAATCAATTCTTCGTTCATCAATATTAATAGTCAGAAGATCTTCAGGGCGATCTTTGAAATACTCCATCACATCATTATGATGATTCCAATAAGCTGTCCTTAGTCTTTCTTCATCATAATGGCATGTACCATACATTGCGTACCTGATTTCCTCATTAACAAATCCAGCTTTCCACAATACCTGTCCATCGGAAAGTAACCATTTCATGCTTACAAGCCATTTATCAATATCCCGAAATGTATATATAAATTTACTCCCTGGAAACACTTTATCAAGCTCTTTATAAAATAAAGGAATAGGCAAGTCTCCAAACGCTTGACAGGAATTGAAAACTTCCAAACCTTTTGCCTGTAAAAACTCTATTTCCGACTTTCTTATCCTACTCCAATAAAAGTTAAGTTTAATTTGAGGTTCAAAGCTCAAATTGTCAAATATTTTATCCTGATTAACAAACAGCTCAGGAATGAAATGACGACTCTCAAATCCAAGAATGTTTAAAGCTTTAGATAGTGAGGTTGTACCAGTCCGAGATAAACCTATACCAAATATTTTCATCGAAGTTTCGATTTGATCCGTTTTTCCCATCTTTCTACCATTTCTGTTATTTCATTTTTTTTTACACTATAAAAAGAGTGCTTAATATTTGAATCTCTCCAATACTCAGCAACCTTATTATCCATCTGTCCAGCCAGATCTTTTTGCAGAAAAAATTTAAGCTTCGCTCTTAAGAAAAAAAATAAAGGAAGCACCTGCCTAAAATTATTCTGTAAGAAATGTCTTCTTTTACTTTTTTTATAAATATCATTATCTGGCACGGCAGCCAAGGCAGTCATAAGTACATCATATAGCAAATTTGATGGAGATCTATTAAAATATATCCATGGTTTGAAGGATGTTACAAAATGAAAATTGATACTCAATTGACACAGCTTCTCGAAATCAGTATCAATATTAAAACAATGAGATTGAAGGTTCCATTCTTGATCTATCAAAAGATTTCTCTTATAAAGAACAACATTTAGAGGGCTTTGATCGTGATATTTAAAGAATTCCGGATATTTAAACCGAATTTCTAATGTTCTTCTATGAAGTTGATATTTCCTAAATGCATTCAAATCCAAAACCATAACACCAGAATTAAAAAATGGGGCTTGAGGGTCCAGACTAAATACAGAGCAGTCAGGATATTCATTTCCCAACTCTCTTACAGACATATCTAAAGCTGCAGCAGAGTAATTCCCTTTTAAATCTAATTCCCACAAAACAGAAATATCCTTAAAAAAAAGAAGATCAGAATCTAGATATATAATCTTCTCAACATCAATTAGATCTGGAAGCAATAATCTTGCATACGGCAAGGGGCTCTTATAGAAAAATTTTGGTAACCCCTCAAATATAGTTAAATCTGGAGTTAAAAAAATAACTTCAGACTTAACATCAATCTTATTCAATATGCCTTGTAGTTTCCGAATATTACTTGCTGATATTCCTCCATTTATGATATATAAATGATAAATGTAATCAGAATTAGTATTAATTAACAAACTGGAAATTGTTCCCAGCATACCTGAAAAATAATGATCATCCGAAGCACAGGCTATATTAATAATTTTCACGTCTTATCTTTTTAAAACCCAGAAAAGCAACATTTATTCTTGTAATTAAACTAAATAAAGCAGTGTATAATCCTAGTAACAAAACATTCCATGCACTACTAAGGTCCATAGCTACAATTCCCAGTATTTGAATAATAATAATACCAGGAATACTAACAATTGGCATCCAAGAATAAATCCATTTACGAGATTTATTCATATTCCACATGACACCATTTAAAACATTTACAGATGCTGTAATAGTCATAATTAATAATTCATCAGATAAATTTATGTATTGTTCTCCCAATATCCACAGTAAAGCATCTGGGAACAAATAAATAAACCCAATTAAAGACAAGAGAATTGTAAAGATAAGTCCTATAACTGATATATATTTTTTAAGCAAGCCAGATTCAGACTGCCTCGCAAAGTATGGAATTACCAGCATGCCAGAGGCCATATTAAACATAAGAAAAATCTGTGAAAGTCTTCCCAAAGCTCCGACCTCTGCAATTGCCTGTGTGTTAGAAAATATCCCAACTAAGAAAATAGTTATTTGTCCCTGAAATGCAGCAAAGACGATTCCTGGTAAAAGAGGTTTTACGTAGCGAAGTATTTCCTTTTTGGTTTCAGTGGGAACCTCAACCGGTTCCACCATGTAATCGCGTGCTGAGCGCTGTAACGCAACCCCTCGAAATAACAATATAAGGGAGCCTATTAGTGCTAACTGCCAAGCAATTAACCCAACACTCAAATAAAGAAGACCTATACACAATAATCGTAAAAGCGCCTGAAAGATCTCTGCACGATAAATCAATGGAAATTTCTTGGCGATTTGAAGCACGGGACGATACAAATTAATATATGCACTAAAAACAAGGCTTAGCAGAATAGACAATAACAACAAAGAGCGAACTTCCCAGGACCAATTATAACGGTCCGTAATAAAGAAAAAAACAATACTAAAAATAAGGCCGACTATCAGTAGTAAACGATTTCTGAAATAGGCAGCCGCTTTAACGTAAGCTCCAATAACTTCCCTATTTTGCACCCGCCCCCCCACTAAATCAATAATAGAACTCGCAAAGCCTCCCTCAACCAACGATAGGGCTGTAGATTGAAGAGCAAGAGCGATAGTATATTGCGCATATTGCTCAATCGGCATATTACGAACAACCACCAAGCCTGTTAGCAATTGCAAAACTTGCAGTATGCCTTGACCGGTTATAAAAGTAATTCCAATTTTTAACCAAGACTGGTATTGGGGTGACCTTGCAATATTTAGGATAGCACTTCTCAAAACCAAGCTTTAGTAATTTTTTGCCATCTCCCTTCTCTCTTTGCATCTTCCACATATACTCCATAACCATAACCATAGCCATAGGAGTAACCCGTTTCGCTCCCTCCACTAAAATCATTCACAATCAAACTCATATTTTTCAACTTCCCGGAACGGTACATATCGTTGACCTTATCCAACATTCCTTTACGTGTATAGTTATGCCGTACTACATACAGATTGATATCAGAGGCTGTCATCAATGCAAACGCGTCCGCGACCAAACCCACTGGTGGTGTATCAATAACGATCACTTCGTATATTTCAGAAAGTTCGGCAAGTAGGGCAGTCATCTTATCGCTAGACAATAGCTCTGCAGGGTTGGGTGGAACAGGTCCCGCTAGCATTAAGTCCAGATTATTGACTTGAGTCCTATGAATTACTTTATCCAAGAGAGCTCTCCCAGACAGATAAGTCGTTAAGCCAATGGAATTATCCAGATTAAAATCATCAAATATTTTCGGCTTCCGCAAATCCGCTCCAATTAACAAGACCCTCTTCCCTGAAATCGCGTAGATCGTTGCCAGGTTCATAGAGAGGAAAGTTTTTCCCTCTCCACTAATGGATGAGGTGACCGTGATAATCTTACGCTCCTTGTCGGGAATCAAGTAAGCCAAGTCCATACGGATAGCGCGCATAGCTTCCGCTATATTACTCTTGGGTTTTTCGGCCACTATCAGGTTCGTAAACTCTTTTTCTGTACAATGACCAACGATACCCAATATTGGCAAAGGAGACGCCTTTTGCAGCTCCTCTTTGGATTTGATCTTGTCATTGAGAAAGTCCATAAGCAGAATAATACCTATGGGTAGAAACAAGCCTAGCATCAAAGCGATATTATAATACAGTTTTGCGTTTGGTCCCGTCTGCACAGCGCTAAGTATCCGCGCTTCATCTACAATAGAGTGAGAAGGTCGGTTACTAGCCTTGGTAATACCCGCTTCCGCGCGTTTTTCTAATAGAAAGTTGTACAAATGATTGTTAAGATTCAGATTTCGTTGTATATCAAGAAAATCACGTTCACTACCAGTCAGATGCCCCAGCTTGCTCTCCGCCTCCGCGATACGCCTGTTCAGATCACGCAGGGTTAGTTCCTCCCCCTTAATTACATTGGTGATGCTTTCCAACAAAGAACTGGTAGCTATCCGAATCTTGGCGTCCAGATCCTTTACATAGGGATTGGAGACACTAGTACTGATCAGTAGTTGCATACGCTCTGTTTTCATGGTTACCAATTGGCTTAGTAAGCCAGAAAATACCGGATCCGCGATACCGATGGCAGAGGGCACCGCCATATCAGCCAGTTCCTTGTTCGCCTCTATGTACTCCCGAATATAGGTATAGTAAGATAGTCTCAACTGGATATTGCCTTTGCTCTCTTCCAGTGTTTGCAGTTTGGCCGCAACCGTACCGGTCGCTGTACCAAAGTCAACAATACCTGCCTGAGAACGAAACTTCTCCATCGCGTTTTCTGTTTTTTCCAACGAGCCGGCGATCTCATGCAATTGCTGATTGATAAAAGCAAGTGTATTTTCCGCGATCCGGTTCTTGACATCCAGTTCATGCTCCACATAAGTACGCATATGCGCATTGATAAAATCAATATCTTTGCGGACAACCGGCCCATTTAACGCCATTCTCAGAATGGAGGCTTTTTCTGATAAAGGACCTACCTGAAGCCGGTTTTTATAGGACTGCGCCTGATTGATCCGGTTAACAATAGAAAAATAGAAACGATTTTCCTCTTCCTTATACCCGGGATTATTTAAATACAAGGTAAAAGAGAAATACTCTCCAGTATGCGGTTTTCCAAACTCTCCGACTTCATTAATTTTTACGTTTGTTCTGAAGCCCTCTACAGAATGAATACGAAGATCGTATACAGTAGCCTGAGCCGCTTCCGCCTGTATCCGGTATTTATTTCCCGGCAAGGGTGTTACAAAAAAAGGAAGGTCTGCTAATTGAAATGACGCGGAATCCAACTCCACCCGAATGGGCGAGGTCTTGTACCACTCCATGGTATTTACATCCCCTTTGTGCATATACGTAATACCAAATTCCGGCAGACCATGCAATGTCTTTGCAATCAAGTCATAGGATTTTACAATACTGAGCTCATCCACCAGATTGGTACCTCCGGTAAACAACCCCAGCCCACCTAAGTTTCGTTCATAAGAGTTCTGACTATTGACCAGTACAGTACCATGGACATAATATTCTGGCCTCTGGTATCGCAGATATATCTTTGCTATGGCAAAAGCGACCAACCAGGTAAGCAAAAACCAGTACCATTTGGACCAGAACTTTGCCAAGTAAGCTTTTACATCAATGGTATCTTCACCGGGCGAGACTAATTGTGACATTCCCTCAATAAATTTTTCTTAACTGTTTCAATATACAAAGGTATTTACCAGGCGCTCCGCCAGAAAGATGAAGGTCGCGATACCCAAAATCTTGGTCACCGTATTCAGGTTGGTCATGAAGGTCTTGACGGGCATACGCTCTACATAAACAATATCGTTGGGTTGCAGATAATAGAAATTGGAAGATAAAACCTCTTTGCCTGTCAGGTCCAAGGTAAAGATTTGAGAACTGTCCCCCGCGTTGCGTATAAGTCGAACCATGTCTCGTTTGCCAAACTCACCGATGTCCCCAGCCTGGGCCAGCGCCTCATATATAGTAAGGAAATCATTTTCCGTCTCGATGACTTTACCAGCCCCAACCTCTCCTAATACGGTAACCCGAAAGTTTCCCAGACGCAGAGCGACATAGGCGTCCGGCACCTGAACACGCATTAGCTCCTGAATCTTTTCCCTGGCCTCTTCCAGTGTCAAACCAACTACTTTTACTTCCCCAAACATAGGAATATCGACATAGCCGGAGTCTGTCACCAGGTAATTGAACAGAGGAGAATAGGCCATTCGAACCGCTTGAGCTCCCGTGTTTCCCCCCCCACTTGGAATCAGGTTAAAAAACTCCGTAAGACGCGTATCGTAACTAGACACCCTCACAATCAGTCGGTCCCGAACCTGTACGCGATAGTCAAACTTTTCCCTGTGTATAGTATCACCACGCACATCTGAATCCTGAAAATAAATAATTTTTTTATGAGGCACACACGAAGCCAAACTTCCCAAAAACAGCGCCCAAAGAAGAATTCTATACATTTTTTATATTGTAACCGCCTACTCTTAAACATTTCACCCATTTGCGGGTTATCATCATTGAAATTGAACTTTCCCGATATACAAGCGAAGAAAAACGGCCATACCAAACACTAAAACGTCGCTTTTAAACGCTTCATATATAATTGAGCCCAAAATTAACAAAAAGGGCTAAACTTCGCTATCAAATTGAAGTTTAATTATAGCTATTCATTAGTCGGCAGTCACTTCGGAAAAATCGAGTGTCTCAATGGATACGCGTCGCGTATATAAAATGGATAAAAAAACCTCCTCATCACTGAGGAGGCCACCCTCGGAAAACCATAGCAGGCAAAAAGATCCGGGTTGTTAAAACTACTGATTAAAAAGTAAACGAAAGATAGTAAGCAAACACGTATACTCCAAATTTAAGCTTTATTTTATTAAAATATTACACCACATTATGAGAAAAAGGCAAGTATACACGGATAAATACACAGCGATCAACTTACTGATTATCTATCTAAAATAGATATAATCACAAATATAAAACAAGAACAATTGTCAATTTTTTACATAGAGGATTACACATCAGCACTCATGATACATTATCATCAATTATATATAAAAATATCGACTATCCTTATCCAATAAGATGATAAAGATAGTCGATATAAAAGAAGAGTTCTCGTGTGAAGATAGTGAATAACACGTACGGCCAAATAAAGCTCCCTATCCTGATCTTCGATATCGCGCGCGCCGAAAGAGCCTCTGATAGCGCGAATTCGTTACCCTCTCAACTGATCCAGAAGACCATTAAGCTGGACAATCTCCGCTTCACTCAGATTGGAGAAGATATCCCGATGCAACTGATCCAGTTCCATATCGAGCTTGCTCAGCAAATCAAGCCCCGCCTGAGATATCATAATATCGACGGAGCGGCGATCGGAGCTACTCACATTGCGCGCCAGCATTTTTTTCAATCGCAAGCGTTCTACAATCCGTGAAGCGTCCGACATTTTGTCCAGCATCCGCTCTTTCAACAGATTTACGGTACAAGGTTTAGGATGCTGTCCCCGAAGGATTCTGAGCACATTGAATTGCTGGGGCGTAATTCCATATTTCTTTAAAAAGGCCTTTATCCTGTAATCTACCCAATTATATGTGTAAATCATGTTAATAAGCCCTTTTTCATACTCGCTCTTAAAGTTTTTCTGCCTGATTTCGTCTTCCAGCCGCATACATAAAAATTTTAAATTCGATTTTTTTTATTAAAAAATTAGATAATCACTAAACAAGGCGCTACGCTTAATCAGTCGCGAATGCACCGAACAGAGAAAGCGCTTTCTTTATTTCCATTATGGTCAATCTGATACAAACCATCACTGGTCACTTTCAAGGCTGAATACGTCGTATCCGATCCCGATACTACAATATCGGAAGTCCAGAGTAAAGCGGCCTGTCCCTCATCCAGATACGAGGCAGCCTGTTTATATCCGGTAAGCCTCAAATTAAATCCTCCGGAACCCTCTTCCACAAGTTGGCCATAGACGTCCCCTCTTCCCGCTAAGGTATCAATCAGCTCCAAATAATCCGATGCGGAAGGCAAACGCCAGCCTGAAGGACACACGTCACGCGTGGTTTCCCGAAGATATAAACTTCCCATTCGCTCACAATTTTCCGCGAGATCATTATAGCAAAAGGTATTGCCTTCCAGCTTATACCGAAGATTATCAGCCATCCAGACTTGCTTCCCTTTCTTTACCACCCGGTATGTCGACGCCGATCGCTCATCATAAAAAGTCGCCTTATATTCGACAGTCGCTTTTGTGGTCGCGTAGCATCGATTGGCGTCCTGAACATATACGCGATACTCTTTTTCCGATAAATTGACAAACTTATCAAGATAGGAGAAGTATTGCCCATCCACTGAATAAGTATATGGCGCCTGCCCGCCAGACGCTTTTATAATAATAGTATCCGCGTCGACCATGGCCTCAATGACGATACCGGCTCCCTGACAGCGTCCGGGATCACCTCCATCAATACCATCACTATCCTTTTTACAACCCATTATGCCAATACAGAGCAAAAACCAACCAACGAACAATACGAATCTTGTCATGAATCTTCTAATTTTAAAACAAATGTAAACGCTTTTTATCGATTGTAAAAACAATAGCTGGTTTAGTATCTCATAGTTAGGAAGGTCCAACATCCAGAATCATCTCCTTCCAATTCGTAATTTTCTGAAATTTCTTGTCATTCAGGCGCTCCCGAACCTTATTTCTGAAAGCCCATACAGTAGGCTTTCTCAGGGCGATCAAGCCCGATAGCTCTTCATTGGTCATTCCCAGTCCCGCCACCTCCGCGTACGTCAGATAAAAGGCTTTATTCAGCGGAAACTTCAGATGATGAAACAGAGTATGGGCGGTCACCGACTCGATATGTCCACATTTACTACACTTGAACCGATACCAGACTTGAGCCTGGGAGGCTTTGTCATAACCACAACGACGACAAGCGAAGCCTTCAGGCCATTTGAGATCCCGGATGAGCCGAAGGCAGGAATCATCGTCCGGATGAATCTGGAGAAACTGCTCATAAGAAATATCCTGATGAAATATCCTGGACATCTTCTCCTTATGAATTTCGTTCTTCAACTTATAGTTGTACTTGTCCAACTCGGAATTCAGCCGGTCTTGTTCACTTATAGCTATTTCCAACGCCTTATTCGCGGCCTCCAGTTCAATAGTTCTTTCCCGCACTTTACGCTCCAGTTCCCGATTTACTTTGTACTGCAATTCCTCTTTTTCCCTCAATTCCCGGATCAGCAGCTCCTGCAACCTGTTGTTTTTATCCAATTCGCCAATCAATTCCAGCTTGTTCCTTTCCTTTTCTTTTTCAACCAGACGAATACGTTCCGCCAACGCGACTGAGAAAATAACAACCTCCAAAACGATTCCATAGTTAAACACATATACAGTAATAATATTGGAAGGCAATAACTCTAGAATACGAAATATGTAAATGAGCACGCTCAGCACAATAACCGAAAAACCCGCGAAGAAATAATAAGCGAAGCGATTTCCTTTTCTAGCGATAAACCATGATGAGATATAAATAACGCTAAAGACACTAAAGTAAAGCCACTCCGCGATAAACAACCAAAGTTCGAACCAGATAGAAAACACAAAGCTACATAGAAAGGCCGCTAAAAGAATAAGAGTTAATTTTCTTACCTCCTTCAGGTTTTCACCTATGTTTAAAAAAGTAAAGGAGTAAAGCAAAAAGCTTATCAGAAAGAAAGGCCTTGCCAGGTAGTCTACCAGCAATTGATTCCAAACGGGCCAATGAGGCCATAAAAACTGATAAGCGGTACCGTCTTCCTTTACCGAGACCAAAATGCAGGAAACAATATATAATGAATAAAACCAATGGACACGCGCCCGGCTTTTCAGAAAAAGAAAAATATTATATAAAAGTACAATAAGCAGGATGCCGTAGTAAAACCCCAGATAATAATATTCCGAAATGGCGTATTCGGTAAAAAAAGCGTAGGACCGGATTCTGAAATCCAGATCATGCTCATGAAAATCCTTTAGACCAATTCGAACAATAAAGGATCCTGTATCCGAAGGTAAAGGAAACACAAAGTTCTTATGTTTCAAAAATCGCTGGTTAAATGGATGAAGATTTCCTACATGGTATGAGGACGTGACCTGTCCACCATATTCATCCTGAACATACGCCACCACGTCCGCGAGATTGGGGGACAGGCATTCAAGAAACCAAACTCCTTCGACCTCCTTGATCAATCTCGCCTCAATCCAGAATCTGGAAGTATCCGCCGCGTCCACAACTCCAAACAGCGCGTTATTCGAAGTGATAGCGATATTGTCATGAGTCTTATTGACGCTTATTCGCGAAAAAGCAGGCGGCGCCAATACAATTATCAACGATATAAGAATGGTTCGGAGCAAAATAACCTGACAGCTAACAGAACTAAAAAACATCAAAAACCATTTCCTGATTTATTGGGTAAACGCGCAAAGATGTCAAAATATATTCACAAGCGAAATTAACGCGGGGAAAAACAAGTCAGGATCCCGGCAATCAAGAAGGTTTCATGAACGTAGCTATAGAAGCGCCTCAATTCCATGCGATTATAGGATATACAACAGAAAAGCCCACTTCCGTGGGCTTTTCATCAGGCGATTTCCTATTATCCGATCATTCGCCAAAGCGATTATTTCAATTCTACAACAGATGTCTGTCCTTCAATCATCAGGTCAAACTTGCCCGGCTCCGCGACAAGCGCGAGATCATTGTTTACAAACGCGAGATCTTCCGCGCTGATCTGGAAGCTCACTTCCTTGCTTTCTCCAGGATTCAGTTCGATCTTGGTATATTTTCTCAAACGACGAACATTCGGAGTGATGGAAGCGAAATGGTCGCGGCTATAAAGCTCAACGCTCACTTTTCCGGCACGCTCACCAGTATTTTTCACCGTTACATCTACCTTTACAGACTCTGTCTTGGAAAATTCAGACTTATCCGTTTTAAGATCGGAAAATTCGAAAGTCGTGTAACTCAATCCATGACCAAATTCCCACTGAGGATTAAACGCCAGGGTATCCACTACACCTGGTTTCAACTGCTGCTCAATTTCTTTCCATTTATGATCATATAGAATGATGTCGCCATTGTAACGAGGATAGGTAAATGGAAGTCTCGCCGATGGGTTCACATCGCCAGCGAGTATTTCCGCGATAGCGGTTCCACCCGTATTACCAGGTCTGAAGCATAACAGAGCCGCGTCCGCGAAATCAGCCACCTCAGGGAGCAGTCTCGGACGTCCTTCGATAAGAAGAAGCACGATTGGCTTCCCAGTCTGCTTCGCTACGCGAAGTAGTTCCTTTTGCTCAGCTGGCAGGTTAAGATCCTTTATCACACCTGGTTGCTCCGCGTACGCGGGCTCGCCAAGACAAAGCACGATCACATCGCTGGCCGCCGCGTTTTTACGAATGAAACCAGCGTCATAATTGGCCGCCGCGTCAAAATTAGCCACGGTGTTGGTGATCACGTTGCCCTTTCCAAATTTTTGCTCAAGGGAACTTACTACAGTAGTCGCTTCTTCCGGATAGTGCTCAGCGAGATCACCCTGCCAGGTATATGACCAGGAACTGTTCAACGCGGTTACGCTGTTGGCGCAAGGACCTGCTACAAGAAGACGCGCGTTTGATTTCAATGGAAGAAGTTCGTTTCTGTTTTCCAACAATACGATTGATTCACGAGCCGCTTCCAAAGCCACCTGCTGATGTTTTTCCGAACCAATTGTCTTGATATGGGTAGTATCAGGCATTGGATTGGCAAAAAGTCCAAGTTTAAATTTAAGCGTCAGAATTCTTCCAACCGCTTCATCCAGTCGCTCTTTGCTGATTCCACCTTCATTTACCAGTTCGACTACGTATTGAGGAAATGAGTAATCGTTCGGCACCATGCTCATATCTACACCAGCGTTTACCGCCATGGCCACCGCTTCTTTTGGAGACGCGGCTACTTTATGCCAGGTATGCAGACGGATAATGTCTTCCCAGTCGGAGCAGGCCATTCCTTCGAAACCAAGTTCCGTTCTTAAAAGATCGGTCAACAACGCTTTATTACCGTGCGTAGGAATCCCATTGATTTCGGCGGAGTTGAACATTACGGTAGCGACTCCATTACGCGCCGCCTCCGCGAAAGGAGGTAGGAAATATTCTCTCAATACGATATCAGGAATATGAGCCTGTGTACGATCGATACCGTTTTTAGGAGCGGAATAGCCGATAAAATGCTTCATACAAGCCGCGACTCCCTGATTAGAATTAAGGCCTGGGCTTTCCATCCCGATAATCGCCGCGTTGCCCATCCGCGTGCAGAGGTATACGTCTTCACCAAAGGTCTCTTCAAGTCTCGACCAATATGGCTCTCTTCCTACATCCAATACCGGAGCGAAGTTCCAGGTAAAGCCAACGGATCTCGCTTCCACCGCCGTGATATGGCTGGCTTCTTTTACCAATTCGTCGTTACGAGTAGCCGCCAGACCAATATTGTGAGGGAAAAGCGTAGCGCCGGATATAAATCCGACACCATGCACCGCGTCTGTTCCATAGAGAATCGGAATTTTATTAGGCGTATTCTTCGCCTCTTCCTGAATCTGAGTGATCAACTCAACCCATTTTTCAGGCGTATACGCGTGAATACAATTTAAGAGAGAACCAACCTTATACTTTTGAACAGCTTCCGTTAGTTTCTCCACGTTCAACTTCTGGTCAGTGTTACCATAACCATCATTAAGCAGATTCCTGATATCGATCTGCGTCATTTGACCCGCTTTCTCTTCAACGGTCATCTTGGCAAGCAACTCCCGCACTTCTTTTGGAAACTCAGTTTTTTTACCCGCCGAGCCTTTGGATTTTTTCTCGTCCACCGGCTTTTTCTCACAGGAACTCATAACCACGGCTCCCATCAGAAGAAAGTAAACAAAAATTTTTCTCATAAATTTTAACAATATTATTAAAGGTATTCAGAATTGGACAAAGCTACCTTCAATCTGGAGGATATCAATCCGTACTGAAACTTATTTCATTGTTTTGCAGGATTCTAAAAAAGCTCCTATAGCTATTTGTTACGCTTCCTTACCCAGCGAAAAAGTCTTAAGACAGGGTTAAAGATATTCTAATTCGCGTGTTTAAAACTTTATTTTACCCAATCGCTTCACAGGGATGTCCACAAAGAAACCTAATCCGCCAATGAGCTATTCCAGAGCTACAAAAGTCACGGGACCACTATCTCTATTATACATCCGCTTGTTTCCATTTCCATCCGAAACGAAAACGAGAATCCATGAATCTGATTGATATGTAAGCGTCAGAACTATGGAAGCTTGAAGTAAATGAGTCAACCTCTCCTTGTTTTTTCAAGAGAAATCGTCTTTGAACGTTTTCTATTCACGTTTATCCGAAGAAAATTACCATTTTCAGGAAAAACACGTAGGATGCGAGCGGTTATTAAAAAGTTTAAAACACTGAAATTCACCAACAAAAAACAAAGGCTAACAATCCTTAAAATCGTCAGCCTTTATAACAAGACATCCTTTTAAATCACCATCGCGCCTTTGCAATTCCGACTATAAATCAATCATGCAATAGTTAGTTGTCCGCTCGAACTATTTCATTAGCCGCCTCAGTATTTTTCCGACATTGCTCTTTGGTAACTCCTGACGGAACTCGATATATCTGGGCACCTTATAATTGGTAAGGTATTTTTTACAATGCTCTCTCAGCTCCTCCGCGGTCAAGGAAGGATCTTTTGGCACGACAAAAGCCTGCACAGCCTCGTTGGTCGCCGAATCCGGCACACCTTTTACACCTACCTCCAACACCTTTGAATGCAACGCGATCACATCTTCGATCTCGCTTGGATATACATTAAACCCTGAAACAAGAATCATTTCCTTTTTTCTGTCGACGATGCGGAAAAACCCATCTTCGTCCATTACCGCGATATCGCCTGTCCTGAGCCAGCCATCTTGCAAAACTTTTTCCGTTTCTTCTGGCCTATTCCAATATCCCGCCATAATCTGCGGACCTTTGGCGCATAGTTCACCTGGCTGGTTTACCGCGACCTCATTTCCGTCATCGTCCAGCAACCGAACTTCCGTAGACGGGAAAGGCAATCCAATAGTACCCAGTTTCGCCCGCCCGTCTATCAGATTACAGCATAATACGGGCGATGTCTCTGTAAGCCCATATCCTTCGGCTATTTTAGTCCCCGTAATCTTTTCCCAGCGATCAGCCACTGATTTCTGGACCGCCATCCCCCCCCCCACAGCGACTTTCAATGATGAAAAATCGACGGAAGCGAAAGCTTCCTGATTCATAAGCCCATTAAACAAGGTATTGACTCCTGTAATAAGCGTAAATCGATTATTCTTCAAATCCTTAATAAAAGACTTCATATCCCTCGGGTTTGTAATCAACACGTTGAGGGCGCCATATTTAAGCATGAGTAATAAATTGCAGGTAAGCGCGAAAATGTGGTAAAGCGGCAACGCGGTGACCACAATCTCCCGCTTTTCCCGCAAAATAGGTTTAAACCACTCATAGCTTTGCGCCATATTGGAATACATGTTACGATGAGTAAGCATGGCTCCTTTCGAAACACCGGTAGTGCCTCCCGTATACTGTAAAAAGCATATGTCGGAACTCAAGCGTTCCGGTTTGATCCATGAATGAAGTTTCCCGTCGCGAAGAGCGGTTTTAAATGGAATAGCGGTCGGAATAGAGTATTTCGGCACCATCTTTTTAAAATGCTTCACCACAAAATTAACCAGACCACCCTTTATTCCTCCCAACATATCTCCTATCCGTGTCACGATAACCGTTTCAATGGAAGTCCGCGGTAAAATCTTTTCCAGTTTATCCGCGAAATTCTCCAGAATGACGATAGCTTTAGCTCCGGAATCATTAAACTGATGCAGCATTTCATGCTCCGTATACAGAGGATTGGTATTGACAACCACCAAACCAGCCTGAATGGCGCCATATAAAGCTATTGGTACCTGCAAGAGATTAGGAGCCTGAATCGCTATACGATCGCCCGGCTTCAAATTCGTATGGTGTTGAAGAAAAGCCGCGAAATTCGTCGATTGCTCCCACACCTCGCCAAATGTGAGGGTCTTACCCATGTTGGCGTAACCGGGCAAATCATGATACTCGCTACAATAAAACTCTATAAATTCGATTAAATTAGGAAATTCGTCCGGGTTGATTTCCCGATTGACTTTTTCCGGATAATGTTTAAACCAGGGATAGTTAATCATACCTTATTTCATTTAAATAAAAAATCACTTAACTAGACGACTCTTACCACTTTCCAATATACGGAACATTGTCGGAGAATAGTTGCGAAGATAACTCTTGAATAATTATAATACAGGCAAAAAAGATTCATATCCATCGCCCACAATCCAAAGATCGGGCTTCAAGAACTAAGATGATAAATAATTTTACAGACAAAAAACAATAAAAACCCTTCGCGAGAACATTTGTTAAACCAGCGGAAGCGTAATTTTTAGATAATTGACATTTGCCGCGATCAGCGCTTTTTCCTCAAGCTTTTTTTAATAAATCCTGAAAATTAATCATCACCGGCTTCTCTAAACGGCAGGATCCATTCCGAATGAGTAAACATCCTCCAGGGTTCTTTAGCCAGATTAACGGCAGAATCGATATAGGTCTGGTATGGCCTGCCATTCAGACTTACCTTACAATGAGCATATACCTCTACATCCAATCCATCGTTTTCTTTATAATATCGTCTGATTCTTTGGGCGCACTGCCATATCATATCAGGCGTTTTGGCCATGACTGAATGCTGATCAGGAGTAATCCTCAGATCTTCCGGATTATAGAGCCTCCAACTCTCTCCTGTTTGAGGATTTTTACATTCGAAATAAATATATCCCGTCTTCGTCCGAAGCATCATTCGCCAGCTCATACGATGTCCTTCTTCCGTCCAGTTTACCGAATCCGGATATAGCCAATGCCTCAGAGGCAAAGCCATCTGAAAAAGAAAAAATACGACAAGCGCCGCGCTACCGAATCCGGTCAGGATAAATCGAGACGAAACGCCACCTTGTCTAACAAGCTTATCTCCTGAAATCCAACGCTCGATGGTAGCGGGCGGAAAAAAAAGAGGTAACGCTCCAATCATCAGATACGGAAATGTACCGATCTGAAAAACAAGTGAATTAAAAAGATGAAAAACAAGCGAAGCAATGACAGCCAACCAACGTGTTTTTTTATATAAAAGCGCCGGGACTACCATAAAATCAAAAAGAATACCCCCGTAGGATAGAAATATGACAAGACGTTTATCGGCCAGAATTTCTCCAAAAAAGTGCGTTTTTGAGATAACGCTCAACCATATGGACAACGGTATCCCCTGTAGCCAGTCCGGATATAGTTTGGCGATAGCGGCATAAAAATAGACGATCGCTATCTGTAAGATAAGAACATATCTGGACCAGGCGGGGCAATAATATTCTTTCGCGACCCGCCCCAGGCGAACATCCAGGGCGAAACGTTTTCCCAATGGAAGAATCAGCATCCAGAACCCCATCAAAATCATCAAATAGTAGTGATTGTTATAATGGTGCTTTTGCATCAAGTAAGCGATTATCCAAAAGAGTAAAAATCCCGCGGCGGATATCCGATAAAAAAAACCAGCGGCGATTCCCAACCCAAAAATGGCGATCATGCCATAATGGATATACATATACGGGCCATTCAGGCAGTTAAGCCATTCGAAACCAATAAAGGTAAAATTGAAGGGAACATCAACGAAAGTTTCTCTGACCCAGCCAAGAGCCAACGCTCCCGCCCCTTCGGCGAAGATGATAATACCAACGATTATACGAAACAACTCAAGACTACCATTGGAGACGGGCTTTGTAAGCCAATCATTCATTTCCGTTCTAGAAATATTCACCGCGCATTCTCGTTATCGTGACACACTCCGGTTTAGCAAATAGAAATAGCAATTGGGATAAAGATACAAGTTACAACACAATGCAAACGATAACAAAGATTTATTACTAGGTATTTTTCTATATTTGCCTGTTAAGCCACGCTTTCATCTTGTTTAATTACGCGTAAATCGTCTTTCAGCATGAAGTTCAAACGAAGCCAATTGACAAAGACATTGGTATACATAAGTTTATTACTTTCTCTATCTTCTATTATCACTTCCGCGAAAGGCTGGGGAGAAGTATATCCCTTCTTTCACTGGAAGTTGTTCAGTCAGCCCAGTGGAAGCAAACATCTGGACCATGTATATAGGATTTATGTAGAGGATTCAGCATCTACGCTAAAACGTTTACCTATCGAAAGCAGGGCTACCTTTACGAAAGACGATGTACTATACGCCCTATCCAATTTTGCCAGCGACACTGTACGTGGCCATCAAAAGCTTGAAGCTCTATGCCGGTATTTATACCCGGAGCACGATAAGTTTTATATCTACAAAGAAACGTACTCTCCTCTTGAGATATTAAGAAATCCACAAAATTATGACACGCTACTTATTACAAGGATACCATAGTTTTATGGAAATGGACTCTAAAAAGTCGAAACCCCTCCACTATAACAACAAGGTTTTTCTACATTTTCATTTCCACCATGCGGAACAAACGCTTCGGATCTTTACTTTCGGTTGGCTAGTTTATCAGGCATACCTATATACAAAGTTAAGTGATCGACCTGACATACTCTTTACCCCGATGAACTGGTTTGGTTATCTTTTTATGCCTGACTTTCCTTCTCTCAGTATTTATCTAAGTATATTATTTTTCACTCTTATTTTCAATATATCATGTATTATCAAAAGAAACGATTGGCGATTAAGGCTTCTTCTATTTATCCACATACTCTACTTAAATAGCCTGAACTGGAATTTTGGCTTTTTCAGTCATGTGGGACATTTATTCGTATTGATACATTTCTTTACTATTTTTGTTCCTGTCAGCAATCCTTCGAAAACAGGAATACTGGATATTGATACCGCTAAGAGTATTCGCTGGGCATATATCGGATTTATGGCCAGCTATACCATATCGGGTCTTTGGAAGATATACGGATTAATTGCTCGATTTACAGTTTCCTCAGACGGAATAAGCTGGTTAAGCAACAACGCGGCGCTTTACAACTCAATCATTGGTCATAAAAGTTGGGATCTTCCTCTTGACAGCCTGACTGTCCAGATTTTTACCATTCCATACCTTTGGCCTATCATGTTCCTGATTATGTTAATATTGCAATTAACGAGCTTTCTCGCGACGATAAGATTACCTCTCTTCTTCTGGATTGGCTTCGGCTCTATCGGCTTTCATATTTTCAATCTGATTTTTATGAAAATAGAGTTTATAATTACGCCGATCATGCTGCTCATATTATTCTTTCCTTATCATAAGCTCTTTAAGAAACGATATTCCTCTCTTCTTATCCCTATAGTTCATACAGAATTTACCGGGCATCGTTTAACCGCCTTTTACAAGCGTGTTTATCAAAATAACGAGACCGATATTTTCACAGGTTTCTACGCGTACAGGGAATATCTATATGATCGGGAAAAATGGTACGCCGGCTTATTATTTATACCGGGACTAGCCTCTCTTTGCTCCTTATGCTGGAAGTACTTAACAAGGAAAAGAAGAGAAAAAACTAAGGAAAGAGGTGAACACGCGTCGGTCCCGGCTGATTAAATTATTGATTTAGTCAGCCGGGGCTGATATTGGTTTTATTTATTTCATATTATGAAAAACGTTTTGTACGTCATCGTCTTCTTCAAATTTGGCGAGCAGTTTCTCCACTTCCTCCTCCGCTTCCGGTGAAAGCTCTTTAGTATCCATAGGAATACGCTCAAAATCACTACTAATCACTTCATAAGAGCTTTCTTCAAGATATTGTTGTATTTTTCCGAACGCTTCAAACTCCCCATATATAATTATTTCATCTTCAAGCATCCCTACCTCATCGGCCCCATAATCAATCAACTCCAATTCCAGTTCCTCCACATCGACACCTTCTTTCTTATGAACCTTAAAAATACATTTGCGCTCAAATAGGAAATCCAGAGAACCCGTAGTCCCGAGATTGCCTCCCGAACGAGTAAAATAGCTGCGCACATTGGCTACCGTTCTGGTCGGGTTATCCGTAGCGGTCTCTACCACAATGGCGATACCATGCGGACCATACCCTTCATATACCACTTCCTTATAATCTTCCTGTTCCTTGGATGAAGCTTTCTTTATCGCCCGCTCCACATTATCCTTGGGCATATTGGCCGCCTTCGCGTTTTGAATAATAGCTCTAAGCCGCGCGTTGGTATTAGGATCTGGGCCACCCGCCTTCACCGCGATCACGATATCTTTTCCAATTCGGGTAAATGTTTTCGCCATATGCCCCCACCGCTTCATTTTTCGGGCTTTTCTAAACTCAAATGCTCTTCCCATTATTGTTATTAATATGGTTTATTAAAAAGATTTTCCGCCACAATTTAAAACTTCGGGAGAATAGTAACAAATTTCCCCTATATCATCATTTACGAAGAGTGAATACGCTGGTTTTATCCATAAATACTCCTACAGCGCGAACCTCTCCGTTATCTTAAAGATCAAGACAACGTGTTCTTCACTGACTACCCTTCTCTAAGATCATCGGCAATCTCATATCCTTATAGAGTTCCAACCGGGTCCGAAAGTTCTGCATCGTTTTCAGCGGGCCATCCGAAATCGCCATGTTGATCACCCAAACAGGAATATTTCCTCCAGGATCAAGGCTGATTGTATAGTCTACTTCGATCATATTATTTTCAACCGGACGTATTATCCATCGGGCGTCATAATAGGGCACCCTCACCTTACCCTTATACTCCGGCAAAACACCCGTCGCGTTTTTTACAACCATGTCGACAATTCCGGTTTTCTCATCCTGTCTTACAATCGTATGAAGTACAAGATCCCTGTCCTCCACAGGCCAGGGCGCGGCGGTCACCTGATAGTGATACGTTTCAAGGAAGCCGACCTCTTTCACGAGATAAGACTCGCTGCAAGCGTATATCCAGGTTTTATAGTCCTCTTTGGAGGTAAGCATATGCACTACACCTCCCATAGTAGATTCCAATGTACTAATCACTCTGATATCCTTAAGCGAAGAGCCTGGTTTATTCCGTATGAATACTTTTATACCATCTTTGTCTTTCTTAAGAACCCATGGACTATCTATCGGACCCGCCGGAGAAAAAGCCAGCGAAATAAAGCTTCCGATGAAGCAAATATATCTTAGTATCCACATACGGGTCGAATATTATAATTCAATATCGAAACAAAGTTTTTGAACCATGAAGCGTAAGTTTATCCGGTAAAAACATATAGTGACCGGCATTGTTTCCTTTTGTATCGCGTTGCCGGGCGATGTAGCGAAGCCAATTCCCTGAGCCATGGAACAACAAAAATAACAAGCGGGTCCGGAATCGACAAACGACGCGAATCTAATCATTACCCGATCGCGTTATTCGTTTTTCCTTTTTATTTAAAAACATTATTGACTTGTAAGTTTTTATCATATATCGATCCAAAAAAAGACTATAAAAGTACTATTTTCGGTTTCCTAACGACCTTAAAACTGTATTAACCCCAGAAGTCATATAAATTTTTAATTATGATAAATCGCAGATTTACGTTAAGTATTACTCTATTAATCAGTTTGCTTTGCACAGATGCCTGGGCCCAATATTTTACCGCCGGCGATTATGAAAAAGCGCTGTGGATGACTACCAGATTTTACGGAGGACAGCGTTCGGGCGAGCATAATTGGCTTTTGCACAACCATCTTCCTGAAGGAGTCCCCGCTCACCTCAAGGGTACCGCTTTCATAGGAGACAATGACAATGGCTATGATCTATCCGGTGGCTGGCACGACTGCGGGGATCATGTCAAATTTGGACAGACTGAATTTTATTCCGCGTATATGCTACTGAAGGGCTTCGCCGAATTCCCCCAGGGATATGACGACTATTACGATTATGAATATACAGGTTACGCCAATAGTGGAAAATGGAATTGGGAAGACAATACCCATTCGCCCAACGGTATTCCTGACATATTGGATGAAGTAAAGCACGCGACCGACTACTTCATCAAATGCGCGCGCAATTCCAACACGTTTTACTTTCAAGTGGGACAAGGGGGACCAGACCATCAGAAATGGGTGACCGCGGTAAAAATGCAAACTCTGCCCAAAGGAGATGGAGGACAGCCACGCGAAGCGTATAAGAACCCCAACGACGCGTCGATGCCTTCTTTCTGTGGAGCTACTCTCGCGTTAATGTCAAGAGTCTACCGAAAATATGATCCAGCGTACGCGGATCTGTGTTTACAACACGCCCGTTACGCGTACGATTACGCGAAGGCCCATCCAGGTGTCGCGGGTACCGGAGATGGTGGCTTCTATTCAGCAAACGACAACTGGAAAGACGATTACGCGACCATGTGCGCGGAACTATATTGGGCTACGGGAACCGAATCCTATAAAACGGAAGCGCTCGGTTTTTCCATATCAGCTCAACCTGGACAACAAGCTGACATCTATGGAAAAAGCGAATGGGTCGATTATGCCAACAATGGTGAAATCGCTATCTACAACCTGGCGCTTTTGGGCAAATCAAACGCGAAAACGATATACAACCAGTGTGTCGCCAATATCCTCGCCCGCACCCAGGCGGACGGCCAGTTTAATGGAGGAAGCGCTGGTTGGGGGCCCTTACGCTACAACGCGAACACCGCGTTTCATGTCGCCTTATGGCAGAAACTGAACGGTACGGACAATACGGTGCACAAGTTTATCTATGACAATATCGACTATATTCTTGGTAAAAACTCTCAGAATCTATCGTTTATAGTCGGCTTTGGCTCCAATCACGCCAAAGCTCCCCACCACCGCAATGTTTATCTTCGTGACGACAATCCGGGTGATGGCGCGAAAAACTCCATGCAAATACCAGCCAAAAACCGGCAATTTGGCTTTATGGCCGGAGGTTCCCGAAATCCTTCCACGTATCAAGACAACGTAAACTACTATCAGCATACCGAAGGCGGTATTGACTATAACGCGTGTCTGGTTGGCGCTTTGGCGTATATTCGTTCAGTATTGGCTCCGGTAGACACCAACCAGTTTGGCAATACCGCGCCCAAGCTTGGGCCGGATATATCCATATGTGGAAAGGGAAGTATTGAGCTTGACTCTGAAGTACCTGTCGATGGGGTTAAAAAATTCACCTGGTTAAAAGACGATGTCGTTATCCATCCGGCGTCGACATCCAAAAACAAAATTACCATAACATCCGCGGGCAAATACACATGTATTCTCGACTCGCTTGGTGAGTGGAGCACGCAGGCAAGCGTAAATGTTCTTGGCGTATTGCCCGATGTCGATCTCGGAGACGATATTGAGTTATGCAATCCGGCTACCACTATACTTAGCGCGGATATTTCCGGTCAGGAAATTTCATATGAATGGAAGCATAATGGTGAGGTGATTGCCAGCTCGACAGGCAATTCCCATACAGTATATCAGGCAGGAACCTACTCCCTAACCATCAGCGCGTCCGGATGTCCTTCCAAGTCCGATGAAATTACCGTCAGCGCCCCCCGTCTGGTCAATGTAAACCACGCGGTGCTTTGTGAATCTGGCACGGCCACTCTTACCGTAGTGGACGAAGGCGGTCCGTATGAATGGTACGCGACGGAAAGTAGTTCTTCCACGCTTGCAACCGGTAAAACATATAAACCGCAAATAAGCGCTTCCACCATATTTTATGTTCAGGATGCCGGATCCATCAGCGTAACCGCGGGTCCCAAAGCCTCCGCTCATACCTTATCCACACCCAGCAATAACGGCAACATCGGTGTCCTGTTTACAGCGGAGAAAGCATTTAATATTACAGGACTTACGGTCCTGCCTTTTATCTATTCCTGCAACTCCTCCAATCCCGAACAAGTATCCGTCACCTTCACTCTTAAAAAGGATGGGACTACTATCGGAAGCTATTCGACACATGGCTTAGCTTGTGAAGGCGTACAAAACGGCGCTCCATTCAAACCCTATGTACTGACCTTTACAGAACCGGTTGTCGTATCCGCGCCCGGAAACTATGAATTAACACCATCGGGCGGCAATCAGATCGCCTGGTCCGAATCTGGCGCGAACTACGCGCAATATGGAGTCGAAGGCATTATCAATATTACCAATGATACCCGTACTGATAAGCCCTCGTCCTTTCCCGCGATCTTCGATATACAAATCCAGTCAGGTTCCGGCTGCGCCAGAACTCCCGTATTGGCGACTATCGACCCCAACGACCCGGATTGCTCCCCAATTACTTCAATCTGGAGCGCGTCGACAAGTTCAAAAAGTCTGCTGGTCTACCCCAATCCATCTTCCGGAAACTTCTACTTGCAATATGAACAAGCGGAAGCTTCTGATAAAATCAGGATCTACAATGAACTGGGAATTCTGGTAGATGAATTTATTCCCGCGCGGGAACGCTCCTCCTTTGGGCAATCGCTTCAGTCCGGTTTGTATCATTTGATCTATTACAAAAATGAGCAAATTCTTGAACGTGTAAACATCATCAAACAATAAGGCCGACATAAATAAAAAAGGCGGCTTATAAGCCGCCTTTTTTATTATTTCATCAAGTACAGCCCTATGACCCTATAGCTACCGGAGTATATTTCAAAGTCAATACAGACCGGTATCCCACGGGATTTTTCAAATAGTCCGCTAATAAATTTCGGGTATGATCGTCCACAAATGGCATCAGTGGCTGCTCCTCGACAAAAAGCCTCGGCAGGATCTTTTGTATTCTCCGGTCCCACTCCTTATGATACCGGTCGATATCGTCTTTCCGGACAAGCTTCCGGCATTTTTCATCCTTACAATCAACCGCCATATCCTCCTCAATGTTAAAGAGTCCGTATTCATCGGTTACCTCCTCATCAGGCTGAATGTCCCTGATCGCGATTTCAAATCCGTAACCAGTACTCATCGTATTACAGTTACAGCTATGATTGACAAATTTCGCGATATCCCAACTTACGATTTTGACTCCCCGCTCATCCTTGTATGAGTACTTGTCAATAATCGCCCTCATAGGCGGAGCATGCCGGAAATAATCTTCCGGCGTAACCTCAATTTCCAGAGAATCCTTAACATAGGTAATCGTACCTGCCGGAATAAACCTCTTCGCAAAGACTCCATATCCTATGGAATCATTGATAAACCGTAATTCTAAATCGGGATGTATCATTATTTAACTCTAAAAGTAAATGAACATATTGCCTTAATACTGGAAATTGTAATGATTGTTTATTTTTCATTAAATATAACTATTTCCATGAATGGCTAGTACATCCCTTGGGCTATTTTATTTTACAGAGGATGTAAAACAAGACTCCATCTTACTTGTATAGGTACTCTTAAAACCATATGCTCGGAACAGACCCCGAAGCGTCTCATACGGAAGCGGTTTTATCTTTTTTGCACATATCCAAGTATATCCAAAACCCGCCGCGTTTTTAAAAATATCCGACCTTGGCAAATTGTTCTAGTATTCAGGCGCGACCTAATCGACATAGTCCTTCTTCAAAACAATCTTTACAAGCCCATTATCTTCATAAAGATAGCCGCGGTCATAGCAAAAAAAGTAGTTCTTACCCTGATTGGTACGATAAGTATTGGTAAAATAAGTAAAGTTAAAACCTTTTGTCAGCAACCGGTCCTTGCGAAAAATCCCTACACGTCTTCCCTGCAACAAATCTCCCAGAATCTTTCTATTTTTTCGCAATACCAGATTAACCTGATTGATAACTTGATTTTCTTCATACTTTAAGCGGTTATTGTATACATTTCTACACAAGTCTCCACAAAACTTTTTATCGCTCCTTCCATAAAAAACGACGGAGCATTCGATACATTCCTTTCCTTCCATAGCATTGATAAAAAACAAGATAGCCGATTATACACGAGTATAAACGTTTATAAACGGATATACCCGAGTAAAATACGAATATAACATATTTTGGAGAATACCTTTGAAGTCGAAATAGCGAACATATTTCCTATAATTAAATCAATAACCAAAAACTACATTATGAGCAAGCTAAGAAACAAAGTGCAAATCATCGGTTTCGCGGGAAAAAATCCGGAAATACGCCCCCTGAACAACAATGTCATGGCTCGCCTCTCCGTCGCGACAAACGATTTCTACACCACCAAGAATGGTCGGCGAATTGAAGAAACCAACTGGCACTCAATTGTCCTATGGGGAAAACAAGCCGAATACGCTCAGGAAAACATACGGAAAGGAACAGAAGTCGCGATCGAAGGAAGGCTTGTAAACCGGAGCTATGAAGACAAGAACGGACGCAAAGTATTCGTTACCGAAATATCCGTCAATGAGATTTACGTAGTATCCCAAAGAGAAGACGAAGCCCGGCTCGCGTAAACGCGCTTCAAGAGCTTTCAACCAAAAAAAAACTGAATCGTATTAACGGAAAAATAGGACAAAGCTATTATTTGTCCTATTTTTTCTAATTTACGAGATTATAATTATTTGACAAATTGGAATCAACCGGAGGAAATACAATACCATTCAACAAGCCTTTCATTATAGGGGACGAACTCAATTATATACGCCAGGCAGTCGAATCCGGGAAAATCTCCGGGGATGGAAGGTTTACCAGACTTTGTCAGCAGTTTCTAGAGTCCGCGTTCAGATTCCGGAAGACGCTTTTAACCACTTCCTGCACAGACGCGCTGGAAATGTGCGCCTTGTTATTAAATATCCAGCCAGGAGACGAAGTGATTATGCCATCATTCAATTTCGTATCCGCGGCCAACGCGTTCGCCCTCCGCGGAGCGAAGATCGTATTTGGCGATATTGATCCTCATACTTTCAATCTGGACGCCGGAGAAATTTCCCGCCTCCTCTCTCCGAAAACCAAAGCGGTGGTAATCGTTCACTATGGAGGTATCTCCTGTCCTATGGAAGAGATATTCTCATCGACCAGAAACCACAATATAGCTGTAATCGAAGACACCGCGCTCGCCTTTGACTCCTGGTATACGGACTCTCTCAATCAAAAACGTATTCTGGGCTCTTTAGGCGATTTCGCCACTTTCTCGTTTCACGAAACCAAGAACATCATCTGTGGAGAAGGCGGAGCATTAATTATAAACAGGGAAGAGTATATTGAAAAAGCGGAAATCATTCGGGAAAAAGGCACGGACAGGAGCAAGCTTTTCCGCGGAGAAACGAATAAATATACCTGGCAGTCCCTGGGCTCTTCTTTTTTGCCAAGTGATATTACCGCGGCGTTTCTATATGCTCAACTGGAGAAATACCAGACAATTATTCAAAAGAGAAAAACACTTTACCATCATTACGATAATCTTCTCGCTGATCTTGATCTGGATAACAAAATAACACGACAACGCGTCCCCCCTTACGCCACCATCAATGGACAACAATTCGCTTTTCTATGTAAAAATGAGGATCAAAGGACTCGTCTGATCAATTACCTTCATCAACACTCCATCAAAGCGGTCTTTCATTACCAACCTCTGCATAAAAGCCCATGGTATACCAGTCATTACCCTGAAATACGGCTCCCCGTAACAGAACACGTATCCGAAAGAATCATCCGTCTTCCGCTTTTTTATGAGTTGAGCCTTAACGAACTTGAACACATTTGCGATGTGATAGGGCAATTTTATAAAGATGAGACTGAATTAATCTAAAAAAGATTATTTTTGAGCAAAAAGTATCCCGCAACAAACAACAAAACCAAGTCCATAAAAATGAAGCTACCAAAGTTCAACAGACATCATCTGATTTATAGCGGATTAATTGGTCTGGCTTTCACGTCCTGTGTTACGCAGAAGAAATTCGATGATCTCAACGCGCGTAAAACAATGCTGGAAGCTGATAAAGCGATATGCGATGAAAATCTGCAAAACGCCCTAAAAGCCAATGAGCAGCTAGAGAAAGACCTGAGCGATTTTAAAGCCAATATTGAAAATCTGCAACGAAATATCAGCAAACTGGAACTCGATACTACCCAGACAGGGATCATTCTACGCAAGACGCTCAACAACTACGACGCGCTCAATACATCCTATGAGCGTCTGCTTCAAAACCATGAGCGTCTGAGACAAAATAGCGCCAGCGAAACTTCTAAACTTTCGGCGGATCTATCAAGAAGGGAAAAGGACCTTGTCGAATCGCAGCAACGTATAAATAACCTCAACGCTGACTTACAGGCAAGGGAAGCCCGGGTTCAGGAGCTCGAAAAAGTACTCGCGGATAAGGAAAAAGCGGTAAACGAACTGAAAAACAAGGTATCCGGCGCGTTGCTCGGATTTAAGGACAATGACCTGAAAGTGGAGGTTAAAAATGGAAAAGTATTCGTGTCCTTGTCCGAACAACTACTTTTCAAATCGGGTAGTACCAGCGTAGACGCTAAAGGTATAGAAGCGCTCAAAAAACTCGCGGGCGTACTGAAGGATCAGGACGATCTCAGCGTCATGGTCGAAGGACATACGGACGATGTACCCATCTCCAAAAGCTCCAATGGTATCAAGGACAACTGGGATCTTAGTGTACTAAGGGCCACATCGATTGTCAGAATACTTACCGAGTCCGGAGTGCAACCCGTTAAGCTTGTAGCGAGCGGCAGAGGGGAATATATGCCGGTCGACGAGGCCAAAACCAAGGAAAGCCGTCAAAAAAACCGTCGGACGGAAATCATTCTCACTCCAAAACTGGATGAACTATTCAAAATCCTGGACGCCCAATAAAACAATAAGGAGGCTGACTCTTACGAGCAGCCTCCTATTATCGCGCTGTTAAAAGGGGAACAATATCATTTATCCTCTCCCAGCCAGAAATACCTCTTTATCTTCCTCCTTTTTCTTAATCCGAAGTAATCAATAGAATACTTTTCAATATGCGCCATGGCTTCTTCTACAGAATCAGTAAATAAAAAGAGATTCCGGTCTTCCGGATTGATAGTCCCTTCCTGAATCATCAGGTCGATATGAGCGTCCAGATGCTTATGAAACTCTTTCCCCATCAGTACAAGAGGAAACTTTTTAACCTTTACGGTTTGAACAAGCGTCAACGCTTCAAAATATTCATCCAACGTTCCAAAACCTCCGGGCATTACCACAAATCCATAAGAATACTTCGTTAGAAGCACTTTGCGAACGAAGAAATACCGGATATTGACCCAGGCGTCCAGATAAGGATTGGCGCTCTGCTCAAAGGGCAAGACGATATTACATCCTACGGACTTTCCTCCCGCTTCCTTCGCTCCCCTGTTGGCCGCTTCCATAATACCAGGCCCCCCTCCCGTCATCACCGTAAAGCCAAGTTTGGAAAGGCCTCTGCCAACTTCCATAGCAAGCTGGTAATATGGATGATCTTCCTTAAATCTGGCTGATCCAAACACTGTAATACAAGGTCCGATAAAATGGAGCGCCCTGAATCCCCGTATAAATTCAACCAGTATTTTAATCACAAAAAGGAACTCTCTTTTTCTTGATCTAGGTCCATCTAAAAAATACTCTTCCTCACGAGCTTCTTTTCTCAAACCTTCCGGATCTGTCTTTGCCTGTTCTGGTATAGTCTTCATCACAATCGTTGTTTTTAATTAAAAATAAAAATTAATGATCTAAGATCATTTTTCATAACGTAATAAAGGTCCTAAAGGATTTAAAAACTTTATCCCCGCTTTTCGGCTTAACTAACAAGAGTGACCTGAGTCAAACACTATCATGAAGTTATTATATATTTTTCCTCATCCGGACGACGAATCATTTGGCCCCGCGGCGGTCATTCACAAACAAATCAAGGAAGGACACGATGTGCATTTGCTCACACTCACCCGCGGAGAAGCTACCAAAATGCGTTACAAACTAGGCTTCAGCGAAGAACAGATGGGCGAGATACGAGAACAGGAACTCGGCGAGGTAAGCGAATATCTGAAACTAAAAAGCCTTACTGTACTTGATTTCGAAGACGGTCAACTCGCCCATTACGACCCTATCGTGCTTGAAAAAGTAATTTCGGATTACGTCCTCGCGATTAATCCGGATATTCTGGTTACCTATCCCGTACATGGTATTAGTGGCCACCACGATCATCTTACCACCCATTTCGTAGTTAAATATTTGTTTATAAAACTAAAGCGAAAGGAGCGCGTGAATCTCAAGCGCCTCGCTTTCCTAACCCTCCCTCGTGAAGATGGCGACGATGAAAGCAAAGGAGGCAATTATAAGGTAAACCGCTCACTCAGAAAACATATCGATGTCGAAATTGACCTTGATCCGGATGATCTCGAGGCTTTCCATACTTCATTGAATTTTTATAAAACGTTTCAGGAAGTCATCAATGAGACTGGCGTACGCGAAAAAATCAAGGACAAAGTTTATTTTGAACTTTACAACGAGGATTTTAAGCCTCCATTAAAGTCTCTGACAGAGCTACTCTGAGCCTGTATCCTTTTGCAGGCTACGCGCTATGATATAAATAAATCCGGTCACCGACAATACAACCAAAACGATGACGAATACTCTCGTCCATACGCTTTCTCTCGAATACTCCATCGCTTCATGAAGGTCCCGGGCCATGCTTCCAACCCAGATGAACAAGATTGTCCGCGGCAACATCCCCAAAAAGCCAGCCACCATGTACGTTCGCAGACGAACTTGCATAGCGGACAAGACAAAATTCATCATGGCGAAAGGCAAAACAGGCGATAAACGGGAAAGAATGACAAACATAAACTCCCTTCGCTTCAAGCGCTGAAGAAAAACCGCGACTTTCTCCCGGCTGGAAACATATTCAATAATACTCCCCTGATCAACGCGTCGGGCGACATAGAATCCCAGTAAACTAGCCGCCAGATACGAAGGTACAACCAGCAATACCGCGTTCGCGTGTAACAAATAACCCGAAAGCAAAGCGATAAACGTAGTCGGAGTAAGCGCGAAGGCCATTGACACTATTGAACCGACAAAAGCGATCATCCAGATCGATAGTCCCATATCCAGCAAGTCGCCGGCATGGTATAGCAGATAATAGACAAGTCCGCCACTAAAAAGTATCGGATTGGCGACCAAAAAAAGAAAATATAGAGAGGATAAATAAACGCGTTTGTTCACCTTCATCATATAAAACCGGCGCCTCAAAGAACGTCTTTTTTTATCAATGAACAAACCACGTCAAACCTTTTTCCGAACCGGCGCTTATATCTGGTAAAATCAATAAGGCATGAATCCATAATGAATATCGGCGCGATATTCGATTTATACACGAACTTATCCTATTTTTATTACCGTGTAAACTAAACTATAGAAAATATGCGATTCGGAACCAAAGCAATACACGCCGGTGTAGATCCAGATCCGGCTACAGGAGCGATTATGACGCCCATATATCAGACTTCTACCTATGTACAACGCTCTCCCGGGGATCATAAAGGCTATGAGTATTCACGTACGCACAACCCCACCAGAACAAGCTTGCAAAAAAGCCTCGCCGCTCTTGAAAATGGCGCCCATGGGCTATGTTTCGCGTCCGGCATGGCGGCTATTGACGCTATCGTCAAGTTACTCAAGCCCGGAGACGAGGTCATCTCAACCAATGATCTATATGGAGGATCCTATAGGATCTTTACTAAAATATTCGAACCGCTGGGAATAAAGTTCCATTTTATCCCGATGGACAACCCGGAGCGTATCAAAGAGAAAATCAATTCCAATACACGTCTTGTATGGATTGAGACTCCTACCAATCCATTGCTGAACATAATTGATATTGAAGGAATACACGCGTTGGTGAAACGATCAAGACCCGACATTCTGATCGCGGTCGACAATACATTCGCCACTCCTTTCCTGCAACGACCGCTTGAACTGGGCGCGGACATAACCATGCATTCGGTAACCAAATACCTCGCCGGACATTCCGACGTAGTCATGGGCGCCATCATAGTCAACGACCAATCACTCGCGGACAGGCTGGCGTTTATCCAAAACAGTTGCGGCGCGGTACCAGGCCCTCAGGATTGTTTTCTGGTACTGCGAGGTATAAAAACCCTGCACCTCCGAATGGAGCGCCATTGCGACAACGCTATGGAAATAGCGACGTTCCTACAACGACATTCCGCGGTAGAAAAAGTTTTCTATCCAGGACTACCATCGCATAAATCCCATGAAATCGCGAAAAAACAAATGAGCGGCTTTGGCGGCATGCTTTCTTTTCAGCTTAAAGGCGACCGTGCTGAAGACGTGAAAAAGTTTCTTGAACGGGTAAAGCTCTTTACCCTCGCGGAATCACTGGGTGGAGTCGAATCCCTCTGCGGTCATCCCGCCACCATGACCCATGCCAGTATCCCGCGGGAAGACCGTGAAAAAGCGGGATTAAAGGACTCTCTGATCCGGCTAAGCATAGGCGTTGAAGACGCGGAAGATCTTATTGAAGACCTGAAGCGGGCGCTTGAATAAAAAAGCAGGTGATGATCAGGCTAGGCGACTTTCAATTGAAGGTCGCCTAGCCTGAAATCTTATCATAAATATTGAACATTATCATACCGCTCTCCATACCCACTGATCAGTTCACCTTATTATAAAAACCTTGTCTTCTGTTATATGTAGCCATGTTCGGCTTATTAATAATGATAATTTCAGTCCGGCAATTCAAAGTCCTGCCTTCCTCCGTATCATTGTCCGCGACATAATGCTCCTTTCCATATCCTACCGGAAACAACCGTTCTTTATCAATGCCATTATCCATCAAGTACCGCGCGACTTCTTCCGCTCTTTTCTCGGACAACCTATAGTTGACCTCATCGGACCCGATGGAATCCGTATGACCCGCGATCTCAAAATACAGGTCGGGATTGTCTTTCATAAATTTCAGCACCTTATCCAGTTCATCCGTTTGCCCTTTACGTAAACCAGCTTCATAAAAATTATTCAGGACATTGGCCATGATACCCATATTCAGGCGCTTCAGACGAAAATCTTTTTCATGCTCAAAAAAGGCCCCGGTTTCATCCGCGTCTAAATTTTCAAAAAACGGAACATATCCCGGTTGTTCAACGACAATACGATATTTTATGCCCGGATGCAACAAAGCCAGATAACGCCCCGAAACGGAATTGCTCTCAAATTGCTGAGCCACTTCACCATTTTCCCTATTCAGCACAATGATCTTCGCTCCGAGAGGGATCTCGTTCATTTCAGAATAAACTTGTCCTCTAAGCGCCATCATGGAAACCTTGGGAGCTTCTCTGGTAAGCATATACAAATCCTTTTCACCGAAACCATTTTCCCTGAATGAAGAAAAATAGGCTCTGGAGCCATCCGGAGACCAGACAAAGAAGATATCGTCATCGGCCGTATTGATCGGGTATCCGATATTTACAGGGGGGGAGAAGTAGTTCTTCCGGAGATCAAATTGAGATGAAAATATATCATATCCTCCCATACTATTGTGTCCCCGCGAACTAAAATACAGAGTTTTCGCGTCCGCGTGAATAAAAGGAGCGTCCTCATTATCGGCTGTATTAATCGTACTGCCCGCGTTTACCGGAAGCGACCAACGGCCATTTTCCCATATGGAATAATAAATATCCAATCCTCCGTATCCTCCGGGACGGTCGCTGGCAAAAAACAACGCCTTTCCATCCGGCGATATGGCCAGGCTTGTCTCGCTATGCCGGGTGTTAATACCATCCTCAAGTCGTTCAGGTACCGACCAGTTATTCCCCTTCAGCGTACTTACATAGAAATCGCCCTTATTCTCATGTCGGTACATAAATAGCTTGTCGCCGCTGGGCGAAATACTCACACAAGCGTCATGTCCAGCCGTATTATGCTGAAACGACCGTGGCTCTCCCCACACTCCATCGCCGCTTTTTTCCGAGATGTATATGTCCTCATAAAAATGCCGGGTCGCGTCTTCAATTTCCCCGCCTGTCGTATTCGGTCTTCTGGACGTAAAAAACAGCATTCGTTCATCCCCTGAAACTATAGGCGCGAATTCCGGATACGGACTATTTACTTCCGGACCCAGATTCTCAATTTTGACAGACACCGGCGCTTTTACCAATTCCATCCCATACCGGCAAGCCTGAATTTCCTTATTAACCTCCGCGATCTTAGCGACATCTTTAATCGGATTCAGTTCCTTTCTGTATAATTCAAAATAAGAGATCGCCTGTTCAAAATCATGATTAAGATGAAAGGCTTTGCCCAGAAAATAATTTAGGCGATCTTTGGTATATCCTTTGTCTCTCGCTCTTAGCAAAAATGGTATAGCGTCACGCTTATTGTCGGATGAAAGACAACTAATTCCATATCTCGTAAGATACTCGGGATTATCAGGCCGCGCGTCCACCAGCATTTTATACAAAGGCATCGCCTCCCTGTAATCTTCGTATTTAAACAATTCTTTCGCTTCTTTCTCAACTGACTTAAGGTTCTGGGCCTGTAAAGAGAAAATGAACGCGAAGAAACTCAGAAGAATCGTAAAACAGCCTTTGGTATTCATTATTATTCAGTAATTTTGCAGTATATAAAGGTACAAACAAATCAGAAAATTATTACATTTTCAACCTGATTTTAAATCGCTGGATTCATGAAAATAACGGAAGCCCAATATCTGCTCAGTAGTCCCTCTGTCGAATTATGTCCCAAAGCGGATAAGCCGGAATACGCTTTTATTGGCCGTTCCAATGTAGGTAAATCTTCCCTGATCAATATGTTGACCAATCATGGCAAGCTGGCGAAGACATCATCCAAACCAGGCAAAACAATCCTTATCAACCATTTTCTGATCAACAAGTCATGGTATCTGGTCGATCTTCCAGGATACGGGTACGCCAAGACAAGTATCGCCCAACGTGAAAAATGGGACGTCATGATCAAGCAATATTTACTAAACAGAGAAAACCTTTATTGTGTTTTTGTATTGATTGATTCCAACATTCCTCCCCAAAACAAAGATCTGGACTTTCTGCGGTGGCTGGGCGAGAGCGGTGTTCCGTTCGCCATGGTATTTACAAAAAGCGACCGGATCTCCCTCAACCAGTTGCAATCCAATATAGCGACTTACAAAAAAACAATGTTAAAGAACTGGGAAAGCATGCCCGCCTATTTTATCAGTTCTTCCGTCGATACCCGAGGCAAAGAAGAACTACTTCATTATATCGCGGAAATCAATCAACAATCCTTGGGATTGTAAAATATTTTCTTGATATACTTCAAAGAAGAATGTATTTTTGAATGGTAAACTCAACCAAAGAAACAAATATCATGAAAAAGTTATTCGTTATTTTCAGCATGGTCATGTTTTGCATGGTCTCGGCCTTCGCTCAGGTAGCGCCTTCCAAATCAGTACCCGCCGCCGCGAGTTATCCAGGAGGACAGGACGCGATGTATGAATTTATCAACAGCAAACTTATTTATCCGCCGACCGCTAAACGCAACAGAATGCAAGGCGAGTGTATCATAACATTGACAATCAATGAAGATGGCTCCATATCCAACGCCCGTATCACTAAAAACATCGGCGGCGGCACAGGAGAAGAAGCGCTCAGGGTCGTCAAGCTATTGAAATTTGACGCCATAGGTTATAAATTGCAAACCAGCGTACCGGTAATTTTCAAACTATAAATCGCATATATGGAATTAAAAGACATTGCCTCTATTAGTGGAAAAGGAGGTCTTTACAAGGTTTTAAAACCAACCCGTACAGGTGTTATTCTTGAGGCAATTGATGAAACCAGATCAAAATTCATCGCTGGAGCCAGTCAGCGGGTATCTCTACTAAAAGAGATTTCAATCTATACAACATCCAAAGAGGGTTCCTATCCTCTCGAAGATTTGCTGGACAAGTTATACGAGGAATATGGCGATACGCTTCCTGTAACGAGTAAAACCGGCAACAGGGATCTGTACGAGTTCCTTAGCAAGTTCATACCGGATTATGACCAGGCGAAAGTATATCCTTCAGATATAAAAAAACTGATTTCCTGGTATACAATACTGATAAAGTTTGCTCCGGAAGTACTTCAAAAAAAATCAGGAGATGTTGAGGCAGTCGCGGAAACTACGGAAAAAGCGGAAGAAACTCCCGTCACCCGAGCCGAACCCAAAAAGAAAGCGGTAAAAAAGAAGGTCGAAGAGGCCGCTCTATCGGAAGACAAAAAAACGACTTCCAGGAAATCCACCAGCAAATAAACAAGTCCGCGCGATAGCGTATACCTATCATCAAAGCCCATGATCATTTGAGCATTAGTGACAGGTATACCGCTATTGTGTTGTTAAAATGATTCTGATATAAATTGGTTCGCGTCAGCGAATATGAATGACGAACCTTAAAAGCGAGATTATCCGATAATTTGTATCCCAATCCAAGTACCGAAACGGGATTCATCGCGTACATTCCCTCATTCGTCTTTCGCCATCCCGCCCCGTTGTCAGTTCTCGAAGAAATCAAAAGATCCGCGGCCAAGCCTCCATCCATAAAAAAACGTTCATTAAAACGAAACGATAACAATACCGGAATTTCAAGATACGCGATGCTCCACTTGAAGAAAAAGGAATCTTTTTCCATTGACCGACTTCCTTTTTGCACAAAAAACACCTCTGTTTTAAGCGCCCATCGTTCTCCAAGAGGAAATCCAACACCCGCGCCTCCAAGAAATCCCGCTTTATTGTATCCCGCGAGATTATCTCCGGATACCTGACTTGCTGTAAGTCCCGCGGAAACCTCAGCCTCAAAAGACTGCGCGTTGGCGACTCGCGGAAATAGCAAAAGAATAATCAGGCCAGATAAAAAACAATTCATTTCGTCAATATATTTAAGATACTATGTCAAAGTTAGAACTTCTGAAGGAAACTTCCAGCCTTATCCGCAAAGACCTGTTTAATGATGACGACTATCGGGATGAAAACATGGACTATCAGAAGCTAAAAAGCATACTCACGGACAAAGTAACGGAACTGCTTAAAAACAATATTGGCGAACTTCTGCGGATTCTTTACCGGATCGACGTGGCGGAGCAAAAGGTAAAAAACGCGTTCAAATGTCTTTCAGAAGAAGAAATAGCGGAACATATCGCGACACTGATTATCGAAAGGCAAATGCAAAAAGTAGAGATCCGGAGAAAATATTCCAGCGATCAGTAAGATTATCCAAACCTGTTCAGGATAGATACCGCCCTATAAGGGAGCGCCGGATAAATTGGAAGGTCCAATGACGTGAGTTGATAGCGCCAAACAATCCTCCCGAGTGGAAGACAAGCGACCAGAGTTCACTGATAGGCTTATCTCCACCCTGGTGGTTTATCAGAGACCATGTTTCTCACATACAAAATCCAGAAAGTTTCGCGTAGTCCTATCCAGAATATTAAAGACTTCCACAAAGCCATCGTCATCTCCATAGTAAGGATCCGGCACGTCAATAGTGTCCTTATCGGGATCATAGTCGCGCGCCATACTGATGGTCGCCTTCTTCTCGTTATCCCTCAGGGATAAAATATCATTCATATTATACTGATCCATCGCCAGTACATAATCGAATTCATCCAAATCCCGAGCGGTAAGCTGTCGCCCTTTATGGTCCAGCCTGATCCCCTTTTCAAGAGCGGTCCGGCACATCCGGTTGTCCGGCTGCTTGCCGATATGATAATTGGACGTTCCCGCGGAGTCTATATAAAACTTTGAAGATAGTCCTTTTTTTTCCACATGCTCTTTTAATAGCCCTTCGGCCATGGGCGACCTGCATATATTCCCAAGGCAGACAAACAACACTTTGATCATTTTTATCCAGTTCAGGTTATAGTATAAAGCAAATTTTAGAAAAATAATCGAAGATTCTAACCCTCTCCCCTTATTCAAAGTATAAATAAGAAATATTATTATAATATTTGAAGAAAAAATTGAAGGCTGCCTATTTATCCTTATCGACTATGGCACATTCTGACTCCAACCTCATATTCACCTTAAAAATCCTGATTCTTTTCGGGATTATGCTGCTCGGGCTTATTGACCCGGATAAGCGGCCGATAAAAGGTCAACTTGCCTACAAATCGTCTTTCAAATTAGAAAGTCTTTTTGACAAGCATACCAATTATCCTTTTATTTTTAAAAAAATCATACTAAAGTAGCTCCCGGCCGCTTTTCTTTCTTCCACAAGAAGAAAAGGCTCCTATATCAAGCACTCAAAATAAACACAACCAGTTTCTTATATTTTTAAAGAAGTTTTTTTTATTCCGCCGGTTACCTTTATCCATTCGGATGTATATATGAGCAATAACACATTACAATTCATAACCGATACCTGTTAATTTAAAAGAGCCTCCTTCACCTGGGGCTCTTTTTTTGTTGATAACTTTCCACGCGGGCGCTTCTCAACCTTAATATTCATCCTTAACTTTACAAGAGTTTTCAACTGAGAATAATTCTTACTTAGGAATTCTTGAAATCACGGATATCATACGGCCAATTGCAGGAAATGCTAAAAGACGCGGGGCTAAAGTCCACCTCTCAGCGTTTGATAATACTCGAGGCCCTGCATACCCTGAATCATCCATCCGCCGAAAAGATCTTCGACTATGTCACCGTCCGTCTACCCGGTCTTTCATTAGGCACGGTATACAAAACACTGGACACCCTGGTTCAAAATAACCTCGCCTCGAAGGTGCTTTCCGACTCCGGCAATTTTCGTTATGATTGCAATACCGCGTCCCATAATCATATATACTGTATCAATACTGAAGAAATTGTCGATTATGAAGACCTTGAGCTAAAAGAGCTTTTGACAGACTATTTCCGACGTAAAACCAAACAAAATCTTCGGATTACGGATATACGACTTCAGATTAACGCGGAAAAAATCGATCCTAAACTGGAAGTTCAAATTATTTAACAATTTTTAAACTTTTAAAAACCATATAATTATGTCATTAGTAGGAAAAACAGCTCCAAAATTTGTCGCTCCCGCGGTTATCAACGGTGACGAAATCGTTGAAAATTTTTCTCTGGAACAATATATAGGACAAAAAGATGTCATCTTTTTCTTTTATCCAAAAGACTTTACGTTCGTGTGCCCAACGGAAATCCTCGCGTTTCAGGAAAAACTAGCTGAGTTTGAAAAGAGAAACGTAGCGGTAGTAGGATGTTCGACGGATACGGAAAACTCCCATCTCGCCTGGTTAAACACCCCCAAAAATCAAGGAGGCATACAAGGCGTTACCTATCCGGTCGTAGCCGACGTAGCCAAAACAATCTCTATCAACTATGGTGTATTGGCCGGCGAATACGAATACAATGAAAACGGCATGATGGAATGCGTTGGTCTTCCTATCGCGTACCGCGCCACGTTCCTTATTGATAAAAATGGTATCGTAAGACATCAGGTGGTAAATGATCTCCCTCTTGGAAGAAGTATCGATGAAGCGATCCGTATGGTCGACGCGCTTCAGCATCATGAAAAATTTGGAGAAGTTTGTCCCGCGAACTGGTCAGAGGGCGAAGTCGCTATGAAGGCGACGCGGGACGGTGTCAAAGAGTATCTGTCTTCCAAATAATCTTTTTACTTCAATAATACAAAAAGAGCCGATCACGAAAATCGGCTCTTTTTTTTATCTGATTCCTTCTTTCTATTGGCCACCTAATTAGTATATTGGCTCCAATGAAAAACTTTTGTATCATAGATCTGGGCACCAATACATTCAATATGCTTATCGCCGATCCGGCAGGTCAACGCGTTTACAGCGAAAAGATCGCCGTCAAGCTAGGGAAAGACGGCATAAATAAAGGCATTATTACTGATGAGGCGTTTGAACGGGCGATCCAGGCCATGATGTATTTCAAAGAAAAAGCTACCCGGGAAGACGCGGGACAAATTGTAGCTATAGCCACCAGCGCCGTCAGGAACGCGAGCAATGGACAAAAGCTTATGTACGAAATCTTCCAAAAAACGGGCGTGCGGGTAAAAGTAATTTCGGGATTGGAAGAAGCCGAGCTCATATACAAAGGCGTTAGGGCCGCGCTGTCACTGGGCGAGGATATCAGTCTTATTATTGACATTGGAGGTGGAAGCGTCGAGTTTATATTGGGCGACCACCAGCGAATGTACTGGAGCCAGAGTTTCGAAATTGGCGCGCAAAGACTCTATGACCTGTTTCATACCTCGGACCCGATTCCTCCTTCGCGAGTCGACGCGCTCAATGAATACCTTGAAACCAAGCTTCAACCCTTATTTACCGCTACCCTTCTTCATAGGCCTATAGTACTTGTCGGATCATCAGGCACCTTCGACACGCTCGCTGAAATTGACTGGATAAAAAAAGGGGGGCCTTTGAATAGCAATACCCCGACGGAATACCTGCTCGCTCAACCGGATTACCAATCAATCGCGGAAGAAATCATAGCCAAACCGCGTGAGGCGCGGATGAATATTCCCGGAATGATCGACATGCGGGTAGATATGGTCGTTGTTGCCTGTGTGCTGATCAACTCTATAAAAAAGCGCCTGAACCTTCGGGACATCAGGGTGTCATCCTACGCGCTCAAGGAGGGAGTTCTGTATTCTATGCTTTAATTAACCTGAAACCGTCCTTGATCTGCTCTCTCCGAAAATCGACATAAGCGTCGACCACGGTTCCCGCGTTGTCTGTTTTAAGCTGAATTTTCCAGGTATAACTCTCCGCCTTCGGATTGAGCGGGGTTTCGCACACCACCTGGAAGCGCGCCGTTTCTCCCGGCCTTAACAATCGAAATTCCATCCCCTCGATTTCATCCGTATATATATCCGGCCGAAGCTCCCGCGTCACATTGCCGTAATTGTCGATCAAGCGACTCTTCGGTTTAAAGATATTGTCGTCTTCGATAGCGAAGACCTGCCCTTCGGAGATATTCCGCACCTCAAACACCATGATCATATACTCCGTGGGAGTATACTCCACATAGGCCGGCAACCCGGGTGGATTTCGCCTGATTCTGACTTTCCTCGTCTCTATCGCCACCGGCAAAAAACGAATCATTCCAAAAATCTTCTCCTGGCCAGGGGATAAAGTATTTTCCAGCCGACGACGAAGAAAATCAATTCTACCCAAAACCACCGGATCACGCTTTAAAGCCAGTGATTCATCGTACATCTTTAAGGCGGCCTCAAAATTTCCCTCCTGTTCCGCCGACTTCGCCCGTTTTCTTAATTTTTCAGCCTCCTGATGAAGCAACTTCCTCTTACGCGGCCTCCCCAGATCAAGAAACAACTTGTATCGATCATTTTCCCGGATCACCTTAAAGATCTTTTCTTCCGTTACCAGCAAACGGTCCTTACTCATCATAATCGCGTCAAACTTCCGGGCTATAGCCAACGCCTGCTGATTTTCCGGAAGGGTAGCGAACGCCGAATACATGGCGTAGCCGACCAGCTCTCCCAATACATTGATCGCGTTGGGTTTGCTGATCATTACCGTAACAAAACTGGTATCCTCGCCAAGGCGGGTTTCCAGAATTTCATAAGAAAAATACGTCTCGTACTTTTCCAGGATCTTTTTATTCAATACATTCTCCCTTTTCAGATTACGCGCGAATTCATCCCTTTCCGTATAGAATCTATCTTCCGCGGACAATAGCTCATACGCTTTTATCCCATTATTATCCAAAAATGTATAATCCAGATAATCGCTTACTACATCTTCAGGACTATCTGAACACGCCTGAAAAAGAAAACAGGACGCCGCCACCCAAATCAAATTGAAATATCTCCTTCTCCACATACCCACAAAAATTTCAATTCATCCTACTACACTAAAAAGGTAACCCCCGCCAATCAGCGAATGTTTGTATCCCGAAGTCCTCCTCCCGCTTTCACAATAATTTCTTAACTTTTTTATTGAAAGCCCTGCGGAAAATGTAATTTTACCAGAATATTATAATTGGGCGGAGAGAGAAGAGGGTTGTCTAATTTTTTGTAAAGTCATAGTAAGCAATGAAAGTATTAAAGTTTGGCGGAACTTCTGTCGGGAATGCCGACAGCATTTCGAAAGTTGTTGATATATTATTGTCGTACAAAAAGAAAAAGGAAACATACACGGTCGTATTTTCAGCGATGTCCGGAGTAACCAACCTGCTGGTTGAAGCGGGGAAAAAAGCTTCCGAAAGCGATGACTCCTATCAAAAAGCTCTGAACGAGATCGAAAAAAAGCACTTCGATACGATCAAAAAACTACTGGATATCAAGACTCAGAGCAAGGCGGTAGCGCATATACGCATGCTTATCAATGAACTGGAAGACCTTCTGCATGGAGTATACCTTCTGAAAGAACTCTCTCCCCGCACACTTGACCTTGTATCAAGCTTTGGCGAGCGCATGTCCGCCTACATCATGAGCGAATATATGCGGCAATCCGGTATCAAATGTACCTATGTCGACGCCCGGAGCCTGATCCGTACCGACAACAACTTCGGCAACGCGCGCGTCAACGCGAAATTGACCAGCAACAATATAAAAGAACACTTTGAAGCGGCCCGCGACGTGCAAGTCTTTACCGGGTTTATAGCTTCTACTGAAAAAGGAGAAACCACCACCCTTGGCCGCGGCGGCTCCGACTATACCGCTTCCCTGATCGCCGCCGCGCTGTCAGCGGAGCATGTAGAGATCTGGACCGACGTAAACGGCGTCATGACAGCCGATCCAAGAGCGGTAAAAAGAACCTTTACGCTGCCCGTCATATCATACGTGGAAGCGATGGAGCTTTCGCATTTCGGAGCGAAAGTCATTTATCCTCCGACCCTCCAACCCGCGTTTAACAAAAAGATACCTATCTGGATCAAAAACACCTTTAATCCGGATTTTGAGGGCACACTCATAAGCGAAAAGACCAAAGCCAACGACTTTTTGATCAAAGGGATTTCATCCATCGGCAACATCGCCCTGATCAACCTTCAGGGCAGCGGCATGGTAGGGGTACCCGGAGTTTCCTCCAGAGTATTTGGCGCGCTCGCCCGCGAAGGGGTCAATGTCATACTGATTACCCAGGCTTCTTCAGAATATTCCATTTGTTTCGCCGTAGCTCCGGAAGACGCGGCAAAGGCCCGACTGCTTATAGAAGCGGAGTTTGAACCGGAAATGACTTCAAAGAAAATCGAAAAAGTGCACGTGGAAAGCGATTTGTCAATCGTAGCGCTCATCGGTGAAAACATGAAGAAAACCCCGGGAATCGCCGGCAGAATGTTTACCGCCCTGGGCAAAAACGGCATAAACGTCATAGCGATCGCTCAAGGTTCTTCCGAACTAAACATCAGCGTCGTAATACCAAAAAACGATCTGTCAAAAGCCCTGAACGCCCTGCATGAAGCGTTTTTCCTGTCGGACATCAAAACCCTGAACTTGTTCGCCGTAGGCCTCGGCCTGATCGGCAATACCCTTACTCGACAGATTGACAAGGCGTCGGATTACCTACTCAAGGAAAAATCGCTGAAGATAAATGTCATAGCCGTCTCAAACAGCAAAAAGATGCTCTTCGACGAAAATGGCATCAATCTCAAAACCTGCAAGGACAAATTGCTCAACGACGGACAGTCTATGGACATTGAGCAGTTTATACAAGAAATGAAACGGCTCAATCTGGAAAATTCCGTCTTCGTGGACAATACGTCCAGCAAAGACGTGATCGTCCATTATGAAGAAATATTGAAAAGCAGCATATCCATTGTCACTCCCAACAAGCTAGCCAATTCCGGCAAATACAAGGATTATGAAAAACTGCAAAAGGCCTGCCAGAAGTATAAAGTCAAGTTTCTGTACGAGACAAACGTTGGGGCTGGCCTTCCGGTAATCAATACCTTACGGGACTTGAAATTCAGTGGCGACAAGATCATTAAAATCGAGGGGATCCTGTCCGGAACCCTTTCCTATATATTTAACAATTTCAAGACAGGTTCCAGGTTTGTCGATATTGTCAAGGAAGCGAAAGAAAAAGGCTATACCGAACCGGATCCGCGCGATGATCTCAATGGTATGGACGTAGCGCGAAAGATATTAATTCTCGCCCGCGAAGCTGGTTTGAACCTTGAGCCTTCCGATGTTCAAGTAGAAAACATATTGCCTGAACCATGCCTGAAAGCGAAAACGGTAGAGGATTTCTTTACGCAACTGGATAAAAACAACGCGGTTTTTGAAGAGAGGCTTCAAAAAGCGGAAAGTCAGAACAAAGTATTACGTTTTATAGCGAAACTAGAGGACGGAAAAGCGACTGTCAATCTGGAGGCTGTAGGTCCCGAACATCCATTTTACAGCCTGTCGGGCAGCGACAATATGATTTCTTTTACGACGGATCGCTATAAGGAAAGACCATTGGTAATCAAAGGCCCCGGCGCGGGAGCGGAAGTAACGGCGGCCGGTGTTTTCGCCGAGATTATCAGCATCAGCAATTACCTTAAATCATAATCGTTTGTAATGAAAGAAAGTATAAAGGTATTCGCTCCGGCGACGGTCGCGAATGTCTCCTGCGGATTTGACGTACTGGGATTTGCCGTAGACGCTCCCGGCGATGAGGTAATATTAAGAAAAACACCCGGAACCGGGTTAACAATAAAGTCCATCACGGGCGATGAGGGCCGACTGACTAAAGACCCCCTAAAAAATACCGTTGGCGTCTCCATTAGCAATTTTCTGTTCAGGATCGGTTCTGATCAGGGAATTGAAATCGAACTGAACAAAAAAATGCCCTTGGGCAGCGGCCTGGGAAGTAGCGCCGCCAGCTCGGTCGCGGGAGTATTCGCGGCCAATGAATTACTGGGGCGTCCGCTGACTCAGAAAGAGCTTCTCCCATTCGCCATGGAAGGCGAGCGTATCGCCTGCGGTTCCGCGCACGCGGACAATGTCGCGCCATCGCTGATCGGCGGCTTTGTGCTGATCAGGAGCTATGAGCCATTGGATGTCGTCAAAATACCGACACCTTCCGATCTATACGCGACATTAATTCACCCCCATATCGAGGTTCAGACCAAAGACGCCCGCAGCATCCTCAAAAAGCAAATCCAGCTTAGGGACGCGGTAATACAATGGGGCAATGTGGGCGGACTGATCGCCGGACTCATGCTATCCGACTACGGACTGATTGGACGTTCCATGCAGGATGTAATCGTCGAGCCGATTCGTTCCATCCTGATACCAGGTTTCGAAGATGTAAAACAAAGCGCGCTCGAGGCGGGAGCCCTGGGTTGCGGGATCTCCGGATCCGGCCCATCCCTGTTCGCTCTCAGTACCTCGGAAACAACCGCCCGCGAAGTAGCCAGCGCCATGACTGGCGCCTTCGACCAGATCAAGATCGGAAGCGATATCTTTGTGTCCAAGATCAACCACAACGGCCCGATTATCCTGGATTAATAATATTTTAACATTATATAGATTCTTACATACTGATGAAACTATACAGCACCAACAGAACCGTTGACGAAGTCAATCTTAAAGAAGCCGTTTTCAAAGGCCTTCCCGACGACAATGGTCTCTATATGCCTACCCGTATCCCCACCTTACCCGCGTCTTTCTTTGAAAATATGGACAAATTGTCCTTCCAGGAGATCGCGTTTGAAGTGTGCAAGGCCCTGATTGGGGACGACGTAGAAGAATCCGCGTTGAAAAAAATCACCGAAGACGCGCTTTCATTTGACGCTCCTGTAGTTCCTCTTACAGAGAACATTTCCGTATTGGAGCTGTTCCATGGCCCTTCATTCGCCTTCAAAGATTTCGGCGCCAGGTTTATGGCCAGACTTATGGCCTACTTTCTGGAAAAAGACCAAAAGGAAATCAATATTCTGGTCGCTACTTCCGGAGATACCGGAAGCGCGGTAGCGCAAGGTTTCCTTGATATGCCAGGCATCCGGGTGACGATCCTCTACCCCAGCGGGAAGGTAAGCGAGATCCAGGAAAAGCAGCTTACCACCCTGGGCCGGAATATTACCGCTCTGGAGGTAAACGGCACCTTCGACGACTGTCAGCGTCTCGTAAAAGAAGCGTTCCTTGATCAGGAATTAAAGAGCCGCGTCAACCTCAGCTCCGCCAACTCTATCAATATAAGCAGACTGATACCTCAGTCTTTCTATTACTTCTACGCCTACGCCCAGCTCAAAAAGGCGGGCAAACTTCCTGTCGTATTCGCTACTCCAAGCGGAAACTTCGGGAACCTATGCGGTGGATTAATCGCGAAAAGGATGGGATTGCCCATAGAAAAATTCGTAGCGGCTACCAACGCCAACGATATCGTCCCCGCGTACCTGCGCACCGGAAAATTTAGCCCGAGACCGAGCGTCGAGACGATATCAAACGCGATGGACGTAGGAAATCCAAGCAATTTCGCGAGGTTAATGGCTTTATACGACAACGATCTCAAAAGTGTCCAATCGGAAATTGACGGGCGCGACTATACGGACGAAGCGACAAGAGAGGCTATCAAGGCCGTGTTCGCGAAAACGGGATATATCATGGATCCGCATGGCGCTGTAGCTTATCTCGGCCTGTCCGACTATCTGTCTGAATCCAGGTCAAAGGCGCATGGTGTATTTCTCGCTACCGCTCATCCGGCCAAATTTATTGAGGTGGTAGAAGAAGTGATTGATCAGAAAATTGAACTGCCCGCGGCGCTAAAGGAGGCGTTTGAAAAAGATAAGACATCGCGCGCGCTGGAACCAAATCTGGCCGCTCTGAAAGATTTCCTTTTCCAATAAGTGGATATATCGTCCTCAAACCGGTAGAAGCTGATCCTGAAACAGCCTCTACCGGTTCTCTTCCACCTTGCCTCTTCTCCACAAAAAAAACTTTAAAATCAGATCATTAATAGCAGTAATTTCTTATCTTTAGTAAGAATATTAATTTACACTTTTATGAATTCAGGTACAATCAAATTCTTTAATGAAAGCAAAGGATATGGCTTTATCACGGAAGACGGCTCCAATCAGGAATATTTCGTTCACGCTACCGGTCTTATAGACAAGGTTCAAAAAGACGACAAAGTATCTTTTGACGTGGTTGATGGAAAAAAAGGCAAGAACGCGGTGAACGTAAAAAAGATCTGATTTTTTTGAAACCATTGAGCATATAGTTCATGCAATACGTTTTGAAAGAACTGGCAGTCGCGGGATTAATTTAAAGAGAAGATTATTTACCCAGTCTTCATTTCTTACAGGACGTATTGCTTTTTCAACCTGTTTAAAGCGTCAATAATCCCGCTTGGGCGGAATAACGCGCGGTATGAGCATAGATATGATCAGAAACCAGGCGCTGATTTTTTTACTGATTATGTTTTATCCGGCTACTCGCGGCCAGTCCCGATGGAAGTCATTCAACAGCAACTACAGGACTTATCAGATCATCTTTTAGTACCATTGCCTGAGCGAACGCTCAACGTGGTATAAAAAACTATCAGACACTGCCTAGCGATGAGCGATCGCGTTAGCCGAAAACTACCAGTCGCGGGAGTGCTTACATTTCATAGGTACAGCCTCGCCTTTGTGTATCTTAGCGATCGTTTCCGCTTTTCGGGCTATTATTTCCACGAGCTCCCGGGGCGCCAGCACCTGGATATGATCGAGATACATCATCACAAAACCCGCCAATTCCCGGTTTATATTTGATTCAAACTCAAGTATAAGCTCCCCTTCTTTGTTCCGGTAATACCGCTGGGTCGGATGCCAGAAACGCTGAGTTGTAACCTTGTAGTTTGTGGTATGCGGAAACAGCAGTTTTACTGTATATACACCGGGATCTCCGGAGCCGCATACACCAAACCAGCTTGCCAGAAACGCCGCTATTTTCTCCGTGGTATTCACCGGATTGAATCGCTTATCTGTCAAAACAAAACGGGTAATCACCTCCAGCTCGTACAACAATATATCGCCCGGCTTTTCATCCCATTCAAAGCACAGGTAAATGGCTCCCCTGTGATAAAATATTTGTAACGGATTGACAGTAATTTCATCCGGTATATCGGCTGATTCCGTAGTTGTATGCTTCACTTTCGCTATTACAGCCTGGCGCTTGTTTTCTATTGCCCAGATCATATCAAAAACGATTTCCTGCTCCCTCTGCTCATAGTCGCGTTCGCCCCAGTGGGTAGAAAATATGGCGTTCTGTATGGCCTCAAAAGGAATCAGCTTCGCGTTTTTCAGATCGGTTTGTAAAAGCGCGTGGGCGACCCTCTCCACAGAGTCGCCGGCTACGGAATTTATAGCGGCGGGAAGAAGGTTTTTTACTATAAAGAGCTTTTGTAAAAGTTCGCTGAGGGAATCCGTAGCGATGGGCGCTCCCTTCCGGTTGACCAGTCTCCAGGTCGTTTTGTTAAATTCCCCTTTTTCGGTGACGATTCTTTCCCTGTCTGTTTCAAAATAGAGGGACAGATCTTCAAGATCTCTGTACAAAGTACGGTCAGACACATCAATACCCTGTCTCCTGCACCATGCTCTCAATACCTCAATAGTAACCGGCCCTCTTTTCAGGCGCTGGTATATCTTAAAAAGTCGCGCGATTTTTTTGTCATCCGCCATCAGCCTACAGGGTAAGCTTGCATGAACAGCTTACATTTTACCTCAGCTTCGGTATTTTCCAATACCGAAGCTGAAGCGCGCGTGGTCATCAATAAACAACAAACCGTTCTGAAAACCATAGTTCGCTGTCTTGCTGTCCGGTAATAATATATACCCCTTCGCGAAGAGAGGAAATATCGATCGGAGTGTCGCTTGTATAGTTGTCAAGATTTACGACTGTCTGCCCCCCGACCGTCTGTATGCTGAGCCTGTCCAGGCGCGCGGCGCGGCTGGCCACATGGATAGCTCCGGAAGATACCGGGTTGGGATATATACTGACCGCCCGCGCCGGGTCCCTGCCCTCCACAGATAAGGCTTCTCCAGTCAGCGGCAGGCTATATACACCTACCTTACTGAAGCGGAAACTGCCATTATGAGAATACTCTCGATATACAAACAATTTATCCTGAAGACCAGACACTTCGCTTAGCACAAGTCTGGTACCGGGTGAAAATACCTGGATGATTCCATGTTCGTTGGCAATGGCCTGAAAAGAAGCATAAGACCCATCATTATTTGTATATGTTGTATATGAATATATAATTTCTATCTGATTGTCCTTATTTAGTATATTGTCAGACAGATGACTAATATCAAAATTCTCTGCGAATGTTATCCCGGGAGTGGGCAGGGTAATGGTTTTCCACGGACTATGATCCGAATTGAATAATCTAAGCTGATCGATGCCATCCAGACGGTAATATTTTTCTCCGGAGCTTTCCAGCAATACCCTGTGATACGAAGTATAGGAGTACTCACCCAGGGAGTTCTTAGCAGGAGTATACGTATGCTCCAAACGCAAACCCGGCAGGGAATATACCTGAAACCGATCGAGTAAGTTCAGAATAAGCTTGTCCGGGCGGCCTGGCAACTCGCTTATTTTGAAGTCAGCCCAAAAGTCGCTCGCCTGCTCATCCAACAAAACCGCTCCGTCTTCATTGATTATGCCAACATAATAAAGTCTTGTTCCGGATTGTCCGCCCTTTCTGGTAGAATATACATAGCATACCTCTACCTTATCGTCCGAATTGATGGTGGACTCCGACAGATGAAGATCATAAATCCAACTCTCTATACTCTCATCTGCCAGAGCGGGTGGCAAAGTGATGGTTTTCCATAGTGTATGGTCCGGATTGTGCAGGCGGATCTGGTTCTTTGTCTGATCTACGTAATAATATTTCTCTCCGGAATTTTCCAGCAATATCCTTTTAAAGCTCCCCAGTTGGGCTTCATAATTATAGGTATGCTCTAGGTGCAGTCCCGGAAGAGACCGGACTTGAGCAGCAATATAACTGCCCGTCGAATGAGATGTAATTAATTTGTCAGGGCGGCCTGGCAACCTGCTTAGCACGGTTCCATTATAGGAATAGCCTTCCTGCCACCTATCGACATTCAGCAATGTATCGCCGCTTTCATTTATGACTGTATGGCCGCATATTATTTCAAGCTGAGCGTCCGGGTTGATTAGGGTTTCTGACAGATGAAATACCCAAGGAGAGGATATATTGATGGTTTTCCACAGGGTATGGTCCACGTTATACAACCGGAGCTGATGAATCTGTTGTCCGGCATTGATGGTGTTTATAGTATGATACTTTTCTCCGGAATTTTCCAGATATACCCTACCGAATCGAGGAAAAGCATATGATGATGGCTCATAGGTATGCTCCAGATTGAGCTGCCCGTAGCAAAAGCCAAGGGAGGTGAGGGATATAAGTACACTGAGTATGGTATGTTTCATGGTTTTTGTTTTTTATGTCTGTATACCAGTCGCCATCGGCACCTGGGTGCGGGTTAGTACACGATGTTTTTTTCGGTCCACTGCTCTTTGTCATAGCTTGAAAAGATGGCCGCATCCAGCACACAGGGATATATGCCGGCCCTGGCGCACAGTTGCTGTATGCCGTCTGATACAAAGTGGTAATAGCCCTTGTCCTGTAAAGCGACCGCGGAAACCGCCACCGGAAAACCAAATTCGCTGAGCCATGCCGCAGTCCTTGAATCGATTGGTATTTCGTACCGGGTCAGCCCCAGCGCCTGAAGAAAATTGCGGGCCTGCTTGGGGCCAAATCCGGCAAAGACTTCATCTACCTTGTCGGCCAGACGCCTTTCTTCGGCATTGCTGGCCTCTTTGCCCAGCGCCGACAGGTCTTGCAGCAAGGCCCAATCGCTTGCCTGCAAATAGTGATAGTCGCGGGCAAAAAACCCTGCTATACGGTTTATGTAGCGGTTTAATCCGTATTGCCGCAAAACGTCCCGCGCGAACGCTTCGGTATCCGGAGCGTCCCGAAGGTTTTCGACCGTGACGGGAAACGGCTTTGTTCGCAGAAAATTACTGACGGGAGTATCTGGCCCTGAGCGCTGCCGCGAGGTCAGCAACCCCATGAGCAGAGCGTGTATAAGGCTGTTTTGATCAAGGACAATACCCTGCCGATCGACGTTTCTCGCGATCCGGCTCGCTACAAAAGCATTGTCGTACCGCCGTACAAAAGCCTGCAAGCGTTCAATCTCCCGATCTTCTATATGCCAGTGTATGTTCATCTGTTTGAAGGTTTGGTTCTTAATGATTTTTGCCAGATTACGCTGCAAGGATAGGAAACGGGCTTGTCAGATTTTGACAAGCATCTTATTTCTTTGTGGCTTAAAGGTCTTTTTTTGAGACAAAACAGATCGGGACACGGCCGCTTACATAGCATTTCAACGGACCTTGGATGGTAGTTCGCAGCGCTTGCAACCACTACTATATCCCCCTGATTTGATTTGCTTTCAGCCACTGTGTTTCTTATTTTCGTTTCTAACTTTACATGTAAATAATACTATTTATGTATAAAAAACAAACAACCTAATACTTTTTCTGTATACACATGGAGCATATATATGAAAGACTGAGAAAAATCAGGGAAATGCTGGGATACACTCAGTCTCAAATGGCTGAAAAACTAGAGATCCCCCAAAAGGACGTGAGCAGAATGGAATCAGGCAAAGTTAAATTTATACCGAATCAGTATATACGCTTTTTGTATGAGGAAAAATTTGACTTAAACTGGGTCTTTTATGAGGACAACGCGCGCCTGCATATACGCCTGGATGATGAAAACACTCCCCCGAACATTGCCGGCAAACCTCTGTCGGAATACAATTATCGCCAGGATAGTGAAAAGGAAATAGAAACGCTACGCGCCAGGATAAAAGAGCAGGAAATAGAACTAAAAGCTTTATACAGGGCGTTTAGGGAGCTTGGAAAAGGCGAGTAGTCCGGAGAGGAATCGTTTCTTAGACTGTATACCGGATGTTTACCTCCCCCGCTATCGCTACCAGGCGAGGGTGGAGGATACTTAAAGAATCACCGATGATCAATAAAAATGAGCTATTCATCTTCTGAGGCCAGCTCCTTACTAAAGCTTCTTACTTTGGGATCAAGTTTCCGCTTTAGTTGTACATAATGCTTGTAGTGCATAGTAATCAACCTATACCATTCCAGCGCGTTCAGCATTCCCAGATAGGGATGGCGGGTGGTGTAGTTCAGGGTCCCTGCTGCATCAATATCTTTTGCCACCTTATTCATCGTTTTCAAAAACTTATACAAATCATCCTTTATCTTATGCGGTCCCTCTGGCTGATTGGGAGTATAATCAATAAAGTCATGCCCTTTTAGTCTGATACCCAGCTTAGGAAATTTCAGAAGCAGGTTTCCGGCAAATGTTTTTTTCCCGTTCATTTCTCCGTTTCTCCGGGCAAGACAATCCTCGATATGTTTCAGATGATAGGCCGAAACGCCATGAATCAGTAAATCATACAACTGCCCCACGGAAACCTTATTAGCCACAGGGTGCAAAGTAAACTGATAACGACCATAATAATCTACTTCCAACAAGTAATATTTGGCCTTTTCCACAAATTCTTTATATGCCTTTTCCGCTTCCATCCGATGGTTATAGATTGACAAACCAAACTTATGAAAAATTATAAAAAGACAAATTGCCAACAAGGAAATTTAATCAACACTTTTTCCGTCTGGTTTACAGCTATGACGATTTATAACGCGACAAGGCTGAACGACAAGATCGTTTAGCCCGTCCAAACTTAGTTTACTACGTAATAAAGATAGCCCTGATAGTCTATACGGCTATCTACACGGTCCAGAAATTCCTTTTGCACATCCCAGAGAAAAAATCCCTCTTCTCCGTTAAACGCTAGCTGACCAAAAGGAATGGCGAATGATTTGCGGCCTTCTCCTTCAGAGTATTCCACAACGGCGTATTCGACAATCTGGCTTTCAGGATCATATAAAACATCAGCTATTTCACCAAGATACTGATCGTCCCCGTTTTTGACCGGATCGCCAATATTCGCTTTCGCGGTAAGTACATTTATGCCCAGCATACGAACCTCCTTTGGCTTTTTTTTGATTGAAACAGCCGGCAAGCTATAATGTTATGTCTACCTTTATTCGTTCAGATACAAATTAACTGATCGCGCCGGAAGAAAAAATAAAAAGATGAATATTTGACTATTTATCCGGAAAATAATTGCTTTAAGTTGATAAACGGGAAAAACCATGATATCGGTCATCCAGAGAGTCCGGGAGGCGTCGGTAGATATCGGCGGCCAACGATATAGTTCGATCGGACCGGGACTTCTTATTTTGCTGGGAATAGGTCACGACGATCAACAGGAAGACATTGACTGGCTTGTGAAAAAGCTCTGCAACCTGCGCGTATTTTCAGACCAGGAAGACAAAATGAACCTTTCGGTGAAGGATATCGGGGGAGAACTGCTGGTCGTAAGCCAGTTTACCCTGTTGGCTTCTACCAAAAAAGGCAACCGTCCTTCCTTTGTTCAGGCGGCTCCACCTCCAATAGCGATTCCGCTTTACGAGTCTTTTATAAGGGAAGCTGCCAATGAAATGGGTAAACCAATACGAACAGGAGTATTTGGAGCGGATATGCGAGTCAATCTGATTAACGATGGACCGGTCAGCATAGTGATCGATACGAAAAACAAGCGATAATGACGATAGAGGAAGCTCAGCGCGTGGTAGACCAATGGATCAAGGACGTTGGCGTACGCTATTTCAATGAACTAACCAATATGGCTATCCTGACTGAAGAAGTTGGAGAAGTAGCGCGGATTATAGCCCGACGATATGGCGAACAGTCTTTCAAAGAAACGGATAGGGGCGAAGACCTGGGCGATGAACTGGCCGATGTGTTGTTTGTATTGATCTGCCTGGCGAACCAGACGGGAGTAGACCTGACCGGCGCGCTTGTCAAAAATCTTGAAAAAAAGACCGGAAGGGATCTTTTAAGGCATAAAAACAATCCAAAACTTGGTTAAGCGGCTCGTAGCGAAAGCTATTTTTACTATTTTTCGCGCGGGTGAGTTCCCTGCCCTGTCATATTATAAATATAAATACTATATTTAAGCCATAAGAATTGAAAGATCTATGGAAAAGTTAAGACTTTTCATTTTTACCCGTAAAAACCCAAGAACGCCGCGTTCCGCTTCGAGCTTTGTCAGCACCGGTTTAAAGTTATCGTCCCGAACAATAACCCTTGGCAGATCTGTCATTCATGTCTCTTCCGCCTTCTTGTTCCCTATAGTTGGAAACATAATTCCAACGAGAGGTGTTTCTGTGGTAGCGACAACGCGAGTCGGCAATTCAGCCTGATTATCCAATGTGGTCATATCGCGGATAGTCGGGACAACAACCGATCTATCTTAGTTTAAACTCATATATTCGATACTCTATCATTTACTAATTAAATAAAATACTTTTTATGGCCGGGAAGTATACTATACTGGTTGAGAAAACCAAGAACTCTAAAATTTCCGAAACCAATTTTGACGAATTGGAATTTGGGTCGGTATATGCCGATCATATGTTTGTAGCCGACTACAAAAATGGCGAATGGGTTAATCCCCGGATCGTTCCTTTTCAAAACCTCTCGATGAGCCCGGCTACATCCGTTCTTCACTATGGTCAATCGATCTTTGAAGGCATGAAGGCCTATAAGAATGAGAAAAACGAAATTCTTATTTTCCGTCCGGAGGCCCACGCGAAACGTCTGAATCGTTCCGGGGAGCGGCTGTGTATGCCGGAGTTTCCCGAAGACCTGTTTATGGAAGGGCTCAGCCAGCTTCTAAAAATTGACGAAGCCTGGATTCCTCCCAAGGCGGGCAACTCTCTTTACATAAGACCATTCATGTACGCGTCGGATGAGTTTATTGGCGTCAGACCGTCCAAAACCTATAAGTTTATCATATTTACCGGACCTGTAGCGGGCTACTACAAAGGCAATGTAAAGGTACTGATCGAGACGAACTATGTACGCGCCGCTGAAGGCGGGATCGGCTTCGCCAAATCGGGCGGGAACTACGCCGCTTCTCTCCTGCCCGCCAGAATAGCCAGTGAAAAAGGCTATCAACAGCTTCTCTGGACGGATAGTAAGGAGCATAAATACTTTGAGGAATCGGGAACCATGAATATCATGTTCCAGATTGAGGGCAAACTGATCACGCCTCCCCTTGGGACTTCCATACTGGCTGGTATTACCCGCGACAGCATTATCACATTGGCGAGAAGCTGGGGGATTACTGTAGAAGAACGGAAAATCGATATTGACGAGGTGATCGGGGCTTTGAAAGCGGGCAAGCTGGAAGACGCCTTCGGAACCGGTACCGCCGCGGTCATTACTCATATCGACGCGATTCATTATAACGGTACGGAGTATGACCTGCCTGGTGGCGAAAAGAGAGCGTTATCCGAGCGTATCGCGGCGGCGCTGAGCGAAATAAAGCTTGGTCACGCTGAAGATCCGTTTGGCTGGGTGTATAAAGTAAAAATCTAAACAAAATTATTCCTCCTGGCAATTTCAAAAATTCCAGGAGGATTCTCATTCCTATTTCGAATTATCACCTCATAGCCCGCTCGAAGTCCGCGTTTCCAAAAAACAACTTCGAATCTCCATACAACGAGTCCAGCCAGAAGTAATTACTGGATTGCCAGACCGGGATTAGTGTCTGCCTACTCCATTGGATTCCAATACGGGCTCCTTCAACACGATGGCCCCGTCTTTCAGAATCGGCACTACGTCAAACTTGTCCATAGTCAGACAGAAGTCAATATCCTTGTCGATATCCAGATGTTTCAGACGACGCACATGAGAGCAATTTCCGAGAAATCCTTTCAAATTGCCTTTAGCCTGCCTGAAAAGCGCCAGGGCGGCCAGAGCGGCGTCATTATCGACAAAAAAATCGTCTTTCAAAGCCTCCACAATCGACCCGGCGAATAACGTATCTTCCAGATTTACCTTTCCTTTCCAGCCGGCGCATACAATCAATACATCATTGGGTTGTCGCCGGAGATAGCGGGTGATAGCCGCCCTGTTCAAGAAACTTCCGGCAACGACAGCCTCCGCTTCCCCGCATTTCGTGATGGCGTATGTCCCATTGGTCGTGGTGACGGCGATTGTTTTACCAATCAGCGCGTCATCCATATAGCTAAACGGCGAATTTCCTATATCAAAGCCTTCCGCTTTTTTTCCATCCCGCTCCGCGGCGGCCATATAGCCTTTTTTCTTCAACTCCCTACATTCCTCCAGGCTCGCCACAGGAATTATTTTACTCACTCCATAAGCGATACCTGTAGTCATACACGAAGTAGCTCTCAGGATATCAACCACTACCACATTTTTCCCTTTGATAGGATATAAATGCAACAGTTCAGGAGTAAGACAAACATCAATTTGCCTCATAAATTAGCTTTTAATGAACGGCAATTTAACAATTTTTGCCGAAAGTGACTTATTTCGCACCGAAATGTAGATTTTCGCTCCTACACTGGCATAGGCGGCCTCCACATAGCCCAGTCCGATACCCTTGCTGAGGGAAGGAGACAAGGTGCCACTCGTAACATGACCTATTTTCCTTCCCGCCTCATCCAAAATATCATAATGACTTCTGGGCACTCCTCGTTCTTCCAGTTCAAAAGCGATTAGTTTCCGTCGCGCTCCCCGCTCTTTTTGTTCTTTCAGGATATCCGAGGCCGTAAATTGTTTGGAGAGTTTGGTAATCCAGCCCAGCCCCGCCTCCAAAGGACTGGTTGTTTCATCTATATCATTGCCATATAGACAAAATCCCATTTCCAGACGCAAGGTATCCCGGGCCCCAAGTCCAATAGGCTTGATACCCCAGTATTCTCCCGCTTCAAAAAGTTTATTCCAAAGGTTGAGAGCCTCGTTTTTATCAACATAAAGTTCAAAGCCTCCGGCTCCGGTATACCCTGTAGCGGAAATGATCACGTCCGGTATTCCGGCGACTTCTCCTTTTATAAAGGAATAGGAGGCGATTTCGTTCAAATTGATTGAAGTAAGCTTTTGAACCACCTCCATCGCCTTTGGCCCCTGTACCGCGAATAAGGCGGTACTCCCGGAGATATCGGTCAAAGCGACATCTTCCGTATTATTCTTCACTATCCATTGCCAGTCTTTATCTATATTGCCGGCGTTGACCACCAGCATATACTGGTTTCGCGCCATATGGTAGACCAGTAAATCATCGATTATGCCACCACGCTCATTGGTGAAGCAGGAATATTGCACTTTGCCCGGCTCTAATACCGAAGCGTCGTTGGTACATATCTTCTGAATAAGATCCAGCGCTTTTTCTCCCTCCAGCAAAAATTCGCCCATATGCGAAACATCAAATACGCCGACACCTTGCCTGACACAGATGTGCTCTTCCAGATCGCCACTATACCGGACGGGCATTTGAAAGCCCGCGAAAGGCGCCATCTTCGCGCCGAGTTTTATATGAAGATCGTTTAAAGGGATCTTCTTTTCTTCTACTGTTTGCTCCATTTAAGTTTCCTTCAAAAAAGCTCCAATTGATTTTTTACCAGATTAAAAGACCTTCGATGATATGGCGTCAGACCAAACTCGAGAATCGCTTCACGATGTTTAAGAGTACCATATCCCATGTTGTTTTCCCAATCGTATTCCGGATGAGTCAGAGCGAGCTTTCTCATCAATTCGTCCCGACGCGTCTTGGCCAGCACCGAGGCCGCGGCGATGCTATAAAATTTCCCATCTCCTTCCACTACACATTCATAGGGAATATTGTTATACGGTCTGAACCGGTTGCCGTCGATGAGCAGATACTCCGGTTCGGTTTTCCTCTGGTCCAAAGCCTTATGCATGGCCAGAAAAGATGCGTTTAGAATATTGATCTTGTCGATCGTCTCATTGCATACTTCAGCTACGGCGAAATCAATCGCTTCCCTTTCTATTTCCTTTCTCAGCTCCTCCCGTTTTTTCGCGCTCAACTGCTTTGAGTCGTTCAATACCGGATGTGCATAGTCTTTAGGCAATATGACAAAGGCGGCGACGACAGGCCCCGCGTAGCAGCCTCTGCCCGCCTCGTCCAATCCCGCTTCCAGCAAATTATGATGTAAAAAAGATTGTAATTTTACCATTCAACGCTAAATTTAACAAATAAGAAAGTAGCGTAAAATCAAAAACATATTTTTGCTTACCTGAATTATCCTATCAGATATGAAAGACGTTATTAATCCCTGGCGAAAGATCGGAGAAAAAATCGTATACGACAACGCCTGGATACGAATACGGGAAGACCGTGTCATAAACCCGGCGGGCAAGGAATGCCCTTACGGAGTAGTTGGATTTAAAAACCGGGCTATCGGTATCGTACCTATCGACGATTTGGGAAACACCTGGCTGGTAGGCCAATACCGCTACCCTCTCGACGAGTATTCCTGGGAGATACCCATGGGTGGCGGACCTCTGAATGAAAGCATACTGGAAGCGGCCAAAAGGGAGCTCAAGGAGGAAACGGGATTGAGCGCGGAAAAATGGGAAGAGATAAGCCGGATTCACACTTCCAACTCCGTGACTGATGAAGAAGGATTTATTTTTATCGCCAGGGGGCTGAATGAAGGGACGACCGAATTTGATGAAACAGAAGTACTGGCAATACGCAAACTACCTTTGCGAGAAGCGGTAAATATGGTCATGGCCAGCGAAATTACGGATTCGATCAGCATAGCCGGGATATTAAAGGCAGCCAGAATCATGGGCGTATAAGCCCTAAGATCCAGCGACCGCGTTGTGGTCGCTGGATCTCAAGCGAGTAGTTACTTGATATAACTAAAATCGTGGCCAGCCTTGAGTTGGATCAAAAACTCGTACATCAGACGAATAACGTTTTCCACATCCTCTTCACGCGCCATTTCAACCGTAGTATGCATATACTTGAGAGGAAGACTGATCAGAGCGGAAGCGACTCCCGCGTTGGAATAAGCGAACGCGTCGGTATCCGTTCCGGTAGCTCTGGTCGCGGCGGCTCTTTGAAAAGGTATTCTCCGCTTTTCCGCTACTTCAATCAACATCTTCAACAAATTGTTCTGTACCGCGGGACCATATGTCAGGACAGGTCCTTCTCCACTACTCAAGTCTCCGCTTTGCACTTTATTGTACGCGGGCGACTGGGTATCATGACATACATCCGTCACCACAGCCACGTCCGGCTGTATACGACTCGCGATCATTTCCGCGCCCTTCAGGCCAATTTCTTCCTGCACCGCGTTGACGATATATAATGAATAGGGGAGCTTCTTTTTATTTTCCTTTAACATACGGGCGACTTCGGCGATCATAAAGCCTCCTATACGGTTGTCAAGCGCGCGGCCACAGTACCATTTTTTGTTCAGTACCAAGAAATCATCCTGAAATGTGACGACACAACCTACGTGGACTCCCAGTTTTTCCACCTCTTCCTTTGAGTCGCACCCCAAATCCAGGAAAAGCGTTTTCATATTGGGCGCTTTCTCATCGGAGGCCTCACGAACGTGGATCGCCGGCCAGCCAAACACCGCTTGTACAATTCCCTTTTCCGTATGTATATTGACCCTTTTGGAAGGGGCGATCGTATGATCGGAACCTCCATTTTTACGTAGGTACACATAACCATCCTTTGTAATATAATTTACAAACCACCCGATTTCATCCGCGTGCGCCTCAATGACCACTTTATATTTTTTTCCCGGATTGATTACACCTACCACGGTACCATAGGTATCTGAAAAATACTCGTCGATGTAGGGCTTGATATAGTCGAGCCATAGTAGCTGGCCGGACGATTCAAAACCTGTAGGCGACGCGTTGTTTACATATTTTTCGAGAAATTTCAGACTCTCCTTTTTCATTTGTTTCTTTTTAAAAAATTAAATTGGCGGCGACAACCCATCGCCATTTACGTCACACAATATAAAAAGCCTCCGGAAAGAAATCAACCTGGTCATTTCCCGAATAGGACGACCATCCCTCAAGCTGGCAGCACCATCTCTTCTTCCAGATAATCAAGATCGTCTCCAAATGTTTCCTTGAGCTTGGACAAGGACCAGAAAGAAATAAGCATCAGCACGGGCGTAACTATAAACGCGGCGTAAATCAGCGCGTTTTCTCGCAGAGCCGGATTTGAACTGTTTAGAAAAGCGGTAAATATTCCATCAAATACCAGCGATATGGGAACGAGCGCTCCCCTGACGAAATTTGGCACCGTCGTAGCGACCGTAGCCCGCAGATTGGTACCAAAGTGTTCCGCCGCCACTGTGACGAAGATCGCCCAGAATCCCACGGAGAACCCCAAAAAGAAAATTAATGTATAAAACAGGATAGCGCTGATTCCATTAAGCGAAAGATACAGCGCGATCACCGTGATCAGAAGCGCGTAAAAAATTCCGAGCACCTTTTTACGGCTTCGCGTCAACTGGCTGAGCACGCCGGTCGCGATATCGCCAAAAATAAGTCCCACATAGCAAAGCATAACACTAATGGAGGGCTCTATATCACCCTTAATATGAAGAAGTTTGGATATTTCGGGCGCTCTACCTACCAAGATTCCTACTACATACCAAATTGGTAATCCTATCAGAATACAATGCATGTAGCGAGCGAAGCGACGATTATTGGCAAACAGCATAAAAAAATTCCCTTTCGGAATCTTTTTCTTTTCCAGCTTCTTGAATATCCCGGATTCAAAAACACTAATCCGCAACAACAACAGGGATATTCCCAATCCTCCACCGAGAAAATAGGCGATTTCCCAACCAAAGTTATTGGCGACGATAGCCGCCACGATCGCTCCGCATACGCCTACCGAGGCCACGATCATAGTGCCGTACCCTCTTGTCTCCTTGCTCATGACTTCAGAGACCAATGTGATACCAGCGCCCAGCTCTCCCGCGAGACCAAGTCCGGCTATAAAACGCAGTATGGCGTAGGCTTCCATCGCGTGGCTTCCAAACACGCCAACCATCCCATTGGCCGCGTTGGCGAGCGAGTACATCAATATGGAGCCAAACAGCACCGAAAGCCTTCCCCTCTTGTCCCCCATCACTCCCCACAAGATACCACCGATCAGCATACCGATCATCTGCACGTTGAGCAGAAACTGAAACTCTTTCAAAACATCTTCCTGCCCTATTCCCAAAGCAAGGAGACTATCCCGGCCGATAATCAGGAACAACACCAGATCGTATATGTCGACGAAATAGCCGAGCGCCGCGACGACTACGGTTATGTTAAAAATGTCTCGAACTTTTATCTTTGCCGGTTTATCATTCATAGCTCATTTTTAGAAACACGAAAATAAAAGAAAGTTGTACGTTGTACAAGCAGAGGAACAAGGCTTCGCGGATTACTTCAGGCGGTAGTCCTCTTTCAACGTTTTAAAGTAGAGAACCTTCTCTAAAATCCTGAAAACATTCCGGCTCAGGGACAACCTCCGATTAAGAAAGCTTATTCGCGCTTCCACTCCATGATCATGGCGTCGTCTATCAGATGGTAAGGGGGTTTCTGTTCAACGATCTTATTATTAATAAAAAAAATCTTGGGCAATTCCGGTCCGCTCAATTTAATAAACTCGCTCCCTTTTAGCCTGACATGCGGTATATGCCCGGACTTGGTCTCTTTAAAAAACTCGACTTGCTCCTGATCATCGCCATTAAGCACCATAAAGAGGTTCAGATCCGGATATTTTTCCTTCAAAATATGAAACTTATACGCGGCGAGCTTGCAATGCGGACATGTCAGACTATAAAAACCGACAATCCACTTGCCTTCGGTGATTCTTTCCGCGATTTGATTATTGTTTTCAGCATAAACGCTTTCCAGTGGCATTTCGTAGCCTGTTGTTTCCTCATCGTACGTAGCGTAATTGGCAAGCGCCACCGGGTTGAGGATGAAGGGCAGGCTGAAGGACAACAAAAAGCCGGCAATAATCAGCGCTTTCCGGTATTTCCATTCGAAAATCACCGGTTTCCTGATAAGAAGAAATAACAAAGCGATGATAACGACATTTTTTATAATCGCCTGTAGCGGAGTCATTGGCAACAAGGTTCCAAAACATCCGCAGTTGCCTTCATTCCCTTCCATAAACCACAGCGCGACAAGGTACGCGCAAAAAATAAGAAGCAACGCGATGACCGCGTAATAAAATTTTCGAGACGAAAAGAAATTACCAATCAGCGCTATGCCAATAAAGAACTCAAGACCAATCAGCAGGCGGGAAATAAAAGGCGCTGTCGTCCATGAGGCGACGCCCAGTTCGACAAAGGTGAACTCAAAAAGTTCAATGGGGTATAGCTTGGCGTAAGCGGAGAGGAGAAAAACGAGACCGAAAAAGCTGGAAACAAGGATACTGATAATTTTTGACATGCCCCGGACTTACTGAATCTTTAAAACAATTTAACAGACGCTCAAATTTACAATCAATATATGTAAAACGACAATGGCTAGCAAAAGCCAGCCATTGTCGTTTTTCTTTTTAAAGAATATTGGGAAATTACTTCACCTCACATTTAGCTCCAAAAGCAGCCCATGTCGCGTTGTTTGCTTCGCAAGCGTCTTTCGCTTTTTTCTTAGTTGTTTTACCAAGATCAGCTTTGAACCACTCTTCACCGTCACCGTCCTTGCAAGAACAAGTGTGATCTTTTTTGCAAGAAGCAAGAGAAGCTACTAGGGCAAGACCCATTACGATAGAAAATACCTTTTTCATACTCGGTTTAATTTAAATTGGTTTAAAATTGATTAAAATTTTCTTGTTCGAGATAACAAATGACTGTTAAGCCTTTTGTCGCACAAAGATTATATTAAAAAAAATATATTGCAAGCGAAAATAAATTTTTATTCTACAATTATTAGAATCACAAATAAATACAATAAAAAAAGCAACAAAATACGTTAATCACCGTATGTGGCGCCTTTTTTTTTATTATATAAAATCGCTTGTATAACTACGAGGACATAGTCTCTTATATGCCCATTTAGCCACGATGTAAGATTCTTTCTTATACTATAAGACACCCATTTATTACATATAACCGATTACCTGCTTCCTCCGTGACAAGCATGATTCTCTATCATCAATCTTTTTCAAAAACCATCTTCTTTGTCCTCTTTTTAGGAAAATAAAATGTAATATTGAAGGTTATCCCAAATATCGCTGATTCGTTCAAACCTGATCCTCCGTGTTGTTTCGATTATTTTATTCGCTTTCTATCCGACTATATTATCTGCTGCTCCGGCTAGCCGCTCCATTCAATACCAAAGCCCGCCAATGGCTGCGGGGTCGCGCGGCTATTTTTTCAACCATTGAAAATCAATTGCAGGACGACGCTTCCCCCAAAGCCTGGTTTCACTGCGCTTCTCTGGGAGAGTTCGAACAGGCGAGGCCGGTCATGGAACGATTTGCCAGAGCGTTTCCAACCTATAGTATCGTCCTCACCTTTTTCAGTCCTTCCGGATATGAGGTTCGAAAAAACTGGACCGGCGCTCGCCATATCTTTTACCTCCCGCTGGACACGAAGGCCAACGCCCGAAAGTTTGTCAGGATCGTATCGCCCTCAATCGTATATTTCGTCAAATACGAATTCTGGTTTCATTATCTGGACTCGTTAAGACGTCAGTCCATACCGGCTATCTCTTTTTCAGCCATCTTTCGCCCCAACCAGCTCTATTTTAAGCCTGCCGCCCGGCCATACAAAGAGGTTTTACAGTCATTCAGACATCTGTTTGTGCAAGATCAACCTTCGCTGCGTTTACTTGAAGATCAGGGATTCGACAACGCGGAGCTCACCGGCGATACCCGATTCGACCGTGTAGTCGAGATAGCGGACCAGCGCGCGGAAATTCCCATAGCCGCCCGATTCAAGGGGAAGCGTCAGTGTTTCATCATTGGCAGCGCCTGGGAAGAGGATATCCGGGTTTTTCTTCCTCCGCTATTGACCAGGACGGATCTGAAAATCATCATAGCTCCTCATGAAATCCGGGAGGGGATACTGTCTCTGATTGAGCGCGAGGCTGGTTCCAGCATCCGTTATTCTCAAGCGGATGAAACAAACACGCTGGATCAACAGGTATTGATTATCGACAATATCGGCATGTTGTCGTCCCTATACGCGTATGGCGACTACGCCGCGATCGGTGGAGCTTTTGGCAAAGGACTGCACAATACGCTGGAAGCGGCGGTCTATGGCCTGCCTTTATTTTTCGGCCCTAACCACCGCAAGTTTAAGGAAGCTCTGGACCTGAAAAAAGCGGGCGCCGCGTATAGTGTACTCGATCAAAAAGACTTTGAAAAACAATTTGAGCCGCTCTACCAATCCGAGGAGCGACGAACGAAACTAGCCGATGTCGCCGCCCGTTATGTCAGGGGAAATACGGGGGCGAGCGACAAAATCATCGCCTATTCCAAAACGCTGCTGAATATATGAAAGGAATAGTAACCAAATCGACAGGCTCGTGGTATGACGTATTGGGAGAAAATGAACTCCTATACCAGGCGCGTCTGCGAGGCAAGTTTAAAAATCAGGATCTGAAAGTTACCAATCCCATCGCGGTGGGCGACATCGTCGAGTTTGAAATGGTTGAAGACGGGTCGGTCAGCATTACTTCCATTTTACCAAGGCTGAACTATATCCTGCGAAAATCGCCGCGCAAAACCGCGCACGCGCATTTGCTCGCCGCCAATATCGATCAGGCCATGCTGGTCGTTACCATTTCCAGTCCCCGTACTTCTACCGGATTTATCGACCGGTTCCTGATTTCAGCCGAGGCTTTCCGAATTCCGGTCATACTGGTTTTTAACAAGACGGACTTGCTGAACGATGACGAGATGGAAATCAGGGACGCGCTTACAGATCTTTATCAGTCCCTATGCGAAGAGGTAATTCATTGCTCAGCCTTAACCGGAGAAAACACCGAACACCTGCGCGCCGTGCTAAAAGGCGGGAAAACCCTCTTATCCGGTCATTCGGGCGTTGGCAAAAGCTCTGTCATTAACCGGATCGCTCCTGAACTACACCTAAAAACCGGTGAAATTTCCGCTTTTTCGGATAAAGGAACCCATACAACCACGTTCGCCCAGATGTTCAGGCTGGACAGCGACACCTTCATTATTGATACGCCTGGCATTAAGGAACTGGGACTGATAGATATGGAAAAAGAAGAGATCGCTCATTACTTCCCTGAAATGCGAGCCTTGATCGGCGATTGCCGATTTAACAATTGCCTGCATGTCAATGAGCCAGGATGCGCGGTCAAAGCGAGCGTGAACGAAGGCGACATCCATGAAAGCAGGTACTACAACTATCTGGGGATGCTGGAAGAAAAAGACAGCTATCGTTAAAATCGCGCTCGGCGCGTTTCACGAATCGGCACTGATGATAAAGAGTATATTAGGCACATTTTCCACCAAATTGCTTACCGCGCTGCTCAGCTTCGCGCTCATCATATTGCTTTCCCAGCATCTTGGAGCCGAAGGGAAAGGCGAGGCCAGCCTGATATTGACGACCATAACCATCATTATTCTTTTCTGCGACTTCGTGGGCGGATCATCGCTCGTCTATCTCGCGCCCAGACACAACCTCCCTTCTCTGCTGGCAGTCTCGTATATCTGGGCCTTTTTCATTTCCGCGCTGGCTTATTTGGGACTCCATTTATACCCTGTTCTTCCGGAGCCATATATCATTCATACGGTATTGATCGCCTTCTTGCAGGCCCTCTTCTGTATCAACCTGTTTATACTGCTCTCCAATGAAAAAATCAGGCTGTTTAATCTTGGCAGACTAATTCAGATCGGCATTTGCGTGATCGTGGCCGGCTCGCTTTTGTACACGCTTGACGAAAAGTCGGTATACGCGTATATTATCGGATTATACATATCCAGTATAATCACTTTCCTCCTTAGTCTGTATTGGCTACCCAAACAAAAAAACAGGCCTGACCTGAAAGCTATCGGAATCCCGATACGAGCGGCTTTTCAATTGGGGAGCCTGAACCAGTTCGCCAACATAGCCCAATTTCTAAACTATCGGGCCAGCTATTATATACTTGGGATCTACTGGACCAGCGCCGAAATCGGAATTTATTCCAACAGCGCGTCCATCGCGGAGTCGGTCTGGATTTTTACCAACAGCGTCAACCTGGTGCAGTACGCGTCTATCGCCAACTCCGACAACAATCTGGACAACAAGAACCTGACAATCGGCTTATGCAAGGTTTCATTTTTGTTTACCACCATTCCCGTCCTCATCCTTTGCCTGCTTCCCCCGGGACTGTACAAACTTGTATTCGGAGCGGAATTTGGGGATATGACCTACGCCATACGCGCTCTGGCTCCCGGTATCCTGCTCTATAATTTCAGTAAGGTACTTTCACATTACTTTTCCGGGACCGGCCGATACCAATACAACATGCTCGGAGCCTTTTCCGGACTATTGGTTACCATCGTCATCGGGCTATGGCTGATTCCCTCCTCTCCCCTGACCGGATCCGGTCTTACTACCAGCTTGTCCTATTTATGTTCATCACTGGTATTGCTTGGTATTTTTCTCAGGATAGAAAAAGAATCCTTTTCCCGATTTATACCCGATAGCCAGGATTGGTCGCTATTAAGAAAAGAGCTATCTCCGGGACGATTTTTTAAGAAATAAATATCCTGATACGGCGAGCGAACCGGTATAGTACACTTAAATCCAGCCGTACAAAGGCCAAAAAGGCCAGAAAGCGTTCTTCAATAGACGCTCCTCTCCCCGATACGAGATCTCTATAAGAATAAAACAGATCAAAGTTACCTGTAAGACAGGCGACCCTCATTTCATACCGCGCCCGATACCGCAAAGCCCTATTTTCTTCTTCGCTCCGGTTGAGCCACTTTATTTTTTCGCAGACCCGATAAGTGGACTCCTGCAAACCAGACTTGCTGGAATAAAAACTATTGGACAATGCTTTCGAATGTATTCGTTTTCGAATAGTAAGCTGGTCCATATAGTAAAAAGAAAAATTTCTGGCCGCCCTTATCCATAAATCAAAATCTTCATAGGCCAGCGTTTCATCATAGCCACCCAGCGTCTCAAGCATACTTTTTCGCGACATCATGGCGGGAGGGGCGATAAAATATCTTTTAACCACTTCCCGATATACGTCGCCATACGGCACAATCTCGTCCGCTTTAAAATGATTTTTCAGAAACACGCCTTGGTCGTCGATATATTCCGCGTTGGAAAAGACCAGGCCATATTGATCGGGCAAGCCTTCAAACGCTTCCACCATCTCTTTCAGCATATCCGGCAACATGACATCGTCCGTCGCGAAATCGACGATGAAAGTCCCATTCGCCTGCTTAAGCGCTTCGTTAAACGCCTTGCAGTTGCCTATATTCCTCTCAAAAGACAAAAAACGCGTATTATCCTGACGTTCCCGTATAAGCCTTTGAATAATTTCGGAACTACCATCCTGGCTGGCGTCATCTACCACGATTATTTCCACATATGGATAGGATTGCAGAAAAACGGATCTCAAAGCTTCTTCCACATAGTCTTCATGATTGTGGCAAAGCGCGATCACAGTTACCAATGGTCTCATCTCCTAGCTATTTAGCTTTTTCTCAAACATAGGCTTATCGGAAGGTATCCCTCCCATATTTATCTTAAACCGGGCTAATCCTTCATTAAGCGCCCCCTTGTCAGTAGCGATACCAAGGTCGAACAAGGAATAACCCCTCTCCAAACCATATCGCGCCATCGAAGCGATGAGTCCAACTACCGGACTGTATTTCCGGTATCCGGGCGATTCACCTACATAGAAACTATAAAGTATCCGGTCATTGACATGCACGGTCACTCCCGCCGCTACCATACAATCACCCGATATAACTCTAAAAGCCTTGTAAATGGATGGCGACCTATCGAACACGCGAGCGAAGTCGTCCGGAGCCATTGTCATGGGATATCCTCTGGCCTTTCTTGACGAGAGCAATAACCGGTATACCTCCTCCGGATCAGGCCGCTCCCACAACTCCGCCATGAAGCCTTTGTTTTTCAAGGATCTCAAACGAGCAAACTCGGACTCTTTCAGTCCTCCTGCAAAATCTTTCGTGAGATCAATATGAAAACTGGTATCCGTATACGCTCTATGATACCCATGCTCTTTCAGCAAGCGAGATTGCCGTGAAGCGTTGACCGGAGCGTAAGCGTCAGGATAAGCGCGGATCAGGACTCTGTCGATAGTCAGTTCCCGCAATTCCTGTTCGATCTGATCAAGAAACCAGGCAAGCCACTGATCAGTAATATCATCCGAAAACTGAAAAGACCCGAAAGACGCCTTGGGGAGGGAAATCAGGACTCCATCTTCCAAAACAAAATGTATTTCCGCGTATATATTCAGAGACGCTTTGTCCAGTAAATAAAACGAAAGCGTTCTTTGAGCCTTCCATAAACCGTGATACTCGGCCTTATTGAAAATAAAAGGATCGTACCTTCTTCTTTTCTCCCTACCTGAAAGTTTCTTAATAATTTCAAAGGGCATTTATAAACACGTCATAATCGGTGATATAATTTCGCGGATCGTATGATTCCGAGGCGAAACTAAGCAGAACGCTATTTTTAGACATGACAACTTTGCGCCAATAATCACAGGGGATCAAGAGTCCCCTATCTGGTCTATCCAGCCTAAAATGACTTTTCTCGCCCTGACGATTGATAAGCTCAATCGCTATGCTGCCGCCAAAGGCGATCAGTACCTGAGTTCCCGTCCTATGCGCGTGATCGCCCCGAAGCGTATCGCTTTCCGTTTCATAGATCCAATATACCCTCTTTATGGGAAAAGGAATCAGATCACCGGCTTCCGCGAAAGAAAGGCGGCCAGCATGACCAGAATTAAATACCGGAAAATCGATCAAAGCCGGAACATCCATGAGGCAAAATTAATGAATTATAAGCAAGCGACCCGCGATCACCATTATTTAAAGGGATATATTATGTATAACCTCTAAATTTTCAGCAAGGTATTCTTTCCTTATACTGATCACCATTTTACTTGTTTCATGGTTGTTCGTCATTTTTCGGATATGGGGTAACCGGATATTTGTTTTTTTCAGCAGTAGCCACGATGAACTCCCCGCGTGTTCTTATTCACTACTAGAAAATTACTCTTCTTGTATCTGTATAATTTTCCGATGATAGCGCGCGTTTTCGACATATCGAATATTGGAATTATCGCTGTAACTTCGATCTTCGCGGAGGATATATTCCATGAAAAAAACATTCCGGATCGACTACTGGCATGGCATTGGCTGATATCTCCCTGTTATTGATTTACGCCTATTTATATGCGCGCCTCTATTAGTTTTTCCATATTCTTATTCGTCTCGATGATTCTTCTTATAAGTAATCAGGGATATACCCAGGCTGCCATGCTTGACGATAAGGAAACCCGGGAGACGATCAGCCGGGGACTTGAAAAAATGTACAACCTTGAATTTGGAGAAGCTGAAAAGTATTTTTTAAAAGTAAAACAGAAGTATCCGGACCATCCAGCTTACGACCTGCTCAACTCCATGAGTCTGAACTGGGAAATGATGTACGACAATTCCTTCGCGAAAAGAGGTAAAGAGAATCTGAATTATCTCGAAGAAGCTGTAAAAAAGGCGGCAAAGCTGCTTGAAAAGAACAGCGACGATCCGGAGGGTATATTCTTTACCCTTGCCGGCAGGGCTTCCATCGCGTTGTATTACGCCCAAACCAATGAGACGTTGAAGTCTGTCAACGAAGCCCGAAAAGCGTACTATCTGATCAAAAAGGCTGATGTGTGGAAAGACCAGCTCATGGACTTCAATCTTCCCGTCGGGCTATATAATTACTATGTAGTGCAATATCCTGAAAACCACCCGGTGTTTAAACCTTTCATGTTCTTCTTTATGAAAGGCAATAAAATCAGAGGTCTCGAACTCATGGACAAATGCAGCCGCCTGGGTGTATTGAGCCGGACGGAAGCCACTTATTATCTATCCCACATCTATCTGCGCTACGAAGAAGATTACGCCAAATCCATCATCTATGGCAGTCAGCTTGTCAGAGAGTTTCCAAACAATATTTATTTCAAAATCAATTACTGTGAAGCTCTTATTGGCAACCGTCAATACAAGGAAGCGGAACATATCGCTTACGACTTATACAAATCCAACGCGTTGGTTGGCAAAATCGCCTCGTATACCTATTACGGTCTGCTTCACGAAAAGTATTTTAACAATCCGGAGAAGGCCAGAAACTACTACAATCAGGGTATCCAGGCCGCGCGGAGTTGCGAGTTTCCCGTAGGGGACTTTACCGGACAATGCTACGCCGGGTTAGGGAGAGTATATCATGTATTGGGAGAAAAGGAGAAAGCCCGAGAAGCCTACAAGAAGTGTCTGGAAGAAACAGATTATCTTTCGCTCATGCGAGAAGCCAAAAACTATCTGAATAAGTATGAGTGACGATCGGTATATCACCATTGCCGGTCAGGCGGAAGGTTTGTATAAGGAAAAAGGAAGCAAGTTTCTGGCTTACGCGCTACCGGTAAACGCCGAAACGGAAATCCGGGAGATTTTACAAGAATACCGCAAGAAATACTACGACGCCCGCCATATTTGCTACGCCTACACGCTTGGCAAGGACAGAAACATTTATAATTCAAGCGACGCGGGCGAGCCCCCTCATACGGCTGGCGATCCTATTCTCCACGAAATCCGAGCCTCCGGTTTCACCAATATTCTGGTCATTGTGGTACGGTATTTTGGAGGCGTCAAGCTTGGAAAAAGCGGATTGATCACCGCGTACCGGGAAGCGGCGCGGGACTGTCTGCACAGCGCGTCCCGTGTGGAAAAAATGGAAACGGAGCCGCTGCTTATTCAATTCAGTTATGAAAATACCAGCTATCTCCAGGCGCTGATCGTCAGAATCGGGGCGGAAATTATTTCCTCGAACTACACGGATCATTGTGAATTAAACCTTCTTATTCCCAAAAGCAAGATCAATCAAGCCAGGGAGTCGCTTAAAGACTATATTGTCAACAGCTAAAAATCAGGCTGAGCGAAGCTTTTCACTTCGCCTTCCGATTCAATTACGATACCCGATAAATCCAGAATAGTGGGGAAGAAATGAGCGGTATTGACCGGTTTATCCCGATTCGCTTTCAGGTTTTCAACCTTTTCCGGAAATAGCTGATCATATTGCTCCGATCTCCAAAAGAAAAGTGGAATTTCCAATTCAAAACGACTGGGATTAGGGCCGCCATGCGCGAACTTTTTATTTTCATCGTCAAAGATATTTTCTCCATGATCGGAAGCGTACATCAGCAAACTGGCGGAGACCGTATCTTTATTCAGCTCATTAATCAATTCGGCAAGAAAATAATCCGTAAACAAGATGGAGTTGTCATAGGCGTTTATCAGCTCTTCCCGTTGTTTTTCACTAATAAAGGCGAGATCCAGATCATCGCCTATAGATGGAGTAAAATGGTCAAAACGCTTTGGATATCGGAGATTATATCTGAAATGACTTCCAATTGAATGGATAATTATACAAAGATCCCGATCCTGAAAGTGTTGAAGAGTTTCCGCGAAAACAGGAATAATACGTTCATCCGTAGAGTGCATCGTCATGGATGTATATAAATCTAAAAGTGTATCCGCCTGTTCGGCATATGCCTGGTAAATAGTCCCATAGGTCAAACTCTGATTGCTTATATAAGCTGTATAAAAACCAGCCTCTGAAAACGCTTTAATAATCGAAGGCTCTTTCAAATACCGGTCAAAATTATCAGGAGTGGCCCGGGATAAAAAAACCGTATAGGCCATCATCGTATTATTATAAGGAGTTTCCGCGTTATTCATCTGGATCAGGCGAGATTCTTTTCCCAATCGCGGATTGGTTTCACGTTCATAACCATACAATGAAAAATTATGCTTTCTGGCCGTCTCTCCTATGACGATAATGATAACTCTCCTCTTATGGATAGAATCCTGATTTTTCACATGAAAAGAAAAATCTTTAATAGTCTTTCTATATTCATCCAACTGTTTCCTTTTCCCGATATAGTTGATTGAATTATACATCCAGTTTAATGGGAATGTTTTCTGGATTTTTTCCAATAGACAAAACTGACATACTCGAAACGCGACTTCTTGGCGGGCAGCCTCCACGCTATATATAAATCCCTCAATAATATGCCACTCTGTACAATCAAAAATATGAATAGAAGCGATAATCTCGTTTTTAGCGTTAACCGGAACGATAAGGGAATCTTAAACAGTAAATAAATATATAAACCGATATAGACTACCGAAGCGATTAAGTATAACCTGTTAGCCAATACAATCTCAAGCGCTTCGCCGAAATTCGTTTCCAATACTAATATAATCATCCCTTCTTCAGAGGCTGAACGAATAATATAGACGATGTAAATTTCCAGACATGCCAAAGCCACGACCGGAATAAGGAGATACAATAACAGGCGAGGTGAAAACAAAAATGCCAGAATCGCGGAAAAGGACAACCCCCATACTATAAAACCCAATCGCTTTATCTGCGTGGAAACGATGGAATCCTGAGACAAAAAGCTGTAAACAAAACAGGTAAGACCGGAAAGAACAAGACAAGGCATACATAAAGAAGCCCGGCTTTATTATTATTTTTTATCATATGAAGTTATTCAAAAGAATCTCCCTGGTTTTCGCTAAAATAACCCCCAAGGGCGCTTAAAGCAATACTATAAAAAGACATTGTATATTAAAATATACATTTGGCTGTTTTTTTACATAGCGAAGCTTATCATTAGGTAAACAATGACCAATATGAATCAAAATACATTATCATATGTAATAGCATATATTAAGTAATATCGGAATATCCCGAAATTTCACGAAAGTGGAAAGATTGGTAAATAAACTGTAATTTCGTAATTACTTTATCCACCTTAAAATCGCTATCCAAAGTGTCAGAGAAAAAAGTAAAAATTGGCCTGGTTCAATTATCCTCCGATAAGGATCCCGTTGTCAATATGGAGAAGAACATCGCCGCCATTCGTGAAGCGGCCGCCAAAGGAGCGCGGATCGTATGTCTGCAGGAACTCTTTCGTTCACTCTATTTTTGTGACGAAGAACTACACGCGAACTTCGCGCTCGCGGAACCCGTTCCCGGTCCTTCCACAGAAGCTCTTTCCAAGATAGCGGCTGAAACGGGTGTGGTCATTGTCGCTTCCTTGTTCGAAAAACGGGCGGAAGGGCTTTATCACAATACCACCGCCGTGATCGACGCTGATGGAAAGTATCTAGGCAAATATCGCAAAATGCACATACCGGACGATCCGGGATACTATGAGAAGTTTTACTTTACTCCCGGTGATCTTGGATACAAGGTTTTCAAAACCCGTTACGCCACCATTGGGGTGCTGATATGCTGGGATCAATGGTACCCGGAAGCAGCCCGAATTACGAGTCTCATGGGCGCGGAAGTTTTGTTTTATCCTACAGCTATAGGATGGGATATGACGGAAAACGAGACAGTCAACAAAGAGCAGCACGACGCCTGGGAAACAATACAACGAAGCCACGCGATCGCCAATGGTGTACATGTCGTCAGCGTAAACCGCGTCGGCGAGGAAGCGGGTCAACAATTCTGGGGGGGATCCTTTATCGCTAATCCTTTCGGCACCTTGCTGTACAAAGCGGACCACTTTCAGGAAACAGTACACGTAGAAGAGATCATCATCAGCCAATCCGACATGTACAGGACAACATGGCCATTCTTACGCGACCGCAGGATTGATACTTACCAGCCAATTTGCAAACGATATATCGACGAAGACTAACAAGATAAAATGACACGACTTCCGAAAGACCTTGGATACTACTTTCCAGCCGAATGGACTCCGCATGAATCCACTTGGTTGAGTTGGCCTCATAATCAAAAGACCTGGCCTGGCGAAATGCTTTCGGCGACATACCCTTCCTACTCTCAATTTGTCAAAATAGTCGCCGAAGGCGAATATGTCAATATCAATGTGGGAACGGAAGAATTGGAGCTTATCGCTACAAAACATCTGGAGCAAGCTGGAGTGAACATGGATATGATCCGTTTTCACCGGTTCGCGTCCAACGACGCATGGTGTAGAGACCATGGTCCCGGCTTTCTGATCAATCCGCGCGCGGAGCGGAAAAAAATCATTCTCGATTGGGGGTACAACGCCTGGGGAGGTAAATATCCTCCATACGGAGACGATGATGTAATCCCTTCCAAAATAGGTGAAAAACTTTCCATTCCGGTAATACTTCCAGGTATTGTCATGGAAGGCGGCGCCGTCGAATTCAACGGCAAAGGGACTGTATTGACTACAACCAACTGCCTGTTAAATAAAAACAGGAACCCCCATCTGAGCAAGAGCGAAATTGAACAATATCTGATCAACTATTATGGTGTAAGCAATGTATTATGGCTTGGCGACGGAATAGTCGGAGACGACACCGATGGACATATTGACGACATAACCCGGTTTGTCAATGAAGACACCGTAGTAACAGTTGTAGAGCATAACGCTTCCGACGCGAACTATCCTATCCTGAAAGAAAACATGGAAGCGCTGGAGAAAATGAAACTGGAAAATGGCAAACCGCTCCATATCGTTGAGTTGCCCATGCCCGCTCCTCTTTATATCAGAGGCGAGCGTATGCCCGCGTCCTACGCCAACTTCTACATCGCCAACTCGGCGGTGATCGTACCGGTCTTTGACGACCCCAACGACGACAAGGCGCTGAACATATTATCCAGTGTATTCAAAGATCGTAAAGTAGTCGGGGTCGACTCCAGAGATGTTATATGGGGATTGGGAAGCTGGCATTGTCTGAGTCAGCAGGAGCCGGCGGTATTGTAATTGCAACTACTCTCCAAGCATTCAAAAACCACAGAAGACCTGAACATAACTACTTACAACAGCATGATCAGGCCTTCTATCTTTAAGCGTATATTATTTATTTAACTATACATTTAACCCTCAAGTGAATATTCTGATTCCGTTCTGAAACATGTATCAGAAACATACCCGAACCTGATGAGATAGTTAACTGATCATTCAAAATACCTGAAAAAACTTTTCTTCCCAGCATATCTACCACGTCAATCTGCTGTTTTTGCTCGGATAAGTTCCTCAAATAAATTTTATTATCTTCTGCATGTACAATTACATTCTGATTTTCCTTTCGTAAAGTCGTTAATGAGGTAACAGGTCCCGGAGAGTAATCCAATTTAGCATCCAGCCAAGTTAATCTCTCTCTGATGTAACTTCTAATATTCTCAACTTCTGCCTCATAAGAACCCCAAACATACGGATTCATGTGCTCCATGCTATTCATAATATCCCACCTTATGAAATTCAATTGTTGCGACTGTTGAAGTTGTTGTTCATAACTATCTACAACACTAAGTAAAGATTCTTCTGATAGCACATCTCTATCGCGATAATCTGCATAAATATCTTTCAAATCCTGAACAAAAGACTCATCTGAGAACAATTTATTAACCAACTGCCTGGTCATACCAGCGGAACTTCCTGTTGTCGCATAAACCCAATCAGGATTACTATTTATAGGGAAAGTCCTGTAGTCATTCTCATAGGCAATATCAAAATCCCAAACCGGACCAAACCGAAAAAAATCCTCATTTCTTTTTTTATATAGATAAGTACTCCAATATGTATCCGTATTACCTGAGATTTCTCCAACTAAAAAATGACTAAGAAAGCTGGAAACATCTATATATTTTCTATATCCACTTGTCTTGTCTTTGTAATTATCTGAATATAAAGCACTTTCCATTAAATCAAAAAATGATTTTATATAGTTCTTTTGCTCTGAAACTATTTCATCATCCTTTGGATATTTTATAGTAACTGGAATCCCAGTCATTGAGGAGCTAAACCATGAAACTTCCTCATGAGCATACGCGTCGATTTCCAGCAAATAACCTCCCGAAAGATTCGGTAGAGTGATATCATCTTCTTTCATTTTCTCAACTTCAACTCTCCCTTGCGCTACTTCAATCTGATCACATAGTTGATATGTTCCTTTGTACTCTCCATTAAGTACAACATCAACCGGAGTCCCGAATGGGGTATAACCAATCTCTAACTTGTCACTTAAGTCAAACGCCAAAAGATTTCTCATCAACGTTTTGTCTCCAAAGTTATTAATCAGTGTCCAGTTTTTTTCTTTGGCAGGTGCACCTAGTAATGAAGCTTTCTCATATAATTTCATTCTGTAAGGTTTTTTGGGGAATGTCCAACTGGAATTACCACGACCTTTTATTTCGAGACTATCTGTATAAATAGCTGCTCCCTCTTCAGAGATCACAGAAACAATTCCTTTTATATATTTTTCCTTAATAACAATATCTTCCGCGCCAACTGTATGAATAACAATGGTTGGAAGATTTGTTAATTGCACAAGCTTGGAATCATCCCCTTCCCCTTTATATCCATAAAATTCCAACTCTGCCACATTGCAACGAGATTCCGCCGGACTCACATAGCGAACATAACGAAATCCTCTCGAGCAAGCGATCTCGGTAGAAGTCATTCGATTCTCTTCAGGTTCTTCCTTGATGATATACAAAGGAATAGCGTCTCCAAAATCAGGCTCGTTCGCTCCTTCGAATATTCCCAAAAGCATATTGTTCGCCAACCCGGATGCAGGACTATAAGCAATGGCGGTTATTACATATTTTTCTCCAAGATCAAGACCAACCCAACCACCACTCCTTTCACAAACGGCAACCATATTATCCAATATGCCATCAAACGCGTTTTCTTTAATATTTACTTCATCGGAACACTCTTCAAGATCATAATCATAATATTGGAGCGAACCAATAACTCTGTCAGTCGTGAGCTTTTCCTGAGCGATAGCTGTCCAGGAAGTCAAAAGAAGTACCAATAAATAACTTTGAATTTTCATAATCAATAAGGCATTAAATTTTATATATTAACGAACAAGGTCAAAATCTCCCAAGCTAGTCTTAATAAAATCGAGAAGTTCGAACAAAAACAAATTGGTTAATTATATATCAACTTCGCGGAGGCCTGTCAAGATTTAACATAAGCGGGAAATCCCAAAAACAAACCTAACAAACACGCTACAAAAAATCAAATACTAACTAACCAGAATACAATATCCTGAAAAACACGAGCTATTCGCGATAGTGTTAAATAAATATTATAATCTTAGAAACTATTCCATATTTTAGCCATACAATTCAATTCGCGAAATAATTATAATCAAATATATGAAATACTTCTCCGCGCTCATTGGTTTCATTGCCATCACCAATGCCTGTCTGGGACAATCAGAGGAAGCACTTCGCGGATACGACACGGGATATTCGTTCCCCATAAAGCATTTAATCAATCCTTCTTCTCGTCTGATAAGTCAAAATCAGCCGGGTTCCGACTTAATCCGGAGTCGCGTGTATGGAGACGATATTCAGCGACTTGATTCTACGATAGTCTTTTCCCTTCCAGACAACGTACCAGAGGAGATAAACGTCATACAATATCTTTTGGACGAACAAACAATCATAAGAACAAAATACAGCATTGATGATCATGACAACCGCGTCCCCGACCGCAAAAGCGTTATACTGCTCAACCCCGACAAGACCTTCCATATGGAATACGAGTGTCGTTGGAACGACACGAGTCAAAAATGGGATACGATAAACATCAACCAATACTATTACAATGAAAGTGGCCTGTATCTGACGACAAGCTCCTATATCTCGGAAGACCAACACTATTATTATAAAACAGAATATACATACAACGAAGACAATATGCTGGTATTAGAAACTCTTTATCAGCAAAGAGCGGATGAAACATGGTACCCTGGCAATAAAACATTTTATAGTTACTCTGATAAACGACTCGTTGACGAGCATATATTTTATGTGAATCATCTGGATGAAGATTGGTATCCGCTTTCAAAACATTCCTATACCTATGATACGTACGGCAATATTGATGAAGTACTATACTGGACGGAAGAGTACTATCCCGACGGTGAACTTCATGCCGATTTTAAATACATATACCGGTACGACTTATCCGTCTCCAGCGATAACGTCTTATTACCACCGTTAGATTTTAGAAGCAATAATAAACTGACTGAGATTATCGCCGCCCGCTACGAGAAGGATCATGACGAGTGGATAGCCCAGGCGTCTATTACTCTGTACTACAGCCCTGATATTATCACATCAACGACAGACCTAAACGCCGAATCCGCTTTTCACGTTTACCCCAATCCGTTTGACGAGCATATCAATATCGTATCGGACGAGCGACTCAGCGTCACTCTCGACATTTATGATCAACTCGGAAACAGTATATTACGAACCCGTATCGCGGGATCTCAAAGAGTTTCCACGGAAGGACTTACCCCCGGCATATACCACTGTGTACTTAACGACGGCAACCAGACAATCATCGAGCGACTAATAAAAAACAACTAAAGCTTTCTATTACGCTTGGTTCACACCTTCATAAGTCAGAATAATTAATATTCTCCAAATAAGAAAAATAAAGGCGGGAGGACAATCTTTATATCCCGTCTTTGTTTTTTAGTAATATTCTGAAGGTAGTCCCTATTCCCAGTTCCGATTTAAGGATAAAAATCTTCCCTCCATGGTAATTCTCGACAATACGTTTTACCAGTGTAAGCCCAAGTCCCCATCCCCGTTTTCTGGTCGTATAGCCCGGTTTAAAAACATTCCTGAAATTTGATTTCAAGATCCCTTTTCCAGTATCACTGACATCTATCGCGAGATACCCGGCCATATTCCTTATCCGGATCATAATACTCCCACTTCCACCCATCGCGTCGACCGCGTTCTTGACCAGATTTTCGATTACCCATTCAAAAAGAGCGACGTTGACCGGCACCAGCGCCTTGTCTTCCGCCTCTACATTCAATACTATTTTGGGCGAAATACGGGTTCTCATATATTCTGCCGTATGGCTGACGACACTATACATGTCCTCCATTTTCAAACTGGGTACAGAACCTATATTTGAAAATCTGGAAGCGATCATATCCAGGCGGCCAATGTCTTTTTCCAATTCAGGTAAAAAAACTTCTTTAGGAAACCCCGAATCAGTCTTTAAAAGCTCCATCCAGGCCATAAGCGATGAGATCGGCGTTCCCAACTGATGGGCGGTCTCTTTAGCCAATCCGACCCATACCCTGTTTTGCTCCGCGTTGCGGCTATAGCTGAAGGCCACATAAGCCAGCACCGCGAAAATAGCGATAATCGTAAGCTGGATATAGGGATAATACATGAGCTGTCTCAGCAAAAACGAATTACGATAAAAAATGTAATTCTTCAGGCCCGGACCAAGCTGTACAATAATCGGCGTCCTTTCTTCCCGCATCCTGACGATCTCATCCTTCAGGAAGTTTTCCCTTTCCTCCTCACTAAAATGAGCGGGCATCCTTACATTCCGTTCGCTTAAAGGAAAAAAATTTTGATCCGTCAAAATCACCGGAATCGAATTATTCGCCTCAATAATTTCCTGAAAAAGAAAAGTCATATTTCCATTGCTGGGAGCTTCGACCGCGTTGATCAGTCCTTTCGCGTACAAGTCTATCAGCTTCCTTTCCCTCTCCGCCAGGGAGTCTACCAGCATCCGGGTATAAAAAATAGACGCGCTCCCAATGATCAGCGCCGCTACAACGATCAGCGTTTTATAGCGCGACTTGTTCTGATACAAATCCCAAGACTTTAAATTATGCAATTTCATTGGAACAAAAAAAGGAGCGATTTTGTATTTAATTCTCTAATGAAGGCAATTTATTACATATAGCTTTACCTTTTCAAATGATTCCATTATTTTTGTATCCGGTTTAATTATGGAAGAGAATTTTAAAGCGGTTAGTCTTACCTACAAAACAGCTCCGGTCGACATCCGGGAAATGTTCTCCCTTGACGAAACAGGATGCAAAAAACTGATGCTTAGCCTGAAGGAAGTAGCGGGCCTGGCTGAATGTCTGGTAATATCCACCTGCAACCGTACTGAGATCTACTACCTGTCTGAAAAAGACTACAGCGCCGAGATCGTGAAGCTGATCGGCATAGTCAAAGGAAACTTTGACGCTTCCTCCTATTACTCCTATTTTCATTGCATAAAAGACCACTCCGAAGCGATAGAGCACCTATTCGACGTAGCCGTCGGACTAGACGCTCAGGTTATCGGAGACATGCAGATATCCGGTCAGGTAAAGCACGCCTACCAATGGTCCGCGGACCTCAATATGGCTGGTCCGTTTCTGCACCGCCTCATGCACACGACCTTCTTCACCAACAAAAAAATTGTACAGGAAACCTGTTTCCGCGACGGAGCGGCTTCCGTATCGTACGCGACAGTAGAACTCGCCGAGGAACTCAGCGCCGAAATCGTCAATCCCACTGTTTTGGTAATCGGTCTTGGCGAAATGGGTAAAGACGTATTCAAAAATCTTCTGGATACACCCATACCCAATATCTACGTCACCAATCGTACAATCAGCAAAGCCTTTGAACTGGCGGAGGGTACGCGCGCGATCGTAATACCATTCGAAGACGTCTGGAAAACAATCGAGCGGGCCGATGTGATCGTATGTTCCATCGCCAGAAATGAGCCCTTTGTTACCAAAGCGATGGTTCAGACCATGCAGATTCTCTCCTTCAAATACTTTATCGATATCTCTGTACCGAGGAGCATTGAGCCATCCGTAGATGAGTTGCCAGGCGCTATTGTCTACCATATCGACAGTATCCGCAACCGCGCTACCGAAGCGCTTGAAAACAGGATCAACGCCATTCCTCAAGTAAAAGCGATCGTAAACGAATCCATCGCCGAATTCAACAACTGGTCCAGGGAAATGATGGTATCTCCTACCATTAACAAGTTGAAGAACGCTTTTGAACAGATCCGACAGGAAGAGCTGGCCCGCTACATGAAGCAGTTGAGTGATGAAGAATCCCGCAAAGTGGACACGATCACCAAAAACATCATGCAAAAGATCATCAAGCTTCCCGTACTGCAACTCAAAGCCGCCTGCAAGCGAGGAGAAGCCGAAACGCTGATCGATGTGCTCAACGACCTTTTTAATCTCGAGGACGAAAAGGCGGAAACGCGTTAATCATTGTTGTTGACCTGATTCCGGATTCGAGGAGCGGAAGTCAATAATAAACAAAGGAAGCGCGCCGCGGTTTGGGGAACCTTGGGGAAGCCAATTTCTGTTTTTATGACAAAAGCGCTCTTTTTATAATGAAAAATATACTGCCGCTATTAGGAATCGCGTTTTCATTACTTACCATGGTAGCCTGCGATGAAGGTTCCGATACCAGGGAAACCACTCCACCATATATGAGCCCCCAGACGGATACGGACTCTCTGGATTTTCCTTATTCCATCAATGAACTGATTAAAACGGACACAGGTGTTTTCCGCGGGATCATTTTCGGTATGCCTGTGGAAAAGGTAAAGGTTCTGGAGGACTCCTTCGCTCTTGATGAAGAAACCGATCAATATCTTGATTATTTGATCAGTTACAATTCAGAAGAACTGGAAACCGCCGAAGTCATTTATCATCTGGACGCCAAAAAACTTGTCTCGGGTATCGAAGCCGTTGTATACCCCAAAAGCAAAAAATCTCAAAAAGCAATTTACGATCAGTTGGCCGGATTTTACACCAAGCGCTATGGCCCCGCCCAGCTTGTCGATACGGATACCATCAGATGGCAAAGCGACCTCGACAACCTGACCTTATCCATGAGTAAAGTCGACGCTCTCAAAGTACATGATATCAACCTGATTTTTACTCCCATCAAACCTCAAGGCGTAAAAATCGGCAATTTATAGCAGCGTATTCCCGCGTGGAGGTAAAGGTAATTTTTATTACCTTCGCGTATAGTCGTTTATTTTAATCATTTAATTAGCCCGCGTTATGTTGGAAACAGTTACCGCTACTCAGCAGGCGATCAGTCTGGAAGATACGTATGGAGCTCATAATTATCACCCCCTGCCTGTTGTACTGGCCAAGGGAGAAGGTGTCCATTTATGGGACGTGGAAGGAAAGCACTATTATGATTTCCTGTCCGCTTACAGTGCCGTAAATCAAGGACATTGCCATCCGAGAATTATTAACGCGCTGATTGAGCAAGCCAAAACGCTGACGCTCACCTCCAGGGCTTTTTACAACAACAAGCTGGGAGAATGTGAGAAATACATCTGCGAATATTTTGGCTATGATAAAGTACTGATGATGAACTCCGGCGCCGAGGCGGTGGAAACAGCTATAAAACTTGCCCGCAAGTGGGGGTATCAATATAAAAACATCCCGACGGACCAGGCCGTCATTGTAGCGGCGCGGCGCAATTTTCACGGACGTACCATGGGAATAATCTCCGCGTCGACTGATCCGGATTGCCGAAACAATTTCGGGCCTTTCATGCCTGGCTATCACGTAATCGACTACGACAATATCCCGGAGCTGGAACAAGCCCTGCAGAACCCCAACGTTTGTGGTTTCCTTGTGGAGCCTATCCAGGGAGAGGCCGGAGTATACGTTCCCCAGGAAGGTTATATGAAAAAAGCGCAGGAGCTTTGCTCTCGCTACAACGTCATACTGATGGCGGACGAGATACAGACAGGCATAGCCCGTACCGGCAAGTTGCTGGCGACACAATACGACGACATTCATCCCGACCTGTTGATTGTAGGGAAAGCTCTTTCGGGAGGAGTCTATCCCGTCTCAGCCGTGCTTACCAGAGACGAGATCATGCTCACCATAAAACCTGGCGAACATGGATCTACATTTGGCGGCAATCCGCTGGCCTGCGCCGTCGCCATGGAAGCCCTGCAAATAATAAAGGATGAAAACCTCGCCGACAACGCCTTCAAACTTGGAGAAGTATTCAGAAACCGCATGCGGGATTTGCAGGCGAAAACCGAACTGATCACGCTAGTCAGAGGTAAAGGCCTGCTCAACGCGGTAGTAATCAAACCAACCAAAGACGGTAAAACCGCCTGGGATGTCTGTGAAGCGCTAAAAGAAAACGGCTTGCTCGCGAAACCGACTCATGGAGACATCATTCGTTTCGCGCCTCCTCTGGTTATCACCAAAGAGCAACTTGACGAATGTTGTACTATAATTGAAAAAACCTTGATAAACTTCGTCTAAGCATGGAATTAAGCAGAAGACCCAGAAGAAATCGTAAATCCGAGACGATACGGAATCTTGTTCAGGAACATAGCGTTTCCGTCAAAGATCTTGTATTTCCAATGTTTCTGATCCCCGGTAGCGGCACCAAAAACGAAGTTCTATCCATGCCCGGAATCTTCCGGTTCTCGGCCGATCTTTTACTCAGGGAAATAGATACCTGCATGAGTTTGGGCGTCAAAGCCTTCGCGCTTTTTCCCAACATCCCCGAGGAACTGAAAGACGCCCGGGCCACCGAAAGCTGGAATGAAAAAGGCCTTTATCTGGAAGCCATACGATCTATCAAGAAAGAGTTTCCGGAAGCCTGCGTTATCAGCGATGTCGCCATGGATCCATACAGCACTACCGGACATGACGGCGTCGTTGACGCCAACGGAACGATTCTAAATGACGAGACGCTTGAGGTCCTCGGCAAAATGGCGCTCGCCCAGGCGAGAGCCGGAGCCGATATTATAGGACCTTCCGACATGATGGACGGACGCGTAGGATATATTCGTTCTTTATTGGACGATGAAGGCTATACCAACGTATCGATCATGTCTTATACCGCGAAGTACGCCAGCGCGTTTTACGGCCCATTCAGAGACGCGCTCAACTCGGCTCCCAAATTTGGAGATAAAAAGACATATCAGATGGACCCCGCCAATGTGACTGAAGCATTGGTAGAAGGCGAACTGGATGTCCTGGAAGGCGCGGACTTTCTGATGGTAAAACCAGCTCTCCCCTATCTGGATGTGATCAAAACTCTGTATGACGAATTTGACTTGCCTATAGCGGCGTACAACGTAAGCGGCGAATACGCGATGATCAAAGCCGCCGCCCAGAACGGCTGGATTGATGGGGAAAAAGCCATGCGGGAAAGCTTGCTTTCCATCAAACGCGCGGGAGCCAAAATCATTCTGAGTTACTTCGCCAAAGAATTCGCGTTGCTTTCAAAATAACATGAGAAAAATCAGGGCTTTCTCATGTTAACGCGGTGGTGAAACCAACATGGCGATTTTCCCATTTACCTCTCTCTATAGGACTGAACTGGAGCAAAACATCTTCTCTCCGGACTACATCCAGTTGGAGGTCTTTAAGCTCTTTAAGGGCATATGATCAACGTTTGACTCTTCCGAAGAATCCGGCATATATATCCCGTTCCGTTTTCAGCTCTCTTCAGACAATAATCATAGCCTCTATTCTGTTGAAAAGATAAACGGTCTATCCAACCATTCATGCTCGTAACGGAAAAACCTTATATAAAATACAAAAGTTTTTGGTTTATAGCGCTGACAAGTTTATTGCTACTTGCCGGTCCTTGTCCCGTACGCCATTTTATACAGCAAAGCGCCGGGGTGGAGCATACCGACGTCTCCAACAGACATCGGGCCGTTTTACCTCCATTTTCATCCTGCGCGGATACCCTCGCGCGAAATCACCCGGAAACCTCCGTCTTCTCTTTCCAGAAGCGATCTGCCGGCTTGTCCACGGCGCCTTACTCCTCATTCCGCGTATACGGCGCGGACCTCTCCAATTCCGGACACGATGATCCTTTTCATCCCCGGCACCCTGTTCCCTTATATATTTTATATCAACGTTTCAAAGTAGCTTGCTGATTTTACTGATTCCGTCTTTCGACCGGCATACATTCGTAATAATCATTAAAATCAGTACATATGCTAAATCAACATTTATCTCCCGCGTCAACAGCGATAACGGGGACATACACACTTACTCTGCGCCTTGTTATTGGCTGGACTTATTTCTCCGCTTTCTGGCGCAGACTCATTCTCGCCAATAAACTGGATCCGGATTCATCCGGCTATATTGGTGAAAAGTTCAACCATTTTCTTCCTAACGCTTTAGGGATTAAACCCATTATAGAATATCTGGTAAGCAACCCCACTCCATTGTGGTGGGCCATGCTGGCTTTTACCCTGATCGAAGCCATAGTCGGGCTACTGCTCATGTTGGGTTTCATGACCCGGCTCATGAGTATCGGGGTCACCATGCTGGCGTTGGGCATTTTGTCGGGATCGGGATGGCTGGGTACTACTTGTCTTGACGAATGGCAAATAGGGGTGCTGGGCGTAGCGTCCGGATTTACACTCTTTTTCAGTGGAGGAGGCGAATTTTCCCTTGACCAATATACGCGGCGGTTCACCTGGAGTAAGCCCCGGTGGATTCAGTGGTTCTCTTCAGGTGAACTGGCCTGGCCATATCCAATATTGAAAAAAATAGTCTTGGGGGGAGCGTTTATTATTTTCTTCATTACCCTCTTTACCAATCAGTATTTCCATGGTGGGGTATGGGGCGCTCTGCATAATAAATCCATTAAGCCCAAACTTGAGCTAAGCGACGCGTTCATGAAGGACGACACACTTTCTTTTGAGCTGTACCGGGTGGAAGGAGCCGATGTATATGGCTCGTTTCTGATCGGAATCACGTTGTTAAACCCTGAAGGCGACACCGTATTGACGCTGGATTCAAAGGCTTTGGCCAACTTCCCGATAGAAAATATACAAAACCGGTACGTAGCCAAAATAAAACCAGGCAAACACAGCCTGGTAGTTCCGCTTGGCGCCAAAGCTACTATGAGTATTACCCATAGTCGCCTGAATAATCTACCTCCAGGTATCTACCGCTTAATATTAACCGATATTAGTGGTATCATCTGGGATAAGGAAATTTCCTCGTAAACCAATATCAATGAGCCTGGACACTGGCATTCTAATGGATTGTGTCCGGGCTTATGAATTTTCAGATATTATTCAATTTACCTCTAATTGAACAAATCTTCATCCCGTACCAGCAACAATATGGAACTCTGCGGTACAATAAAGTACTTTTCATTCTCATAGTTTATTTCATACGAACCATTTTGCAGATAAATCGCCATATCGCCAGCCTTGGCCTGGAGCGGTATATATTTTACTTTTTCATCCTTCTCCTTCCATGGTTCGTTTTCCTCTACCGGAACAGGTATAGGATATCCCGGTCCCACTTTCAATACATAACCACTTTGCACCCGCTCTTTCTCTTGTACACCGGGGGGCAGAAACAGGCCAGTCTTTGTTCGATCGGAAACAGTGCTGGGTTTTACCAATACCCTGTCACCTACTACAACCAACTTGTCGATTGGATTTTTCACAACAGTAATTTATATGTTAAACTCAATATTTACTCCTATATAAATATCAATACTTAAACGCTCTCAACATTTCCTTCTTTCCGGGCGGTCCGGGCAAGCGTTCTACTTCGAAGCCCGCGGATTGCAAATCGCGTCTAAACTGTCCCTGCGCGCAATAGGAAACCAATAAACCAGGAGCTTTTACGCGACGATAACACTTTTCAATATTGGACAGTTTCCATACCTCCGCCTGCTTTCCCGGCGCGAACGCGTCGAAATATACAAGATCGTACTCTTCCTGAGTTTCCCATTCTTCCAAGCGGGCATTTATTTTCTTAATTGTAAAATAAGGAGAAAGCTCCACTTCCGAGTTCCATTCCAGACTGTGCAAACGCTCATAAAAACCGCTAACCGGCGCCGAAAGTTTTTCCGTGTAGTTCAACTTCTCCCATATCTCTTTTGGCAGGGGATTTGGCTCCAGTGTATGATATATCACCTTTTTTCGAAACTTTTCAGCGTAAGCCATCGTCAGCAACGCGTTGAGTCCCGTACCGAAACCCACTTCCAATACACGTGTTGGTTGATCGTCTTTCACCACCGCGTCCAAACCCTTATCGATAAAGACATGCCTGGATTCTGTAATAGCTCCGTGAAGCGAATGATACGTTTCATTCATATCCGGCAAAAACAAGGTATGAGAACCATCCGCCGATGAAACAATTTCTATATTCATACTGTAAACACCCTGATGCGCGAAATTAACGTTGTTTGGAGATAAATGAAATCAAAAATACTTCGGTTTCTATTTACCGAAATCGTTATTTTAAAGCGTTCATTCATCCTGACAAGGAGATTCACCATATTGAGCAAAAAAATAGCCATACTGCAATCTTCCTATATTCCATGGAAAGGATATTTCGACATTATCAATTCCGTGGACGAGTTTGTCATTTACGATACGGCGGGCTATTCCAAAAACGGCTGGCGAAACCGCAATCGGATTACCGGCCCCAATGGAACTCGATGGCTTACGATTCCTGTCCGGGTAACACGCCATAACCAACCTATCAACGAAGTACGGATCCACGATTTTCGCTGGCCGGCCAAGCACTGGAAAAGCCTTGTCGCGAACTATGGCGGATCTCCCTTTTTTCGTTCCTACGCGCAAGCGCTGGAACGACTCTACGAAAGTCTGGCGGAAGAGCCGTATCTGTCTACGATCAATATCGCGTTTCTGCGTTTTACGAGTCGCCTGCTGGGAATTTCCACACCTTTTTCCATGGCCGAAGACTTAAACGATATTCAGGATCCAACCGAAAAGCTCATCCGGCTCTGCCAGATCCGGGGGGCGACATCCTATGTGACAGGTCCCTCCGCCAGCGATTATCTTCGTCCGCGTAGGTTTGAGGAAGAAAATATCAGGGTAGAATGGATGAATTATGATAATTATCCCGAATACCCTCAGCGAGGAGTTCCTTTTAACCACGCGGTAAGCATATTGGATCTGATTTTCTGGACAGGCCCGGAAGCGACCAAATACATGAAAAGTTTTTCTCACGCATGATCGAATATTCCGTCATCATACCTGTATTCAATTCGTCCGATACCCTTATCCGGCTTTGTGAAGCGATCACCCGTTTTTTCAAGGCGGGAGGCTATAGCTACGAAATCATATTGATCAACGATGGATCGACAAATTCGCGTACTTTCAAAGCGCTAAAAACCATTGCCGACACTATACCTGAATCCAGGGTGATTCATCTGCGCAAAAACTATGGACAACACGCCGCTACCCTTTGTGGCGTCGAGCATAGCCGGGGCTCTTATATGATTACTATGGATGATGATTTTCAACATGATCCGGAAGACACGCGCCTGTTGATCGACAAAAAAAATCACGATATCGTGATCGCCAGTTTCAATCACAAAAAGCATTCCCTGAGTCAGCGGGCGCTTGGCCGGATAAAAAACAAACTGGATGAGCTTCTGCTACGAAAGCCCAGGGAATTGCAGTTTTCGTCGTTCCGGCTTTTCAAAAGAGAGATTGGGAAATCCATGCTACGCGTTCATAGTCCATATCCATACCTACCTACGCTGATGCTGCTCGTAACCGCCGATCTGGTCAATGTGCCGGCCACGCATCACCCCCGGGAAAACGGCGAAAGCGGTTATACCTGGAACCAGATCGTCCGTCTGGCGTTCAATCTGCTATTCAACAATTCAACCATTCTTCTTCGCTGGATGACCCTGGTCGGCTTTGTTACCGCCATGCTCTGCCTCCTGGTCATGTTCTGGTTCCTGACAAAAAAACTGGTTTTCGGAATCAATGTGCCGGGCTGGACTTCGCTTCTGGTACTGCTTGCCGGAATCGGGGGGTTGCTGCTCGGCGGCCTGGGCGTCATAGGTGAGTTTCTGGCGCGCGTGCTTACCGGTATCGAAAAACGACCGGCCTACTTCATAAAAGAATCCGGCAATGAGCCCGAATAATTTCTTGGTCACCGGCACGCTTCGTTCAGGCACTACCCTGTTGCAACGTTCATTAGACGCCTGTCCGGGCATCCGGTGCCAGTATCAGACAGCCACCGAAATCTTCGCCAATGTAAAAAGGGACTTCCTAAGCGAACAGGGGCTATATCCTTATCATATATTCCCGCCTCTGTTTCCCGCCGAGCCACATCCGGATCTTCTGACCGGCTTTCTCATGAAGCGCGACTTTGTCCAGCGGTTCCGCGCGCGCTCCCCATCCGGCGTTATCCAAGGAGTTAAAGAAGTACTGGTAGAGGAGTTTATTCCCTATCTACTCCCATTCATCAAAGTGGTACTGATCATTCGCGATCCCAGAGATGTCATCAGCAGCTTGCACTATGGCGATTTTGAGCGATACGCCGGCGCCCGGCGCCCGATATTGTTTGATCTCAGAAACTGGCGAAAATCCGCCGGATTGGCCATATACGCGAGGCGACATCCCCGCTTCCTGCTTCTACGCTATGAAGACCTGGTTTCTAAATTTGAGTCCACTATAGCCGAAGTCAGTCGTTTTCTGGGAGGCGAAACGCCCGATAGCGAACTTATCCGCGCGGATCTTGAGCGGCCCAATTCCTCCTTCGACCATGGCGTGAGCGGCATATTCAAAAATTCTGTCAATCATTATCGCCAGATACTTCCTCCCGATCTTGAGCGGTATATAGAACAACTATGCTATCCGGAAATGAAAGCGCTGGGGTATAACAGCGAAATATCCATCGCCGAATGGATGGATAACCGGCACTATATCCCGAAAAATCCATTCGCGATACACAGGCCGGAGTTTAAAAAGTTCAACATCAATAAAGAACATCAAAAGGAAAAAATCCGACACGGAATGATTCAAGACGTCAAAAGTAGCGACACGCGGGCGATTCGCCGAAACTATATATATCCGGAGATATACAATACGCTTTATCAGGCACTACGAAAATAAAGGAGCCGGATTCTCCGCAGGTAGTGAAAAATAAAAAGTCGAACCGAAACCCTTCCGCGATTCAACCCAGATCTGCCCTCCTTTAAATTCCACGATTTTCCGGGCTATCGCCAGTCCTACTCCCTTTCCCGAACTTACTTCCAGACTATTTTCCCGAATAGTATAAAATATATTGAATATCTTTTCGAAATACTTCGGGTCGATACCCGGCCCGTTATCTCTTACATAAAAAGTATATCCAGTCCCTTCCGTGGTCGAGCCGATCTCTATACGCCCATATTCCCGATTCATAAAACTCGCCGCGTTGGTCGCCAGCTCCTGAAAAAGCCTCCGGATCAGCTCCGGTTCAATGGCGAAATGAGGCAGTTCGTTATTAACCACCACTTCGACGCGATCTCCGGCGGGCAAACATTCAACAACATCCCGTACGATCGCGTTAAGGTCGACCCGCTCGACCTTGTCGCTATCCTGACGAACTCTGGAGTACATAAGCACCCCCATCAGAAGCCTGTCCATCTCATCCACCTTGATGTCGACAAACCCCAATAGTTCCTTTCCACTCTCGTCAAACCGGTCTCCATACTCCAGCCTCAGCAATTCGGCGATGGACTTAATCGAATTAAAGGGACCTTTCAAGTCATGAGAAACCACATAAGCGAAATTATCCAGCGACCGTATTGTCCGTTCCACTTCCTTTTGCTTTTCAGCGAGCCGATATACAACATCGGCGCGTTGGTCCAGCAACTGATTAATTCGCGTAGCTATCTTGCCCGTTTCACTTCTGGTATCGCGCGTATACAGTCTCGCGTCGTACTCATGATCAGCGAGCGCCCTCAACGATTGACGCAGGCGCCGGACAGGCCTTACATAACGTATATACAACCATAGGATTACAACAAGCAAAAAAACTGTAATGATCAGATATACAGCAAAAACAAAAGAAGTCATTCACAAATCTACAATAAACGTACAAGGTTCTCATCGCTAAGGCAATAAAAACTATCATTCAGCAGATTTTGTTTGTTGTAACGGAAAGGTTTTTTTTCGAGATCCAGCACCAGGCCTCCGGCCGCTTCCACAATAGCCTGTCCCGCGGCGGTATCCCATTCCATGGTCGGGCCATGCCTATAGTAAATATCCGCGCTTCCTTCAGCCACCATGCAAAATTTGAGTGAGCTTCCCTTCGAGAGCATTTCCTTTACACCCATTCTGGCCAAAAGCGATTGTTCTTCGGGCTCGGCGTGCGAACTACTTCCTACCGCGACCAGTTCCGAGACGCGCGAGCTCGTCTTTAACTCCGTCCTCCCCATATCATCTTCCTTAAAGGCTTCAACACCTTTCTGGCCAAAATAAAACACTTTGGTCGCGGGCGCGTAAATCACTCCGAGCACGGGCCGGCCATCCTCGATCAAGGCTATATTGACGGTAAACTGTCCGTTTCTTTTAATAAATTCCTTTGTACCATCAAGAGGATCCACCAGCCAGAAACGCTTCCATTCTTTCCGCTCCTCATAGGAAATATGTTTTCCTTCTTCCGACAACACGGGCACTCCTTCAAACTCCTCTTCAAGACCCGCCGCGATAATCCGGTGCGACTCCTTGTCCGCCAGCGTCAGCGGCGAATCATCCGCCTTAAAGTCTGTAATGGACGAAAAATCCTCCCGCTGATATATTTCCATAATCCGCTCTCCAGCCTTTATGGCGATATTTTTCAGAATACTACAATCAATTTTCTCTATTTCAATGTTTTTCATAGGTGTAATTTTAGCCAACGATCCTTTTCATCAGGACTAGTCTATTAAATCGCTCAAATTAATAGAAGTTTTACATATTCCTGAGTTTTATTATAAAATAATACTATTTTTGCTTTATAGATTATGAATACTTCGAACAATATACATCCGATCTTTGACACGATTTTAAAACAAAGTGACAAAGAAAGATTACTCAAACAACGAGGCATTGTTCTCTGGATGGTGGGATTGTCCGGTTCGGGCAAAAGCACATTGGCCAAAGCGCTTGAAAAAGACCTTCATCAGGCGGGCTATCTCACGCAACTGCTGGACGGCGACAATCTTCGTACCGGACTAAACAACAATCTGGGTTTTTCGGAAGCGGACAGGCTGGAAAACATTCGCCGCGCCGCGGAAGTGTCGAAATTGTTTATGAACTGCGGTATCGTCACCATATGCTCTTTCATCAGCCCGACGGAGGAGATCCGCGACATGGCCCGTACAATCATCGGCGAGGGATTTATGGAAGTATATATTAATTGTCCGATCGAAATCTGTGAACAAAGAGACGTCAAAGGGCTTTATAAAAAAGTACGAAATGGTGAAATCAAGAACTTTACGGGTATTGACTCCCCATTTGAAGGCCCTGCCCATCCGGACATTGAGATACGAACCGATCTGGAGCCTCTGGAGAATTGCAGAAAACACTTATTCGATATAGTTCTAACAAAAATCAACTATTAACAGGATCAAAAGGACCTGATATAATTAGTACCATGGATTATAACTTAACCCATCTAAAGCAACTTGAAGCCGAAGCCATCTTCGTAATGCGTGAAGTTGTCGCCCAGTTTGAAAAACCCGCCTTGCTCTTTTCAGGCGGAAAGGACAGCATCGTCATGGTCAGGCTGGCCCAAAAGGCGTTTTGGCCCGGCAAACTACCTTTTCCACTTGTACATATAGATACGGAGCACAACTTTCCTGAAACCATCGCTTTCAGAGACGAGCTCATCGAAAAACTTGGCGCGCGCCTGATCGTGCGCTCCGTAGGCGACTCCATCAAAAACGGGAGAGCTGTAGAAGAGAAAGGCGCCAACCCGAGTCGCAATGGCCTGCAGACCATTACGCTGCTCGACACGATCGAAGAGTTTAAATTTGACGCCTGCTTTGGGGGAGCCCGGAGAGACGAGGAAAAGGCGAGAGCCAAAGAACGTTTCTTCTCTCACAGGGACGAATTTGGACAATGGGATCCAAAAAATCAGCGTCCTGAACTATGGAGCCTGTACAATGGGCGCAAGCATATTGGCGAGCATTTCAGGGTGTTTCCGATCAGCAACTGGACGGAAATGGACGTATGGCAATATATCGCGCTGGAAAACCTGGCGATCCCAAGCATCTATTTTTCACACAAGCGCAATATCATCAACCGGGGAGGCACCTTGCTGGCCGAGTCGCCTTTCGTCACGCTACTGAGAAACGAAACCGTCGAAGAGCGGATTGTTCGTTTCCGGACTGTCGGCGATATGACCTGCACCGGAGCCGTCGAATCCGGCGCCGCGAATCTGCAGGAAATCATAGAGGAAGTGGCCTCCGCGAGGCTTACCGAACGCGGCGCCCGCACAGACGATAAACGTTCCGAGGCGGCGATGGAAGACCGCAAAAAACAAGGCTATTTTTAAGTAAAGGTTAAAGAAAGTCGAATGCTTAAAAATTCTTTAAACGTTTAACTTTAGTCCATAGGCTTAAAAACTTTTGATTAATTAATCTTTACATCACAAAACTTTTACATACTACTTCTGATGAAAACTGAAAATAACGGATATCTGGACATGGACCTGCTGCGCTTTACCACCGCCGGCAGCGTAGATGATGGAAAAAGTACCTTAATCGGCCGTTTACTCTATGATTCCAAAGCCATCTTTCAGGATCAACTCGAAGCCATAGAGCAGTCCAGTACCCAGAGAGGCGACGGACATGTCAATCTGGCTCTTCTGACCGACGGACTTCGTTCCGAAAGGGAACAGGGTATTACAATCGATGTCGCGTACAGATATTTCGCTACACCCAAGCGCAAGTTTATTATCGCCGATACTCCCGGCCATATCCAGTATACCAGAAACATGGTTACCGGAGCGTCTACCGCCAATCTGGCCATCATACTCGTCGACGCGCGCAACGGAATCGTAGAGCAGACCTGCCGTCATTCCTTTCTAGCGTCCCTGCTCCAGATCAAGCACGTAGTCATTTGTGTCAACAAAATGGATCTGGTCGACTACAGCCAGGAGGTATTTGAGAAAATTAAAAAAGACTACGAGGATTTTTCCTCAAAACTTAATATTCCGGATATTCGCTTTATTCCGATCAGCGCGCTGAATGGCGACAATATCGTAGACCGTTCTCAGAATATGCCCTGGTATCAGGGCAGCACGCTGCTATATACGCTGGAAACCGTACACATTGCCAGTGACCTCGACTATGTCAACAGCCGTTTCCCGGTCCAGTGCGTGATCCGGCCGCAAAACGACGAATATCACGACTTCAGAGGCTACGCGGGTCGCGTGGCGGGAGGCGTATTCAAGCCAGGAGACGAAGTGCTCGCGCTACCTTCCGGATTCGCTTCCAAAATCAAGGCTATTGAAACAATGGATGGTCCTCTAGAAGAAGCGTTCGCTCCCATGTCCGTTACAATAACGCTGGAAGACGAAATCGATATCAGCCGGGGCGACATGATCGTTAAACCAAACAATCAACCCAATATCACCCAGGATGTCGAGGTAATGGTATGCTGGCTCAACGAAAAACCGCTACAAGCCAATGGAAAGTACATCCTGAAGCATACAGGCAAGGAGTGCCGCTGCATCGTCAAAGAAGTCCGTTACAAGATCAACATAAATACGCTGCACCGTATCGAAGATGACAAAAACATCGGACTAAACGATATCGGCCGCATATTCCTGAGAACTACCAGTCCACTTTTCTGTGATAGTTATAATAAAAACAGAACTACCGGTAGCCTCATCCTGATCGACGAGTTTACCAATGAAACGGTAGGCGCCGGCATGATTCTATAACCGACCTTATATTGTCGTTATAAAAAAAACCGTCTTAAAAGACGGTTTTTTGTTTTATCCCGATAATAAAAAAATCCGGACCAGCGGTGCCGGTCCGGACGTATTACCAAATCAAAAATAACCTCAATCAACCTAAACTACTCAGCTTTCAATCTCAACCCTGCTATTATTATAAGAACCTTTCGCTAAATATAATGTTACCACTCCATCAAAACTATTCATGAAGATTATGATATTTGTCTTATGAATTACAGAAGCAAGCTACCAGATATTGAGACTACGATTTTTACGATCATGTCCCAGCTCGCCGCGGAACACAAGGCCATCAACCTGGCTCAGGGCTTTCCTGATTTCGCGTGCTCGCGGCAACTGGTCGATCTGGCTAAAAAATACGCCCACCATGGATGGAACCAGTACGCGCCTATGCCGGGAGTGCTTCCTTTACGCGAAAAAATCGCGGAAAAAACCAGTGATCTCTATCAATATTCTCCTGATCCGGACAGTGAAATCACGATAACCTGCGGCGCTACGGAAGCCTGCTATACAGCTATCAGCGCTTTTATCGGACAAGGCGACGAAGTGATTATTTTTGAGCCCGCGTTTGACAGTTACGCTCCCGCGGTCCGTCTGCAAGGGGGCGTACCTGTATTTATCGAGCTTAGCTATCCCTGTTTCGACATTCCCTGGGACGAGGTAAAACACAGGATCAGTCCCAAAACGAGGATGATTGTCATCAACTCTCCGCACAATCCCACGGGAAGCATACTAAGACAATCCGACGTGGAAGCGCTGGAAGAACTGGTTCGCGGCACCGATATCCTGATCTTAAGCGATGAAGTATACGAACATGTCGTTTTTGACGGAGCGGAGCATATCAGCCTGCTTGGCTACGACAGCCTGCGCGACCGCCTGCTATCCATATTTTCCTTTGGCAAAACCTTTCATACCACCGGATGGCGCGTAGGCTATTGCGTCGCGCGCGCGCCACTCATGAAAGAATTTCGCAAAGTACATCAGTACATCACTTTCGCCGCGCCCACACCTTTGCAATACGCGATCGCCGACTTTCTGGAGAACAAGGAGGCGTATCGCTCGCTACCAACCTTTTATCAGACCAAACGGGACCATTTTATCGGGCTTATGCAGTCCTCCCGTTTTACCTGCGCGCCCTCCGCAGGCACTTATTTTCAATTGTTTTCCTACAAAAGCGTATCCGATATGCCGGATACCGAAATGGCCGAATGGCTTACGAGGGAAGCCGGAGTAGCGACAATACCCATTTCCGTATTCTATCGTTCCGGAAGAGACGATAAAGTTCTTCGCTTTTGTTTCGCCAAAGAAACAGTCACACTGGAAAAAGCCGCCGAACGACTATGCAGGATCTAAACGTAACTTTTGTACAGACCTCCCTGTACTGGGAAAGTCCGGCCGCCAATATGGCCATGCTGGAAGAAAAGATATGGCAGGCGGGCTCTACCGGCGACCTGCTCATACTTCCCGAAATGTTTACCACCGGCTTTACCATGAACGCCGCCGCGCTGGCCGAACCCATGAACCTGACGACCTGCAGATGGATGCGGCAAATGGCCGCGATGACCGGATCGGTCATAACAGGTAGCTTTATCGCGCGCGAAGGATCAAAATACTTCAACCGTATGCTCTGGGTGGAGCCTGACGGGAAAACAGACTTCTACGACAAGCGGCACTTGTTCAGGATGGCGGATGAACATCTTACCTTTACAGCCGGCGAAGGACGCCTTGTCAAAGAATTAAATGGATGGAAAATCGCTCTTTTCGTCTGTTACGACCTGCGCTTCCCGGTATGGTCGAGAAACACCGCCGAAAACAACTATGACCTGGCGCTCTATACCGCCAGTTGGCCGGCGGCGAGAAGCCAGGCCTGGAATACGCTGCTACCCGCGAGGGCTATTGAAAACCAATGCTATGTCGCCGGAGTCAACCGGACCGGGATTGATGGAAAATCGGTTTCCTTTCTGGGCGATTCAGGAATATGGAACTTTCTGGGCGAAAAGATCGCCGACGGAGGCCAGACGGAAACGATCCATACGCGAACATTGAGTCATAACGACTTGCGGATATTCAGAGAGGAATTTCCGGCTTTCCGCGACAGCGATCATTTTTCCATACATTAAAATATCGCGTACGCGATATTTTTAGACGCTTAAAATGCGATAATTCACTATTAAAAAGTATTTTTACCCGTTTAAAACACAACTTAAAACATATGAAAAAGATTATCTTGATCGCGTCGCTGTTACTGACAGCCACATTTTCATCATTCGCTCAAGGCTTTGAAAAAGGTGATGTATACCTGAATCTGGGTATTGGTTTATTTGACAAAGTCGGACACGAAGGTTACTTTAATTATCTAGGAAACAAGACCGAAGTACCTACATTCAATCTTAGCGCAGACATTGGTATTCACAAATGGATTACAGTGGGCCCCTACCTAAGCTACAATACCAGATTCTTTAAAGGAGGCGGATATGGCATGGGTGTAGATCATCATTGGTCACATCACGGAGAATGGAGAGACTGGAAAGTAAACGAAACCTGGTTTTATTTTGGTGCCAGAGCAACCTTTAAGCTAACTCCATTCCTAAACGAAGTAGCCAATACCAATATCCCGGAAAACCTTGATTTGTATGCCGGACTACTTGTCGGCCTCAACATCTACCATAAAAAAGTAAAAGATGTTACCTACAGCTATAAATACAATACAACGACCACCGACGCGCATGCCGCTTTACTAGGAGCAGGTGCTAGGTATATGTTTTCCAAAAACTTTAGTGTTTATCTTGAAGTGTATCCTTTTGGATATACCAGCGTGCTCAATACCGGGATTTCCTTTAAGTTCTGAGACTTACGTACGAAAAAATAAGCGACGCCAATGTTCACCATCCGATTAATTTCCGCCATCCTGTTCACGTTGGGCGCGTTGTTCCAGTGTCAGGCGCAGGAGTTCCGAAAAGGCGGCGTAGCCTTACAATTGGGCTTTACACTGTCGGACTATAACAACCACGACCGGATCAGCTCTACCTTGCTACCGTTGTATGGCTCCATCGATATCGGAATCCATGACTACGTCGCTATCGGATTTATGGCGCATTATTTTTCCAAAAGTTATCGTATGGAAGGAGAAATGTACGACAGCCGTATTCCCGGCTACGAATACGCTTCCGACTGGCGCGTACGAGAGCGTTATCTCAGTGTCGGCACCCGCGGCTCTTTTCTGATAACATCTTTTTTGAACGAGGTAGTCAATACCAGTATCCCGGACAATCTTCATCTTTTCGCCGGCGTACAAATGGGGATCGACCATCTGAGGCAGACCCGGGAAAATGAATACAAAGACTACCCGGCCAAAAGCGACTTCGAATTTTTCGGAGGACCTTTTATCGGAGCCAGATATCTTTTTTCCGATCATGTCGGGGTATTTATGGAACTGGGCATAGGCTGGGCGGGCCATAGAAACAGTACTCAACTGGCCGCTCTTGGACTAGCGCTTCGCTTTTAATATTCTTCTAAACGCGGAAGAGGCCTGAAACCGCCTCTTTCGCGTTTAGTTTCTTCGGCTAAAAAATCCTTTCGTTTATTATTTCTTCCAGATTTTTTCCATCCTCAAATAGCCATCCTTCGAAATACCGAGGCGGACTGTCTGGACTACATGCAGCCAAACGAGCTAGCTATACAGACGCCGCGAACGCGTCCACCCATCCGCGATGTATTGTCACATAACATAATAGGCCTGATTGAAGTTGAAATAGACAAAAGCGTCGTTTACCCGCATGAAGATTCGCGTTCTCTTTCCGGTCTTATTTTTTCTTATGTCCATACGCTCTTTCGCGCAGCATACGCCTTCTTATCCTTTTTCGCTCCAAAAAGGAGACTTTCTGATCAACGCGGGGATTTCAATCGGACATTTCAAGACAGCCAACTATAAAAACGCGTACCGTACGGGAGTATTTCCGGAAATTTCCCTGACAGGCGAATACGCGTTGACGGACGAGCTGAGTATTGGCCCTATGCTGTCCTACTACGCGCGATCATATAAATACGAAACTCCGGCCGAAACTTTCACGTTTGGAGCCAACCGATATTTCGCGGGAGGCAGGGCTTCTTTTCACTTCGGCCCCTTTCTGGAAAAACACCTGATCACCAATCTCGATAGTGAGCACTTTGACATCTACGCGGTATTTGGAGGAGGATACAAAGGCACTTTCTTTGTCAACGATCCCTATAACCAGCCCACCGGCCGCTTTACCGCGATAGCCATGGCCGGCTTGCGCTACATGTTTTTTGAGCGTATCGGCCTGTACGCGGAGGGGGGACTTGGTCCATTCGCCGTTATTACCTTTGGTCTGACAACGCGGCTGTAATAAAGCGCTTTTGCATATCTTCCTCCTGGCGGACGCAGTAATGGTCTCCCAGCTCGCTGAAGTACTCGTCAACGACCTCATTGCGTATGGTGGAAAGCACAAAGCTTTTGTCCCTGCCGGCCATAATCAGGTTCTGAAGCAGGTAAAGCTTGTCGGGTCTGGTATTTTCGCTACCTCCGATAATCAGGAGCACCCGGTCGGCCGCCTCGATCATGGATTTGCCATACTCAAACAAATCCTGATCGGAAAACTGGTCCAGATCATAAAATGAGAAATCGCAGAAGTTTTCCTGGATAAAAGGCGTAAAAGGCCCGCCAAAAGGATAGGTTCTGAAATCCTCGATGACCTGAAAATTAATTATCGCTTTCATACTAAAATTAAAACCCCAATTCGTATTTTTCTGTTTTAAACACAATCGTAAGAAATTCAATACCGGTATGTCTATCGAAGCAATATACCAGCTTTTTTCGGCCTCTGAAGGCGTTTGTACCGATACCCGGCAGATTCGTCCGGGCGTCTTGTTTTTCGCTCTCCGGGGAGCCAGCTTCAACGGCAACGAGTTTGCCGCCGCGGCGCTGGAGCAGGGCGCTTCCTACGCCATCATCGACGACGAAAACCACAAAGTTAACAACCGCTGCGTACTGGTCCAAGACGCGCTGGCGTGTTTGCAGGAACTGGCCCGGTATCACCGCCGCCGTTTTTCGATACCCTTTATCGCCGTAACCGGTTCCAATGGCAAGACGACCACCAAAGAGCTTATCTACAGCGTACTCGCCACCACCTACAAAACCTACGCCACCAAGGGCAACCTCAACAACCATATCGGCATACCCCTGACCCTGCTTTCCATAAAGGAAGACGCTCAGATCGCGATCATCGAGATGGGGGCCAATCATCAGAAAGAAATAGAAAGCTATTGCCGTATCGCCGAACCCACGCATGGTATCATTACCAATATCGGCAAGGCGCATCTGGAAGGCTTCGGAGGACTGGAAGGGGTAAAAAAAGGCAAGGGCGAACTCTTCGCTTATCTGAAAGCGCGGAGCGGCACCGCCTTTGTCAATTCCTCCAACTCCCTGATCATGGAGCTTGACCGTCCGGAAAAGTCCGTATACTTTCCTCAGGCGAACGACGACTACTCCTGCTCACTGGAGGAAGCCAATCCTTATATACGCTTTAAGGCGGCCAATGGCGAACGGACATCAACCCAGCTTATCGGAAAGTATAACTTCGACAATATCGCCGCGGCGCTATGTATCGCCAGGCATTTCGCGGTACCGGATACGGAAGCCAACCGCGCGATCAGCGCGTACGTGCCGGACAACAACCGTAGCCAGGTGATACGGCAGGGCGACAATACCATCCTGCTGGACGCCTACAACGCGAATCCATCCAGCATGCAGGCCGCGCTGGAAAATTTCGCGGGTTTGCCCGGAGAGGGCAAAGTAGTGATTCTGGGAGACATGTTTGAACTGGGCGACGAGTCGGAGGCGGAACACGAACGTTTGGGCGGATTGATTCGCGAAAAACACTTCGATACCATTCTGCTCTGCGGCACCCAGATGGCTCACGCGTCGCGCGCCTGCCCGGAAGCGCTTTATTTCGAGGATCGCCCTTCGCTGGAAAACTTCCTGAGATCCAGTTCGTTTTCACAGACGCGTATCCTCATCAAGGGTAGCCGGAGCATGGGACTTGAAAAAATACTTCCTTTGCTATAGACGGGAAACCTCGCTAAAAAGCGAATAAGAAGATTCAATCCCTCTCTGGTTTCCAGCGACCCAGCTTTTTTAATTCCGTCTCCAGGACTTCCGGTTTCCCCGTTCCAAGCAGCAGGCGCTTGTTCCGGTCATATACCAGTTGCAGCCCATGTTTTCCCGATACATTGTAAGCCCAGCCTTTTTTCCAGCTTCCGCGCAATCCCCAACCTCCATATTCCCGGAGCGGATTGTAGCGGCGTACATAAGCCCGCTCCATATGATCCCAGGTTATCTTCTTGAAACTTTGCAGCGGATAGTAACGATAATATACCCCCTCTTCATCAACCTTTGTCTCAAGTCGTACAAATAAGAGGAAAGCCGCCAATGCCAGATTAAACAGAGTGAGCAGGATCAGCGCCATATCCGGCATAGGCTCAGTACCAAAATCTTCTTTCAGCGCCATCTGCCTGAAAACCCCATACAGAAATACTCCATTGACGGTCAACACTATGATCCACAACCAGATCTGGCGAAAATATTGTTTTTCTTCAAAAATCGGTTTTTTATCTTCCATAATTGGCGTTGTCTTTTTGTAAACTATAATATAGCGAATATCGATTAAGTTCCCACTATCGCCGGGCTTGGATTTTTTAGGAGGAGATAACCATTCATATAGCCTCCGGCCAATCATACTTCGGCAAGTTTCAGACCATCCGGCTGACGCGGATACCTTAAATTTTTGGTGGATTTATATTAAAACGGCGGGAGACCTTAGGAATAATAGTCAGACAGGTATCAATGTCTCACCATCGCCCGGATTTTCCGGATGATTAGTAATTTCCTTGCAGCCTCCGGCCAGCTTGTCAATCTGTACCAAAATAAACGGCCAGAGGCCTTATCAGGAATCGTCACTCGCTGAAAGTGGCGTGCTAACTAACACGAACCATAAAGCAGATCACCTCAACGATCTTTTTTACTGCTTGTTTTCCATATTTTAAATAACATTATTTAAAGTGTTTTTATTTTTGATGTTTTTAATAAAAATAGTATACTTGCCGGAGATTTTTTAAACCAGACAATATACTGACAGATATAATGTTATATCAAATGTATCGTATTTTTATCCTTACCGGCCTGCAGTGCTCCGTTCTGATCACAAGCGTACTATTACTGCTAAGCCAGTGCCTGCCCGCACAGGTTACAGTTCCGGGGCCACAACCTGTGCCACGACCGGACCAGCAGACAGAGCGATCACATCCTATGGGCGCTACTGCCCGGGATATTGAGGAACAAAGCTACCGCACTGCCGAACAGAAAATGGGTGGATATATCAACCGCTACTACCGCACTGCTGAAGAAAACCGGCAGGCCGCGCAGGAATTCCTCAGGCAACAGCACCGACAAAGCTCTATCCGGCAGGAAGAGCAGCACCGGATGATTGCCGGGCTGCTTAATGAAGCCCACTCAGCAGCAGGCAGGCGTGGGACAGCAGACCTTGCGTATTACCGGTCTCCGGAATTTGCCGGCCGGACCCGGGCATATACCGATGCGCTCAGCCTGCTGAGCGCCCAACTGACGGGCAGCAGGCCACTCTCGGTTTCCGAAGCCTATTTTATGCTTGAAAACGCCTGGGGCGAAAGCTATCTGAGCAGAGAAGAGTACGAGCATATACTGGATCATTCGGCCGGATTTATCCGTGCCTGGCTCAAATCAAAAAACCTCAGCCCGCATAATCAGCCGGAGCTACACTTCGGCATACAGAAATTTATGCGGGATACACTTTCCCTGCTCAGCCCTCATCCCGATCAGCCCGGCCGCTATGTGCGGACCACGCATCTGCCTTTTTTCTATGACTATGTGGATTTTCGGGGAGAAAAGGATTTCCGAAGCTATTTTCTTACCAAATGCCTGGCTACCGGCGGCGGCCAATGCAACAGCATGCCGGCCGTGTACTGCGTGCTGGCCGAGCGTCTGGGCGCCACGGCTTATCTTTCGCTGGCTCCGCATCATGCCCTGGTCAAATACCCAGACGCGCAGGGTCGCCTGCATAATTATGAGGCCACCACAGGCTGGAATATTTCAGACCGCTGGTACGAAGACAACCTGTTTATAAGCCCGGAAGCAAAGCGCAGCGGCATATACCTCGATACGCTCAACCGGAAGCAGATCGTAGCCAACTGCCTGCTGGATCTGGCGCTGGGTTATATGCAGAAATTCGGCATAGCCGACGGCAGCTTCATACATCAGTGCATGGATGCAGCCATGATAGCTTTTCCCCGCCGGAATACCCTGCAGGCCTACCTGCTCCGAAGCAGCCTGCTGGCCGGGCAACTGAATCGATTGTTACGACAGCATGGTATCACGGATATTGCCCTGATCGATCAGTTGCCGGAAGCCCGGCAACTGCGGGACGCGCTCCTTCAAAACGAAGCGACGATCTCCCGTCTGGGTTATCAGCCACTGCCCGAAGCGCTGTATGAAAACCTGATGCGGCAGCATGAATTTAAAGGCAGCCGGCAAGAGCAGTCAGGTCAGCAGAAGCGCAGCCGGTTTATTCAGTCATTTTGAGAAAAATAATCACTAAATTTACATGGAATGAAGTCTTTACTATTTTTTTTCACCGCTCTGACCTTCCTTCTGCCCGCTTTCGCGGCAGCGTATGACTCCGGCGATATAGCTGCGAGACAGTACCGGGAAGCCTTTCAGGAATTGAGGCATATGCTGGAAGGCAAAGCACCGCTGAGCTATGAACGGGCGCTGTTCCGCGTCGAAAACGCTTTTCATAACAATACGCTGGACAGCCTGCGCTACCGGCATATACTGGACACGCATACCCGGCGTATCCGCAAGCTGATGGATGCCAACCGCGACTATACCGCACAAAACTTCCGCCCAAGCCTCTCCGAAAGTATAACCCTGCAACAGGCACGCTATGAAAAAGCGCTGGCCAACTGGGCCATTTTTGCCTATATGACCGATACTACGTATATCGGCGGGCAATACGCCCACCTCCCCTTCCACTATTCGTTTCAGGATCCGCTGGGTACGCTCGACTGGACACATACGCAGGTTACCAGCCTGCTCAGCCGTGGTACAGGCAACTGTTTCGCGCTGGCTTCGCTGTTCCGTATCTTTTCGGAGCGGCTGGATTCCGAAGCCGCCCTGTGTACGGCTCCCGGTCATATTTATATCCGGCACGCGGACCACAAAGGTGTATACTATAATGTAGAGGTTTCTACACGGTCTTTTGCCGGCACCGGCAGTATCGCCACGCTGACCTATACCACCGATGAAGCTGTACGCGGCGGGATCGCCCTGCGCGCGCTCGATACAAAACAATCGGTAGCCCTGTGCCTGGTCTATCTGGCCAAGGGCTATCTGTACAGCCAGTCTGCCCCCGATGATAGCTTTGCCATGGACTGTGCCGAGTTGGCTCTGCGCTACGACAGCCTCTGCCTGAGCGCCCTGCTGCTCAAGGCGGAGGCGCTGGAAAACCGCCTGCTCCGCACCCATCGTACACCCGGGCAATGGCGCGGGGATAAGGACTTTGCCGAACTGGAGTCCCTTACCTGCCGGCTGTACCGGCTGGGTTACCGGCAAATGCCTCTGTCCATGAAAGAAATCATCATAGGCCGGCTGAGGAAAGACAGCACCACGATCCGGATCGGAGCCACGGACCATACCCCCCAACCCTTCCGGGCGATCAGTACGGAGCAGATCCCCTACGCCACGTTGTCCTGGGGACGGCTGGAAGAAATGCATGCTGACCAGCCTGTAGAGCGCTACGGCCGGACCTTGTTTGACACCCGAAGCGGGAGGATCACCGGCTTTGCCCGAGACTCTGTATTTTTCAACGACTACTTTTTCGACCCGGTGGTATTTGCCTGGCAGATCGACCCGCTGGCGCACAAGTATCCAGGCTGGAGTCCCTATACAGCTTTTGAAAACAATCCAATCTATTTTAATGATCCTTCAGGCAAAGAAGCTCATGTTGCCATAAAACAGGCAAATGGTAAAACAGTTATAACTATTTCAAGTACCATAAGAGTAAGAGCAAATATTGAACAAAGCACTATTGATGCTATGCAGTATACATTAAATAAATCCATTAATGGTGAATATTCGATAAATCACATTAATGAAAAATATCAGGTTGTTATTGATGTCAAAGTAGAAAGGTTTTCTGACAATGATGAACGGTTACTTGAATCTGGTATATCTCCAACTGAACTTCTAAACCCGGGAGAAAACTATGTAGAAATATCTTCCATCAAAAGATCCCATGCAGATTTCTTCGATATGAAAGTAATAGATTATAATGCAGCAACAGATGTTGGCACAGTGGTTATGTACCCTTCTAATGTTGCAAGAATTTCAATTGAGGATGCCAATAACACCATAAATAAAGTCATAGGTCATGAATTCTTACATTTGCTTGGAATTGCTGATCGTTATTATGATTTCATGTCAGATGACGGCTCAAAAGTTATTAGTGGCAAAGCTGATAGTGAATCTTATCGCTGGGATATTATGGGGAGAAGTATTTTTCCCCTAAATGAAACCTCGCAATTGACTGGGATTATTGAAATAGCCAAACAAAAGCAATCGGAAGGTTTTTCTGATTTTATTCTTGACAAAAACTATGGTGTCAAAAATTATAACTCCGAAAATCTTTCCAAAAAATCTCCTGAGAAACATTTGATAAAAAAATGAAAATATTTATACTGCTAACCATATGTATCTTATTTAAAAATGACTATAGTCATTTGCCACTACAGAGCCAAAAATCTCCTATTTCCCTCCCTATTATTTTTTTTGATAAAAATAGCAGTCTTTTGAATGACTCTGCAATGCATATTCTTGACTCTATGTCTGTAATATTAATGAATGAAGAAAAAATAAAGATTGGTGTTTTTGGCTTCGCTAATATCGATGAAGAAAATAAAGAAAAACTTTCACTAACCAGAGCGGAAAATGTATTCAATTACCTTATTATAAAAGGACTAAAAAGTAAAAATTTAGAAATTTATTTCTATGCAGACAAAATAATGTTAACTGATTGTAGAAAATGGAACTGTAGTGAAACTGAAAAGGCGCGAAATAGGCGCGTTGAATTGATAATAATTGATTAATGTATTGTTCATCTTCACATCGAGAGTTTTGTAAGTTTTCACAGACAAAGCTCTCCTTCTCGTGCCGACTAACATTACTCCTATGATAAGAAACATATTTTTTATAGCTGGCATACTCATCATTCTGTTTTCATGCCACAACAACGCAGACATACCGGAACATTATCCGGAATTTGTCGCTCTGAACAAAATCAACAATTACCTTTCCGGATGTAACCATTATCCCAGAATGGTCATAATAAGTAATGATGGAAAGGTTTCTGATTTGGAAATTACTGCAGATGGCGGATGTCTTTGGAAAGTTCCCGAAGAAATTAATAATCTAAAAAATTTACATGTACTGACAATCAATAGTACTTCATTGCAGTCCATACCATATATTGATTCTCTAACCAACCTAATCACACTTGACCTGTATGCCAATTATATCGAAGGTGTTGTAACAATACTCGCTTCCCTTCAGCGACTAGCAATGTTAAGTCTTAGCTCTAATAAAATCTCCGATGTGCAGTTTGAAGACTATATGAGCATCGTCAATCTGGGCCTGTTCAACAATAAGCTAACCAGCCTGAATCCGAGCATCAATAAGCTCAAAGAACTGGAAAAGCTTTTTCTGAGCAACAATCAGATTCAGGATGTCGATCTGACAGGCCTGCCCAATCTCATTTATGTAGACTTAACCGACAACCCGGTAGACAGCACAGCAATCAAGCTACGACATGCCAACACCAAGATCCAGTTCAAATTTGGGAGTACAGCGAGATAGCATTTTCCGTGGAGATTATCAGATTGTAAGGAGATTATGAAAGGTTTGTTGGCTTTAATACTATCTTTGTCCGGACTATTCTGTAGCTGTAAAAAGGAAACAGATTATGCTGACTCACTCACTTCCTTTGTTCTTGCTGACTCTACCAGTAGACCTATGATTGCCACTACAGCTAATTGGAAAGAGAAATTACTTGACGTACAAAGCTTTTGCCTCACCCGATCCGGAGCATATAAAATAATCCGGCATGAACTAATCCCCGATCTGGGTGGGACATCCAGGTACGCCATCAATGTAGTAGAAAAAAACGATAGGGTATTTTTTATCCCGGACAATGACCACTTACTCTATCAGAACTCGGGCGATCCGGAAGGCCCCTTGACTTTTGAACAGCATATCAACACTATGTTATCTGCCGAAAAAATAAATAATCCTGTCATCCTATATTCCCTGCTGGATTGTCTGATTGATTCACTGAGTTTTTCAGAAGCAAAATATAATTATAGAATAACCAGGGAGAATATCCCGGATGTACAACGGTATTTACACATAAAAGAAGATGACATACTCTGGAATACCGTCTCTACCGATATTCTGAATAAAAATGAAATGATACGATATTATTTATACTTCAATACAATATAAAAATCAAAATCTTACCAGACGAAAAGTATCTTTCCATAAAGGCCTGCCTCCTTTATCCCGATAAGTTTGCTTATGCTACCTGGTGATACTATCAGCCTATTGATACGATTAACTTTAGCTATATTTTCTCTCCTATATCTTTCATGTTCTGACACTTCATACATAGAGAATAAGCAGGCAGAAAGTCGATTGCTTAGAAATGTAATCACGTATTCCTTAATTGAAAATAATCTTACGGACTCTGAAAAAGCCAGGGATGAAAAAGGAAAATACAGAGTATATACTGAGGACCCAACAATCAGAGAGTTCCTGGAAAAAGATCAGGAAACAATCGTACTCATGGAAGAGTCTCAACTTTGCAGCTTAAAAATACATGAGTTTTTTATTAAAATTAAAAATCCGGAAATCAGCAACGACACCGGCCGGGTACGAATTTATTCAACATGTGTATACAATGATAATGACACCTGCATCATCGGAATGCTATGTGGTGGCGGCATGCATCTCACCTACGTAAAAAAGAATGAGGAATGGCTATTGGAAAAAAGTATCGGCTGGTCTGATTAGGCATTCATATCAGAAACATGATTATAAACTCAATAAATAAAGCATTTTCACTACTACGCTACCTGCTTTTCCTGATGCTGACTTATGGCTGTCATACCAATGCGCCAATTGAAGAACCATCTGTCCCGGAAGCCCTGAAGCTTGGTTTTGACATCGCTTTGAAGGATTCCATACTGAGCGATTGTAACAAAACCCAAAATAGTCTTGGCGCCTATCGTCTGCTGGTAAATGATAAAGAAGATATAACCATTTTCAGGCAGCTAAAGGATTACCATTTCATATTGTTTGACAGCAATACGATCTGTCAACTCAATAATGGCGATTACTATCTCATTTATCACAAACTAAGAATAAAATCCGATACGGCAATTTTCAGATTGGATAGTGATTGTGTATTTAAGACACAAGATACCTGTATTCAGAGATTGTATTGTGGTGGAAATATATGGATTAAGATGAAAAAAAGTGGCTCGGCCTGGATAAGTACAGATACACTTGGGATGTCTGATTAATATTTGGTATAACAGACAGGAATAATCATTGGCTTGTCCGAATATGTTTTTGCTATACTACCAGTAGACAGCACGGCAATCAAGCTACGACATGCCAACACGAAAATTCAGTTCAAATTTGGGAATACATCGAGATAGCATTTTCCGTGAAGATTATCAGACTGTAAGGAAATTATGAAAGACAATGCCTATCAATTCTTCGGCTAGCTAATAAGATCAGCCGGAGGCTCTATTAATAATCTTCACTCGCTAAAAGCGAGCGACGAGAACAATCTTTCTCTCTGACAAATAATCATATGACTATTTTTGTAAGGCAATAAGCGGAAGAAAATAACACTATCAAAAAAGGCGGCCCCTATATGAGCTGCCTTTTTTGATAGTATTCAATTACAAACTAACGAATTACCACTTTCTCTGAATAATATCGGGAATCATCACGTACAGTCAATAAATAAAGCCCCGACGCGAATCCGGAAATATTAATTCGCTCTCCGTCATTATAACTTCCCTGCCACACAATCTGGCCATCGCTATTGAGGAGTTGTATATCCGCTCCGGATATAAACCGGTGGCCCGGCGCCTTTACCTGAATCCAGTCACTGGCCGGATTGGGATAAACACTGAATTTGTCCGAAGCGGCAGCGTCCGCCAGAGAGGTAGCGTTGGATGGCCGCGCCCAAAGGACTACATCGCTCTTCTCAGAATCCAACACTATCCCCATAACAACGGTTTCCTGTACAATTTTATGAATACTGACTGCCTGATACTTATACTCTTTTACATAAAACCCATAGGTAGTAGTTCGCGTATTAGTAGCGGTTCCCCCATCATAAGCATCGGTTATATCCTGCCTGTAAATAACGCGCAACGCCTCATGGCTGGATCCATCAGGCAAAATCAGCGTTCCATAGCCATCTACCTCATAGCTTAAATCACCTTCACGTGTTATATTCCCATAAGTACTATAGGTAGTCCCATTCATTAAGGCATTTTCCGTATTGCCATATTCAATCGGATAGTCGACAAGAATATGAGGTACCGTATATTTGGTTTTACTTACTACGGTCGCGCCCATATAGTTTATGGAAAGCGCGCTTCCCTGCCGGTAAATGTCTTCACCGGATCTTTTTTCGAAAACATATATTCCGGAATTACTTTCCAGCATAGCGATGTCAGCTTGTGGAAAATCAGCGGCAAACGGAGTTTTGGCAGGATCCAGAAACTCAAAATTTCCTGCCGGGGTTTCACCGGACACCCCGGATAGATCCCAGACTTTATCCGCCCCGCTTTCTCCTTCTACTCCTTCTTCATAATCATATGATGTGACAGTAAAAGTCGCTCCTATCTCCGGAAAATTTTCCGCGCCGATAGAAATCTGGGCAAAAGTATGGCCACCGGATAATAGGAATGGAATTAAAAAGTAAAAATTTCGCTTCATGTAAATTGTATTTATGTGTTTGATAAAATTTATTTTTAACGACAAGCGTATCCCGCGTTGACTTTATCTACAACATATTCCATTGATGTTAAAATTTTAATAGCGGCAACACCTAGCAAAGGTCAAAAAAAATTCCGAATAAACTATGTAAATTATAACTAATATCATCGTAAAGTAAAAACAGACCGATCGCTGTTGATTAGTTATCTCCTATACATCGCACTCCGATCGCTTAGCTCTGTAAGCTCCTATTCTGTAGCTTCTTTCTCCCCTATCTCTATAGCTTCCGGCCAATTACCTCTCCGCTGGTTCCGGATTATCCGCTTGGCGTGTACCTTGATTCTCGGCTGATGAATAGTAAAAAAATAGCCGAAAGCCTTATAAATAAAAGTCACTCGCTGAAAGCGAGCGACGGGAATAAGCGCCGGCTAAAAAAATGGCGCTTCCCCAATAAAAGGGTTTTACTATTCCGATTACTTTTTGTCCGACTTCAGATAATTGCCTCTATGAGAAAAGATCTCCGCGTCCGTATACGTTTCCCCTTCTTTTATTTCATCGGGCATATTTTTCCTTTTCTTTATCCGGTCTTCCCAGGATTCCAGGTTGCTGTAGCTGGTTATCTCTACCTTGCCGATCCTGCTTACATGCATTTTTTTCATGCTGGCCTTACCGGTAAATTCCGAATCCGGCAAGCCGCGATCATCATTTGACCTTTGTTTTTCCTCTTTCGCCATTCGTTACGCTCCTTTTTTTAAATTCAGGCTTCCCCGCCCTTTCAGGTATCCCGCGTTTCGTTTATCTTTTTATCGGCATTACTGATAAAGTCTTTAATCAGATCGGGATTTTCATCCAGCGTCTTGAGCGCTTTCATAAAGATCGCCTCTACCCGTTTCAAACGCGCCCGCAGGTAGGCTTCCGCTTCCACCTCCTTGACTTCAAGCTTGGCTTTTTCCACAAATACCTTCGTTCCCACTTCTATATTAATAAAGCTGGCCAGTTGAGCGTTGATGCAGATCTTCGCTTCCAGATTTTCCACATCCAGCTTTACTTCTCCAATCCGGAGCAAGGGAACATCCAGGACCACATCGGGCTCTGTTTCCGGTTCATGGGAAGCCTGGTCCGGATAACCGGATAGCTCCGGCTTATCCTTCTGTGATTCATCGGGCATGATCAGATTATTTTATGCTTTTAGTTAGTAACTTCTTTTACTCCGGCGCCGACTCCACCCAGTGTTTTCTTCGTTCCCTTGCCTACCTCTCCCGTGGCGTGGCCGACTCCCCGCGCGATAGGCTTCAGTACATCCGCCAACATATCCGCGTTGTTATCAAGCATCTCCATGACCCGTACCAGAATACTTTTTACCCTGGCCAGGCGCACTTGCAGATAGGCTTCCGCCCTGACACCTTTTATTATGACCTCCACCTTGTCCAGATGCACATGTACGCCGGCGTTGATCTGCACAAAATCGATAGCCTTTACATGGAGATTAACCCGCGCGTCAATATCTTCTACATTGATACGGATCTTATCTACCTTAATCTCGGGAACTTCCAGGATGACATCGACCTCCGTCCCGTCAATTTCAGAAGGCCAGCCCATCGTATGTTTTTTCAGCTTAATCCGTTCCTCACGGGTTTGATCCTTCTGGGGCTTATCTTCTTTTCCATTCTTCGTCTCTGTTGAATCCTGACTTTCCTGATAGCTGTTTTTCCCGTTGGCCTTCTTCCCTTCCGGGCGCTTCTTCTCCTTCTTTCCGTTCCTTCCCACAAACAGTTCTTTCAACTTCATCCCGTTTTCTATATTTAAATCCTGATTATTACAATATGTTTACATTCTTAAGCATCCTCTGAATTCCGGCGCCTAACTTCAGATTGCTCAACACGTCTCCCGTTTTTGTTACAATCCCTTTCACACTCTGCCCCAACTGTCCCGTTACTTCTCCTACTCCTTCGCCAATGCTCCCTACTGAGCTTCCCGCGCCCTCGGCGATCGGTTTCAGCAGGGACTTTAACAGATCCGGATTATTGTCCAGCGTCTGAATGGTTCTGTTGAGAATGGTTTTTACTCTTTCCAGCCTTACTTTCAGGTACGCTTCCGCGCGGACGCCTTCTATCTCGATCTTGACTTGACTAACATGCACATCCGCTCCCACTTCTATGGAAACAAAGTCAGCCAGGCGGGCGCTGACGGAAACATGGGCGTCCAGGTTTTCAACCTTCACAGTAACCTCATCGACCTTTAGGTCCGGAATATCCAGAATCACATCCGGTTCCGTTGGTTTATTATCCATTGCCTGGTCTACCTGATGATTTTCTTTTTTTCCCTTCTTCTTTTTGTCCTTACCCCACATACGCTCTTTACTTTACCACCATTTCTTTTGATAGAAACCACAGGATGACAGAATAAGTTTTTGGCAAAGAGCGACAATGGGCCTGGATGCTGTTTTCAGGGCTTATCCACGGGACTTTTGAGCGCCAGGGAACAGGATCAGATACCAAGGAGACCAATCCAGGGATTTTTTTAAAAAATAAAACCCGGAGCCAAAGAACCAGCGTTGCGTTGAATTTCGGATGAATCCAATTGCAACGTTCTTTACTCAAGCGATTTATTCAGAAATTTAGAAATAATGACGCGACGGAAAATCAATGGCTTCGGGCTGAGCTCAGCAGGAGCCGGCGGTAAAACGCGACGCTCCGGAGATAGTTTTCAACACTGATCCGTTCATCCCTGCCGTGGAGCCGTTTCAGATCCGCTTTGTCGTATACGGCCGGGTGAAAACGGTATACATTGTCGGCAATATCCGCGAAACGCCGGCTATCGGTCAAAGCTACCAGCAGATATGGCCCCGACACGGTATTGGGAAAGACCGCTTTGACGGAGCGCCTGATGTCCTCAAAAGCCTTGGAGTCGGACGAAGATATGGGAGAAGCGGACTGATAAGACAATACTTCCAACTGAACGGACGTATCGCCGATCGCCTGATTGAGGTGCCGGATGACATCGTCCGCGGTAGTACCGGGAAGCAAACGCAGGTTGGCGATCGCGGAGGCGGAGGGAGGGATTACGTTTTCCTTGCCGCTACCCTGAAGCATGGTAACGGCGGTAGTGGTCCGTAAAATCGCGTTACCGGAAGGACTGGCTTCCATTTGATTTTTGATCAGTCCGCCGAAAATCTCCGGATTGGCGAACAGGAGGCGAAACGGATAACTCATCTCGGGAGATGTAAAGGCGAACAACTCTCTGAGGGGACCTTCGAGTCGCGCCGGAAAGGGCTGTTTCCTTATGTTCACGATCGCGTCGGAAAGACGGGTTACCGCCGTAGTTTTTCCTGGCATGGAACTATGTCCCCCATCAGCCCTGGCGGTGATCCGGATATTCATATAACCTTTTTCGGCGATTCCGATCAACGCTACCGGTTCTTTCAGTCCCGGCAGGGCCTCTTTCAAAATCAGACCGCCTTCGTCCAGCACATAATCAAGCCGCGCGGACCTGTTTTTGAGCAAGGCGACGATCTCCTCCGCTCCGGTTCCCACTCCGCTTTCCTCATCATGCCCGAAGGCCAGGTAAATGGTCCGTTCCGGTACAAAGCCTTCGCCCAATAGCGCTTCTACCGCTTCCATAACGCCCAGTAGGCCGCTTTTGATGTCGAGACTTCCGCGACCATATAGATATCCGTCTTTTACCTCGCCGGAAAAGGGAGGCGCGGACCAGCTAAGACTGTCATCGGCCGGCACTACATCCTGATGCGCCATCAGCAATACAGGCTTAACCCGCGGATCGCTTCCTCGCCAGGTATACAGGAGACTAAGACCAACACGCTCTTTGACAAGCCTGCTGGCGATCAGCGGAAACTGTTCGTCCAGAAAAGACTGAAAGCGCAAAAAAGCCAGAGTATCCATATCCGCCATATCCGCGTGGGTAATGGTCCGGTAGGTAATGGCTTCAGAAAGCCGCGCCACAGCGTCGTCCGGAGCTTTCCAGGTTTCCTCCTCCACACTGACCTGCCGGGAGGCGATCGTCAGACTCCTTAAAAACAAGGCGAGTAAAATCAGGATAAGCGAACCTGCCAATAATAAAAAAAACTTTCCGACCTTCTTCATAGTATGTTACTGACTAAGTAAAACACGCGGACTAAAACCAAAGTCGATACGCTATGTTCAGCATATCTCTCCTAAAAAATTCCGCCGGGTATGGATACGCAAAACAACAGGATAAGGATAAGGGAAAAGCCTTTTCCGCGAAGACTTAACGGCTTTTGTACTTCCCTTGTAAAACGTCAATAGCCGTCTTTGGGACGGCTATTGACGTTTCGGACTCATTCAGATCTTTATGGACAGGAAATTACTGTAACAGGAACTCTCGTCCTGGGTCCTGTACATGAACCCTGAGTAATATCGACATAAAACGATATGTTGGATGTAAGCACAGGGGTTGTATATGGAGTACCGGCATGTAAGCTGACTCCACCGGAGGGCACAAGGTACCAGCGCGGTGTCCCCGCCGGAGAAACCACGTTGAAAGTAGCCGTAGTACCGGAACATACAGTTGTGTCGGCCGGGGTCACTGTCGGCGCTACCGGCGTCGGGTTTACGGTAATGGTAACCGGTGTTCTGGCACTGACGCAATCACCAACCTTCGCTTCGGCGTAGTAGGTAGTTGTAGAGGACAGGGCAGGTGTGGTAAAGCTGTCGCCCGTATGTATCGCGCTACCGCCGGTGGATGATGTATACCAGTCAATAGCGCCGCCGCTTACGGATGAGTTGAGGGTAGCGGTACGGCCGGAACAGATGGTCGGACCAGAAGGCGTGACCGTAGGCGCGGACGGCGCGGGATTGACCGTAACCGCCACCGGGGTTCTGCTCGCGCTCGGACATACTCCGTTGTCGGATTCGGCGTAATACGTAGTTGAACCGCTGAGAGGTCCTGTATTGAAAACAGCTCCCGTAGCGACAGCGGACCCTCCGGACGCGGCGGTATACCACGCGAAATCGGCTCCGGCCGGCGCGGTCGCTTCAAATTCGGCGGACTGCCCGGAACAAATCGTAGCGCTCAGGGGAGTCACTGTCGGAGCGACGGGACCAGCGGATTGATACGCGGCGAAATACACTCTGAACGCGTTCAGCAAGCCCAATAGCTGCGAAGATAGTGTTACTTTGACCCGGTCAAAATTCTGAGTCGGTTTTAACCGCGCCACTACGACGGGCGCTCCACCCAGAATACGAATCTCCAGAATGGAAGAGGACAAGACTACGGGTGTATGAGCCGTAGCTCCGTTAAAAGTCTGTACCGTGACCGACTGGAAAAGTGTCAGGTCAATCGGAAGATTGGCGCTCCCCACACCGATAAACAATGAATCACATCCATCGCCAGTCGTAGCGGAAGGAAAAATCAGCGTTTGTTCCACCGATACGCCAAGCAGACCGGCCGTAATGTTAAAAGTGGAGTAATCCGTTACATTGCCATTGACCGCGTTGTTGGGATTCGCTACTCCGCAAAGCAAACAGAGGCCATTGACCGCGTTGGTCTGGGAATTGGCGAACGTTTGCGCGATAGTCCGCTGGCTATGAAAAGTCAGCAGAAACAACATACATAACAGACCAGACAGAGAAGTCCCCATCGGCCTTCGATAGATTTTGAAATTAAACATAGCTGTAGTTTAAGTTGAAAAATAAATTAGGGGTAAGCGAGCTTACTGATTTAACTAGTTACTACAAAGCTATATACAATAAAATGAAAAACAAACTTTTTTCCACTTTATTTAAAATCAGTTTTTTACATAAAAAACACCCGCCTGACATCAAGTTCCGGCATAATCCTCAGTACGTATTTTGAAGGAAGCCGAAACATGGCGCATATCACCTATTCAGATCATTATTAATAATAAAATCACTATCGTACTCAGAACGCGCTTCAATCCCTAAGATACCCCGTCCATACATGATTGTTCTCCTATTCCATTTTTGGTAAATTGCGCGACATTAATTAAAATCTCCAATGCAGAAGGCAATACAACAACATAGATGGAAATTCTCCCGTGTAGGGGGCGTCAACAGGGTGAACATAGAATCGGGCGACGATCTGATCCATTTACGCGATCTGGATCAAAAGCTATGGACCGCCTTAAGCTGTCCTGTTCAGGGACTAGAGATCGATGAAGCTACCTTGCGACTGATCGATACGGACGACGATGGAAGAGTACGGGTACCCGAAATCCTTCAGGCGGTGGAATGGGCATGCGCCATGGTGACCGATCCGGACATTTTGTTGCGGGAATCAAAGGAACTGAGGCTGGAGCATATACAAACCAACACTGAGGAAGGCTCGCGAATGCTTTCTTCCGCGAAACAAATACTGCTCAATCTGGGAAAAATCGACACTGCTTCCATTTCAACCGATGATACGACGGATACGATCGCGATCTTTTCCCAGACAAAATTCAACGGCGATGGAATCATTACCCCGGAATCCAGCGAAGACGACACCATAAAAAAGACCATAGAAGCATGTATCTCCACAGTAGGCTCCGTCACGGACAGAAGTGGCGATCCCGGTGTCAATCAGGAATTGGTCGAGACGTTTTACGCCGAATGCGCCAGTTATTCCGAATGGTTCACGCTCGCCGAAGAAAATGAAACGACCATATTTCCCTATGACGCCAATACGGAAACCGTATATCAGCAATTTCTCGACATCCGGTCAAAAGTAGACGATTATTTTCTGCGCTGCCGCGTAGCTGGGTTCGACCCGGATTCCACCAGTATCCTCAACGCGCTTACCGAGCGTCTGGCCGCTATCAGCGCCAAAGATATCACCACCTGCCTGGATGAAATCGCCAGCTATCCATTGGCGAAAATAAAAGCGGACAAACCATTGTCTTTAACCACCGGATTGAATCCGGCATGGGAAAAGCGTATCCGGCAATTCGCGAAAGATGTAATCACGACGATTTTTCCGGGAAAAAATGAACTGAACGAGGAAGACTGGAACGTGATCATTGAAAAATTCGGACCCTACGCCGAATGGAAAGGAAAAAAAGCGGGAACCGTCGTAGAGCCACTGGGATTGGAAACAGTACGAAACATACTCTCCCAACATCATAAGGAAAGCATACTGGGACTCATAGAGCTGGACAAAGCGCTTGAAGCGGAAGCGAACAACATATTTCTGGTCGACAAGCTTCTTCGATACAAGCGGGACCTGTACGCGTTGCTCAGAAACTTTGTAACCTTCCACGACTTTTACGATCCCGACGCCCGGGCCATCTTTGAGGCCGGACGACTCTATATCGACCAGCGCAGTTGCGATCTCTGCATTGAAGTAACCGATATGGCGAAGCACAACCTGATGGCGGGAGAAAGCGGCATGTACCTGTTGTATTGCGATTGCTCCTCAAAAACGCTGAATAAAAAAATGACCATAGTCGCCGCCGTTACCAACGGCGATATCGACAACCTGATGGTGGGCAGAAACGCGTTATTCTATGACCGGCAAGGCAATGACTGGGACGCTACCATTACAAAAATCGTGGAAAACCCCATCAGTATTCGCCAGGCCTTCTGGTCTCCATACCGCAAGCTTATACAGTTTATCGAAACGCAAGCCAACAAATTCGCCTCATCGAAAGAAGACCAGATTACCAGCGAAGCGACCGGCAAAATCGAGCAAACCACAGCGGCCGCCGAATCCAGGCCGCTCCTTGGCGCGGATATCGCCCCGGCTGAACCCGCGAAAGCTCCCGCGCAGCCCTTCGATATTGGCAAGTTCGTCGGGATATTCGCCGCGATCGGCATGGCTTTGGGCGCTATAGGTACCGTATTGGCCTCGTTTATCGCGGGATTTCTGGGCTTGTCCATCTGGAAAATGCCCTTGGCGGTCATTGGATTGCTACTGGTCATTTCAGGTCCTTCCATGTTCATCGCCTGGCTCAAACTGCGCAAGCGTAACCTGGCGCCCCTGCTCGACGCCAATGGCTGGGCGATCAACGCCCGGGCGGTGGTCAATATTACCTTTGGAAACACGCTGACGAGCTTGGTCAAGCTACCTAGAAACGCCAGACTGGATCTCCGGGACCCCTTCGCGAAAAAAGGAACGCCTATCTGGATAAAGGCGCTTTACCTGACAGTTCTATTGGTAATTATCGCCATGGCGCTATGGCGCTTCGGCCTGCTTGACGGCTGTCTGAACACAGGCCTGCTTCCATAATCTCCCGAGAATAGCCGCGACCATCCAGCGTACACCAACATCGGATAGTCGCGGCGATCTTCATAACCGGAATCGCCAATCGGGCGACACCTGTACTATTCTCCCCAATCCAATCAGGCCGTCGTTTTTTTGTATACACATATCGAATTGCGAGGTATGACACATCTAAATCCATTGTCATAACCTATTTCTCCGCCATTGTTTCCGACATCGTCGCCGCCGTATATTTCCGCGTTGCTGTTAAAGATCTCCCGCCAATACCCTCCTTCCGACGAAAGATCGACAGGAATATTGTAGCCGGGATTGTCAAAGTGAAAATTGGAAAAAGTCGCGACGATTAGAAACATTTCACGCTGATCCCACTTTTTAAACGCCAACACCCTGTTGTCATTGTGAGTATAAAGAACTTCCAGATTTCCGGATCGTAAGGCGACGTGTTTTCTTCGCAATTCAATAGCGTCTTTGTAGAACCTGTACATGCGCCGACCGCTCGTTTCCTTCAACTCCAGGTAGTTTTCCCTGTTTTCCAATACATTTCCATACAAAAACTTTTTCTCGGCGCAAACCTCTTCCCCGAAAAGAAACATGGGAGTACCCGCGGAAAACAACGTAATGCCCGCGACGACCCTGCCTCGGGCCTCGGAGTAATACCTGTCCGTGCCGCCGACCCAGATATTACGATCACTCTGATCACTGTTGCCCGCCTCGTCATGCGACTCGCTGTATACTACTTTGCGATATTTGGAAGCCGCCAAAGCGCCTGCGAAATAGTCCATCGCCAAGCCATAATCTCCTCCCAGACCCGATGTACGAAGCAGTTTGGCGTAATCCGAACCCTTATCCGTATCGCCTACCAGATGATGATAGTAGTCCGCGTACCACGCGGCGTCAAAACCCAGTCCTCCTTCATGGCGGGCATTGGTCACAAAAGCCTCGTTGGAATGATCTTCGGCCATCAGCATAATCTCCGGCTTCACCAGCTTCAGCGTCGAAGTAAACTCTCTTAGCAGTTTCGCTCCATATTTATTGACGTTGTTCAGAGTCCTGCCATCCGCGTGCAGTTTGTTGTACGCGTGAATCGAGGTAGTTTGATCCAGACGAAAACCATCGACATTGAACTCAAGGACTAGCGCGATGGCGCTGCTGATAAACATCTTCCGGACCTGCTCTTCATGATACCGGGGCGCCCAGCCCGTCGACATGTTGTCGACATATCCGCCGGTCCCAACCCGGTCGCTTTGTCCGGCCTCGGTCACCGCCCGGTCAAAAGCCCCATAGTCCGACGGATCGCCTTCATACCAGTAATAGACATTTTTGGCGTGCTCGTTCGTATCATACATCCACTCGGAGCGCTCCGCGTCGTGCGAATAATGATTATAGACCACGTCCATAATGACGGAAAAGCCCAGCCGATGACATTCCTTAATAAAATGTTTGAACTGATCCCGCCCTCCACCGCTATATTCAATAGCGAAATAATGCGAGGTGGAGTATCCCCAATTTGCCGTACCACCCCCGAACTGAGACAAAGGCAACAACTCGATCGTATTGATTCCAAGCTCTTTCAAATAGGGTAAAAAATCAATGGCGTCCTGCAAATCTCCCGGAGTATCCTTGTCTTTTCCAAATCCTAAAGCGCCCAAATGCAACTCGTAAATAACAAGGTCTTCCACCAGCGCGGGCCTTTCCGGAAAATCTTTTTCCTCTTCCCAGAAGGCTTCCTGACTTAGCCATTTTGTTTCGGGGAATACCGGTTCGTCGAACTCTTCCGTCACCCGGTCGGGATCTATCACGACAGAGCAACCTACCGTACCGTCAAGCTCCGAGATTCTACCTGTAAAAGAGCCGACCGGCTTGTAATCACCCGTCCCAACCTGACATCTGGAATACAGATCTGTCCTGTAGCGATATCCCTCCTCGCCTTTTTGGCGTATTCTGTACATGTACAACGTGTGATCCAGAGCGTTGAAGTCGCGAAAAAAAGGATCGTCGATATCGGAAACCCAAATACCATCTTCTTCTCTGGTCATAGGCGCGATCGCCCAATCCGCCCTCGCGCCTTCTCCCTGATCTGAAATGTAGCCACCGCTCAAAGCACGTTTGTCAATAGACTTTTCAATCGGCTTACGGGACGGATCACCGGCGTCAAACAGATATCCAAACACTACCTCCACAGAAACCGCGTTGGGCGCCCAGACAGCGAAACGCGCGACGGGAGGACTATCGGGTCTTACATAATATTTTTGAGCCCCCAGACGCCTCGATTCATTCAGATAATACCGTTCGACCCACGTCGCTTCCGAGTTGTCCGGCAAACGGAAAGTCCGGTATCTATCCGTCGACGAGGAGTCCTTCACTTCCGTCATGATCCCCCAGACATCCCGCTCAGTCTCCGTATCAAAGAGCACACCCCAATAAAACGTCCAGCCGGCCTGATTTGAATTAAGATCGACCTCGGCGGAAAACGCGGGGCACCCGTCCCATCCTGTTATTTCCGCCATAGGCGTAGTCATCCACTGGTTCGAGTAATTTCCCTGAGCGTCCCAGCTCCCAAGTAGCCGCGGATTTCTGAACAGATTTTTTTTTACACCTGTATAATATTGAAAGGTAATCTTCATGTCTTCATCGTTTTGATGGTAAAAAATTCGGATACTTGTTCGCGGCGATTTACAACCGATCGCTCAATCGCAGCTCAATCAGGAAAGGCCCCTCCGCCTGAAAGGCTTTCTTCAGTACAGGTTCTATCTCTTCCGCCCTTTCAATTCTGGCGGCGGGCACTCCTTGCCCTTCCGACAGTTTTACAAAATCCAGACCGGTAAGATCAAACTCCGGGGGAAACGACTGTTCCGGATCCTCGCCCAGATCCTTCCAGTATCTCCGGATATTATATTTTAATATCCTGTAGCTACGGTTGTTGCAAACGACAAACTTGGCGCCGATTTGATAGCGGGCCGCCATGTTCAGGGCCTGAATGGTACTGATCGCCCCTCCGTCTCCGGCAAAACCCACGACCACCGCGGCCGGGAAAGCCATTTTGAGTCCAATCGCTCCGGGAAGTCCGGTTCCCAGCATACCAGCTCGGGTCTGAAAATAACGCCCCGGCTTGTCTCTATCCAAAAATTGGACGATGTCGGAGGAATAAGTCAGCGCTTCGTCAAAGACTACCGCGTTGTCGGGCAGGTATTTTCTCAACTCCCGGGCAAAAAGAGAGGCGCTAAGTTCGCCATCGTTCAGCGATTTATCTTCTTCCACCGCTTTTTCCCGCATCGTCCCGCGTCTCCCGCCTCTTTTCTTAATTTCCACCAGTAGTCCGGACAAGGCGCGTCGAGGATGCGCCATACCTCCAATCTCCACCGGAAAGTTCTTTCCAATTTCATAAGTGTTCAGATCAAAATGGATGAGCTTCGCGTCGGAAGAAAATACATTTTCCGTCAAAGGAAAAACTTCGGGCATCAAGGTAGTTCCTACTACCAGGACCACATCGCGACCCAGCGTAACTTTCTGGCTGTCTTCACCAAACATGTGTCCAGTGTCGCCTTTATACAAGGGATGTGAAGCCGGCATATTCACCTCCGAATTATTGACGCCATATACGTCGACTCCGAGCGACTCCGCTACGGACGCCAACGCTTCCGAAGCTCCCGCGGCGGCGATACCGTCACCGATCAGAATCAAAGGATTTTGGGCGTTTACCAGTAGTTCGGCGGCTCTTTCCAGCATTTCGACCGGCGGACTGACATCGCAGTCGATCAAAGAAGTCGGTACAACCTCTTCCGTATTGATTTCTTCAAGCACATCCATGGGCAATGACAAAAATACCGGGCCCAAAGGTGGCGTCATGGCGGTTTTGACCGCTCTCCGAAGCAGGCGCAAAAGCGAGTTGGAAGACGCGACTCTCCAGGCGCAAGGACCATTGTAGTCGGATTTTACAAATGGACGAGCCATAGCGACAAGATCGGCGGCCATCTGCCCGTCCATCGCCTCATACTTGATCCCCGCTTCACCCGCCACGACCACCAGCGGAGTATAACCTCTTTTGGCGTAATACATCATACCCAATCCGTTGGCGAGTCCGGCATAGCTGTGAAGCTGCGCGACAGCCGGTTTTCCCGAAGCCCGGCTATACGCGTCGGCCACCGCTACGGCGGGGCCTTCATGCAAGGCCATGTAATATTTAAAGTCTTTAAATTCTTCGTGGCTCAATACGTCCAACAGATTTTCTTCCGATGAACCGGGATTTCCAAACATGCAATAAATACCATCCGCCATCAGTTGCCTGAAAAAAGCGAACCTTCCCGCCCGTCTCTGATCCTTCATATCACCAGCCCCACCGTTTGAGCTCCGGATTTCCATCCAATACTTCAATCAACTTTCGCCCTGTCAGATAAGAATCGGGGGTAGACCTGCCTGTAATAAAAGGGTAGTCGACAATCACACTCGTCGGGTGTCCGAAGTTGCCTATAAAGGCGCCATCAGGCCCCGTAGCGTCTCGAAGTATATATTCCAAAGGATATGGAGGAGGTCCCATATTGAAGTCCAGAAACTTATCTTTCGCCTCCATAAAACCCGTACCGTCCTTATAATCATATTCCAGGCAATGACCTGTTACCTTCTTACCCCAGATAATCGATTTTCTGTTTTCAATATTTCTGGCAAAGGCCAGGCAGGCGACACCATAGCATTCGGCTGCTATGGGTTTGTCGCGTTTGTAAAAAGCGAGAATCAGGTCATGTACCCGCTGATTATTCGCCAGATCGACAATAGGTCCGCTTCCGCCGACAATGAGCAGGGCGTCGAACTCTTCCACAACTTTTTCCGCGATCACCAGTTTATGATGGTATATTTCCATCATTCGTACAAGCTGAGGATCGGACCAATAAGGACGCTCCGGAAAAATAGTACGCAAGTCTAGCGGGGAATCAAGTCTAGCGCCCTCGGGCGAGTTGGGATCGTCTATTTTTGACACTTTCCCGGCCATACTCTTCGAAGTAACCGACCGGCCCAAGGGGGGATCGATATAATACGGATCCTTGGATACAAGAATGGCGTTGGGCCTTCGCCCCCTGGGGGTAATGAATACCGTCTCGTAACCGGCTCTGTCAAACTCTTCCAGAGGAGCGACCAGTTCTTCGCCCCAGTATCCCCATTCAGACAGGAGAATCAGTATTTTTCGTCTGGGACCTCGTTCCAGCATCGATTCGGGAGCCAAACCGACGGAAGGAGATTCAAAAACCGTCACAACTTTTTTCAACGCTCCTTTGTCCGCGGCGACAATCTGCTCAGCTATTTTCTCCACAAACAAACGGGTACGATCATGATCGCCCGCCGCTCCGTCGCTGGTAACCACATCGCCATCAACTACCACTCCCGTATCGGAAGCGGTATAAATTCCTCCCGCGTTTTTTACATCGCCCAACATGACCTTGTTGCAGATAACGCGCCTGCCGGCAAGCGTCTCAGGAATAGACGACAATATCCACAATCCATGGCAGGCGAATCCTTTAATAATGGAAGGATGACTCATAGCGTCATAAAAGAACCTGACCGCCGGAGCGTTCCTGCCACTATCTCCCGTTATGGGAGCATTGTCCAGATCCTTGTCGTCATCGACCCAGCGAAGTCTCGGACTTGTATAATTGGCCGACATGATCACCGCCGCGAAGTCTTCCAGCCTTACATTCTCAAAATCTTCCTCTACCACAAGCACTTCCGGGGTTTTACCTTTTTCTTCCACTTCACTTACAAACTCCAGAGCCGATTGCCCCCAAAGCCGTGACATAAAACGCGCTTCCGCCCCTAATTCGGCGAACAGCCTCTTGTAAGCTTCTATCTCGGTCGCTATATATTGAGACTCTACAAGAATAGCGACCTTCTTACCGGATAAAATATTTTTTTCCATTGCCGTACAGGTTTATTTCATAAATGGTATCTGAGGGATTTCCCGCTTTCTTCTGAACACCGGCGCGTTTTCCGCCATGAGCAAGCCTTTCCTGAATGATTTAGCCACGGCTTTTCCACGTTCATACTCAACGATAATCACGGAGTTTTCCGGAATATTGGCGATAGGAATCTGAAACTTGTACCGGGCTTGCCCTTCGAGCACCGTTTTGGCTCCATTGATGGTATAGCTGGCGAGTCTCAAGTCATCGGGACGAAAAAAATCCGGCAATACATTCAAGGTATTGATTCCGGTATTGGCCTTCGGTTGATAATAAAGGACAAAGTTCTCAGCCCCCTTGTCTCGCCCGACATAGGATTTGATATAGATATGCGCCAGGTAGCACAACTCAAACGCGTGGTAGCCCGCGATCGCGTGCCCTCCCTGTATACCATACTGCCCCTCTATGACAGTCGATCCGATCTCGTTGGTACGGAAATAAATTTTTCTGTAGTCCTGGTCTACAAAGAAAAGCGACCAGAAGGCAGTGCAGTAGCGCGCCAACTGAAGAAAATCCTTTCTCGTATCATCGCCCATAGAATCAACACCCTGCATAATATAATACGCCAGTATCGCCTGCTCCTGCTGCCAGAAGTCCTTGGTAGCGCCCCACGCGAACTCGGTCTTCATCCCGTTCTGAGGGCTTCTTTCCAACGCGTCGAAGATACCTCCCCGAATCAGATCGACACCGCATTCTTTCATATTTTCTCCCAGAGTCTTGGACAGTTCGTAGCACCGCCGGACAAGCTTTTCATAATCACGCCGGACCGTATCGTCCTGGCTTTCGAAAGCTAGCTTCGCGAGATAATGCGCGCTTCGGGTAAGGTTCCACGATATTTTGAGATTGTGCCCGACAATACCCCTGTTCTTTTGCCATCCCCAGTTGTGATCGGGAGTCCAGTCGTATTCAAAGCGTTCATTGACAAAAAGCGAGTTTTCTTCGTCTTTCGAAGGGAAATGATCCAGTATGTTGACGACGCAATCTTCCAGTATGGATCGGCAGCCGCTCAGCAATTCAAGCCAGGCCTCGTTGTCATGACCTGTTTCCGGTACCGGATCAATGGCGAGAAGCAGATTGACCAGATAGGCCGGGATATGGTCGCCAATGGAATTCCAATTCTTTTTCATCTTGTTTTGCCCGAGAAAATCGGAATCCGGGCGCATCGTCACCGGATCTATGTGTGAAAAATAACCGCCTTTTCCGGTAAAGCAGGTATCCGGCGAACCATTTTCATTGACGGCGTTGTCGGTATCATCCTTAAAAAATCTGTTGAAACCCGCGATGGTCCGGGTAATATAGCTTAAAACCCATGTATCCTGCGTTATCCGGTAGTATTGAGCCAGGCCGGAAAGAACATAAATCTGCTCGTACAAGGCGTATGTTCCGAAATCATCCGGATTCTGAGAAGGTATGATTTCCCGCGTCGTCTTGGCGTCTCTGACCCGGCCATACTTCCAAAGTACATACTTCCCGTCGTGCGTAGGGTTCGCGTACGCGTTGATTATATATCGGGCGCAGGCTTTCGCGGCGGACAAGGAACGTTCGTTGCCCGTCATCATATACGAAGAGGATAGTCCGTATAAAAATCTTGATAAAGTAGCGCATTCCTGAATGCTATCCAGAGTCTCCCCCCCAAGCAAGTCCAGATTGGTTCGATAAAATTCCGCGATATCGCTCTCTGTAAACTCCCTCTTGTTTTGGAACAAAGCGTCCAGCCAGTTTTCAAACAAGGTATTGATCTGCTGTACCCACCAATGCGTCTCTTCCCAACCATACTTATCGGCTTCAGAATGCATCAATACCACCCGCTTCGCGAAACAGGATTTCCTGTCGCCGTCTTCACTGTAGACGCCGAATACGGAAACAAGCAACCCCTCTTTATCATACAGATATTTGAGCAGGGCTTTTCTTTGGTCCCGGACAGCCTCTTGTTTTTCTTTCCATTTTCCTTTTTCAGCGTCATTCCGCTTTTCTTCCAGCTCTTTTTCTTCCAATCGCTTTACAAGCTGGTCGATATCGCTTTGTTTCGTTTCCACCCTGTCCCTGTCGATATCACCGATATTGCGCAATACTTCATAATAGGTGGTTGACGATGTTGTGATTGTTATTGTCTCATTGGTGAGTAATTTGATTTCAAAACTCAAATAATCCGACGATATGTTGGATACATTGCCGGTAAACAATGTGGTAGCGTGAAACGATCGCATAATATAAAAATATTTAAAAGTGACAATAGTGTTAAAAATTCAAGCGCTCTTCAGGCACGTAAGCGTATAATGATTAAAAATCAACCTGGACGATAAAACCTTCGGATCCCGATCCTGGCATCAAAAATCCGGGACTACCTACACAAGACGGCTCAAGGGTTATGATCCGAGCTTCCCGCCCGATAAAAATCCAATCTTCCGGTGTATAAACCAATTTCCCCGAAAGATGTTTAAAATTAATTCACTTTTTTTCTGAAGAGAAAATCGAGGCTCATCAGGTAAAAGACATTTCGTAACACGGCGGAGTCGGGACCTGTCGAATTAATAGCGAGCGTTTAAACCATACAGGAAATCCCGAGAGGCTCGTCGGTATACGCGACGATCAGATTAAAAAAAACAAAAGGCGAATATAAATAATACTATATAAATACAATTCACTTTACGCCCTATTTATTTTCTTTGGCCATAGTTTGACGTATCTTTATCAGGTTGATCTGGAAGGTCCTTAGTCAACATCAAAACTAAAGAACTCCTGACCACATATAATTTTTAGCTACAAAAGTGGCCGGACTCGGGAGTAGAATCAAAAAATCCTTCGTCTATTTAAATATAAACGAAGGATTTTACTCGACCCAATACGACCTCAATACATTGCCTTATTCCCTGATTACTTTCACGATAGTATTCTCCAGTTTCAAAAGGTAAATCCCAGTCGGGTAAGACGAAAGGTCTATGGAGTTTCCTCTACCCTGATTGATTTCCACACCCTGGGCGTTATACAAATTCCATGATTTATAGTCGTTCCAGGATACCTTGTCATGAGTCGGGTTAGGGTATACTACCGAAGCGGCGCCTTTCGACGCTGAAAATCCGGTAATTACCGAGCAAGACGCGCTTGAGATACCTTCCGAAAATGATATTAAATCAATATTAGCTAAACCATCCGCGGTGACCGCTTCAAGAATTATCTCATTATCGCCCGCTTCAAGATTGACCACCATGGTTGACTGCAGCCATGTGGTCCACGCCCCTGTTACAGGTAGCTTAAGAGTGCCTGCCGTAATTTGGTTTACAATTAGCTCACCATCCCGCGCGCTATTTCCGCCATTCGCGAAGCGGAAAGAAAGTGTAGCGGCTTGGGAAGTCGCGCTATTCAATATCCAGACAATACTACTACCGGCACGATTGTCAGTATTTACATAGCCCTCGCCAGAAAATCCCTGATTTATACTTTCCAGTTGAATACCATCGACACTACACGCGTCTTCGGCTTCAAGGCTTCCCGAACAACTTTCAAAGCCGGTCTGACCACCGACACAGACTCCGCAGGCGTCTTCGCGCGCGCTTCCTCCCCAGATTCCCGCGCAATCCTGTATACAGGCTGTCTTACCGGTCGCGCCTCCTACACACACACCACACTCATCCATAAACGCGGCTCCGCCTACGACGCCCTGACAGTCTTCTTCACATCCTGCAAAAGTCAACCCCGCGGTTGAGTATGAGAACAAGTCGATGTTAGGACCACCATCGGAGTTGAGAGAACGTAACTCCAGCCGATTGACACCATTGACAAGATTCAACGTAACGTATTCTCCAACCCAGGTTGTCCAACTACCGGTAGACGCTCCCGTTATAGAACCTTGTACCGCGCCATTGACCAGAAGATTCATACCTCTCGCGGTCCCGCTACCATTGGCATAACGAACTCCGACGCTTACCGACATATCCCTGTCCGATAGCAGATACCAAACACCATTGGAGTTTAACGCGTTTTCAAAATTGATATAACCTTCTCCTTTAAAGCCTCCATTTATGGATTCTTTAACTCCCACCGCGCTACAAAAATCCTCACCCTGAACAAACCCGGTACAGGCCACACGTCCGGTATTGCCACCCACGCAAAAACCACAGTCATCCATAGTAGCGGTTCCGTTCGCAACACCATTACAATCTATCGCGCAAGCGGTTTTTCCTGTATTTCCACCTACACAAACTCCACAATCGTCCATATAGGCACTCCCTCCTGGCACGTTATTGCAATCACTACCACCAACCAATACAATATTGGGGGTTGGCGCGTTTTCCACCCCAGCGCCGAGAAAGAAGCCCAGGTGAGGAGGCTGGTTGTATGAAGACTGCTGCCATGAAATCGCGTTTCTGTAAACGGGATCATGCATCAGGGTATACAGCTTATGCTGTGTCGGAATAGTAGTGGTATGAATGTAGATACGCGATCCACCGTCATGAAGGATGACTTCCTCCCGCCAGTCTCCAAGTATGTCGGCGCTTAGATTGGGAGTCGCTTTGGTTCCGTTGCATGACCGGCCTGTAAGATCGGCTAATCTCGAAGAACCGTTGCCATTCCATTTATCGATCTTGTTATCATTCAGCAGCTCATCTTGTAAATCTCCATCCCAGTACACTCTGAAGTTTGTCGATGAAGGCTTGGAAGTTGAGATTCTGGTACCATTGGCGCTATACGTTCCGGAAACGGAATTGGACCATGCTTCCTGTCCGGGATACCGGGCGTCAATATCGCCAATCATACCGCGGCCATTATCATTTCCGCTGCCATTGCGCCAAAGTACATGGCCATCACTTGCTCTGATCATGTAGTGATCAGGTTCACTTCCTTTATTTTCACTTACCTGCCACACTTCCAGGCCGGGACTATCTGGATCAAAATCTCCCACATGATTAGCGTCACCATGTCCATATCCCGTGGTCCATCTCAATTTGCCATCATGATCAACGCATGTAGACCCCGTCAATATTTCATCAAACCCGTCTCCATCAACATCCGCGGCCATAATACTATGATTTCCCTGACCGCGGGCTCTCTCACTACCGGAATTATTCGAATCGAAAGTCCATCTGTTGGTTAATGTTTGTCCATTCCAGTCAAAAGCGGCGATAACCATGCGCGTATAGTACCCTCTTTGAAAAATCATGCTGGGTTTTACTCCGTCAAGATAGGCGTTTGTAGCGTTAAAACGATCCACTCTGTTTCCGTAATTATCACCCCAACTACTAACACTTCCTCTTGGAACGACATAATTGACTGTCGCCATCTCTTCGCCGGTTTTGCCGTTGAAAATAGTAAGGTATTCAGGCCCTGACAGCACATAACCACCACTGTTTCTATAATCGGCCTCATCATTGTCAGAGGCCGCCGGTCCCTTTCTCAGATATTGACCTGTACCATCCTTTGTGCCCGGCGCTGTTTTACAAGCGACTTCGGCAAAGCCGTCCGAGTCATAATCCCCAACAAGAAACTGTGTATAGTGGGCGCCTGAGCGGATATTTCTACCCAGGTCGATCCGCCACATAAATGTACCGTCTAGTTTGTAAGCGTCTAAATAAGTGTTATCGGTAACCCCTGATTGTGAATTATCCTGAGCGTTATTTGGATACCACTTCACAATGAGTTCATACTGGCCATCACCATCCAGGTCACCTACCGAACAATCACTCGGAGTATGGTTTGAACCAGGCCTGTTCAGTGTCAGCGTCTTTACCTGAGAATCCCAAACAGATACAGGACTACCCCCAGCTTGTTCAGCGCCCCCTATAATTGGTCTTACGGTATAGGTAGAGTTTGTTGTACCCGCGGGATCAACCATATTGGTCGCTCCGGTAATAGGATTAGTATTTACTTTGGCTCCTCCCCTATAGATATTAAACGCGACGCTCTTGGGGTCGGTACCCAAAACCCTCCAACTGAGAAACACGCCATTATTCGTTTTTACAGCGACCAACCCCCGATCAAGCTTTTCCATTTTACGCTGCGCCTGAACAACGCCCATTTGAAATAGAAACAAAACAAGCAATACGCGACACACGTCTAGCCTTGGTAAAAATAGTTTCTTCATAACTTCATTTTTTTGAATAGATCGTTTATATATTGGTTATATATATATGTGATACAATTCAAAAAACAACAAGTAAACAATCCCGTAAAAAATCTTTTTACAAACTCAAATACAATGAAGACGCAAATAAAAATTGTTCTTACTTTTTTTGGGCGCTCACAGTATCTAACACTTTCAATAAAAACGACAACCATTGTTCCATACTTGTCAATGGAAAAGTAAATACTCCATTCGCGGAGACGACATTTCTTTCAATCGCCTCAATTATTGGAGCCAAAGGAAGATATCATTAAGTTCGCGTCTCATAAATCCTGCAAAAATCTATGAAATACCGATTGCTGGCGCTGGACGAGTTAAAAGAACTGGAACCTGAGTTTATCCGTTTCCTCGCCTCCAATCAGATTACTTCGGACGACTGGACCTCTATAAAAGAAAAGGACCCGGAGCGGGTAGAACTGCTTATCGCTTTATTTTCGGATATCGTCATGGAAAAAGTACTGAAAAAAATCGATTACGCGGAACAGCGGGCCGCGGGTTCACTGCTACTTTTCAAATTTACGGACCAGGCTGTCTTACTGGTTGGCCTGAACGCGAACGAAGATCTGGGGATAGACTTCAACAATCCCGCTTGTCTGAAAGACCTCGCCCGGTCTCCGGAAAAATATAGCGGCTCGGTCAGTTATTTCAAGTCCGAAAGAAAGTATGTCAAATCCAGGGAAGAGGAACTGTTTTCAGTCATTCACGCGGGAGCGCTGATCAGCGATGGAAAATTATTTGAGGCGCTATATAAGCTTTAAAAACAGATCCGGGTACTACTCTACTCTATAGCATTTAAAAATGGACGCCCTTCAGGACGTCCATTCTAACCATATAATTATTCCTTCACCAGTTTTTTATACTTGATTCTGGTTGGATCCGAGTCACCCAGACGTTTCTTACGGTTTTCCTCATAGTCCGAGAAGTTCCCTTCAAAGAAATACACCTGAGAGTCTCCTTCAAAAGCCAGAATATGCGTAGCGATCCTGTCCAGGAACCAGCGGTCGTGGCTTATGACTACCGCGCAACCCGCGAAGTTTTCCAGAGCTTCTTCCAGCGCTCGCATCGTATTTACATCCAGATCGTTTGTGGGCTCATCCAGCAACAACAGGTTCGCGCCTGATTTTAACGTCAAAGCCAGATGCAAGCGATTGCGTTCTCCTCCGGAGAGCGCCTTTACTTTTTTCTCCTGATCGGAACCACTAAAGTTAAACTTGCTCACATAGGCCCGCGCGTTGACCTGCTTGCCTCCTACCATGATCAGGTCGGTACCTCCCGATATGGTCTGGTAAACGGTCTTTTCCCCATCCAGATCGGAATGTTCCTGATCGAGATAGCCAAGCACTACCGTCTCCCCTACTTCAAAATTTCCGGTATCCGGCGTCTCCTGACCGGTAATCAGGCGAAACAATGTCGTTTTTCCCGCGCCATTGGGCCCGATAATACCTACTATACCACCCTGAGGCAGCGAAAAATTAAGATCTTCATACAGCAAACGGTCTCCATAGGCTTTGGACACATTGGAAGCTTCAATCACCTTGGCGCCCAATCGCGGGCCTGCCGGAATAAACAGTTCCAATCTTTCTTCCTTCTGCTTCTGCTCTTCACCAAGCATCTTCTCATAAGAGCTAATCCTGGCCTTGCTCTTGGCATGTCTCGCCTTGGGCGCCATCCTGATCCATTCCAACTCGCGCTGTAGCGTCTTTTGCCTTTTAGACTCCGTTTTTTCTTCCTGCGCTAGACGATTTTGCTTTTGTTCCAGCCACGATGAGTAGTTGCCTTTCCATGGGATACCCTCGCCTCTGTCAAGCTCCAATATCCATCCCGCTACATTGTCCAGGAAGTAACGATCGTGCGTAACCGCTATGACCGTACCCGGATAATGTTGCAAATGCTGCTCCAGCCAGTGTACCGACTCCGCGTCCAGATGGTTGGTAGGCTCATCGAGCAAAAGCACGTCGGGCTGCTTCAAAAGCAAACGACAAAGGGCTACCCGGCGTTTTTCTCCTCCGGAAAGGTTCTGTATTCTCGCCTCGCCGGGAGGGCAGCGGAGCGCGTCCATCGCTCTTTCCAGCTTACTATCCAGCTCCCACGCGTTATAATGATCCAGTTTTTCCTGCACCGCTCCCTGACGATCGATCAGCTTGGTCATCTCGTCATCCGACATAGGTTCCGCGAACTTCAGATTGATTTCTTCAAACTCCTTCAGAAGGTCGACCACTTCCTGTACTCCTTCTTCCACCACTTCACGCACTGTCTTGTTCGCGTCCAACTCCGGTTCCTGCTCAAGTAAACCCACTGTATATCCCGGCGAAAAAGCGACCTCACCCTGATAGTTCTTATCCACACCGGCGATAATCTTCAACAAGGAAGATTTCCCCGAACCGTTGAGTCCTAAAACGCCGATCTTGGCTCCGTAGAAAAAGGACAGATAAATATTTTTCAGTACTTGTTTGTTAGGCGGATGAATTTTACTCACCCCAGCCATCGAAAAAATAATAGTTTCCGCGCTCATTTTACTAGGTTATGATTCAACGTACAAATATGACCAAAAAAACATGAAATAGTTCCCTTTCCCGAAGAATCATTTTATTCGTACGAATATCCGGATCCGGTCCCGATTCCTTTTTTCAAAACTTTTTGAACCTAATCTACGTTTTGCGCTTAAAGCGGCGAGTAATTACATCCTACCGACTAAAAGATGTTTGTTATATGCCATAAAATTTTATTTTCGCGGAACTATTTAAAACCTGTTTAATATGTACTGGACACTTGAATTAGCCTCCTATCTGGAAGATGCTCCATGGCCGGCCACTAAAGATGAATTGATCGATTATTCAATTCGGACCGGAGCCCCAATGGAAGTGGTGGAAAACCTGCAGGAACTGGAAGACGATGGTCAGCCATATGAAAGTATCGAGGAGATCTGGCCCGACTACCCTACCAAAGATGATTTCTTCTTCAACGAAGACGAATATTAAACGAGGCCTGTCTTGTCAATAGTTGATATCAGATCTTTATCCCTGGGCTACAAGGATAAAGATCTGATTGACAATATCAGCTTTTCGATTCCGGCAGCCTCCTTCGTAGCCATTTTGGGCCATAACGGATCCGGCAAATCGACCTTCCTCAAAGCGCTGGCGAAACAAACGCCTTATCAGGGCCGGATAAGTCTATATGGCAAAGATTTACGACACTATTCCCGCAAGGAGCTCAGCGGCGCCATCTCCTATCTCGCGCAAAAGAATCCCGTCTCCTTCGACATCAAAGTCATCGATCTCGTCGTCATGGGACTTTTCAGATTCAAACGATTTCCCGCTACCTATACCTCTGCCGATTATAGCGTAGCCAGGCAGCGACTCCTTGACGACGGCATCGGCTACCTGGCCGATCAATTATTCGGCACACTATCCGGAGGCGAACAGCAACTCGTATGGCTGTCGCAACTGCGGCTCCACAACGCCGATTGCTGGCTGTTGGACGAACCTACACAGCAACTCGATCTTTATCACAAACGAGAAGTCTTTGACAAAATCAGAGAGCTGACCAGTCATGGAAAAACCATACTTTGCGTCACGCATGACCTGCATATGCTGCGCGCGTTCGACCAGGGCTATTTTATCAATTTTTCTGAAGGCGAACCTGAACTTAAAAAAATCACTCCGGACACGATTGACCAATGCGCGAAACTCCTGGAGTTTTTCCGACCCAGACGAGGATAAGAAATAAAAACAGACCAGGTTCTACGACAAATAGTCCAACATACTTCAATCCATCTTTTACCGGATAATTTCCGGGTTTCCCGCGCCTCCCATAGGAAAATTCAATGTCCTTACCGGATAAGGAATGATAATTCCGCGTTCCGTAAAGGCCTTATGAAGCTCAACAATAGCCTCATGACGGGCCTTCAGAAAATTGCGGTTCTGAATCAGATTAATCCAGAACATAATCCGCATATTGACGGAAAACTCGCCAAATTCTTCAAAATATACATCGACGGGCAACGCTTCGTCACGCTCAGACACCTTCTCCACCGCTTGCCTGGCGATCTGGGTCACCTGCTCCAGATCCTCGCTGTACGCGATACGAACCGGAATTTCCACCCTTCTGGAACCCAGCGTAGTAAAGTTTTTTATAGGTTTTTGCAATACATCCTTGGATGGAATGATCACATCCTGCCCCTGAAACGTCCTGAGATGGATCGCTCTGAGGGTGATCTCAGAAATATATCCGATAAAACCATTCGTTTCTACCAGGTCTCCAACCTTCACCGGCTTTCTCAAGGCGATAATAAAACCGGAAATAAAATTGGCGGCGATATCCTGAAAGGCGAAACTAAGCGCTAGACCAATGATACCAGCGCCCGCCAGTAACGAAGTTACCGTTTTGTCGAGATGCAATATGCCCAACGCGAAAAAAACACCCGCGGCGACAAACGCGCTATAGATGACACGGGCCATAATGCGGATAAACTCAGCGCTAAGGGTATATCCTCTGGTAAAACGAATAATCAGCGACTCGCTCAGCTTCCCGCCAAGATAGAAGACCAGAAAAACCAGCGTAGCGCTAATAATATTAGGGATCAGCAGGATTGCCTGCCTGATCCATAGGATCAGCTTTCCCGCGAGCAGGGTATAAATATCCGAAAAGGAGCTAAGAACGGTTTCCAGCACGTTAAATCAGATAATGATGAAGATGGATCTACAAACCCTATACTCAAAGCGCGCGTAAGCGCTTGAACTGGATACTTCCGGTGGTCTTACAATATATACTGACTCAAATCCTTGTTTTTCACAAGCCCGGAAAGCTTCTCACGAACCATGTCGACAGAGATCACAATCTTGGCGTTGGCCCCGATTTTGTCCGGCACATCAAAAAGAATCTCGTTCAGCAACTGACTCATCACCGTATGAAGTCGTCTAGCCCCAATATTTTCCACCTCCGAGTTAACCTGAAACGCGATCTCCGCGATTTCACCCAGCGCCTCCTCGCTAAACTCCAGGCTGACGTTTTCGGCCTGTAGCAAAGCCACATATTGCTTGGTCAGCGCGTTTTTGGGCGCTTTCAGAATCTGATAAAAATCCTCCTTAGTCAGGTTGTTCAATTCGACGCGGATCGGGAAACGCCCCTGCAACTCCGGAATAAGGTCGGATGGCTTGCTGATATGGAAAGCCCCCGCGGCGATAAACAGAATATGATCGGTAGAGATAACTCCGTATTTGGTATTGACCGCGCTACCCTCTACAATCGGCAACAGATCCCGCTGCACCCCTTCTCGGCTCACATCGGGGCCGCCTTTGCCTCCTGAAGCCCCCGAAGCGATCTTGTCGATCTCGTCAATAAAGATAATGCCGGTATTTTCCGCTTTTCTGATCGCCTCATCCTTGACCTCGTCCATATCGATCAGCTTGGCGGCCTCTTCCTCCAGAAGAATTTTCTTGGCGTCCGCGATCGTCACCTTGCGCTTTTTATTTTTCTTGGGCATCAGGTTATTCATCATCTCCTGAATATTCATCATGGACATCTCGTCCATACCACCGCCGATCACACCAACATTGGAAGGTGAAGTCGCCTGAACGTTGATCTCGATCTTACGCTCGTCCAGCTCTCCGTTCCGTATTTTTTCCCTGAATTTTTCGCGGGTGCGCTCGTTTAATTCCGCGTCGTCGTCGCCTGCCGGAGTCGCGTTGTCCGGGAACACATGCGGTCCGGAAGAGGCCGACTTTCGCACCGGCGGAATCAACGTGTCCAGGATAATATCCTCAACGACCTGAATAGCTCTGGCCTTTACCGTTTCCTTCTTGCTCGCCTTGACCATATGTACCGCCTGCTCGACCAGATCCCGTACCATGCTCTCCACATCCCGTCCGACATAACCTACTTCCGTAAACTTGGAAGCCTCCACCTTGGTAAACGGCGCGTCCGCTACCTTCGCCAGCCTGCGCGCGATCTCGGTCTTGCCTACTCCGGTAGCTCCGATCATCAAAATATTGTTGGGAACAATCTCTTTCCGCATATCCTCTTCCGCGCTCATTCTTCTCCAGCGATTCCGCAACGCGATCGCCACGTTTCTCTTCGCTTCATGCTGCCCGATTATATACTTATCCAACTCTTCTACAATCTGCCGCGGGGTCAGGTAATGTTCGTTGTCAATCATCGCTCAAGATTTTAATTTTGCAATTCCTTTTTCTTAAAAACGCTGTCAATACCGGTTGTTAGTGTCAGATGATTGGAAGCCCCCGATACATGATAAAACGATCGTGTATACGCGAAAGCGATTCCTTTTACCGTCAGGTTGCAACCTATGGCCATACCCGCCATGCCAGCCCTGTCTTCCAGTCTCATTTCTTTTCTACGCTGCGGATTATAAGCCACCCGAACATGAAAATTCTTGCTCAGCAAAAACTCTCCGCCAAAGACAAAATGCCGGAATATCTGGTCGCCCAGTTTTTTTTTCTCTTTTACCTCATTGCCCATCAAATCCACCTTCCCTTTTTTGTTCGGATCAAGATAGACAATATCCGGACGCTGCAAATTGTGCGCGGAAACCGTAATACGGAAGGGCAAATTCTCCAGTTTGTAACTCGCTCCCAATATGACCTCCAATGGCATCCTGACATTGACACCCGGCGTATAACGTTTAAACGCGTAACCTATGTTCTTAAACACCATTCCGACAGACCAATCTTTTTCCGGATGCTGATACACTCCGCCTATATCCGTCATGATGGCGTAAGAGCTATATGTCGCGAGGTGTGAACCAGCCAGTTTCAGGTTGACCCCCAGCGTATAGGCCCCGACCGACCGCGAGTAGGCTCCAGTAATCACATATTCATTTACTCTGAATGAACCGGTTACCGTTCCGTCCGCTTCGGTTTCGTCCATCTTCCCATAGTCAAAAAATGTTAACCCCAGGCCATATAGATTGTTTTTTCCCCGGAGGCCGTACGCCAGCGTCGTAGCGTTGATCCCCGAAAGATAGGGCATATAGTTGACCGATAGTCTGCCCGCCATACTTTCATTGAGCAAAGCTGGATTTTGGGTAAAAGAAATGATATCGTCGTCTTTGAGAGAAACATACTTTCCTCCCAGGCCACTGACTCTGGCGTTGACGGGAACATTGACAAACTGATAAGCGCCGGAGCCTCCCAACTGGCCATAGGAACGAAACGCGGCGAAACAGACAAGAAAAAGAAAAATATACCTTATCATATGTAAAAAACGGGATTTCTAAAAAACGAAATCCCGTCGAGACTATTATACATTCTCCTTCTCTTTTTCAAGGTGCTCCACCGACAAGTCGACCGGCTTCTTCACCTTCTTGTCGAGCAGGGCTACTTCAAGTACCTGATCGACATTCTGGACAAAATGGATCTTCAAATCCTTTATATAGTCCTTATTGATTTCCTGGATGTCCTTCCGATTTTTTTCACTCATGATAATCTCCCTGATTCCGGCCCTTTTCGCAGCCAGGATCTTCTCCTTGATTCCTCCCACCGGCAATACCTTGCCCCGGAGGGTAATCTCTCCGGTCATAGCCAGTTTTTCCCGTATCGCGCGCTGCGTAAATACGGAAGCGAGGCTCGTAAAAATGGTGATCCCCGCGGAAGGCCCGTCTTTGGGGACCGCCCCGGCCGGCACATGGACATGCAGGTCAAAGTGATCGAATATTTTGTAATCGATGGCAAGATCGTCAGCGTGCGCCCTGAGATACGACAAGGCCGCCTGAGCGGACTCTTTCATCACATCGCCCAGCTTTCCTGAAAGCGTAAGTCGTCCTTTGCCCTTGCTGATGCTGGACTCAATCATCAGAATCTCTCCTCCGTAAGGCGTCCAGGCCAAGCCTGTCACCACGCCGGCGACCTCGTTATCCTGATATGTCTCCTTTTCAAAATCTTCTATACCCAGATATTTTACCACATCGTCGGGAGTGACCGTTTTTCTATAATCCTCTTCACTTGCCAGCAAACGGGCGACCTTTCTGATCACCGAACCAATCTTGCGCTCCAGATTACGGACACCGGATTCTCTGGTATAATCCTCGATGAGCTTGATCAGAGCGGCGTCACTAAATTTCAGATCGCCCGCTTTCAAACCGTGCTCTTTCTTTTGTTTTGGAACCAGATGCTTTTTCGCGATCTCCACTTTTTCCTCCAGCGTATATCCGTTAATTTCGATCACTTCCATCCGATCCATCAGCGCCGGCTGAATAGTATCAAGGTTATTGGCCGTAGCGACAAACAAAATCTTGGAAAGGTCATACTCGACTTCCAGATAATTGTCTACAAAGGTACTGTTCTGCTCCGGATCAAGCACCTCAAGCAACGCGGAAGAAGGATCGCCCCGGAAATCAGCCCCGAGTTTATCAATTTCGTCCAGAATAAACACCGGATTACTACTTTCCACTTTTTTGAGATTGCTGATGATTTTGCCAGGCATGGCTCCTACATACGTTTTGCGGTGCCCTCGTATCTCAGCTTCATCTCTGACACCGCCCAATGACATTCTGACATATTTCCTGCCCAACGATCTGGCGATGGAGCGCCCGAGCGAAGTTTTACCGACACCCGGAGGTCCGTACAAGCAAAGAATCGGCGCTTTCATGTCCTTTTTCAACTTCAGGACGGACAAATATTCCAGAACGCGTTCTTTCACCTTTTCCAGCCCGGAATGATCCGAGTCCAGAATCTTCTTCGCCCTGTCCAGGTCAAAATTGTCTTTAGTCTCCTCGCCCCAGGGAAGATCCGTCAAAAATTCCGCGTAATTGAAACTAAGCGGATATTCCGAAGCCATGGGATTCATCCGTTCGAGCTTGATCAACTCCCTGTTGAAATGCTCCTCTACGGGTTTGGGCCAGTTCTTTCCTTTGGCTTTCTGTCTGAGTTTTTCAATCTCATGATCGATGGTCTCCTCGCCCAACTCATCCTGAAGGACCTTTATCTGCTGCCGGATATAATAATCCCGTTGCTGCTGATCAATATCGGAATGCACCTTACTCTGGATTTCCTGCTTGAGCTTAAGCATTTGTATCTCTTTCATCAAAGACTCCAGCAGCATCGTGCCACGCTTCACCAGGTCCGTTATTTCCAGCAACTTCTGCTTTTCCTTTACCTCCGTGTTGAGATTGGAAGAAAGAAAATGCGTCAGAAAAGCCGGGCTCTCAATATTATTGATGGCGATTTGCGCGTCCTGAGGGATTTCCGGATTCAATTTCAGAATCTTGTCCGCCGAGTCCTTTAATGACTGGATCAGCGCTTTAAGTTCTTTCTTATTGCCCGTCTGGTTGCCGTCTCCAAAAACTTCGATCTTCGCGGTAAGAAACGGTTCTTCCTGCACCTGTTCCCTGATCCGGAAACGCTTCTGACCCTGAATGATAATAGTAGTATTACCATCCGGCATAATCAACATCCTCAAAATCTTCGCCACTGTACCCACCTGGTACAAGTCCGTAATGCCCGGCTCCTGCGTACCCATATTTTCCTGAGCCACGACACCTATTACGCGATCCCCCCTGTATGACTTCTTGACCAGACGAATCGACTTCTGACGGCTCACCGTCACGGGAATCACTACCCCCGGAAACAATACCGTATTGCGCACCGGAAGTATCGGCAGTACTTCAGGAGTATCTTCTTTATTCATCAGCTCTTCTTCCTCGGGAGAAAGAAGGGGGATTGTCTCTACACTTTCACCATCAATAAATTGGGGAAAAAAAATATGATCAGTCTCTCCTTGTTTATACATTCACTCTACTCCTTCCAATGCCATTATGGCGTATATATTAGGTACAAAAAGCAAATTTAATTTAAAAATCTTATAAATTACATTTTACAATACTTATACCATAAATTTCATAAGTTTGTAACTAATTTGAACGGGAAACGTTTGGTTTCCTATTCTAAAAAGCGAGTAGAATCTGAAGATCACCATTTAAAATCCAGGCTAAGGGGCAAATGCGGTTTAAGCGAATAGTCATTATTTATTTTTTATTGCTAAGTGCTTGGGGATACAGTCAGGAAAAAAGCGACGCGCTTACCATTAAGCCTTTACGAGGAGGCGAAACGCCTGAACAAAAATACTGGCAATTGCAGTTTCGGAATTTCAATCGCGGATACTACTACGACCTCAAAAAACTCAAAGAAATACAAAAATACGAACAAGCCGAAAATCTTCATGAGCTGCTTCCCAGGCTCGAAGATTATGTCAGAAACTTCGGGATTCCCAATTTTTCCAAAGACGCTGTTTTGCTCTGGAAACTAGGTCAATTATATGAAGTACTTGATCAGGATTACAAAGCCGTCGCCATATACAACATTCTTTTAAAACACCTGCCGAATAAGCCAGGGGAGGAAGTTCTTCAGCATTTCAACAATTGGGACCGACATATTCAGAAAAGCTACTATGTGCCGCTACAGACTTATTACGAACTGGTAAGTTACAGAAAAAACATCGACACGCTCGTACCTCCCAGAAGCGTGTTTTTAAACATGGGTGAACTGGTCAACGATACCAAATACCCGGACTATGGTCCTACCATGAGTCTGAGCGACAACAGGCTTATCTTTACCAAACGCAAAAAAAACCTCAAATACGGAAGGATCGACTATAACGAAGAAGAAGATCTCTGGTATACTATAAACTACGACGGCTTCTGGGATGAAGCGCAACCTTTCGGTACTCCGATCAACAGTAGCTGCAACGAAGGATCCGCCTGTATCTCCCGCGATGGCAAGACCCTGTATTTCGCCCGGTGCAGAGTCGCCGGATATCAATACGACTGCGCGGACTGCATGGGTAGCTGCGACTTGTATGTCAGTCATCTGATCGGCGACTCCGCGTGGTCCAAACCTCAGAACCTTGGCCCTAATGTCAATAGTACCGCCTGGGAATCGCAACCCAGCCTGTCGCATTCGGAAGACACGCTCTATTTCGCGTCGGACCGTCTCGGTGGTTTTGGCTTGTCGGATATTTACTTTACCTACAAGCTCCCGGACGGAACCTGGGCGAAAGCTGAAAACATGGGCCCGGTAATCAATACCAGAGCCAATGAAGTCAGTCCTTTCTACCATCCGCGACATCATGTATTTTACTTCAGTTCCAATGGACATTTGCTGAATTTCGGCGGTTATGACATATTCAAATCCCATAAGAAAAACAACAACTGGACGGAACCTAAAAACATCGGACCCCTTGTCAACAACAAAGGGGATGAATATTATTTTACCATTGACTCGGAGTCAAAGGATCTCTTCTACGCGAAAGCCGAAGAAAATGATAAAAATCTGGACTTGTTCTCTTTCCCGCTTCCCATGGACGCTCAACCCCTGGCCACCACAAGCTTTGCAGGAAGTCTCAGGGACTCTCTTACAGGCGCGCCTTTTAAAGGTATCGTCTCCATCATTGACCTGGACAATGGAATCGAAGTCGCACCCAAATATTTAAAGGAAGACGGCAGTTATGAATTTGACCTGATTGACAAAAACAATTACCTTCTGGTCATTCAGGGTGACGACTTTTTCAGGATCGAAGAACGTTTCTTTCTCGACGGCGATTCTAAGCTTGATATGCAGACGCCTTCGATCAACTACCATCGCTGGAAGTTCGCCTCTCTGGAGTTTGAACATGGTAGCGCTGAAATTCTGGAGGAAATGCATACCGACCTGGACAAACTCGTTAATTTTATGGTCGACCATCCAACCATGTCACTCAAAATATCCGGTCATACCGATCAGGAAGGCAACGCGGACATGAATCTGCGTCTCTCGCAACGCCGGGCCGAGTCCATCAAAAAATACATTATGGAAAACGGCCATATTCCACCTGAGCGGATCGACGCCAAAGGCTATGGAAGCCAACGTCCGATTGTCGAAGAAAAATCCGAAGCCGATAAGCGGATTAATCGTCGCGTCGAATTTGAACTGGTCAAGCCGGATCAGGACTGAGTGGAGGTCAACTCCGCGAAGCGCTCCAATGTCCATCGCATTTCCCGGGCGATAGATACCGCCAGTTCCGATCGCATATCTTCGGGAAGCACCGTCCAGGTATAAGTTTCCACCTCCCAGTGTGGAGCGACTGGAGCACGTTCCAGATAACGCAGCGTCTTTACGATTTCTTCCTGCGTCGAAAACAGGCGACCATAACGACTAACGAATACCGGCACATGAAAATGAACCCTGATACGTCCGGAAGATTTTCGCGTCAGATCTGAACGGTCCGTAGCGGTCAGGTCGGAGTAATGTATTTTTTCAGCCTCTTTATCACTTTCCATCACCACCTGATGCAAATACGTAGGCTCATCAAACAGAAACAATTCATCTATAGTCTGTCGATCATCCGACGATATTCCCGACAAACGCGCTTCCAGCGCCGCGCTGATCTGCACTTTTCCGATCTTGACTCCCAAGGTGTTCCACGCGGAGACGACGTCTTCTATTTCCTCAAAAGCGAGGGCGAAATGACATACGTCATAACAAATCCGGATATATCTCCTGAGAGCCTTTCCCGCTTCATCGGCGCTCATTCCAGAACGCCGCTGAAAGCTCGCCTTCCCTTGTTTTAACAGGTAATGGCTGTAGTACTCCATTACATCGTTGGAGTTTTCCAGAAGTCCATCCGGCTCAGGCTCCAGGTTTATATGAATCAGTATACCTTTATTTCTTTCGAGCTCTCCAAGATAAACCGCTAGTTCGACCAGATTCTCCGTCGCTACGCGAGTAACTTCCCCTATGGCGGTCAAATCACCTCTAAACCAAGGTCTGTAAGAAAGCGGAGAAGTAGAAATGCTCCCTTCCATACCGGGCGGCAGCAAAGCCGACAATATGTCAATAAGACGCCTGGTATACATAAGCCGTTCGGGAGTACTCCAATCCGGACGATGAACATCGTCCTTGACTCTCACATTGTGAAAGCCGCCATATGGAAAACCATTAATGGTAAAAACATACAGGTTGTAACAGCTAAGCCAGTACTGAAATTCCGACAAATTATTTCCGCCAAGCAGCTCCTCCGCGGCCCGGGCCGACAACCTAAGTCCGATCCCCATAGCCTGATCCGGCGCCACCCGCTCTTTTACCATGGGCGCGTTGTTTTTTAGCGCCTGAAAAGTTTCATCCCAGGATTCTCCCGGATGGATATTGGAACAATACGTAAAATGTATGTCTCCTCTTATTTTCATAAGTTCGTTACCAAATGAATTTTTCCTTCCTTCTGGTACGTCCTTAATACGTCCAGCGCGGACAACATCCGTTGTTCATCGATCTGATTTACCTCGATTCCGGACCCTATATCATCCAGCAGTGTAATAGTCAGTTCGCCACCCAGATGCTCTCTAAACTCATTAAGTCCCGCGAGCAGCTCCCTTCCATCGCTCAGGCAGTCATGATACAACATGAAACCGATATCGGAAAGGAGACTCAAAACTTCTTCTACGGCTTCGATTGGAAGATAACCGATAAGCCATGAATATACGACGTCGATAGCGATACCCGAAGCGACAGCTTCTCCATGTCTGATCGCGTGTCCGCTCAGTTGCTCCATCTTATGCGCCGCCCAATGCCCAAAATCCAGAGGTCTGGATGAACCGGTCTCGAAAGGATCCGCTCCACCAATATGCTGAAGGTGCAATTCCGCGCATCCGCGTATAAGGCTGTTCATCGCCTGTCCATCCCGGGCGACAAGCCTGGAAACGTTGTTTCTCAATAGATAAAAAAAAGACTTATCCTTAATCAAAGCGACTTTAACCGCTTCGGAAATTCCGGATATCCAATCCCTGTCGGAAAGGGTTTCAAGCAACCGGCTATCATTGATCACCGCGAAAGGAGGGCAAAACGTACCAAGAAAGTTTTTCTTCCCCTGAAAGTTAATCCCATTCTTCACTCCGACTCCTGAATCGTTTTGTGCAAGTACGGTGGTCGGAATCCGGATATGGCGTACACCCCGGTGCGCGATAGCGGCCGCGAAACCAGCCAGGTCAAGCAAAGCTCCTCCACCTACGGCAATCAGGTACGAATGCCGGCAGATACTGTAATCATGAACCGCCGCGACGATCTTAAACAACAATTCACGGTCGTTCTTAGCGGCTTCGCCACCAGGTATCACGATCATAGCCGGCTCCGCGCTCAGTATATCTTTATGTAAGCGAAAATAAGCGCTTATTTGATTCCGGAGGCCGGGATTGGCTACCATAAGCCCTTCATCAAGAATCAATAATACCCTGGATAGGTTTCTACCAGACGCTTGAATCAGATTTCTCAACAGAAGATTCTCCTCCTTAAAAGCTCCCTCTGTAAAATGAACGGGATAAGCGAACTTGACCTGAAATTCCTGCTTCATCTGTTTATTGATTATTGATGATAAACGATAAATATACTAAAAAGCTTATGTAACAGCGAAAACTTTGGCCAGCCATAAAGATACCGGAAGCAAACATACTATAAGCAGTCCATATAGCGGCCCCGCGAATCCACTTCCCATCGCGGCGTCCATCAATATAAGCGAAAGCACGCCCGCCCTTACCGCTTTTTTCAAATCGGCGGGCAATCCTGTACGTAGCGCCCGGCGAAAGGGAATAAATATGGCCGCTACGAACATCATGAGGAATGGCAAAGCGTATATCAGCTTAAACTCCGGAAAGATAGTAAGCCCTGAAAGCAGGAAAACAACGGTACCGAAGGCGAGAATCGCTCCGGTAAGCAAAGACCTTCCCGCTCCGTGTACTTCTCCCCGACTTAACAGCGTAACACCCATAATAAAGAACAAGGGGATAAGGGCTATGTATATCAAAGCGGGCTCCGGCATCCCTCCCGCGGAAATACCCAGAAAGAGGTTGAGCGCCCGGCAAAGGCCCATCGTCAATGGTCCCCAAAACGCGAAATGTTTGGTGTATTTATCGTAAAAAGTAGCGAAAAAAGCGATGGCTACAGCCAGGTTTCCCGACAATGAGGATACGGTAAACGCCAACGCTATGGCAAGACTATACAAAATGACCGCGAACAGACTGGCCGAACGGATGGATACCCGGCCGCTGGGTATCGGACGTTCCGGACGCTCTATCTGATCTATCTTCGCGTCAAAGACGTCGTTGAGTACGATACCTCCCCCATAGAGTCCCATTGTCGCCCCCAGAAGCGCTAGCAAGGCCCGCGAGTCAATATGCTCAACGCCTCCCGCCACCATGCCTCCTATGGCGAAGCCCGCCATTATGTCCGCCATAGCGGTTACAATATTGGCGGGACGCGCCAACTGGAAATAAGAAAAAAAACGTAGCATCAGATTATTATGTTCTCATCGGTTTTCCGGGGCTGCTGACCACCTCTGAGTATGGAATTGCCCTGAAAACGATCATCCTGATCAATACGCGGACTGGACCAATCAGACTCTTTGATCTGGCCGCTACGGGCAAAAAAATCCAGCGCGTTCCGATACACCACTTTATCGATATCTTCCGGCGAGATTCCATTCTGTTCCATAAGTCTGGCGGTCTTGGGCACCGATAAGGGATCGCTGATACCCCAATCCGCCGCGCTATTGATCATGACGCGTTCCGATCCGTATCGCCTGACAATCTCGACCATTCGCTCATTTCCCATCTTCGTATGGGGATAGATAGTAAACGCCGCCCAATATCCTCTGTCCAATACTTCCTTTACCGTTTCCTCATTATTGTGGTCAATAACCACCCAGTCCGGATCGATTCCCATTTCATCGCATACATCCATGCTTCTGCTGGTCCCTCTTTTTTTATCCCTGTGAGGAGTATGCACCTGTACCGGCAAACGAAGCTCCAGGGCCAGCGCCAATTGCTTTCTGAAATACTTGTCTTCGGCTTCCGTCTGATCATCATATCCAATTTCACCTACACCAACCACCCCTTCCTTGCAAAGAAAAAGAGGAAGCAGCTCCATGACTCCTTCCGCCAAAGCCTCATTGTTGGCTTCCTTTGAATTCAGCCCGATGGTACAATAATGTTTTATCCCAAACTGGCTTGCTCTGAAGCGTTCCCAACCAATCAGGCTACTATAATAATCCTTGAATGTTCCGACTTCCGTTCGCGGTTGTCCCACCCAGAAAGCGGGCTCGATAATCGCTACGATTCCCGCGCGCGCCATAGCCTGATAATCGTCAGTAGTCCTGGAGACCATATGTATATGCGGGTCAATTATTTTTCTTGTCATAGTCTTTGGCAAAATTTAACGTATATCCTCCCATGTATAGTCAACTACCTCATCCACCGGAAGCATGCCCGCTATAAGCGGGTTGGAAGATTCCCGGCATAACAAAGCCGCCGCTTTTCGTTCCATTTCACTTCCGGATAGCAGACACTTCAGATCCTCCGTATGACTTTCGTCAAGGTACGGCCCCACCAGTCGCCATAGATCAGGATTTACCATTCTTCCGGCGGCCCAGCGTTCATGAGCGAGACCAAGCGCCATTTTAGCGAGTCGCGGGTTCTTTCGATCATCTATCCCAATAATTTTTCGTATAGGCTTGGAAGTAAATAGCGCCTTAAGGACCATCTGATTCCAGGCGAGTTCATCAAAATAGATGGACGGGTACGCGTTTCCCAACGCGATCACTTCAAAAACATCATTAATATTGGTCCTTACGCCATCCACCACCCTATTGACCAATAAGGCTCTTGATGGCAAAAACATGAGACATTTATAGATAGTCACCTGTTCATATATGTCCCCCGTATCCAGCAACTGGGATATGACTTTCGCGTAGGCTTCCGGCTCCAGACGACTCGCTGACAAAAGCACCATCAACCTGCCAATCTGATCGCCCGTCCAATGATCTACGCTATGCCCAAGCTCTTTGAGATATATGAAAAATCCATTTCGCGTGTCCGGCATCACCGGCTCTCTCGGAACGAATCGGGGCACCATGCTAAACGCCAGATAGATTTCTCCGGGAGTCACCGCCTTCTCACAACGCTCTTCCAACCATCGAAGCGAATCAGGACTTAACTCCCTCAGGAGTATTTTTAGCTCACCTAAAAAACTTTTATCGAAACTTACCATACATTCGCGTAAACAATGATCATATATCAAAAATATCAAACTCTCTCCATATCATTTTGAAAAGATTTTTCGTTGAAACTTATACATCCCACTTTCGTATCCATCCGAATACATTTTTGAGTAGAAAATCAATACCCGGACATGAATAGCCATAATACCAAACCCGCCTCCGTTATGATCATTGACGATAACGAGATTGATCTTTTTGTCATTCAGCGTACTCTCGAAAACCTGAGCTATTCGGATATTATTACCGCCTATCGCAGTCCGGTCAAGGCAATGCAGTTTTTCGAAAAGATCGATCAGTCTAAAGAGTTCGAAAGGCTTCCGGAAATCATATTGCTCGATATTATCATGCCTGGAATGACAGGCTTCGAGTTTTTGGATCGCTTCAGCAATCTTTCAAAAGAAATCAAGGAACGAACAAAATTCATTATCGTCACCTCATCCGATTATTCCCAAGATAAGAAGAAATCTGAAAATTATGACAACGTCATCAAATATGTGGTAAAGCCTCTCTCTCAAAACGACCTTGAAGCGGAATAATCGCTACCGGCGCCTTTTTCCAAACATGACATATCCAATAGCCGCCGACAGACTCACATTATGATATTGTCTTAAGTAAGGAGCTATCGGGATCAGGCCCAAGTCCGCCCTCAAAGCGCCAATGAAACCGTTTTTAGCTTCATAACCTATTCCCGCTTCAATCCCCAGATCAAATTTTCTGGCATCCTGAAACCGATAACTCCGCTTTTCCTTATAGCCGTTTGTATACTTGTATCTGCTATTGACCAGCGTAGAAAACTTTGGCCCAACCAGCCAGTGAAAGCCTCCGCGGATATTGTGTCGAAACAATACGGATAAATCAACATAGTCAAGAACCAGTTTTTCTCTTCTGTAATATTGTTGATCGTATGGATTGTAAAATTTCCCGACATCCTTCAGATTTGTTTGCCCGCCTTTTTGAGAAAAGGTGATCTCCGGTTGAAAATAAACACGTTCCGAGACAGGAGTCTTGACAAAGAAGCCAATATGAAATCCTGGCTTTGGCAGATAACCGGAACCGATCAATGAGCTAAAGGAGCCACCCGTTTTTCCGCCGAAACCAATCTGGCCACATACCTCTATTGACAAAAGCAGGAGGACGAACAACGAAAAATTCGGCCGGTCTTTCAAATTCATGTCCATTTTTTTATTCATCTTGAAAACCTGAAAACCCTCGAATTGTTGTTTTTTTAAGCTTTCTTCCCCGCCAATAAAAAAGCCGGCTTTCACCGGCTTCATTTCATATCCAATAATCAGGTCTTCTAGTTTTTAGGAAAGAATTCGATCTCGATTTCCATCGCGGTATTCCCCTCACTGGAATTACCCATTTCCACCACATACGATCCCGCGTCCCATACCTCATCTCCCCTGGCGTTGACTCTTGAAGGGCCAAAACGACTGGTTAGATAAGCCCGGTAGTCCTTTACGATATTGTCTTCAAAGAGATAGTCTTCTTCCTGTACCAGAAACTCAATCCCAAAACCATTAACACGGTTTTGATCGTCAAGATAATATATGATTTCCGCGTACTCGTCCTCATTTAATGAAACTTTGAAGATGGCGAAGAGCTTGCCGTCAGCGACATATTCAGCCTGTTCCATTTTCTTTATTGTTTCAAGATTCGCCCCAAAGGGAATACCGCGCAGTATACCCAGATCTTCCCTAAGAATAACTTTCTGAATTTCCTCTCTATAGTCTTTCAAGGAATGTGGGCGAATCGCGGCGCCTTCCGATTCCTCCTTAAGTCCCGCCTGACGAACTTCCAATTGAGCCGTCGCTATCTGGCAGATAAACAAACTTAACGCGAACAAAAATATTGATTTCATTGTCTTTGACTTTATAAACAGAGTTCAAATTTAGCAAGTTATTTTAAAAAAATAGAATTTATCACGCGCATCTTCATTCCGAATAATGATAATCAAGGAATAACAATCGATAAAATATAATTATTTGGTTATTTTTTATACTTATAATAATATCCAATCATCTCCGCCTCGGTTTTCTTAACATATTGAAAAGCTAAACGCTTATTTCTCTATAGATACAAGACTGGAAGAAAACGATGAAGTTCTTTTTGAATTACTCCCTGCTAGCCGGATTGATTTTCTCAATACTTTCCGCCTGCACATCCATACAAAATACCTATTCGGAAGTCGATCCGGAAGTCGATTTCACCCAATACCATACATTCGCGTGGCTTCCCAGAGACTCTTCGTCTCAAATAAATATACTGTATGAAAGTCCTATGGTTCAAAACAAACTCATAGAAGCAGTAAGCCTTGAACTCATGAGCCGGGGCCTTTCACCAACGGAAGAAATTCCCGATCTGCTAGTTCAGTTTACCATTATTATTGAAGACAGACAGCGAATTATAAGTACTCCGCAATATAGCTACGCTCCGGTATATCAAAATGATCCCAACCAGCCTTCATTTATCGATCCCTACTATAGTCCATATCCATACGATTACTCGTATAGTTTTTACAGTCCTCCGGGGAATTACTACTATCCGGGAGTAAACAATCTGAATTACAGATTCAACTATCTGAATTACAATTTCCCCTATTCCAACGCGTACCGCCCGGTTGTCACAGGCAGCAACTTCCAGCAGGTGGAATTTAAGGAAGGAACTATTATCATCGACGTCATTGACCAGGAATCCTCCAGCCTGATATGGCGAGGCTGGAGTCAGGGCGATTTTATTAATCCGGTAGAGTTTAAAAGCGGAATTGACATTGTAGTACGCTATATCTTCGATCGATTCCCTTTGTTAAAAACAAGACAGACGACCGATCTGTAAGCCCTAACTGTTTTCATAATGTTCCGAAAGCTTTTTCAACGCGTCCGCCATATCAATTTTATCGGTAAGAACCGGTTTAAATATATCACCGTATCGCTCCAGACGTTTAAGGATGGTTCGCGTTGTAAACATTGTCGGCCGTAGTTTGTCAGGTATCAACTCGTCCCAGAACAAGGGGGTAGCTACTGTCGCTTCCTCGACCGGCCTGAGACAATATGGCGCGGCCACCGTCTGAGCCCTCCGGTTTTGAAGATAATCCAGATAGACTTTATTTTTTCTTTTTGAAGGAGAGCGCTCAAGGCTCGTATACTCGGGACAGATCCGCCGCGTGTAATTGACAATGATCTCGGCGAAGTTTCTCGCCTGATCATATGTATAAAGGCCTCCCAGCGGCACATAGACATGCATACCCGAGGCCCCCGACGTCTTTGGATAACCGGGAATACCAGCGACATCCAGCACTTCCCTGACCTTGAGCGCGACATGCACGATTTTATCAAATCCAATTTCATTAGGGTCAAGATCGATCACCAGGTATGTGGGCTTATCTTTGGAGGTGACCTGAGAGTTCCACGGATTTATCTCGATACATCCCCAATTGGCCATAAAAAGCAATGTTTGCCGGTCATTGCACAGCAAATAGTTTATAGTCTTCTCCTCCGACTCCACTGATACGGTACGTAACCAGTCCGGAATGGATGAAGGCATATTTTTTTGGAAAAAACCTTTCTTTTTTATTCCCTCCGGGTTCCTTTTAAGAGACTGGGGCCGATCTTTCAGGTAGGGTAATATAAAATCGGCTACTCGTGAATAATAATTAATCACGTCAAGTTTTCTGATGCCCTTTTCCGGCCAGAATTTCTTATCCAGATTGGTAAAGGACAAGTCAATACCATTGACCGTACATTGTACCTCATTCGTATTTTCAAGCACTTTTTCATTGATAAGATTCCTATGGATCGTCCCGGGATCTTCTTTCTTATTATATATGGAATCCCTCCTGACCGGAGTCCGGTTGGTCATCTCCGACTCCGCTTTTCGCTTTTCTCCTTTTTTCTTATCAGGAACCTCCCTTCTGACTTTCTCGGCGGGTTTATCTTCCCGGAGTCCCAAAAAAACCGCCTGTCTCACCTTATAAGCGCTCGTCCACTCTCTAAACTTTATTTCGCAGACCAGTTCCGGCTTTACCCAGACAATCTTTTTTGGCGACTTAATATCTTCCTCGAAAGGAGATTCGGGCTGAATCAAAGGTTTCAGTTTTTTATATACCTTTTCCAGAGTATACTCATCAAAACCAGTACCTACAGCGCCTATATGTTGCCAATGCCCATCCTTCCTCACCGCCAGTACCAGAGATCCGAAGCGACTACGACTTCCACCAGGTTCGGTAAAACCCGCGATCACTACTTCCTGTCGCTTCACATGCTTTATCTTAAGCCAATCATGGCTTCTTATACCATATACATAGCGACTATCCGCCTTTTTCGCGATTACACCTTCCATGGACAATTTCCGGGTTTCCTCAAAGAGATACTTCCCATGCTCACGGACATGATCGCTATAGCGCAGATGGTCAAAAGGCTTATCAAGGACCCCTTTCAACAGCAACTTCCTCTCTTCCAGTGGCGCGGACGTTATATCCCGTCCATCGATGTATAAAAGGTCGAATATATAATACAGCAATATTCCTTCATTCGTATGTTCATACTTCTGCAATAGCTGAAAGTCCGATACGCCCTTCTGATCCAGAATCACAATCTCCCCATCCAATATCAGATCCCTCTTTAAGGAAGCTATTTCTTTCCGGACAACTTCATATACCTTATTGAAGGATTCCCCATTACGCGAAAGCAGTTCCGTCTTTCCATTTTTATCGACCAAAGCGACAGATCTGTATCCGTCAAATTTTAATTCAAAGAGCCAGTCGGGATGGTCAAAAGGTCCTTCCACCAGATAAGCGTTCATCGGGACCGGCTCCGATGGTTTCTTTTTAGTCGGGAAGGCGTCAATTTTCAAAAGGCTTATAGTGGAGTCCGTTCTTTTGTCCGATGCCTTTCTCTCTATATCATCTAGCTGATAATTACTGATCACTGAATGATCATTTTCTAATATATCCTCGCCGCTTATACTATATTGATCCTTTTTCTTAAGCAATAGCCATTCATTCTTTGAGGATTTTTTTAATTTGACGAATGTGAACAGCCCTCGTAGCTTCCTACCATGCAGTCGTAGTTTTATATCGCCATTCTTCAGCATTCGCGTCACACATTTACCGGGAGTATCGCCTTCCAGATATTCATCCGGAATTTCATAGGTTCCCTTATCCCAAACCATTACTGTTCCAGCTCCATAATTACCTTCAGGAATTACACCTTCAAAATCCCCATACTCGATCGGATGATCTTCCACCTGAATAGCCAACCTCTTTTGTTCCGGGTCCATAGACGGACCTTTGGGTACCGCCCAACTCTTTAAAACACCATCTACCTCAAGGCGAAAATCATAATGCAAACGGGAAGCGTCATGTTTCTGAACATAAAACCGGAAAGCGTTAATCTTCTTTCCTCCAATAGCATCCGGTTCTGGAGTACTGGAAAATTTCCTTTTCTTTTTGTACGTTTTGAGACTCATGATTCCTTACGTTCTCCTTTTTTTCCTTTCTTATCCGCTCCTCTGGATTTGGATTCTCGAAGACTTTCTTTTAGCGCTTTCATAAGATCGTCCGTTTCCGTCTTCCGGACCTGTTTACCTTCCGATTTCACCACTTTGCCTTCCGCTTTCTTCTCAATCAGTTCTTTTAGCTTCTCCGTATAAGTATCTTCATAATCTCCGGGGTCAAAACTAGTGGACAATTCATCGATTATGCTACCCGCTATCTTAAGCTCGGCGGCGGCGATTTTCATAGACGTATCCGGCAAATTCAGTTTATCAGGATTACGCATATCATTCTTATAGCGCATTTGATTGAGAACAAGCATATTTTCATACGCTTTCAAAGCGCCGATATGCTCTTTGTTACGAAGAATAAATCTGGCTATACCTACTTTCCCTGATTTAACAAGCGCTTCCCGCAATAAAGCGTATGGCTTTGAGGAAGGCGACTCCGGCTCAAGGTAATATGGCTTTTTATAAAAATAAGGAGCGATCTCCTTTTCACTAACAAAACATTCGATCTCAATAGTAGACGTAGCCACACGGTCCACTTTTCTCAAGTCCTTTTCATCCACGACGACAAATTGTCCCTTGGAAAATTCATAACCCTTGACTATGTCGTCCTGATTAAGCTCACGGCCATCCGTTTCCGCGACCTTTTTATACTGAACCTTCGAAAAATCGGGCTTGGCAAGGAGGGTAAATCGAAGTTTAGTTGTATCACTGGCGCTATATAGTTTTACGGGTATATTAACCAGTCCAAAACTGATAGAGCCTGACCAGATAGCCCTCATATGGTTATAACGTTTTTGGTTCATTATAACCCGCGGACCCGCCATATGTTCTAAAAATGGATCAGCCCGAAAACAATTTGGAAGCGCTAGTCCGTGAACTCAATCACATAGACTTCTTCAGAAGGTTTCTTCATCCGATAGGTTTCCCTCGCGAATCGCTCCAGCTTATCCTTATCAGTCAGAAGCGCCGCGCGTTCCGCTTCCACCTCATGGATTTTATCTTCAAAATAGGAAACTTCATTTTCAAGCTCCTTCAATTTCCGACTCATTTTATACTGACTTATAAGGTCATTGGAATCAAAAAAAAGCATCCACAACAATAGTATGACACCGCAGATAAAATAAAAATTCTTTAGGTAAGGCAAAATTTTATCAAGCATGATCATGTTGTTTAAAGCTAATTTATGAAAAGAAACAAAAAAGTCCCTTTCGGGACTTTAATTATTTTTTGAATACTGATTTTCCAGGGAAATAAGCTGAATCGCCTAGTTCTTCTTCAATCCTCAACAATTGGTTGTACTTCGCCATTCTGTCGGATCTTGAACATGAGCCTGTCTTGATCTGTCCCGTATTAAGGGCTACCGCGAGATCAGCGATCGTATTGTCTTCAGTTTCTCCTGAACGATGCGACATAACGCTTGTATAAGAATTATTCTTCGCTAGATTCACAGCGGCGATGGTCTCACTAAGAGATCCGATCTGATTTACTTTTATCAGGATAGAGTTGGCGATTTTCTTCTCAATTCCTTCTTTCAGACGTGAAACGTTGGTAACAAAAAGATCGTCTCCTACCAACTGGCAGGAATTGCCAACCTTGTTAGTCAGATCAGCCCAGCCACTCCAGTCATCCTCATCCATACCGTCCTCAATAGAAACGATAGGATATCTTTTCACCCAGTCAGCCCAAAAGCTGGCCATTTCAGAGGATGTCAATTTATCCCCGGTTGATTTTTTGAAGTGATACAGCTTGGATTCCGCGTCGTAAAACTCGGAAGACGCGGCATCCAGCGCGATAAACACATCCTCGCCTGGTCTATATCCAGCCGCTTCAATCGCCTGGATAATTACTTTCAGCGCTTCTTCGTTTGAAGGAATATTGGGAGCGAAGCCACCCTCGTCACCCACGTTGGTAGACATGCCTTTTGACTTCAAAACCTTCGCCAGATTATGGAAAATTTCAGAGCCCATACGCATAGCCTCAGTGAAGGAAGAAGCTCCGGCGGGAATAATCATAAATTCCTGAAAATCGATAGAGTTGTCGGCGTGACTTCCCCCATTGATAATATTCATCATGGGAACAGGGAGTGTATTGGCGCTGACGCCGCCTACATACTTATAAAGTGGCAGCATCGCTTCCTGAGCCGCGGCTTTAGCTACAGCCATGGAAACGCCAAGAATCGCGTTAGCGCCCAGTTTACCTTTATTGGAAGTACCATCAAGTTCAATCATCAATTTGTCAATGGAGTTCTGCTCAAAGCTGGAAATACCGATAAGCTCCGGAGCGATTATGTCATTGACATTAGCTACCGCCTTAAGCACGCTCTTACCCATATACAATGACTTGTCGCCATCTCTCAATTCAACGGCTTCATGCTTTCCGGTCGAAGCTCCCGAAGGAACGGCCGCGCGACCAAGAATACCATTTTCTGTAATTACATCTACTTCTACAGTCGGATTTCCTCTTGAATCGAAAATCTGACGCGCTTTGATCTCTTCAATTACGCTCATAAATTATAAAAATTTTCAAATGTTACTTTTTAAGCAAATTCACAAAATCGTCAAACAGATAATGGGAATCGTGCGGCCCAGGAGAAGATTCCGGATGGTATTGAACGGAAAAAGCCTTCCCGTTTTTCGTTCGGATTCCCTCTACAGTATTGTCATTTAAGTTGATATGAGTTATCTCAACCCTATCGCTTTGATCCACATGCTCCTTACTTACGCTGAATCCATGATTTTGTGAAGTTATTTCACATCGGCCGGTTACAAGATTTTTTACCGGATGATTCAGTCCCCGATGACCATGACGCATCTTGTAAGTCGGGATACCATTCGCTTCCGCGAGAATCTGATGTCCAAGACAAATACCAAACATAGGCGCGCCTGTAGCCAGGATCTTTTTAACCGTAGCAATCGCGTATGTAGTCGCCGCCGGATCTCCAGGGCCATTGGAAATGAAATAGCCATCCGGCTTCCAGGATTCCATCTCTTCAAACGAAGTATTCCCGGGAAAAACCTTGCAGAGCACATTTCGATCCGTAAAGTTCTTCAATATACTTTTCTTAATGCCAAGATCCAAGACGGCTACTCTATATTCGGAGCTATCCGCTCCCACATAGTAGGAGTTTTCCGCGTAAACCCGGGAAGAAAGCTCAAGCCCCGTCATGGATGGCACTTCGGCCAACATCGCCTTTAACTCTTCAATATCCAATACTTCGGAAGAAATAATCGCGTTCATTCCTCCTTTACTTCGAATATGACGAACCAACGCTCTGGTATCAATACCAGAAATTCCGACTACATTTCTTTTCTCAAAATACTTCTGTAGAGACTCAATCGCGGATTTGCGGGAAAAGTCATCAGAAAAGTTCTTGCAAACCAAACCGCTAAACTTCACATTATCCGATTCCTGTTCATCATCCAATACGCCATAATTCCCGATATGGGAAGCGGTATTAACGATGATTTGACCATAATATGAAGGATCAGTATAGATCTCCTGATATCCGGTCATACCTGTGTTGAAACAAATCTCACCGGTAGTAGTGCCAGTTTTTCCCACTGAAACACCTTTGAAGACCGATCCATCCTCCAATACAAGGAAAGCTTCTTTTCCCGAATTTAACTTCATAAGATTCCTAATTTATACAAAATAAAAAAAGGATTTGACAAAAGTCAAACCCTTTCCAATTTTAACAGATGAAACAGAGATTATTCTTTTTCGGATTCATCTTCGTTTGATTTCGCTTCAGATGGAGTACCCGCTTCCTTCGCTTCCACACCTTCCGGTTTACCTGACGCTCTTCTGGATCTTCTAGTCTTCTTAGCGGCGGCTTTACCTTTCTCCTGAGTATATAGATCGTTATAATCTACAAGCTCAATAATACAAGTCTCAGCGTTGTCACCGATTCTTGTTCCAGTCTTTATGATTCTGGTGTATCCACCAGGCCTATCCGAAATTTTACTCGCGACTTCATCAAACAGAATCTTTACGGATTCTTTATTTTGAAGGTAGGAGAATACAGTTCTTCTCTGATGTGTAGAATCATCTTTTGATTTTGTGATAAGAGGTTCTACATATTTCCTCAACTCTTTAGCTTTCGCCAGCGTGGTCGAGATCCTCTTTTCCAGAATAAGGGAAGAGGCAAGATTGGAAAGCAACGCTTTCCTATGCGCGGAAGTTCTCCCTAAATGGTTTACTTTCTTACCGTGTCTCATTGTGATTAATCTTCATCAAGTTTATACTTAGAAAGATCCATACCAAAAGTAAGGCCTTTCTCAGCGATCAATTGTTCTAGTTCCGCCAACGACTTTTTACCAAAGTTTCTGAACTTCATCATGTCGGAGATATCAAGAGCGGCCAGATCACCCAAACTCTTTATATCAGCTGCTTTCAAGCAATTGTAAGCTCTGACGGAAAGATCAAGATCCGCTATTGGTGTTTTAAGGAGCTTTCTCATATGCAGCATCTCTTCGTCTACCGTTTCCTCTTCTTCGGGCTTCGCCGCTTCAAAAGTCATGGTCTGATCAGAGAAAAGCATAAAGTGCTTAATGAGAATATTCGCCGCTCCTTTTAACGCGTCTTCAGGATGTATTGAACCATCGGTCTGAATCTCAAGAATCAGTTTTTCGTAGTCGGTTTTTTGTTCAACCCTGAAGTTTTCAACACTATACTTTACATTTTTGATCGGTGTAAAAATAGCGTCGATCGGGATGTAGCCAAACACCTGCTCCGCTGGTCTCGACTCCTCAGCAGGAAGATAACCTCTCCCTTTATCGATAGTCAATTCAACTTCCAGATTAACGGAAGTATCCAGATGACAGATAATATGATCAGGATTTAATACCTGAAACGCGCTTGTATATTTATTAATATCACCAGCTTTAAATACTTCCTGATTTTTTATTGAAAGAACAATCTTATTGTCATTGGTATCAGAAACCTTTTTCAATCTAACCATCTTGAGATTAAGGATCACCTCAGTGACATCCTCCATTACTCCCTCAATGGTAGAAAATTCATGCAAAACACCAGGTATCTTGATTCCGGTAATCGCGTAACCCTCCAAAGAGGAAAGAAGAATTCTTCTGAGCGCGTTACCAATAGTTACCCCGTATCCTTTTTCAAGTGGTTTAAATTCGAAAAGTCCGTGAAAATCATCAGCCTTTTCCATAACCACCTTTTCAGGCATCTGAAATGCTAATATCGACATAATTTGTGCTTCGTTAAAGATCAGAAAAATTATTTTGAATAAAGCTCCACTATCAAGTGTTCCTGAATATTTTCAGGTACTTCATCCCTCTGTGGATAAGTAACAAATTTGCCTGACAAAGAAGTTGAATCCCATTCAAACCAGCTATATCTCTTTCCTCCTCTGGCCGACAAGCTATCAGCGATAACCAGCAAAGATTTGGATTTTTCGCGTACCGCGATTATATCGCCAGGCTGCAGCGAATAAGAAGGAATATTAACTACTTCTCCGTTTACAGTTATATGCTTATGCAATACAAGCTGACGCGCGGCTCTTCGCGTCGAAGCGATTCCCAACCGATAAACAGCGTTATCAAGACGAGATTCGAGAAATTTCAAAAGGTTCTCACCTGTGACTCCTCCTTTTCTGGCGGCTTTATCAAACAGATTCGCGAATTGCCTTTCCAACATACCATAAATGTACTTCACCTTCTGCTTTTCCGCAAGCTGAATAGCGTATTCAGACTGTTTCTTTCTTCGACCCCTTCCATGTTGACCAGGGCCATAGTTCTTCTTCTGAAGCGCTTTGCTCGCGCCAAAGATAGGCTCATTAAATCGTCTGGAAATTCTGGTCTTAGGTCCTGTATATCTTGCCATTTTTTTGTATCAGTATAATTATAAAGTTCGACTTAAACTCTTCTACGCTTAGGTGGTCTACAGCCGTTATGTGGCAAAGGGGTAACATCCTTAATAGCAGTCACTTCTATTCCTACATTTTGTAATGTACGAATAGCTGATTCTCTTCCGGAACCTGGTCCTTTAACGAAAACCTCAACCTTCCTCAATCCAAGCTCAAAAGCGACGTTTCCACAATCCTGAGCGGCAACCTGAGCGGCATAAGGTGTATTTTTCTTAGATCCTCTGAACCCCATCTTGCCCGCTGACGACCAACTGATCACCTGACCAGTACTATTAGTCAAACTTATAATGATGTTGTTAAACGAAGCTCTGATATGAGCTTGTCCTACAGGTTCTACATGAACTATTCTTTTCTTTGCCTTATCTTTTCTTTTAGTCGAACTTTGTTGGGCCATTTCTACACTATTTATTTATTACTTAGTCGCCTTTTTCTTGTTTGCTACAGTCTTCCTCTTACCTTTACGGGTTCTTGAGTTATTCTTAGTCTTTTGTCCTCTAACCGGTAAACCCTTTCTATGTCTTAAGCCTCTGTAGCAACCAATATCAAGAAGACGCTTAATACTTAATTGAATTTCAGATTTTAAAACTCCTTCGGTTTTAAATTCACTACTGATAATGTTACGTATAGCAATTGATTCATCCTCAGACCAATCACTTACTTTTTTATCCCAATTAATTTCGGCCTTGGTCAAGATTTTTTGAGCTGACTTTCTACCAATTCCGAAAATATAGGTTAGCGCTACTTCGCCACGCTTGTTGTCTGGGATATCTACACCTGCAATTCTAGCCATAATATATTATCCTTGTCTTTGTTTAAACCTTGGATTCTTTTTGTTAATTACGTATACTTTTCCTTTTCTCCTGATTATCTTACAATCAGCACTTCTTTTCTTAACGGAAGCTTTAACTTTCATTTTTGTATTATTTATATCTGTATACTATCCTTCCTTTGGTAAGATCGTATGGCGACATTTCAAGCTTTACTTTATCTCCGGGTAAAATCTTAATATAATTCATCCTCATCTTACCTGAAATATGTGCAACCACCTGATGTCCATTCTCTAACTCGACCCTAAACATAGCGTTGGACAAAGCTTCAAGAATAGTACCATCCTGTTCAATTGACGATTGTTTTGCCATTAAAATCCTTTAATTACTTCTTCTATATATTCGAATGTCGTAAGAATATCAGCTTTATCCCTGCCTATAGCGACGGTATGTTCAAAATGAGCGGACGCTTTTCTATCCGCGGTACGTATTGTCCAACCATCGCTCTCCTGGACAATATTCTTCTTTCCCTGATTAACCATAGGTTCAATGGCCAATACCATACCTTCTTCCAACTTGATCCCCTTCCCCCTCTTCCCATAATTAGGCACCTCAGGCCCTTCATGCAAGGATCTTCCTACTCCATGCCCTACAAGCTCTCTGACAATAGAAAAGCCTGATTTTTCAGAATGGGACTGAACAGCGAAAGCAATATCTCCAACTCTATTTCCTACAACCGCGTTATCAATCGCCCTATATAAAGATTCTTTCGTGACAATAAGCAAACGTTTAGTCAACTCGTCAATTTCTCCTACCGGATACGTATAGGCGCTATCACTATGCAAACCCTTATAAAAAACACCACAATCAATCGAAACAATATCCCCTTCCTTCAAAGTATAAGATCCTGGAATTCCATGAACAACCTGCTCATTAACCGAAATACACAAAGAAGCTGGGAAACCATTATATCCTTTAAAAGAAGGTTCCGCGAAGTTACTCTTTATATAGTCAAAAGCTATAGAATCGAGGAATTTTGTTGTAATACCAGGCCGAATAGCTTTCGCTACTTCGGCATGAGCTTTTCCTAGTATGACCGCGCCTTCTCTGATTATTTCAATTTCCTCATCAGTTTTATAAAAGATCATCTTCACAAAACCTCAATACTAAGAAATTGGGATACCAGACCTTTCGCGCAACTTGTTTGATTTCATCATGCCTTCATAATGTCTCATTAGTAAGTAACTATTAATCTGTTGAAGAGTATCAAGGACTACTCCAACCATAATTAATAGAGAAGTACCACCAAAGAAATAAGAAAACTCTCTGGAAACTCCAGCCTTACTCGCTATAGCAGGAAGTATAGCGACAAGGGCGAGAAATATGGCGCCAGGCAATGTAATCTTGGATAAAACACCATCTATAAACTCGGATGTATCCTTTCCTGGCTTTACACCAGGAATAAATCCACCATTTCTTTTCATATCATCTGAAATCTGGTTAGGATTAACAGTAAGCGCAGTATAAAAGAAGGTGAAAATGATAATCATTAAAGCGAATACAAGATTATACTGCCAAGACGTAAAGTCAGAGAAAACAGTACCAATCGTATTCGCCAAATCGCTGGAATCCTTAAAAAGCCCCGCGGCTAAAGCAGGTAGAAACATTATCGATTGAGCAAAAATGATCGGCATAACACCCGCCGCGATCACTTTTAATGGAATATACTGTCTTTGTCCACCATAAACCTTATTACCTACCACTTGTTTAGCGTATTGGACAGGTATCTGCCTGGTAGCCTGGGTAAGAGCGACTACACCCATTACTACGAAAAACAGTACCAGTAATTCGATTATAAAGAACAAGGAATTGGACAGACCCTTATCGTAGCCTTCCTGAATAATCGCCTCAGGAAAACGAGATATAATCCCAATCATAATCAACATGGAGATACCATTACCAATACCTTTTTCCGTAATTTTTTCTCCCAGCCACATAGTAAACATGGTGCCCGCCGTGAGAACAAATACTGACCAGATGGTAAAAGTACCCATACTGATACCTGGAAACAACATTTTAGGATCGACAAGCCCTTGAATGTAGCCAATAGACTGCGCCGCGGTTATCACAATAGTTAACCAGCGAGTAATCTGATTGATTTTCTTCCGTCCGGACTCCCCTTCCTTTTGTAATTTTTGGAAATAAGGTACAGCAAATGTCAGAAGTTGCAAAACAATCGACGCCGAAATATAAGGCATAATACCTAAAGCGAATATTGAAAGGTTGCTAAACGCTCCTCCAACAAAAGTATCGATAAAGCCTAGTATTCCTTGAGTCGCTATTCCTTCATCTAAAGATCTCGGATCAACTCCTGGTAATACAATATAAGATCCCAATCGGAAAATTATAAGAAAACCAATTGTATTTATAATCCGAATTCTAAGATCCTCGATCGAAAAAATATTCTTAATTGTTTGAACAAACTTCTTCATCAACTTATATTATTGAAAATTTTCCACCTACAGCTTCAATCGCTTTTTTCGCTGACTCAGAAAATCCGTTTGCCTTAACTTCAACTCCTACTTTAAGTTCACCTCTACCTAAAACCTTAACCTTATCATTCTTGCTTACAAGACCATTGGCAAGCAGTAACTCAATGTCAACAATCTTCGCGGAAGTTTTTTCCACTAAATCAGCTAACGTATCAAGGTTTATAGACTTAAAGTATACCTTGGAAGGATTTTTAAATCCAAATTTAGGGATACGTCTTTGCAATGGCATCTGGCCACCTTCAAATCCAAGTTTTTTGGAATAGCCAGATCTTGACTTTGCTCCTTTATGTCCTCTTGTACTGGTACCGCCCATTCCTGAACCAGGTCCCCTACCCACTCTTTTTGAAGCTTTAATAGCTCCCGTTGCTGGCTTTAAATTACTTAATTTCATTTTATGCTTCAGTTACAACAACTAAATGATTTACTTTTTTAACCATACCCGCAATTTGAGGGGTATTCTCAACTACAACACTTTTATTAATACGTCCCAAACCTAAAGCGACAATGGTTCTTTTCTGAGATTCCGGACGATCAATCGTACTTCTAACCTGAGTAATTTTTACTTTAGCCATTTTCATTAACCATTAAAAACTTTAGATAAAGCGATACCACGCTGTTGCGCTACAGTATGAGGCGCTCTCATTTTAATAAGAGCGTCGAATGTAGCTTTAACTACGTTATGAGGATTAGAAGAACCCCTAGATTTAGCTAGTACATCCTTAATGCCCGCGCTCTCCAAAACCGCACGCATAGCTCCACCAGCGAGAACTCCTGTACCAGGAGCGGCTGGCTTAAGAAGAACAAGGCCTCCGCTATATTTTCCGATTGTCGCGTGAGGCAACGTTCCTTTTAGTACAGGTACTTTTATCAAGTTTTTCTTTGCGTCATCCACACCTTTGGTAATAGCGTCAGTTACTTCATTAGCTTTACCTAATCCATAACCAACAACCCCATTTCCATCTCCCACTACGACAATAGCGGAAAAACTAAACCTTCTCCCCCCCTTAACTACTTTAGCTACTCTTTGAATCGCGACTACTCTTTCTTTTAAGTCGATTTCACTAGCTTTGACAGAACGAATATTTACCTGAGCCATAATAATTAAAACTTTAATCCACCTTCTCTGGCACCATCTGCCAAAGCTTTAACTCTTCCATGATATAAGTAGCCGCCCCGGTCAAATACAACCTGACTAATACCTTTAGCAAGAGCTTTCTCCGCTAATTTTTGTCCAACTACTTTTGATAATTCTACTTTTGTTCCAGAAGTGGAACCCAACTCTTGAGATGAAGCGCTTACCAAGGTAAATCCTTTCAAATCATCTATTAATTGGGCGTAAATTCCAGTATTACTTCTAAAAACAGATAGTCTTGGTACGGAAGTAGAGCCAGAAATTTTCTTTCTAATTCCTCTTCTAATTCTAAGTCTTCTAAGATCCTTTTTTGTTGCCATCTTTCAACTATTATTTAGCGGCAGTCTTACCCGCCTTACGTCTAACAACTTCATTAACAAACCGCACACCTTTACCTTTGTATGGCTCAACTTTACGAAGCGATCTGATTTTAGCAGCAACCTGGCCTACAAGTTGCTTATCAATACCTTCAAGAGTAACGATAGGATTTTTACCTTTATCAGTAACAGCGCTAACAGAAACTTCCTTAGGTAAAGCGAGAAAAATATTATGGGAATATCCCAAACTTAGTTCAAGCACCTGGCCGTTGGCTGTAGCTTTGTAACCAACACCAACCAATTCAAGCTCTGTTTTATATCCCTGATTTACGCCAACAATCATATTGTTAATCAATGACCTATAAAGTCCATGAAGTGATTTGTGTCTCTTCTGTTCAGTGGGCCTCTCTATCAAGAGAGAATTTCCTTCAACAGAGACTTTTATATCAGGATCAACCGCTTGTGTCAGTGTTCCCTTAGGACCTTTTACAACAACCTCATTTCTAGAAGAAACAGAAACTTCTACTTGAGATGGTAAGGTAATCGGCTTTTTTCCTATTCTTGACATACCCTTTTGATATCTTCTTTAATTAATAAACATAACACATTACTTCCCCACCGATATTAAGCTGTTTCGCCTCCTTATCAGTCATAACACCTTTAGATGTACTTAAAATAGCGACACCTAAACCATTAAGAACTCTGGGAAGAGCGTCAGCCTGAACATATTTTCTCAATCCAGGAGAACTAACTCTTTCAAGTTTTGTGATAGCTGACTCTTTCGTAACAGGATTGTATTTCAAAGCTATTTTAATACTTCCCTGATTATTATCAGAATCCTCAAATTTATAGTTAAGAATGTATCCTTTATCAAAAAGAACTTTGGTAATTTCCTTCTTCAGGTTAGAAGCTGGAATTTCAACAATCCTATGATTGGCTTTCATTGCATTCCTTAACCTTGTTAAAAAATCTGCTACCGGATCCGTCATTTTCTTATATTATTTATACCGTCATTATCAAAATCAAAGCCCAAAAGCGGGCTGCAAAGCTAAGAACTTATTTTCTAAATAAAAAATAATTCTAATTTTATTACCAGCTCGCCTTTGTCACACCTGGAATTTTACCAGCAGACGCCAAATCTCTGAAAGTAACCCTGGAAATTCCAAATTTTCTCATATAACCTTTAGGTCTCCCGGTCAACTTACATCTATTATGGATTCGAACCGGAGAAGCGTTTTTAGGTAGCTTATCCAAAGCTTCGTAATCACCAGCCGCCTTCAAAGCAGCCCTTTTTTCAGCATATTTAGCTACTGTAGCTATTCTTTTTCTTTCTCTAGCTTTTACAGATTCCTTAGCCATAACTTAAGATTTTTTCTGATTTGCGAATGGCATTCCAAATGCCTTTAATAACTCAAGACTTTCCTCATCAGTAGACGCCGTAGTAACAAAGGTGATATCCATACCCGATATTTTCGCTACTTTATCAATACTGATCTCTGGAAATATGATTTGCTCCTTTACCCCCAAGGTATAGTTTCCTCTCCCATCAAACCCTTTATCGTTGATACCTCTAAAATCTCTTACTCTTGGAAGCGCCACGGTTATTAACCTGTCAAAGAATTCATACATCCTGTCTCCTCTCAAAGTTACTTTCGCGCCAATCGGCATATTTTCACGCAACTTAAAATTCGAAATAGCGTTTTTAGATATGGTCGATACAGCTTTTTGTCCGGAAATCTGAGTAAGTTCCTCTACCCCGACATCAACTAGTTTCTTGTCAGAAACCGCGGCTCCAATACCTTTATTGATAACAATCTTTGTTACCCTAGGAACCTGCATAACAGACTTATACTGAAATTTCTCCCTTAGCGCGGATACTATTTCCTTTGAATATTTATCTTTTAGCCTTGGATTAGCCATTATTTATAATCTCCCCTGATTTTTTTGAATATCTGGTTAATTTACCTTTTGAATTCAGCTTTCTACCAGTTTTAGTTGGATTTCCGGTCGCCGGATCAACCAACATAAGATTACTGATATGAATGGGTGCTTCAAATTGTTTGATACCGCCATTAGGATTCGTAGCGGAAGGTTTAATATGCCTTGAAACGATGTTCAGACCTTCAACAATAGCCCTCTTCTTTTCAGTATCTACAGAAAGAATTTTACCGGTCTTTTCTTTATGATCACCAGAAATTACTTTAACAGTATCTCCTTTCTTTATATGCAATTTTGGCTGCTTATTATTTTTCCTATCCATAATCTTACAAAACTTCAGGGGCCAACGATACTATTTTCATAAACTGTTTTTCTCTCAACTCTCGGGCTACTGGTCCAAAAATACGAGTACCTCTGGGTTCGTCATTCGCGTTAAGAAGAACAACCGCGTTATCGCCAAAGCGAATATACGATCCATCCGCTCTTCTAACTTCTTTTTTAGTTCTGACGATAACCGCTCTCGAAACAGTTCCTTTTTTCATATTACTTGAAGAAAGAGCTGATTTAACAGTTACAATAACTTTATCTCCAATGGAAGCGGATTTTCTTCCGGTTCCACCAAGAACTCTAATCACTAAAACTTCTTTAGCTCCGCTATTGTCAGCAACATTAAGTCTTGATTCCTGCCTAATCATAATTATTTAGCTCTTTCTAAGATTTCTACTAATCTCCAACGCTTATTCTTGCTTGTTGGACGAGTTTCCATTATTTTAACCAAATCTCCGATACCACAGTCATTAGCTTCATCATGAGCCATTAACTTCTTTGATCTGGATACAAACTTTCCATAGATAGGGTGCTTTACTTTTCTTTCGACCAAAACGGTAATAGATTTAGTCATTTTATTACTTACAACCCTTCCTATTCTTTCTTTTCTTAAATTTCTTGTCTCCATTATTCCTTAAAGATTAAGCGTTCGCAGATTTGGAATTAAACTGAGTCTTTAATCTGGCAATCAGTTTTCTGGAGGCTCTTATTTTCATTGGATTCTCAATTGGGGAAATCCCATGAGCAAACTTTAAACGTAACAGATTATCCTCCTCCGCCTTAATTCTTTCTTTAAGGTCTTCCAGACTTAGTGAATTTATTTCAGAATTCTTCATCGCATTTATCCTTTATAATCGGGCCGTACTACAAACTTTGTTCTAACTGGCAACTTCTGAGCCGCCAATCGAAGAGATTCTTCCGCGATTTCCTTAGAAACACCTCCGGATTCGAAAAGAATCGTACCTGGTTTTACAACAGCTACCCAATATTCAGGAGCTCCCTTACCTTTACCCATCCGAACTTCCGCGGGCTTTTTAGTGATAGGTTTATCAGGAAATATTCTAATCCAAATCTGCCCTTCTCTTTTCATAGCTCTACTGATCGCGATACGAGCAGCTTCTATTTGTCTACTGGTTATGTAACCAGGTTCGAGACTTTTTATAGCAAAAGAACCGAAAGATATGGAATTACCACGAGTAGCAATTCCTTTCACTCTCCCTTTCTGTTGCTTTCTAAATTTTGTCCTTCTCGGCTGTAACATCTTTACCTTAGATTAAATGCAATACTAACGTCTTTTCTTTCTACTTACAGTTTCTTTCTTTCCTCTTCTTCCCGCTGAAGCGACTCCAGATTCAGATGAGGATGAAGCGCTCGCAAGTCCTACATTTGGAGATAAGTCTCTCTTGCCAAATACTTCACCTTTAAAAATCCAGACTTTTATGCCAATTTTACCATAAACAGTAAGCGCTTCAGAAATAGCGTAGTCAATATCGGCACGAATGGTATGCAAAGGAATTCTTCCTTCTTTATACTGCTCTGTCCGAGCCATTTCAGCTCCACCAAGTCTCCCTGATACTTTCACCTTTATGCCCAAAGCTCCGACTCTCATAGTGGAGGCGATAGCCTGCTTCATAGCTCTTCTATAAGAAATCCTGGCTTGTAACTGTTGAGCGATTGATTCTCCAACCAATTTCGCGTCCAGTTCAGGTCTTTTGATCTCAAAAATATTGATTTGAACATCCTTACCTGTAATTTTCTTAAGCTCTTCCTTAATTTTATCTACTTCCGCTCCACCTTTTCCAATGACAACACCCGGACGAGCTGTATTAACCGTTAGAGTAATTCTCTTAAGCGTTCTTTCAATAATGATTTTTGAAATTCCACCTTTAGGAATTCTCGCGTATATGTAATTGCGAATTTTTTCGTCTTCTATTAATTTATCAGCGAAATTTTTTCCACCGTACCAGTTGGAGTCCCAACCTTTAATTACTCCAAGCCTGAAACCAACAGGGTTTACTTTTTGTCCCATCGTAGAATTTCTTTAATCGTTATTAGTTGATTTTTTTGCAGTAGCTTTTTTCGCGGTTTTTTTAGACGCGGATTCTTTTGTCTCCTTCTTATCTTCAGCAACTACCTCATTTTTCGAAGAATTAGCCAATGAAGAATTCAATAAACCTAAGTCATCAGCTACATCCAATACCAATGTCACATGGTTTGAACGCTTTCTGATCCTATAAGCCCTTCCCTGAGGAGCAGGTCTTAGTCTTTTAAGCATTCTACCTCCATCAACAAATATTTCCTTCACATAAAGATCAGCGTCTTCGATCTTTATTTCCTCATTTGCAACCTGCCAGTTAGCGATCGCGGACAACAATAATTTTTCAAGCTTTTTGGCACCGGATTGTGGTTGATATTTAAGGATACTCAAAGCCTTATTTATCTTTTCACCCCTTATAAGATCAACAACCAACCTCATCTTTCTGGTAGATGTAGGAATATCTTTAAGTTTAGCGACTACAGCTGTTCCTTTAGAACCACGTTCCGCTTCCTTCCTATTTCTCTTTATGACTGACCTTCTTTGTTTCTGTACAGCTTCCATAATTATCTCTTACCTTTATCTTTTTTAGCAACGTGGCCTCTAAAATTTCTGGTTGGCGCAAATTCACCAAGTTTATGCCCTACCATGTTCTCGGTTACATAAACTGGTATAAACTTGTTACCATTATGAACTCCAAAAGTATGTCCAACAAAATCAGGTGAAATCATTGATCTTCTAGACCAGGTTTTGATAACACTTTTCTTGCCTGATTCATTCATAGCCTGAACCTTGTTATCAAGTCTAT
>JAEWAY010000036.1 GCA_023391415.1 Bacteroidota bacterium | reverse complement strand
AGGCCAACCTGTTCCGACAGCGCTTTCATGTTTTTTTCTTCGCTACCTCCTTTGATCGACAGGCGGAGTGTGACTTCTCCGATGGAAGGCAGATAGGCCAGCTGTATTTCGGGTGGGAGACGGGCTTCCCAATCGGAGATATTCTCGGCCAGGATGGATTCTCCGATTCCAATGGTCTTGACAAGTTGATGGGAAATGACGGTGGCGGGAAACCGCGACTTTAACCGAGGTATGACCTGTTCCTTCGCGATGAGCTTCATTTCGACAGGAACCCCGGGGAGGCTTACGCATACCTGATTGTTCTCTTCAAACCACATACCCGGAGCGGTTCCGTATAGGTTGGGTATATACAAACAGTTCGCGGGTAGCCACGCCTGCCGGTAATTGAGCTCGGTGAGCGGCTTGTCGCGTTTTTTGAAAAACGCTTTGATCTGCTCCAAGGCTTCCGGAAATAGCCGGAGAGGGCTATTGTAGAAAATCTCCAGCGCGTTTTTGGTCTTGTCGTCTTTAGTTGGGCCGATGCCGCCGGTGATAACGATGATGGACACCTGGTTCCTTAACCCCTCCAGCGCTTCCAGAATGAATTCTATCTGATCGCCTACCGAAATGATCTTGTCGACGCTAAAGCCGTTTTCCGTAAGCTGGTTCGCGAGAAAGGCTGAATTGGTATCGGTAATATGGCCGTAGAGAATCTCATCGCCAACAGTTATGATCGCCGCTTTGGTTTCCATATTCATATCAGGAAAATAATAAACTTTTCCGCTATTTTAATTAATATTTGACAAAGGGTCGGACGGTCTGGCCTGACTCCCTGGTAATGATCATCAAATACGTTCCGGAAGCCCATGGTTCGACATGAAGCTCTTTTTTGCTGAAGGATCCGTTAAATCGCGCGATTTCATTGCCGATCATATCAATGATCCGGACCTCTTTTTCAGTGTCGTCATCGCCAAAGTTCAGGTATAGAAAATCTCCGGCCGGATTGGGATAAAGCCTGAGCCGTTCTTCTTCCGAAGCTGTCAGGGGACCGGTGATTGTCTCGTAAATGACAGGATAGCGAATGGCTTTGCTGTCGCTACATCCATATTCGTCGCTTACGGTAAGTCGAATCAAAATGGTGTCTGGTTCCGTGAAATGACGGGTAAACGTGTCGTCGCGCTCCAATACAAGTTCTCCTATCTCCCAGCGATGGTATATAGACGGAGTACTGGAGGGGATGATTTCCGCGTAGGTTTGATGCCAAAGATTCAGGATCGTCGGCTGAATCATAAAGTTGGCCTCAGGGTTTTTATGAAAAAGAATTCGCGCGATGGCCGGGGCGCTTTCAAACAGGGAATCGAGATTGGTTACATAAAAAGTTTGAGGACCGTCAATATCGCGTAGATAAAGGGAATCGCCGGTGGCGAGAGGCTGGGTTTCGTTGGTGTAAAATCCGAATAATGTTCCGTTTTCAGGGTGTATGGCCAGGCTGACTGTATCGCCTTCGCAGAAATGATACGCTTCGATTTGAGGAACCGGACCCGTGTTGAATGAACGATAACGTTTTTTAGCCTGAGCCGCGTTTTGTTTTAAGTTGTCCAGGGATGTTCCTCCGAGGAAAGCGAACGCGACTTTTCTGCTCTCTCCCGGAAGTATTCCAAGAATGATCGCTCCCGTGAGATTGGAGACGTCGGAGCTATCCGGGTAGTAGTAGCCCGCGGTGGTTTTGGAAACGCCTTTCCGCATACACAGGAATTTTTCGCGGGAGGTAAAGCCATCGTTCGGATTGATATTGCCTGGGATATTGGATTGGTGATCCAGCGCGAAATAGGTGGGAATCTCGTTGGTAAGCAAGCTTATGCCGGCGTATAGTCCATCGGGTTCCGGATCGTATACATATCCAAGTTTGTGTTCATCGTCCCACTCCGCTTTGTTGTGGTCGGGATCGTTGATGTCCCAGTCCGCGAATATTCCGGCATAGAGGGTGTCTATCGTATGAGCGGTCGTATTGGTGAAATTATATTCGATGATCTGATAGGCCGCGTCGTCTTCCCCGGGCCAAGCATAGCTGTTTTGTACAATCGTGACGCCAATGGGTTTTTTCGCGGCCTCATCGGAAAAACGAGCCTGGGTCTGAATATCGGCAACCCGGGAAGGAATATACCTTGTGGACTTTAATGTCTTGAAATCCTGTTTGATATTGTAATCAAACTCTCTTACACAATCCGATACGGTGGAGTCGCTGGTTGCCAATAGGAGGCCGGCCTCGTATAGTAGCTCTGTATGATTGAAACGAAATCCGTCTCCAATGGAAGAGGCGTTGTCGATGTATCCGATACGTCCCGAGCCGCTTATCGTCAGTTCGGTTTCCGGAGTCTTGACAGTGATCCAGCTAGGATTTATCATGTATTCAATATATTGGTAATCGTAGTAGTCGCCGTCGTCGAACTGGATTCTGAAGGTAACTGGCATGTCCGGATCCGGCGCTTCTTTGATAACCAGTATAAAAGGATCATCCTCATTGTTTTTTGAGCCCATCGTTGGAATGGGTCCCAGAGAATAGGTATTCCTCGATATTTCGATGTACGGGGAATCGCTGGACAGTGTCGCCTGACAATTGGAGGTCGGAGCCAGGTAGTTGGTCACGTTGATCAGGAGCTTTACCGTATCGCCGGAGTATATAAATTGGCCGTATTGGTTGTTGAAAGAGGAGGAGGTAATACGTACGGATGGCGTATTATGCTGGGTGAGGGCTTTGTGCATGTTCAGGCGGCGACCGATTTTTTCTTTGTATAACGCGTTTTCAGGAAAAGAATCGATCAGGTCTCCGGTGATACGAAGACGTTCGATGACCTGTAGAGCCGACAAGTTGGGAAACTTTGACCGGACAAGGGCGGCCGCGCCGGATACCAGGGGAGCCGCGTTGGAAGACCCATTGGATTTGTGATAGGCGCCGTTGTTGGTGGTGCCGTATACGCCTTTGCCTTGCGCGCACAGGTCCACCGTATGATGGTAAGTCCCGGTGGTATGTCGGGTTTCGACAAGTGTACCGGCTGTTGGCGAAAATATGGTGTCGGCGGACGCTACCGACAGGACGTGGTTGTAGGATGCCGGATAAAAAGCTTCTTCTTTGCCTGTATTGCCGGCCGCCGCTACGATTACCAAGTCTTTTTCCAGTACGACATAATCGATGATGTCTTGGGCCATACGGGAGAAACTGCCGGTTCTGCCCCAGCTTAGATTGACTACGCCGCATCCATGATAGGCCGCGTAGATTAAAGCTTCATAGCCATGACTAATCACACCGGCCAGCGAGTCGATGGAAGCCTTTAAGGGCAGGTATTTACATTTGAAGCCGGTACCCGCGATTCCTTTCCCATTGTTGACCGTAGCCGCCGCTATGCCCGCCACGATAGTGCCATGCTCGTGTCCCGTAGCGTCGGGATTGTTGTCCTTGTCGCCAAAATCCCAGCCGATGACATTGTCGACATAGCCATCGTTGTCGTCGTCGACTCCGGGAAGACCGTTCGCTTCGGCGGTGTTGTACTTCAAGTTACTCTTCAGGTCCTCGTGGGAGTATCGTACGCCGGTATCAATGACGCCGATCACGATATTGGTATCGCCCCGTGTTTCTTCCCAGGCTTCGAAAGCTCCATATCTTTTTAAATAGAACATGTCGTCGCCATTGTGGACCGCCGGATCGTTGGGGATAAACTGGATTTTATCCAGATAATATGGTTCGGCGTATTCAATATAGGCGGACGCGTTGAGCTTTTTCAGAATGGCGTCAAGGGGAAGCTCGCCGGAGTAGCTTATCTTGTAGATGGATGATAGTCGTGGCGACAGGCTGTTTTTACGCGGACTTTCAATGATACCCTTCGCGAAGCTTTCTATTTTTGTTATTTCAATGTTCAAGCCCTTAAATAGCGCTGACTCTTTTGTTATTGGTGTAAATAATTCCAATCCTTTGGTATTGAGTCGAAGTACAAAGCGCCCGGCTTCATAGTCGCCGCTTTCCGATTCCGCGCGCGGGCTTCCGGATGAGGTCTGAACAGGAGAAGTATTCCCCGCGGGTGCTATGAAAGAAAAGAGAAAAAAAAGAATGAGAGAGGTAATTAATGATAGCATGGATGTATTCCGGAATAAACAATATGGTATAAATGTTAAAAAACTTACAGGCACGTGCTGAGTCAAATTTTGCGCAAGTTAACATTTTTTTCTTTTTTGGGTTCTGAATATCAGATAACGGATTCTGAATCCCTGATTATTTCAGTGTTTTACGTTTTATTTTTTATTAAAAAAAACACATTGTACATGCGTCATACTTATAATCTTGGAGTCATTGGAAATTGTGGATATATGGCTCATATAGACACAAACGCCAATGTGGTATGGTTGTGCTGGCCACAATTTGACAGTAGTTTTATTTTTGGGAGCCTGATGGATGATGAGAAAGGAGGGGAGTTTTCCATTACGCCCAATGTTGAGAAGTATTCTTCCAGTCAGGAATACATTGAAAATACCAATATCCTTTCGACCACTTTCGAAAGTGAGGAAGGGGTTTTTAAGGTGATTGACATAGCTCCCCGTTTTTTTCAATATGAGCGTTATTTCAAGCCTTTTATGCTTATCCGCAAGATAGAACCAGTCTCGGGATCCCCCAGGGTACGGGTGCGGTGTCATCCTGTCGGGCAATATGGAGAACTGGTTCCGGAAATATATCAGGGAAGCAGCCATATTCGCTATATGGGACTGGATCAGCAGCTTAGGCTGACTACGAATATTCCGCTCAATTTCATTCAGGACGAAACTGGTTTCGTACTGAATGAGGCGAAATATATTGTGTTGACCTATGGTATTCCGCTGGAGGCTCCGCTGGAGGAAACCGCCGAAGATTTTTATCGAAAGACGTTGAAATACTGGCAAAACTGGGTCAAAAGTACGAGTATCGGGAGTTTTTACCAGGAACAGGTGATCCGTTCCGCGCTTTGCCTCAAGATTCATCAGTTTGAGGATACAGGGGCGATCATCGCCGCGGGTACGACCAGCTTGCCTGAGGCGCCGGGAAGTGGTCGAAATTGGGATTACAGATATTGCTGGCTGCGGGATACGTATTACATTCTCAACGCTTTTCAAAATGTAGGACACTTTGAAGAATTGGAACGATATTTCCACTTCATCGAAAATATCACCATCAACGAAGAAGATCGCTACCAGCCTTTATATTCAATCACAGGCAAAAAAAAGCTTGAGGAAATCATCGTTCCGCTCAAAGGATACCAGAATAAGAACGCGCCGGTACGAGTGGGCAACGAGGCCTATACTCATATTCAGAACGATGTATATGGCCAGGTGCTGGTCGCACTATTGCCTTTGTATGTGGATGTGCGTTTTTCGGAGGGAGGAAGGTATTATTCCGAACGCCTGATCAATCATACGCTGAAAAAGATTGAAGATACGCTCGATGAACCGGACGCGGGATTGTGGGAGTTTCGAAACATCGCTCAACAGCACTGTTATACCTTTTTATTTCACTGGGCGGGGGCTTCATCCGCGTATAAAATTGGAAAATATTTTGGCAATAAGCAGATTATTGAAAAGTCGCGCTATCTGATAGAGAAATCCGCGGAAAAAATAGAGGCTTGTTATGATCCGGAGCGAGGGGTATATACCCAGGCGATAGGTTCCAGCAATCTGGACGCTTCTACGCTTCAGCTTATTACCATGAATTACTTGGATAGCAATTCGGAAAAGGCCAAAAGACACCTTAAAGCCTTGGAAGACGGGCTAAAAACTCCGGAAGGTTTATTTTACCGGTATAAGCATAAAGATGACTTTGGGGAGCCGGAAACGACTTTTTTAATATGCGCTTATTGGTATATAGAGGCTTTGGCTTGTGTAGGGAGGATGCAAGACGCGATCAAGGAGTTTGAAAAGTTGCTCAAGTTTCAGAATCATCTGGGACTGCTTAGCGAGGATGTGGACGCGAAGACGGGAAGCCAGTGGGGGAATTTTCCTCAGGCCTATTCGCATGTGGGGCAGCTCAACGCGGCGTTTAGGATATCTAAAAAACTGGATATTCCCAATTTTATCGATTTTAGAAACATTAACGGCGGGTATATCAGTTAACTACGCGTATACTAAAAACGCGAAAAGGGAAGTGTTTCAATACTTCCCTTTTCGCGTTGGAGTGAACACGTCTTTATAAGGTGACATGGGCGAATAATAGTGGTGCTTAAAGAATTTTTGGCGCTTTAGAGTGTAATGTCGCGTTATTTATTACATTCCGATTCGTTTTTATAGCGATGTTAGGAAAACAATGTATTATCTTGCGAATAAGTATGGCTAAGAATAAAAGACTACGGGATGGTATCGTGTATTCCACCAATCAAGACTTTGAATACAATTATCAGCGGGAAGAAGAACAGGAAACCTTATCGCCGGAAGAGCAGAATCTTAAAGTATGGCTTGACCGGAAAGGAGGCAACAAGGTAGTGACGGTGATCAGAGGTTTTGTCGGAACAAACGATGATCTGAGCGGCCTTGGTAAATTTTTAAAAACCAAATGCGGGGTTGGTGGTACGGTGAAGGACGGGGAAATCCAGATCCAGGGAGATCTGAGAGATAAGGTATATCAGCTTTTATCCTCGGAAAAATACGGAGTAAAAAAAGCCGGTGGATGAATTGAATTACCATACCGGCTTTTCCTTATTCAGAAAGGCGCTGATGCCTTTTTTGCAGTCATCGGTTTTTCGGGCTTCCGCGTTGTAGCGGGTAGCGGTCTCCAGAGCGTCTTCCAGAGACAGGTCCTGTACTTTGATCAGTAGCTCCTTGGTCATGGCCATAGCGGCTGAGGAATTCTGGCGACAAAGGTTTCGGCTAAATTCCAGGACGAACTCTTCCAGTTCTTCGTCTTCCTCAAAATACTCCTGAATTAGTCCCGCTTTTTTAGCGGTCTCACAATCAAAGATCTCTCCTGATAACAGAAATCTTTTGGCTTTAGCTTCACCGATCTTCCGGATGAGAAAAAGCATGACGATCGCCGGTATGAAGCCAACGCGCACTTCGGTATATCCGAAGCGGGACTCGGTCGTGCAGAAGGCGAAGTCGCAAACGGATACCAGGCCGCATCCGCCAGCCAGCGCGGCGCCGTGTATCTCGGCGATCACAGGTTTGGGGGTAGTATATATCCGTTTGAATAAGTCCATAAGCTCGGAGGAGTCTTTTACATTTTCCTCATAGCTGTAGTTTTGCAAATCCTGAATATACTTGAGGTCCGCCCCGGCGCAAAAAGCGCTCCCGGAACCTTTAAGAATAATAACCTTTATTCGTTGGTCGTTCGAGGCGTTTATAAAAGCTTCTCTTAAACCCGCGACCACCTCCTGATTAAGCGCGTTGCGTTTCTCAGGTCGGTTGATGGTAATTGTAGCGATTTGCCCGTTGACGTTATAGGTTACAACCTCCATAATTCATTTAATCTAGAAATGCTCGATATAGGCTCCTTTTATCCATGTTGAATGGATGGATGAATTTACATCTTTCAGCGCTCTTTTGTTGCAGGAACCGTCAAAAATTAATTTAACCCTTCCCATATGTTCCGGAATACCGGATATAGGAGAGTTTATTCGGGTAGCGATAATGTAATCGGGTTGATGGCGGATCTGAAGTTGTCCGCTACCGTTGATCAGCGCGATCGATCTTCCGGAGTAGGAGATCAGGCTGGCTTGGGGGATACTGTCGAAGACGATTGACCGGACATGCCTGGAACCCAGATAAGAGGAGACGGAATAGCGGTATTCGGAACTTTCGAACGTGTTACTGTGACTGGTGAATATGGTCGCGTGAAAGCCTTCTATAAAAGCGATAAAGCTATGGTCTTTGGTATGAAAAACGGCCAGGATTCGCTGTCGGGAGCTTTTATAAAACTCGAAGACGGTGATCAATGTAAATAAGGTGAGCAGAAGGTAGGATAGCCAAAGTCTCCCCGCGCGTTTTTGATAAAGGCCTGAGATAAAGAGGGCGGTAAACAGAAAGAGCAATATGATTTGCAGTGGATGAAAGTATAGTTCCTGGGTAAAACTCGGCAGGGTGGCGAGTAAGGCGACCGCTCCGTTTAAGAACCACGTGGTATAATGAATCAAAAGGCCAATGAATCCCGCCAGCCATGAAAGCCAGGAAGAGGCTAGAAGTAAAATGCCCATATAAATCAACGCGATGACTGGCATGGTAGATATCAGGTTGGCGGGGATAAAATACAAGGGAAGATCATGAAAATAAAGCAATAGCAGGGGATAAGTAAACAATTGGGCGGAAATGGATACACAGGTCCATTCCCAGAGTTTGCGTATTATAGGCTGGCGGATTTGCAGGTTCCGGCTAAGAGCCTGGTTGGCGCACAGAATACCGGCTACCGCGGTGAAACTTAATTGTAAGCCTATGTCGAAAAGCGCTTGTGGAGAATGTAGCAGAATGAGAAAAGCGGATAAACAAAGGATGTGGAGGGTGTGTGGACGACGTTTTATCAGCCGGGTACTCACCAACAGGGACAGCATCAGCGCCGCGCGGACAACCGAAGCGGATAAACCTGTGCAGATGGCGTAAAACCATAAAGAGGAAATGACGGTAATGGTAAAAAGTGTTTTTCCGAAAGCGTCGCTGGGCAAAAAAGCGAGCAACGCGATCAATAATTGGTAGATAAGCGCGGTATGGAATCCTGAAACAGCCAGAACATGCGCCAGACCGGTCATGGTATACATCTGGTTGGTTTCAGGATCCATCTCGCTCTTATCGCCCAGCAACAGGCCTTGTACGAGAGCGAAAGCCGACTGATCCTGGATATGTCGTCGAAGAATCCGGTTGATCTGGTTGACGCAAATCTCCGCTATCCGGAACAAATGGATTGATGGCGCTTGCTTGCCGACAGAATATTGATGGATAAAAGCTATATGGTATATGTCCTGGGTCTGAAGATATTCCTTGTAGTCGAACTGCAAGGGATTCAATGGCCGGTCGGGGACCCGGGGAGCATCGGAGATGAGCAGAATCGTGCCGGCGGGTATGGTATCGCCCGGACTGAAAAAGCCCATGATCTTGCCACCGGCTTTTTGCCATCCCTTGGCTGTTTTGATCGCTTTGACCTTCAGTACGCCTTTTACACTGTTTTTGCCTTTGACTAAAGGACGGGCCAGTTCCGCTTCGTATTGAGTAAAGCTATAATGGGAAAAATGACTTGTGTCAAACGCGGGCTGACGGATCTTGTACAGTGTAAATCCATGACAAATGACGAATGCCAGAATCATGATGGATTTAAGCGGCTGATAATAGCTTCGAGCGGATCGCTTTGACAACAAGTGAATCAGTGATACCGGTACAAAAAATAGCAGGTTGATTGCCAGAAGCGTATAAAAGGAGAGTTCGGCGCTCGTAAAAATCCTTCCCAAGGCTATGCCCGACGCGAGGCATGCCAGCGATTTGACAAAGAATAACTTTGTCCATTCCATAGCTTATTGTAAAATTATATTGGTTGAAAAAATGATTCGCGCTAGTGGCTGACCACTATTTTGGCTTTTTTAGTTTCATTCCCATCGCTGACTTTGATAATATATATTCCCCCGGGTAATCCATTTACCGGAAGCGTGTGGATGAATGTGGTTTTATCATTAAACGACTCTTTTCTGATGAGCGTCCCCATCGGCGAATACATGGAGTATTCAATGTTCTTTGAGCCGGTAAAAATAAATTTCAGATTTACGAAATCTTTCGCGGCGTTGGGATACGCTGAGAAAGACAAGGTCTCCGAGGTAGGATATATCTCCATATTGTCGATATAGAGAGTCCCATGACTCTTGGAGTAGAGTTCCAGACGGACTTTGCCCACATTTTTATAGCTTAGGATATCCAGTGGAATATGAATCGTTCGCCATTCGGGAAAGTTTTCATAGTTGAGCGAGGGGCCGTACAGAGTAGTCAGGTGCTCCCAACGGCCGCAGTTGATCTGGCAGGAAACAACAAGGCTGTCGGACGCTCCGGGCGCCGCGTTGTTGTTGGAGAGATAAGCCAGGTCGAACTTCAGGATCGGGTTGTAAATATCGGCGAAGGAGATCGCTTTGCTCGTCAGGAAGGTATAGTTGGAGTTGCTGGCGGTATCGCCTTCAAAAACGTCTCCTGGTTCCGCGGCCAGGCTTTGGGAGCTGTTATTGGCTCCCGGCCCTGTCTTGGCGAAAGTATAGTTGCCCGGGGCGAATATGCTCCAGTCGCCTTCCTCGGTTTCAAAATCTTCTCCCAATGGAAGGATGGCCAGTTCCTGGCTGTCGCAACATCCCGGAGAGTTGAGCAACGTCTGTCTCCGGGCGGATGTTTCGATCACAGTACGCATGCGCGCTTTTTGTCCTTCGGTAAAGATGTTCATGCACGCGTCGAAACTATAGTCCATATAGTTGTTGCTCATATCCAGCGTATATATGCCGTCTTTGTTACAATCGGATGAATCTTGACAAGTTCCGGTTTGGTTGGGATCGGCGTCGAGGGGGGTATCGTCTACATAATCGGTTCCACAGAAGCGATCGCCCCAGATATGGCGCAGTCCCAGCCAATGGCCGACCTCGTGGGTAGTAGTGCGTCCCATTTCATAGTTTCGTATGAGATATCCCCGGTTTCCAAAATACTCATAATCGATAACCACGCCATCGGTAGCTTCCGAATATGGACCGCTCAGTCCTGGTACTCCGTAAGCTTCCGGAAACTGCGCGAAACCCAATGTCCCTGCCGGAAGATCGGTTACCCAAATATTGAGATACTGGTCGCTCGGCCATTGGGAGAGTTTGGCCAGCCGCGAGACTTCGTTGACAGACCATGTAGACTTTTCGTTGTATACGCGCTTTATGCCATTGGTCGGATTGCCTTCAGGATCGCGGGAAGCGAGACAAAATTCAATCCGGGTATCCGCTCCGACAGGATCTTCGTTATACCCTGGAGTTCCTGGGATTTTTCGAAAATCCTGATTTAAAATATCGATTTGAGACTCTATCTGTTCGTCGGGAATATTGACATTCTTGCGACCTCCAATCGCTCCGTTCGCTGTACTGTGGATCACATGGACAACGACCGGGATCCGGTATATCGGCTCTTCCGCGTTGCCGGAAGTCCGCGCCCTGTTCTTCTTTTCAGCGATTCTGGCGTTTAGGTAATGCTCGTACCGCTCACGAGCCTGTTTTCGTTCCGGATAGGTCTGATCCAGCCATTCTTCATATTCGTTCGCGGAACATCGCTTGAAATTCTGGGCGGATGAATAAAAAATCAGAAATTGAAAAAAAATGAAAATAATGATTTTTTTCATTGCAAATGAATATGAAGTACAACCTTAATTGTACGCGTTAATGATTTTCGCCACCAGTTTGTGCCGCATCACGTCTTTGGCGCTAAGTTCAACGATACTGATTCCCGGGATGTTGTCGAGGCGGCCTATGGCGTCGACAAGTCCCGATTTTTGCTGACCGGGCAAATCGATTTGGGACTTGTCGCCGGTGACGATCATTTTTGAGTTGTTGCCCATCCTGGTCAAAAACATTTTCATCTGCATCATAGTGGTATTCTGGGCTTCGTCCAGCAGAATAAACGCGTTGCTTAATGTTCTTCCCCGCATGTAGGCTAGCGGAGCTACTTCCAGAATTCGGTTTTCATAATAATATTTTAATTTTTCGGCCGGAATCATATCATCGAGCGCGTCGTAGATAGGTCTCAGATAAGGATCTATCTTTTCTTTGAGATCTCCGGGCAGAAAACCAAGGTTTTCTCCGGCTTCAACAGCCGGTCTGGTAATGATGATTTTTCGGACTTCTTTGTTTTTCAGCGCGCGTACAGCCAGCGCTACCGCCATATAGGTTTTGCCGGTACCGGCAGGGCCAATGGCGAAAACCAGGTCGTTTTCTTTCGCCGCGAGTACCAGTTTTCGCTGATTTTCGGTTCTTGGTTTTATAACCAGTCCCTTGTCTCCAAAAAGAACAACGTCGTCGTCCAGATGAACAGGTTCCTCCAATTTAGGGTTTTCTTTCTGGAGGAGCGCCTCAACTCGTTCCGAATTGATCTTGCCGTATTTGTGGTAATGAACAATGAGTGAATTGAGTATGTCGCTTATCGCGTTTATATCTTTTTGATCACCAATGATCTTTATTTCATTTCCTCTGGAAATAATTTTACTTTTGGGAAACGCTCCGGAAACTTCTTTGATCAGGCTGTTTTCTACCCCCAAAAAATCTACAAGGGAGATATTTTCTAATGTTATGATTTTCTCTACCAACGTGGAATTTAAATTTTAGTTGAATCTTTGTTTTCGCGCTCTTAAAAAGTTTTAATTTTGTTCATATCAAATATACTAATTAAGATTATAATTATACCATGCCGCTGATAACTCTGTTGACAGATTTTGGTGACGCGGATCATTATGTCGCTTCCGTCAAGGCCAGCATAATGAGCGCTCTGCCTATGTCTCGGATTGTGGATATCAGTCATAGGATACAACAATTTAATCTGCCTCACGCGGCTTTTGTTTTACGCTCCGTATTCCGGGAGTTCCCTCCAGGAACCATTCATCTTGTTTCCGTTGACGGGCAAACAGGTGGAGAAAACCTGTTTATTATCGCGAAAATAGAAGGCCATCTTTTTGTCGCTATGGACAACGGGCTCTTGTCGCTGATTTCCGATCAGGACCCGGAAATGGTTGTCCGGTTGGAACACGGAGAATCCTCTTCCGGTACTTTTCCGGCCAGAACACTGATGGTTCCCGCCGTTATTGCCTTGTGTCAGGGGAAAAAACCGGAGGAAATAGGAAAGCCCGTCGATGGTGTCCGGAAGATGCTGAACCGGAATCCCAGGCTGACGCGTAACCAGATTATGGGGCAGGTAATCCATGTGGATCACTACGGCAACCTTATTACAAATATCGATTGGGCCACATTTGAGAAAATAGGAAGAAACAGAAAGTTTATCCTGTCCTTCTCAAGGGAAAAACTGCATGATTTAAGCCTTACATATTCCGATCAGGAACCGGGAGACTGTCTGGCGGTATTTAACAGTAATGGCGAGTTGGAAATCGCTATCAACTCGGGTAGCGCGGCTGAGTTGCTCGGTCTGCAATACAATAGTCCGGTCATGGTTGACTTTATCGGAGAATAGGTTTTATTTTTCCCGATTCTGATATAGCCTGAGCAGCATTTTCTGGAGTAAAAGATATCCCAGATAACCGCTTGCCAGGCCAAACAACGCGCAAATCGCGAATTCCCACATATAATCCCTGATGGTTTCCGGATGCAGCATGTCGATTCCGGCGACCTGACTATACAAGCTCAGGCCGGTTACATTGAAGGATATACAGACTATAAATGTAAGAAACGCCCACTTCCATGGCTTGTCGCCCAGGTTTTTAGCGAGCATATAGTTTTTGTATGAAAAAAAAGCTATAAGAATCAGGTCAATCATTCCTGGTTATAAACTCAAGTTGTGAAGTGAATTTACAAATTTTTCCCGGGGTTTTGCGAATCGTCCGGCGGGTACTTGCCCCATTCTCCATATAAGGCTGAACATATTATCTATACGCGTGTTAATCTGATAGTTATTTTCAGAACAAGAAGAACGCATGACAGGACTCTTACGCACAATACTCATTGTCGCCCTTATCGTTATACTGATCGTGGTATTCGCGATTACAGGTATATTTGAAACCATATTTTAAAACGACAAGAGTAAGATTGGGACGGTGGAGAGGCGGTGACCCTTTACCTGATAGTGGAGGCGCCTTTTAGGGAAGCGCCTCTCTTTTTTTACTAAAACCGTACGAGATCCTTTTTTAGCCTGTTGATGATAAGCCGCTCGTTGTTGTCGACTCCTTCAAAAGAATCGGCGGTACGCTCAATAAAGCGGAGGCATTTTTTCTTCATTTCTTCGTCAAAGTCAAACGCGAAGCGGTTGCTTTCCAGCGTGTCGATGGCGTATTGATACGCGTCGTCCACATTAATCGCCTTCTCCTCCAGTTCTTCAAACATATTGTTGATCCAGGCATTGTCGATATCGCTAAGCTCAAACTCGTTGAGGACCATTTTTCGTATGACGGTCTTTTCTTCCGGTTGAATAGCCCCATCCGCTACGGCGATCGCGTAGGCGAGACTTCCCATGGCTTTGTAGATACTTCTTTTAGACATAAAACTGTACCGTAAATTGTTCGATTGGCTTTGCCAAATTACGCGATAAAATGTATGATACCTAATTGATTGTCGGTTTGAATATGTAAAAAGAGGCGAATATGGAGGTGTGGAGCCCGCGAATGGTTTTAATGACCTGGAGTTAAGCATATAATTTTAACAAAATTGGATTTGGTCAAAGAATTATAAGTTTTTCTGGTGAAAGTGATTTGATACCACCATATTGACGAAAACCTTCAACTGGTTGTAGTGGTGAAGTAAAAGCTATAATCATGAATGGTCGACGGAAACGACTAATGATACCTGGAAACCGTTGGTGTATTCTTGATCGAATATAGAGGGGGGAAAGTATTTCTATTCCTCTCCTCAAATGGATGATATCTGGAGAAAGGGAGAATCGAGAACGATAGAGTGGGAGTCTGTTGGTGTGAATGGAAATGTTGGAATCTCTTATAGTGCGAATCATTTCAGAATATGGCTTACTATCAGAAGTGAACTTGAAAGTCAGGGAGCGCATAACTGGGTAGTATCCCCAATCGTGGGGATGAACTCTTAATCAGCGTATCGGATATGGCGACAAAATGTATTGTGGATACAAGGAGAGTAAGCACTTCGCTCATTACAAGCCTGTATGACGACGCTACGGAGATTTACCATTCGGCCTTGTGAGTCCCAATTCTTCCGGAGAAATTCAGTATTGGAGTAGTTCTCGGGAAGAGATAACTTTGACGGACATATAGGGAAAACCTATCGCTTTTGAATAGAGGAAGATGAATGACGATACGCTGCTTATAGAACTTCCTCTGTTTGTGAAAGGGATTTTGCTTCTACGACAAGGGTATGAATGTCTTAAGGTTGTTGTAGAATAAGCGTACTGGGGGACTTCTATTTTCTTAGCAGGACATATTAATATAAAAAGGATTCCATCGTATGGAATCCTTTTTTATTAAAAACTAAATTTTTACTTGTAATTTTTCAACGCTTCCCGGGCGTTGCCGTTATTGGGATCAAGTTCTTGCACTTTTTTCCAGGCTGTAGCGGATTTTTCTATTTCATCTTTCTGGCTATAACAAGCGCCAAGATAAGAATAGGCTTTTATAAGGTCGGACTTATATTTGTCCTCTTCCGCCGAAGACGTTTCTATAAAACGTTCGTAAGCCGCCTGCGCCTTGCCATTTTCGGAATCCGTATCCATTTGCTCCCGCGCTTTCGCTTTCCACAAATAACCATGAGGCAACTGGGGAATCAACTGGGAGAGAAGGGTGAAAATGGAGTCCGCCTTGACAAACTCTTCCTGATAGTACAACATCTTTCCGTAGTTGAGGTAATCGTTGGGTTTTCCTTGTGTCTTGGATAGTTTGCCTTCATAGGCGGTGGAGGCTTTCGTGAAATCCTTATTCATGAAATGCAAATTGCCCAGTTCGATATACAGGTCATAGTTTTCCGGACTCATCTGGATCGCCTTCTCATAATTGTCGATCGCGCTCCCCCTGTCGCCTTTTTTTTCGGATAGCTTCGCCATATATTCAAAATCGCTGGCAAGGTAATTTTCAGGTTTCGCTTTCTCGAAAAACAATTTCATATTGTTCAATCCTTGATCCGTCTGTCCCGTCTCATAGTTCGAGTAGGCGAGCAGCCGGTAGAGCAGATAGTTGTCTTTTTGTTTTTCCTTCAGCGTGTTTAGTATGGACAAAGTGTTTTCGTAATCTTTGTTCATAAAGAGAAAGGACGCGTACCGAAAATCGCTTTCAGCGTCTTTGTCCGCTATGCCAAGGTATTTTTCATATGAAGCGATCGCTTTTTTATAAAGACCGGCTTTGAAATATACTTCCGCGATTTCCTTATGCGCTGGCGAATAATTCGGGTCTTTTTCAATGGCTTTGTTGTAGTATTGCATCGCCATTTCATAATTTCTTGTTCTGCTATACAATCTTCCGATTTTGAGATATGTTTCGGGAAGATTCTGGTTTATAGGAAGCGCTTTGCGTTCATAATACTCCAGCGCTTGGTTGCCATTGTTTTTTTGAAGGTAAGCGTCTCCGGCGAGCAGATAAAGGACGGGACTGTTCGCCTCTTTTTTTAAGAAAGGAGCGAGCGCGTCAAGCGCCTTGTCCGCTTGCTTATTGTTCAGATAAAAAGACGCCAGTTCTGTAGCGGTGGACATGTCCTTGTTTTTGCTTAGCTCCAAGGCCTTGCTAAAATGGGTTTCCGCTTCGACCTGGTTGGTGGCGTATACCGCTTTGCCTAAACCAATGTAGTTGATAGGGGCCTTTGGCGCTTGTTCGACGCCTTTGGTGAAAAAAAAGGTCGCGGAGTCGGTATTGGATTTTCGAAGGTAGCTATCTCCCAGTAGATAGTATGCTCGCGGATCGTTTGGGTTTCTCGCGACGTTTTTTTGCAGGCATATGTTCGCTTCCTTGTATTTTTCAATATCAAGCAGATAGCGGCAATGATTTACATCCTGCGCGGAAGCGAAACAGGAAATCAGGACAACTGGTATAAGAGAGACTATGTATTTCATTCGTAACTGTTTTATGGTTATTGTACAATTATTTCTCTGCCAGGCATGATCGCGGGCATGATACCGGCTTTCAGGACGATTCGTTGTCCGCGCTCACTTAAGAGAAAACTGGTAAATCCGGCGCTTAAGCCAGTATTTTTGTTTCTTCGTATCAAATATATCCGTCTGGAAAAAGGATTATTCGTGTCGGCTACGGAATGCTGTTCCGGACCGTATGAGGCTTTCTCATTTCGAATTTGTATAAAATGTACGCCTTCGCGTAGCTGTCTGGTCGATATGGCTTCCTCATCACTGATAAAGGTGGAACCTATCACCCCGAGCGCGTTGGGATGCCGTCTTACAAACGCCAATACGGCGCTGTCGGATCCGGCCGAGTATACCCGGGTCTTTTCCGTACGTAAGTCAAACTGATCGAGTACAAACCGTAAATTGGCGGAATTGCTTTGATCAATGACCAACATGATCGAATCGGCGGACCATTCCGTATTGAGGTCTTTCCATCGGGCAAAAGTACCATTAAACAAAGACCTCAGATTACTCGAGTCGGTTAAATAATTGTTAAACTTTTGAGAGGTGATCAGGGCGATAGCGTCTGTAGCGAAATGGAATTCATTGACCAGCGCTTGTTCCGATGAAAAAAAAGTCATTTCCTGTCCCGAAAGCTTCCTGCCGGTGATGATAAGCTCGGTGCTGTCTTGTAGGAGCTTTTCAAACGCTTTGTTTTCCGGAAGAAATACCGCCTTGACCCGGGCGTTTCTGTATAGCGCCTCAAATGTCGCTATTTCAGCGTCTATTATCGGCCTGAATGTCTCATCGCAATAGATGGTGATATCGCCGGATATGGGACTTTCCTCTGTTTTTTGTTTACAGGAAAAGACGAGGAGCGTGAGCCAAAAAACAATCAGCGGGAAGAAGGCTTTATGATTCATCGCTTTTACAATTGAAATTTATGGGCGTTGAATATATGTGATGCTTCATAGAAATGTATGTTTCCAAAAGCCTGTCCATAAGGCGGCGCGGATAGTTGAAGAGCGGACGATGAACAGGGAGCGTCACTCCCGGTCGAAAAGAGTTTCCCCATTATTCGCGTCGGCCGCGGGAATAATGGGGAAAATATTGAAGAAACAGCGAATACCGCGAAGCGTATGTCTGTTTGAGAAAGAGTCATTTGTTGTTGGCGATTTGAGCTTTATATGCTCTGTAGACGCGAAAAAGTCCGTAGACGATCATGACGGCTCCAAAAATTAGCGCGTATTTGGAACTGAAAATCTCATTGGATTCTGAATCCGACCGGGAGGCGGCGATCAGAAACGCTCCCAGCGCTATATACATGAGCCCGAGAAAATAATGAATGTAGCCTAATAGTTTGTTTATATTGCTCATAGTGTTCGTTAATCTTCGAAATGAAACCTGATAGGCAACTGCATTCTTACCCGTACAGGTTTACCATTGTTTTTCGCGGGCTCCCATTTAGGCATATTTTCAATAATTTCCTTGGCAGCGTCGTTACAACTAGTACAGATATGCAGACCTTTCATCACTTTAACGTCTGTAATACTACCATCTTTTTCAACAACAAACAAAAGAAAAACAGTTCCCTTATCACCTAGTTTCGCGGCTTTGTCGACATATGGCCTCATGCGTTTGCCGATATAGTCTTCCATCGCTTTTTTCCCTCCTGGAAAACCCGCCACGATACCGGCTCCCGGCATATAAATCGTGTTGTCTTCCGCTTCGCCGGTACCAAATACCCCGGAATGGTTGTTGTTGTCGACCAGGTCGTTTAATCCCAATGTGTCCGCTTCGCCTTCCTGTGTCACATCGCTTATGACCGCGTCTTCCATCTCGTCGACGGTTGGTGGAAGTTCTTCAATCACTACTTCCTTGTCCGGAACAACTTTAGGCGGGACATTCCTGACCGTCTTGATTTTGGGCTGTTCGACAGGCGGAGGTGGTGGAGGAGGCGCCGGCGCGTCCGGTATGAGAGGAGGAATATCAATGGTAGTCAGGTCGATTTCCACCACTTTCTCCTCCTTTTTAGGCGCTGGCTTCTTGATATACTTGTTGTAAACAAAGGGGCCGCCAAGAAACAGGATCATTGCGCCAATAACAAGAAGAATGGACGTACGTATATAGTCGGGATATTTTTTTCTCAAAAAATAAGCCCCATAGGATTTATTTCTGTTTTCAAATACAATTTCGTCAAAAGACGTATATGTTCGTTCCGTAGACATTTCGTCCAGGTGTTTTTAGTGAAGACTTAGTTAAGTGTGGCGGTGGACTGAGCGGCGCCCTGAATATTCATGGTCTGAACAATGGTAAATCCGATCTCGTCGATTCCATAGGTTAATGTGTCTATCTTACTGGTGAAGTAATTGTAGCAGATGATTGCCAGGGCGGATGAGGCGATACCGAGAGCGGTGTTGATAAGCGCTTCCGATATGCCATTGGCGAGGGCTACAGCGTCGGGGCTGCCCGCGGTCGCGAGAGCGGCGAAGGCCTTGATCATTCCGACTACCGTTCCCAGAAGACCTACCAGCGTAGCGACGGAAGCCAGCGTGGCGATGATGGTCAGGTTTTTTTCCAGCATGGGTAGCTCAAGCGCTGTGGCTTCTTCCAGTTCTTTTTGTACAGCGGCGGCTTTCTGCTCTTTTTGCATATCCGTTGCTCTGGAGACTAGTTTATAACGCTCGAGTGTCGCTTTGATTACATTCCCCACAGAGCCTTTTTGCTTATCGCAGGCTTCGATCGCGCCGTTGATGTCGTTGAGTGAAAGTGATGTTTTTATCTGATGGACGAATTGAGCGATGGCTCCGCTTCCGCTGGCTTTGGAGATCGTGATCAGACGCTCGATGGAAAATGTTACCACCATCAGAAAGAAGGCCATAAGCATCGGAACGATCAATCCTCCTTTGTATATGATACCGAAATAATTGCCAGGTAGGGGGTGGTTGTTGGGGTCGTTGCCTACAAAGTTGGAGCCGTCTCCAAGTACCACAAAATAAAAAATGTAGCTTATAACAATAAGTACAGGTATGGCGATAAACGCGAATACTGAACTAAATTTTGAATTTGAAATTTCGGTTGTCATTTTTACTTATTCGGATTTTGATGCTAATAATGCTATAAATTTGTATAATAAAAATTACCGCGCAAATTAGCTAAAATAAACAGATTTTGTTTTGATTCTGTTTTCTTCGCGCTAAGTATTTCTTAGATTATTTAGATCTGTTCTAAACTTTGATGCAATATTAAGGCATTTTGACACTATTACAAGAATAATTTTAAAAAAATATCCATGATAAAACGGGTTTCTGTACTTGGAACTGGCACGATGGGCAATGGGATAGCCCATGTATTCGCGCTGGCGGATTACAAGGTCTCGCTGGTGGGGATTTCAAAGGAATTGGCGGCTCAGGCGTATGACACTATCGCTCATAATATGGAGCGCCAGGAAAAGAAGGGATTGCTGACGGCGGACGAGAGAAAGGCCGCGTTGGAAAATATCGGTATCTATACGGAGATCGAAGCTGGAGTCCGGGAAGCGGAGCTGGTAGTGGAAGCGGTACCGGAAGATGAAAGTGTAAAGAAAGACGTATTTCAGGCATTGGATCGCTACGCGCCAGCGTCGGCTATTCTCGCTTCCAATACGTCGTCGCTTTCCATCACCAGGCTCGCTTCTTTTACTTCGAGACCGGAGCGGGTCGTCGGCATGCATTTTATGAATCCGGTACCAGTCATGCCGCTGGTGGAGGTTATCAAAGGATTTACTACAGCGGGCGAGACGATGAAGAGTATTTACGCGATCTGTTCACGATTGGGCAAAACGCCGGTAGAGTCCAACGATTATCCGGGATTTGTCGCCAACCGGATTTTGATGCCCATGATCAATGAAGCTGTTTACGCGCTGTATGAAAATGTGGCTGGTGTAAAGGAGATCGATACGGTTATGAAGCTGGGTATGGCGCATCCTATGGGACCTCTGCAACTGGCGGATTTTATCGGCCTCGACGTATGTTACTCCATATTGATGATTCTTTACAGGGATTTCAAAAATCCAAAATACGCCCCTTGTCCCTTATTGCAAAAGATGGTGGAGGCGAAGATATTGGGCGTTAAGACTGGCGCGGGATTTTATCAGTATGGGCGCGGAAGCAAAGAGTTGGTCGTGTCCGAATACTTTCATTCAAGGTGATAATACGGTGGGATCGCTCTTCAATAAAGCGGCCCACCGGATTTGTTGGATTTATACCGCTACGTTGTTCTCGCGCAGCGCGTCGTTCAGAGATGTTTTCAGATCGGTACTCGCTTTGCGCTGACCAATGATCAACGCGCAGGGAACCTGATAATCGCCGGCCGGAAACTTCTTGGTATAGGATCCTGGAATCACAACAGCCCGCTCAGGGACATAGCCTTTATACTCTACTGGTTCGGGGCCGGTCACGTCGATGACCTTTGAGCTCGCCGTAAGTACGACATTGGCGCCCAATACGGCTTCCTTGCCTACTCTGACTCCTTCTACCACGATACACCTGGAACCAAGAAAGGCTCCATCCTCAATAATGACAGGCGCCGCCTGCACTGGTTCAAGGACTCCGCCGACACCGACTCCGCCGCTCAGGTGTACATTTTTGCCTATTTGCGCGCAACTTCCTACCGTAGCCCAGGTATCGACCATCGTGCCGGCGTCTACATACGCGCCGATATTGACATAGCTCGGCATGAGCACAACGCCCTTGCTGATATAGGCTCCGTAACGCGAGATGGCGTGAGGTACAACGCGGACTCCCAGTTCGTCATAACCGCGTTTCAGTTCCATTTTGTCGTAGAACTCGAATGGACCTACCTCTATCTTTTGCATTTTTTGAATCGGGAAGTAAAGGATGACCGCTTTTTTTACCCACTCGTTGACGATCCATCCATTGGAGCCTGGTTCCGCTACCCGCAATCTTCCCTTATCCAGTTCTTCAATCACGACCTTGATGGTGGATTGTACTTCCGGATCGTTTAAAAGATTCCTGTCTGTCCAGGCTTTTTCGATAATCTCTTTCATGATATGTGTAGACTTGATGAATTTTTATATTTTAAAAGAATGAAAATCCTGATCGCCGCGACGCTCAAGCCCGTCAATGATCCCAGACTATATGAAAAGATAGCCCTTTCACTGGCCCAAAGCGGCCATTATGAAGTTTGTATCGCGGGGTATGACAACGGCCTTATTCCGGTCGCTACAAAAAAAGTTAAATTTTATCCCCTTTTCAAATTTGGGCGCTTAAGTTTTCAAAGAGTTTTTAGTCCCTGGCGTATTTGGAGCCTGATACGTCGTGAAAAGCCGGATTTGCTGGTGATCGCGACGCATGAGCTGCTGTTGACGGCCTTTTTGATGAAGGTATGTTTCGGGCGCAAGGTCTTATATGATATTCAGGAAAATTACTTCTACAATATTTTGTATATGGGCGCTTTCCCATTTTTGATCCGTCATCTGCTGGCATTCCATGTTCGGCTGAAAGAATGGCTTTTCGCGCCTTTTCTGGATGGATATATACTCGCGGAACAGGTATACAGGGAGCAGTTGGGCTTTATTGGCCGGAAAGCCATAGTTATTGAAAACAAAAACCGGCGGAGAGGGGAAAGTGATGAAAAGAGGCCTCCGACGGCGTCTGCCTTCCGGTTTTTATATACAGGTACAATCAGTGAAGCGTATGGCATATGGAGGGCTCTTTTTTTTGTTGAGAAACTGCATGAGCTGGAACCTGCCGCGAGTCTGGCGATCATCGGCTATACGCCGGACAAGTCGCTTATTGGCCGGATCGCCATGTGGATCAAAGACAAGCCGTATATACAAGCGGATATGCGGTCGAAACCTGTGCCATATCCGGAGATTCAGCGCCTGATGGCCGATGGAGGCGTTCCGCTATTGCCCTACAAGGCCAATAAGGCGATAAAGGGGAAAATTCCTACACGATTTTGGGAAGGATTGTCTCATCAGTCGCCTATGATCGTCGAGCGGGACTTGGGGCTTCAAAATCTGGTCCGGCGCTATGGATGCGGATTGATTCTGGACTTTGATCATTTTTCGCCGGAACGGGTCTGGCGCGATTTGAGAGAAGGTGTTTTTTATCCGGAACCGCCAGGCCCGGAAATATACTGGGACGCGGATGAGCGCCGCTTGCTCGATTGGATGGATGAGGCGCTCTAGTTTTTCCTATTACTCGAAAATCATTTTGATCTATTAATTAATGGGAATCGTCGCTGGGATCGGTTGTCGATACCCACGTCGGAATAGCGGGAAAAAATAGGAGAATGATCGCCGGGACTTAAAAGAATAAATAATCCTGTATATTTACCATCGGAATATATTTTTTGAGCGAACCTGAACAATATAATACTCAGAGCCGATTGAATTTTTCTGAATAATAATCATATGAATATACATAGTGAGGCCAGACTCTCCGATACGGAACAATATTCGTCCCGGTATATTACGGCGATTACCATTGTCGCTACTCTTGGTGGTTTTTTGATGGGATATGATACGGCGGTTGTCGCGGGGGCTATCGGCTCTCTAAAGGTCTATTTTCAACTATCGAACTGGGAAACCGGTTTCGCCGCCGGATGCGCGCTGATTGGTTGCATGGCTGGAGCGATGATCGCGGGATATCTTAGTTTTCGAATCGGGCGGAAATATTCCCTTCTGGTCGCGGCCTCGTTGTTCGCGGTCTCCGCCATAGGAACAGCCATTCCTGAAACTTTTGTCGTTTTTATTATCTATAGGATACTCGGAGGAATTGGCGTAGGCATCGTATCCATGGTCTCGCCAATGTATATCGCTGAGATAGCCCCGGTACACATGAGGGGAAGGCTGGTTTCATACAATCAGATGGCCGTCGTATTAGGAATTTTTGTCGTTTATTTTGTCAATTATTTTATCGACCGGATTGGCGATGATGAATGGGATGTACAATTGGGCTGGCGCTACATGCTGGCATCGGAGACATTGCCCAGCATATTTTTCCTTGGTCTTGTTCTTTTAATCCCGGAATCCCCCAGGTGGCTGATGTTGAAATATAAAGACGAAAAGGCCGCGAAGATACTGGCCCGGATGGCCGGAGCTTTGAACGCGGTCGCTATCCAGAAGGAAATACGCCGGTCCATGGAGGAGGAAAAGAAAATGACTTCTTCCGTTTTGTCTCCCCTGATGTTGAAAGTGGTATTGGTGGGAGTGGGGCTTAGCGTTTTTCAGCAGGTGACGGGAATCAACGCGTTTTTGTATTACGCGCCTGTGATCTTTAAAGGATTGGGAAGTAGCGGAGATACCTCCATGTTGCAAACCGTGCTGGTGGGTACGGTCAATATGGTTTTTACACTGGTGGCCATATTTACGGTGGATAAGCTTGGGCGAAAGCCATTGATGATTATCGGCGCGGCGGGTATGGGTATCTGTTTGGTTACTATTGGGTATGGGGCGTATACTGAAAATCTGGGAACCTGGCTGGTGTGGTTTGTACTCGGGTATATCGCGTTTTTCGCGTTGTCTCTGGGCCCGGTCGTCTGGGTTTTGCTCGCGGAGATGTTTCCTAATCGGGCCCGTAGCGCCGGCATGTCCATCGCCGTAGCGGCGCAATGGATTTCCAATTTCGCCGTCACCTCCGTATTTCCGGTACTTATCGTTTATCTCAACGGCGCCTTGGCGTTCTGGATATTTGGACTCATGTGTGTAGCTACGATCATTTTTGTCTTGTGGCTTGTACCGGAAACAAAAGGAAAAACACTTGAGCAAATGGAACGAACCTGGGAAAGTAAATTTCCGGCTTCATAATCGGATCGTGTTTAGTTTCGCTGACCATTTCGGTTAAAGGTCGTTTTACGGGTAGGCCTGGCGTATTTTAAACGGGAAGCGGCGCCCCTATAGATTGTATTTTGTCCGATGTCGGTAAAACGCGTCTTTTTTCTCCATCCGCGTATACGCGAGAGTTCCCTGATCGTATCGTGTCCCTCGTCGCCATATACAATGACTTTTATTCCCTTGTCGCTACTATGGCCTTTTATAGTGATGAGGTCGTCGCCTTCCAACGCGTATACGCTTATCTTTTGGGTTATGCCGTGCCGTATGTCGCGGGTGTACAGCGACGCGGAGTCCGTGGCCGAATATATGGATACGCTGGTATGGCGCTTGTGGCGGTAGATCTCGATCAGGTCGTCGTGGTCGCTCGCCATGATGTATATATGCCTGTTTACAAGATAGTACATGGCTTCCACCGCTTCCGGGAGCCTGTCACGCCGGCTTATCAGCGTTTTGACGGTATATTGTCCGATCTGTCGCTGAATTTCCGGCGGCCACGCGTCAATAGCGTTTATTATCGCGCTGTCGCTAAGCTGCTCCATGAGCTCCAGGGCTACGACGTTCCAGTCCTGAGGCGAGAGTCGGTTGAGAAAAAGGCGATCCAGATACAAGGCGTTTAACGATAATCCCTGGATATTTTCGTAGAACGGATGGAAGCTTTGCAATTTGGGTTTGCCCCACCAGCGGCTGACCAGGAATGGCAGCAAGCCATCGTCAAAAAGATAAAACGCGTTGTCCCGGTCTCGTGGAAACGGTTCGAAGACTGTTTTGCCCTCCTTGTCAAAGCCTAGCCACGCCCACTGGTCGGCGTGGCGGTCCCAGTCATTGATTATCAGGTCAAAAAGCCGGCATTTCAGGTAGCTTTTCTGGTTTACCAGAATTTTGGGGTCGTCCAGCAGTTTTTTTATGAGTTTTTCGGTATCGACAATAGCTTTGGGCGCGTTTAGCTCCACCGCTCCTTTCCAGTCAGAATTAGGTTTTTCTTCAAACAACGCGATACCCGACAGGTCATCGCCAAAGGCTCCTAATGAGCCATTATTCGGACTGATATAATAGAGAGAGGGATTGGTATGATAGATCTGGGCGCTGCCAGATAGTTTGCTGGTTACCAGCGCCGCGTATGGATTGGCCGCGGAAGTCTGGTCGCTGATCAAATAACGGAGAAATGTGTACCGGAAGGGGGCCGGGAGGACCCGTTCCGGTTTTTTGTCCAGTCCGCGTAGTACAAAACGTTTGCCGGATGAGTCCGTGAGATGTACGGATACGGTCTGCATGCCTCCGCCCGCTTTGACTGGCCTGAGCATACCAGGCATATTTTCGAGATCCATGATGGGTACGATGATCCTGGTATTCCATACGCTTCGGTAATGTCCACCCAAAAGAAAGCGGAACAAAAAGTTCTTTTTATATTGTTCTCCCGCCGCGACTTTCACACTATCATTGGCGGAAATTTTGCCAATGCGGAAAAGTAAGAAAATGAAAAATAGAAAATACCTGATTTTCATCGTATACTTTCAACCCAGAGCGGAATCTTTTGTTGATCCAGAATGGGCTTAATAACAATTTTCTTTTTCCGGAAGTTCTCTTTATGTAGTTGGATTTAATGAGGAGGAGAGAGCAATGACCCACATCTTTATGATATTGGCAATCACGTTGTCAATTTTTATCTCAGGAAACGCGAATAGTGAATATGTGATGGAACCGAGGGGAAAAGACCGGAATAAGGAAAAAATGCCCAGGTTTAGTTATTATACCCTATCGGGAAAGAAGTTTTCAAACAGGGATTTGGAGGCGAACAAGACATATCTGTTTGTTTATTTCAATCCATTGTGCGACTTGTGCAGGGAGGAAGTCGGCGAGATAGTCGAGAATATAGATCAGCTTGAAAACGTGCAAATCTTACTGGTCAGTCCTAGCCATCCGGATGAGATCAACGAGTTTAAGGAATATTTTAAACTAGGAGACTACAGGCAGATCACCATATTGCACGATATGGAAGATCAGTTCTATCTTGAATTCGGAGCGATCGGCTATCCTAATATGTATATATATGATAACCGCCAGGAGTTGGTCAGGTATTTCGATCACGCGACAAGCTTCAATGAAATAAACAACGCGATCAAGCCGGTGCTGACAAGAAAGTAGCGTTCGCCTCAGACAGAGAGTCTCTATGGTTTTCTGTCTGAGTTGTTTTTTTCTATCGGGGTGAAATGAGCCTGAAGCCGTAAGTTCCTGATCAGTCCGAAATTTTTGAGCGGTTCGCGCTGTAAATCCGCGAAGGTGCCGTGCCAGGCGTCGATAAAGTCTTTGGAATTAAATGGTCCCTGATCAAAATCATAAATGTTGATCGTCATAGTGTCGCTGGCGCTCAGAAGGAAATATGGAGTTTCCGATTGGATAGCGTATGTATATGTATTGCGCGCGGGCTTGCTCGAATATAGGATTTCCGAATCGCGGCATAGCTCCCAGAAGGGATCAGGCATACCATTGTCCGTCAAGGTAAAATCATATTTTTTTCCGGTAGGATTGTCAATTTTAAAATGACTGATACCTATCTGTCCTTTATAGAGTCGGGGCGTTGTGATAGTTCGTTTGAAATCTCGCGTAGCGAGAGGCGCGGAAGCGATATATTCTAGTTTTTTATATTGTTTTAGCTCAGGGTCTCCCGCGAATTTTACCGCGTATACCTCCAGACTGAATACCACGTCGTATTCGCCATCGGATAACCCCAGCGCTGAAAAGGGAATATGCTTTTCAAACGGGTAGCTTCCCTTATTCGTGATAAATGGAGCCTGGTTGAATGTGATCTCTTCGCCCAGCTTTTCCCTGACAGGAACTCCGGAATCGTAGACATTTTGTTCGTTATAAAAGACTTTCCATACAAAAAGAAAGGATGAAAACGCGTGACGCTTTAGTTCTTCGATCGCTTCTTCGGAAGGCTCAATGATACAATGTATCGATACGCCTTCACATTTTTTTCCGGGATTGTTCGTGCTGAAAAGCACGTTTCTTATCATTAACCCATTGCCGAGGTCATGGGTGGAAGTGGGTTCGCCAAAGTTCAGGCTTTTTTCGCTTCTGGTGGTTCGCGGTTCACTATGCTGTCCACCGGAGCAGGAAAATAGAACAAATAGAAGAAACAGGTAAGCTCGCATTCGACAATTTTAATCAATATTCATGGAATTATATGGTTCCTGATCGATATTTTGAGCGCTTTCTTCCCGGAAAGGCTACCGGAAAAGAAGGATTTTGTCATAGGTTTTGTGGATAGGGATTGTGACTGGTTTGCTAATTATTTTAGTTTATCTATCTTTGGCTACAGATTTTATTTTTAGATTTTATGTCCTTTATCCGTACGAATATCAAATATTTGAGAAAGCGAATGGGATTGACGCAGGAGCAACTGGCCTCCAAGGTTGGGATAAAGCGTTCGCTGATAGGAGCGTATGAGGAAGGTCGCGCGGAACCCAATATCGCCAACTTGATCAGGTTTTCGGAAGTGTTTGGGGTCGGAATGGACGTGTTTCTCAGGGAAAGTCTGCCGTGGGAGGACCCGGATGTTGGTAGCGAGGAAGAAGAATCTTCGTTGCGGATACTTAGCCTCACGCTGGATAGAGACGATAATGAGTTGATCCATATGGTGCCCGCCAAAGCTTCCGCCGGGTACCTCAATGGCTACGCGGATCCGGAATATATCGCGGAGTTGCCTGTTTTTAAAATCCCCTTCTTCAGAGAAGGTACTTTTAGGGCTTTTGAAATCTCGGGCGACTCCATGCTGCCTCTGACTTCCGGTTCCATCGTGATAGGCAGATATTTGGAGCGCTGGGATCAGGTAAAGGACAATACGCTTTGTATTGTAATGACCTCTTCCGAAGGACTGGTATTCAAGCGTGTCTTTAATCAGCTTAAAAAAGAGAATAATCTAAAGCTGGTATCGGACAATGAAATATATGAACCCTATTGTGTTTCTCAGGGCGAAATTGTGGAAATCTGGGAGGCCAGAGGATACTTTTCTACGGCCTTCCCGGAAGTAAATGTTCGCGATAAGTGAAGTGTTTTCCCGTCTTTTGTAAACTCGTTCTTAGGTAGTTGTCAATAGGTGAGCTAGTTTTGTTTCGATCAGCTTTTTCTGTTCCTCCTCTATCTGAAACCACATTCCTTCTCCCACTTCGATATACATGCCCTTCTGAATTTGCTTTTCGTCAAGAGCCTGATCTGGGTCAAAGTCAACGGTATAGATTGTTTCCATAAAATCCTTGAGCTGACTCCAGTTGATCGCCTGTTTTTTATCTTTTTTGGTGGAGTGTTTTATTATAAAGGCTTCGCGTTCGAGAAAACTTCCAAGTATGGAAATATCCAGGATGGGAGCGTCTGGTTTAAGCTCTTTGAGCCGGATGCTCAGAGGAAGTTCCTTTTCTGTAGCTTCCAGTATCGCCTGATGAAGTTCCTGGATGATATAAGCGAGGCGCGGATCGCTGGAAAAACCTTCCTGTTTCCCGCCTTTCTTATCCTGAAAAGTTACATGCATGAAGTGGTTGTTTTCTTCAACACTTAGCTCCCGATAAGTCAGAGGGTCGAACAGGATCATTCCCCAGTCTTTTCCCAGCTTGCCTTTCCATTGAATGTTGTCGTTGTCCGTGTAGCCATCTTCTTCCAGTTCTTCCGGTGTACAAGTTTCACGGTCAAGGTATGAAAGGGAAAAAGTGATTTCGGTCGCTTCTTTCTGATCTTCAGCGGTCAATTGTAACGAGAAGGCGTGGGGAGCCGGAAGGTCTGGTGTGTAAAATTCGATGGATATTCTTTGGGACATTGCTCAGGGATATTATGAAGTGAAAATATTTAGTTGCAAATATGTAACGGTTTTCATCATTTTTTAAAATATTTCTTTTAAAGTTAAACCTTTTTTTTATGTTTGTTTTTCATATTTCTTCTTGTACAAATAAATGAAAGGGTTAAAGAGCAAAATTATTACTACGATTCTTGATGAAACCGGTATAAGACTTCATCCAAAAGATTTTCAAATACTTACTGTTGAAAATATGCTGGTTTTGAAGTTGTGGGGATCCGAACTGATCAGTAAGAAATTTCAAAGTGAGAAATCACTTGATTCAGAGGAATTCGCGGAGGATCTTTTAAACGAGTTGTTTGATGAATATTATGATTTTCGCGAAAAAATAATCGAAGTAAAGAAGGAAGATCTGACTAATCAGTTCCTGGAAGATGTTAAGAGCGAGGTCATCGCTTTTCTGAAAGAGAGGAAAGTGGATCCGGTAATGATTGAGACGCTTGATTTTGAATTTATTGATTCGGATTCAGTCAAAAACAGCCATCTGGGAGACGATTGGGGTTTTCCCGTATTTGGTTTGAGAATTACAGACTATGAAACGGTCGATTATTTTCATTCAATAGATGTGCTTAAAGACCCTTTGGTAATTGATAAAAAATTAATTCGCGAAGGCTTACTCAAAAAAATCCGCTAGGTGGAATAAAATCCGGTTCCTCCCATAAAAAAAGTCTTATTCATTCGCCCGTGTACAAGCAGCATGTTTTACACGGGCGTTTACATAATGGCGGAGCGGGTAGCGCCGCGGTCGATTTTTCCAGTCGCCGTCTCTGAAAATTTGGCTACGGAAATTATTTTTTTTGGCAATTCGTATTTGGATATTTTTTCACGTAGCGCGGACGCTAATTCTTTCTTTTTCTGTTCAGCGAAATATCCCTCGATTAGTAGTACGACTATAGTTCCGAAGCGATCATCAGGAATACCCGTTATCATAAACCTATGAGGGTATTTTAATCGTATAAATATTTCACCGATGGAGGTTTCCAGTTCCTCGATTTGGATTTTTATTCCCCCCGAGTTGATCACGTTGTCGATTCGTCCTGTCCATATGAACTGGTTGTCTGAAAGCAATTTTACGACGTCGTTGGTGATCAGAGTTTTGTGTTGGGTAACGGAGCCTTTGATAGTTAGGCAGCTTCTCGCGTCGACGCTAACAGAAATACCAGGGAGTACGGTGTAAGCGGGGGAGGAGTCTGGTCCGTTGAGTCTCCTCAGAGCGATATGCGATACGGTTTCAGTCATTCCGTAAGTACTGTATACGGGTCCCCGCGTTTTTTGGAGCGCCTCTTCCAATCGCGGATCAACAGGGGCGCCTCCCAGCAGTATGGCTTTCATTTGATCAAGTAGCGTGATTTTGTCAGGAGACTCTTCGAGAACCATTTTGATTTGATAAGGCGCCATAGCGGTGAAACTTATGGATAGGGATGAAGTGATGGCTTTCAGTGGATTGGCTACAGGAGGGAGGATATAGGCGGTCATGCCAAGGGTAAATGATCGGGCGAGCATCATTTTACCCGCTATGTAACGCGTATTAAGACAAATCAGGGCGTTGTCGGAAGAGTTGAGGTTAAGCGCCTGAGCGGTCATGACCGCGCTGGCTTCCATTTGCTCCCTGCTTATTTCAATGGTTTTGGGTTTGCCTGTCGAGCCGGAAGTTTGTACCAGAAAGGGAGAATCGTTCATAAACCATTGATCTCTGAAACGAAGTATTTCGTCTTTGTATATGTGAAAGTTGACGCCATGACTGGCATACGATTCAGGATTTAAAAAAAAGATCTGATCAGATGAGTCTGTTTTCACCGCGATTGATTGAGTAGTTCATATTAACTATAAGCGCCGCTTCTAATGAGAACGCGGACTGATGATTTTAATCACGGCATATCCATAAGAATTATCGACTTCCGTGTGGTTTTTTAACCAATTGTCTAAAATTACGTTATTTTGTACCCAGTTTTTATTTTTTATCGAAATCTCATTAATTTGCGTGAATGATACTAGGAATTGATGTAGGCGGTACAACCGTTAAATTTGGAATAGTTTCTCCGGAAGGAGAGATAAGCCGGGTGAAAGCTTTTGATACCGCGAAATGGGTCGCGGATGGATTTGTAGATTCGCTGAAAGCCGGGATAAAGGAATACCTTAGTCTTGTTCCTGAGATCAAGGGTGTTGGCATCGGCTGGCCGGGACTTTTGTCCGTAGATCGCGAGCAAGTCATATTACTTCCCAATATACCTACGGTTTATGATCTGCCTGTTGTGGATATTCTTAAGAAGGAATTTCCTTCCCTGCCGGTTAAGATCGAAAATGACGCGAAGTGCGCTACGATTGGAGAATTGTACTTTGGCAACATCAAGGATCTGGACAACTTTGTCCTGGTTACTCTTGGTACAGGCGTGGGAAGCGGCGCCGTCATTAACAAAAAGCTTTTCCTGGGCGCGAGAGGCAATGGAATGGAAATCGGACATATGCTTCTGGAAGATGGAAAATCGCTTGAGCAGAATATCGGTATTCAGCATATTATAAACTATACGCTGGCGAGGATGGAGAAAGAAAAGCCGGATAGCGCGCTGGTAGGAAAAGAAATAACCCCTAAATCGATTTTTGAGGCCGCCTCCGAAGGCGACGCTTTCGCTATTTCCGTATTTGACTTTGTGGGAGAAAAGCTGGGGCAAAATCTCGTTTCCGTTATCCGCGTGCTGGATATTACCACCATATTGCTGGGAGGTGGAATAGCCGGGGCGTTTAAGTTTATTGAGCCTATGGCCAGAAAAACGATTGAAAAGTACATGCCGTCGTATTACACGGACAAGCTGATCATCGCGCAGGCTTATCTGACCAATCAGGTTGGGATACTGGGAGCCGCTGGATTGCTTATGGAAGAAGTCGGTATGGACTCGGGAGCGAAAGTTTCATAAAATAAGATAGACGCTTAAACAAAAACAGGGATACTTTTATCCCTGTTTTTGTTTAAGCGGAATAGCCTCTTTTGTCCTTTCGGCTTGTTGCCAATGCCTTTCATTATGATATATGGTAAACCGGAGAGCGTCTCCAAGTCTGAGTTTGATCAGGCTGGTAATCGTTATAGGTATACCTTTTGAATGAAGATCTGTGTGAGCAGCCTGAAGCAATAGCGTGTGGTAACGTTCCTGCTGTCCGATAAACCGATCTAAGACGGAACGATTAGCGGTCATGCCTAATGGATTCTTATCCTTGAACGTTTTCATCTTCCACGCGGCACCGCCTTTTGAGTTTACTTTCATACTTTTGGCGAAATACCCGCCCCAAAACCCAGGTTTGAAGTATTGAGCCGGAGATGAAGCAGGGCGCGTTGATATGAAGCGTTGAATTTTAGGGATATAGAAATCTCCATACAGGTTCAAATGCTCAAGACACTCGATTATGGACCATTTTTGAGGTTCGGTTCGTCCAAAGAGAATAGAATCGTCAAGAAGCGTGTAGGATTTCGCGCTTTCTATAATCTGGGTCGTAATGGAGCTTAGCTCTTCGATTACGTCCTTTTGGGTTGTTTTCATATTTTTTTGGATAAAAGTAGTGATCCTGAAAACGGGAATTCTTGGTTTGTACCAATAAAATGAATATTAGCGGAATTTTTTTAGAATTTTGCTAAAGTTGGTAGGGTCCATACCCAGATAGGAAGCGATATGTTTATGAGGGATTTTATTGATAAGGTGAGCGCTACGCTTATAAAAGGACTCGAATTTTTCCTCCATGGTCAAGGCCACTAATTCATAATGTTTTCTATTTACTCCCGTAAGGGCGGTTTCCGTCGCTTTGCGAAGCAGGGTATTAATGCCCTGATGCCTGGTGGCCAGCTCTTCAATTTCAGCGAAGTTTCTTCGCAACAGCCGGCTTTCTGTAATGGTTTCGACAAAATATAAGGATGGAGTGCTGGTGAGTAGTGAATCGATACTACCGCAAAAAGAAGGCGGATAGGTAAATACAATGGTGATTTCCCTGTCGTCTTTCAGATAGTACGCGCGCTGGATGCCTTCCAGAACAAAGTAGACATATTTTTCCATAGCTCCTTCCCGGGAAATAATTTCCTTTTTCTGATAAGAGACCGGTTCCCAAGACTCCAGGAGGAATTTTGTTTCAATAGGAGTGAGTGGCGATATGTTTTCCAAAAACGCGCGTAATATATCCATTATTAAAAAAATAAGGCGGGAACGTGTTCCCGCCACTATGTTATTTTTGTCACGCGACTTCTTCCGGCTCTATCGAAAGACTGCTGATTCCTTGTTCGCTTAGCTTCGACTTACTGTCATTGGTTGTTTTCTGAGGACCCGGTCCTCCCAGATACTGACAGGTTAGTAAAGACTGCATATTTTTGAAACGGACCTGCTCCTTGTCGTAGTGATAGGTATTTCTTAGTGTCTGAGTGAGATTGTTGTCTCCCATGCTTATATCGACGTCGTTCATGGTAAGCTGGCATGGATGCTCATAGCCACAGGCATGAGTGATTTCCAGTATTTCCTTGCGAAGCGTGCGAATATAGTTTGCGGCCCTCTCTGATTTCAAAGTTGGATCCAGCCCCGCGGCAAGCCATTTATTTTGAGTAGCGACTCCGGCCGGACAAGTGTTTGTATGACAGGATTGCGCCTGGATACAGCCTATGGACATCATGGCTTCCCGGGCTACGGCTACGATGTCGCAGCCCATGGCGAAGGCCATCATGGCCTTGGCTGGCAACCCCAGTTTGCCACTTCCGATAAACACGACTCTTTCGGCCAATCCTTTTTTCGCGAAGATTTTGTATACGTTGCTGAACGCGTATATGAATGGCAATGACACGTGATCCGCGAAAGCGGGTGGAGCCGCGCCGGTTCCGCCTTCGCCTCCGTCGATGGTGATAAAGTCGGGACCTTTGCCGGTCTCAAGCATCAGGTCTGTCAATTCTTCCCACATTTCCATTTTCCCAACCGCCGATTTAAATCCAACAGGAAGTCCCGTTATGTCCGCGATGCGCTCCAGAAAGTCTACCATCTCCCTGACATTGGAAAAGGCGGAGTGGGTAGAGGGCGACAACGCGTCTTGTCCCATGGGCACACCTCGTATTTCGGCGATTTCCCTGGTGATTTTGGAAGCGGGCAATACTCCGCCTTTGCCGGGTTTCGCGCCTTGTGAAAGCTTTACTTCGATGGCTCGTATAAATGGATTTTCCTTTACGAGCTTGTCCATCTGTTCGAACGAAAAATTACCTTTTTCATCTCTGACGCCAAAATAACCGGTTCCGAAGTGAAACATGACGTCGGCGCCATGACGATGGAAAGGAGAGAGACCGCCCTCGCCTGTATTCTGATAGCAGCCTACTTTCAGACTTCCTTTGTTGAGCGCCGTTACCGCGTTGGAAGACAAGGAGCCATAGCTCATGCCGGAAATATTTACGATCGAGTATGGACGAAATGGCCGGCGGCGCTTGTTGTAAGCGCCCATCACTTTGGCGCAGGGCAGAAAATACGGGTCTTTGATATTGGGATGGTCTTTTCCTCCACTGAAGGGAAACATCGTCGGGTGAATAAAGATATGTCCCGGCGCGTATATGTCCTGATCTGTACCAAAGCTCTGGTAATTGTTTTCTCTTTTGGAAGAAGCGTATATCCATGATCGCTGGCTACGGTTGAATGGAAGCTCTTCCCGGTTGTTCGCGACGATATATTGGCGTAGTTCAGGTCCAATGCGTTCAAGCATATACCGGAAATGCCCCACAATTGGGAAATTGTGTTTGATCGTATGCTTCTTCTGAATAAATATGTCGTGGATTGCTACTGAAAGCAGAAAGATAACCGGAGTAAACCACCACCAGTTATTCGCTAAAAAAGCTATTATCTTTTCCATAATTGTATCAGGAGTGTCCCATTGTTTTCAACAAGCGTGTACGACCTACAGACGGCTTGGTTGTGCGTCCCGTCAAAATTAATTACCGGGAATAGACCCATCTTTAGTTTTGTCCGAACTGACTATGTTTTCCGGTTTTGACCTGGCCGGAAACTTATCGGATAAACGATTTTTAGAGCTTGTCTGGTATAGAGTAGAAACACGTTGTTGATCGTCAAGGTTCTCGATATAGCCATTAGTGTTTGGCCGGATCGCGATGTTTTTGTCTGAGGCTGATGGCGAAAAGGAAATCAAGAGGTTTCCTTCTCAGGTAGAGAAGTCGCTATGGGTTTCGGTCGAAGTGATCCGAATCCTGATGCTTGGGATCCCGGCGGGGAGTTTTTCGTATGATTATAAGAATCAATGGTATGAGAGCGAGAGTGACGCCGCCCATGATAATTCCGGTCAGGGTCGATATGTCGGTTTTGGTTACCATAAAGGCTATAATCACGAATATGCAAAGCAAGCCGGCGATTAAGTAAGCGATAGTCTTCATATCAATTTTTTATTTAATAACCCGCGGGATGCTTACTTGTTGATAGAGCGTGAAAAAAGCCCCCGCGTGAGGGGCTTTCATTAAGATCAGGGAAATTTTGGATATTTCGAGAAGTCAGGATCGCGTTTTTCAAGAAACGCGTTTTTACCTTCCTTCGCTTCTTCTGTCAGATAATATAATAAGGTCGCGTTTCCGGCAAGCTCTTGAATTCCGGTTTGTCCATCCAGCTCCGCGTTAAACGCGCATTTTAACATACGAAGGGCCAAAGGACTCTTCTGAAGTATTTTTTTCGCCCAGGCGATGGTTGTTTCTTCTAGTTGGTCCAGAGGCACTACTTTGTTGACCAGACCCATGTCCAGGGCTTCCCGCGCGTCGTATTGGTCACAGAGGTACCATATCTCCCGGGCTTTCTTTTGCCCTACCACTCTTGCCAGGTACGACGCGCCGAAGCCGCCGTCGAAACTTCCTACCTTGGGACCTGTCTGACCAAACCGGGCGTTGTCCGCCGCGATGGAAAGATCGCATACTACATGCAACACGTGGCCGCCTCCGATGGCCCAGCCGGCGACCATCGCTATGACGGGTTTGGGAATGGAACGAATTTGTTTCTGTAAATCCAGCACATTGAGTCTTGGTACCTGATCGGTGCCAACATATCCTCCATGGCCTCTGACAGACTGATCTCCACCACTGCAAAACGCTTTTCCGCCTTCTCCCGTGAGTATGATCACTCCAATGTTCGGGTTTTGTCTCGCCATTTCGACGGCCTCGGACATTTCCTGTACAGTCTTGGGCGTAAACGCGTTGTGGACGTGAGGTCTGTTGATGCTGATTTTCGCTATGCCATCGAGGTATTCAAATTTTATTTCCTCGTATTCCTTTATGGTTTTCCAGTCAAATTTACTAGTCATGATAGGCTGTGTTTTTATATTCTTTTAAGATTTCCTTATCAACTATAGGGTTGGTTTCTATTTCGAGAATTTTAGCGCTTTCGGAAGGCTGATAAAAACTGATTAATTGTTTCCGCAATGTATCCAAGTCCTTACAGAAATAGTAATCAAGGTTATGCTCATACGCGTATCCTACCGCGGAGAGAGGTTGTTCCGTGACAAAATATTTTTCCAGTTCCGGTTGTTTGGCTGGACCTTCAATCATCCGGAATATCCCGCCCCCGTGATTGTTGAGAACGATGACGCGCAGGTTGGAGGGATTCAGGGTGTTCCAGAGCGCGTTGCGATCATAGAAGAAAGCCATGTCGCCGGTAATAATAGTGACAGGCGAAGAGGTGACTGAGGCGGCTCCCACCGCTGTGCTGATTACTCCATCAATACCGCTGACACCCCGATTGCAAAACGTCCGGACGTCTTTTAGGGCGAGGCCGGTATAGCCTATGTAGCGGATGGGCATACTATTGCTGAGGTGCAGTACACTTCTTTCAGGAAGCGCCTCAATGGCCGCGTTTATGGCGGTGAGTTCCGCGAGTGTTTGTTGATTTTCAAAAAAACGTCGATGGAGTTTCGCGTATTTTTCTTCCAGTTGAAGCCAATGTTTCCGATATGCTTTAATGGACGGGGATTGGATGTTGAGCAGGGAGAAAAAGTCCGATACGTTTACCGGAATTACGCGCGTCAGGCACTGAAAGAGGTCCGCGGTGTTGCCGGAAGGCTGTATATGCCAGTGTTCCGGTCGGGAAGCCCGGATAAATTGTTTCAGACTTTTGGAAACAATGGCGTCTCCAAATGTGATAATTAACTCTGGACGTAGCTGATCGCGTTCCGTTTCCGGGACGTTGGAAAGAATAAGCTCGTAATGATTGACGGATGGTGTTACATCCTGGCAATTACTGAGTGGTTCGGCCAGTAAAACCGCTCCAAACGTCTCGGCGAAGTTCCGGAGCGCGTCTCTTGAATCAGGAGAAAGCGCTTCCGTTAATTGTCCCGCGATAATAAGAATGGCGCTGGTTTTTTCCAGTGTTTGCCGCAGTTCTTCGATGGTTTCATTGTACAGCGACGTTTTGGGGCGCCATGTCCTGATGATTTTGACATCCTGACTATATGTGATAGTATTCTCCGGATAAAAGGGCTCTCTTAATGGAATATTGATATGAACAGGTCCTGCCGGATATGTCTGGCTCGCGATGATGGCTTCCGATACCAGGCGTTCGCTATGCCATCGGGAATCCGGGAGCGAATAGTTGTCGGGAAAAGTATATGACGCTTTGGCATGGTGTCCGTATACCTCGTTTTGACGTATCGTTTGGCCATCCATTTGGCCGATCCATTCGGGAGGACGGTCGGCGGTGAGGATCAGGAGCGGGATTTTTTGATAAAACGCTTCGGCGATCGCCGGATAGTAGTTGAGAGCCGCCGAGCCTGAAGTACATATTAACACCACCGTGTTTCCGGTTTGAATAGCCATGCCCAGCGCTATAAACGCGGCGGAGCGCTCATCGCCGGCCACCGCGCACTCAATGTCCTTGTGCCTCGCGAACGCGATCGTAAGCGGAGCGGAACGACTTCCCGGCGAGATCACCGCGTGCCTGATCTGGTGTCGGGCACAGATTTCCGGTATGTTATATATTGCTTGCAACTGGGTAAAAATACATTAAAATATTAATTTTCGGAATGTAAAACGGACGCGATTACATTCATTTTTATATCGGTTTCAACCAGTTCTTTTTCAGGGTCGGACTCGATGGTAATTCCGGCTCCGGCGTATAACACCGCCCGCCCCTCGTATAGTCTGGCGCATCGGATATTGACAAACAGGCTGGTCTGGCGATCAAGATTGACTGGACCGATATACCCCGCGAACAGTTGCCTGTCAAAACTCTCAGTAGCTCTTATAAAATCGTAAGCTTCCTGGCGAGGCATGCCTCCGACAGCGCTTGTAGGATGCAGGAGACGCAGCATCTGACTCCCAAGACTCGGAATGGAGATTTCGGAAAGATTGACGGTATAAACAGTTTTGAGATGAAGGAGATGACCGACCGCGATGGTTTTAGGACCTTCTTCTTCAAATTCTCTCAATCGGATGGATTTAAAACAACTGATAATATATCTGGAGACGAGCGCCTGTTCTTCTATTTCCTTTTGTTTCCATACAGCTTCCGTCACGCTTTGGCCTGGCAGAAGCCGCTGTGTACCGGCAAGCGCTACCGTCTTAAATACATTGTCGTCGATAGATACCAGCATCTCCGGTGAAGCTCCGATCCAGGTGCCGTATCGACCGCTATGGATTAATGAGCGGAACGAATTTTGGAATTGAGTGGACAGTTTCCGGAACAGCCGCCCGGGGCTAGCGTTTTCAGGAAGGTCGATAACCTTGTTGCGGGCTATGACGACTTTTTTTAGATGGCCGGCTTGTATATGTCGTATGGCTTTTTGGACGTCGTATATATAATCGCCGGAGCCGGGAATGTCAGGAAGCGTGGAGAGTGTATTTACTCCGGGCGCTTTCATTTCTATAAGGTCCGCGAAATGTTTGTATAATCGGCTGAGATCAGCGTCGTTTGAGGTGGTGTCGAGGGATGAATGATAACGCGCTTCGATATGAAAGACGGGCGCTTTGTCGTTGAAAGGCGAAAATATAAATCCGGGAGGAGACGCTTCGACATCTCCGTTAAAAGGCGTTTCAGGTCCTGCCAGAAACTCAATCGCGTTCTTCCCGGGTAGGACAAACGCGGCGAAAGCGTACTTTTGGCTGGCGCAGGCTGATACGCACCGGTTGATAAAATCCTCTATATCGATTGTTGTCGCTGATTTTGATTCCATGTCGCAGTTGTATTACACGGATGGTTTATCAATAATGGCTACGGTCAGTCTGCTGATACAAACGAGCTCATAGTCGTCGTTCAATATTTTTATTTCCCAGATATGCGTTCTTTTTCCAGCGTGCGCGATGGTCGCTTTTCCATATACATGACCATTTTTGGCGCTTTTTACATGATTGGCGTTGATTTCCAGTCCGACCGCGTATTGTTTTTCTTGATCGATCAGCAGATTGCTCGCTACACTGCCCAGCGTTTCCGCCAGGACCACGGAGGCGCCGCCATGAAGCAGCCCGAATGGTTGCGTGGTACGATGATCGACCGGCATTTTTCCGGACAGGTAATTCTGGCCGACTTCCGTAATTTCAATACCAAGATGTTCAAGCATATTGCCCCGGGCAATCAGATTGAGCGCTTCCACCGTCGTTTTTGTATTCATGGTTTTAAGCTGTCCATTATTATTTTTACGCTGGCCGCGTAGGGGTATGGCCGTTTTGATTTGTCATATCAAGTAAAGCGGCCGCGCCTTGAGGCAAAGGTAATGAAATTTATGTAGTGGGAGGAAGGGCTAAAATGATGTAAAAACGCGGAAAATATTACCTTTGGCCTTTAAGTTCTAAAAAATGTGGATATTAGCGGATTATTTCAACAATAATATAATCTGCGTTTTGGATGTGAAAAAGATCTATATAATCCGGCATGGAGAAACGGATTATAATTTAAAAGGAATTGTGCAGGGTAGTGGTGTGGATACCAGTTTGAACGATACCGGGCGTCGCCAGGCAAAGGCTTTTTTTGAACATTATAAAAATGTACCGTTCACTAAAATATATGTATCCGCGCTCAAACGGACCAGGGAATCCGTAGAGGGATTTATCAAACAGGGGGTTCCCTTTGAGACTTATGCCGGCTTAAATGAGATAAGCTGGGGAGAAAAAGACGGAAAAATAATCAATACCGGAGATCATACGTATTATACCGAAATGCTGGACGCGTGGAAGCGCGGAGAGGTAGGCAGATCGATTGATGGCGGAGAAAGTCCTCTGGATGTACAGGCAAGGCAGAAGCCGGTTATTGATTTGATATTGTCGAGGCGGGAAGAAAATCCGATATTAATATGTATGCATGGTCGCGCAATTCGTATTTTACTTTCCACGTTATTACATTCAGATCTGAAATATATGGATCAGTTCGGGCATCATAATCTTTGCCTGTATCGTATTACATACTCCGGAGCGGAGTTCGTGCTGGACGCGTACAACGATATCCGCCATCTGCAAGCACTGTAATGAACCAAATTATTATCTTCTTTGTACCTAGATAACACAATTCAAGTTAAAGAAACTCCTGTCAACTTCAATTAAATGCAACAAAAAATTCGATTTATTGATAAAAGCCAGTCTATGTTTTTCGCTACGCTGAAACAGAGAGTGGACCAGTATTTTACCGACAATAAGATAAGTAAACACGCGAACGCCGCGATGGTTTTCAAAACGGTCTTTTTTTTAAGTGGTTTTGTAGGAACCTATCTCCTGATCATGCTGCAACCCATGCCTATGTACATGATGTTGCTATTGGCGATTATGCACGGGGCCTTTGCCGCTTTCATAGGTTTCAATGTTTGTCACGACGCGATTCATGGGGCGTATTCGTCCAATAAGACCGTGAATAAAGCCTTGAGCTATGTTTTCAACTTGATTGGAGCGAACTATACTGTCTGGGAAGCTACGCATAACGTTATTCATCATACATATACCAATATCAAGGGACATGACGAAGATATCGAGATCGCGCCCGGTCTTCTCAGAGTGCATAAGGAAGACAAGATTACGTGGATCCAGCGCTGGCAGCATTACTACGCGTTTTTACTATACGGCCTCGCGAGCTTGTCCTGGGTTTTTCGCAAGGACTATGTAAAGTTGTTTTCTCCTCAGGTCAGGCAATACGCCCGTCCGGGCAAAAGGCAATATTTTGAGTTGTTTTTCTTCAAAGGTATATATTACTTTCTATTTATAGTCCTGCCGTTGATAGTTCTTGACATTACCTGGTGGCAGTTTCTGATTGGCTTCCTCATGCTGCATATTACCGAGGGGCTGGTTCTTGGTCTGGTGTTTCAGTTGGCTCACGTGGTAGAGGATACCGATTTTCCGGAACCCGACGATAAAAATCATATTGAAGCCGCCTGGGCCGTCCATCAAATGGAGACCACCGCCAATTTTAGCGGAAAGAGTAAAATGGCGGCGTTCCTTTGCGGAGGATTGAATATGCAGGTAGAGCATCATTTATTTCCGCGCATATGTCATATTCATTATCCGGCTATTTCCAAGATCGTACGCGAAACCGCCAGAGAGTTTAATGTCGCTTATAATGAAAATGAAACCTTTATTGGCGCCTTAAAATCCCACTATCAAGTCCTTAAAAGGTTTAGCCAGGATGCCAGGCAGCCTGTGTCGGCAAGGCGTTTGGCCTGATAGTTGTTCGCGGAAAGGGATATGAAGAGTGCCAACTTGATGTTTCTCGATTATTTAAAACCGGCTTACCGTTTTTTATTTTCCTTTCCCTTTATATTTCTGTCTGTAAGTGGCGGAGCGCAGTCACTGGAAAAACCGGACTCCACTACTACTACTACTTACAGACAGATTTTTTTCTTATTGGATCAGGAAAAATATGAGCAATCCCTGGTATTGATTCGTGAAGCCTTTGAAACTAACTCCGGCAGTGTGCCTGACGCGCTGGTTTTCTGCTTTGGGAAGGCGCTTATGGGAACGGGAGAATATGTCAGAGCGAGAAGCGCTTTTAGTGAATATCTTAAAGGCGGCGATTCTACTTACAGGGTCCAGACCGAACGATATCTGGAACGTCTAAAAACAAAAATATGCCAGAAATGCGACAATACGGGCTATCATGAAGTAACGAGAGCTTGTGGCAAATGCGACGGGGCTGGCGGGACTTTCAGAGATTGTGTCGCTTGTAGTAAAGTGGGAAGTTTCGCTTGTTCCGTATGTGGAGGCAGAGGAGTGCTGATAAAAAACGGAAGCATGGGAAAGATCTTTAAAGAATGCGCGGAATGTGGTGGAAAAGGCGTCGCGGGATGCGGAAAGTGTCATGGCGCGAAAAAGATAAAGACGGATTGTGATATTTGTCATGGTCGCGGAGAGGTCGCTTCCCGGCAGATATGTACACATTAAATCCGGATCAACCGTTTCAGATAAAGATCTTAGAATGGCTTCCTATGTAGTTTCGGATATTCATGGATGTATCGATACGTTGAAACACCTGGTTGAGCGGAAGCTGAAACTTTCCAGGGTGGATACGCTGTATTGTCTGGGAGATTTCATAGACCGTGGTCCGGGTAGCAAACAGGTACTCGACTATATGATGGAATTGCGGGAATCCGGATATCTGATTGAGGTCTTGCTGGGAAATCATGAAGAAATGTTCCTGAATTGTTTTTTTGACCGCGCTATGCAGGGAATATGGTATTCTAGCGGAGGCTCGGAGACGTTGAAAAGTTTTGAAGCCAGTTCCATCGAAGAAATACCCGAACGGTATATCCGTTTCATCTCCGATATGGAGAGGTTTAAGATTCTGCCCGACTACTTGCTGGTACACGCGGGCTTCAATTTTGAAATTCCGGATATCTTTTCAGATGAGTTTTCAATGCTATGGATAAGAAATTATATAGTTGATCCGTCCAAAACCGGCGGGCGGATCGTGGTACACGGGCATACGCCGACCATGCTGGAAATTATCAAAAAAAACGTTGATTCCGCGGAGGAGTGTTACCGGATCACGATCGACAATGGCGCTGTATATTCCGACCGCCCGGGTATGGGGAGTCTTGTCGCCATGCGTCTGGAAGATCGCCGCCTTTTTGTCCAGGCAAATGTCGATTTATAAAACAGGCGTCTCCTTATTTTTACTTACTTTCGCGCAAAGCGTTTACCAGACTTGAAAGTTTTACAGATTTGCTTCAGAGTTCCTTTTCCGCCAGACGATGGCGGCGCGATCGCGATGTACGGTATTACGAGAAACCTCGCTCTTAAAGGACATGACGTGACGGTGCTCGCGGTCAATACGCCTAAGCATTTTCAAAACGCCGATGTGCTCGATGACCTGGCCAGACTGGTTCCGGTGTATGTCGATACGACTATAAATTGGGTAAACGCTTTGAAAAATTTCTGGAAACCTATACCCTATATAGCGGAACGGTTTATATCGGAAGATTTTGTGAAGTGTCTGGAAAAATTGCTCCGAGAGGAACGATACGATGTCGTGCATTTTGAGGGAACCTATGTGGCCTGGTATGTCGACGTGGTTAGGAAACATACAAAAGCTCCGGTCATTCTCCGCTCCCACAATATCGAGCATATCATCTGGAGAAGACTGGCGGAACATGAGCCTAACCGGATAAAAAAAATATACTTCCGACGCATGGCTCATGAACTCAGGTTATTTGAGCGAACGTACTATGAAAAGTTTGACGCGATCGCCGCGATTACTCCGGAAGACGGGGTTCGGATAAAAGAGCTGGGAGTATCCGTTCCGTGTCATTTTATTCCGGCGGGAGTGGATCTGGACCGCTTCTCGATCAGGTCCGACATTCGTCCTAAGCGCTTTACCTGCTTTATTCTGAGCGCGCTCGAATGGTTGCCTAACCAGGAAGCCTTACTTTGGTTTTTGGATCAGGTATGGCCCGGAGTTTCCGCCGCGATGCCGGAACTGGAGCTTCATGTCGCGGGAAAGGGTACGCCCGAACATATCCTGAACCTGAAGATGAAAAATGTATTTATTCATGGATATGTGGACGACGCGTCCGCCTTTATCCAGCAGTACGATTTGATGCTGGTACCACTTCTGTCGGGAGGAGGTATGCGTCTGAAAATAATCGAAGGAATGGCTCTGGAGAAATGTATTTTCGCTTCTTCCATAGGGGCGGAGGGAATTGATTGTACCGATGGGAAAAATATTGTAATTTGTGATGAAGCTGATAAATGGGTGGGGAAAATAAAGGATTATTTTAGAAACAGGGAAAACTACGCGTCCATTGGCGCGAACGCCGGGCGCCTCATCAGAGACGCGTACGCCAACCCCAACGTAATCGATCGGTTTATAAATCTTTATAATTCGTTAGCGACGTGATTCTCTTTATTCAATTGTTGTTTTGGATAACCGTACTGCTGATCCTGCATACGTACGTGTTTTTTCCGCTCATATTGAAGCTGGTGGCCGGCAGAAAGGCTCCCAATCGGGTTACGTATGCCAAAAACGACGCTGAACTTCCCGAAATAGCGGTTATCATGGCGGTGCATAATGAACAGGAAGTAATCGCCAAAAAAATTGAAATTGTTTTCGATTCGGATTATCCGGCGGATAAAATACATTTTTACATAGGTTCCGATAAATCCGGTGACGATACCAACGCCATTATCCGGAAACATGAATCGCGGTATCAAAATCTGCGTTTGATAGAGTTTACCGAACGGACGGGCAAAGCGGGTATTATCAATCATCTGGTTGAGCGGGTTCAACAGGAAATTCTTATTCTGACTGACGCCAATGTGCTTTTTGATCGTGAAACCATCTATGCGCTGGTCAAACATTATAAAAATCCGGATATCGCGCTGGTTGGGGGAAATATCTTGAATCAGGAATACAGGCGCGAAGGAATTTCTTATCAGGAGAAGAAGTACCTTGAACGGGAAAACATTATCAAGTATCGTGAAGGGTTGATCTGGGGTACCATGATGGGCGCTTTTGGAGGGCTTTACTCCATCCGAAAATCTTTTTTCGCTCCTGTGCCCCGGAATTTTCTTGTAGACGATTTTTATATCACCATGCACGCGCTCGCCAAAGGAAAGCTCGCGATCAACGAGTTGTCGGCGGTTTCTTATGAAGACGCTTCTAATAAGATTTCGGAAGAATTCAGGCGAAAAGTTCGTATTTCGGCGGGCAACTTCCAGAACCTTTCGGTCTATAAGAAACTACTCTGGCCACCATTTACAGGACTGGCTTTCTCATTCCTATCTCATAAGGTTTTGCGATGGATAACGCCGTTTTTGTTAATTATAAACCTGTTTTGCAACGCGCTTCTTCTGAACTATCACGCTATATATCGCTTCGCGTTGGCCGCTCAGATCATGTGCCTGTGTGTGCCGCTGATGGACGCGTTGTTGAAAAAAATCGCGATCAATTTCCGGGTTTTTCGGTTTATTTCACATTTCTATAGTATGAATTTGGCATTATTAATAGGTTTTATAAAGTATTCAATAGGGGTAAAGACAAATATATGGAGACCGACAGAACGAAATCAGTAAAACTTGATACGATAGAAGAAGCTATTGAAGAAATACGTAATGGTAAGATCATCATAGTGGTGGATGACGAAGACCGGGAAAATGAAGGAGACTTTATTTGCGCGGCGGAGTGTATAACACCGGAAATTGTCAACTTTATGGCGACGCATGGCCGAGGCCTGATCTGTACACCCCTTTCCGAGGAGCGATGTGAAGAACTAGGCCTGGAACTGATGGTGGGTAGAAATACAGCTCAGCATGAAACACCTTTTACGGTATCAATCGACTTGCTTGGGCATGGATGTACTACGGGTATCTCCGCCAGTGATCGGGCGAAAACCATCAAAGCGCTGGTAAATCCCGATATTAAGCCCGATGACTTTGGCCGGCCGGGACATATATTTCCGCTAAGGGCGAAATCCGGAGGGGTGTTGAGGCGCTCCGGTCATACGGAAGCGGGTATAGACTTCGCTCGTCTGGCCGGATTTAAGCCAGCCGCGGTATTGGTGGAAATTTTGAATGAGGATGGATCGATGGCCCGTCTGCCGGACTTGCGCAAAGTGGCGGACAAGCATCATCTGAAGCTGGTTTCGATCAAGGATCTGATCGCGTATCGGTTGAAGCATGAAAGTCTGATCAAGCGAGAGATCGGAGTTAAGATGCCTACCGACTTCGGCTCGTTTGACCTGATCGCCTATCGTCAGGTGAGTACCGGAGATATTCATATGGCTTTGGTCAAGGGAGATTGGAGTGAAAACGAACCGGTATTGGTAAGGGTACATTCTTCCTGTGTGACAGGGGACATCTTTGGCTCTTGTCGTTGCGACTGCGGAGCTCAGCTCCAGGCGGCCATGCGCCTGGTAGAAGAGGAAGGCAAAGGGGTTGTGCTTTATATGAATCAAGAGGGGAGGGGTATCGGGTTGCTGAACAAACTAAAGGCTTATAAATTGCAGGAACAGGGTCGCGATACGGTAGAAGCCAATTTGGAGCTGGGCTTTAAAATGGATGAGCGGGATTATGGTATCGGCGCCCAGATACTCAGAGACCTTGGTATCGGTAAAATCCGGCTTATTTCTAATAATCCGGTAAAACGAGCGGGATTGATTGGATATGGGTTGGAAATCGTGGAGAGTGTCCCTATTGAAATTGAGCCTAATGAGCATAACAAAACCTATCTTACTACTAAAAGGGATAAGATGGGGCATGAGATTTTGAGTGTATTAAAGGGAAAAAAATAATCATATCACAAGATGGCGAGACCGTTGATTTTAGTAGCCAATGATGATGGCATAAGCGCTCAGGGCATCCGTGTCCTGGTCGATGTGATGAAAGAGTTGGGTGAGGTGATCGTTGTGGCCCCTTCGGGACCTCAATCCGGCATGGGGCACGCCATTACGATCGGCAATACGCTGCGATTGGATAAAACGGACATATTCGGATCCGTAACCGCTTATGAATGCTCGGGTACGCCCGCGGATTGCGTTAAGCTGGCCAAGTTTTTTGTATTGAACAAAAAACGTCCCGATCTGGTGGTGAGTGGTATCAACCATGGTAGCAATTCCAGTATTAGCGTCTTGTATTCCGGTACGATGTCGGCGGCGATCGAGGCGGCGATCGAAGGAATGCCTTCCATCGGGTTTTCCTTATGCGACTTCGCGCCAAACGCGGATATGGATCATTGCAGAGACGCGGTAAAAAAGATCACCGAGCAGGTACTGAAATATGGCCTGGCCAAAGGAGTGGCGCTGAATGTGAATATTCCGGCCAAGTCTGAGGAACCAATCAGGGGGATCAAGATATGCCGGCAGGCGAGAGCCCGGTGGCAGGAGTTGTTCGAGGAACGCGAAGATCCGCAAGGCAGAAGATATTTCTGGATGAACGGAAGCTTTGTCAATTCTGATAAGGGAGAGGATACGGACGAGTGGGCCTTGTCCAACAACTACGTGTCCGTCGTGCCCGTCATGTACGACATGACCGCGCACTACGCCATCCCCCAGATTAACGGGGAATGGGATATCTTGTCTTGAGAAGCCTGGGTTTTACCTACTTGCTTCTCTGATAATACAGGGTGATTTTACCCGCGTTGATGTCATACGTGTAGGTGAGCGTTTTACTCTTGTTGGTCCAGTAGCAAGTAGTCAAAAAGCGGGTGTCTTCTTCGACTTTTTCCTGAACGCAACTGCCCAGCTTTTTGGTGTATCGTTTATGAAGAGCTTCGTCAAGCGCTTCCGCTTTTTCAAAATCGCTTTCGGTAATAGTCAGGAAGTAGCCGGAGAGGGTATCGTTTTTAAATATGAAATCCAGAAGAGCGGTCTGCTCGAATAGACTAATGTCGCTTTTGCTTTCAGTGACTGTGTATCGCTGGTTTGACCCTGGCTGGGTCCGTGGGGCGGGAGCGGAAGGAAAAATTTCCTTTACATTCAGGTAAGAAATACCTGGCTGTATAGCGTCAAAGTTGTCGAGAAACACGCTTTCCACCGTGCCGATCCTATTTTCTCCTTTGATCTTTACCGGAGTTTTTTTAGGTTCCGTTATAGAGGCGGTATCCAGTTTCTGTTCTTTTTCGCCTATATAGCTCTTGTTTTCCAACTCGTCGTTTTGCCGGCTCTGGTCACAGGAACTTACCGCGAACATTAGCAGGATGACAGGTATAAATATTTTCTTATTCATCATTTTTTTAAACAGGGTCTACGTCAATGGAGATGATTGTTGATTTAAAGTCTCTGGCCATGGTTCTGACGAGTTCCTTTTGAATCAATTCTTTCGCTTTGGAAAGGTTTATTCCCTCCCGTTCCAGTTTTATATATATGGATACCAGATAAAGATTCCTGATTTTGTTGATCAGTGGAATCTCAGGCCCAAGCAGGCGCTGTTTGCCAATCACGCCGGCGAGATGAGCGAATACCGCGTCAGCGCATTTCTTACTTTGTTCGGGTTTCGGATCTTTTATCATCAACCTGATCATTCTGGAGAAAGGCGGATAGAAAAAGCGCTCCCGCTCCTCAATCTCATGATTATACATTGAAATGTAATCATTTTCAATAATAAGCCGAAAAATTTTATGCTCAGGGAAATTCGTCTGAATAAATACTTTTCCTCGTTTGTCTTTTCGTCCAGCGCGCCCACTTACCTGTGTCAGAACCTGGAAAGCGCGTTCATGCGCCCGGAAATCGGGAAAATGCAGACTTCTGTCCGTATCGAATATCCCCACCAGACTTACATTGTCGAAGTCCAGGCCTTTGGTAACCATTTGGGTGCCGATCAGAATATCCGTTTTTCTTTGCTCAAAATCATTGATTATTTCCTGATAGCTGTTTTTTCTGCGGGTAGTGTCCATATCCATCCGGGAGAGGCGCGCGTCGGGCAAAAATAGCTTGAGATCATCCTCCAGTTTCTCGGTACCGAATCCAGTGGTTTTGATTTTGGAGGAACCGCAGGCCGGACAGGCGTGAGCTACTTCCTCCGCGTGTCCGCAATAATGACATCTCAACTCTTCCGAACGCATGTGATATGTCATGCTTACATCGCAGTTTTTGCAGTAGAATACATAAGCGCAGTCTTCACAGGTCAGAAATGGGGAATAGCCTCTCCGGTTCTGGAAGAGGATCACCTGTTCTTCGCGGGTGAGTGTTTCTTCTATTTGCAGGAGCAACGCGTTGGAAAAATCATTTCGCAGGGACTTTTGTTTACGTTCCTTTCGGAGATCGATCAGATGTATGTCCGGCAATGTGGCGGACGCGTATCGTTCCGTTAGTTCCACGAGTTTCCAGTTGCCGGACTTGCATTGGTAATAACTTTCAATCGAGGGGGTAGCGGTTCCCATCAGTGTTTTCGCGTTGTGCAGCCGCGCGAGCATCAGCGCGGTATCTCTGGCGTGATAACGCGGCGCCGGGTCCTGTTGTTTATAGGAGGTCTCGTGTTCTTCATCGATAATGATCAAGCCCAGGTTTTCAAAAGGTAGAAATACCGCTGAGCGGACGCCTACGATCAGATTATATTTGCCGGACAACAAACTTCTGTAGACTTCTACGCGTTCGTTGTCTGAAAATTTGGAATGGTATACGCCAAGCTCGTTGCCGAAGGCTCTTTTCAGTCGGGTGACAATTTGGGTAGTAAGCGCGATCTCCGGAAGCAGGAACAAAACCTGGGAGCCGCCCTCCAGAGCCTGATGTATCAGGTTGATGTATATTTCCGTCTTCCCGCTTCCTGTCAGCCCGTGTAATAATACCGTATCGCTGGTCTCGAAGTGACTGACAATCGCGTTTCGGGCTTTTTGCTGAGCGGGCGAGAGCGGGTGCTGATTTCCGGGCTCATGGGGCAGGTCTGGAAACCGAGGGATGATTTCCTGAAACTCATCCAGTATCCCTTCCCGGATAAGAGCGCGAAGCGAAGTATCCGAGTCGATCAGGATTTTAAAGCCATTTTTATCAACGCCTTTATAAAACGTTTCGGACGAGTAGGATGGATTTAAGGAAAGGAGCTTAAGGACAATATCGGTTTGGCGCGGTTTGTTTTTCAGAAAATCGAATAACCCCTTAATGGCGTCTTTGGAATGGTATTTTTCATGGAGACGAATTCTGGATACTGTTTTTGGACGGTATTTTTCCTTTACTTCCTCGAACAATATAATTTTTCGTTTTTCGATCAGCGAGCGTATATAAGGAAGAATACGGGTGATACCGCAACGTTTTGGAAGCTCGTTGAATGATACCTCGCCAAGACGGGCTATAGTGTCCAGAATAACTTGCTCAACAGGGTCAATGGGAATATCGGGATAAGGAGATGGATCCGGATTTAGCTGAATTTTTGATTCACTATTTAGCTTGAGCCCCGAAGGGATGGCCGCGTTGAGCACTTCGCCCTGAGTGCACATATAGTAAGAGGCTATCCAGTTGATCAGGTTCAGTTGAACCGCGGTGATCAGCGGTGTTTCATCGAGGACTTCTATGATTTCCTTAGCTTCGTATAGTTCGGGAGGAGTCTGATGAATTTCCCTGATCACCGCGGTGAGAACTCTTTTCTTGCCAAACTGGACAAGCACTCTGGAGCCTATCGCGGCGGGCGCGCCAGCGGGTATTCTGTAAGTAAACGTATTGGGCAGAGGTAATGGCAGAATTACTTCCGCGAAATCAGGAGACCTATCGTTAAAGAGTGAATGTTGATTCATCGGATCGTTTTGAAGGATATTACTTATCCTTTTTTAACCATTCAATTTTATACAAGTCGTTTCTCCTGTTGAGGTGGTTACGGACGGTTCCTTGTTTTCGGAGTTTTTTCAACAGATAGTAATCCAGATCGACAACCAGCATGGTTTCCGCGTTGGGGGTAGCTTCCGCTACGATCGCGTCGTGTGGAAACGCGAAGTCCGACGGGGAAAAGACCGCCGATTGCGCGTATTGAATATCCATGTTGTCTACTCCCGGCATATTGCCTACGCTTCCCGAAATCGCTACATAGCATTCGTTTTCGATCGCCCTCGCTTGAGCGCAGCGCATGACTCGCAGAAAAGCGGTTTTGGTATCTGTCCAGAAAGGCACAAACAAAATATTGATCTCCTGTTCGCCCAATATTCTGGAAAGCTCTGGAAATTCGATGTCATAGCAAATCAGGATCCCGATTTTGCCCGAATCCGTTTCAAATACCTGAAGCTTGTTGCCTCCCTGAAGTCCCCAGTAGGTTTGTTCGTCCGGAGTCACGTGGAGTTTGTATTGGACATCGTACGTGCCGTCTCTGCGGCACAGATAGCACACGTTATATAACTTGCCCCGCTGATAGAGCGGCATGCTGCCCGCGATAATATTGATATTGTAGCTTAGCGCGTAACTGATCATGGCCTCTTTGATCGTTTCGGTATGCTCCGCGAGCTGCCTGACCGCGTCGGCGGAATTGTCTGAGGCGAAGGCCGCCATGAGCGGAGCGTTGAAGAATTCCGGAAATATAATGAAATCGGCTTTGTAATCGGATACCGCGTCGACGAAGAATTCGATCTGTTTAAGCAATTCATTTATACCGGTTACCGGTCGCATCATCCATTGCACTACACCGACACGCGCGGACTCTTTCGCTCCACCAATCAGCTTGACGCTTTCATCGTAGTCTATATTGATCCACTCCAGCAGGGTCGCGTATGACTTGGATTCCGTATCGTCGGGCAAATAATTATTCATCATTTTTCTGACGTGGAAGTTGTTGGCCAGTTGAAAAGTAAGGATCGGGTCGTATATTTCCTTGTTCTTTACTTTCTCGATGTATTGCCTCGGCAGCAGCTTGTCCGCGTAGTCTTTGTATCCGGGAATCCTTCCTCCGGCGATGATAGCCCGGAGGTTAAGGCCTTCGCACAATTCTTTCCGCGCGTCGTAAAGCCTGCGGCCGAGGCGCATTCCCTGATAATCCGGATGTACAAATACGTCGATTCCGTACAGGGTGTCGCCATCGTCCTGGTGAGTGGTCAACATGCCTTCGCCGGTAATTTGCTTATAGGTATGCTTATCTCCGAATTTTGAATAATCGACGACGAGACTGAAGGCCGCGGCGACGATTTTGCCATTATCCTCAATACCAATCTGTCCCTGAGGAAAGTATTTGAGCATGGATTTAAATTCCTTTTTGGTCCATGAGCCTCCGGCGTTACTGTATACGCGATCCATGATTTCCTTTATATCTTCATAATCGCTCATCGTTACAGTCCGAAGATGCAGGTGATGGTGCTCGGTTTCTTTGTCTTTACGTTTTTCTTTACTCATATCGGATATAAAAAGATTGAATTTAAAACATTATCGCGTAAGAATACATTCCCGATAGATAAAATTCGGATGTGGAAAACTTGGCAACGATAATCAAAACCCATACAAGTTTTTGCTCGTATTAAATTCCCGGTACGCGTGGATGACCCTGACGCGGATGATTGGAATATATTTCCCGTTTTTGTTGAACGAACCCCGAGATTAAAAATGAAAAAGGTATTTATGTTGATCACCCTGGCGGCTATCGTATTTTCGTGGATATGGAGCTTTATGGCTCTGGCCTAAGGGTTGGTCTTTTGTTTCCATTCAAATCCACAATCGAAACAACGGTAGCTGGTCTTTCGGATAGGAATAGGAAAGCCGATAATGAGAAAAGACAACAGCGATTTTTTCGAGTATTTATTCTGATATAAGTTTGAAGAAAGGCAGTAGGGACATTTATTCGCTTCCGGGTTTTCGTTTTCAGCATTCAGGGTAAAATGGTCGCTCAGTTCGGCGTTGTCGTTGTCGGATAGTATTTCCAACGCTCTTTGGGACTCGTTGTCCGGCACTTTGAGTTTGATATCGCCAATGGCGAGTGAATAGAAAGGAACCAGGCTTACGAGGTTTTCGTCTATCAGAAAACAGGAAATTCCATAGGATTCAAGTTTGGATTTATAGAGATTGGCTTCGATCGGGTTGCTATAAGAAGCTATGGTAACAAGTTGACTCATTTGATCTATCGCTTTATTTCAATATTAGAAACCCTCGGAGAGGACCATTAGTATTTATAGACTGTAAATAATACAATTCATAACAACAATAATCAGGCGAATTAAATTCATGACCATGATTTTTCACGTGGAGCGTCAAGGGGATAAAAGTCACTAGAATAGCTCGCTGGAGCTTTTTTTTAAACTTTTACAAAAACCTTACCTCTTTACCAGGTTATTTTTATGTTTCTTATTATTAGGTATTTATATTTTTATCTTTAAAAAAATATAATATTTTCTAAAAATATTTTAATAAATTTAAAAATGAAAGGATTGACAGATGTATGTTTTCAATTATCTTTGATAAAGATTCAGTTATTTTTAATTATTGTTTAAGTCAAATATCTTAAAAAATGAACAAAGCAGAATTAATCGACGCTATAGCGTCAGAGGCAAAATTATCCAAAGCGGATGCGAAGAAGGCGTTGGAAGCTTTTATTAATGTTACGTCTGAAAGCCTTAAAAAAGGGGAGAAAGTGGCTTTAATCGGATTTGGTACTTTTGATCTCTCCAAGAGGAGCGCGAGAACTGGTAGAAATCCTCAGACGGGCAAACCTATCGAAATTAAAGAGAAAAATGTGGTGAAGTTTAAGGCCGGCGCTCAATTATCGGACAACATTAAGTAACTAAGCGAAAGCATTCAAGAGCCTCTTAACAGAGGCTTTTTTTATTGCCGGAAAAGTTTGTTGAGATCCTGACGAACCGGAAGCTCCCGTGGTGGAAATGACAGGGTGAACAATGAGAGCAGAATAGGATTATTATGTTGCATGGAGTGTTGAATGTCTATGATTTTATCTCGATTTCTCCACATGATCTGAAATATGATTTATCCTCCGGAATTGTTGTCTTTCTGGTAGCGTTGCCCCTCTGTTTGGGTATCGCTTTGGCTTCTGGTACAAATTTGTTCGCTGGAATCTCGAAAATATCTTTTTCCAGGTTGTTGAAGCTCTTCGACGAATCGATCCGGCGGTTCTTGTGATTACTAGCGTTTCGCTTCTCATTTTCATCATATGTCCGACAACTTCTCTTAACCGAATCAAGTTGATCCCGGCTCCGCTGATTGTCGTTTCGCTGGCGTCGTTTTGAATTATCTGTTGAGTCTCGCGTATCCCGAGTTCGCGTTGGGAGAGGGCGTTTGGTCAAGCTTCCCTCATCCGGTACGTTTGGTCAGCTTGTTTCTAATTTTAATTTTCCTGATTGATCGAGTTTGGCTTCTTATAAAGTATATGTGGTGGCGTCGACGCTCGCTATTGTCGCTAATATGGAAACGTTGCTGAGTATTTATTGAAGCGAGCGACAAGATTGATCCGATGAAAAGGCTGACGAATACCAATCTTGAGCTTAAAGCGCGGGGAGTAGGAAACTTGCTCGCTGGTTTGATCGGAGATCTCTCTATTACCGCGGTGATTGTAAGGGGCGCCGCCAATATAGTGGCCGGGGCCCGACCAAGATGTCCACGATTTTTCACGAGATTGTTTCTGGCGCTGAGCATTGTTGGAATATCTTCCTGGTTGAATCTGATCCCATACGCTTCCTTATCGGCTATTTTGCTCGTTGCGGCTACAAGTTGGCCAATATCTCCTTAATTAAGAGATGGCGCGGAAAGGATACGAGCATTCCATACCTTTTTTCCGACTATTATAGTCGGAAACCTGAGTGATCTATTGATTGATATTCTCATTGGTACATTTATGGCGGTTGTTTTTATTCCGCTACGCGATTACAGAAATCCTTTTACGTTTCGATACGAAGTGTCCAATGGGAAAACAGGATTATACGAAGTTCGCTTCAGAAGTCTCTTTTATGAGTAAAATGGTTGTCGCCCGAGCCTTGGCGCGAATTCAGAGCGGGGCTGAGGTAGAACTGGACGCTAGCGGATCTTTTTACATAGACGACGACGTACTCGAAGTGATCAATGACTTTCTTGTCCGGGCGATGACCATATTGATGTGAAAATAATCGGCCTACGATCTTCTTATCGGCTGGAAAAGCCGGATTCAGATGTTGTCCGTCTATAAACTGACGGTTAGTCCGTCGTACGCCAATTGGATAAATGATGGCAGTTCCCGCTGAACATCGCTATGGAGTCCCATTTTATGGCTGAGGTGCGTGAGATACGCTTTTTCCGGGTTTAATTCCATAAGCAAAGTTACGGCTTCGCTCAAAGTAAAATGGGATAAATGGACGTCCTTTTGCAACGCGTTCAGCACGATTGCCTTGGAGCCTTTTATTTTTTCAATTTCTTCAGAGGCGATTGATTTGGCGTCGGTGATATAAGTGAAGTCTCGGATACGAAATCCAAATACAGGTAGCTTGTAGTGGAGGGCTTCGATGGGAGTGATCAGTGTATTGTTGATCTCAAAAGGTTGATTTTCGATTGGTTTTAATTCTATAAGGGGTATACCCGGATATTTGAAATCGGTGAAGGCGTAGGCGAACTCTTGCCTGAGCTGATCAAGCACTTCCTCACGGCCGTAGACGGGAAGGTGTCTTTGTTGCATATAGTTGAAGGCTCGGACATCGTCCAAGCCCGCGGTATGATCTTTATGCTGATGTGTCATGATCAGGGCGTCCAGCGCGCGGATACGTTCACGCAGCACCTGTTGACGGAAATCGGGCCCACAGTCAATGATAAGACTATTGCCATCAGTCTCGATATGAACGGATGTCCTTAGCCGTTTGTCTCTAAAGTCCAATGATGTACAAACCTCGCAAGAGCAGCCGATAACCGGGACGCCCTGCGAGGTGCCAGTACCAAGAAAAGTAACTTTCACAGTTTAATTTCCATTTGATTCAGTTCATGATACAACTTTCTGTTTTTCTCAGAGAGTTTGCTGATGTCCAGCGCTATGGATCGAAGTATCTCAACGATTGAATTGATACGTCCCTCTAAAGGAAAATACTTGTTGACGATAACGATTTTTGTTTCCTTCAGGATACAGTAACCTGATTGAAATTTCCCTTTTTCATAGCGGAGTATATAATCTGATTCGGAAAAAATGTCTTCTAATTTTGATAAAAACTGTGTAGTATATTTTAACTGCATTTTATAGGGTATACTTTTTTACAACTTCCACCAATTTATCAAAATCCAGTGGTTTTTGAAGATATTCGTTGAAGCCAGCGTCTTTAAAATCCTCGTCCGAGTAGTTTCGGGCGTTGCCGGTGATGGCTATAAGCGGGACCTTGGCTTTTTCACCATCCATGTTTCGTATGGTTTTGGCGCAGGTCATACCGTCCATTTGGGGCATATTGATATCCAGCAGGATGATATCGAAGTGTTCGGTATCCAGCGCTTTTAGTACATCTTTTCCATTTTTCGCGGAGGAAATCCTGAAATTCTGAAATTCCAGAATCTTTCTGGTCAGGTTTTGGATTACGGAACTATCTTCTCCAATCAGAACTTTCTTAGATGTTGACATGGGTCAGGGTGTTAATATTTTCTTGTAATTATGTTTAAATTCGTTGAAGGCTTCGAATAGCCGGTTCATGTCCGCGTCGAGATCTGTCTGGTTAGCGGCCTTCAGATTACCTTCAATATGTTTCGCCAGTCGTTCAAGTCCGGTAACGCCAAGAGTGCCGGCGGTTCCTTTCAGGGTATGCAAGTTATTCAAAATTGTCTGAATATCATCCGTCAAAAGCGAATTTTTCAATACCGTGATTTGCTCTTCGACCTCTTTTTCAAACTCGGAATATATTTTATAAAGCGTCTGAGCGTTGGCGTAGGTTTTTAATTTGTCAAAAACCTCCTTGTCCAGAATCAGGTTTTCATTCTGTTCGGAAACGGCTTTATGCCCATTGTCGGAAATTTTTTTGCTTTCCACCCATTCGCGGACCTTCGATACCAGCGCTTCCGCTTTGATTGGTTTGGATATATAGTCGTCCATGCCGCTGATCAGAAATCTTTCCTTATCCTCTTTCATTGAGTACGCGGTCATGGCGACGATAGGTGTGCGATAGCTGGTTTCAAACTTTCTGATTTCCCGGGTAGCGGCTACACCGTCCATTTGAGGCATTTGGATGTCCATAAAGATCAGATCGTAGCGATTGTTTTTTACTTTTTCAATCGCGATCAGCCCGTTGTCGGCTACGTCGATTTTACAGCCTGATTTTTTTAGTATTTCACTGGCGACGAGTTGGTTGATGCCGTTGTCGTCGACAATCAGAATATAAGGAGCTATATCCTCTAGTCTGTTGGTGATAGCTGGCCGGTTGTCTTCCGTCGATTTTTGGGCGGCTCCTCTCTTGCTTTCCTTGGCTTCAAAAGTAAACCAGAAGGTACTGCCGGCGCCAAGCTCACTTTCTACGCCGATTTCTCCGTTCATCAGCTTGCTCAATTCTTTGGAAATAGCGAGTCCAAGACCTGTGCCCGCATAGAGTTTCGTGGAGGAATCATCGATCTGACTAAAGCTATGAAAGAGTTTTTGAAGATTCGCTTTCGCTATACCGATGCCTGTATCAATTATTTCGACTTTAATGGTATAAGTATTGCCGATAGTCTTTTGTACCAGCATGTTGATGGTGACGCTACCCTCATCGGTAAACTTAATGGAGTTAGAGGTCAGGTTGGACATGATCTGGAGAAGGCGCGTCTCATCGGCCAGGACGTAGGCCGGAAGATTAGGATCGATATGATAGATTAATTCTATGTTTTTGTTGACAGCCTGCTGGTAAAAGAGGCTGTATAATTTCCCGACGGTCCCTTCCAGATTTACCGGAGTAAGGCGCAACTGCATTTTGCCCGCTTCTATTTTGGATAGGTCAAGAATATCGTTAAGAATGGTTAGAAGAGTCTCGGAAGACTTTTTAATGGTTTGAACATAGGTTTTTTGTTCTTCATCCAGATCGGTCTCGTTGATCAGGTCGATCATGCCGATAATACCATTCATCGGAGTTCTGATTTCATGACTCATATTGGCCAGGAAGCTCTCCTTGACCTTGAGCGAACGTTCCGCTATTTCTTTGGCTTTATATAGTTCCTCGGAAGCCTTTTTTAGATAGGTAATGTCCCTGACGACTCCGTCTACCGCCACAGGCTTTCCTTCTTTAGTATAGATAAGCCGTATGTTGCTGATAGACTGCATGACGGAACCGTCTTTCAGGATCAGGTTGTTTTCGTAGTTGCGGACGGTGCCGGTGCGAAGCAGGCGCCTGATCAGATTGGTCTGTTTCTTCGGGTTAACATTGAATACGGTAATATGCTTGCCAATAACTTCTTCTTGGGTATAGCCACTGATTTCGAAACCGGAAGGTGAAACCATCGTGATTTTTCCATATATGTCTGTTCGGAAATAAATATCCTGAAAGGACTCGAAGATGTTCCTGAATTTTTCTTCGCTTTCCTGTAGAGCGATTTCCCAGCGTTTTTTTTCGGTAATATCGTGAGAAATACCGGAAACCTCTTCAATTCTGCCATCGGGAAGAAAAATGGGATTTAGGTAAGTTTCGCGCCAGATATCATTGCCGTTTTTGTCGGTACTTTTTAATTCAAAATGCTGGGCTTTGCCCTGAAACGCGAGCTGGTATTTTTCGTTGACGTAGTCATGGTAAATATCGTCGGATAGCATGAGTATCTTGGGCTTGTCTTCTTCCGACACGATTTCCGGATACACCTCGTATTTTTGGTAAATCGCCTCCGCGTAGTTCTGATTAAACGAAGTGAGCGCCTTGGCTTTGTCTACGGACCAGATCAGGTGGGAGCTGCTCTGGAAGATAGCGTTTAACCTAGCGGTCTGCTCAATGATCTTTTCCTCATTCCGCTTCCGTTCGATAGCGATGGCGATTTGGCCACTGATGAAATCAAGAAGCTCGAGATGCCTTTGCTTGTACTTGTTTCTGTCTGAATGGCTTTTAACGCAGATCACCCCAATGGTTCTGTTTTCCAGTTTTAGCGGTACTCCGATCCATACTTTGGGTACCGGTCCCAAAGGTTCGACTGCGCCTTCATTGGCTAGTCGCAGAATATCTTCTTCGTATAGTAAAGTCGGTTTGTTGTTGAAGAAAGAATATTCGGTAAGCCCCTTGCCGACGGGTCGTTGATAAGTGGTGATTTTTTCGCCATAGTTTTCATCCACGTAATAAGGAAAATTGAGTACGCGGTTTTCCTTGTCCACCAGAGCCACATGAAAGTTATTGACGGCGATCATGGTTTTTAGCTCCTGATGAATATTGTACAGGAGGTTTTCCAGATTTTCGCTGCCAATGGTATGGCTGGCGATTTTATAATACAGATTTTGGGCTTTTTCCGCCCTTATTCGCTCCGTGTTGTCATGGCATATGCCGCGAAAGCCGATAGGAACGCCGTTTTCATGTTTTACGTTGACGCTGCATATAACCTGAATGTTTTTTTGGGTGCTGGTTGTAAATACCGTTTCAAACCGCTCAATGGATCGTCCCTGCTTGATGTTTTCGAGATTGCGCAAGGTATCCGCCCGATGATCGGGATGAATAATATCGATAAAGTTTAATTCTTTTATTTCCTCATCCGTATATCCGAGGGTATTTTTCCAGGCTTTGTTCACAAAAAGAATGTTTCCGTCAAGAGAAAAGAACTGAATCAGGTCGTTCGCGTTTTCAAAGAAATCTTCCAGTTGCTCGTTGCCTTCCCTGATCGCTTTGATAATCTTTTTCTTTTCGGTAACATCTTCGCCAATGAGAATAGTCTGGGCGAAGTCGCTGTTTTCACTTTGATATAACACCCTGAATCGGACAGCGCGTAATTTGGAGTCTTTGTTGAGGATTTTTTGCTTTAGCTTACTAATTTCATTGCGACTTTTGATAAACTCGGACAATTCGTTCGCGAAATCGTCTCCGGAAGTATCGGAAACGGGATAGGTGAATACGTCGGCAAGGGTTTTTTCAATGATTTCCGAATGCTTTAAGCCTGTAAATCGCAGAAAGGCTTTATTGCCATATACAATCCGCCTTTTTTCGTCCAGGAATAAAATAAGCAGATCTATTTTTTCCAGGGCCTTCCGGATATTTTCACTAGTATCTTGTTGTCCTGTCTCTACTTTAGCCTTTATTGGCTTTTGGGAAGAATCGAGGTCGTCAAGGAGATCTTCCTTATTGTTCTCTGAGGTGGGCATGCTGTTTTAGTTGACTCTGGTGTATAACAAATATACTGATTTTGGTGTAATGTTTCATTTCATAACTTTGTAAAGAGGGCGATTGGCTTTATTGCTCAGAGGCCACAGGAAGTTTTATGAGAAAGAAATTGATATTCGCGGTTACTTCGGATCTGACTTATGATCAGCGGATGGAACGAATCTGTTCCACATTGAGTGAAGCGGGATTTGATGTGACGATTGTGGGGCGCGGGAAACCCGATTCGGTCGCGCTGACCCGGCGGGCGTATGTACAGAAAAGATTGTCCTGCTTTTGGAATAAAGGTAAGCTATTTTATATCGAATATAATACGCGTTTATTGTTCTTTTTGCTATTCCGGAGAGCGGATGTCCTTTGCGCGATTGATCTTGATACCATTGTCCCATGTTATGTGGTGGGACGATTAAAAGGACAAAGACTGGTCTATGACGCGCATGAGTACTATACTGAGGTGATCGAAGTTGTTGATCGTCCTCGTATTCAGAAGTTCTGGCGGATGATTGAGCGATATTTTGTGCCAAAGTACGACGCGGCGTATACGGTCAGCGAGAGTATCGCTTCTATTTTTACTTCGATGTATAAGTTACCTTTTGAGGTGATCAGGAATACACCCTTCCTGCGGGAATTGCCGGAACATCCGAAGAAGGAGCGATATTTGGTATATATAGGAGTGGTCAACGCCGGAAGGGGTATTGAACAGTTGATTCAGGCGATGCGGCATATAGACTCTACATTATATATATGCGGCAAAGGAGATATTCTTGATGAAATGATTCTGATGGCGAAACGGTTGGGAGTGGAAGGAAAAATACGGTTTATGGGATTTCTTAGGCCGGATGAGTTGCGGGAAGTAACGAGAGGAGCCTATCTGGGATACCTGTTGCTGGAAGAAGTGAGCAAGAGTTATTACTATTCGCTGGCGAACAAGTTTTTCGATTATATCCACGCGGGAATACCGCAGGTTACCATCGACTTTCCGGAATATAGTCTCATCAACGACCGGTATGAAGTAGCGAGCCTGGTATCGCTTGATGTAGGTCGGATCGTATCGGCTACCAACCAGTTGCTTACGGATGACGCGTACTATCAACGGCTGGTGGATAATACCAGATTTGCCTGTATGGAGTATAATTGGCAGAAGGAATCGAAAAAACTTATTGAAATCTATACCAATATCTGATAGTGGCGGATATGAAAAAATGGCTGATTGTGATTGGTGGTCCGACAGCGGTGGGAAAAACTAGGCTGACTATTGAGCTCGCGAAGAAATTGTCCGCGCCGGTAATATCGGCGGATTCTCGGCAATTGTATAGGGAAATGTCGATAGGAACCGCCAAGCCTACGGAAGACGAGTTAAAGGAAGCGCCACATTATTTTGTCAATAGCCATTCGATAATGGAGGAATATACAGTAGCCGACTACGAAAAAGAGGTAATCGCTTTGCTGGACCAGCTATATCTGGATACAGACGTGGCGATTCTAACCGGAGGAAGTGGTCTTTATATCGACGCGGTGCTTCATGGGATGGATGACATGCCGGATATTGATCCTGATGTGAGGGCGTCCGCGCGTACTGAATTGGAAAAAGAGGGTCTTGAGGGCCTGTTGCATGAGCTGTCACTGAGAGATCCTTTATACTATTCGAGGGTTGATAAAATGAATCCGCGAAGGGTACTACGCGCGATTGAAATCATACGTCAGACGAACAGGCCATTTTCAGCATTTCGCGCGGCGAAAAAGAAAGTAAGGCGCTTCAGCCCGATAATGATTGGTCTGGAACGGGAACGGACAGAGTTGTACGAACGGGTTGATCAAAGGGTAGACTTAATGCTGGAGGCCGGATTAGTACGAGAAGTGAAGGAATTGTACGCGTACAGAAATATGTCCGCTATGCGTACTGTAGGATATTCGGAAATTATCGATTATCTGGATGGCGCTTATGATCTGGACGAAGCGGTTCGTCTGATCAAACGAAATACAAGGCGTTACGCGAAAAGGCAACTTACCTGGTTTAAGAACAAAATGGAGATGGAATGGTTTCATCCTGAGGAGGAGGAAGCTATTTGCCAGTTGTATGAGAAAACAATACGGAATTAATATTTTTTTGAGGTAATATATAAATAAATTCATTCCGCGTATTTGGACTTAATGCAAATAAGTAAACTGAAAGCGAAGACAATTATACTACTTAATAATTTATGCTTAACTTTGAATTTATATTTCGTTAAAATAATATATGAGTTTAGGGAAAAAAATACTTTACGTTGGGTATGATTTTGAACAGAAGTATTATAGAGGGATATCGCATTATTCTAAAGCGGTCATTAAGGCTACGACAGCTCTAGGATTAAAAAACTATATACTGGCGAGCGCGAAGCATCATAAAAATGGCATACTGCAAGAGGCTTTAATCAAAAAAAAGATTTACAACCCGACCAATTACGCGAATGGACGGAAGTCTCAGCTAATCTATTTATTGAAGGATATGATTGGAATGCATTCATATTCCGTCGCGGATCAGTTATTGTATGACAATAATCTCGAAAAACTCGTTTATCTGAATGATGTATCCGGATTTGTCAATAAACATTCTTTTTATGATTTAACCGTTCTCAGGGCCAGGTTTGGTTTACGACCATCAAATGTTTCCGTGAAAGGCTTCGATTACGTATTCGCGACTTCTCCGATGTATGTGAGAGCTGGCAAAGCGAAAATGATTCAGACATTGCATGATGTCATTCCGATATTGTCGGTGAGCCACCAGGTTAACGACAACGCGTCCATTTTTTACGCGAGGGTCAAGAAAATGCTGGAAAATTCAGACGCTGTGGTTAGCGTCTCCGAGTTTTCCAAGAGAGAAATCCTGAGTATATTCCCACAATATGAAAATAAGATTTATGTAACTCACCAGCCGGTCCCTGTTTTTTCCAAAGATCTGAGTTTTATGGAATGTGGTGGACTAGAGGACGCGGTTTTGGCGGCAAATAATCTGAGTAAGAAGAATTATCTGTTTTATGTCGGTTATATAGAAAAACGAAAAAATATCGGGCGTATCATTCAGGCCTATATGGCTTTGAAGAATAAGATTGATATTCCGTTGGTTTTGGCCGGAGAGTTGGATAAATCGGATGATGAACTTGTCAGAATGCTGCGGTCTGTGAAGGAGAAAAAAACCAATATTATATATCTTGGATATGTCTCCAGTATGGAAAAGATGATTTTGTTAAAGAACGCCCGCGCGTTTGTTTTTCCAAGTCTGTATGAGGGGTTCGGACTCCCACCTATTGAAGCGTTCCAATTGGGAACACCCGTATTGACATCCAATGTTACTTCCCTTCCGGAAGTATGCGGAGACGCGGCTGTCTATGTAGATCCATATGATTTTGATAGTATAAGACATGGATTGACTGAGGTCGCCAATAATGAAAGCCTGCGCGCCGAGCTTGTAAGGAAAGGGAATGAACGGATAGACTTGTTTTCGATGGAAAAATATCAGAAACGACTCTACAATGTATTGGCGGCTCTTGATTAAAAATATGAATATAATGTTAACGGATCTTTTGAAATCCGTTAACATTATATTCATATTAGTGAAATAACTCCTCGTATAGTGGAGTGATTTCTTCTACCTTACCTTCACGTTCGATTTTTCCGTTATTAAGAAATACAGCCTTATCACACATTTTTCGCACGTCATCCATACTATGAGATACGAATATTAAAGTTCCTCCGTCTTTTTTTATCTCATCCACCCTGACCAGACATTTATCCTGAAAACCTTTGTCGCCTACCGCCAAAGCTTCGTCTATAATAAGAACATCCGGTGTACCGGCTGTAGCGATTGAAAATCCAAGTCTTGACATCATGCCGGAAGAGTAACGCTTTACCTGCATATTCAGAGCGTCACCCAGTTCTGAAAACTCTTCAATATAGGCTAAAGATCCTTTTACTTCTTTTTTGGACATTCCCAGGAGCGCTCCCAGAAGCTTGATATTTTCATAACCCGTCATATCCATTTCAAATCCGACTCCAAGAGCGAGTACCGGCGCTATACGTCCATATACCTTTACTGTGCCTTTGTCAGGGGCGATTATACCTGCCAGTACGCGAAGCAAAGTACTTTTTCCGGAACCGTTTCTTCCCAAGAGTGCCAGGCTCTCTCCGCGATATACTTTTAGGTTAATGTCTTTAAGAACTTCCTTTTTCTGAAACATTTTCTTTCTTCCAAGAGAAAGAAAAAACTGCTTGATAGAAGACATTCCTTGGGCTTGTAGCAGAAAGCTCACTTCAAGGTTGCTCGCGTCGATGAGTAAGTCTTTTTTTTTCATGGACTTATAGGTGTGAAATAAAGCCTCTTTTTAATTTGTTAAATGTATAAATGCCAAGCGAAGTAAATAGAACGCTTAAGACGCATACGATTAAAGAGGTCGATAGTGAAGGGGTTCTGCCATAATACAGTGTATCCCGGAAGAATTCGATGTAGTGAAAAATCGGATTGAGCTTTACAAATACCTTGGCTTTTTCCGGCACCAGGTTGAAGCTATAGGCTATCGGGGTGAAATAAAACAACGCGGGCATGATGGTGTTGTAAAACATGGAAACATCCCTGAAAAATACGTTGAAGGAACACAGAAGCAGAGAGAAGCCGAAAGTGAACATTCCGAATAGGAGGAGCCCTGGAAATAATAAAAGCGATTCCGCTTTAGGCTGAAATCCAAAAAAGACCATGAGTATAAAAAATGGGATCAGGGAAAGTAGAAAATTGATCATAGAGCTGATCAGATAGGAGATGGGAAATATAATGGGAGGAACTCCCAGCGATTTTAATATTCCTCCGCTATCGATGATGGAGTTCATGATCTGAGTGCTAGTCCCGGAAAAGAAAGTCCATATGATCAGTCCCGTAATGGCGTAAAGCGGATAATTTTCTATATCTGGAAAAGCGTTCTTAAAAATAAATATGAATATGGTGAGATAAATGAGCGGATTGATCAGAGTCCACAGGAACCCCAAAATGGAGTTTTTGTAGCGAAGCTTTACGTTCCGTAACGAGACGGCCCCGATAATTTCATAATATGCTTTAAGGCGCCCACTGTAATAGTGCAATGAATTCATTTGTTATTAGAAAAGAAGAAGCTCCCCGCGTTGAACGAAAGGGAGCTTTTATATGTGTGTGAATGGCTTTTATGTGGAAAATTTTATAGCTCAATGAGTTTGCTATCCTGGTATTTTCTGCCGTTGAGTATCTCGATGAGCCGGACGAGGTCCCTGTTGATCGGCTTTTTCTTGGTGATCGTTTCTTTGAATGGGGTATAGCAAAGCGTCCGGTTGATTACTCCAACCATCACATTGGTTTTACCTTTAAGAAGACCTTCCACCGCGCCCAGCCCCAGGCGACTTGCGAGTACTCTGTCGGCCGCGCTTGGACCTCCACCACGTTGAACATGACCAAGAGTAGTAACTCTGGCGTCAAGGCCGGGGAGTTCTTTTTTGACTTTTTCAGCGATGCTGTTGGCGCGTCCTATTTCGTCGCCTTCGGCGATCACGATAATATGAGAAGCCTTGGACTCACTGGTTCCGAACTTGAGCTTGCCGATGACTTCTTTCATGACAATCTTTGTTTCCGGCAGGAGCGCCATTTCAGCGCCACCGGCGATAGCCGAACGTACAGCGATATAACCTGTATCGCGGCCCATTACTTCAATAAAGAATACTCTGTCGTGAGCGTCGGCTGTATCGCGTATTTTATCAATAGCGCTAAGCGCGGTATTGACCGCGGTATCGTAGCCGATAGTAAAGTCTGTGCCATAGAGGTCGTTGTCTATCGTACCGGGGCACCCGACAATGGGAATCCCGCACTCGGCGTGAAAAGTCTCAGCGCCTGTAAATGTTCCGTTGCCTCCGATCGCCACGATACCGTCTACGCCCAGTTGAATAAGGTTGTCATACGCTTTTTTGCGACCATCCTTAGTCCGAAACTCCTCGCTTCTCGCCGATTTTAGTATGGTACCGCCTTTTTGTATTATATTGCTGACAGAGCGATCGTCCAGTTCAATAAAATCGCCCTTGATCATTCCATCATATCCTCTGTAAACTCCGAATACATCCAGTCCAAAGTAATGCCCTGAACGCACGACCGCACGGATACAGGCATTCATTCCGGGAGCATCGCCACCTGATGTAAATACTGCTATTCTCTTCATAAATATACTCTTCAGTTTAAAGTGTCAATTTTAATAATTTTTTTTGTACTTTGAAACTAATATCCGCGCGGAAATACACGCGGGCGAGCTTATAAATGATTTTTTTTTCATATGAGGAAAATTAAGATGGTAGACCTTTCCGCGATCCACGGAAAACTGCGTTCTGAGATTAATATGGCGATACAAGAAGTTATTGACGAATCGTCATTTATTAATGGCGCCGCTGTCAATACGTTTTGTATGAATTTCGCCAGATATCTGGACATGGAAACCGTCGTGGGATGTGGCAATGGTACAGACGCGATTCAGGTCGCGTTGATGGCTTTGGAACTAAAACCTGACGATGAAGTGATCCTGCCCGCCTTCAATTATGTGGCCGCGGCTGAGGTAGTGGCGCTTCTTGGATTGAAACCGGTATTCGCGGATGTCGATCCGCTCACGTTCACGATATCGTTAAACGATATAAAAGTGAAAATAACGGAGAAGACCAAGGCGATTATCGCGGTGCATTTGTTTGGACAATGCGCGGATCTGGAAGGTTTGAAGGACCTCTGCGATCAATACAGACTTTTTCTGATTGAAGACGCGGCCCAGTCCATAGGAGCGTCTTTTTACTTTTCGGATGGCGCCAACCGAAAATCCGGGACGGTGGGTCATATTGGTACCACGTCGTTTTTCCCCTCCAAGAATCTTGGTTGTATGGGAGACGGAGGGGCGATTTTTTCCAATGATCCGGTTTTGACCGAAAGAATCAGAAAAATATGCAATCATGGTCAGTCGCGAAAATACTCCTATGAAATAATAGGAGTCAATAGTCGATTGGATAGCATACAGGCGGCTGTTCTCAATGTCAAGCTGGCTAATCTCGATAGGGATATTGAGATGAGGAGAGTGATCGCCGATCGCTATGACCAGTTGTTGAAGCATGAACGTATTCAGTTGCCGTACCGCGTCAAGAATGGATTGCATTCCTTTAATCAATATACTATAAAGGTGAGGGGTGATCGGAATAAATTGAAGGCCTTTTTATATTCGAAAGGTATTCCATCCATGGTATATTATCCGAGTCCATTGCATCTTCAGGAAGCGTATATCCGGTATTCTTCCGGAGCAAGGCTTCCTGTAAGCGAGCGACTGCCCGAAGAGGTGCTTTCCTTACCCATACATCCTGAGCTGGATGTGGAACAGCAGGCTTTTATTTGTGAAAATCTGTTAGTAGGTTTGGAGCAAATATGATTTGAGATGGGAAGAAAGATTCGATTCGCGGTTGTTGGAATTGGGTATATCGGTCATCGCCACGCCACCATGATTCAGGAAAATGAAGAAGCGGAGCTGGTCGCGTTGGTTGATATGAATCATGAGATAGGAGAAGACATACGGACGCTCTACAACGCGCCTTTTTTTAATTCTTTGGAAGAATTGTTAAACTCTGAAGTAGTATACGATATAATAAATATCTGCACACCCAATAGTCTGCACGCGTCCATGGCGATCATGGCTTTGAAGAAAGGTTGTCATGTCGTTATAGAGAAGCCGATGGCGTTGCGTAAGGACGATTGTCTGGAAGTATTGTCGCTGAGTAAGGAGAAGGAGCGCATGGTTTTTTGTGTGATGCAAAACCGCTATAGCCCTCCCAGTCAGTGGTTGAAGACGCTTGTTTTGTCAGGAAAACTTGGAGATATCAACCAGGTGCATATTAATTGTTTTTGGAATCGGGACGCCAGATATTATTCAAGGAGCCAATGGAAGGGAACGAAAGAATATGATGGAGGAACGTTGTATACGCAGTTTAGTCATTTTATCGATACGATGTATTGGCTGTTTGGTGATATAACCAACGTCGTTTCCAGGTTTAAGAACTTTAATCATGGCGATATGATTGATTTTGAGGATTCAGGATCCGTCATGTTTGATTTTGTCAATGGCGGCTCCGGTACTTTTAATTATACGACCTCTTGCTGGGATACTAATTTTGAAAGCAGCATTACAATCATCGGTTCAGAGGGTTCCGTAAAGGTGGGAGGACAATATATGAACAAAGTGGAATACTGTCATGTGAAAGATTACGAGCTTCCCGCGCTCGCGCCCGCGAATCCACCTAATGATTATGGAGATTATAAAGGAAGCGCCGCCAACCATCATTTTGTAATTCAAAATGTAATCGATACGTTGCTTGGACGAAGTGAGGCGACGACCAACGCGTATGACGGGATGAAGGTAGTGGAGATTATTGAGAAAATGTATGGGATCGATTAGTAAAACACGGTCTTCTCCGTTGGTTTCTATTATTACTGTTGTATACAATAGTGAACATCTAATTGAAAAAACAATATGTTCTATCATTAATCAGACTTGCGATGACTATGAATATATTGTTATTGATGGAGGCTCCAAGGATGGCACATTGGATATTATCAGAAAATATGGATCTTTCATTTCCCAATGGATAAGTGAACGGGATCAGGGTATTTATGACGCGATGAATAAAGCCTTGAGTATGGCCAGTGGCAGGTACGTATGGTTTATCAATAGTGGAGACAGGATTTATGATTCGTATGTGGTAGAAAAACTCAGATCTTGTTATGACAAGAGCAAACCTGATATTATGTATGGGGAGACTATGTTGGTTGAGGAAAATGGGGAAATAATTGGTCTACGTTCGTCGCGCACAACGAGAAAGTTACCCCGAAAACTTAGCGATAAAAGCATGATTAATGGAATGGTCGTCTCGCATCAGTCCTTTATTCCCCGATTGGCTTTAGCTGATAAATTCGACTTGACCTATAAATGCAGTTCCGACCTGGATTGGGCTATTCGCTGTCTTAGGAAGGCTAAAACTGTAGTAAATATGGAGATGATTCTGAGTTGGTATCTTGTAGGGGGATACTCTTACAAGAATCAGAAAATGAGCTGGAAAGAACGTTGGAAAATATATACCAGATACTATGGATGTATCCCGACTTTGTTCGCTCATATTCGAATTATCGGAAGAGGCATTCAGCATCGGATCATCGAGGGAAAGAACTATTAAAATGGAAGTTATTAATCAGTTAAAACAGTATGATGGATCTGAATGCTAGTTCGGTGCTGATCACAGGAGGGACAGGGTCTTTTGGGAAAAAATTCGTGGAGATTGTATTAAAAAGATTCCCCGGTATAAAAAGACTGATTGTATTTTCCCGTGATGAGTTTAAGCAGTATGAAATGTCTAAATGCTTTTCTGAAGAGCAATATCCGGGAATTCAGTATGTAATAGGAGATGTAAGGGATATAGATCGATTAAGGAGGGTTTTCGAAGGGGTGGATATTGTCATTCATGCAGCGGCTCTTAAGCAGGTTCCGGTAGCGGAATTTAATCCAATGGAATGCATTAAAACCAATGTTCTCGGCGCTGAAAATGTTATTAATGCGGCGCTCGATAAAGGAGTTAAGGCTGTTATCGCTCTTTCAACGGATAAGGCCGCGGCTCCGGTCAGCTTATATGGAGCGGCTAAACTTTGCGCGGAAAAGCTTTTTGTAGCCGCCAATCATCTGAAAGGGACAACAAATACAAAGTTTTCTGTTGTGCGTTATGGCAATGCGATTGGATCAAGAGGCTCTGTTTCTACGTATTTTGAACAGATTAAGTACTCAGGGGTACTTCCTGTCACTGACGCGGCTATGACCCGCTTTAATATTTCACTGGAAGAGGAGGTGGATATGGTATTATGGGCTATTAACAACGCGTGGGGCGGAGAAATTTTTATTCCAAAATTACCATCTTTCAGACTGGTTGATCTGGCCGAGGCGATATGTCCGGAGTGTGTCCAGGAAAAGATTGGCATGAGGGCCGGAGAAAAGATTCATGAAGAATTGATCGCGGAGGCGGAAGCGCGTAATGCATTAGAGTTTGATAAACACTATGTCATACGGCCTGAAAAACCGGTTTGGGATTTACAGGCATGGATGACATATTTCCAAGGGAAACCGGTAGCCGATGGATTCCGTTATATTTCAAATCAAAATGAAGACTGGCTAAAAGTCGAAGATTTAAAACTGTTATTGCAGGATTTGCATATTTAAGTATATTACCGACCATTTTTTGATCAAATTTAATATTATGGATAATACAACCGGGCGGATTATGTTAAGAGAGGCGGATATAGAGTTTATTAGTGTGTCTGAAAGGGATGAGATAGGAAAGGTTTTTTCTTATAAGAATAAAATTCTTAGGGCTATATACCCAAGTAAAGTTGATTATGTTAACGAGTTGCTCCAAAGTGGTTTGGTTGAAGAGTTGGTAAGTAAAGGGATGTTTCCAAAGACTTTCGTATCGGATTTTGAGTTGGAGGGCTTTGGAATGGTGCTCGAACATGAAAAGATCCATCCCGTAGTATTACCTCCCCAATGGTCGTTTGATATGTTAAAAGACGCCGCGCTTATGGCCATTGAAATCAATAAAACAGCCAGAAAGTATGGATATCAGACTATGGACTGCCATAGTTATAACATATTATTCAGAGACAATAAGCCAGTATACATCGATCTCGGGAGTTTTATAAGGCATCCTAAAGGCTTTGAAGGGTGGTTTGCCTATGAGAACTTTCTGCAGAGCTATTATTATCCCCTGAAAATGATTGAATCGGGTAATGGATATCTGGGGAGACTGATTATGTCACAGCTCTCATACATGCCGCATTATTCCTATTACTATTACCGGTATCCATTAGCCAAAATGGTTAATCAGAATAAGATTGATCTTTTCCTGAGTTATTTCTATAAGTTTAAGTTAATTAATTACTTTTCAAGCGAAGAAATCGCATATAGAACGCCAGGTATGCTAAAAAAACTAACTCTTTTTTTGCACCGGATAAAACTGCTCCCATTTCAGTCTACAAATCTGAATAAGCTGAAAAGTAAAATAAGTAAGATAACTATTCCCAATGTCAAAACTGAATGGGGAGATTATCATAATGTTCTGAAAGAATCAAACGGACTGATTAAGTCTACTCCCCGGTTTGACCGGATATTGGAAATCCTCAGACAGTTGGAGATGAGAAGTGTGCTTGAGATAGGAGGTAATCAGGGAGTCTTTTCTATGATTATATCAGAAAGAATGGATATTCGATCCATTATATGTACTGATTATGATGAAACAGCGGTAAATGTAATGTATAATGTCCTCAAGCAAACAAATCATAAAGTTACACCTGCTTTGTTAAACTTCTTTAGTCCTAATGAAAACAGCTTTGGAGGCTCTGTATATACACGATTCAAAAGTGAAGCTGTTTTGGCTTTGGCGCTAACTCATCATTTAATCCTTACTCAAAAGATGTCTATTAGGGATATTTTTGAGCGTTTGATAAAATTCTCTCCGAAATATGTATTGGTTGAATTTATGCCATTAGGCTTATACAGTCCAACCAGTAAAAGAAAATATGTCGTTCCTGAATGGTATAATGTTGAATGGTTTAGAAACCATTTTTCCCAATATTTTCATATTCTCAACGAAGAGCATCTGGAAAAGAATAGAATATTGTTTGTTGGGGAAACTAAACTCAATTTATGACCACTGATTAGTAACCGTGGTGAAAATAGTATCAAGTTTTTTTCCTAACTCTATAGTTCTGTCTTTACCTCTCTGAATAAGCATTTGAATATTATTTTCATTTTTAACTCGCGTATCAAATAACTTCTGCATCATGTCGGCGAGGTTGGAGGGGTTTCCTGTCTCAAAAAAGAACACGTGTTCTCCCTGTACTTCCTTATTTATTGGGATATCCGATAATATTATAGGCTTTCCGTAAGAAACAGCGTTGTAGCCTATGCCGCCTCCAGGGCCACCTTCAAATTGTGTTGGCTGGATTACAGCCATACAATAGTTTATTAGGCTTAGCTGGTCGCTTTTAGAAATAAAATTCGTAAAGAGAATATTATCTGCAAGTTTAAGATTGTCTACTTCAAGAAGCAGTTCCTTAACGTAGCCTGGAAAGCGGTTGTCGTATAAGCGTCCGGTACAAACCAGTTTGATTTGTTTATGCGAATAAGATTTCTTTTGAAAAATTTGAAGAGCTTTAAATGCGGTGAGATGATCCTTATGTTTCCAAAACTGATTGGATATAATAAAGTACGGTTCTGTAAGTTGATATTTTGCACGTATCTTATCCTCAGGTTGAATTAATGCGGGAATAGGGGCTGGAGGAGTGAATGGGAGGCTGAAAATATTGTTAAACTTAACGTTGTAAAAGTTTATTAGATCTTGTCTGACCGAATCAGAATTGACAATAATTCCTTTAGCTTCGTTTAGTAAGGTCTGATACTTCCTGTCTCTAGATTTTTTCTCTTTCAAGGTAAAATTATCAGGGAAATATTTGTGTTGAAGATCTGGAATATATCCGATCCATGGTATGGAAAGCTTTCTTCCAAATGACTTCATGGTTGGAAAAACAATATCCGCGTTAGTGGCTTGTAGCTTTCTCATCAGATCACTTTCAGTATAGTTATAATATTCGATCTGGAATTTAAATCCATTAGCCTTGAATGAATTTATTATTGGCGTATTACGATTCTCAACTCTGAAAAAGTTTTTTTTGAAAAGCGTTCCTGGAGTTGATTTTATTTCAATTAGTTTTAGAACCAGGTTTTTAGCTAAAGCGATTTTATCGTATGGCAGCAAAAGGATAATATTAGCTTGGGGATTGTAAGTTGTGATACCTTTAATCAGATAGCTTAAAAAATCAACTCCGCCATCCCAGCTCAGATGTGTCCCTAGTATGGCAATATTAGCTTTTTTTTTCATCGAATTTTTTGTGCAGGACAGCCAACATAGGTGCCTGATTCTGTTATTGATTTTGTAACTACGGCGCCAGCGCCAATGGTTACATTGGAACATATGGAGAGGTTGTTGATTATCGTCGTCCCTGTTCCTACAAAAACCTCATTTTCAAGTCGGGTTTTTCCGGAAATTGTAGAATTGGGAGCGATATGACAGTGGTCGCCTATTTCAACGTCATGCTCAATAATGCTTCCGGTGTTTATTATTGTATTTTTTCCAATTTGCGCATACGGTCCTATGTGAACAAAATTCGCGATGAACGAGCCAGATTTTATTGTGCTGTTTTTGCCCAAATGCGCAAGGGGGGAAATTATAGAAACAAAATACTTATCCTTTAGTAATAGCATTTTGTGTTTTCGTTTTAAATTATCGCCGATGCATAAAAAGAAACCAGCATTTTCAATCAAAGGAATTCTGTTTAGAATCGGATAATCAAACAAACGCTCATTTGGCTGTGAGTTTTCGTCAACAATGGTAATTTCTATGTCAGGATTGCTTAAAAGCAGTACATCAATAACACTTTTCGCATGCCCACCACATCCAATTATCATTACTTTATCCATTCAGATTAATATATTCTTTAATTTTTTCACAAATAAAGACGATATCATTTTCGTCTAATCCTGGGTAACTGGGAAGATTAATACCTCGCCAGCCTAAGTCTTCCGCAACAGGATATTTTTGATATTTGTGTGAATACATAGGCATAGTGTGTACAGGATAAAATAAAGGTCTTGTTTCTATCCCCTGACTGGCCAGATGTTTTCTCAAACCATCTCGTTCCTGAGCGTTTCTGGTAAGAATAGAAAACATCCAGTAGGAGTGTACCGCGTTTTTTTCGCAATGATGATAGTCAAGTCTTGTGTCTTTTAGATTATGAATATACCAGTCCGCTAACATTTTTTTCTTTTGAATAAAATGTTCTATTTGCTCTAATTGAGCAAGGCCAATGGCAGCGCATATATTCGTCATACGGTAGTTGTATCCTACCACGTCATGCCAATATTCCCGGTACATCGCCAATCCCTGACCTTTGTAGTGAATGGCGCGATTATATAGCGTTTCATCGCTTGTGATGACCATTCCACCCTCCCCGGTAGTAATTGTCTTATTACCAAAGAAACTAAATGTTGAAATATCACCAAATGTCCCTACGTGTTTATTATTATAATATGTTCCAATTGCTTCGGCGCAATCTTCAACTAAAAAAAGATTATGCTCCTCACATATTCTTTTCAAACTATCCATATTACAAGGATGTCCGTATAAATGAACTGCCATTACGGCTTTGGTAGCGGGCGAAATTTTCCTTTTGACATCTTCAGGGTCCATTTGCCAAGTGTCCTTTAGGGAATCAACAAAAACTGGCGTAGCTCCGGTATATGTTATCGCGTTGACAGAAGCTATGTATGTAAGAGTCGGAACGATTACTTCATCGCCAGGGCCAATTCCTAAAGTAATTAGGGCAAGATGTAGCGCCACGGTACCGTTAGAGACAGCGGTTGCGTGTTTTATGTCGACATAATTTGAAAAGTCATTTTCAAATTTACTTACATACTTTCCTTTGGAGGAAATCCATGTCGAATCAAGGCAATCGATCACATACTTTTTTTCATTACCTGATAATGAAGGCTGGTATACCGGATATTTATAGTTCATATAACATGGTTTTAAATCGAAAAATTACAAACAATTTTGTATCTATACAGGCAATTTATACTTTATCCGTATGGGATTTTTTCTTTCGTATGAATAGTATACCTACAAGTCCGACTATCGTTAGAATACACAGAGCGGAACCAATCATTGATATACGTTCTCCTGTTTTATAAACGGCAGGTTCAAATCTAAACTCAATTTTATGTTTTCCTGCCGGGATACGTAGCGCTCTGAGTACATAGTTTACCCTTATATGCTCCACCGGTTTATTGTTTATATATGCTTGCCATCCAGGATGATAATATATTTCAGAAAATACAACTAGATTTTCATTAACAGAGTTTGCCGTATACGATAATCTGTTTGGATGATAATCGATTAGCGCGATAGTGTCTTCATGGGTTTTATTTAGCTTTGTTCCTGATATATAATCTTCAAATCGTAAATCAACTATTGCGGTACTTGCCGGATCGAAGCTTTCCAACGCGTCTATTTCTTCACGGGCTCCATTTACAAAAGAAACAGAGTCGACAAACCACGCGTTCCCCAGCGCGCCGGGGTTTTGCATCATCATTGGTTCCCCGGTCTGCTGATCTTTATAGATAATATATTTTGTATTGAGCATGCTCCAGACTTTCTGGTTATTGCGTCCGATATGATGCTCTATCAAATCCTGATATCTGGATAGCTTTATAGCGCTATATCCTCCAACAGACTTATGAAGATATGATGTTTTGGCATCTGTAAAAGGATTAATGGTCAGATTTAGGACCCTATAATGTGTTGTTGTGTCTTTAAGTATTTCCTTGTCAACTTTATTTGGCGCGAACACCTGTTTTATATACTTTTCTTTGTCGTGAAAATCATCGTTATCCAGATATCGTTTATCGACAGGAAACATATCGAGCAGAACGATAGTGGCAACGACCAATGGAAATGCTATCTGATTAAGTTTTTCTTTCAGATATAGATATATGGCCCCGAAAATAAGCAGTACAAAAACAAGGGACCTTAAAGCGTCCTTTTTTAGCATACTGATTCGATCGTCCCGTAATGAGGTGATCAGCCAATCAGGCATTCGGCCATCATTATCCGAACTAAAGCTAAGGAACGCGGGGCCCAACAAGAAGATTAAAAGGGATATTCCTCCGGTTATAGATAACGCGATACCAGACTTCTTTAGAAGTTCGCTTTGGGGTATTTTTTTTCTAAAAATCTCATTTAGGGTTATAAAGGCTAAAAGTGCCATACTTACCTGGCACAAGGCCAGAATCATGGTTACAGACCTAAATTTGTTGTATAAAGGGAAATAGTTGAAAAAGATATCAGAGAACCATTCAAAGTTTTTTCCCCATGCAAGTAAAATGGAGAAGATAGTTATTGAAACCAGCCAGATTTTGGTTTTTCCCTGAATCAGGATAGTGCCAAGGATAAATAAGAAACAAACAATAGCTCCTACATAAACCGGCCCGGAGGTAAATGGCTGATCGCCCCAGTAGGTGGGCAAACTACTAACATAATCTTTCGCCTGATTCCTAGGTACACCCGCTTTAACCAGAGTTTGGTAAGACTCAGATTTAATACCAATATTTTCGTGGGAACTTCCTCCATATAGATTAGGAATTAATAATGTAAGAGTCTCAAACTTGCCATAACTCCAGGAAAAAGCATAATCTTTATCTAAGGCTGATTTATCACTTTTTTCGCTTAACTCGGAACCTCCGCGTGTTGTATGGGGAGCCATCGTCGCCAATACGGATAGTTTAGAATAACTTGGAATAATCGCGATCATACCGCAGCCAAGAGCAATAAGGGAAGCTACCAAAAAGTCCTTATATTCTTTCCTCTGAATCGCCTCAATAAGCTTTGATATGACAAAGAATAAGAGCAGTATAGTGGTATAATATATGATCTGAATATGTTCATAAAATATGAGCATGCCGGAAGCGATGATCACAATTAGCGCTCCTTTTAGATAGTCTTTTTGATATATGTATACAACTCCCGCTAGTACAGGAGCTATGAAGGCCATGTCATAAACTTTATTGATATGGCCGGCTTCCATGCTTATAAAAGTGAAGGAGGCGAAGGTATACGCGAAGGCCCCCGCTATGGCGACCCATGGATTTATTTTAAACGCTAATTGTAAAATATAAAACCCGGCAAAACATAAAAAAGTCATTAATATCGGAACGGGTAATAGGAATATCAGTGCCTTGTGAACATAGCTAAAGATATTTGTTTGATAACCTCTCCATACGGGCATTCCGGAAAAACTACTATTAGACCATAAAATTGGCTCTCCGTCTTTTTCGCCATATTCAAATGATTCCTGCAAAGTCCCCAGTACTTGCAACAGGTCGCTTTGAACCATTTCTTTTTTTTCAAGAACAGGAGAGAAGTAAAGAAAAGCAATGATAAAAAATAGAGCGAAGGCTATTAAAGAAGGTAAAAATTTATTTGATGTATATTGCATGGTGATTTTAGGTATTCAATTTATCTATTGCATATTTACTACTTTTTCAACTAAAAATAAAAAAACTAAGGCATGGGAGTTGTTTTAAGACAAAGTATTAAAGGCACGTTGGGCAATTACATAGGTGTGGTTCTGGGGGCTTTTACCATGCTTATTCTTTTTCCCAAGCTATTGGAACCGGATCAGATTGGTCTTATCAGGGTTTTGCAGGATATCGGAATACTGATCGCTTCATTGTCGCAGATTGGTATCGTAAATATTATAGACAGATATTATCCATACTTTCATGAAGACAAGACCAGAAACAATGGCTTTGTTTTATTGATGATATGTTATCCCCTGGTTGGTTTCATTTTGATAATGGGCATCTTAGTACTCTTCAAAGGAGTATGGCTTGACATATACAGCGAAAAAAGCCCGTTGCTTACCCATTATTTTATAATTCTCATTCCATTGGCTTTTTTTATGCTTTATCAGCAGATACTGGAAGCATACACAAGGGCCGTTATGCGTATTACTGTACCCATGTTTGTGCGTGAAGTTTTTCTGCGGTTCGCCATGATTGTTTTTACCATTCTGTACGCTACCGGTCTGCTGGGTTTTGATGGTTTTGTCTATTCTCTGATTTTGTCTTATTGTCTGGCTGTCATTATCTTGATTTTTTATCTGCGGCGCCTGAAAAGATTATGGTTCGAGTTTTTGGAAATATCCAGGCACAAAATCCTGTTAAAGGAAATTTTGAAATATGGAGGCGTTATTTTTCTAACTAGTTTTGTCGCTGTCCTGAGCGCCAGGATCGACATCGTGATGCTGAGTACAGTAAGCCTTGAGATGACAGGTGTGTATTCCATCGCTTTTTTTATGGGAACGGTGATCGAAATGCCTAAAAGAGCGATTTCGCAAATCTCCATACCTTTTATCTCCAGTGGATGGAAAAACAATAATCTCGATTCGATCGGGGAAATCTATAAAAGGACGTCTCTCGCGCAAACGCTTATTGGTGGACTGCTGTTTACTTTACTGATTGTTAATATAAAGGACGTTTTTAATTTAATTCCGAATTCAGATATCTATGTCTCCGGTATTTTTGTCGTTTTTCTTATAGGACTCTCAAGATTTATAGATATGGCGACTGGTTTAAATGCGGAAATCATTATAAGTTCGCCATTTTACAGAGTCAACTTCTTTTTGACCATCTTTTTGGGCGTTTCCAATATTGTATTCAACTCACTTCTGATTCCAAGATATGGTATGAATGGCGCCGCTTTGGGGACATTGATCAGTTTTACCCTTTCCAATTGCGTCAGAATGGCGATTATATGGCAAAAAACAGGCCTGTTTCCATTTGTCAGGGAAACAGGGAGTATTATCGTATTGAGCGCGTCGCTTCTCTTGCTCTTCTATTTCTGGGATATCAACGGGACGTCGCTTGAAAGTTCGCTTTTGATTATCGCGGCCAAGTCCTTATTTGTTCTTCTGGTTTTTATGGGGATCTCGTATAAGTTTAATTTTTCTCCGGATTTGAATCAGTTTATAGACCAATTATTTAAAAGAGAGTAGGCTTTTTGATTTTTCGGGCGGGGGCTCCCACATAAGTTCCCGCTTCGCGGATGGGTGTTGTTACAACGGAAGACGCGCCGATAATTACATCGGATCAGATGGAAACATTGTTGATGACCGTAGCTCCGGCGCTTACGAATACGCTGTCTCCAATAGTGGTTTGTTCCGCTATGCTCGCGTTGATGGAAATATGACAGGGGGACTTCATGTTCTATTACCGAGTCTGTATTGATGATGGTATTGTCTCCGATTATGGCTTTGGGTCCAATATGCGAATGATATCCTACAAAAAGGTGTTTCCCCAAGCGGGAAAAGGCGCTTATGGAGGCTTTGGATGATATGATTGAGAAAAGATTGAAATCTGAAAAACGGGAGAACAAGTCTTGACGCGAAGCGTTATCGCCAATGGCTATAAACAACGCGTCCGGGCTTATCGTTAGCTGTTGAATACTTTGTAGCCCATATGATCCTGGATATCTTTGTATTCTTCTATGAAATAGATGTTGTCGGGGTAATTATTGGAATACAATATGTCAAGAGCGCTGAGCGCGTGGCCTCCGGTTCCATAAATGGCTAATTGTTTCCGCGTTGACATTGTCATTTGGATAAAAATAAAGTTATATTGTATAAAGTTAAAATTAACCATGTATTGATTTTAACCTCGTTGAAAATTTTTCTTTCTTTGCGTTTTCAAGTCAAAAAACATGTTTGAGAATTTAAGTAGTAAGTTGGATCGAGCCTTTAAGACTCTGAAAGGAGAGGGGCAGATCACCGAAATTAATGTGGCGACTACCATAAAAGAGATTAGAAGAGCTTTGGTAGACGCGGACGTTAACTATAAAGTAGCGAAATCTGTTACGGATAATATAAAGGAAAAAGCGTTAGGCAGAGATGTTTTGCTCTCTGTTTCTCCAGGACAACTGTTCGTCAAAATCACGCACGAGGAACTTACCGAATTAATGGGAGGCGAAAAAGCCGATATATCCTTAAAGGGAGATCCCGCGGTGATATTGATTTCCGGCCTTCAGGGATCGGGTAAGACAACCTTTAGTGGAAAACTGGCCAATTTGCTCAAAAAGCAAGGAAAGCAGGTGTTGCTAGTGGCTTGCGATATTTATCGTCCGGCCGCCATTGACCAGTTGAAGGTTCTGGGTGAGCAGGTTGGTGTAGAGGTATACGCGGAGCCTGGTAATCAAAACGCGCTTCAGATAGCGGGCAACGCGCTGACGCACGCGAAAGCTACTGGTAAGAAAATCGTTATCGTGGATACTGCCGGACGTTTGGCGGTAGATGAATCGATGATGAATGAGATCGCTGAGCTTAAAAAAGCGCTCAATCCTTCGGAAACCTTGTTTGTGGTCGACGCCATGACAGGACAGGACGCGGTGAATACGGCCAAGGTATTTAATGATCGTCTTGATTTCAATGGAGTTGTTCTTACAAAATTGGATGGTGACAGCCGTGGTGGAGCGGCGCTTTCTATCAGGTCGGTCGTCGAAAAGCCTATCAAATACATTAGTACCGGCGAAAAGATGGAGGCTATCGATCTGTTTTATCCGGATCGGATGGCGCAGAGGATCCTGGGTATGGGCGATGTTATATCGCTTGTGGAGCGTGCTCAGCAGGTATTTGACGAAGAAGAGGCGGAAAAGCTAAATAAGAAGATCCGTAAAAATCAGTTTGATTTCGAAGACTTTTTAAGCCAGCTACAGCAGATCAAGAAAATGGGAAGTCTCAAAGATCTTATCGGCATGTTGCCAGGTATGGGCAAGATGATGAAGGACGTAGAGATTGACGACAACGCGTTCAAACCCATCGAGGCGATTATCCGATCCATGACTGTTCAGGAACGAAGAAATCCTGAGCTGATCAATGGAAGCAGGAAAAAAAGAATCGCTGATGGAAGTGGGACTAGTATTCAACAGGTCAATAACTTGCTGAAGCAGTTTGACGATATGAGAAAGATGATGAAAGCGGTCAATAAGATGTCTAAAAAAGGGATGCCTAATTTGAATATGCTGAAGCGTTAAGCTAACTATCATAAGATGTAATAAAATAAAAAAACCGTCAATTGACGGTTTTTTTATTTTATAGGAAAAGTATTCTGTTTTGTAATGGCTACCGGTATAATACGGAGTTTACCGCTCCGATTGTCCTTTTTACGCTTGGTAATATTTCATCAATAAGTGTTGGCGCGTATGGAAGGGGCAGATCTCGGCTAGTTACTCTGGCGATAGGAGCGTCAAGGTAATCAAAAGCGTAACGCTGTACATGATACGCGATTTCTGATGAGATACTTGCCAAGGGCCACGCTTCTTCCACAATGACGCAACGATTGGTTTTCTTTACAGACTTTACAATCGCTTCATAATCGATTGGACGTACGGAGCGAAGATCGATGATCTCGCAGCTAATTCCATCTTTTTCCAGTTCTTTGGCTGCTTCCAGAGCGACTTTGATGATTTTTCCGAAGCTGACGATTGTTACATCGGTTCCGGATTTCTTTACATCAGCGACTCCGATCGGGATCAGATACTCGCTTTCAGGTACTTCCCCTTTTTCACCATACATTAATTCGGACTCCATAAAGATAACAGGATCGTTATCTCTGATAGATGATTTGAGCAGACCTTTCGCGTCGTACGGAGTAGAAGGAATAACAACTTTTAATCCGGGGCAGTTCGCGTACCAGTTTTCGAAGTTCTGAGAATGTTGTGAGCTTAACATGCCCGCGTTTCCGGTTGGGCCTCTGAAAACGATAGGAACATTGTATTGTCCACCGGACATGCTCATCATCTTAGCCGCGCTGTTTATCACCTGGTCGATGGCTACCAATGAAAAGTTGAATGTCATAAACTCAATGATCGGGCGAAGTCCGTTCATGGCGGCGCCTACACCAATTCCCGCAAAGCCTAGTTCCGCGATAGGCGTGTCAATAACACGTTGAGGTCCGAATTCATCCAACATACCCTGGCTTACTTTATAAGCGCCATTGTATTCTGCTACTTCCTCTCCCATTAAGAAAACCGATTCATCTCTTCTCATCTCCTCGTTCATGGCTTCACGAAGTGCTTCTCTGAACTGTATTTCTCGCATATTTTAAAAACGTTAAAAACCGAATTAACTGCGGCAAAAATAGAGAATAACCACACAATTAACAATCCTTTTACGAAGGATTTGTGTTAAAATAAAAAAGGGGCCGCGGCCCCTTTTTTATTTACCTAATGATCTTCTTTTTCTTATTTAAGCGCGGATTTAAAGTTATCGGAATTCCAGTAGTTTCTGAATTCAAGATCCTTTAGAGCTTTGTCTGCAAGTGACTTTTCAAGCTCCACCGCTTTTTTAAGCATGTTCACTGTTTTGCCCTCGTCTTTTTGTCTGGCGGCGGTGATCGCCGCTCCATAGTAAGACAGAGCGTGGTTTGGATCCGCTTTAATAGCGGCGTCGAAACCATTGGCGGCGGCGTTTAGATCGCCTTTCAATACGTTGGCAAGAGCAAGGTCGTATAGGGCTATATTGCTTTCAGAAGCTTTGGACAAGCTTTGAACCGCGTCGTTATATTTACCGTCTCTGATTTGAAGGGCGCCTTGCATAGCGTATAGTTTTTTTCTTGTTTCCGCGTCCGGATTCAAGGTAAGCGCCTTTTCGATGGCTAGCTTCGCTTCCGCTCTCATAGACTTCATTGTGTAAGCAGCCGCTTGATTTGTAACCGCTATGGCTGTTTCCTGCTTCTTAGCGGCGATTTCGAATTGAGTAAGCGCTTTGGATACAAGTGTGTTTTTCTTGTTCGCGTCCGGCTCTTTTTCAGCTCTTAGCAGATAAAGGACACCAACGTTGTTGTATGCGATCCACGAATCGTTTTTCTTGATAAGCGCTTCGTAGATTTTTTCCTTTTCATCGCTTGATTCCGTCAAGGTGGCGGAGTATGCCAGCTCTTCCGCGTTCAGAGTATCCAGACTCACATTGCCAGCGACTATGCCTTTCGCGAGGAGGGCGATTTCCGCGTCGGATTTCTTAGGCTTAACCATCAAAATCTCCGTTTTCGCTACTCTGAGCTTGGGATATACTTCGTTAAGCAAGGTTTTGTAGAAAGGCAGCTTTTGTAGTTCTTTTTCCTTTTCTTCAAATGAACCGGCGCCTCTCACGATAGACAATACCTGAGACTCGTCGCTTGAAGACAAGATATCGGTAGCGTCGAAAAGTTTTCTCAATGGTTCCCAGTCAAGAACAACACCTTTGGTTACAAACTTTATAGAGTCGGCAAGGCCTTTGTAATCGTAACGCTTCATGGCCTTCTTGTAATAATCTTCAATTACTTTCGCGCGCTCTTCAGCCAGTTTGCTGTTCACTCGCTCGGTTCCTTCCGGAGAGTGCTGACCTATAATGGTTACGGTTCTTGTAACGTTCTTTTTAGCGATGAACGCGTCAAGCTCTTTTCCGGAGGTTTTAACTTCATTGGCCCGAAGTTTGGCGCTTCCCTGATCAAAGAAAAAGTTTACGTTTACGGGGATCAGTTCTTCCTTGTTTACATATCCGTGTTCCGCGAAAACGGGTTCGGAAATTTCCTGTACAAGCCTGGAAGTAGTAATGAGCCCTTGAGCGACAGGAAGAGCTTCCGTCGATTTGGATTTCGTTTTTGCCAGGTTGTAGGCGGTTCCGACGATCATTAAATCGCCGTTGCCGATAGAAGCTTGATATTCAAATGAAAATGTATGGCTGATTTTAGGCTGCTCGGTTTTCGCGTTTGGAAAATCGTTGGAGTTGAACTCGACTACTTGCAGGTCCAGTTTTTCATTTCCATACTGATAATGTGGCTTGACCGCGTATATTTTGTTTTTTTTCAGCATTTTTACCGGCAGCAGGGCGGATACTTCAAACTGCACGCTATCACCATGGACTTCCAGTGGGGAAGGGTTTACGGTCAGTTCCTGGTCTTTCGCCATTTTTACCATTTTCTGAAGCGCGCATCCCGACAGGACGCTGAAAATCACTAAAGCAGATAAAAAGGTAGTATGTCTTTTCAAGATCATAGGTTTAAAAATTTTATTACTCGTCGCTAAATTATCCTTATCCATTCAATATTACAATAAATGAAACAATAAATTTTGAATACTTTCGATATAATTATACGTATAAATGCCTATATTTGGTTAGCTTTGTTAACAATGAAGAAGATACAGACTTTTTTTGAGGAAAGGGCTTTTGGAGTTTGCGCCTTCCTGGGTGAAAAGCTTGGTGTGGCTACTTCCGCCATTCGTCTTTTTTTTCTGTACGCCTCTTTTTTAACCTTTGGAAGTCCACTGATTATATATCTTGTACTCGCTTTTCTGCTGAATATTCATAAATACTTAAGAAGGAAACGCAGTACTGTCTGGGATTTTTAAATCACTAAATTTTCGTTTTTTCAACAAAAAGAAGTCATGTACAACGGAGCGCCGATATACGGCGGGAAGGTACTTTAGAGTCTTCGGAGTCGTGTTTTTTCTCTTGCTTAAGACGTTTTTCAGAGAGTAGTAGCAATAAAAATGAGCTTTGATAATGGCCAGGCAGTGGCTGGATTTCCCTTCCACTATAAACTTTATACCGGCTATCCCGTCAAGTATAAGTCGTATGAAGATGGTCGAAACTAGTTCACGGGTGTGGAGGTTTTTTAGGAGCACCCAGAGGCTGTTGCGAAAATTCAGATAGGTTTTTCTCGGACTGATTTTAGAAAGAGTGCCTCCACCCATATGATAAACCGTGGCTTTGGGTGTATAGTAGATTTTATAGCCGCGATTAATCAAACGCCAGCAAAGATCAATTTCTTCCATATGAGCGAAGAAGCTCGCGTCAAGCCCTCCGCATTCCTTATATAAGCTGGCTCGGATAAGCATACAGGCTCCGGAAGCCCAGAATATCTCACGGGCGTCGTCATACTGTCCTTCGTCCGGCTCCAGGGAAGTGAAAAGCCTTCCCCGGCAAAACGGATATCCAAAACGATCTATGTAACCTCCCGCCGCTCCGGCGTATTCGAAGTTCTCCCTGTTGTAATAATCTTTGATTTTGGGTTGGCAACACGCTATGGAAGAATCTGATTTCAGGATTTCCAGCATGGGTTCCAGCCAATGAGGGGTAACCTCGACATCCGAGTTTAAAAGGACAAAATAGTCTTCCGTGAGAGAAAACAGGGCTCTGTTGTAACCTTCCGAGAAGCCACAATTTGTTTCATTGAGGATAACGCTTACCTCTGGATAATTTTCTCTTAGGAACTCTATAGAGTTGTCCGTAGAACAGTTGTCCGCTACGTAAATGGAAGCTCCAGGGGTATGTTGAATGACCCCGGGAAGGAGCTTCTCCAGTAATGCTTTCCCGTTCCAGTTTAGGATGACTACAGCGACGGAGCCACTCATGTCAGAAGAGATTGCCTAGATCCAGGCCGGGAATATTGGGCAACATTCCTTCTGTGTTCTTTTTTAATTCCTCTTTGATTTTGTCTTCAATATCGAGCATGGCTTTGTTGATCGCGGCGACGGTCAGATCTTCCAAAGTCTGCTTGTCTTCCGCTTTCACGATTTCCGGATCAATTTCCAGTTTGATCACTTGCCGATGTCCGTTTACGGTTACTTTTACCATGCCCGCGCCCGATTCGGCCGTTACGGTAATATTGACAAGGTTTTCTTTCGCTTTTTGCATTTTCGCCTGGACTTCCTTTACTTTTCCAAGCATGTTCATCATGTCAAACATTTAACTATTTCCCCTTTTATATTCGATTGTACTAAGTTAACGGATCAGTGTAATAGTGCCGCTTTGGTTATGTATGTTGCCTTGATAGTCGGTAGCTTCTATGATATAGCTATATACACCGGAGGGCGCGTCCTCAGTGTATTTTTTTCCGTTCCAGGTTTTCGCGAGCGTGTCGGAATGAAAAATCGCCTCTCCCCAGTTGTTGTAGATGGTCATAGAGAAACTCTTCACGTATTTTCCTTTTATCCGGAAGACATCGTTTTGTCCGTCTCCATTAGGTGTAAAAGCGGTGGGAACAAATAGCGTCAGCTCTTCCCGGGCTTCGACAACATTGGAGTGGGAGCTAAAGCCACTCATGTCGCTTGAGACGATCTGGTAGTAAAATATACCGCCGTCGTCTACCAGAGGATCGGTATAAGATGATAATCCGCTTACGTCAAATTGATTTATAATATCGTTGTTCTCGTTGTATTTCACAAGCATGTACGTGGAGGGAGTACCCGAGCCACTGTAAGAATTCCAGTGAAGTATGTAAGCGTTGCCGTTTTTGGACATTTTTAGCGTTATCGGGCAGGTGTTTTGGCTCATTTGCGAAACATTGTCGCATTGATCGGTATAGTCTATCTGGAAACAGTAACTGTTGTCCGGATCGGGGTTTTGCAATACGTATTTCGAGGATGTCGTCTGATTTATTTCTTCCCAGGTCGCGTCCTTATTGAGGTATACCCTTTGTGTCTTGAATGGAGTAGAAGGAATGCTCCAGCTCAGGACGATGGAGTTTTGTTCAAAGCTACTGTTCAGACTGGTGATGGCCGCGGGTGTTTGTATATTCTGACCAATAACGCACTGTTCAGAGACAGTAGATCGGGTCGCGCCTTTTACGCCTTCAATCCTATAGCAATATTTCACGCCACACTCGATAAATGGATCGTCAAAGTTTAGATTATTGGAAGTGATTTCCTGTAAGAGAATATTGTTTTTATATATAATGACTTTGTCGAAGTTGCTTAAGGAAGATTGAGATATTCTGAAGGAGACTTCTTTGTTTTTATTTTCAATAACCGGCAAGAGAGTATTGATTGGAATAGAAGAAGACTTTTTGCCGCAATCGTCATAAGTTTCAAGCAAGTAGGTGTATACACGGTTTTCAGTGTTCCGATTCAGGTCGATGGTTTGGTTTCCTGCTTCATATCGGATGCTGTCTATAATAGTATAAGGCCCGCTTTGCGCGCTTTCGAGCAGACGATATTTAAATCTGGCGTCAGTGGAAAAAGAAACCCGTATTTTTCCATCTTCCGCCTGTACGCTGGAGATAGAGGGTTGTTGAAGCGTTACAAAGGGTTTTATCAATGAGGTCGCGGTACCACCACAGTTTCCGGGATTGTAATTTCCCTTCACTGTCAGGGTTTTGTCTGTATCTGTGGTATAGGTATGGGAAAAGATATTTCCGGCCGCGACAGTTACGGATGGGCCGCCATCGCCCGGGGTTATGATGTATTCTTCGTATTGACCAGTAACAGTATGTATTTCAATTTTTCGTCCTTCGCAAATTTTGACTGTATACAGAGGGCTGGGAGAAGAGAGGACTTCGATATAATCTGTTTTCACAAGGGACGTTGTGCCACCGGTACCGCCACCGGTACCAACTCTCTGTTCTACCGAATATGTTCCTGGAGAGGAAAGCGTGATTGTAGTTCCAAAAAGCTCTTCCCGGGAGCTATTGGGGCCTGTTATGATATAGAGTGAGACGTTGCCGCTCGAGCAATTAATTAAATCCAGTTGAAAAGGCGCGCAGCCTCTTGTCGCCGCCGCGTCGAAACAAGGTGTTACCTGCGCGGATAGTTGAAGCGCGCTGAACATAAAGGCGAGACCCCAAAGTAGTATCGTTTTCAAAGCTAGTTTATTAATTGGGTTAATTCATCAATGGAAGCCTGTCTTTGCTCTCCGCTTTTCATGTTCTTCAGAGTAGGCAGTCCGGTTTTCATTTCATCGTCACCGATGATCAGGACATAAGGAATGTTCTTTCCATTCGCGTAGGCGAGTTGTCTTTTCATTTTAGAAATCTCCGGATATAGCTCACTATGAATACCGAGAGAACGAAGTTTTGTAAGCAGGGGGAGACAATAATTAAAAGATTTTTCATCAAAATGGCAAAGTAGTACTCGTGATGATTGAACTGTATCTTCTGGAAATAGTTTTAAAGCTTCCATGACGTCAAAGATTCTGTCTACCCCAAATGATATGCCAACTCCACTCATGTCGGATAGCCCAAATACTCCTGTGAGGTTGTCGTAACGTCCTCCACCGGCGATGCTGCCTATATTTACATCTGTCGCCTTGACTTCAAAGATCGCTCCGGTATAGTATGACAATCCCCTGGCGAGCGTAATGTCAATTTCAACCTTCAAATCGTTAGGATATAAATATTGAGCGAGATCTGTTATTTTTTCCAGTTCTTTTACTCCGGCTATGCCAATCGCGGAGTCTTTAAGATATTGCCGCAAAAACGATATTTTTTCTTCGTTCGCGCCCTGGAAGTTGAATATGGGATCTATTTTCGCTAAAGAATCGTCATTGAACTCTTTGGCTTTGAGCTCTTCAATTACTTTCTCTTTTCCGATTTTGTCAAGTTTATCGATCGCTACGCACAGATCGGCTTCACGACCTTTGCAGTTCGCTGTTTCAGCGATTCCCGACAGAATTTTGCGATTGTTTATTTTGACAATATATCCCTTGATGCCGAGTTTTTCGAAACCTTCATTGATCATGGCGATGATTTCCGCTTCGCATATCAGAGATTCGGTGCCCACCACGTCGGCGTCGCATTGATAAAACTCACGGTAGCGCCCTTTCTGCGGCTTGTCGGCTCTCCATACCGGCTGAATCTGATAGCGTTTAAAGGGAAAATGCAGTTCATGTCGGTTCATGACTACAAATCTGGCAAATGGTACAGTTAGATCATAACGAAGAGCCTTTTCCGCTATTTCAGGAGTGAGCGCCTTGGAGTTTTGAAAATTTTCAGAAGAAGCTTTTTGGAGAAAGTCGCCCGAATTAAGGATTTTAAAGATAAGCTGATCGCCTTCGTCGCCATATTTGCCAGTCAGCACAGAGAGGTTCTCCATGGCGGGAGTTTCCAATGGAAGAAATCCAAACTTCCGGTATATCGATTCGATGGTGTTAAGAATAAACTTTCTCTTGGCCATGACCGATGGGCCGAAATCTCGGGTGCCTTTTGGTAAAGAAGGTTTTTCGATATGCATTTTCCTGTATTTGCCCGCGAAAATAGAAAAAAACGTTAAGTTTTCAGAAACTTAATGTTGGTAAATAGAAAGCCCGGATAAGATTTAGAGGCTTCTTTATGATAATATATGGAAAATTATGTTTGCGGGATAGAGTAGTCCTTATTTAAAGTAGGCGCTCTATACCGGAAGGGGGATGTCCTTCTGTTCCAGGATTGGAATGGCTAGATAGCGCGTTCTATAATTACTTATCTGGCGCTTGTACCGGTTTCCGTGCTCCAGGAGGCTCGTCCGATGGTCTTATCCTGATTTTTGTAGTGAACAATTGCTAAACGCGTTGATTATTGTATGTGCGCGTTGTCGCTTTTCCGCGAAAGCGGGCTTCTCAATGTTCACTATGTTTTTATGTCCTTGCCGTATACATCGCTTGGCCTGCGCCTTCGCTATGCTTTACTGGAGCCTGAATCCGGCCTGGGGTCAGGATACGCGTCCGCTTGTCACGCTAAATCCGGTGAAGATATCGGAAGTAGATACCCTTATCCTCAATGATACAGTCAAAGTTCGTTCAGAACGGGTTTATTTTTTACGAGATACCGTTTTTCAGCGGGTACATCTGCATATAACCCCGGATTCCATATATACCAATATTGTTGATTCCACATCGCGTATTAAGGAAGTTTTGTTGATTCAAAGCGATACCGTTTTTGGGATGAATGATGTTGTCTTTAGAGAATTGTATAAGTACTCCAGGCGAAAGAACATTTTTTCCGGCTTGCTGCGGAATGTAATTTTGTACGATCCCCACTACCGTCCCGATTCCATACAAAGTACGGTGACGGACGGCCGAGCTCCTTTTTTGCTTTATGAGGACAAGATTATCCGTTCTGTAGACATCGGAGTATTGGCGCCATTAGGCTATTCCATAAAAGACTCTTCCAAAACCCCCCAGTCGCTCTTGCAGAAAACAGGAAACCTGTTGCATGTGAAAAGCCGGAAATGGCTTATCCGAAACTCCCTCATCTTTAAAAAAGGCGATCGGGTCAATCCGTTCATGTTCGCGGAATCGGAACGTTTATTAAGAAGCAATGAATACATTTACGACGCCAGAATTCTGATAAAGGAAGTCGAGGATACCGATAGTGTGGATGTGTATGTCCTTGCTCAGGATATATTCAGTATAGGCGCGGGGGCTTCGGCGGATCCCCGCCGGGGCAGGTACGACGCGGTGGTAAGGGACGTCAATTTCGTCGGGATGGGACAGATGCTTTTCTACGATATCAGAATAGGGGACAATTATTCCGGAGGGGTCAATCATTACGCCGCGCATCGTATTAATAATATAGCGCGGAGTTTCGCGGCTTCCAATCTTTTTCTGAATATGGAAAACGCGCGGGTCATGTACGGAATTCATCTTAACCGGGATCTGGTAACGCCTACGCTTAAATGGATAGGCGGGATAAATTATACCTGGTATAGGTTTCCCTATGATAACCGAATTGATATTCTGGAAGAACATCAAAAAGACACCGTTTCATATTTTCGGCAAGACTACTGGATCGGCGCTCCCATAAAATTCTTTATTTCATCCAGCGCGTTTGACAATGGTGAGCGTCTTATTTTTTCCACGCGTTATTTTAAGACCATACATACAGTAGCGCCGCCTTTGGAAACCTATTCCGACAGTTCACGCGTATTTCCTTATGATGACTCCGATTTTTTTCTGGGCAGCGCTACGCTATACAGGCGCGTAAGTTTCAAAGACCGGTTTGTATTCCGATTCGGGCGTACGGAAGATATTCCGGATGGAATTCTGGTTTCGATTTTAGGCGGCCTACACAGGAGCCGGCGAGCGACAAGACCATATTGGGGCGTTAATTCGGTCTTTAGCCATTACAACAGGGATATAGGGTATATGTACGTGAATTTGGGCTTGGGCGCCTTTTTTAACCAGGGGATAGTTGAAGAAGGTGTCTTAAATACGCGCGCGCTGATGTTTACTCCTTTGGTGACTATCGGACGAAACAAATTCAGGCAGTTTGTCGGCATACGATATGCCCATGGTCATAATATGCTGTTTGGCAATACAGTGGATATTAATAACGAACGAGGCTTGAGAGGGTTTTCATCCGCTTATTTACTAGGTAGTCGTAAGCTTATTCTTAATACGGAAACCAATTGGTTTTTGCCGTACAACTTTCTAGGGTTTCGTTTCGCCCTATTAGCTTTCGCGGATCTGGCCTGGATAAATTCGGAACGAAAGCTGATGACCAAAAATAATTTTTATCCAGCCTTGGGGATCGGGATTAAGATTCGTAATGAAAATCTAAACTTTGACTCATTTCAGTTTTACCTGGGCTATTATCCGAATTCTTCCAGAATAGACAAAGGAGATTGGGCGCTTTTTCAGAGAAGTTATTCCTTTTATACATTTAATGATTTTTATTACACCAGACCCGATATCATATCGTTCTATTAAATTTGTATTTTGACACTGAAATATTTTTTCCTTTCTAAAGATTTTGTTGTAATATTGAAGGATTAACCCAAAGTAATAACCCAAACTATTCTAAAAATGCGGACACATTCTTCAAACTCATCCTAGTATTCACTATTTTTTTATTTTTACTCTTTTGTCCTGGTATTTTCGCTTTCTTTCTGGCCGGAGATAGGCGATTGGCCTATTTAAGCATATATGGAGAAGAGTAAAATTATGACGCGATAAGAAACTTTTTAGGAAAAAATTATAATATTGCGGCTAAATTAGTGCTATTTAAACTTAGTTGACTTTCTGTTTATTAGAGTTAAGTAAATTAAATTTTTGAAAATTGAAAAAGATAACCAGACTTTCAGTTCTGATTTTTCTGGTAGGGAAAATTAGTTTCGGACTGGCCGAAAAAGTCGATCCGGATTCCTTGCAGACAAGTAAATCCACCGCTTATGCTCCGGTAAATACCGATATTCAGCGATCATCTTTACCCGTGGGTACTTTTGGAGTACAAAAAACAAATTACAAGCGTTGGTCGAAGTTAAAATATTCCGGGTATATCCGAAGCTATAATCAATTCAGGCATATGCCCAATGGTTATAGATACGGGACTACTCCGGAGCAGGATCTGATTACTGTAAACGGGTTGGACATCCGTGACGGCGGTACCACCTTTACCGGATATCAGGAACCATTATTCCTATTGAGAATTGAAGGTACTCCTACGGCAAGGACAGCGTTTAAAGTCGAGTATTTGTTTGACAACCAGATGTTTGGATTGTTTAATGAAAATACTGAAGGACTTGGAAAAGGTCCAAGCTCCAGTGCTCAGCGTCGCGCGATGGTATACAGGATATTCGAGTTTACCGGTAAGGCGAATACAAAATTCGGAAGCTTTAAGCTGACCGCGGGTGGTGGAGTTATCTGGAAGCGTTTAAGTCCATTTACTTACTGGAATTATGAGTATCGCGACGATATGTTCGAGAGATATCCGTGGGAGCCTGAAAATAATCCATGGAGTCACTACAACAGATTTTACGCGGATCAGAATATTTCTAGGGACGCCCGTTGGGGAAATACCGGTACGCAAGGATTTGTTCTTGAAGGTATAGGACTTCCTCTGGGATTGAATTTTACCGCTATTTATGGTAAAACGGATAATAGTGGTGGTTTTCAGACTTATTTGTCCAGAACACCAAAAAATGTTGTCGCTGGTAACATATCCAGAAATATAGGAAGGCACGCTATTGGCGTGAACTACTTTAATCAGTTTGGGTTCACAAATTCTAAAGCGTCGAACCTATACTATAACGCCGATTCCGTACACGCCAATCTGACTACGGCGCCAGGTGGAGACAATAGTGACTATCTGCTTACGACCATGTTCAGGATTCGTCAGCAAATAGCGACAGTCGATGGCCGGTTTAATTTTGATGGGGTACAGATTTATACAGAATTGGGCGTCGGGCGTTATCAGGACTCACTTATTAGAGAGTTTGGCGGTCATAATGACTCCCTGAATACTTTTCTAGAAAAGGAAGTCGGACTGGAAAAATCCGGTAAGTACTATGTGAATGGAATGAATTATAACTGGGGACACGCCGTTAATTTCCAAATTGACTTTGACAGGTCCGTTACAAAAATACCATTAGCGTTTCAGTTTTTCTCGATTTCCAAAAGCGTAGTGAATATCAATAGCGCGGTGATGAATACCGCGAACCCGCATGCCCTAAACGATATCGCCAATGTGGGTAAGACCAATGATATTACAACGCTGGCCGCGGGTGTCACCGAACTTGCCAATTCTCAAATGGCCAACAACCGGTGGGGATTGAGACTGAAGCATGAAGACTCGTATGGAAAATTGAAGCTTTCTCTAGCCGCCGATATGCAACAGGAGCATGAAAATCTGTTCAATACAGTTACCTTCCTGCATCAGGCGAACGCTTTTACGAGATCGAGATTTGGATACTATCAAAATAGCGTAGGTCCTTATGGGCGCGTTATTAATATATTTAGAAGAAGCTTTGAAAGTATTCCGATCATGGACTCCATTGTCGATTACAAAAAAGGCTACAACTCCTTGGCTCTGGGGCTGAAGTACAAATTCAATGTGTTTAACAGGGAGCTTATACTGTCCAGTTTTTCAAACTATACGTCCGTACAAGACCACCTGGCCGCCATTCCCGTATTTACCGACAAGGCTTTCATGCGCGTATTTTATCAAGAGTTTCTTGGTTTTCTGGCGGTTCATCCCCGTCTGACGCTGATTGGCATGTTGGGTATAGAGCGCAATGTTGGCAACGATCGAACAGCTCTTTTTGATAAGGAGACAGAAACCTTTACGGCGGATAAGAACGTCGGAAAACCGGTTGACCAGCATGGTACCGGATATGGAGTTGGATTCGATTATGACCTGGGAGGCAGAGCCGGTCTTTATGTAAGACAAAGATGGTTTGACTATAAAGACAAAAATCAGGTACTTGACAAGTTTAAAGGTTTTGAAACCACAGTTGAATTAAAGATATTTTTTTAATAATAAATTATTACTATAATAATGAGGAAGAATTTCTTATTTGTCGCGATTCTGGCTATCAGTATGCTAAACATGGCTGAAGCCCAAACAGTATATTTTAATGGATTGGGAAGGGCTATTGTTACGAATGATAACCTTAAAGGATTGGCGCTGGATCCGGATTCGTTAGGTTCCAGGCCTGACACTGCCAATGCCAGAAAGGGCACCGGAGGATATACGTTATTTGATCTTGGAGTAAACGCTCAGCCTGGCGAGAATTTAAGAGCTAGCGCCATATTGAGGGTTAAAAATGAGTTTGGAGGATTTTATGGTGATGGTAGTTATTTACAGTTTCGTCAGTTGAGACTCGATGGAGTTCTTAACAAGGTTGTGAAATACGAAATTGGAGATATTGATCTGGGTATGACTCCATATACGTTATACAACTTTAGCGAGATGTATCATGACTACGAAGCGGACATATTCGCTATTCGTCGTAGTATCGTGCAGTATGAAAACTTCAATTTCGGAAACAAATGGAGGCTTCAGGGTTTTAATACCAGCACAGCGTTGAAGTTTGAAAAGGGAATTGAAAAAATCGGAATCAACGCTTTCGCTACAAGAACCAGAAGAACAAACTTTATGGATATTCCTGATCGTTTGCTGGTGGGTGGACAGGTCAATGTCGTCCAGTCCAAGTTTTTAAAGGCGGGCTTCAATTATGTTAAGTTTTTCGATGTAGTTAATTCAGTACAGTCTCCGATTATTAAAAACTTTGACAATGAAGTAATGACAGGAGATTTTCGTTTGGCATACGAATTCGCGGAGACGGTAGAGGCCGCTCTGTACGGAGAAGTTGGACGTTCTCAATATAAATACGACGTGGTAAATACCGACGAGGCTGTAGCCAATGACGATTATTTTTACGATCTGGGTGTTTCCGGTAAATATAAGCCATTGGATTTAAAGGTTTTCGCTTCTTATCGTTATGTAGGCGCGTTTTTTAGCAGCCCGTCCGCTCAGACAAGAAGGATTTATGATTTTGGAGAGCCCTCCGTGTTCCCAACTGTTGGTAATAACGAAGAATTTGCTCGTTTGCCGATTATGTATGATCGCTTTACAGATGAGCAGATAAGAAACTTAACTATACAGTCAGGGCTTATGGCTTATCTTCCTCAGTACAACGCGATTACTCCCTATGGTATAGCCACGCCTAACAGAAAAGGCTTGACAGCCGGTATATCCGCTGGTGGTGAGGATAAGATTTATAGCGCGGATGTGATTATTGACGTGCTTTCCGAAGTATCTGGAGAAGGTACAAGTACGGATAATAACAAAAGAAACTTTCTGGGGGCAAAGGGTGGCGCTTCGCTTAGTTTGAATAAGATCGTCGGCTTTGAGAAGAATCTCGTATTAACCGGAGGATTTCGGTATGAAAAAGTAACCAGAGTAGACAACGCGATTGATTTTAACAGTCTTCTTCTGGATGCGGGTATTACAGCGGAAATCATTAAACAGTTTGACTTGATGGCTGGTTACAAGAGGCTGGCCGCGAATGGTAACGAGTTTTTGAGCGTCAGGGATGTATCCAATCTGATCGTCGGATATCAGGCGTTCCAGATTGACTCCAAGCAGGACATACTCGCCATCGGCGCGCGTTACAGGTTCAGCAGAAATACATTCCTGTCCATTCAGGGCTTGTGGGTGAATTACGACGACAACTTCTCGAAATTCAACAACTATAAAATAAATCAGGCGTTCTTGAGTTATACAATGGTGTTCTAACGTCTTTAATATTATTGAATTATGGGAATTAAGTATAGTAATATAACGCCTCGGAGCTTTATCGGCGCGTTACTAATCGGCGTCGCGCTGATTGGTTGCAAGAAGCCCGAGCATTTTATAGGAAAAGAATATAAGGAAGCGTCTCCCAATTTGTCCGTGGCGTATTTTGAATCGGACTTGGACGAAGTCGATTTTGCCAAGGATTCTATCGCTTTTATCGGAGAGTTTTCTGAAAAAGTCAGTTGGTATATTAACCTTAAAGGATTGTCTTCCGGGGCGATAAGAACTTTGGAAGGACTTTCTGAAGTTATCGATCCTTCTGTGACGAAATGGGGAGGTGATCACGAGCCTTCTAATTTGAGGTTTTTTCAGAAAGGTGAGAAGGTTGTCGCGGAACTCAGTTTTATGAATTCATCTGTAGTAGAGAGAGATACTTTTACTATCAAGACAACCAAGAAGTTTCAGGGAACCGAATTGTTCCTGGGGTTTGAAAACGCGTTCAGTTACTATAGCTGGGGAAACAACTATTTGTTTTTCAATGAAACCGCCCCATTGACCAATTCGGCCAATCCAATGGTGTTCAAGATGGAAACATCCCGCTTTGTTCAAGGAAAGCAGGCTCTGTCCATATCTGGAGCGGATAATGACAATACATATTTTATTGGAGGCGCGCGGACTTTTATTCCAGATGGCCTTCGCCGTTTTTTTGTCTTTGAGTCCAATAATCCGGATTCTGTTTATTTTAACGCTTATATTTATGGAGATCCTCGCTATCCTAATACGAGAATGGCCATTGGCATTTCTGAGGATGACAATCAAAATGGAACTTTTGAGCCGACCACGGAAGATGTCTGGGAATACGCGGTTAAGATAAACTGGACAGGCTGGAGACTCCTCTCTATGAAATATTCCGATTTTAGTACTTCCGTAAGCCGTGAAAATGGAGGCTCCGGCAATAAGAAAAGGGAGTTGGATAGAGTGAAGCAAATTACCTTTAATGTTCTAGGTGATCCCGCTGGTAGCGCGGCTGGGTATTTGATTGATTACCCTATAATAACGTACGGGGGTTCATTTGACCCAAGTAAATAATTAATTATTACTGATTATTTAATATGCTTAGATATAGATCAATATTTTTTGCCTGCTTGCTTTTTTTAGCGTTCGGATGTAAGCATTTCCAGACACAGGAATTGACGGATGATCATCAGATAGCGTTGGAAGAGCCGGCTGAAAAAGGTATTCCTGCCAATCAATATAAAAAAGGAATGCTTTTTTCTTTTAAGGAACCTATCAACAAATGGTGGGTTGCAAATAATAAGCTTTCAATCGCTAAAGTGGGCGACTCTCTCAGGGTCCAGCTTAAGGATTGTGGTTTAAAGTATGAGTGTTGGGGAACGGAGCTGGATGAGCTTCTCGACTTTACGGATAGTCCGGTATTGAAAGTAACCGCTCGTTCGGAAGGGGCTACCGTGCCTACTCTTGGTATTTCGTTAAAGGATATGGATGGTTTTGACACCAGTCTTGATCGTCCAAGCCAACGAATTGAAAGAAGTGACGAATATGTTGAGTATTATTTTAATTATAATAGAAAATGGACGCATTGGGAAGGTAAGAAGCCTGTAGATCCGGCGGCGATCATCGAAATTCTCTTTTTTGTCAACCCAGGCCAGATGAATTGGACGGGTACAATTTATATTGACGATATCCAGGTGATTACCCTTGATGAAATGCCATCGGCGGATGAGATCAAGGAGATGAGAAGAGCTCGTAGGGACGCGAATCGTAAAGCGGCTCAACCCAAACCTGATACTCAACGAGAGGCTCCCGCGGATAGCGAATCGGAAAAATCTGAACGCGATGGCGACGCGTCAAACACTGAAGTGATCGAGAAGAGCGCTTCTAAAGCGGTAGAAAACTCTCAGAACATCGCTGAAGTTAATACTCCGGTGGTAATCAAGGAACAATCCGCTCCCGCCTTGATATCCGAAGCTTCAAAAAGCGCGCGCGCCTGGTGGAGAAGCAATGATTCCAAGATGGGATTTGTGACTACTGATAAGGGAACAATGAAAATCGATTTGAAAGGTGTTGGACCCGCTTTCGAGTCCTTTGGATTCCGTTTTGACAAAGTCGACTTTACCAAGACTCCGGTTCTTAAGGTCAGGGCGAAATCGGAAGGAGATACTCCTGACAACCTTCGGGTTGATCTTAGGGATATAGCCGGATTTATTACCAATTCCAAGCCGAATGTGAAGGTGTTGAAAGTTGGTACAGATTTTGTCGACTATTATTATGACTTTACAGAGAAATTTTATCAAAATTATCCGAATGTGCAGATTGTCGACGCCAGTCAGATTGTTGAAGTACTCTTTTTTGTCAATCCCGGAGGCAAACCCTATACAGGCTCTGTAACGATCGATGAAATTGAAGCGATAAGTATTGAAGATTACAATAAGGTAAAAAAATAAAATTATAGTTAACCAAATTTAAATTACTTATATGTTAAAACTAGGAACCCTTTCCGCTCTATTTTTATCGCTGTTTATCGGTAATGGTAATATAAGTGATATTCAGAACTACCTGGCTTCTCCATCTAAGATGGAAGCTTCCCACGCTGTCGCTGGTGAAATAATCGATGATTTTTCCGACGAAGCTAAAATTTATAACTGGTGGGATAGCAGCACGGACAATTGGACCAGAAAATGGGACAGGGAAAAAGAAATTCTGATTGTAACCTGTAAGAACGTCGGTAAGGATTTTGACACTTTTGGAAAGCAGTTTGATCCTATTGATTTTACAGCTACTCCAGCGCTGAAAGTTCGTATGAAGTATGAAGGTGAGACCGCTCCCAAAGTTCGTATTGATGTGAAGGACTATGATGGTAAAGTGACTAACGCGAAGCCAATAGTGAAAACTCTAGCTTCCGGTGATTTTAAAGACTATTACTACAACTTTAGCGGTAGGTTTAATCAGACATGGCCTGACGCGGAAGCGGTCGACGCGGTGGAAATTGTAGAGCTTCTCGTATTTGTCAATCCGGCAGGACCTGATTTCAGTGGTACTATTTATCTTGACAGTATTGAAGCTATTCCGGCTTCCGAGTGCAAGGAATAATTATATGGATTGTATTAATTGAAGGAGCCTTTTAGGCTCCTTTTTTATTTACAGGAAAGAGAGAAGAACATTCTTTTTAATATGAGGTTTCTATTTACTTCATTAGTTGATTATGGCTTTACAAAGTATAAATCCGGTCGATGGACACCTGATTAAGGAATACGAGGAGTATTCTTCTACTCAGATTGCCGGCTGTATAGAGCTGGCTATGTCTTGTTATACGAATTGGAAAAAGACTTCTTTCGCGGCGCGCGCGGCGCTTTTAGGGGAATGCTCCGCGGTTTTGCTCAACATGAAAGAAGAGCTAGGTAGGTTGATTTCGTTGGAGATGGGGAAACCTATAAAAGAATCGGTCGCTGAAATTGAAAAGTGCGCGTGGGTTTGCCGATACTATGCTGAAAAAGGGGCTGAATTTCTTCAGCCACACCCGGTAGAGTCGGACGCTGGCGAGAGTTATATCTGTTACGAGCCACTCGGGGCTTTGCTGGCTATTATGCCATGGAATTTTCCGTTTTGGCAGGTGTTTCGCTTCGCGGTTCCCGCTATTATGGCTGGAAACGTGGTGTTGTTAAAGCACGCTTCCAACGTGTCGGGATGCTCGCTCGCGATCGCGGATGTCTTTAGGAAGGCTGGAGCTCCCCTAGGTTTGTTTCAGGCATTGCTTATATCCTCTGAAAGCGTCGAGATGGTAATCGGACATCCGGATGTAAAAGCGATTACGCTTACCGGCAGTGAAAGAGCGGGGAGCGCCGTAGCGGCGCAGGCGGGAAAGCTCATTAAAAAAACGGTGATGGAGCTTGGAGGGAGCGATCCTTTTATAGTTTTATCTGACGCTGATTTGAAAATGGCGGCAGTGACCGCGGTCAGGTCCAGGTTTTTAAACAATGGTCAGAGCTGTATAGCGGCGAAGCGTTTCATTATTCATCAGGATGTGTTGGAGGAATTTGTGGGTCATGTCACTGATGAGGTAGGAAAGCTGATTGTGGATGATCCTCTTAAGGAAAATACGGATCTGGGGCCTATGGCGCGGGCGGATCTGGCTAAAGGCGTCTTGCGGCAAGTAAGCCAAAGTATTGATAGAGGCGCGGTTTTGGCATATGGTACGGTCGCCATGAGCGATAAAGGCGCGTTTATCAAGCCGATTATTCTCACCAACGCGAGAAAGGGTATGCCTGTTTACGATGAGGAAGTATTCGGGCCGGTGTTCCCGGTGATTGAAGCGATAGACGAAGAGGATTGTATTCGCGTCGCTAATGATACGGCATATGGACTTGGCGCGACGATCTGGACGAAAGACTTGTCTAAAGCCAAGGAAATGGCTTCGGGCATAGAAGCGGGAAGCGTTTTTATTAATGGAATGGTAAAGTCCGATCCAAGACTTCCTTTTGGTGGAGTTAAGATGTCCGGATATGGACGGGAACTTTCTGAAGTTGGAATCAGGGAGTTTGTCAATATTAAAACAGTCTGGATCGGTTAAGTAAAGCCTGGGGCTAAAAGGATATCAATAAATTCAGGTTCGATATTTAGCAAAAGGAGGTCTTACAAATTCGCTCAGCGTTTAATCAGAAACCAGCCTTTTAAGAGGATGTCTTTGTCGCTGTGCAGCAAGCTGTAATAATATACTCCATCGCCGAGGTCATTTGGCGACCACTGGTTGTTATAGGATTCCTGCTGATAAACCCTGTCTCCCCACCGATTGTATACGGTCAGCGTGTATTTCTGATTATGGTGTCCGTTGATAATAAAATAATCGTTGGAACCATCGCCATTGGGGGTAATCAGATTATATAGCTTTACAAAAGGAGAACAATCGAGTGTTCTGGTAATAGAATTCTGACAGTTGTTGTGATCGGATACGGTTACCTTATAAGTATTATTGCTTACTACCGATATATGCCGGGAGGTATCGCCGGTAGACCATTGTATTACTGGAAAGTTATCTGTAGATATTTCAATAAATTCCCGGGAACATAAATTTTCGTCAGTATCGGAAAAGTAAATCTGAGGCTGAGGGAGTGCGTGGAAATGTACGTCTATATCATCTTCCTGACTGCATCCGCTCGTTTTATCGATGACTTTTAGTGTATACCGTCCAGAAGTCCTGGCTTCAATTTTTCTTTCCCGGCTTTCCGGGGTCCAGTAATAATCAAAATTTCCTTCGGGCCCGGATAGAACAATATCTTCAGTCATGCATGCCGTGACATTGTCTCCCAAGTCAAAATGAGGTAGGGAATGAAGTTTTACTTCGATACTATCTGTCGCGGAACAGTCTCCGGTCGTTACTGTAACGATATATATTCCTGAGGAATCGGTGGTAATACTCTGGGAACGATCGCCCGTGTTCCAGATATAACTATCACTGTCTGGTCCTGCGCCGAGCTGAACCGTTTCCCCTGGACATACATACAGGTCAGGACCAAGATTTACAGCGCTGAATGAGGAATAATAACCAAAACGTGAGGTATACTCATTGTCTTTGGTAATGAAGCCTAACTGAAACGAGGCGCTGGTATTTGTAAGCAGGTTTACTTTATTGAAGGGGATGGAGGATAAGGATGGAGTCGTGTACAATGTCTTAAAATCATTAGTACCCTCAATCGCTTTAAAGTCTTCGCCGCGGATGATACCGGGCTGGCCATTTACCAGAAAATTGTTTTCCGAACCTGTTCTGGCAATAATGACAATGCCGAGCGTGTCGGGACTTGTTCTGGTAAAGACTATGGATCGGGAGCCACTGCACTCGACATCGGGTAGCAACGCGGCGGTCGTCTCATTGCTCATCGCGGTTACATGCCAGGCGTAAACAGGTTTTGATCCTTGTACATAGGTTCCGTTTCCGCTTAGGGGAAAGGCTATGGTCTCACCTTTATTTAATATGAATGGAGAGGCGTTGTTGTCGCCAATAGTAATTTCTGTTTGATCTTCTGTGGCCAATATATAGGTTTCCTGAAAGGAGGCTCCGGGTATAGCGGGAATAATATATCGGGTCCCGACTACGTCGACCGGGACCAGTTGATCGCCCAACAAGTCAAATGAAGTTTGCTCGACTACGGAATCATCGTAAATAGTTACAGCTATGGGATTGTTGGATTTAACGCGAGTGCCGGAAGGATGATCCGGTCCGTTCCTTTTCAAGGCTCTACAGGCGTAGGTTTGACCTTTTTGCAATGTAACCGAAAATGGGACACCTTTGGGATAGCCAAACAGGTCCTGACTGGGTGTAATATTGACGATGGTATTGTTTTGTGTCGCGACAATGGAAAATCCGCTGTAAGCGTCCCTCAGACTGGAGCTTTCATTGGGCCTCGATGTCTGGAATGGTGTGAAAAAATCTTTCCCAAGGGCGTTACGTCCTTTTAATACAAAAATATCGGAATTTACATTTTGGTTGTCGTCTTCCGAATATCCCAGTACGTCATATGAAACACTTATATAGGAGTTGGACTTTATATAGACGCCTTTGTCGCCGATAGTATTATATGGATAATTGATCAGTTCCTTGGCGAATCGGCTGAGATCAATCGTTATTAAGCTATAGGGATTCACCACGCGGTATATTGTCCGGAAGTTCGGATGAGCGGGAAGGGATATTTCCACGTTCGCTGGTTGGTCGTATGCCGCTATTTGCAGCATAATGGGGAGATTGCCGTGACTTTCACTAATATATGGAGCTGAAAACCAAAATTCCGTATCTTTTTGTCCGAACGCTTTCGCGAATATCAATGAAAAGACTAGCAGGCTGAATGTACGTTTGACCATTTATCGAATTTAATAAACAGTCCGGGGTTTATCAATATCTTTTCATTGAAAAAAGTTTCGTTTGGATTGATGGTGAATTATTTCTTTAAGTATATTTACGTATATTTTTTCGTCATATGTCGGTATATTCAAAGGTAAGGGCCGTAGAGAAAGTGTTCGCCCAGTTAGAGAGGGAGATTGGACAATTTAAAGAAAAGACGGGATTGGGTTGTCTAAAAGGCTGTGGAGAGTGTTGCAAGAAGCCGGACATAGAGGCTTCCGTGCTGGAGTTTCTTCCTTACGCGTACTATCTGTATAAAACCAATCAGGCTTTTGAGTTATTGGATACGATTGAGGAGTACGCGGATCAGAACTCCATTTGCTATATTTTTACACCATTTACAAGTGAACGGAACGCGGGATTCTGTTCCGAATATAAATACCGCGGGTTGATTTGTCGATTATTTGGCTTTAGCGCTTATCTGAATAAATACGGTACTCCTCAATTGTCGACATGTAAGCTGATCAAAGAAAATAATCCGCTGGCTATACAGAAAGCGGCGGAAATGATTGAGACGGGCGACAACATCCCAATAATGCGTAATTACTACTTCGCGTTGATGGCGATAGATCCGAATCTTACAGAGAAACGCTATCCTGTCAATGTCGCTATCGTGAAAGCGCTTAAGGAAGTGTGCTTTTATTACTCGTTCCGGGGAAAGAAATCATCCTGATAGAATCATATGGATAAAGAGAGCGTCAGGGGCGCCGCGTCCTCTTTATCCATGGCATATCGGACTCAGGCGTAGGTCTGAGCGTCCTTTAGAGTAATGTTCTTTTCACTTAAAATGATCAGGCGTTCCACTACATTTTTCAGTTCACGAATATTCCCAGGCCAGTCCAATGTTTGTAGATATTGGATCGCTTCCGGATCAATGTTTTTTGGAGGGGACCCATATTCGCTGGCGATCAAATGAATAAAGTGGTTGACGAGCGTGGGAATGTCCTCTTTGCGATCTTTTAGCGGGGGGACATGAATAAGGATAACCCCAATACGATGGAACAAGTCTTCGCGGAAAGTATTTTCCCGGATCATTTGCTGGACGTTTTTGTTGGTCGCCGCTACGATCCGAACATCTACTTTGATATCCTTATCGCCTCCAACCCGGCTTATTTTATTTTCCTGTAGCGCCCGTAACACTTTTGCCTGAGCTGAAAGGCTCATGTCGCCAATTTCGTCCAGAAATAAAGTTCCTCCATTCGCCTGTTCGAATTTACCAACGCGTTGCTTAATCGCTGAAGTAAACGCGCCTTTTTCATGACCAAACAATTCGCTCTCGATGAGCTCGGACGGGATCGCGGCGCAATTGACTTCTACAAATGGACCAGACGCCCGATTACTTTTTTCGTGCAGCCATCTTGCGACCAGTTCTTTCCCGGTTCCGTTGGGGCCGGTAATAAATACCCGGGCTTCCGTGGGCGCGACTTTCTCGATGGTTTTCTTTACCTCCGTTATGGCGGATGAATCTCCCAGAATTTCAAAAGTCTTCGAAATTTTCTTCTTAAGCACTTTGGTCTCTGTTACCAGAGTAGATTTGTCCAACGCGTTGCGGACAGTAAGTAGCAGTCGATTCAGATCCGGTGGTTTGGAAATAAAGTCAAACGCGCCTTTTTTAGTAGCTTCAACCGCGGTTTCAATACTTCCGTGCGCGGATATCATGATGACCTGAAGATCTTTGCCCATAGCAAGAATCTTGTCCAGTACTTCGATACCGTCCATTTTGGGCATTTTGATATCGCAGAGTACCAGATTGTAATCCTCTTTCGTTAGTTTTTCAAGTCCTTCTTCTCCATCTTTCGCTTCGTCCACCTGATATTTTTCATATTCCAGAATTTCTTTGAGGGTGGCGCGAATATTTTTTTCGTCGTCAATGATCAGGATTTTGGCCATAAGCAAATAAAAATTAACATAAAGTAATTATCACTATAATAGTAAAAACGCGAGCCTGTAAGCCGGGTTCTGTCGAGCCTTATCATTTATCTGGGATTATTGTCGCCAATAACCTCTAACGACCTACCCTCCCCGATAACCCTTCCGGAGAAGAATACCGGAACGAGCAGCTCCAGCCCTCGCGGGATCGGGGTATATTTGGTCTTTCAACCCGTAAGGTTTACCCTGCCTCCGATATCGCTATCGGAGCGGTGGGCTCTTACTCCACCATTTCACCCTTACCCCGACAAGCGGGGCGGTATATTTTCTGTGGCACTTTCTGTATTCCGGCCGTAGCCAGCCGAAACCCTTCCTGTTAGGAAGTACGGCGCTCTGTGTTGCCCGGACTTTCCTCCCTGATGATATATCAGAGCGATAAGACAGCTCGCGTTTTTATCATTATTAAAGCATATGCTTAGTAGTCTAACATATCAGGCTTTGCAAAAAGTCCGATATGTTAGACTATTTGAATTTAACAAAAGTCGCGCCATATCCGAATTTTTCTTTCTGGGCGTCTTTAAAGAATTCGACCTGTGAATTTTTTCCCAGCGATTTATGAATATGACTTTTTAATGTACCACTTCCTGAGCCATGGATAAAGGTGATTTCCTTTAGATTAGCCGCTAAGGCGTTTTCCATGCTTTTTTCAAACAAATTAAGTTGAAATGAGAGAATTTCATCGGCCTTCATGTTTTGATGTCCGGATGTGATTTTATCAATATGCAAGTCGACGATACTCTGTGGAGTTTCATATACACGTTTTTCTTCAGGCGTGGAATCCTCCGGTTTCAGGCTGGATGAAGTTTCGACAGGAATCATTTTCCCTACACGGTTGATTTCCAAAATATAGGCTTCCTTGCCGGAAATGGGATGCTTCTTTTTGTTTTTAAATAAGCTCGCGGGACTAAAGGTAATGGACTTTACCAGTGGTGGAAGGAAAACACTTCTATCTCTCCGGAAAAACAAAATTTGGACCAAAAGAGGAAGCCAGTTTTTTAGTTCGCTGAGCGCGCGTTCGCCCAGGATATGGCTTTGACCCGAAGAAAGCGAAGCGTGAGCCAGCCCTGTGAGGGTATGGTCTTCATGCTCTTCCGCCACGGAATATAGCAGCTCGGAACCGGAAAGATTAATCAGTTCAATTTTGTGAATATTGTCGTTAAAGGGGGTAATCGCTAGGAAGATACCTTGTATGGAAGGTGTGATCGCTTTTGCCGGTGTATCTTGCCTGCCGGGACCGGTCTCAGGCTTGTTGAAGATTTGCCGCTCTTCCGAAGCGATTACGACGATCTCGGATTGAAGGACGGGAATAACAAAACCATCTTCAATTTCAACTTCGGCTGTTTGGTCTGGATATAGTTTGCGAATATAACCTTCTCCGGAGCTTCGCAGGAAACGGACTTTATCACCAGGATTCATATAGAATAATGATCAGAAATATAAAGGGTGAAATTTAAACTTATTATCGCTGAACTCCAACGCCGGAAGCGGAACATGTATAATATTCAGCGGATATAATAATGTTTTAAGCAATTTGCTTTTAATTGGAACATGGTCAAAATCGAAATCCAGCGACAGAAAGTATTGTCTGTATGGCTGAAAGCCCGCCTGAGTATTTTCATGGTCACGTCCATACAACATATTGTACGCGCTATAGCCGATACTGACGTTTAGCCAGCGGGGAATCGCTTCCCATCCGATAAAGCTACGCGTGTTAAATGAAAACCAGTATGTTTGCCCGTTATAATCTTTCAGAATCTGCTCGTGAAGGCCATCGCCAAGTACCTCCGGGCGTATTCGGGCCAGCTTGGTCGGGTAAAAGCTAAATTTAAGTTTTACGCGAAGAGACTCCCAGGCAAGATACTGCGATATATATAGAAGCGATCCCAGAGCGTTGGCGCCAAGATCGGAAACAGACGCGCCGTATGATTTTTCAAATCCGTCAAACACTTCGATAGGAGCCTGATACAGGAATCCGGCCACGCCACCATATATACGCGCTTTTTTGGGAGACAGGCCGGCCCAACACAAACCTCTCGCTATGATATCCGCTTCGGTATAAGATGTCCACATGTGGCCCATTTTATCCATTTGTTTCCATTGCGGCAGATCATTATAGAAATGAAAAGAGACGCGGTTGGCGTTGCTATACCAGGCGGAAGACATATATATCATCGCTCCGGCATACGCGGTATTGGCGCCAATTATCAAGGGATACAGGCGTTGCTTGATTACGCGGGCCGAATCGGACGCGTGACAATCGCCAGTCAGCAGGTAATAAAATAAAAGGAGTCCCGCGCTAATGTTTTTCATCTTTGACAGGTATCGCGATGGACGCTGGTTGTCTTCTGCTTGTATCGACGGGAGAGAAGGGCGCGGGTGTTGGTTTGTCTATATGGTTTTTTTTCCCGAATAGATCTTCGAGGTTGTTAAAGCTCGCGGTGTGCAGAAGACTGAATCCGGCGGATGTATTGGTAATGCCTCCAATCTGGTTTTGCGTGTTTTTATTGAACAGTTTTAAGCGTAATTTTCCATCCGGCGACATAAGATATTCGATAGTCCATTCACCCGCTATATTGGAAATATTATTGTTGGCCGAGGAAGAACCGGATGTTCCGCTGGAAGAATGCGTTTCCGTATTGCTAAACCGGCCATCACGTGTGATCCGTAAGCGTCCATCCAGCAGGGTATAGGACAATCGGAGGTTGAACGTGTTTAACGCGTCCCGGTCCAGCCCGTTCAGATCCAGGTCGATCTGAAGATTTTCATCCACCTGGCTTAGCCAGTTCCCGAGCTGGTTGGTGAGTAATTCGCTAAGATTGTTTGCCGGGTCCGGGGCGAGTCCGGTAAAACTATACTGCGGCGCGAAACCTCCCAGGATAAGCAAGCTAAATACTTGCCTGTTCAACTCCTGTTCATTTTGGGCGATCATAGATTCAAAACCTGTGACATATTGTTCGAGCGATAGTGGATAATTCATTATTTTTATTCCCAGGTCAATATCCGGAGTCAGTAGGTTGCCATGAAGTCCCAGGAGTACGTCAACGGGAGTCCTGCGCGATCCTTCCGAGTCGATCTTGGATGAATCCTCTATGGAGGTGATAAGGGGACGCAAGGACGCCGACTGGTGATAGGTCGCTTTTATGTCCAGCACCCCCTGGTACGGATCGCCATACCAGGTAATCGAACTATTGGGTTGTATGCTGAATTCCTTGTTGATCAGATTAGCCAGCGTAAAATTGTAGCCCCCCTTCTGGATAAAATAAGAACCATATAGAAAGAAATCTCCGCGGGTATCGATTTCCAGTTTAAGATTGCCCGTCCCGTTGCCGCGTATGATATCGCCCGCTCTTTTGTCAAAGATGATCTCCGCGTACGCGTCCGGAGTCACTTCAAAGTTAAAGTCCATTTTTATGCCGGAAAGGTCTATTTGATCGCTTTCACCCGTATCGGCGCCGCCCGTCCGCAGCGAAGTGAACTTAATGAAGCTTTGCTGCTCTACGGAAGCGGACTCTTGTATGGGAATGTATATTTTGGTCCCTTTGTTGGATACCGCGTTGGCTTTGATTTCAAAATCCCTGAAAGCGCCAAGCAGTTCGATATCTCCGGTTACAAACGCCGAACCATAGAAAAGATCATTATCTTTCTCTGTAGTGTTCAATACATGAAAGTTGTCCATATGTCCCTTGATATTCAGGACAAAATTGCGAAAATTGTCGTGATAGATTCCTCCATCGACCGTGGCGATATCTCCATACGCGTCTTTGAGCCTGAGCTTCTTGAATCCGATCAGGTTTTCATCCAGATGAATATAGTCGTCCAGGTAATAAGTGGTGTTCAGGTAGTCGACTTTGAAAGAACCATTGCTGACTTCCGCTTTTCCTTTTACAATAAGGTCGTTGGTGGTACCTTGTATTTGCAGGTTTCCGGTCGCCGCCCCTTTTACCTGACTTATGGCTCCTTCCATAATCGGGTTTAAAATTTCCAGATTCGCCTTGTTTAACCAGGCGTTAAGGTTAAGCCTTTGCGTCTTATTCTCCTTATCTTGTTTTACATACCCGTCCAGGTAGAGGATTTTTTCATTTTCCCGGAGGACGTCGACCTGAATATCCAGGCGATCATGCCTGTTGTTCCATCCAGCGAGCCCGCTTATATCTCCAATCAGAAAATTGTCGACCATGAAGGTGTCGATGCTTATGTTTCCGTTTAGATTCAGATTATTAATGACATCTTTCAAAAGCAGGTCGCCGTTGACGATCCCGCTGATATTGGCTCCTTCAATCAATGGATTCAATGAAGTCAGGTCAAAATGGGAAATAGTGAGCGTGGCTTCCTGACTCGCGTCCGCGGATACGTTGCCGTTCAGTTCGATCGACTGGTTGGAGTTATGGACTGTAAATCCGTCAAATAAAACACCCTGTGGAGTAAAATATATTTCATTGAGATCGCCTATAGTCCACTTCTTATTGAGAAGAGATAGCGACGAGTTGCGCAATGAGACAATTTGCTTACTGTCCTCTTTCAGGGAAAGAACGCCATTGAGATGTATCGCGTTGTCGCTATCCGTCTGGCGGACCCCGGTAGTAAAGGTCAACTGGTCATTATTCCAGATTCCTTCGAGCGCGAATTGTTCGGTTCGCGGAAAGTTTTTTAGAGCCTGTCCGGGAGATTTCGCGTAAACCATGGCGAGTACATTCGCGCTGTCGCGCAATTTGGACGTATTAAGCTCCAAACTTGCTCCGTATAGTTCATTCTCACGATAATAGATGGTGTCGATATAAGTCGAGCAGTTGAAAATGGTTGTATATCCGTTGATGAACTCACCTTTTATCGCCGTGTTTTCAGAGAGATATAAACCGGGTAGATAAATAGAGAAGATATTGTTCAGATCTTTGATATTGATCGTAAAATCCAGACCGTATTTTTCCGAATCCTTATAAGGCGTCTTGCTCGCGTAGTAGGAGTTAAGGGTGTTTTTGTCATTCAGGATATTAAGCTCATATTCTTTGTATAGCCTGAGCAGATCGCTATATAGCGTAGTAAATTCAAAGTTGCCGCTAGCGTTTATTCCAATCAGGTCAGAGTTGAGATAAAAGTTTCTGATACCATTTTCCTTGGTACTCTGGGCGAAAAGCGTATCAATAAATAATTCCTTATTGCCTTCATACAGCAGATAGGTATTGGCGCAATAAGCTTGCCCGACGATCTCGTCGGGCTTTAATCCGGTAAAATCCAGCTTGAAGCTTGAGATCAGGTAGGTTTCCCGATCCGCGAAATTCAATGGTTTGAGATTCGCTTTCTCAAAGTTGACCGCGATGTCGAACTTATTGGCGTTGTTTTTTAAATTGATAAGGCCGTTGGCTGAAAATTTAAGATTGGGGTCCGTTATGGAAATAAATCCATCGAAAAGTTCGTCACTGAGCGTAGCGTCGACAATGATTCCCCGGTACGTATAGTCGTTAAAGCGGAGTTTGGATATGGTGGCGTCCAATGTCAACTCCGCGTCGCCAAGTGTCAGCCCTTTTCCTTCAAGCGTTCCGTTCATGTCAATATGTCCCAGACGACGCGGAATATCCAGAAATTTGCCAACATGAAAATCGGTTGTTCTAAGATTGCCTTTGTATGAGGCGCTATGCTCTTTATCGTCCAAAAATTTAAAATTTATATCGGACTCAAGTTTGCCGAGCGCGGTAGAGAAATCGCCATGCGCGACAAAGTCGTACGAGAATCCGACAAACTCGCCAGTTCCCTTGATATAGCCGAGGCGGGAGAAAAGCGGATAGCTCTGGGGAGACGCGTATTGTTTCAGGTCGGTTGAGAGAATGGTTGAATTGACAAACCGGCAGTCGATATAGGTTTCATTCAGCTCCGGAAGTCCTTTGAAAGAGGCTTTACCTTTGATCAGGCTGTTTTTTCCGAAACCCAGAACAAGATCCGTTACAGAAAAATTGATTACCTTTCCTGTAAAGTTACCTTTTAGAAAGGCGTAATCCGTATAGGGTTTTAGTTGTGGAGCGAAGTTGCCGAGGTCTTTCGTATATATTCTGCTGCTGTCCAGCCGGGCCTTTACCTCGATTTTTTCATTAAAGTCCGACAGGTCGTTGATGTTTTCGTATTGGAATACAAGTTCCCGGTTCAGGTAGCTATTGCCGATACGCGCCTCAATATTCTCAAAAAGCATCGCGTGTTTGGTGACTGTAAAAAGCAGGGATGTATTTTGAACCTGCAGGGCTGTTTGTTTTTCAATGGCGTTTAGATGGTCAATCTGTATCCGGAACGTATCCGCTATGACATTGAGATTTGTAACGCTCGCGTTGATATCTTCAAATATAAAGTGATTATGGTCGAAACCTGTCGTGATCAAATCCCTGCGTTTGTCAAAGTAGCTGAAGTACATATTCTTTAAAATGACCTGTTCGATAGCGAAAGGTCTCGCCGGGCCGGATCTTGGTGTTTTGGGGGTGGTAAGCTCCCGTATGGAGGCTATGAAATCGGTTATATTGACACTGCTGTCTGAAGCGAATTTAAAGAGATTAACGCGTCCATTTTCCAGTATTACCTCTTCAATCAGCAATTCAGGATTTTTCAGAGAGCCGATACTAAAGTCGACGCTGGCGTGATCCAGGTAGATCATTTGGTTTTTGTCCCGGTCGAGGACGTTGACTCCCTCAAGGTGCAATTTGTCAAACCAGCTTATAGCCACGGCTTCTACCGTAATAGGGTAATGCAGCAAGTCCGACACATAATCCGTAGCCTTTTGGACGACGTATGTTTGTACAGAGGGGAATTGCAGAGCGGCCACGATGGAGCCGAGTAGCCCTATCAGCGAAATAATTAACAGGAGTACCGCTTTGATAAGCCGCCTCAAGACTTTTTTATATTGTATATTTGTTACCTTTGTCAACAAATTATTATGAAGTTAGCGATCCTGGCGATAGAGTCTTCCTGTGATGAAACGTCCGCGGCGGTGATTTATGATGGCAAAATTCTTGCCAACGTAGTCGCTACCCAGTATATACACGAAAAATACGGCGGAATAGTGCCCGAACTCGCTTCGCGCGCGCATCAGCAGAATATAATTCCCGTTGTCGCCAGGGCTCTGGAAGACGCGAATATACAAAAAAGCGAATTAAAGGCGGTGGCTTTTACCAAAGGTCCCGGACTATTGGGCGCTTTGCTGGTAGGAGTCTCTTTCGCCAAATCGTTCGCGCTGGGCCTGGGTGTGCCTTTGATCGAAGTCAATCATATGCAGGCGCATATTCTGGCGCATTTTATAGAGGATCCGAAGCCCGCTTTTCCTTTTTTGTGTCTTACCGTCAGTGGCGGCCATACACAAATTGTGCGCGTATCCGATCACCTGACTATGGAAGTGATCGGGCAGACGCTGGACGACGCGGTGGGAGAAGCTTTTGACAAATCGGCCAAATTGCTCGGTTTACCTTATCCGGGTGGTCCGCTGATTGACAAGCTGGCTCAGGAGGGTGATCCCGATGCTTATTCTTTTCCAGAGGTCGAGATGCGGGAACTCAATTTTTCCTTTAGCGGAATTAAGACGGCGATTATGTATTTTTTGAGAGAAAAGACAAAAAATCAGCCTGATTTTGTCGAGAACAATATGTCCGACATATGCGCGTCCATACAAAAGACACTGATAGGAATCTTAATGAAGAAACTGCGTCGGGCCGCGAGGGAAACCGGAATCAGCGAAATCGCGATCGCGGGAGGCGTTTCCGCGAACAGTGGTCTCCGGAAGGCGGTTATGGAGGAAGCGGAAAAATCGGGATGGAACGTATATATTCCCCGTTTCGAGTATTGCACGGACAACGCCGCGATGATCGCGATAGCGGCTCACTATAAATTTTTGAAAGGAGAGTTCGCGGGGCAAGACGTAAGCCCTGATCCGCGAATGACAATCTGAGTTGGTTATGACAAACAAGAAAGGTGAATTTTTAAAATCAGTGAATATAAAGAACCGAAAGGCGTCTTTCGAGTTTCATTTTCTGGACACCTATGTCGCGGGAATAGCGCTTGCCGGGACGGAAATTAAATCCATCCGCCAGAATAAGGCCAGCTTGCAGGAAGCGTATTGCTATTTCAATAACGGAGAGCTGTTTGTGAAGGGAATGCACATATCGCCATATGAGCAAGGAACCTACGCCAATCACGATCCATTGAGAGAACGCAAGCTATTATTGAAAAAAAGGGAACTAGGCAAGTTGGAAGAAAGCTTGAAAGACAAAGGTTTGACAATCATTCCAATCAGGCTGTTTACCAACGACCGCGGTTTCGCGAAAATGGAGATAGCGCTCGCGAAAGGAAAAAAGCTATATGACAAGCGGGAGACTATTAAGGAAAAGGATGTAAAAAGGGAAATGTCACGATTAAAAGTATAAATCGTTTTTTATGAATCAGAGCAACAGTACTCAACTGGCGGATATCCCTGAAACAGAACACGCGTCTCCGGAATACGGCGTCTGTTATCAGAGTATCGTTCCTGTCAGAGCCAATCCGTCGCATCGGGGGGAAATGATCACGCAGCTTTTGTTTGGAGAACATTATACAGTGATCGATATGGATGAGAAACGGGAATGGGTACTGATTGAAAACGCGTTTGACCAATACAGGGGATGGATTGATGAAAAGCAGCATAAGCCGGTTTCCAAAGAATATTTTGAAATAGCCGATTCCATGCGATGGCCGGCAAACAAGGACCTGGTGGGCTTGGTTCATGGTCAGAACAAGGTGATCCCTATCGTATATGGTTCTGTATTGCCTATATATAACAATGGAGTGATGATCATTGAAAAAGAACCATTCAAATATCAGGGAGAGGTTTTTTATCCGAGGGAATCCGTAAACTATGATTTTTTGTATTCCGTGGCCCGTTTTTATTTCGCCGCTCCTTACCTGTGGGGAGGTCGTACACCTTTCGGGATTGATTGCAGCGGTTTTGTGCAGCAGGTATTTAAGATCTGCGGCTTTTCTCTACCCAGAGACGCGTATCAACAGGCGGAACGCGGGACCAGAATAGACTTTCCTGATTGTCTGCCGGGAGACGTGGCCTTTTTTAACAATCCCGAAGGGCGGGTGACCCATGTCGGTATCGTATGCGAAAATAACCGGATCATGCACGCGTCGGGTGAAGTGCGGATCGATAAGCTGGACGCCAAGGGGATATGCAATGTGTATACCCGTGAATATACGCATGATCTCCATTCGATAAGAAGATTGCTTGATCTTTAGATGTCAGGTGTGACCTGGAATTATAGAGCAAATAATGGATGAGCCAATTGTCCAAGATTCTTGAAAAGGGAAACTTTTTTAGTCAAAAAACATTTCTTAAACTAAGAAGGCGAATAGTTTATCCCGGTATTTTTTATAATGCCGGGATATTTTATTACCTTCGTGTTCCCTTTTGAGTAAAAGGGCGTCGCCTTTTATGCAAGCGACGTATTATTTAACTAAAACCTCAGTCTGTATGGCTCTATAAGACTGTTGTATTCAGAGTCTTTATTAAATTAATGGCAAATTCAAAGCAAACAACCGGTTCTCAGGATTTTAATTGGGAAACGCTTGAAACAGGAAGTTTCGGTTCTGGTTATACGAGCGACCAGAGAGCCGAAATGGCCCAAATGTATGATGGTACGCTTACTCAGGTGACTGAAAAAGAAGTAGTGACCGGCACAATCGTCGGGATTACTGATCGCGACGTTATACTTAATATCGGCTTCAAATCCGATGGTTTGGTACCTCTTTCCGAGTTCAGAGATATCGAAGGACTCAAAGTCGGTCAGGAAGTAGAAGTATATATCGAAGATCAGGAAGACGCGCAGGGACAATTAATTCTAAGCAGAAGAAAAGCGAAGATTGTAAAAGCCTGGGAGTTGATTCAGGGCGCCCTGGACGGAGACGAAGTGATCGAAGGTTTTGTAAAAAGACGTACCAAAGGCGGACTTATTGTCGACGTTTACGGTATCGAAGCTTTCCTTCCAGGTTCTCAGATTGATGTGAAGCCGATCAGAGATTTCGACGTTTTCGTAGGTAAGAAGATGGAAGTGAAAGTGGTAAAGATCAATTACGCGAACGATAACGTAGTTGTTTCACATAAAGTCCTTATCGAGAAAGATATTGAGAAGCAAAAGGCGGAGATTCTGAACAACCTTGAAAAAGGTCAGGTACTTGAAGGCGTGATCAAAAATATGACTAATTTTGGCGTATTTATCGATCTTGGAGGCGTTGATGGCCTATTGCATATCACCGATATTTCATGGGGCAGAATCAACCATCCCGAAGAGCTTCTCGCTCTTGACCAAAAAGTCAATATCGTTGTTCTTGACTTCGACGATGAGAAGAAGAGAATTTCCCTGGGTATGAAGCAGCTTACTCCGCATCCATGGGATTCACTTCCGGCGGATATCGAAGTTGGTTCAAAAGTAAAAGGAAAAATCGTCAATGTAGCCGATTACGGCGCTTTCCTAGAAATTCAGTCCGGTGTTGAAGGATTGATCCACGTTTCCGAAATGTCCTGGTCTCAGCATTTGAGAAATCCTCAGGATTTTATCAATGTGGGTGATGAGCTGGAAGCGGTTGTCCTTACGCTTGACAGAGACGAGAGAAAAATGTCTCTAGGCATTAAGCAACTGACTGAAGATCCATGGACAAAACAAGATGTGCTTCAGAAGTACGCCGTTGATACGAAGCATTCCGGTATCGTTAGAAATCTTACCAACTTCGGCTTGTTTATCGAACTTGAAGAAGGTATCGATGGCCTTGTACACGTATCTGATCTGTCCTGGACAAGAAAGATCAAGCATCCGTCCGAATTTGTAAAAGTAGGAGATACCCTCGACGTGGTAGTGCTTGAGCTTGATATGGAAAACAGAAGACTGGCTCTTGGTCATAAACAGATTGAAGAGAATCCCTGGAATACTTTCGAAGATATCTTTACTCCAGGTTCCGAGCATAGATGCACCGTGATCTCTAAGAATGATAAAGGCGCCATATTGGAGTTGCCTTATGGTATCGAAGGATTCGCGAGCACCAAACATCTGCAGAAAGAAGACGGTACTTTGGCGGAAGTCGGAGAATCGCTGGATTTTCAAGTGTTGGAATTCTCTAAAGATGAGAAAAAGATCATTCTTTCACACGCCAGAATTCATAGCGGTGAGGTGGAAGATGGTTCGAAAACCTCTAAAAAAACGAGTAAACCGGCCGCGAAGTCTCCTTCTGTAAAGAAAGTGAACGCTGAAGTTGAGAAATCGACACTCGGAGACCTTGAAGTTCTTTCTCAATTGAAAGAGCAGATGGAAGAGGCTTCTTCCGCCAAGCCGGAAGCGAAAAAGAAAGCCCCCGCTAAGAAAAGCGGAGATAGCGCGGAAGAAAGTTCTGATAAGGAATAATTCTTAAAGGAATCTTTGTATATTATAAGAAGGTCGCCTCATTTGAGGCGACCTTCTGTTTTTTTTAAATTATAATGTTCATCGAAGTAAACGGCCGATACTTTATATTTTGGTATAAAAAGTCAATGATTTTACAGAAAAAAACTTTTATGCAATAGTTGAATCATATAGTAAATATAACTATGTTTGCAGTCTCTTAAAGAAAACAGGGTTCCGTGGCCGAGTGGCTAGGCAGAGGTCTGCAAAACCTTCTACAGCGGTTCGAATCCGCTCGGAACCTCCAGTTGTCTCTTAAAGCCCTGTATTCAGGGCTTTTTTGTTTTGAATCCAATAATGACCGCTAATGATGAATAGGAACTGATACGAGTTGTTCTATTTTTTCAGGCAGCGGAAACGTTGTTGGTTACGCGTAATCGGGGTTTATTTTTTATTCTTTTTCTTACTCTTTTTTACCTTTAGTTTGTTTTCCGAGGGAATAAAATAGCGGAGCGCTATATGCAGGGTGTTGTATTTCAGGGCTTCGTCGCCCAAGGTGAAATTGTATCCTGTAATGATGTGAAAGCCGATAAGTCTGAATCCCAGGGTGGGAGACAGGCCAACCTTGTTGTTGTTGAAGTCTGTCAGGTACATGATATTGGCGCCGTAGGTAAGGTCTACGCGGTTTTGTTTGGTCCAGAATCCGAATTTATAGCCTAGCAGATTATGACCAAAGTTGTATTCAAAATTGCCGCCGACCGAGTATATCTTCGGATTTTTAAGTCGTATTTTTCGCCAGTGATATTCAGCGCCTATTTCTAAAAAGGTATACTTACCACGTTGGAGCCCGATGATGGGGCCATAGCTGTTAGATATGATTTTGAGATCTTTTCGCGTAGAACTGGTAGCGAGTGAAATAGGGTATTGCGCGTAGGCGCATACCCCGGTCAGAACTATAAGTAAACTAAATAATTTCTTCATTGATCCATGTTACGTTGCCTATCGCGTTGAGTTCTACGACTACTTTTTTTCCCACGCGCTTATCGCTGTTTTCTTCGCATTGGCCTCCTGGTTCGGTATAATAGATCAGATTACGGATATTTCTTTTAAAGAAAGCGATTTTATCCGGTTTTCCGAGTAGCTTGACGATAGCGCGTTCCGATACTCCATAAAGCTTTTTTTTCTGCTGTAGCAGTTGGGTTACTTCCCCGGAGCGCCCCCCCAGGCATCCTTGCTTATCGTCTTGCCATTTTTTTTGATCAAAGTTGTCGAGCCGGGCTTGAGGAGAACACGCGCTTGCTAAAAAAATTAGCGTTATTATGGCGCGATTGAAAAGTTTTTGTTTCATTCGTAGATCGTCTTTCTGATTATGTTCGGATAGTTATTAAAACGTATATGGGTGGATTTATTTCAAACCTTTGAATCTCCTAAATTATCCACAAAATCGCAGAGAGCCGCTATTTTTTGTAATTTCGTTATCAATTGGTGCAAAAAACAAAGGTAAATGACAGAAGATAAGGACGAAGTAAGTATGCCGGATGGAGGCGAAGGAGGATTGCATGACGTATTGCCGGTATCGGGCATGTATGAAAACTGGTTTCTCGAGTACGCTTCGTATGTAATTCTGGAACGGGCGGTTCCGGCTATCGAAGATGGACTTAAGCCTGTTCAGCGGCGTATCATGCATTCCATGTGGGAAATGGATGATGGCCGCTATAATAAGGTAGCCAATATCATTGGGCATACCATGCAGTTTCACCCTCACGGAGACGCTTCGATCGGGGACGCTATTGTCAATTTGGGACAAAAGGACCTGTTGATCGATACGCAGGGAAACTGGGGAGATATCAATACCGGAGATAGCGCCGCCGCCCCAAGATATATTGAAGCCAGGTTGTCCAGATTCGCTTTGGATGTGTTGTTTAATCCGGATACGACTGTCTGGCAGGCTTCTTACGACGGGAGGAAAAATGAGCCGGTAACCTTGCCGGTAAAGTTTCCCCTGTTGCTGGCCCAAGGAGTGGAAGGTATCGCGGTCGGACTTTCTACCAAGATTCTTCCGCATAATTTTATTGAATTGATCAACGCCTCTATCGATCTGCTTAAAAATAAAAAAGTAGAGGTTTTTCCGGATTTTCCTACGGGAGGCATGGTCGATATAAGTAATTATAATGAAGGGCAAAAAGGCGGGAAGGTTCGCGTGCGCGCCAAAATAGAGGAGTTCGATAAAAAAACGCTTGTAATTCGTGATATTCCTTATGGGACAACGACCAATTCCGTCATCGACTCTATTATCAAAGCCAACGATAATGGAAAGATTAAGATAAAGAAGGTGATCGACAATACGGCCCGGGAGGTGGAGATTCAGATTCATCTCAATCCGGGCATGGACACCAATATCGCGGTCGACGCCCTCTACGCTTTTACCGATTGTGAAGTATCCATTTCACCCAACGCCTGCGTTATCATCGACGATAAGCCTCATTTTATGAGCGTCAATGAGATTTTAAAGATTTCAACCGACAAGACGGTCGATCTGCTCAGGCGGGAACTTGAAATCAAGAGGGACGCTTTGCTGGAGAAACTTCTGTTTTCGTCTCTGGAAAAAATATTTATTGAAAACAGGATTTATCGGGATATTGAGGAATGCGAAACCTGGGAAGACGTCCTTTCTACCATTGATAAGGGACTTGAACCTTATAAGCCTGATTTTTACAGAGAGATTACTACTGAGGATATCATTCGGCTTACGGAGATTAAAATCAAGCGTATTTCCAGATTCGACGCTTTTAAAGCGGACGAATTGATGCGGAAACTTCAGGAAGATCTGGATCAGACCAACTATGACCTGGAACATCTGACGGAATTCGCCATAGCCTATTTCAAAAACCTGCTGGATAAATATGGAAAAGGCAAAGAGCGAAAAACGGAAATAAAGGCTTTTGATACTATTGTAGCCAATGTGGTGGCTATGGCCAATGAAAAGCTGTATGTCAACCGTGGTGAGGGCTTCATAGGAATCGGATTGAAAAAAGAGGAATATGTCTGTGATTGTTCCGATATCGACGACATCATTGTATTTAGGAAGGACGGAGTTGTCCTGGTGACCAAGGTCGGGGAAAAGGTTTTTGTGGGCAAGGACATTATACACGTGGCGGTGTTTAAGAAAAATGACGAACGAATGGTGTATAATATGGTTTATGTCGATGGAAAAACAGGCGTATCCATGATTAAGCGCTTTCAGGTACTGGCCGTTACCAGAGACCGGGAATACGATCTGACTAAGGGATCCAAAGGGTCGAAGGTAGTGTATTTTACGGTCAACGCGAATGGAGAAGCTGAAACGATTTCGGTTACGCTTACTCCCGCCGCCAAAGCGAGGGTAAAAGTTTTCGATTTCGATTTTTCTGAAATCGCCATTAAAGGTCGTAATTCGCAGGGAAATATTCTAACCAAATATTCCATACGAAAGATTGAAAAAAAGAAAGACGGCGTATCTACTCTCGCTGGTCTGAAAATATGGTATGATGATCGTTTTGGGCGTCTCAATACAGAGGAGCGCGGCAGGTATCTGGGAGAGTTTGAATCAGGAGACCGTCTTCTGGTCATGTATAACGACGGTTCTTATGAAATCACCGGCAGCGAGCTTACCAATCGATTTGAACCGGAAAACATAGCGCTTATCGAGAAGTTTGATCCGGATGTGACGGTATCGGCCATATACCTTGATGGCAAAAGTAAGCTGCACTTCGCGAAGCGTTTTAAAATTGAGACGTCGACAGTAGGCAAGAAGTTCGGATTTGTACCTGAGGAAAAGGGTTCCAAACTTGATTTTGTTTCGACCGCTTCCAATCCCAAGGTTATTGTGGAATATGTGAAAGGCAAGTATCTGACACCTCCACCGGAGGAAATAAATTTGGCTGACTTCATCGATGTAAAGGGGTGGAAAGCGCTTGGCAACAGGTTGTCGAACAATAAAGTGGCTCGAATAAAACCGGTACCGGTTTCCGAGACGTTTGAAGCGGGAACGAGTATTGAGATGGATGTGAAAAAAACGCCCGGAGGCGATATGAATAATCAACCCGAGTTATTTTAATTCGGGCTGGTTTCACTGATAGTAACTATTTTCTTTTGAATTGGTTAACTTTGAGCAAAATGTCTTTGAAGCGATGAACACTAAGCCTCATTTAATCCGGTTAATGTAAAGTGAAACGTTTTTTTAAAAAGAAACGCGGTCTCTTCGGGCTATTGCTTCTGATTCCGGTTTTTGGGATAGTGTTTGTGGTGGGATGCAATCTCTGGGTGGTATTGAGTACCAAGCCTTTTGTATACTACTCAGTCGCCAGGATTCCCAAAAATAAAGTAGCTCTTGTACTCGGGACAAGTAAGTATTCGAGAAATGGGAAGCCTAATCTTTTTTTTAAATACAGAATGGAGGCCGCCGGCCGCCTGTACGCTCAGGACAAGGCGGATCATTTTATCGCCAGTGGCGATAATTCGTACTCGTATTATAATGAACCCCAGGATATGAAAAAGGCTCTGATCGCCCAGGATATACCCGCTGAAAAAATTACGCTGGATTATGCCGGATTCAGAACATTTGACTCCATGGTTCGTAGTAAGAAGATATTCGGGCAGGATAGTCTTACGATTATAACACAAGGTTTTCATTGTTACAGAGCGTTGTTTATAGCGAGATTTTATGATATTCAGGCGATCGCTCTGGCCAGTGGCGGAGTGCCGGAAGGGCATTCTTCGCTGGCTTTGTACAGAGAATACCTGGCCCGATGCAAGGCGGTCATTGATTTGTATTTGCTTGATAAGCAGCCCCGGTTTTTGGGAGATCCGATTATTATCGAAGCGAGGAAACAAAAAAATGATTAAACTTCCTTAAAGAATACAAAGGATGACTTTTTATTATCGATTCTTTTTTCCATTACTGTTATTCGCTTCATCGTTATCAGTCGCGCAGACTGTTTTGAGCGGTAAGGTTACAGACGCCGCGACAGGAGAGCCTCTGTCATTTGTCAGTGTATATTATGAAGGAACGCCGGATGGTACTTTTACGGATGAGTTCGGTTTTTACAAATTGGTAAGCGAAGCGCCCAGGGACTCGGTTGTCGTGTCGTTTTTTGGCTATCAGACTATCAAATATCCGGTCCGGAAAAATGAAGTTCAGATAAGGGATTTTCGCTTGTATCCGGAAGTCGAGCAGCTTGAAACCATCGTCCTGACCAATAAGGAAGACCCTGGAGTCAGGATCGTAAAAAGAGCGATCCGTGAAAAGGATAAGAATGATAAAAGAACTTTTACCGCCTATGAATATGAGTCGTTCAGCACACTGATCGCGGGGTTTGACAGGATTCCGGAAAATTTGAAAAACCGGAAAATGGGAAAGGAGATCGCGGCGATTCTGGATAGTATATCCGGCCAGGGGGATGATAAGGCGAAGCTGCCTTTTTTCGCGTCGGAGGCTTTGTCCAGAGTGTATGTACGTTCCAATCCCGATAAAATATCCGAACATATAGAGGCGACCCGGATATCGGGTGTATTTGTAGAGGATGGCAGCCTTATTTCCCAACTGATCGGCTCGTCCCTGCAGAATTACAACTTTTACCAGAATTGGGTTCAGATCGTTGAAAAAGATTTTATCAGTCCGATCGCGCAGGGAGCTATGGGCTATTACGACTACCGTCTGGCGGATACGCTGGAATATGACGGATTGCCTGTATATGTCATTCGGGTGATTCCAAAACGTGATCAGGATCTGGCTTTTGGCGGCGAAATATGGATTCAGGACTCTTCATTCGCGTTGAAACGGGTTGATCTTACTATCGGTAAGGAGGCCAATCTTAACTATGTCGGAGCCATAAAGATTCAACAGGACCTCGTGCCTACGGAAGCCGGTCCCTGGCTGCCTGAGTTTACTGATGTATATATTCGTTTTACGGGTTTGTCGGAAAAATGGGCGGGACTGGAAGCGAATTATAAAAGCTATAATTCGGATTTTATTCTTAACAGGCCTAAGGGGGCTTCTTTTTATGAAGAGCCGGTTATCGTGGCGGAAGACGCGGGAGGAAAGGAGGATATTTACTGGGATCAGAAGAGAAAGGTACCGCTTACCTCTGAGGAGCGAATGATGTATCAGTTAATTGATTCCGTAAAAAATGTACCTTCTGTCAAGACTTTTGTCGAGGTGGTCGACATAGCTGTCAATGGTTATTATACAAGGGGAAAAATAGATATCGGACCTTATCTGTTCGCTTATGCCTGGAACGAGGTGGAGGGAAGTCGCTTTCGCCTGGGGGCGAGAACGAACGGGAGCTTTAGTTCCAAATGGGTCTTGAGTGGGTTCGCGGCCTATGGTACAAGAGACAATATACTGAAGTACGGGGGACAAGTCAGTTATATAGCTTCCAGAAAACGATGGACTGAGGGCTGGATCGGATATAAGTATGATATTGACCAGATCGCTATTCCGGAAGAGAAACTGGAAGACCGGAACAACCTTTTTCTGGCGTTTACGCGGTGGGGAAAATTGATTGGACCTACTTATAATCGCTCTGTTTACGCCGGATTTAAAAGACAGTTTACAAAGGACTTTTCCCAAAAGATTATAATCAGAAACAAAGTATATGATCCTTTGTTTGAATATAACATCACGAGCGATGGTAAGCCATTGGATACTTTAGGGTTCGGGAGGCTAAATACCTCCGAGGTAATTCTTGAGGCCCGATACGCCCGGGATGAGATATTCGTGAGGAATGACAATCAGCGAATTAGTCTGGGCACGCGATCCTGGCCTATTTTTCGTCTTCGGTACACCCTGGGTCTCGGCAATGTGTTCAACAGTGATCTTTCATACCAGAAACTGGACTTTTATCTGACTGATAATTATAAGGTGGGAGCTTTGGGGCGTTCTTATGTAGATCTGAATGTGGGCCGGATTTTTTCAAGAGTACCTTTACCTTTGCTGGAAGTACATCTTGGAAACGAATCTCCGTTTTATACGACGGCGGGTTTTAACCTGATGAACTATTTCGAGTTTGTAAGCGACGCGTATGTCAGTCTCCGTTATCGGCATTATTTTGAAGGATTTATTCTCAACAGGATTCCGCTGATCCGGAAACTAAAATGGCGTTCGCTGGTTTCGACCGGCCTTGTATATGGAGATTTGTCAAATAAAAATAAAGTACCGGTTGTTCCGGACGCTGTCGGAAGTCAGCCAATATATTTCTCTTCCTTACGGAATAAACCTTATGTGGAAATTGGGTATGGTATAGAAAATATATTCAAAATTTTTCGGGTAGATTTTTTTCACAGAGTAACGTATCTGGACAATCCGGGAGTCCGTCGGTTTGGAGTAAAGTTTTCCGTACAGTTTAGACTCTGATTTCTCGTAACAAAATCAAAAAAATATATACATTTGGGTGTTTATATGAAATGGGTTTGGATATGTATCGGTTTCAGTCTCTTTTTGGGAGTGTTTTTGTTTTCCTGTGATGGAAAGCAAGACCGTGGGGATATACCGGTACTTGATCAGGCGTTTCATTCGATCAGGCATAAAGAATCCATGCTGGTGAGCATGGATCAGGCGATCGAAGATGATCCCGACAATGCTTCCTTATATTATCGGCGGGCCAGAATATACGCGGATTATAAAAGCTATAGGGAGGCGTTGGCCGATATGGACAAGGCGCTTGATCATGATGGTTACAATGCCGGGTATTTGTATTATAAGGCGTATTTGCTCAAAGAGGCGGGTTACTACGCCGAGGCATTGGAATATGGTCGAAAAGCTTCGGGTCAAGGTGATACCAGTCCGGATCTATATATATTGCTGGCCGAGTTAAGTTATATGTTGGGCGATATTCGGCAGGCTGACGATTATACGATAAAAGCGTCGCGTCTGGCGCCTCACAACGCGGAGACGCTATACCTGGGCGCGGAGAAGAATTTTCGTGATGGTGATACGCTCGCCGGAATAGCGAAGTTGCGAGGGGCGATCGAACGGAAACCCGAGTACGCGAATTCATACGCCTCGATGGCGGCGATCTATATCAACCAGCGTAAGGATGATTCGGCGCAAGTATATATCGTGCGAGGGCTCAGGTCCGCGGAAGATCGGGCCGCTTTATTCTTTTATCATGGGAAGTCGCTGGAGCGTATGGGGTTTCAAGGGGCGGCTATGGTCGCTTATGAGTCGGCGGTCGCGCTCGATTCGGCGTATTTGCCCGCGTTGGAGACCTTGGGGGTGTATTATTTTTCGGTTGGCCAGGAAGACAAGGCTAGGAGTTATCTGAAACGCTATGTGACCAGAGCGCGTAGAAATAAGCGGGTCAATCTCTTGTTGGCCGAAATAGCGGAAAAGAATGGCGAGAACGCGGAGGCTATACTCTACTTTGAACAAGTTTTGAGACTGGATTCGTCCGACATGGCTGTCAGGAGCGATCTCGAGCGGTTGTACGAGCGTTTGAGACCCATAGTAAAAGAGCCGGACTCGTTAGAGGTTGTTGTTAAGGATTCCGCGCCAGCCCTTAAAGCTCCGGTATCGTCGCCTCCGGAGGTAAAAAAGTCGCCTGTAAAACAACCGGCAAAGAAAGATTCCGCCAGGCCGGCGCCCGTGCTTGAACCCGCGGTGAAGGAGGTTCCTGATCCCGTTCAGGAGACTCCGGTTCAAGAAAACCGCTCCCCGGACTCCGTACGTGGCGGCCAGGAGACTCCCGTTTCCAATACGGACGAGGATTCGGATAAGAATAAAAAGAAGAAAAAAAATAAAAAGCAACAAGGAGAACCATGATCCGGATTACGTTGCCCGATGGCACTATAAAAGAATTTGAAAAAGGTGTTACCAGCTATGATGTAGCGCTTTCCATCAGCGAGGGTTTGGCCAGAAATGTACTGGCGGCGAAGGTGGACGACGAGGTCTGGGATGCTTCGAGACCTATTGACAAAGACGCGAGGGTCAAGCTTCTGACCTGGAACGATACGGAAGGAAGATCGACGTTTTGGCATTCTTCCGCGCATCTTATGGCGGAAGCCTTGGAATCGCTCTATCCTGGAATCAAGTTTGGTATTGGGCCGGCTATAGAGAATGGCTTTTACTACGATGTTGATTTTGGAGAGAAGGTGTTTTCGCAGGATGAGTTTAAGGTGATCGAAGACAAGATGCTGGAACTGGCCAGGCGAAAAAGCGCTTTTGTGAGAGAGGAAGTCTCAAAAGCGAAAGCCGTCGCGTATTTTGAGACGAAAGGAGATGAATATAAACTTGACCTTATCAAGGATTTGCAGGACGGGTCGATTACATTCTATTCACAAGGCGATTTTGTCGATTTGTGTCGGGGACCTCATATCCCGGATACCAGTTTTATAAAAGCGGTTAAGTTGCTCAATGTCGCCGGCGCGTACTGGCGCGGCGATGAGAAGAGAAAGCAACTGACAAGGATATACGCTATCACCTTTCCGAAGCAGAAAGAGTTGTCCGAATATCTGCATATGCTGGAAGAAGCGAAGAAACGCGATCATCGTAAACTTGGAAAAGAATTGGAGTTGTTCGCGTTTTCTGAAAAAGTAGGCATGGGACTTCCACTATGGTTGCCTAAAGGAGCTACTCTCCGGGAGCGTCTTGTTGGTTTTTTGCGTAAAGCCCAGACGCGTTCGGGATATTCGCCGGTGATTACGCCTCACATTGGTCATAAACAGTTGTATATTACATCAGGCCATTATGAAAAATATGGAGCCGATTCGTTTCAGCCCATCCATACTCCAAATGAAGACGAAGAGTTTTTGCTGAAGCCGATGAACTGTCCGCACCATTGTGAGATTTATAAGACGAAACCACGCTCTTATAAGGACTTGCCTTTGCGTCTGGCTGAGTTTGGGACGGTGTATCGCTATGAACAAAGTGGAGAATTGCATGGATTGACGAGAGTCAGAGGTTTTACGCAAGACGACGCCCACATATTTTGCCGTCCGGATCAGGTAAAGGAAGAGTTTAAAAAGGTGATAGATCTGGTGCTGTATGTGTTCCGGTCTCTGGGGTTCGAACATTATACGGCTCAGATTTCATTGAGGGATCCGGAGAATAAAGACAAGTATATCGGCTCCGACGCGCAATGGGATCAGGCGGAAAGGGATATTATTGAGGCGACGAAGGAAAAGGGGCTTACAACGATCACTGAGCTGGGCGAAGCGGCTTTTTATGGCCCCAAGCTGGACTTTATGGTCAAGGACGCGTTGGGTAGGCAGTGGCAACTGGGAACTATTCAGGTGGATTATCAGTTACCGGAACGGTTTAGTCTGGAATACATCGGATCGGATAATCAGAAGCATCGTCCCGTAATGATTCACCGGGCTCCCTTCGGCTCTCTCGAACGTTTTGTCGCGGTATTGATCGAGCATTGCGCGGGCAATTTCCCATTGTGGCTTTCTCCCGAGCAGATCGCGGTATTGCCTATTTCCGAAAAATTCGCCGGTTACGCTCAGGAAGTGTATAACGCGCTGGAAGAGCTTGATATTACTGGTTATGTCGATCATCGCGATGAAAAAATCGGTAGAAAGATACGCGACGCGGAAGTGAAAAAAGTGCCTTTTATGCTTATTGTCGGAGAAAAAGAGATGGCGGATGGCATGGTCGCCATTCGTAAGCATGGTCAGGGCGACTTGGGTAGTATGACCGTAGGCGCTTTCAAAGAGATGTTCCAGAACGAAGTAAATAAGGAAATAAACAAAAATTAACTTTATATATTTTTACTATAAGTTAAATTATTCTCATATTTGCAATCTGTTTTAAAATATTTGAAAACTTAGGAGGACTTTGAAACAACAACAGCAGGGCAGGGCGCCATTTAGAAAGAAAGAAGACGAGCATAGAATCAACGAAAAGATTCGTGTACCCAAGGTACGTCTCGTTCAGGATGGGGTTGAACCAAGAGTATTACCGACGCGGGAAGCGTTGGAAATAGCTCAGAGCGAAGGTCTTGATCTGGTGGAAATTGCTCCTAACGCGGATCCTCCCGTAGTCAAGATCATAGACTATTCCAAATTTAAATACGATCAGAAAAAGAAGCAGAAAGAGCTGAAGTCAAAAGCTCATAAAGTAATTCTTAAGGAGATTCGTTTTGGTCCGAATACGGACGAGCATGATTTTGAATTTAAGCTAAAGCACGCTATGAGCTTTCTTAAGAGTGGCTTTAAAGTAAAGGCTTATGTGCATTTTCATGGACGTACGATCGTATTCAAGGAACGTGGTGAGATTTTGTTGTTAAAGTTCGCGCAGGCCCTCGAGGAAGTGGCAAAAGTGGAAGATTTGCCTAAGCTGGAAGGGAAACGTATGATTTTGATGTTGTCTCCAAAGGTGGCCACACCCAAGAAATAATTAGTAGTAGTAGTAAATAATAAACCAAAATGCCAAAAGTAAAAGTAAAATCAGGAGCGAAAAAAAGGTTTAAAATTACGGGTACCGGTAAGATCAAGAGAAAGCACGCTTTCAAAAGCCATATTCTTACCAAGAAGGAAACCAAGCGTAAAAGAGGCCTTACCCACGCTACCCTGGTAAGCGACGCCGACATGAACAATGTGAAGGCGATGCTTAGACTCTAATCGGTAAAACGAATTAGAAGAGGTTCCAATTGTTACACCAGGAGACCGGCTTAAAGATTCAATATTGAGAACGCCGTAATCCAAAAAGCACAAAAAAATGCCAAGATCAGTACCATCAGTGGCTTCCAGAGCCAGAAGAAAAAAGACCCTAAAATCCGCTAAAGGATTTTTCGGTAGAAGAAAAAATGTTTGGACCGTCGCGAAAAACGCCGTTGACAAGGCGATGGTTTACGCCACGAAAGACAGAAAGCAAAAGAAGAGAGAATTCAGAGCCCTTTGGATTCAGAGAATTAACGCGGCGGCTCGCGAAAACGGATTGTCCTACTCCCAGTTGATGGGATTGTTGTCCAAGTCCGAGATCACTGTCAACAGAAAAGTTCTTGCTGATCTCGCGGCCAATGACGCGGCGGCGTTTAAGGCGATTGTCGATAAAGTAAAATAAGCGTTCAGCTTATTGCTATAAGTAAGTGAAAGCCCTGCCTGTGTAGGGCTTTTTCTTTTTCAAAAAAAGCATGTCCCGATCTCAAAATATAAATGTTTTAGAGCGGTTATATTGTTATCTTGTTCCAAATTATATTCTAATGATTATTGCCCCTTCTATACTTTCAGCAGACTTCGCGGATTTAAGGCGGGATGTTGAGATGCTAAACAACAGTCAGGCTGATTGGATTCATGTGGATATCATGGATGGTGTCTTTGTGCCTAACATCTCGTTTGGCTTACCGGTCACCGCGGCGATTAATAAGGTCGCTCGAAAGCCGCTGGATGTGCATCTGATGATTGTTCAGCCTGAAAAATACCTGAAAGCCTTCAAGGAGGCGGGAGCTTCCATTATTACGGTACACGCGGAGGCTTGCGTACATTTGCATCGTGTAATACAGGAAATTAAGGACCTGGGAATCAAGGCGGGTGTAGCTATCAACCCGCATACCCCGGTCAGCGTACTGGAAAATATAATCACTGATCTGGATATTGTTCTGGTTATGAGCGTTAATCCCGGTTTTGGAGGTCAGAAGTTTATATCGGGAGCGATCCGGAAGGTAAAGGATGTAAAAGCGCTCATCGGGGCCAGTGGTTCATCCGCGCTTATTGAAGTGGATGGAGGAGTCAACGATGTGACGGGAAAACAACTGGCGGAGGCGGGCGCGGACGCGCTTGTGGCGGGCAATTACGTATTTGCCAGTCCAAGCCCTGAAAAGGCGATTGAGGGGCTAAAAACATTGTCCTGACGGTTTCGGCAGGATTTTTGAATTTTATTTAAATTCGTATAACGTTTTATCTAATTAATATGATCGGACTTTTAAGAGTTACAACATGGCTGGTTCTGGTATCGGCTATGTTTTCCTGTACAAAAAAAACTGTCACCCGGGTAAGCGCTCAGCAGCAGATTGACCTTAGTGGTCGTTGGAACGATGTGGATTCCAGACTGGTAGCGGAGGAAATGAGTAAGGATATGATTAATCGCCCCTGGAGGGAATCCTTTTTTCAGCGTACGGGAAAGAAGCCGGTAATGATCGTCGGCATGATTACCAACAAGAGTCATGAGCACATCGAGGCGGAAACTTTTATAAAGGATGTGGAGAGGGAGCTTATCAATACGGCTACGGTACGGGTAGTGCAGAACGCGGAATTCCGTGAGAAAATCAGGGAGGAGAGAGCTGACCAGCAGCAGTTCGCTTCGCAGGAGACGCAGAAAAGATGGGGTAGGGAGCTTGGGGCCGACTATATGCTTTTTGGAAATATCAATTCCATCGTCGATCAGGAAGGTAACAGAAAGGTGGTTTTCTATCAGATCAATCTTGAATTGGCTGATATGGAGACCAATGAACTGGTCTGGATCGGGGACAAGAAGATTAAGAAATACATCAAGAATTGATTTACATAATGTTGTTCTGAATGGGTAAGGGGCGCTTGGGATAAGCTTCTTTTGCCCATTTATTGTTTTGCGAGAAGTTGTATGCGGAAAGTAGCGATTCTCTTTATTTTTCCATTGTTCCTGTATTCTTGCGCCACTTATTATCAGCGGAATATAAGGTTTAACGAATACTTTCAGACAGGAAGGATGGAGGAAGCCTATAAATATATTTCCAAAGATGTAAAAAAGCATCGGAAGGATAAGCTGCTGGTTTTGCTCAATAGAGGAATGGTGGCTTCAATGCTGGGAAACTATCCGGAAAGCAATACTTTCTTTGAGGAAGCGTATCGTCTGGCGGACGACTTGCAAAAAAACTATCTGAATGAAGGCGTCGCCTTACTCACGAATCCTACGATGGTCGCCTATAAAGGGGAAAGTTTTGAATTGCTTTTTATACATTACTACAAAGCGCTGAATTTTCTTCGGATGAATGAACGGGAAAAAGCGCTGGTGGAATGCAAACGAATGGATATTGAGCTGAATAAACTGGAGAGCAAATATAAATCAGACAGGAAGTACAAGCGGGACGCGTTTATTCATTTATTAATGGGACTGATCTATGATGTCAACGGAGATATCAACAACGCGTTTATAGCGTATAGGAACTCGTATCAGATTTATAAGGAAGATTATAGTGAGCTATTTGGTATGGATCCGCCGGCGCAGCTTAAGAAGGATTTGCTTCGTACCGCCTATGTGATGGGATTTGCCGGAGATGTAGCCATGTATGAAAAGGAGTTTGGATTTACCTATAAGCCTTCGGCGAAAGCGGACGCGGAGGTCATATTTCTATGGCAATCCGGTCTGGGGCCGATTAAGTCGGAGTGGAGTATTAATTTCGCGGTCAATCGGGCTCCGGGCGCCAATCATGTAGTGTTTACCAATAATGAACTGGGAATGGCGTATACTTTTCAGATGAACGACCAGCAGTATCAATCTTCCGGTCTGAAAGATATGCGGATGATCCGGATCGCGTTTCCTACTTATGTCAGGCGGGAGCCTGTATTTACCCGAGGTACTGTGAAAGCGGCCGGCAAACAATACGAACTTGAGATGGCGGAGGATGTGGAGCAGATCGCGATCAAGTCGCTTCGGGATCGTATGCATATAGAGTTGACTACAAGTTTGCTGCGTTTCGCGCTGAAAAAAGCGGCGGAACTAAAAGTCCGACAGCAAAACGCTGAATTAGGCGCCGCTTTGGGGATATTGAACGCCGTATCGGAAAAGGCGGATACACGTTACTGGTCTACCTTGCCCAATTCGATCCATTACACCCGGGTGCCTTTGAACGAGGGCCGGCAGGAGGTAAGTCTGCATACGTTCGCGGCCAATGGTGGTAGCCGGGAGGTCCGATTTGATTATAATGTGGTTAGAGGGTCAACTATTTTTGAGACTTTTTATTCTCTCGAGACTCAGGCGCCTAAACCTTTTTAATGCTGTAAAATTGTTAATTGTTTAACTTGTGGGTTCACTCGCTGTGGGATGACTAGGAGAGAGACAGGAAGAGGACGTCCGAGATTAGGCGTGTTTATAAAAAACAACCCCTGTCCATAAAGAGGGCAGGGATTGTTTTAATATGTCAGCGTTTTATTATTTGTATAATTTCTTCATGGTTATTATCGGCATATGTAACTTTTATAAAGTATAATCCATCCTGAAGCTCACGCATGCTTAGATTGAGTTCCGTACCGGCCGCGATGTCGGCCGCGTGGTAGCTTTTAAGCAAGATACCAGTGGAAGCGATGATGTCGATCTTTTGGGCGTTTCCGGCCTCCGCTGTTTCTATATACAGACGATCGCTTGTCGGATTCGGATAAAAGCGAAGGTTGCTGCTTTTTCGGGTACTCGCGAGTATCCCCGATGTAGCTTCTTCGGAGATGTCGATATAATCCCATGTAGCGTTGAATGGCTGGGATGAGTTTCTGGAAGTGGCGATAATGCCTACGGCCAGAGCGTCGTTCCCCTGAAGGGTATTTAACAAAGGCCCTTTCAGGTCGACAGGATTACCGGCTGGAGAGATCGGATAACCGTCATATTCATATGAAATAGCTACGGAGCCGGTTCCTGGATTTACCTGAAAATGCAGTAAAAGCCCGTTTTGAGGTATTTCGCTCAGTTTGTGCCATTCCGAGGTTTGTATTCCTTCATTTTCAAAAGCGACCTCAATTCCAGCCTGTCCGCCATCGCCCGAAAGCGCGGCTTTCAGATAATTGTCCTGATCGCCCACTCCGATATAAGCTCCTATGGATTGGTTGTTGGCTGGTTGTTTCCCATCGAAAAAGGGTCCTTTCAGACGGACTTTTATAATGAAAGGATTGGTGTTTTTATTGACATTGATACCAAACTGGAACGCGTACATCTGATCATTGAGATCATTGAAAGCGTCGCCTTCCGGAGTTTCATTGATCGTGATCGCTCCGGCGGCGCCTCCCGCTACCATGTTGCCGGTATTATATAGTTCGAGATAGTCCGTTCTACCATTGCTCATGAGTCCGGTAAAACCCAGCCCGAAAAATCCGGTTCCGGGATCAGAATTGTACATTTCATAATTCAGTGGAATATGAGTGTCGAGACCATTTGACGCGTCTCTGGCGAAATAATCTTTTTCGTCCGTGATACCATCATTGTCGTCGTCGTCGTCGAGCAGATCGGACAAGCCATCCAGGTCAAAGTCTTCAGGCCTGCTGGCTCCCGAACAAGGATTGCTGCCATTGAGAATTTCATCCATATTGCTATATCCGTCATTGTCTTCATCGAGGTTGGCGTCGTTCGCTCCTGTACAGGCGATATCGCTTTCGTCCGGCTCGTATACGATGATTTCACCTGTGTATAAAGCGGCCCAGATGGTTCCCGGGAAAATCTGGTCGTCTCCCTGCGCCCATATATCCAGAGGCTTTTTGCCCCCGAAACCGCTCGCGAAACTCTGATCTTTGTTTAATCTGCTGTCTCCAATGCTGTTCAGTGTCTGAGTTCCTTGCTCATTGAGTCTCACACGGTCGATATAGCCATCGTAGGAGCAGGTCAACAAGTCGCCCTTCATGGCGTTGTTGAAGCTGGAAGCGGTATATTCGCAAAAACCATTGGTTGATGATTCGAAAGTAATAAGAGCCGCGTTGTCTTTGCCTGGTTGCAGAAAAGTACCTTCTTCCGGGAAAGCCATGTCTAGTGGTACTGGGGGCCAGTCGCTAGGCAAGGGATATGTCGGGGAGTTTTTGTCGGTGCGCCAGACCCGTACTCCGGCGTCGAGGGGACCGCTATGGGTAAAGAGGCCCGCTCCGGCGGGATTGGCGCGTATAGGATTAGGATGGCCGCCGTAATAGGAACCCGACTGGTAGCTCTTGACATTGCCAATCAAGTGAAGACCATCCAGATTATTGACAACCTCGGCTCCGGAGTTTGGTGTGGAGCCTGGTTCAGCGGGCAGGTACTCATTGGTCGCCTTTCCATTAGCGTCTTTGGCCGGGATGCCGCCCCATTGCGGATTCGCTCCATTGTCTATGGTATATACATTGCCGCTACGGGTAATGACGACATCGTAACTGTTACGAAATCCTCTGGCGTATACCTGAACCGGTCCGCCTTTCACTATTTTAGCCTGATTAAGGCCATCGTTTCCACCAAATGGATCGTTGATGTCTGATCCGTCGGGATTATTGGGTCTGGTAGGATCGTCCAGAGTAGGAATGTCATATACGTAGGGATTCGCTCCGTTGGCGTCTTTGACCGGCATGGCGTTGATGGCGTTAAGGTCGATCGATACGATGCAGGCGGCCAGAGCGTATTCAGTACTATAGGTAAAACCTCTGGATGGTCCTCCCGCGTTGGTCATGCCTCCGATCGCCAGTAGAAGCTGGTTGTTTTCCGTATCTAAGGCGATACCGTTGGGAGCGTGGTTTTCTTCCGAATGAGGCAGGCCTCTTACCAGATCCAGTTTTTTCCAGACGCCTCCTTCCTTATATAGTCTGGATACAATGCCCGAATTGGTACAAAGATCTACATCGCCTCGTTCGCCGGCACCCATTCTTGGGTCGCTGGAGGCCAGATATATTATTGGTTGCTGAGCGGTACCGGTAATATACAATCCGGTCACCTGTCTTTTGGTAACACTGGAAGCTGGCGAGCCATCGTCATTGTGATTGGGTATGTTGCGTACCAGTGAAATAAGTTCCTGGCTATTGACTTTGTATGAGTTGGGACCTTTACGTTCGATGTCGAGTATACGGATGGTACCATCCTGATTGGCCATATATAGTTTATTGTCCGGGCCAAATTGAATCGATGTCGGATTGCTAATACTTCCGATAACGGAGATATCCAGTGAGCTGGCGTTAAATTGTTGAGCTTTTGACGGAAGAACGCTCCCTATAAAAAGGAGACTGACAAAGATGATTGAATGAATAGTATGAGGTTTCATTTCAGCTAGTTTGTTTTAATTACAAATATCTTTTGTAAAAATATGTTTTTCAGTTTGTTTATAAAATATTCAATATTGCCATGTTTATGAATGTTAAGGAATATTTATTTTTATATTAAATGATCGATTCTCTTTTAATTTATCTTGTCGGGGATAAAAAAGAAAAACTGGCAATCAATATTGAAAATATGAGTTGCCAGTTTGACACGTGTTTTTGTGGAGAATGATGGGATACTTATCGCCTGGTAAAACTGAAAGTTCCGATGATCTCTCCGGATTCGGCGTAAAGTCTGGCCATATAAAAACCGTTGGGAAGCGTGTCCCCAAAGTTTAGCCGATCGCCTTTCAATGAACTTTCAATATGGATCTTGCCGCTCAGGTCATAAATCCGGATATAAGCGCGGTCTGGCATATGGCGCCCCGCTATGGTAATATGACTTCCACAAGGATTGGGAAAGACCTCCAGGTTTGAATTGGAATGCCTGTAGAGGTTTCCGGTTACCGTCATGCTCAGGATTTCCTGCGTATCGACTTTGGGGTTGCCTCCGCGATTGCTTACTCCCGAAGCGATATATACTTTATCGTTGTATACCACCGCTTGCGTACCGTGCCGGGCTGTTGCCAGATCGGGAAGTTTTCTCCATTGCAGTGTGCTTGTGTTCAGCGCTTCCGTCTCTTTATGCGCTTCCAGGTGGGCCATGCTTTCTCCGCCTATCACCAGCACCTCGTTGTGGTATGTGACTACGGCGCTTCCCGCGCGTTCAGTAGGAATATTGGCTGGACCGGTCGTCCAGGCGCCTGTCGTAAAGTCGTAAATATCGACTTCCGGTACCGTAAAGTTGAATGTATTGGGATAAGACGATCGCCTGCCCGATACTACGTACAGTTTTGCGCCATGTATGGTCGCGTTGAAATGATCCCTGGCTCTAGGAGCGTCCGGCATAGTCTTCCAGCCTCCGGTGGTGGGGTCATATTCATCAAACCAGGCGACATGTCCGCTGGTATGCCCGTTGGTAATACCTCCCACTATATAGATTTTGCCGTTATACGCGACGGCTCCGGCGGATCCCCGGCGGCGATCGGCGGGAATTTCGTGACTTGTATTTACCTGATCGCTTACCGGATCGTATGTGTATATCTGACTGACAGGAGTTTCTTCCGGATAACCTCCCGTAAAGGCGCATACGATGTAAATCAGATTGTTGTAGGCGACGGCTTGAAAATGATTCAGGTTATTCAACCGGGCGCTTTTCTGCCTCCAGCTACTTGTTTCCGGATCATATTCTTCAATTGGAAGATTACCGCGGCCTCCCAGAAGGTACATCTTGTCGTTGAGCAGAATATAGCTCGTCTCATCGATACCGGAAGGTTTGCTTCCGTCGGAAGTGGATTCGATTGTCCAGGTTTGAGCGCTCAGCTCCGGCAAAGCGAAGGATATAACGAAGCATGTGTAAATTATACTTTTAATAAGGTAGTTGTGTCGCATGAAATTACTAGTTGGATTAATACAACCTGGAGTGGGAGCTTTTCCCCGATAACCCTTTTCGGGGAAAATAATATTGGGGAAAAGCTCTCAAAACCGGATGAAATTATTGCTTTTGTACCAGTTTGCTATACGCGCCTGTTTTTAGCAGGTAAGTTCCTTTTGCAAGATTGGTCGCGTCAATGGAGAAATGATCTCCAAGATCGTCAACATTGATGTTTTCCATCAGTTGGCCATGAAGATTATATAGTGCAGGCTGTTCTATTGATCCGGCTGTCTTGTGTACGGAGAATTTGTTTATAAAAGGGTTTGGATACAGAGATATATGGCTTTCTCCGCCGCCGGAGCTTAACAGCCCTGTGACTTCGTTGCGTTCCAGTATTTCGATAGCCGCGACGGTAGGTTGGCCTTTAACAGTGATAAAGGCGAGGTCGATGCTTCCATCACTTTCCGTATTGTACGATTTCATGATGCCGACATTACGGCCATAATTTTTAAAAAGATCAATACCCTCTTCTACAAGTTTGCCTTCCAGTTCGATATTGAAACGCCTGTCATCTTCCGTATGATGGAAAATTTCCGCCATAAATACGCGGACAGTAACCTTTGTTCCGGCTTCGATGGGAAAGGTCCATTCCATCCTTTTGATATCCCAGCCATAAATGGAACGTTCCTGATGAAAAAGATCTTCCGGATAGTCCGCCGGCACCGACGCGTCAAAAGTAATGGGTTCGGTAGTAGTATATATTTTATTTCCTGTTTCTTCATAATTGGAGTATTCGCTGGGTATCGTGTAGTCGTCTCTCAGCCAGTTTACTCCAGTGCCGTCGTTGGTCGTTTTGGCAAGATTTCCCGTGTTGATCCTGTACAGGACGCTTTTGTATTTTTCGGAATCGAATACGGTTTGGGAAGCGGCGCTAAACGAAATAAAGATAATCGCGAACGCCGCGATGGTTCTGTATATGTTTCTCATAGTCTTTCGATTTTTTTTATAACCTGAAAGAGCATGAATGTGTTTGTCGATCACGCGTGTGAAACATATTCCGCGTATTCAGAATGTATTATATCCCTGTTGTGGAGAATTAGTTATATGTTTTTATTAAGTAATATGAAACCGGAGAGGCTAAGTATATAGCGAGGATATTGTAAAACCATTTATGATGAGTTGGCGATTCCGCTCGCGGAATCACTTAAAATAATCCCGGGACTAAAAAAAGCCCGGGAAGTTCCGGGCGATTGGTGAATTATATTATATATGGCAGGTATTTAGCGAATCAGCATATGCTTCGTCGTGGGTAAAGTTTTGAGGGATAGGCCCGCTCCATTGATGACGGAAGTCAGATTGTTTTCAGTGGTTTGCACTCTGAGTTTCGTACGTTTTTCAATGCGCTTGTCTAATCCTCTTAGGCCGCTGCCGCCTCCAGTGAGACAGATGCCTCGTTCATAGATATCGCTCGCCAGCTCCGGCGGACAGTTTTCCAGTGTTTTTACAACAGCGTCTTCGATCATGGAGACGGATTTGTCCAGCGCTTCGGCGATTTCGCCGTAGCTGATTTTTATGGATTTGGGAAGTCCTGTGAGCATGTCTCGTCCGACCACTTCCATATCCGAAGGGGGATTTTCGAGATCGATCGACGCGGCGCCCACCTCAATTTTTATTCGTTCGGCGGTACGTTCTCCAATAGTCAGGTTGTGCTCGCGACGCATAAAGTGTACAAGCTCGTTGTTGAGCGCGTCGCCAGCCATTTTCAAGGATTGATTACATACGACGCCTCCGAGGGAAATGACCGCGATTTCAGTGGTGCCTCCTCCGATATCGATTACCATGGAACCTTCCGCTTCCCGGACATTGAGCCCTAAGCCAAGAGCCGCGGCGATGGGTTCATGTATCATGAACAGCTCCTTGGCTCCGGCATATTCGGCGGAGTCGCGTACAGCTCTTTTTTCTACTTCAGTAGCGCTAAATGGAATACAGACAACCATTTTCTCAATGCCTTTCATCAGAAAGTTTTTACCCTGATTGACAGTCTTGATCATGCCTCTGAGCATTTGTTCGCACGCGTGAAAATTGGAAATGACGCCATCTTTCAGTGGTCGTATCGTGCGGATATATTCATGCGTTTTTTCATGCATGAGCAACGCTTTTTTTCCAAACGCGACAAGATCGCCCGTGAGGCTGTCGACCGCGATAATGGAGGGTTCGTTGAGAATGATCGTATCGTTTTGAATAATCAGTGTATTGGCGGTACCGAGATCAATGGCTAGTCCGTTGTTGCCGAAATTGAAAAGTCCCATTAAGTAAGTCCTTGTTTAGCTGTTGAAGTAGTCGTTTTACTTTAGCTGTAACAGCAAACAATTTACAAATGGTTCAAAAACGAATCAGGAATAATGTGAAAGTATATGCTCCATGTTTTTGAAGCAGTCGGGGAATATTTCCAGAAGGTTTTCCAGACTCAGGTCCATTAAGTCAATGGACACCGCGTTTTGGTTGAAATAGGAGAGAAGCCAGCCTGCCTGAAAGGGGAATGTCAATTGTTCAATGTCCGTCATGCCAGGGATGGATGTATTGGCATGACTGTAGAAGTCAAGAAAATCAGTGTAGGCTCTTGGAAATGATTCCCTGACTGGAAAATGTTCGAAAAAATTTAGATTAATCATGGCGTTGAAAATAGTGATGCGATCAACGGGAAAGTTAATCAGGCTTTGATGAAAATTCAAGGTGGGTATAGAAAATAAACGCGCGCGGGACCTTCGTCAGGCTTGGTCCCCGTCGATGATAAAAGCGTATACGGTGACGTATAGCATGATCATGGTCGCCGCCGTAAACGGATGTCCAAGGCAAAGGACCGCGGCCGCGACAAAACTCAAGATAAGATAATCCAGTAATCGGGTGAGGTTGAAGTTAAGCATACAATAGAAATAAAATGGCTGGTTTTTTAGTTCCTCTCCTATGGTTGATTTTTACGATGAGGATTGAACAGATGTAGGTAATGAGAAATAAAGGGGTGCTTCTCGCCGGTATTTTTGTTATTTTTAGCCTTTCGAGCGATAGAGATATTTAAATATAGATATAAGCATGTTGAAAGAAATCAAAGAGTTTTATAAAAAATATAAGGATTATTTTATTACTGATCTGATCATGTATCTGGTGATGATATTCTTTATTCTGTTTCTGATTATATTTTTTGGATAAAAATACTCTTGTACAAGGATAGGCTGTAATATATTTTTGATTACAGTGCAATGATAAGTTGTTTGTATATAGTAATTTAATATTAAATTAAGTGTTTTATGATAAAAAAACACCCTCGGAGTGGTTACCTTATGTACATGAAAATGTATTAAAAGTAAATACCCACCTGTATTTGTAATATTTTTTGCCTCTCCTGTTTTTTATAGGGGAGGCTTTTTTTATCGTTATGTTTTTTTCTTATTTAAAAATTATACTCGTGGTCAGTGGGCGATCAAAACATATATCCATCGGATGAGGAGGATGAACCCAATGGTCGCTATCAGCAAGAGGCCGACGATCGCCGCGATAAACAGTAAAACGACTTTGGTGGCGCTACCTTTGTGTTTGTCTTCTTCGTAGTGTTCTTTTAGTAACCTGAGATTGCGAGTGTTGGCTTTGAACAAAAGATCGACGATGGCTCCAATGATCGGAATTCCTCCTAATAACGTATCCATCAGTATGTTGATAAACATGCGCGCGGCGACTCTGCCACTTGCTCCGTAACGGAGCATTTCAACCGCCAGCAAGCCCTGTATGATGAGGGTGACTATATCTCCGGCGAAGGGAATTATCCCGAGGATTGGATCGAGGCCAAACCGAAATGGCGTGCCGGGAATTCTATATTTAGAATCCAGAAAATGAACGGCTTTTTCAATATGGTTGAGATTCGGGTGTTTTTTCAAGGCGCTATGCATTATTTTTGTAGGAGCCGATTGACCAGGTCAACCTGTTCGCCTGTCATAAATATGTAGCAGTAGTCTACGCTTTTATTATTCAGCAGGTAAAAGTTGCCATCCATATGTTCTTTATTTAACGCCGTGTTGATAAGCTGCAAAAGTCCCTCGATATTGACGCGATCATATCCGTTTGTTAACGTGGAGGTATAAGGTGTATTGTTGATTTCAATCGATATTTCCGTTTCGTGCGGAGTGAATGATACAGGTGATCCGACGGGAAAACGCGTTTGTAGTTTTACGCCGGAAAGGGAACTGAGCGAATCGACGACGCGCTGGTAACTCTGTTCGAAATGTGAGGAAAAAGGAGTAAAGCATCGCCTCAGAGGAAGGCAATGAAAAAAAATATCCCGAACATCATACAAGATTTTTTTTATCAACTGATCATGTTCGTATGCGATATCTGTATAGGGGGGGAAGAATGAAGCTGAATCCAGCGTGTAGAGCATGGTTTTTACGGTCTCCCCGTCGAGCGACTTTCGATGGTCTTCCACACTCAGGTTGATCACGTTGGAAAATTGATGCAGGGCCAACGCGGTAGGTTTATCAAGCCATATTACCGCGTACTCTTTGTTGTCCGTTCCGTAGTAATAGTTGTTTTTATGCGTGTATTCCATGATCTTTCGGATCAGGTAGTACCGGTATGGGTGGCCGAGCGCGCTCAGTGTCTGATTGACGATCTGGTAAAAGTTTTCGTCAAGAGATCCTAATGATGAATCGAGGTATACTTCCTGATGATAAAGATGTGAGTCCAGTATTATTTCAATACTCGCTTTTTTTAAATTGGCCATGTCTTCCGTCGTTTCTTTTACGCGGATCATGTAATTACTCTGCATCGATCTTCGGAGAATGCTGTCAATAAGATAATTGTAATAAAGGGGAAACGGGACGGAAAAGGTGTCGGTATTGAACATAAAGGCTTTCGGACTATGCCGTACGATGTCGAAATTGCTTTCGAGCAGATTTTTATCGTTTAATCTGGACAGGGAATCCGCCATATTGTCTGTAAGTACGCCCGCGGCTTTCGCTATCCGGAGCACTTCGTAGACTTCGTCGCTTCGTCCTTTTTTCTCGGAGACAGACGCTTCGCTAAAGGAAAACGTCGTTTCCGCTTCCTCAAACCGGCCATCTGATTCGGTCATGGAATTTTCCATAATCGTAATGGATGGGGTTTTTCGGCATCCCGCTATGCCTGCCGCTATCAATAGTATAATAATTGTTCGCATAGGTGGCTATAGCAGAAAAATGGTTTTTATCGCTTAATGTTTACTGATTTCTTTCAATCGCTTCCAGTAATTTATCGCAGGCCTCATGGATTTCATCCTCACTAATGATCAAAGGCGGAGCTACGCGCATGGAATTGTCATTGAATAGAAACCAGTCGGTAAGGACTCCCAATTTGATCGCCGTATCTATGATTGGCTTGAGCTTCGCGAAAGAGTCAAACTCTACAGCCATCATAAGCCCCTTGTCGCGGATAGACCGGATAGCGGGGTGTTGGAGCCGGTCGCGGAATAAAGCGGCTTTAGACTCAACCTTTTCCATGAGCTTTTCATTCAGAATCGTTTCAAGTGTCGCGAGCGACGCGGCGCAACTGAGCGGATGTCCTCCAAAGGTAGTAATATGTCCCAGTATCGGATTGGTGGTGAGTACGCTCATAATCTCTTTGGAGCTGATAAAGGCTCCTATAGGCATACCGCCCCCCATGCCTTTGGCGCTGACAACGATATCCGGTATGATATGATAATGTTCAAAAGCCCAGAACTTACCGGTGCGCCCAAAGCCAGTCTGAATTTCGTCTACAATAAGCAACGCGCCCTTTTTTTGACATATCCGGGCGAGTGTTGGTAAATAATCCGGATGAGGTATTCTGACACCAGCTTCGCCCTGTATAGTTTCTATGATTACAGCGGCCGTGCGGCTAGTTATTTCGCTGAGAGCTTCAATATGGTTGTATTCGAGGTGCTTGACGCAAGGAATCAAAGGTCTGAAATTACGCTTAATAGACTCATCGCCATTGAGAGAAAGTGCGCCTTGGGTAGATCCGTGATAAGCTTGGCGAAAGGAAATGATTTCCTGTCGTCCGGTATAACGTTTGGCAAGTTTTACCGCGCCTTCTACCGCTTCGCTGCCTGAATTGACAAAATAAACCGAGGATAAAGGATCGGGGAGCGTCTCGCATAACGCGGCTGCCAGTCGGACCTGAGGAGCTTGTACAAACTCTCCGTATACCATCAGGTGAAGGTATTTTTGGGATTGTTCGTGTATAGCGTTCATGACGTTGGGATGTCGGTGGCCTACGTTGCTTACTCCGATCCCTGAAATCAAGTCGATGATTTCGCGCCCTTGTTTATCGTACATAAATACGCCTTCCGCTTTTTCTATTTCGAGCATGAGCGGCGCGCCGGACGTTTGGGCTAAATGGTTGAGGAATAGTTGGCGAGTATTCATGAAAAGGAATAAGTATGGCTGAACGATTTTTATTAAATAAAAAACCTTAAAGTTCATTAACAATGAACTTTAAGGTTTTTTAAAGGACTTTGGATGAATTTATTTTTTCCGCTGAATGGCTTTTAGGGCAGACTCGACAATATTGTCGGCTGTAAGGCCATACTTTTTCATCAACAAGTCTGGTTTTCCACTTTCTCCGAATGAATCGTTTACCGCGACCATTTCTATTGGCAGAGGAAGCTTTCGCGCGAGCAGACCGGCTACGCTCTCACCAAGTCCACCCAACATCTGGTGTTCTTCGGCTGTTACGACACATTTTGTTTTGGACGCTGAGGCCAATACCGCTTCCTCGTCAAGTGGCTTTATTGTATGGATATTGATGATTTCCGCGCTTACGCCTTTTGCTTCCAGAATCTCACCCGCTTTAATCGCTTCCCATACAAGGTGACCGGTGGCGATGATAGTTACGTCCGCGCCTTCATTGAGCAGGATGGCTTTTCCGATCTCAAATTTCTGATCCGCCGGTGTAAAGTTGGGTATGGCAGGACGGCCAAAACGTAAATATACCGGACCGACATATTCGGCGATAGCGATGGTCGCCGCCTTGGTTTGATTGTAATCGCATGGATTGATGACGACCATGTGAGGCAGCATTTTCATCATGCCGATGTCTTCCAGGATTTGATGAGTCGCTCCGTCCTCACCGAGTGTAAGTCCCGCGTGGGAGGCGCATATTTTTACGTTTTTGCCAGAGTAGGCGATCGATTGACGAATCTGATCAAAGACGCGTCCGGTGGAGAAGTTGGCGAATGTACCGGTATATGGTATTTTACCGCCAATAGTCATTCCGGCGGCGAGCCCCATCATATTGGCTTCGGCGATTCCTACCTGAAAAAACCTGTCAGGAAACTCTTTTTCAAACGCGTTCATTTTTAAAGAGCCGGTAAGGTCGGCGCAGAGGGCGACAACATTGGGATTGGATTTGCCTACTTCCAGCAGTCCGGCGCCAAAGCCCGAACGGGTATCTATTTTCTCTGTATAAGGAAATTTCTTCATTTCGATTCAATCAAACTATTAAAGCGGCAAAAATGATAAATTTTAATGAAACTTGAACGTTTTTTCTGAAAAGCTTTATGAATATAAATGATCTGTAAAATCCGTGAGGCTTTCCCCGATAATCAGGAAGGCCTCGCGGAATACTTATTTCTTAAAGAATTTCTTTCTCGAGGTCGTATGCGCGTTTCTTGCTTCGAGGATATAAAACCCAGTATGGAGATTTGAAACGTTGAGAGGAATGTTTACCACACTGCCTGGGAATTCAGCTACGGTTACACCCGCGTAGTTCTTAATAAGAATATGATCCCAGTCATTCTCGATAGACTTGATACGCAGCAGGGTTTCACATGGGTTAGGATATAAATGAAGCGTCTCGGCGCCGTTCTCTGGTATGGAAGTTACAATCTCCGTGGAATATAATTGGCGGACCGGTATAATTTCTTTGGGAAGATAGGTCGCGCTCCAGTATAGTTCTATGATGGCGTCTCCTTCATTTTCATAGAATTCGAGAGTGATGGGATAAAATACGTCTTCCTCCAGATAAATTGTTCCGGAATGTTCCCTTACGGCATAATCGGTCCAGTCATCGAATAGTTCCTCATAGTTTACCGATAGCCTGACTCCATCATCATGGGCGGCGTAGAATATATAATCCCCACTGAATACAGGAAGTATCCAGCCATCGAAGCGGGCGTAAAATTTATCCGCGGGCATTCCTTCAGGACTATCGGGACCCCAGTTGAAATTTATATTGCCTTTGGTAGCGATGTCAGGCAAATGATTATGGAATTTATATTCGTTGTTGTAATAATAGGTATTCAGACCATCGCCCTGTCCAAGTGGACGAACGGAGAAATGGGCGGTATATGTGGTATCTTTTTCGATAACGTCGAATAGATATATCGGCATCCGAGATTCCGGCCCCCAGTTTTCGAAGGTATAGATATTGTCACCCTTGATCGTGTGCTTATCCGCGTTCAATACTCTGGTAATTCCTACTACGCTTGTTACCGTTGTGTCCTTGTTTATTTCTTTTCCTTCCAGCTTTACGGGAGACCCGGGAGGTATGGTCTGGATGGTAAATTGAGACTTTTGAGGATATACGTTTACAAAAGATGTTTGTGAAAAACCATGACTATCGGTCGCTTTGAGATATACTCTATACCATACGTTATCGGAAGTTTCACCAATTCTTGGAATTTCGTATGTTAGCTCTTTGCCGGATGTGGAAAGCATGGCCGGATGTGTATGAGTATCATGGTGAAAATCAATATGCCATGACAGGCGATCGCTGCCTAGCTCGCCATCTTCCGCGTCGGAAGCGCCGCCTTTCATATAAATAGTGCTTCCGGCCGCGTATTTATCCATGCCTGTGGGAAGTTCGATAACCGGTACTGGCCGCGTATTATTTACAACAGTAAGAACAGCCGGATGGGAGGATACGGCTTCAACTTCGTTGCTAATAGTGACAACGACGCTCGCGTTGTTCATCGACATATCCGTATTGGATATTACCAGACGGGCTGAGTCGCCGCCTACAATATTGCCGTTTACTTTCCACTCATAGCTCAATGGGGCTTTACCAGCGCCATATACAGTAAATTCAGCGTCTTCCCCTACGACGATGGTCTGGTTTCGAGGCTGTCTCGATATAAAAGGAGCGCCGCTTCCACTATAGCTTATAAGGACCAGCGATCCTTGATTGGTAGAAGTATTGTCCCCAATGGATCCGTCGCCGACTCCCGCCCGCTGCAAATAATATATTTGACCATCCTCAGCGACACGGATAGCCACAAGTCTGTTGAAGTTTGTTCCGAAGGTTTGTACCGAACCGTCTTCCGGATTCAAGAAAAACATTTCACCACTACAATATTCACCAAAGAAGTATTTTCCCCAGTATTGTTCTGGAAAACTTGGCAGATCCGGTTGATAAAAAGCCGCTCCGACAATCGCGCACCTGCCATCGTCATGCGTATACGCGTAAAAAGGCGGTTCATGGTCAGCGGGCTCAGTCTGCCAAGATTCCGGATATCCTTCAATAGCGGGCCATCCATAGTTTTTGCCGGGCTTTAACAGGTTTACTTCCTCGTATTTTCCTCCTCCTACATCGTTGACCATAATTTGTCCGGTAATAGGGTGAATATCCATGGAAAACGGATTACGGAATCCGTACGCGTAAATCGCTCGATTATTCCCATTTAATGTATGATAATATGGATTGTCTTCCGGAATGGAACCATCCAGATTGATTCGCGATACTTTACCAAGGGTATTGTTCATGTTGCTTGAGTTGTCGGGATATCCGACTTCCCCAATTCCTATATACAATTGACCGTCTTTGATCGCCATGGATCCCCCATTATGAATGGAGCCATTGTTGATATGATCACTTTCAAAAAGAACTGTTTCGCTACCCGGCAACGCGAAATTGCCACTGGCGGTAAATCGGGAAACCCGGTTGTGCCCAGCGGGAGTAGTATAAAATACGTACAGATAATTGTTGAATTCGAAATCGGGATCCAGTATGATGTTTTGTAGCCCTCGTTCGTTGTAGTTGTCCGCGTTGACTTGTAGAAAAGGATCGGGCTGTAGGACTCCGTCGTAAATAATCCGGATGATACCGTTTTTTTCGGCTACCAATACTCGTCCGTCCGGAGTAATAGCCAGACCTACAGGGTCAATGTTTTCTAAGATTACCTGTTCTATAAACCCCTCCGGAAGATTGGCGGACAGGCCGCTGGAAAGCCAGAGAGTCAGGAGAACCATCGAAAAGAATCGTTTCATGAAAATATAATAATGTATTAGGTTATGTTTCGAGTGACGTGGGGTATGTGATCATTCGGGTTGATCGATTCGGTGTTGTTTTTTCAAATCTATGATTATCGTGAATAAGTAGCAAAAAACTTTTGCGACCGAAGTGGTGAGCGCGCTAAGCGCGTGTTTTGGTTAATCGATGTGTATGTTGTTGATTATTATACAATAATAAGTATTGATATCGTATGTGTGATCTTGGAAAATATTTTTCTTATACCAATCAGGTTTTACTGAATAATAACGTTGAGGTTACATAATTATAACTATTTTATATTAATAGTCGTATTATATCAAAATAATTATACTTCTACCTAGTTGATTGCAATAATTATATGATTGATTGAAAGTTCGCGGCCCTTATCCCCTTTATTCCCCTCTCAAAATGGGTCGCGACTTGGTAGAATAATATGATCGGGCCATGAGCCATGTCGTAGCGCTTGTGCTTATGTCTGATGATATGCTGGCAAGAATTCCGTGTACTGTGAAGTACACTATTTCATATACTTGATTTCTGATTATAAAAAAATAAAGACAGTGGCTTATGTATAGCGGAAAGTTTTTTTTGCTGTTAGGCGTGTTGCTGGGTGTCGCCTACTACGGCGCTCATGCCCAATGTGGTCCGGAAGATATCACGGTAACTGATTGGTGTGAAAATACCTATGCCAAATGGGAATTTGACCATCCTACTCCCAACGCCAGTTATACCTGGTATAACTATAATGGAGAGACGTATACCGCCGCCGACCTGGACGCGAATGGACACATTATAAAGGCCGGATCGATACGATTGGACTCCTTGACCACGCCGGAGTTTTATTCTCCTTTCAGGGTACGGGAGGCTGATTTGGCGGATCCGGCCGCGGGAATCTCTTATACTTATGTAAAAAGAGTTCGGTATCAGGCCGTCAATCAGCCGACTACTCCGCCTGCTTTTTCCAATGGAACAGGTACATTCGGGATGAGTTTCTCCCTTTCGGAATCAATCAGACTCAACTCCGTCAAGGTGCCGGTAATACTGAATACGCCAGGCAGGCAGTACAAAATACAAGTAATGGCTGGATCGACTGGATCAGCGGTGTATTCTTTTTCTACCTTGTCGGCTACCCATATAAGCGGCAATTACTATATGATTGAAGTTCCGGTCAATTTTAACGTCTCGGCTGGAAATCACACCCTTACGATTAATACGAATCCGACAGGAGGCAGCGGCGTTTCCGTAGATGGATTATTATACGCGGCGCAGCAGCCTCCCGCCCAAACTGTAGGCCCTCTGGCGATCGCCTTGGGAGCGGCTAATATATCCGGATCAAATTATTCGGTCATATATGACTGGGATTTTACAGTGACCTGCGCGCCGGTAAATACACCGGCGGCTATGAAACAAACGGCTGGTTGCTGTGTGCCTCCCGCGAGCCTTGATCTGTTGTCGTTTAACACGGATAAGCACGCGATCGTCCATAATGGGGCTGATAACGCCAATCTTATTGTCGGTTCCGGTGATCCTGCCAACTATTTCGCGTGGTATCTCAACGGAATACTGGTACCGGCCGCGAGCGGGACCGGCAAGATGACATATGCTACGAATCAGACTGGCACCTGGGAAGTTAGGGAAGTAAGAAGCCAGGCGAACCTGGACAATCCTAGCTGTTACGCTTCCCGGAGCCTTGTTTTGCATGAACGCCAGATTTTCGCCTCGATTGTTTCCGCTCCTTCCACTAGTCCTTTGTGTATTGGAGATCAGTGGGTTTTATCGGGTACAGGATCGAATAATCTGAGCTGGACAACGGCCAGAGGTAGTTTGAGCCCGGCTACGGGTAATACCACTACTTATATGGCGACGGAAGTTGGCAGCGCTACTATTACGCTGACGGGTGATGTAGTAACCGGAAATCTTATTTTGAATGGAGATTTTGAAAACTCCGCTTTGGATCAGGCGGTGTCGACTCAGATGCCGTATGCCAGCAACCCGACAGGTTCCGATGGCGTGTATACGATCACGGCCGACGCGCTTAACAACGGAGCATGGTCCAACACCGACTGGTCGCTTAATAATAATAGACCGACGACTAAAGGGAATCCAGGACGGTTTATGCTGATCAACGGGACGGACAACGCGACGGCCAAACCATTGATATGGGGACAAAACGTATCGGTAACTCCGGGAAAAGAATATGTGTTTTCCTTCGATCTGGCTTCAGTCTCTTATATAGTGTCGAATAATATGACCGATTACAACGCGACTCCCACGGCGCCGTGGCGAGATGTGGTCCTTGAAATATATATTAATGGTGTTTCGCAAGGGACGGCCAGTACCGATTTCGGGGCCAATGGAGGTCTGGACGCGGTGGGTAAGTGGATGAACCACGCGTTTCCATGGACTGCCGGTTCTACGGAGACTCAGGCTACTCTGGAGATTCGCCAGATTACTCCCGCCAATGAACCGAGAGGATATGACTATGGCCTTGATAATATAGCGTTTGGAGGTTATTCTACTCAGACAGACGAAATTTCGATTGGCCCCATAACGGATTGTTCGTCGATTACCGCCTCCGCGAGCGCGTGTATTGACGATACATTGAGTGAACTGACGGCTACGCTGACAGGTGGGCTGGTGTTTGATCGTTGGGAAAATGAAGCGGGACAGGTAGTGGGGACTGATAATCCTTTGAGGGTGAAGTCGACGGTAGCGGAAACATATACGGGTTATGCTTTTCTGGTAGCTGGCAATGTCTTGGACAATGGGGATTTTGAGTCTGGAAATGTGGGTTTTATTTCCGGTTCTCCTCAATATTACTCCTATGTGACAAGTATGCCGGCCGGAGCGAATAACTCCTATGTAGTATCCAATCAGACGAACGCGGGCAACGGAGCCTGGTTAAATCTTGTTCCACCGGTAGGTGGGACCAGAATGTTTTCGGCCGACGCGAAAGGTCCGGTAGGGCAAAAGATCATCGCGTGGACTTTCGAGGCGGACGCGGGCGATCAATTTTTGTTTTCAGGCTGGGCGGCCAATCAGCATATCGATTATCAAAATAATCCGAACAACTCTACGCCGACAGGATGGATTGGCGTGTCGATCACCGGGGGGACGCCTAATTCGGCTACAGATCCGTTGCTAGTAGACTTTGACTTGCCCAAAAACAATTTATGGCATCAGCGTAGCGCTATCTGGACCGCGCCCTCTACGGGTACGTTTACCCTATATCTTCAGGATTTGAGAGGAAGTAATGGGGGAGGAAACGATTTTGCGCTAGATGACTTTTCATTGTCTCCTTTGACTGGTATCGTTAAAACCGCGATCGCGACGACACCGGTTTGTAATCCTTGCCTGGGTATTGCTCCTGAACTCGCTTCCGCGAATGTGTGCGCGGGTCTGGCTTGCTTTACTATTGATACGACTGGCTCGACGGCGCTTGACAATACCGCCTTCGATTGGTACGCGTCGGAGACCGGTGGAGCAAGACTCAGCGCGCCGGCTGGACAAAACCCTTTCTGTATCGACGTGTCGAATCTTACAAAGTCAGGATCTGATTATCAGATCTGGGTGGAAGACAAGAGAATTTACGAAGGGATGGTGGGCGCCAAGCCTTCTTGTACCTATAACTACGATAATGTGGATAAATACCATCAGGAAATTGTAGTGTACAGAGACATCACCTTGTCTGAATTGAAATTTATGGCAAAAGGTCATAGTATCGGAAATAAGACGACCCGGCTGCAGGTATATACTCATGATCCGTCCAGAAATAGTAACAATGGGGGGCCTTCCAATACATTATATCGGGAAGATAATGTAGGAGTGAGCTATACGATCGCTAATCAGAATGTGCCGATAGAAGTAACGTATTCGTTGCCCGCCAATTTTACGCTGGCAGGATCGCCAGAGGGGACGCGCTATTGGATTCGGTTGGCCGGAGGAGATCAGGTTGGGGTAATGCAAAACTGCGGAGGCCTGCCCGTGACCGACAATGTGCCTGACGAGCAAATTATAGATTTGAGACGGACTACCGACTATGGTAACAACCCGACAAGTAATAACTTTGGGACGACATACGATATAAAGTTCAACTACAAGTCAAGATTTAATTGTGGGCGTTTCCAACTGACTGTATCCGATGACGAAAGTTGTCCTTGCGCTCCGCCTGTTTCAGTGGACATTAATCCGGCTTTTGATATGGATACCATATTGTGCGCCGGGACTGATTTGACTTTGAGCGCGGCTTATACTCTGGACGCCGCTCCGCTCAATGGCTATACATATATATGGTTGAAAAAAAACGCGACGGGGCTTGACACTCTTCAGGGACCGACATCATTGTCAGCTACTCCGGTTTCCGGAACGTTGGAATATGATATTACTACGATCGCCGCGTCCGACGCGGGACAATATATACTAAGAATTGAAGATGGAAGCGCGGGAAGCGGCGCTTGCTCAATAGAGGATACATTGGAATTGATCGTATCGCTTCCTGTGGGCGCTGGAACTATCGGTTCTGATACGACGATTTGCTCCGGCTCCGTTCCTTCCCCTCTTGAAGGCGTTTCTCTTCCTACCGGCGGCACGGGTACTTATTTCTACCAGTGGGAGCGTTCAGAGGATGGCGGCTCTAGCTGGAGCGCCATCTCGGGTGCTACGGGTGAGGATTATACACTTGGTGCTTTGAGCGCTACCACAAGTTATCGTCGTCTGGACTCTTCCGGGGTTTGTCCTTCCGTGGCTACGAACGAGGTGGTGATTACGGTCACCGATCCTGTCGTGGCGGGAACTATCGGTTCCGATACGACGATTTGCTCCGGCTCCGTTCCTTTCCCTCTTGAAGGGGTTTCTCTTCCTATCGGCGGCACGGGTACTTATTTCTACCAGTGGGAGCGTTCAGAGGATGCTGGTTCTACCTGGGAGGCTATCTCGGGTGCTACGGCCGAAGACTACGCTCCTGGCGCTTTGATCGCTACTACAAGTTATCGTCGTCTGGACTCTTCCGGCGTTTGCCCTTCCGTGGCTACGAACGAGGTGGCGATTACGGTCACCGATCCTGTCGTGGCGGGAACTATCGGGAACGCCCAAACGATTTGTTCCGGCTCCGTTCCTTCTCCTCTTGAAGGTGTTTCTCTTCCTACTGGCGGCACGGGTACTTATTTCTACCAGTGGGAGCGTTCGGTGGATGCTGGTTCTACTTGGGAGGCTATCTCCGGTGCTACGGCCGAAGGCTACGCTCCTGGCGCGTTGACTGCGACTACAAGTTATCGTCGAATAGATTCTTCCGGTGTATGTTCGAATGTAGCCACAAACTCTGTCACGATTACGGTATGGCCGGTGGTGGTGGCTGGTAGCATTACAGGAGAAGCGACGGTTTGTAGTGGCAACGCTTTGCCCGCGCCGATAAGTGAACTTGCCGCGCCTGGCGGGGGTGATGGAATTTATACCTATCAATGGCAGTATTCTACGGATGGTTTGACAGGCTGGACTTCCATACCCGGAGCGACTTCGGCCAGTTATAATCCACCATCTTCAGAGCTTACTGCAACAATTTATTACAGACGTATGGACGCCTCGGCCATGTGTGAGGCCCAACCTACGAATATAGTGGAGATAACGGTTAATGCTGGTATTTCCGCCGGAACTATTGGCGGGGATCAGGAGATATGTCATAATACGATACCGCTCGCTCTGGATATGCTGACCCCGCCTACTGGTATTACTTCCAGCGCTGTTACTACCTGGGAGCAATCGGTGGATAATGGCTTGAACTGGACGGTGATTTCGGGCGAAACGAACGATAATTTGGTATTTAATCAGCCGTTGACTACTTCTATGCTGATTCGTAAACGTGTTTTGGACTCCTCGTTGCCATTGCCATGTAATGTGGCGGTGAGCCCCGAGGTAAGTATTGTTACGCGTCCCGCTTTGGTGGTTGGTGTGATTAGTGGCGATCAGGAGATTTGTGAGGGTCAGCAGCCTGCCACGCTCACAGGAACCGGAGCGGCCGGAGGTGACGGCGCTTATACTTATCTATGGCAATCTTCTGTTGATGGAGGTGTAAACTGGACGAACGCGATCGGAATAAACAATGACCAGACGTACGCCCCAGCCACATTGATGGAGGCTACTTTATTCAGACGTCTGGACAATGACGGTCTGGGTTGTGGTCCATTGAATTCGAATAGTGTGGAGGTTCGGGTTGTACCGAATTTACCGGTAAGTGTAAGTATAAATGATCCGGGAGAAGGATGTCCGGGAACGTCGCTCACATTTATAGCTGCTCCATTGAATGAAGGAAGTAGCCCAGTATACAGATGGATGGTGAACGGAGTGGATCAGAGCGTAAGCGGCTCTCAGTTTACCAGCGGCGCGTTGTCTCACAACGATGTCGTTCGGGTAGAACTTGTTTCATCATTATTATGCAAAACAGGTTCCCCCGCCTTATCCAACGATGTAGTGGTAAAAGTTACCTCAGCCGTAACTCCGGAAGTTTCATTGAATGATCCGGGGCGTATGTGCGTCGGAACTTCCGTTACGTTTACTCCGGTTTCGAATGGCGGTGGAAACTCTACCTACGAGTGGTTTGTAAATGGACAGTTGGTCGCTACCAGCCATCATCTCGCTCCGTCTTTTACCCCTAGTACCCTGGAGAATGGAGATGAAGTATATGTGGTATTGACATCCAGTCTGCCATGCGCGACACAACCTACAGCCGTATCCAACAAGGTCGTAATGAGGTATGCTGATCATCCCGCGCTGGTTATTCATCAGAGCGATACGACCATTTGCGAGGGAGATCTTCTGATTCTGACCACTACCTTCAATAGCGGCAACGGATCGCTGACGTGGTACCAGGCGGGGCAGGCGGTCGCGATGAATACGGACAAGTTAAATGTATCCGCGTCCGGTGTGTTTACCGTAGGGATTAATAATGGAGTCTGTCCAGAGGCTTATTCGGACGAGGTCAGAGTCGAGGTAGTAAAAAGACCGCTGGCGGACGCGGGGCCGGATATGTATGTCAAGGAAAACGATCTTGTGCAGTTGAACGCGAAAGGCGATGGAGTATATCTGTGGAGTCCGGCGACCGGATTAAGTGATCCGGCTATCCTCAATCCGGTATTGACGGCTACAAACACTATTACCTATACTCTGACGGTGTCTGATCCGGGTGAAAGATGTTTCTCGACGGATGAAGTTACGATAATCGTAGAAAAGCCAGTGATAATTCCGAATGTAGTAACTCCTAATGGCGATGGACTGAATGATGTCTGGGAAATCGAGAATATGGGTGGATTCCCCAACGCGACGGTGAAGATATATAATCGTTGGGGAAATATTGTCTGGGAATCACATGGATATACCGAACGCTGGGGAGGAACGAATCGTCATGGTCAGCTATTGCCGGATGGAACCTATTTCTATGTAATTGATTTGCATAGCAATGTGTATTCCGAATCCATTACCGGATATGTACAGATTATTAAATAAGCGACACAAATGGGAAGATTGCCAGAAAAAAACAAGTTTATAGGCCTGATGACCAGCCCGCGTCGTCGCCATATGGCCTTGGGAAAAAGAATAGCGTTGTTCATGCTGTTTGCCGGTTTGTGTCTGCCGGCCGCCATGGCGCAACAAAGGCCACAATATACTCAGTATATGGTCAACCCCTTTCTGCTTAATCCGGCGGTAGCGGGTACCGAGGACTTTACCGACACGCGCGCGGGATACAGGAAGCAATGGGCCGGTTTTGAAGGCTCGCCCCGCACGATGTTTGTGAGCGCGCATACCAACATAGGCAGGGACTTTGTACTAAATAGTCGGACCAGAAAAAAGCGCAGAGGTTATCATGGTCTGGGAGCTGTGGTGACCAATGACGCTATTGGTCCTACGACTACGACTGTATTGAACCTGGCTTACGCCTACCACTTGCGTGTAAGCAATACGCTTTTCGCGTCGATGGGAATCATGGGAGGAATCCAGCAATACTCTCTTGATGGCAATAAACTATACGCTACCAATCCGGGCGATCCTTTGATTACCAGCTATAAAAACTCTTCGCTGGCGGATGTAAATACCGGTTTCTGGCTCTATTCAGACAAGTTCTACGTGGGAGGTTCTTTGATACAGATTATGCCGCAGCGCTTGTATAGTCAACAGGAAAAAGCGATTTCAAAGGGAAAACTGGCGCAGCATTATTTTATTACCGCGGGTTATAAGATTCCCATGGGGTCGGACTTTAGCTTTATTCCTTCCGTCATGATCAAGTCGGTATTGCCATCTCCGGTATCTTTTGATCTGAACGCGAAGATCCGGTACGGAGACCTTGTCTGGGCGGGCGTATCCTATCGGAATACAGACGCGATCGCGGTAATGGCGGGTATCATCATCAATAGTACATTTGAGTTAAGCTATAGTTATGATTATACCACCAGCGATATTCGGGTGGCGAGTGGCGGTTCTCATGAAGTAGTCGTAGGATACAGACTCAGAAAGAGGACACAGCTTGTATGTCCTTCTCATTTCTGGTAGGAAAAATATTCTTTATATATATAAAGCGGTCGTAATGTGTCTTTATTTCTCATTGCGGCCGTTTTTTTTGCTCCGGAACCCGCCAAGGGTTTGTTTGACGACGTAAAAGAACCCTTGGTGGGTTGGTACTCTTGTTTTTGATACAAGGGTAAAAATATGAAAATTTTACTCTTGTTTTGTGATGAGAGTAAAAATTACTCTTGTTTGATTTTTGACCTGAAGAAGTTGTTTTTTTAGTAGGATACAATTTTTTACATGCTCCGCCTCAGTTTTCGTCATTGTTGGTCTTATGATCAACAATTATCATCTCTATTCATACAAATTGCTCAGCCATGTCCATTCAGACAGTCCGGTTTCGTACAATCGTGCTGAGGAATATCTGTAATCTTCAGGCAAGATACATAAATTCGCCCTGACAGGATTTCGTGGATGTTATCTCGCGATTATACAGTTCTACGCTTAATGAATTTCGCTTCCAGAACTGGTAGCTTCGGTCTTTAGCGCCAACATAAAACAGTTCCAGAACATTGCTATGATGTTTTTGCAGGTCAAATTTAATCTGTTGGGCTGTATACCGTAAAAAGCTTCGTTGCAATTGTTCGGACGTATTCAGTGGCAATGCCTGCCATATCAAATGAATATGGTTGTCCATGATGACAAACGCGTATACCTTCACTCTGCCTTCTTTTGTCAGATATGCAAGGCTTTGTGTCAGTATGTTTTTGTATTTTTCCGGTTTTAGTAGTTTTTTCCATTCCAGTATTGTCACGGTGAAAAATACAACCGGACTTTCTATAATCGAAGTATTAGATGGATGGTTGATATGGTTTGTTTGGGGAGTCAAATGTGGTTGAATGCGGGTCATAAAAATGGTATATAAAAATGCAACTGGCATTTTGCAGCTACACGAAGGTGGCGTTTCCCGCCTCAGTTGGTCTTATGACCAACTGGATTCTATAGATCAATTTGTCCCTTTCTCCTGCTGTTGGAAGAACGTCATGACTCTCAATGTTTTTCTATTTTTAGTTGATTGGTTGTTGGTCATAAGACCAACAACGGCGAAAGCCTTAGTTTTTATGTGCAGTTATGGTCTAAGCTATTATTTGATGATAATTACTTCTGATTCCCATCTTCTATACATAAATATTTTGTCAAACTCTGTTTCGATATCTTTTTCAATCCTAACCTTGTCTACACAGCTATAGAAATCAGCGCCTTCTCCAATAACTAGCCATTGTTGATCACATGCTTTATAGTTGACTAGTGCCTTGTTTTTTTTACTTAAAATTGAACTTAAATTATCATCTGTGAAATCTGGAACGACTCCACCTTTAAACTCTGGGTGACTTGATATTTCCAAAATATCATATCTGCTCATCCGAATCCTGGATATACCTTTTGGTAATTTTCGATAACCTTGAGAAAGAAAATACTGTCGAATATGAAGAGGTGCTTGATTCCAATCTACATCTAGTTGCTCTATAACTTTGGATTCATGATTCAAGCTTCCAAATTCATTAACGCAAACCTCAACTACTCTCTCAATTGTCGAGGCAATCATATTTTGTCTAATAGGATTTTTAATATCAAGGTCAATGTCCAAATGGAATTTAAAAGGCATTTTATCTTTCAGCTTTTCAATGACTTTTTTATTAAACTTAATTTGGTGTTCGCTTATTTTCATTAAGGTTTCATCGTATATACATTCTGTCAATTCAATACCGATGGTGCTTCCGGTGGAAGTTGTAAAAATAACGTCAGGTTTATCATCAAAATAAGCAGTCCCTAATGGCATACCTTGATAGCTTTTCTGAAACATATTAAATAGATATTTTTCCTCATGCTTTGTCATACTAAATAGTAGTAGGGTGTCCTTTACAATGTGCTATAACGTTTTCGGACTTTGCATTCGGGCGGGGTTCAGAGCACAAAACTGTCAACCTACACTGAACTTGAATAGAAGCATAAAGCTCCAAGTTTGCACGTCACCCCCCTGACGCAAAACCCGTGTTGGCGGTAGTTTTACTTTATTTTCTTTCGTATAGCTGTAACAACATGGTCTGTGTCAATAGATGGAACTTCAAATAATTCAATTTCTCCCGCCTCAGTTGGTCTTATGACCAACTGGATTCTGTAGATCAATTTGTCCTTTTCTCCTGCTGTTGGAAGAACGTCATGACTCTCAATGTTTTTCTATTTTTAGTTGATTGGTTGTTGGTCATAAGACCAACAACGGCGAACAACAGCCCAGCCTATGATCGTTCGCCCACATGACGCAAAACCCATGTTATCTGCTGCTTTTCTTCGTCAACTTTTTGAGTTCCTCTATTGTCAACATAGGTTTTGTCAAGTGAACTACTAAATGACAGTTGGCACACAAAGGAACAAGGTCTTTGATTGGGTCAACTAAATAGGACTTACCAATTTCAGCTAAGGGAATGATGTGATGTACATGAATAAAACCTTGTGCAATCGTTCCATAAAAGCTGCCAAAGTCCAAACCGCAACCCTGACAAACTGCACCGTAATGTTTGATGCATTCTGTTCTGGCTTTCTGGTTTCTCTCATAGCGATTTACAAACACTTCTGTCACTTTACCTTCCTCGTAAAGTTTGCTTTCCTCAAACGGCAGCACTTCGGTTGGAAGTCTGTAAGTATAGTCTGCTCTAGCCACCTTTTCTCCGACGAGGTTAAGATTTTCAAGTGCCCCTTTTAGTTCGTCCCAAAGTTTCCAACCAGGCCCGTTGTAGTCGCCAACAAGATAGAAATAGGCAAATCGCTCATTATTATTCTTGTAAACTGGAGGCTCTACACCAGTGTGTTCGTATATAGCTTGCCCGATTGCTCCAACCTGCCTGTTTGCGCCATGAAAGCTTTTGTATCCCATGTCTTCGGCCAACTCTATCGCAGTTGCTGCAGAATTAGGACGCTGATAAATGGTTTGCAGAATTTCAATTTGTCTCGGAGACAGTCTATTTGTAATTGCGTCTTCATATTCTTCGACTGTAGGAATGTTTCTCATAAAGCTGCAGGTAAAGCTCTCAAATATGCGCCATAAACGCCTCTACACTATAAAGCTGTATTTTATATTAATTATTTAATTACAAGTAGATTATCCTTGAATATGCTATTGCGTATTCTCTGTAATTTCTCAATTCAATATTTCTTTTCCACACATCCCTCCAACCTACCTTCCCATCCTCACTTCACAAATCACCTTGACCAGATCGCATAGCATTTACCCGGCGAGCGAGCCAGGCGAGGTCCTGCTGGCTGACGCGATAGTCCTTTTGGTAGCGGGTATCGATATAGGCCCGGTAGGCTTTCTACTCCGGAATACTTACTAATGGGAAATATTACATAAATCGCTCATGAATGTGTTTTGTCTAACAATACCGGATCGGGCGCTGACAAATGCTCAAAAAAGAAATCTGAAACCCGTCGGAGCCTGTATGTAGTACATCAGGCTTGTACAAAGATGGTTATCGTATGTAAAAGTTGCAAGTAAAAAGGTGTAAAACCCACCAAGGGTTGTTTGACGACGTTCTAAAACCCTTGGTGGGTTGGAGCGTTTCTTCTTAAAAGAGCTTGATATTTGTGGTGGCTCCTGAACGGATCGTAAAGTCGCGTACATCGGTAAAACGGCTGCTACGGGCTTTTTTGGAGCGGAAGACCAGCTTGTAATTGCCTGGTTGCATACCTATGCTGGTTCTGCTGTTTTCGTTTTCCAAATTGTAAATCCATTCCTGTTCTCCGTTGTCATTGATCTTGTAGATGCTGCCATATCCCGGAATATTGTCCACTATGCTCAGTACACCCGGAGCTTCGATCTGTATGGTGGTCGTTTTGCTTTGCTGGACGGCTACGTTTTTAAGGATGGTTCGGGGCAATGTCAGTATTTCAATGTCGTACGCGCCGGTGAGGTAGCGATCAAAGGTGTTCGCGCGCTGCACGTTGAGCGTCGTTCCGTTTTTACTCCGTACGATCATCTTCAGCTCCTTGTATTCTTTGAAGTCGCTTTTGAAATTAAGTACGCCTTGAGGACTTTTGATCCGGATGATGTTGTCTTTGCCGCCTTCGAGATATACACCTTTACGTTCAACCGGCGGAATGGTGTTTACGATGACGTCATAGGTTAGCACCGGATCGATTTCTATAGCGTCGGTTTTTCCGTTATCATCAAGAAAATGAACAAAGTCGTATACTGGCTGCCCGGTGACGTTATTGACAAAGGTTACGTTGACGTTGGTTTCCTTTGGTTGGTTGCTTTCATTGAGCAGTTCGACCTTTACGGATGTTTTGGAAAATGTTTGCTTCATCACTTTATCCAATACCAGCTTAAAGGTTTTACTGTCATTGGCGTCAAAATACTGACCCATACAGGAAAAGGCTTTGTCGAAGGTAGCGTTGGAGCCGATACCGATGATGAATGGCTTTAAGAAAATGTTTTTTTTCTGAAGCGCTACAGATATCGCGCAGGGATCTCCGCCACAGGCTTCGATGCCGTCGGTGATGAGAATCAGGATATTTCGGCTGTTGGGGTCTTTGGGAAAGTCTTCCGCTGCCTGAAGGATCGAATGAGCGATCAGCGTCGTTCCCTTGGGGTCTACACCTCGTATCTTGCGGATGATTTCGTCATGGTTCCCAGGCTTAAACGGAACTTCCAGTTTCGTATCCTTGCAATCGTTCATCCTGCGGTCCGATTGATGACCAAATATGCGAAGAGCTACTTCCAGTTTAGGCTGGTTTCTTAGCGAATCGACCAGATTGGACAAAATCTCTTTGGCGACCGTGATTCTCGTTCTCCCATCCATGACGTCGTACATAGAGCCGGAAGCGTCCAGAATAAACAGAATCCGTGTAGTTGGAGGTGGGGGAGGCGCGGGTTGCTGAGCCATTCCGCTATACGCCTTCAAAAATAAAAAGACCGGCAGGAGAAAATACATTCTCCATGCCGGTACATATGTTTTTTGAATAATAAAAACGGATAAAATCCGCGCTGATAGTGTCAATAAACGGTTAAGAATATTCGTTTGAGCGAGAAAATTTATCTTTTTTTTATTCAATATACTCTAGTTTTAATTAGTAATCTCCCAGCGTCTCTTGTAGCTGATCCAGCGCCAGAGCGCATTCGGCGTCGTTGGGAGCTACACCATGCCATTTGTGCGAGCCCATCATATAATCTACTCCATACCCCATTTCTGTACGCATGATGATCATGATAGGTTTTCCTTTTCCGGTCAATGTTTTCGCGTATTCAAGTGTTTCCACGACGGATTTCATGTCGTTCCCATTTTCAAGATTGATTACTTCCCAGCCAAAGGCTTCGTATTTGGCTCTTAGGTCGCCCAGAGAGACGATCTTGTCTACAGGTCCGTCGATTTGCTGACCATTGTAGTCAATAGCGGCGATCAGATTGTCCACTTTGTTGTGCGCCGCGTACATGGCGGCTTCCCAGACTTGTCCTTCCTGTTGTTCTCCGTCGCCCATAAGCGCGAAAACGTGACGATCATCTCCATTCAGCTTTTTGCTCAGGGCCGCTCCGCACGCTACGGACAGACCTTGTCCCAGCGAGCCTGAAGCTATACGGATTCCGGGAAGTCCCTCTTCCGTAGCGGGATGTCCCTGTACCCGGCTGTTGATATCCCTGAAGGTTCCAAGCTCTTCGACGGGAAAATAACCGGAACGGGCGAGACAACTATACCAAACCGGTGAAATATGGCCATTGGAGAGAAAGAACAAGTCTTCATTTTTTCCATCCATGGAAAAATCGGGGTTATGTTTTAATACATGAAAAAACAGGGCGACAAAATAATCAGCGCATCCCAGTGATCCGCCAGGATGGCCTGACGCCCGGCAATGAACCATACGTACAATATCCCTTCTGACCTGAGAGGCTATTTTTTCCAGTTGCGCGATATCGGCTTGTGTGTTGACAGCTTGCATACTTCTTTTATTCGGCGATTTATTTTAGAATCTGACTAATGTGATCTTTGGTATCTACTTTGGAAATGACTTCGACGACTTTACCCTCTTCGTCGATGATAAAGGTTGTCCTCTTGGTTCCCCAGTACGTTTTCCCATAGAGGGATTTTTCCGCCCATACGCCATACGCTTCGTTGATTTTGGTATCGGTATCGGCGATCAGGCTAAAGGGGAGGTTGTATTTTTCTATAAATTTCTTGTGCGACTTTTCATTGTCCTTGCTGACTCCAAGTACTATGTATCCATCCTTTAGCAATTGATCGTAATTGTCGCGCAGGTTGCAGGCCTGGGCGGTGCAACCGGGAGTATCGTCTTTGGGATAAAAATAAAGGACTACTTTTTTCCCTTTGAAATCGGAAAGACGTATCGACGCTCCATTCTGATCGGTTCCGGTAAAGTCCGGAGCTATATCACCGGGTTTTAAACTCATAATTATTGATCACGATTTATCGCCAAAGGTACGTTTTTTTTTATTACAGCCTTACTTTATTTCAGTTTCAAGCGATAATTGTCCTTCCAGAAAGGCTTCCAGTTTGTCTCCAATAGCTATAGGACCAACGCCTTCCGGGGTTCCGGTAAAGATCAGATCGCCTTTTTTCAGAGTGATAAACTGTGAAATGTAGGATATGATTTTTTCAAAAGGGAATAGCATGTCCGAGCTGTTGCCTTTTTGTACCGTTTCTCCGTTTTTGGTGAGCGAGAAGGAAATATTGTTAAAATCCGGAAAGTTTTCGGCGGCGATAAACGGACTGACAGGCGCGCTGTCGTTAAAGCCTTTGGCCAGGGTCCAGGGAAGGGCCTGTTCTTTTAACTTGTCTTGAAGGTCCCTAGCCGTAAAGTCTATGCCTATTCCGATAGCCTCTATATATCTGGGCGCGAACTTTTCCGTGATGTGCTTCCCTTCTTTCCCGATTTTCAGGACCAGTTCAACTTCATAGTGAATCGTATTGGACCAGGAGGGAAAGTAAAAGGGCGTGTTGTTTTTTAAAAGCGCGGTATCCGGCTTCATAAAGATGACAGGTTCCCCGGCTATAGCGTTGTTCAACTCCCTGGCGTGCGCCGCGTAATTGCGTCCTACCGCTAAGATTTTCATATATATTGATAGTGTGCGTCGTGGAAAACAAAAATCGTCCGTTGCAAATCTATTATTTTTTTCGGGAATCAAAAGAAAATAGAAATGGGAGAAATAGTAACAAACTAAATTCCGCGATGTTTCTATAAATTATATAGCCGTAAGGATCCTATGATTAAAAATCGACCCGCGTTTATCTTCTTTTTTATAGGCTGTCTGATCATGTTGGCGAATTGCAGCCGTGTTCCGCTGACAGGAAGGAAGCAGTTAAATCTGTTGTCGGAACAACAGATTCTGGCGATGGCTTCGGATCAGTATAATGGTTTTCTCAAAGAAAGTACGATTGTAACCGGCACGCGGGAGGCGCGTTGGGTAAATGACGTTGGGGCGAAAATAGCGAAAGCGGTGGAAGCCTATTTCAAGGAGCAGGGTGACAAGAAAAGGTTGAAAGGATACAACTGGATGTTTAAGCTGGTAGAAGATGAAAATATGAACGCTTTTTGTCTGCCTGGTGGCAAAGTCGTTGTTTTTACCGGTTTGTTCAAAATTCTCACTACTCCCGATGAGCTAGCTGTAGTGTTGGGACATGAAGTAGCGCACGCGGTAGCCAGGCACGGCGATGAGCGGATGAGTCAGAGTCTGGCGGCGCAATTGGGAGGCGTAGCGCTGGCGACCGCTTTACGGGAGAAACCGCTTATTACTCAACAGTTATTTATGGCCTCGTATGGGTTGGGAACGCAAATAGGTGTTTTATTGCCCTATAGCCGTCTACAGGAAACGGAAGCGGATAAGCTTGGATTGATATTCATGGCGATGGCGGCTTATGATCCCCAGGCGGCTCCCGCTTTCTGGCAAAAAATGGAAGACGCGTCGCGGGGGCAGTATCCGCCCGAACTATTGGCTACTCATCCTAATCCTAAAAAAAGAATTGAAGATATTAAGGAGTTTATGCCTGAGGCGATGAAGTACTACCGCCCCAAGGAATACAAATAGATGTTACAAACGCCTTTATCGTAATAAGGTCGCGCTACCTGATTGTTCAAAGGTGTTTCCATCCTTAAACTTCCCCTTGACCAAATAGGTATAGACGTCCGCTTTCAGAATAGTGCCCGAATTGTTTAACTGACCATTCCAGCCTTGCATGGACGCCTCCTGCACGCTACTGGTTTCAAAGACAATTTGTCCCCAGCGGTTGTAGACGACAAAGTTAAATTCTTCCGGAGCGATGGTTTCTGAAAATACCATGAGTGTCCGGTTTTTCTCATTAGAGCTGAAAGGAGCGAATACGTTGGGCACAAAAACAATGTTTTCCAGCGGTTTCACGTATTTGGAAAATAATACTTCATGCGTGGCTACCAGAGGATTGTCTGTACAGGTTCCGTCCATGGTTGCCGTAAAGACGACCAACCCGGAATCCGCGAGCGTCGGATAATACACGGGATCTTTCACAAACGCGTTTTCAAATTCGCCGTTTCCTGTCGTAGTCCATGTAAAGGCCGGACTCGCGTCGTCTGTTTCCGCTATAAGCTCAAACGATTCATTGTTCAACGCGTTGGATTCCGCGGAGATATTGGCGTAGGTAGGGGCGGTTTTAATGAAGACCGTCTTATAAGCGGAGGTTGAACAGGAAGCTTGTGGTTCCCGTATCGTCAGGGTGTATTTTCCTGGAGAGCTGGTCGTATAATCCTTCTGGGAAGAAACCACAGCTCCCGCGTTGTCTTGCCACTCGAAGGTAAGGTCGCCGGTTTTTACGGAGGGTACTAATACCGCTTGCGCGTCCTCGCATATGCCTGTATCGGGAGTAGCGAAAGCCAGACTGGGTGTAGGTACAATGGTCACAAGGATATTTTCCGTATTACCGGGACAATGTACGCGCGCGTCTTCTATCCGGACGGTAAATATTTTGGTACCCACCTCGCCGGGATTTGGCGTGTAAGTCGGTTGCCTGGAATGGTCCGACAGCGAGGGGCCTGTCCATACGTAGTTGTACAAACCGGTACCTCCGGATACGTCGGGAGCCGCGAACTTGATGGAGTTTCCGGTACATACAAAATAGTTGCGGGTCGCTTCCGTATATTCAACGCGCGGAGTTTCAAATACGTTAACGTCGATTTTGTCGAATACGGGGCATCCGCGTTCGTCGGTGACCTCCAGGCGAACTTCCGGAACACTCAAGTCGCCCGGACGCGGAATGGTCAAAACGTTGGTCAGCGCCTGTACGCCCGAGATGGATTGTAAAGTCTGGTTCTCATTGAGCCATTTGTAAGAATAGGGTGGTTGGCCGCCGGTGATAAGCGCGTTGAGCTGGACACTTTTTTGCTCACATATGTGCAACGCGGAGCCTTCCTGAATATCGACGCGCATGTCCGGAGTTTTTACAGTGACGTAGGAGGTATCCTTACAACCCTTCGAGTCGGTCACTACGACCGAATAGGTGATGGTATCCTGAGAAATCGGAATTACGGAAGGAGTGGCTGTCAAGGAGTTGGTCATATTGACTTCGGGAAACCACTGGTAGGAATAGGGCTCATTGCCATTGGTCCCATGCGCCTCTAGTAAGATAGGATCAAGCCCACAGGCTGAAGTATCGGCGAATGACACCCGCGCTTTAACCTCGTCGGCATACCAGAGAACTCTGGCGGTGGTCGACGCTTCACAAAAATACTGATTGTAGACGACGACCCGGTAGTCCGTAACGGGAGCCTGAGGCGTATGTCGCGCTTCGGCGGCTCCATTGTTGGTGATAAATCCCTGGCCGGTAACGCTCCAGCGGTAGTCGTAGTTTCCACCGTCGTTGTTGCCGACTACGACCTTGAGGAGCGCTTCTCCATCACGGCATACATAGGAGTCTGGTATCGCTTCCAGCTCGGGTACGGGTCTTTCCAGTACTTCCACCGTATCATTCGTTATACAGCCAAAGGGAGAATCGACTTTAACGATATATTTCCCCGGATACTGCACATTGATGTATTGTGACTTTTGAGGAGGTTGCGGAGCGGGTTTGGTCCAGGTAGCCGTAAATGTTCCGACCGGATAATTGGGGTTGCCATAAAAACTGTCGGAATGTCCAATAATCAGGGATTTACCGGGACAAAGCGCGGTGTCCGAAGGCAGGTTGACGACCGGCTTGGGCATGAGCGCGATAAGAAAGGTGCTTCTCGCGACGCAACCATTATTATTGGCCTCGACAAAAAAGTCTCCGCCTCCTTCGGGCACATCGGATCTTTTTATCGTTATGGAGGACGCGTTTCCAAGTGGCTCATTAACGTTAAAAAACCATTTAAAATCGGTAAAAAGCTGACTATTGGTGATGGTTACGGTTTCATTGTCGCAGAAAGTCAGAAACTCGCCCGTCAGCTTAGGGTGCTGTACAGTCATTTTATCGACTGTTTTAAAGACGATTTCGATTTTATCTTCCTGACCATCATTGTTTTTTACAGAATATAGTCCCGGATTGGTAGGGATGATTTCATTATAACCGGCGGGCAAGGTGATGTCGCCTGGCAACGTCCAGGTAGGAGTAATAGTGGCGGCTGGATTGGCACAGGCCTCAGCTTTCATTTCTATCGTTTCTCCCGGACATATTTCCAGCATTTTAACGCCATTGACTTCCTGTGGAGTATATCCCTCTGTCCGGATACATATCTGGGCCCGGAGAGGGATATACAACATGGTCGCGAGAATAATGAAACAGAGTTTCTTCATATACAATTAGTTTCTCAGGTAACGCGTAGATACCTTTTTAACGGATGATGGTAACCAGACCTTCTTTTTGATAAGACTTGCCATCATTGGTTCCTTTATAGGTGATCAGGTAAGGATATACTCCGCTTGGCATTGGTTCGCCGCGGTAATGTCCGTCCCAGCCTTTTTTCGGATCATTGGAGTAGAAAATAATCTCACCCCAGCGATTGAAAATGGTGATCGCGAAGTTATCGAAATATTTTCCAAAAATTGTAAATGTTTCATCTCCTTCTTTATGTTCACTGCCAATGTGTATGGCGGTTGGTATATGAACGTTGGGTCCGCAGTTGCTTATCACGACGATGCTATCGACAAGGGAACAATTGAAACCGTTGATCGCCTTCACGTAGTATACGCCCGGTTCATTGACCAGGATGGATTTTGTTTTATCTCCTGTGCTCCATTCGTATGTCATGCCGTATAGTCCGGCCGCTGAAGCGTCAAGCGTCATGCTGCTGTCGTTTTCGCAGAAGATCGCCTGCTCGGGCAGGAATGGCTTGATCGCCGGGTTGAATCTGATTTCGGCGGAATCCCTGACTATACAGTAATCGATACTGATTTCAACCTTATGGATTCCGGTGTTGCCCGTGACATATTCAGCCTCACCCGATATATACTGCCCATTATGTAGCCATTTATACACTATATTGTACAAGTCCGGATTGTTGAGGTTACGTGGTCGCGCGTTGAGCGCCACTTCGGTTCCTTCGCACAGCGTCGTGTCGCGGAGCATTGGATCCGGTTTGACGACTCCGACTATGTACGCGCTGTCTATGGATACGCAGCCTCTCGGGTCGGTTACTGAAACCACGTACTTATTAGTATCCGGTCTCGCTTTGATGATAGTCGAGTACTGCGTACTAATCCTGTTATTGTTGTAGTACCAGGAATATGAATGGCCCACGAGTTTGCTTGTAACAAGATCTATGTTTTGATCGATACAGGTGATTTTGGACGGCGTCACCAGTACCGGAGGAGCCGTTACTTCGGCGACTCTCTGGGTGATACAGTTGCCTACCGTATAGGATATGGTATATACGCCTGGGTTGTTGAGAGCTATCGCGGGCTCCTGACGTCCTTCGAACAGGCTTCCATCCTTAAACCATGTGTATATTCCGGAATATGGCGGCACATTCTGTACATCGGTCGTCAATATCATGCCAGGCTCGAAGCAATAATGGGGATCCAGGCCAAGGGTAGGTCTGACGACCGCTTTGACGTGCGCCGTGTCGCTCGCGTGGCAACCATTGAGGTCCGTTACTTTTACTACGAAGGATGTATCCGCGTTTATATTCGCTTGCATACTGATCCGGTCGCTTATCTGGTTGCCATGCATGTCGGACCAGGTATAAGAGTAATTGGGGACGGAAAGAGCCGCCAGGGTTACACTTTCATCCATACATACATATTTCGCGGGTCCCGCGTCGGCGGTTGGCGTTTCAGAGACAACAAAGTTGAGGACGCTGCTGGCCGCTTGACATACTCCATTGCCTGTAGTACTATAGGTAATGCTTACTTTGCCTGTATTGAAGTCTTGCGCTGAGGGATAATATACAGCGTTGGCCGCGAACGGATTGGGGGAAAACTGTCCTGTTCCGCTGGTAATCCAACGTCCGGCGCCCGCGTTTTGGACGGATCCCTGCAGAATCGCGCCGGATTCAAATATGCAGTTTGTTACCAAGCCCGCGTCCGCTACTGGGGCTGGCGCAAAGGACAATACGATCGAATCCTGTACGGATCTACACGTTCCGTTGCCCGTACTGGTAAGCCATAGTTTTACTGATCCTCCGGCGACATCGTTCTCGGATGGATGATAGCTCGCTCTCAGGTTACTTGTTCCCGGAGTGAAATATCCATTGCCCGATGTAGTCCAGATCGCTCCCTCGGCGACTGATACCACGCCGGAAAGGGGGATGATCTCTTCATTGGAACAGAACAAGCCATCCAGACCCGCGTTGATGGTAGGGATCGGAGTAAAGCGGATATTCATTTTATCAGATACCGCGCTACATTGCCCGTTGTCACCTGTCGTTAATGTCAATGTGACTACTTTGTTTTTTATATCCAGCGCGGATGGTAGATAATAAGAAGCGGATTCGGCGGAATTGCTGAACGTACCGGTTCCGGAAGTAGTCCATTGTACACTACCCGCGACGGTATAGCTTCCATTGAGCGATACCCTTTCATTGTCCGAGCATATGCTGACGGTTGGACCCGCGCTGACGGTGGGCGGCGTGGTAAGGATGATTTCCTTTACCGCGTTATACGCTTTACAGGAACCGTTGCCGGTGGTAGTCAGGGTCAGGTATACTTTGCCGTTTTGTACATCCTGGGCGGTAGGGATGTAGGAAGGTCTCAATGAAGTATTGGTTGGAGTAAAGAGACCATTTCCGGAAGTAGTCCAACGTCCACCATTGGCTACGGTTACAAGACCTCTTATCGGTATGATTCCGACATCGCCGCACAGAGTCGTGTCGTTGCCCGCGGTGACTGTTGGAATAGGAGTAAGGGCCATGGTAATCGTATCTCTGACAGCCGTACAAACATCGTGATCCGTAGAGCTTAATACAAAGGTGACGGAACCCGCGGCTATATCGGCCGCACTGATCTGATAGACCGCGTTCAACTGATTCGGGTTGGAAAAGGATCCGGCGCTGCTGACGGTAGACCAGATCGTTCCTGAGTTTTCACTATATCCGTTGAGCGCGACTGTTTCCGCGTCTGAGCAAAGGTCAAAGTCTCCTCCGGCCAATACTCTGATATCTTTAAATGGATTTTTGGTTAATACGACATAGTCGGAGTATATCTTACAGTCAGGATTTCCTGTTGAAGTAAGTTTTACAATCACTGTTCCATTAGCCTTTTCCGAAGGAGAGAACGTGTATATCGGGTTTACAATGGTTGGATCCGAGAGGGTTCCGCCACTGGTTGTAGACCATATGACGCCCGCGGAGTTCTGATAGCTTCCATGGAGTTGGATATTGCCCGCGTCGTAGCAGAATTCCGTGTCGGCGCCAGCCGTGACGACCGGAGCGGGACGGAATGAAACGTCCAGAGCGTCCTGTACAGCCAGACAATCGCCATTGCCGGTAGTAATGGCTGTCAGCGTAATATTCCGGGCCGCGGTATCCTGAGGCGATGGTATATATATAGCGTTGGCCGCGACGGCGGAAGGCTGGAATACGCCACTTCCCGATGTGCTCCACAATACTCCCGACGCGATGCTGTAAGTAGCGCCTAGCTGGATGTTGTCCACATCGGCGCACAGATCCTCGTCATTACCCGCCATTACGGTTGGCGCTGGGGTAAAGTATACCCGTACTGTATCGTTGACAGGAAGACAGGTGCCGTTTCCGGTAGTTGTCGCGGTGAGCAGGACGGAGCCGTTGCTCAGATCGGAAACGTCTGGCAGGTAAGAAGTCCGCGACTGTAACGCGTCGGAGAATCCCGCCTGATGAGTCGGGCTTGTCCAGGATACACCGGTAGCTATTTTTATAAAGGCTTCCAGTTCGACGGCGCCGGAATTGGCGCAGATGGTTTGAGGAAATCCCGCTTCTATTTCCGGTATCGGTGTGAAATTGACGCGTACCCGGTCGCTTACCGGCTTACAAAGATCATTGTTGGTCGTGGTAATAGTAAGTATTACGGAACCTGAATTCTTATCATTCTGGCTCGGCAGGTAATTGGCGTTTTTGTCGGACGCGGAACTAAAGGAACCGCTTCCGGATGTGTTCCAACTGACTCCTCCGGCTATGGTAAAGTCTCCGTTTAAGGAGATGCTGGTGACGTCTTTACAGTGTGTCAGATCGCTTCCCGCGGTTACCGTTGGTATTGGATCGATCGTAAGCGTCATTTCATCATATTCGGCGGGGCAATCGCCATTGCCGGTAGTTGTAAGACGTAGCGTAACCGCGTTGGCCGCGATATCGGACGCCGAAGGTATGTATCTTGCTCCCAGTGAGAATCTGTTTGGTGAAAACACACCGTTTCCGCTAGAAGTCCACTCGCCTCCCTGGGCGACATGTACAGCTCCCGCGAGCTGAACAAAGGCGCTATCGCCGCAAATTCTGATCGGACTTCCCGCTGTCGCTGAAGGGCCATCTGTAAAGGCTATTTCAACCATGTCGAAAACGGATTGACAGCTTCCTTGCATTGTCGTCTCAAATCTGAGTCGTACTAGTCGGTTGCTCCGGTCGTCATCAGAAGGTGTATATATTGGAGCGAGAGAAGTATTATTGTTCAGCGAACCGGTTCCCTCTTCTACTATCCATTCTCCAGCGGTCGCTATTGTATAGCCGCCATTTAGCTGAATGGTAGGAATGGTCGCGCAGTAGGACATATCCGGTCCCGCGTTGATCGTGGGCGCGGGAGTAAAGGTGACGGACACGGTATCCGTTTGTTCCTTACAGTTGCCAAACGCTGGAGAAGTAAGAGTAAAGAGGATCGTTCCGGAGACTACATCCTCGGGTGTAAAATAATACCTCGCGTTGTCTACTGTATTGTTTTGGAAAGTTCCTGTTCCTTCCGCGTTCCATATGATTCCGTTTGTATAATTCGCTGTAGCGTTTAATTGGACATATTCTTCGTTCGCGCATACAAACTGCTCTGTTCCCGCGTTCAGTTCGGGACCTTTTTCGAACACGATAACGATGCTGTCGACGCCTGGAGCGCATAAGCCATCATTGATTGTTTGCAGATGTAGCTTTATGGAGCCGGACGCCACTTCAGCGGCTGCTGGCTGATATGTAGCGTGGAGGCTATTGCGCGAAGGGCTGAATGTTCCCGTTCCGCCAATCCAGGTACCGGGGCTACCGGAGCCTGTCAGCGAGATAGGAAGATCGCTGTCGCATACAGTCATGTCGTTTCCGGCCTCAATGGGAGGAAGAGCCGAGAAGGAGATATTGATCGTCTCGGTCAGCGCTTTGCAAAGTCCATTGCCAGTTGTCGTGACAAAGACGGAAATAGTATTGCCCGCGGTGTTTTCACTCACATGCGGAGCATAAGTTGTCATCGCGGTTGTGGCGTCGCTAAATGAACCCAGACCGCCGCTCCAGCTTACTCCGGTCGCCACTGTATACGACGCGCTCAGGTCAATCAGAGGAAGCCCTGTACATACCATCAGGTCACTACCGGCTACAAGAGTGGGGGCGGGAGTAATGTTGATTACGACCACGTCGTTTCTGGAAGAGCACGCGCCCTCCGGTAGTGTCGTCAAAGTCAGGTTGGCCCGACCAGCCGCTATTTGCGCGGCGGATGGCCGGAATATGGCGTTAAGATCATTGGCGGATGGTGTAAAGGAGCCGCTTCCGGAACCAGTTGACCATACCGCGTCGCTCGCGTTGGCAATCACTCCGTTTAGCTGGACTCCAGCCGTATCCGCGCATATCGTTATATCGCTTCCCGCGTCGACAACCGGTTCTGGTTGTATGACGATCGTCATTTGATCATTATAAGACTTACAGGTGCCATTGCCTGTAGATACCATGGTAAGCGTTACGGTTCCGTTCGTTTTATCGGCGGGTCCGGGATGATACTTCGCGTTGAGAGCGTTGACGCTTGGAGAGAAACTACCATCTCCACTGGAGCTCCACTGACCTCCGGAGGCGACCGTTATATGACCACTAATAGAGACATCTTTGGCGTCCGCGCATATAGTAGCGTCGTCAGCTACAGATACGGTTGGAATGTCGGTAAAAGTGACCAGCACATGAGAACTTGTAAAGTTGCATGAACCATTTTGGGTAGTTGTCAGAGACAGGGTTACTGATCCCGCGGCAGTGTCGGCCTGACTAGGGATATAATTTGTGGCCAGATTCTCGTCGTCGGAGAAAGTTCCTGTACCAGAACTGGTCCAGAAACCTCCACCGGCGTTCTGGATCGCGGCGTTTAGAGAAACTTGGTCGATATCCTTGCATATTGTCTGATCCGGTCCCGCGTTGGCTTTAGGCAGAGGGTCGATGTTGACTATAAGATTGTCCGATACGGAAGTACATACGCTATCAAGGTCTGAAGTTAAGGTTAACATTACAGAGCGATTAGCGATATCTTCTTCGGAATAAACATATCGGGCGTCGATTGTATTGGCGCTAGGTGAGAAATAGCCTGTTCCTGAAGTCGTCCATATCCCGCCACCGGCGTTTGTCACTGTAGCGTTTGGTATAGCGGCTTCCGCGTCGGCGCATATGGTCATGTCTTCTCCCGCGTTGACGATCGGAGCGGGTAGAATGGCGATGCTGACATGGTCGGAAACCGCGTTACAGGTTTTCATCGATGTAGTCGTAAGTGTCAGTGTTACCAGACCGGCGGTTTTGTCCGTTGTGGAAGGTACATAAGTAGCGTTGTAATGGGTAGCGCTAGGTGAGAAATAACCCGTACCGGAAGTGCTCCAGATGGCGGCGGCGGCGTGTATCACGGTACCGTCAAGACGCACTCCGGTATAGTCCGCGCAAATGGTGGAATCAGAACCCGCCATTACGATTGGTTGTGGTGTAAATGTAATGAGTACGGTATCCGAAACGGGTTTACAAAGACCGTTGAGAGAAGATGTCAGAATTAGTCTTACAGAGCCGTTGGCCGTATCCGCCGAAGACGGGATATAGGAAGCGTTGAGATCGGTATCGGAAGGAGAAAAGTATCCTGTTCCGATACTGGACCATATACCGCCACCCGCTATTTGTACTTGCCCATTGAGTGGAATGGACGTTACATCCGCGCATAGGACGCGATCCGCTCCCGCGTTGACGATTGGCGCTGGATTGACAGTTACTTCAATTGTCGATGATTTTGGTCGGCATTGTCCGTTATCCGTAGTAGTCAGGGTTAAATAAATTTTACCTGCCAGAATATCATCCTCGCCTGGTACATAACGCCCGTTCAATGAAGACGCGTCAGGAATAAATACCCCCGAGCCGGAACTCGCCCAGTTGGCCGAAGTGGCGACTGTCAGGCTTCCGTTTAGCTGAATATAGGCGGTGTCGGCGCATACTGTCGAAGGATATCCCGCGTCGACAGTAGGAGCAGGTGTTATTATAAGAACCAGCTCGTCGCTTACAGGATTACATGTGCCATGTCCGTATGACGTCAGTGTAAGGGTAACTTGTCCATGAGCCCTGTCGGCGGTGGAAGGCATATAGGAGGTGACAGTCGTGTCAAACTTTGGAACAAAGGAACCTGTACCACTGGAATGCCATGTTCCGGAGTACGCGTTGTGTACTATACCGGCCAGATTAATCATGGCGGAATCGGCGCATATAGTCTGATCGGCGCCAGCGATTACTACGGGAGCGGGCGCTATGGTCAATTCGACAGAGTCGCTGATCGCGTTGCAGAGTCCATTGCCGGTAGTCGTCGCTATTAAATATATGAGACCGCTTGCCGTGTCCGCGTCGCTGGGGAAATAAGTCGGTGATAATGATGTCGGATCCGCGAACATGCCTGTTCCGCTTGTGGTCCAGGTTACACTCTGAGCTACAGTAACACTTGAATTGGCTGTTACGGACCCCGCGTCGGCGCAAATGGTCATGGGGCTTACTACAGTAAGGGTAGGGGCGGGGGTCAGAGTTACTATTCGTTGAGAATACACGGCTTTACACAGACCGTTATCCATCGTGGTCAGAGTTAGGGTCACTACGCCATTGAGGCTGTCCTCACTGCTAAAGGTATAGATACTGTTGAGCAGGTTCGGATTATTGAAATATCCTGTTCCACTTGTTGTCCAGATACCGCTGCCCGCTCCGGATACTTTTCCGTTGAGCCGCAGCGTTCCCGCGTCCGCGCAAAGGGTGGTATCCGCTCCGGCGCTGGCTGTGGGAATATCGCTGATCGCGAGAACCAATGTATCCCGAACAGGTTGGCAGGTTCCGTTATCCGTAGTGGTAAGTATAATACGGACTTCTCCAGCCGTTTTGTCGGCTTCCGAAGGTACATAGGACGTGTTGGTCTGCGTGTTGCCTGGAGTAAATGCTCCGGAACCGCTTGTAGACCAGATTACGCCTCCCGCGATGGTATAGGAGCCGTTAAGGGCTACACGAGCGGAGTCCCCGCATATCGAAATATCGCTTCCCGCGTTGACGGTAGGCGCCGGGGTAATGGTATAGACGACCTGATCAGCTATTGGAGTACAGATTCCATTGTTGGTGGTCGTTAATGTAAAAGTAAGCGTGTTCAAAATGCGATCCGCCTGACTTGGGGTATAGGTAGTCGCGAGAGAAGCCGCGTTTGAAAAGGAGCCGGTTCCGCTGCTTGTCCATTGTACTCCGCCCGCGTTTTCCATAGTTCCGGAAAGGTTGATCGAACTGATATCCGCGCATACGCTCTGATCTGGACCGGCGTTTACTTTTAATTCTGGTGTAAGGCTAACAATAAATGTATCGCTTGCTGATGAACAGTGAGCGTTGCCCGTCGTCGTTAAAATAAACTCCACTCGTCCGGCAGCGCGGTCATTCGCGTGGATTTGATACGTCGTATTCAACGCTGTTGGATTGGCGATGGATCCGTTTCCGTTATGCGTCCATATACCCCCTGAAGCGTTGGTGACCTGACCCGCCAGGTTTATGGTAGAGCTATTGCCGCAAATCTGGGTATTGGCGCCGGCGTTTGAGACAGGTCCGCGGGGAATCGTTATTCTTACCTGATCGGAAATTGTAGGACACGCTCCACTGGGTATAGTGGTCAGAGTGAGAACTACAGTCGCGCCAACCTCTGAAGGAGCCGGCATATAGGTAGCTTTTGGATCATTGGCGCTGGGCGAGAATGTGCCATTGCCTCCCGACCATACCGCCGCTGAGCCGGAACCATCGAGTTGAACAGGCAAATCGTTGCTACATACAGTCTGGTTGTTGCCCGCGTCTACTGTCGGCACTACAGTAAAGGTAATTACCATAGAGTCGCTCACCGCCCGACATACGCCATTTCCGGTAGAGGTGGCTTTTAAGGTTACCGCGCCATCCAGGCGATCTTGATTGGCTGGTCTGTAAATCGCGTTGAGACTATTGGCGTTTTGCAAAGTGCCGTGGCCTTTCGCGACTGTCCAAACAACACCGGTGGCGTTGGTTACGGAAGCGTTTAATTGTACGTTGTTTACATTGCCGCAGACCGTTTGATTAGCGCCCGCGTCGATGGTTGGGACTGGCAGTATGTTTACGGTTATTTCTTCCGAAACGGAGTTGCATGTGCCATTGCCGCTAGTGGTTAATGTCAGGTTTACAGATCCTGTAGCGATTTCAGCCGGGGTTGGAGTATACGTGGTGGAAAGACTGTTCGTGTTTCCGAAAGCGCCGTTTCCTCCGGACCAGGAACCTCCACTGGCGACTGTTACACTACCACTCAGATTAGCGACAGGGTTGTCGGCGCAAATGGTAATATCGCTGGCTGAGATTGATGGGGCGTTGGTAAAGGTGACCGTCACCTGATCGGTTACCGCCTGGCAGTTGCCGTTGCCTGTCGTAGTTAGTGTCAGGGTTACGGATCCTGAACTAATTTCAGAAGGGGTTGGTAGATACGTGGTGGCCAGGGTAGACTGATTTGGTACATATGTCCCGTTGCCTCCACTCCACGCGCCACCGGTGGCTATAGTGACACTTCCCGTTAAGGCGATATCCGAATTATTGGAGCAAACGGAAAAGTCCGATCCGGCGTTGGCTGTGGGAGCGGGGGTGAAAGTCGCTCTCAGTGTATCGGTAACCGCGTTGCAGTTGCCATTGCCGGTAGAAGTAAGCACCAATTCAATACTTCCCGCGGTTATTTCGCTTTCGCTCGCGGTATATGTTCCGTTCAGGTTGCCGGAGCCGGGATTAAAGCTTCCTGGTCCCGACCAACTGCCACCTGTCGCTCCTGATACGGAGCCGTTCAGGTTCAGGACCGGATTATTGATACATATTGACTGATCGGGTCCGGCGTTTACCACCGGCGCGTCTGTAAATGTAATGACTAACGTGTCGGTTACATTGTTACAGGATGTTTTTGAAGCGCTTAGAACAAGCCGAAGTGAGCCGGCGGACAGTTCGTTGGCGGTAGGAATATAGGTGGCGTTCAGGGCGTTTCTGTTCGGAATAAATACCCCGCCCCCGCCAATCCATTGTTGTCCTGTAGCGCCGGAACCGACGGAACCATTAAGGCTGATCGATGGATTATTCTTACATATGCTCATGTCTGATCCCGCGTTTGCCGTCGGCGCGGGGGCTATTGAGATGATCAATGTATCTTTTGCCGGAGGACAAATACCATTATCCGTAGTGCTCGCGATTACGGAAGAAAGCCCAAGGGATATTTCAAAGCTGGAAGGCGTATAGACCGTATTGATCGAAGTATTGTTTGAAAAAGTTCCAAAACCTTCCCAGAGTACCTGTGTAGCTCCGGTTAGTTGAGCCTGAAGGCTGGCGGAAGGGTTGTTGCCGCATACGGAGAGGTCGTTTCCTATATTGATTCCGGGAGCGGAAGTAAAGGTGATTTGAAGGGAATCCCTTACCGGAATACAATTACTTTCGGAAGATTCGAGATACAGGATGACTTTGCCGGAGCTTATATCATTGGCGGTAAGGTGGTACGTCGTTTGTAGAGCGCCCGCGTCGTCGAATGTTCCTGAGCCGCCAGACCAGGTATGATTGGATGAACCGGTTACCTGGCCATTGAGGGATATTTCCGTATTGGTATTACAAACGACCAGATTCGTTCCGGCGTTTACAATCGGAGGATTGGTAAAGTTGACTGTAATGTTTTCAGAAACGGCCAGACAGTTTCCGTTGCCGGTCGTAGTCGCTCTTAACGTTACTGATCCCGTGTTGATTTCAGCGTTTGTGGGCGTATACGTCGTATTTAGACTATTGGGAGCGCTAAAGCCGCCATTGCCACCAGACCAGATTATGCCGGAAGCTACGGATATGGTAGCCGACAGGTTGACCGTAGTATTGTTTCTACAAATGGAAAGAGGAGAGGTAGTCTGGATTTCAGGCATTGGTGAAAAGCTTACCTTTACCTGGGAAGATTGAGGAGCGCAAACGCCATTGCCGCTTGTCGTGATAGTAAGGTCGACCGAGCCCGCCGCGATTTCAGCGGGGGTAGGCGTATATCTTGGATTGGGTATCGTGGTATTGTTAAATGAACCGCTTCCTCCAGACCATGTAATTCCCGATGTGTTGGCCGCGCTCGCGCTCAAGGACGCTACGGCGTTGTTGGCGCATACTTCCACATCTGAAGTCGTAATAGTGGGGAGGTTGTCTATCCGGAGTACCAACTGATCCGATTGTGGAGGACAAAGTCCCGTCCCGGTCGTTGTCAGGGTGAGCGTCACTTGTCCGTTCGCTATGTCCTGAGCGGATAGGGTATATGTTCCTTTTAGGTCGGTAATATCTGAAAATGTACCTGTGCCGGAAGTGGACCATTCGCCACCCAGCGCGTTTATCACCACTCCGTTTAGCTGATATACCGGCGTGGCGTCGCAAATGGTAGTATCATTGGCCACATTGTTGCCGACTCCATTGTCTCCATTGGCGTCAACGACAATATCAAAAGAGGTGAAGAGCAGCTTGTCTTTTACCGTCTGGGCGTGCCACCAGGTATTGATCGTCCTTTCGTTTCCGAAGCCACTGCCCGAGGCCGGCCAAGTATGACATCCATTGGTGCTTAAGCATCCGGTCAGATTCATTCCTCCACCAACCTGGGTATCGTCCCAGTACAGCATAGGTGGCGGACCTGTCGGGCGAACCAGTGACACGATATAGCCCTTGGGATGAAATTCGACATCGAAAAGAGGCAAGTGTGTGAGACCGTTCAGGAAGTTGACTTCCATGTCTATTTCTCTTCCCGGAGTTACGATGGCGCCTTTGCCGTCGCGGCCATCCCATCGGACGCAATTATGGCCCGCTATGGCGTCTTTTACGGAGATGATCCGGTCTCTGGTATTGGGCTGAAATCCGGCAGGCGCTTCAAAATCCAGCAGGATCTCAATAGTCCCGCTTTGATCGGTATATACGTTGATGCAGTAATCGGTTTCTGAACATCCGGATACGGTGGAAGCCTGGGTCAGATTGCCGAATGTTCCCGTCGGATAGCAATCGATATCGGGATCATTTAAGAATATTTTATACTGAGGATAATTTATGTTGCCATTGGCGGATTGTCTGTCGGAGTTGGAATTGCCGGTATTTCGCAAACCACTGGAGTTGGCGAATACGACGAATCCGAACGGCATCATGCCATTGAAGTTCAGAGAAGTCACAATGCCATCGTCAGAGTATATGTACATTAGGCCGTTGAATGGGTTATTGCCTCCGTTACATTGTAAATCCCATGCTTTGGACCATAGTCTTCCAGGAATTATTACATTGCTCGCGGTGGTAACGGTAATGTCGAAATAGCTGAAGACTCTTTTTACTGGATTGATTTCGGTGGCTGGTCTTCCGTTTCTTTTAGGATTGAATTCGACATAGTAGTCACCCGTTTTGGTGGGAGTAAAGGAGAGCGCGTTGTATCCGGCAGTCCCCACGACGGCTGAGGGACCATTATAAGCCTGGCTATAGTTGGCTATATAGCCGGCTCCGGAAGTAGGAACCTGATTGATGGTGTTTCCATTGATTTCGACAAGCTGCCCGTCGGGATCCTTTATCCTGAAATAGACATCTTTGTCGTTCTGTCTGAAGCCAAAGAAAACTTTTTCGCCCAGGTTACAGATTGAAAAGTTCAGCCGGTGTTCCTCCGGGCAATCAAAGGTGGCGAAAGGTCTTGTTAGTGTATTGTTATCAAATATCTGAATATGCCCGTTGTCCGTCGAACTTGGTGTAAGTTGTCGGGTTCCTTCCGCCAGCAGAATATAAGGCGTCAGGAAAAAAGCTAAAATGTGCCAACAATTTAATCTTTTCATTTCTCTAAACATTTTTGCGGAAAGCGGGTCGCGCCTACTTCCATCACAAGTATACGCATAGGATCATGGTGAAGGTTGGGAAAAAAAGTAAAAAAAATAGGTCCTTGCATGGTAGTTTTATACTTTTGATTGAGAGTGATCGGTTTATAGGGAGTAAATACTTATCCCCAAGAGGGCTTGGTCGGGGTAGTTTGGCGTACATCCATAAATATGTCTTGTTGATGGGGGGATAATGTTTAATCATCCGGCAGGGGATTGAAGAAATCGGGCGAAGACTTTAGCTTGAAGTGGGATGAGCGTTCGATTTTTTTAATATCTTTGAAGGATTGTCCTATACGTTTTTATAACTTTACGCGCGAGTGGGGTTGTTGTCTCCGATCGTGTTGTTTTATGCCATATGTTTATTTTGATAAGATATCTGTCTTTTATCACGGGATTGTTTTTTGTGATTAATGGGGGCTATGCTCAGGATCCTGTATTTTCACAGTTTTACGCGTCAGGACTGTATTTGAATCCGGCTATGGCGGGAGTCGAGCCAAACTGGACACTCGCTATGAATCATAGAAATCGCTGGGTCACGCACGCGTCCGATCCATATGTGACTACTCAGGCTTCGCTAATTATGCCTTTTTACAGGAAGGACATGGATCAGCGGCACTGGGGTGGAGCCGGGCTTTCCGTATTCAATGATCGTTCGGGAGCCGGTTTGTTTAGATCTACCGGCGCTAGTGTGTCTCTGGCGTACAATGTTCCTCTGGCGAGTATGCATAGTTTGTTGCTTTCAGGACAATTGGGAGTTTTGTATAAATCCGTCAACAACAGTCTGAAGTGGGGTGAACAATACAATCCGGACGCTCCCGGAGGCCTGGATCCGGTCGCCGCCGGACAGATGGCGGATATCTACAACGCCAAAGTGATGCCCGACGTGGGCGCGGGATTCATGTATTATTACAACTCGGGAAGAGACTATACGAAAAAAGGCGTTAGCGCGTATATAGGCGCGGCGGCCAGTCACCTGAACGAGCCTAATGAATCATTGCTGCGGGGAGAGCGGACGCCGTTGCCGATATTGATAAAAGCGCACGCGGGTTTTGAGGTAAGTCTCTCAAGATACCTCAACATATCCCCCAATATGATATACGCTACTCAGGATCAGTTTTACCAGGTAAACGCGGGCGCGTACTTTACGTTTAATTTTCTGTTTGAAGAAAGTATGTATATTCCTAAGTCGTTGATTATCGGTGGTTGGTATAGACTGGAAGACGCGGTAATAGCGAGTATAGGCTTGAGTAATGATTTTTTTACGCTTGGCTTCAGCTACGATATGAACTCGAATGATCTGCGCTATCCCTCGCCTGGAAAGGGAGCTTATGAGATATCCCTGAAAATTACGAAACCCCATCCTTCAAAAACTGTGCGATTTTATACTCCCAGAATATAACTATTACGCGAATCTGACGTTCAAAAAGGCATGAAAAGATTTCTTTTGTTGTATTGGTCGTTTGTTCTTGTTTTTTTTATAACCGAAGCACTGGGACAAAAGATAGCCGGGGAAGATCCTTATAAAGCCAAATCATCGGTAAAAAAAGCGAAAGAGGCGGCAAGCATAGCGGACAAGTATTTTGATAATTTCGAGTATTATCTGGCGGCTCAGGAGTATTATAAGGCGGTTGCCGAAGATCCCGGATACATATACGCGATCTATCACCTCGCGGAATCCTATCGCTTGTATTTCAATTACGATAACGCGAAAAAATATTATCGGCTAGTACTGGAAAAAAATAAGGAGGCGTATCCACTGGCTCGCTACTGGTATGCCAATATGTTGAAAAACAAAGGACAGTACGCGGAGGCGTTGGAAAACTTCGAGACTTTTATGGAGGAATACCCCGATGGAGAGCTCAACGCGAAACAGTTGAAGGAAAAAGCTAAAATTGACGCGGGCGGCTGCGTTCTGGCCATGAACGAGCTGAAAAAGCCCGTACGAAACTATCATTTCCATGTATTGAAATCACCGGTAAACAGCGAAGCTTCGGAATACGCTCCCGCGATATTGGACAATGATACGGTCATAGTAATCACTTCCGCGAGATCGGGTACAGTTGGAGATAAAGACTTTAACGTGCTTGGAGGAAAGTTTTCGGATTTTTTCCGTTTTGTGAAGGGCAAGGATAGTACCTGGAGAGAATATACGGCGGATGATAAGTTTAAAGACCTGAATACCGCTTTTAATGAGGGTTCGGGATCCTTTACGGCGGACAGGAAGAAATTTTACTTTACCAGAGCCGACGAGCGCAATATAAGCCAGGAATATATTGATTATATGCCGGCTATCTATGTGTCGCGATTTGAAAAAGGCAAATGGTCCAAGCCGGAGCGCCTTAATGAAAACATTAATATGAAAGGAGAGTATAACGCTGAACCTTCCATCTCTCCTAAAGGTGATACCTTGTTTTTTGTCTCTAAGCGTCCTGGAGGAAAGGGCCAGCACGATATTTATTATAGCGTCAACTCGGGCGGTGAAAACTGGCAGGCCGCGATCAATCTTGAAGCCGTAAATACTCCGTTTATTGAAAAATCGCCATGTTATTATCCGAAAGAACAAACTTTATTCTTTTCGAGTAATGGCCGGGAAGGTTTCGGCGGTTTGGATATTTTTAAGGCGACGGGAAAAGGCTTCGCGGATATTGATAATATTGGTCTTCCTTTCAACTCCAACATGGATGACTTTTACTTTGTCTTGGGAGAGGAAAAAGGATATCTGGCGTCTAATCGTGAAGGAGGCATGGGGAATGACGATATATACTTCTTCAATGTAAAGAGTAGTGAAGCCATTGTCGCCGAAATAAACAGAGACTCGCTTTTGGCGGAAATTAAAAGAGATACCTTGTACGCTGTGACCGCCGTCGACGACGCGATGGATCATAATAATGGAGGCAAGGATCAACACGTGACCTCGGCTGTCAATATGGTAGACGACCAGATGATAGAGATCAAAAGTATTTCCATCATTGGAAGAGTATTGATAGGTGGTACCAATCAACCGGCCGCGGATGTGGAAAATAAGCTAATCGACAAGGATGGTCGGGTGATCAAAACTACCAGAACCAACGCGGCGGGACAGTTTCGTTTCGACAACTTGCCGATAGAGGATTATAAGGTGGAGATAGAGGACAACGATCCTCGTCTGACCGGAGAGGTAAAATACCTTGTGGAGGATATCCAGGTGAAGACTTCCGCTCAGGAGGTTTCAAAGAAGCTTTTTGAGAATATCTATTTTAGCTTTGACAAGTTTGTCCTGAGGCCTGAGGCGAAAAAAGTATTGAAGGAGTTGTCTGAATATTATAAGCAGAATCCGGAGATTCAGATCGAGATGAACGCTAATACGGATAGCTATGGAAGCAGCGAGTACAATAAAACGCTCGCGGAGAAGAGAGGGGAGGCCGCTCTGGAATATCTCATACAAAGAGGAGTCGACAAGGCCGCTTTGGTGATCAACGCGCTGGGTGAAACGCAGCCATTGGCGACGAATGAAAACGCGGCGGGACGTCAACTTAACCGTCGGGTTGAATTTCATATTATAGGAGGGCCGGGGTATTCCGCCCAAACCATGACCTATATCGCGGATCCGAACGCGAGCATCGAACAGATCGCCAAAACGTTTAATATGACTGTCGATGAGTTGAAAGAACTCAACGCGATAAGGGGAGAATCTTTGGAGGCTTATCAGCCTTTGAGAGTGCGCCGTATAGGAGACGCTGACATTGTGGCTCCGATTACGCTTTCCATGATTCAAAACGCGAACCCCGACTCTCTTATGGATTCAGGAAGAAGGCTTGAACTGCGCCAGGAAAGCCCGGAGAATCTGGTTCGCAGAAAAACGCTTAAGGAAGGTGAAGACTTCTTCATTGTAGCGCCTCAGAATACATTATTCTCCATCGCCCGCTTATTCGGAATGTCGCTGGATGAGCTGAAAGAGCTTAATAGTCTTTCCGATGATAAAATCTTTGTGGGGCAAAGACTAATAGTGAAGATAAATTCGGCGGGACAATTGAAGAACTGGCAATATGTGGTAAAAGATGGAGACAGTATGGCTTCGATCGCGAAGAAGTTTGGCCTGACTATTCAGGAGCTTATTGAGCTTAATAATCTTAATGGCTATAAGCTCTATGAAAACATGATCCTGCGCGTACGATAGAAGAAAATGAAAAATAACAGACCCGAAATACGTTAGCGCGCCTCAGGTCAGTTTTATTTTCTAAAATCATAAAAAAGCGGCCAGGCTTTCCTGACAGGAAAGCCTGGCCGCTTTTTTATCCGGTATTCTCAGTGAGTTTTAATTATCCTGCCATTGATCTTGGTGTTGTTGTCCTTTAATTCAATCAGATATACGCCTGGGCTGAGGTCCTCTCCGATTAAAATACTGGCCTTGCCCTCCGGGTTGAACTCTTGTATCATTTTTCCGGCAATGGATGATATCTTTAGCGTGGGGCTTTCAAGATTCAGGTATTGTAAATCGATTCTGGTAGAAGTCGTGAACGGATTTGGAAAGATATTCAGAATCGCCGATGTTCTTTCCAGCGTGGAAGTTACGACAATCGTTACGCTTTCGCTTACGAGTCTTTTGGAATGTTGGTCAACCAGAACAATTCTATATAATGGAGACGAGGCTTCATCAAAGTCCGTATCGGAAAAAGTGTATTCGGCAGGAGTACCGATAGCCCCTGTAGCGGGGATTTGTCCGATGGTTTCAAATGGTTCCCCGTCAAGGGATTTTTGTATTTCAAAATAGCGCCCGTTCGCTTCGGAAAGGGTAGACCATTCGATTACCACGTTGGTGGCGCTGGCGAAGGCGGAGACAACGCCAAATTCAGAAACCGCGTCGGCGGGTGTCGCGAGCAGGTTGTTGAATGTTGACAGGGCCAATACATACCAGGCGTTGTGAGGAAGCCATTGCTCGATCCATCGCCAGTTTTCCCAGTTATTATCGGCAAAAGGTTTCCAGGCCAGATTGTTCTCGTTGTTGTCGTCTGCTGATATTCCATTGCAAATGCCTCCTTTTATATTCGCCATGCCTGCTCCGGATGGATAATCCGGATAGTTTTTATAGCCGTATCCATACAACATGCATACTTCAAAAGGGTTTTTTCCCAGTATCCAGTCAATTTGATTGATCGCGTACTGGGTTATCGCGTCGTGACCAGGTTCATAGGACACGTTGATTTTCCTGGCGGCCATTAAAAAAGCGGTGCTTAGCGAAGCGATACGGGCGTTTTCGCCCTGCCACCAATATCCCGTCTCGTTGTTATGCGGAACGAAGAAAGCTTTTTTAAATGCTCCATAGTTATTGTTGGTAAAGGATCTCTGGTACTGCCGTAAATATTTGAACGGATTTTCTATTTCTTCGGATATCGTGAGATACCATTCGATCGACTTATTCAGAAAATGAACAATTTCGTTGTTAAGATCCTGATCAATATCCATGTAGTCTATCAGCGCTACGATAGGCAACCCTTCATCGGCGGCATGATAGAAAGGGCGGGTGCCGGCATTGTCGGATTGTAGCCAGCCTTCTGCGTTCAGACGATTCAGGAGATTTCGCGCCCGAAGCCGCGCGTCGCTCAGATATTCGTTTTGTCCTGTCGCTTTAAACAATTCGGTGGCTGCCAGCAACGCGCAGTAATCGTCAATAATGTTTTCTTCGTGATTATTGGCGTATTGAAGGTTTTTTGTGGCGTATCCCTGGCCGGGCGATTTTAAATGCGCGTAGGCCTTGATAGCGCCTTGCAGGTAGTGTGTCGCGGAGCTATCGCCGGAAGTCAGGTTCATGTGATAGGCTCTGGCCAGCGCGGCGATGGAGATTCCACCTCCTTGACGGAAGGAAGCCTGATAGTTAGGGCTTCTGGCCGCGTTGTCGCCCGGAGCGCCCCATTCGCATATCTCTCTGGACCAGGGCGCGTTTCCCCATTCGTCAAATATCGCCATATAGAAATAGCCTTCGGGGTCAAGGTTACGTAGCAAGTAGTCCGCTCCCCAGGCCGCTTCTTCCAGCAGTCGCTCGGAATAGTCTGAAAAAGCGGCTTCGGATAATTCATAGGATTTGAGCAGCGACCATACGACCATGGGGATTTGTTGGGGATTGAAATAGTTGGCGTAGGAAAGGTGCGATAAATGCTTGCCCGGATCTCCGTTGGCGTCCCACCAGCCTCCATATACATTCGCCGTCCCGGATCTTGTTCCGTTGAATGAAAGCGACCTGTCGCCCGCGTGGGTGCTTCTCATGCCGGTAAAGAAATTGATCGCGTCCTCTATGGTTGTATTGAACAGAAGGTTGTCTTGTATTTCAAACATATGTGAACGAATCGAGCCAATTTTTACAGCGTAGGATCCTGACTCTTGAAATGACGAGAAATCGGCGGTCCAGAAATATCGGCCGCTCCAGCCGGGCACCGATCCATTGCTGACAAGGTCGCCGCTATGGACGATCTCGCCCTGTTGGTTGATCAGCTCAAATGTGGAGACTGTAAAATCTTCCGAACTTCGTTCCAGAATCGCGGTTTTAGGACCTTTAAGCTCATATCCGACCTGATTGACGCGTATTGGCCCGTTCGTCATATAGGGCAAGGCGTCGCCGATTATCAGATCGTCTATATAGAGCGTTCCCGTAAATCCCGGATGCGCGCCTGGATTTATAAAAATGACGATCTTGGAGATCTGATTCGAATTGGCGTTGCCAAATTTGCCGCTGAAATCCAATAGGTGATTGACATACTCGCCGGAAGCCTCTACCGTTTTGGAAAAGGACTGGTTATTGTTTGATAATCCATCGATATCGACTACATCGACGCGAAGTATAAAGCTTTGCTCATTTTTGATCTTTAACTGAATTACCGGGTTGGCCGAAATATTTTGAGTCCTGAAGCTAAATTCGAGATTGCTCCAGCCAGATCCCGCGTTGACCGCTTCCACTTTCAACTCTTCATTTTCTTCTTTCAATGTAAAGACCGCTCCCGGAACACTCTTCCACCCCGCGTCCAGCAGGTTGTCATTGAAGTTTTCGATCAGGCCTGTCTGTCCCAGAACACTTAAGGGAAGCATGACAAGCCATAGCAATGTATACCTCATAAATAAATAAATTTAATTACGTTTTACTTCTCTTATCAATAGTCGTGATTGATAAAAATAAAAGAAAAAATTGGATTTTGCTTGTTTATAAAAGATCGTTTTCAAATAATAAGTTGGTCAAAGCGTTTTGTAGTTCGCGTAGCGCGTGGCTATTTTTTTGGTCTTTGCTTATTTCAACGCCTTTTTCATAGGTTCTTCTGGCTTTTTCCACTTCGCCGGTTTCTTCGTATAATTTGGCCGCGTGATAGTACGTGGGCAGGTAGTCGGGAAAGCGACGAAGCAGGGTTTCGAAGAAGGAACGGGCTTGTTCCGGCGAATCTTTTTGGTATTCGAGCGCGATACCATATAGGATAAAAGGATCATCAGGGTCCTGTTCGTGAAAAGCCAGAAGCTGTTCTAATCTGGAATCAGACATCATTTTGATTTTTTCATTAAAAATGTAACTTCACAACGAAAATACAGTTTAAGTACACAAATCATTCTATTTTTTTAATATGAAAATACTTGTTTGCATAAGCAATGTTCCTGATACTACATCAAAAATTGCGTTTACAGATAATAACACAAAGCTTAATCCCGCCGGAATACAATATATCATAGGTCCTTATGATGAATACGCGCTTTCCAGGGCGATTGAACTGAAAGAAGCCTATGGGGGTTCCGTTACTGTGCTGAATGTGGGAGAGGCGGATACCGAGCCTACGATACGGAAAGCGTTGGCTATTGGCGCGGACGACGCGATTCGGGTGAACGCCTTTCCATCGGATTCCTGGTTTGTGGCAAGCCAGATCGCGGAAGTAGCGAGGGAGGAAAAATATGATCTGATCCTTATGGGACGTGAGTCTATAGATTTCAATAGCGGACTTGTGCATGGACTGGTAGCGGAGATATTGGGACTTCCATCGGTTTCGCCAGTAATGAAACTGGATATTGAAGGAAACAAGGCGATTATGACAAGAGAAATAGAAGGAGGGAAGGAAATTGTGGAACTGGAACTTCCATTTGTAGCTGGTTGTCAGGAGCCGATCGCTGAATGGAAAATACCTAATATGAGAGGTATCATGTCTGCCAGAACCAAGCCTCTGAAAGTAGTAGAGCCGATCAATGTTGATGAATTCGCCCGGACAATATCTTTTGAAATGCCGCCCGCCAAAGGCGCTTGCAAGATGATTGACGCCTCTGAACCGGAAAAGTTGCTTGAACTTCTGAGGAATGAAGCTAAAGTGCTTTAACGGGTTCGTTTTTTTTATCAGTTTTTAATAGGGTTTAACTTTTAAATGTATTGAGATATGTCTGTTCTTGTATATATAGATTCCGCGGATAAAGAAGTAAAAAAATCATCTTTTGAGGCAATGTCTTACGCGGCCGAAGTCGCCAAGATGAAAAGCGTTGATTGCGTAGGTTTGATTCTGGGAGAAATTAATGAGGATCTCGCTAAATTGGCGGGAAACTATGGTGTGAAAAAGGTTTTTCAGGCGGAGGCCCAGGTTGAATACGGCAGTCAGGCGATCGCTACGATTTTGGCCCAGGTGGTGGAAAAAAGCGACGCGGATATCGTGGTTTTGCCCAAGTCTTCGACTTTGGACGCGGCCGCGTCTCGTCTGGCCGGAAAGCTAAAAGCGGGTGTTATTGCGGGAGCGCTTGAATTGCCGGACTTATCTTCCGGAGTCAAGGTGAAGCGCGCGATATATACGGGTAAGGCGTTCGCTTACGCGATAGCCCAGACACCCAAAGTTGTACTGTCAGTGGCGAAAAACGCTGTTCAGCCGAAAGAAGTAGGCGGTACGGCCGATGTTGAAAGAATTACTCCAAACGTTCCCGCGGAGGATCTTAAAGTGAAAGTAAAAGAAGTAGAGAAGGCTAGTGGCGACGTGCTCCTGACTGAAGCGGATATTGTCGTTTCCGGAGGCCGCGGCATGAAAGGTCCGGAGAACTGGAAGGTACTGGAAGATCTCGCGAAAGCGCTAGGGGCGGGAACTGGCTGTTCAAAACCTGTATCCGATGTGGGCTGGAGACCGCACCATGAGCATGTCGGCCAGACAGGCGTAAAGGTTAGTCCGAATTTGTATATTGCATTAGGAATTTCGGGAGCAATTCAACATCTTGCGGGAGTAAATTCTTCCAAGGTCATTGTTGTTATAAATAAAGATCCGGAGGCGCCTTTTTTTAAAGCGGCGGATTATGGAATCGTCGGCGATGTCTTTGAAGTCGTGCCCAAGCTTACGGAAGCGGCAAAGAAAATGTAACAAAGGTTTAAGTGGAGAAAATTAAATTAGAGATTCTTGGTCTGTCATCCAGTCAGTCTCAAACAGGGTCCTTCGCGCTTGTACTGGGAGAGGAGACTGGCAATAGGAGGTTACCGATCATTATAGGAATGTTTGAAGCTCAGGCGATCGCTATTGAAATTGAAAAAATTGTTCCCAACCGGCCAATGACGCATGATTTATTCAAATCATTCGCCGCCGGTTTTAATTTTAATGTTGAGGAAATTGTTATCTCCGATTTGAGAGAAGGGGTATTTTTTGCTAAAATTGTATGTTCGGATGGAATAAATACCATTGAAGTCGACGCTAGGCCTTCCGACGCCATCGCTATAGGCTTGCGCTTTGATGTGCCGATATATACTTTTGAGAATATTCTTTCGGAAGCGGGGATTGTTCTTAGCGATATTGAAGAAGATGAGGATGAAGACGAGGGCGAGGACAAAGAAGAACTGACTGGAGAGTCCGGAGCCTCAAAGGAAGCGGAAGCCGGGGCGGAAAAAGGGACGGATAAAATTAAGTTTAGCACGAATGATCAGTTAAAGTCTATGTTGGAAGAGGCGTTGGCCAAGGAGGATTATGAAAGGGCTGCCAGAATCAGAGATGAGCTTAACAGACGAAATTAGTTTAATCAATCAATAATCTTAATCAGCCTTCTTCGGAAGGCTTTTTTATTCAAATTATAATTCATGATGAATACAAAAAAGATCGCGGTAATCGCGCATGACAGTAAGAAGGCGGATATGGTCAATTTTCTCGCGCAACGGATAGAGCAATTGAAAGATTATTCATTTGTAGCGACGGGAACTACCGGCTCCTATGTGCTGAAAACAGGCCTACATGTGGAGCCCAAGCTTTCGGGACCCTTAGGTGGAGACGCGCAAATAGCGGCTATGGTCGCGCAGAAGGAACTGGACATGGTAATATTCTTTCGGGACCCTCTGGGTAAGCATCCGCACGAACCAGATGTACAAATGTTGATGCGGCTTTGCGATGTGCACGACGTGCCATTGGCTACTAACCCCAAAACGGCGGATCTGATTCTCCGAGGGTATTTTCAAATGTCTAAATAAGCGATTATGCGTTTTATTCATACGTCCGCGAATTTTCTTCGCGGACTTTTTTTTATCGTCGTTTTTTCATCGGTTTGCTGGAAACAGGAACCAGAGCCTCTTGTCTCTTTCAGAAAGGAGATAGAGCGACTGGCGGTTTCTTCATCGCTGGTGAACGGATATTTCGCTTTCTCCCTTCTGGATGGGACAGGCAAGCCGCTGATTGAATATAACGCCAATAAGCTTTTGATGCCGGCTTCCAATCTGAAATTGGTAACTACCGCGGCGGCCTTACATATGTTAGGTCCTGAGTTTGTATTTGAGACTACGCTGGGCTACAGCGGAGTAATCCGAAATGGAGTTTTGGAAGGCGATGTGGTTATACTAGGTGGTGGAGATCCTACGTTGGGAAGTAATCGGTTTGCCGGTTATCCGGATTATGATAAGTTAATGAATTTGTGGTTGGAAGAAACGCGGAAACTGGGGATTGAACGTATCAATGGCGATATTGTCGCGGATCCGGGTCGCTTTTCCGCCAATATGTTGCCCGATGGATGGATTTGGACGGATATAGGCAATTATTACGGGGCTGGATCCGGGGGCATAAATATCCATGAAAATTATTACAAATTGTATTTTAAGCCAGGAAAGCCAGGCGACCAGGCGACTGTTTCCCGTGTCGCGCCGGAAATTCCGGATTTGAAATTTATTAATGAAATGAAGACTGGGACTGTAGGGTCGGGGGATAATGGGTATATATACGGGGGACCTTATTCTTCAACACGGTATTTGAGAGGAACCATACCTGCAGGTGTTAAGGAGTTTTCCATCAAAGGATCGATTCCGGATCCCGCTTACTTCGCGGCTTATAGCCTGAAAAGAAAATTAATGGATCATCATGTGCTTGTTAGTGGCGAAGCTATCAATCTTGACCTTATGGATAAAGGAAGAGAAAGCTATATCGGAGATCTTATTCCAATTTTCCGTGTGGCGTCACCTCCGCTGAAGGATATTGTAAAAGAGACTAATTATCACAGCATAAATCTGTACGCGGAGGCGTTGCTCAATATGATAGGGTACAGGTTCAGGAAGGAAGGAGGTACAGAGACGGGAATTGAGGTGTTGAATGAATGGTTGATAAAAAGTGGCTATAAATCCTCCGATGATCAACGGGGAATTGTCGATGGTAGCGGCCTGTCGCTTGCCAATACGGTATCAGCCGGCTTTCTTGCAAGGTTGTTGTATCAGTCGAAGGCCGATACTTTTTTTGTGGGTTCGCTTCCTATAGCGGGAGTGCATGGTACGATGCGCGGTTTCGCCAGAAATACCAAGGCGCATGGACGAATTATGGCGAAGAGTGGTTCTTTTAATAATGTAATCGGTTATAGTGGTTATATAAGAAGGAATAATGGTGAATTGTTGTCTTTCTCTCTGCTCATCAATAATTACGAAGGCGGATATAGTCAAATCAGAACTGAAATAGAAAAAATATTGATAAAAGCGGTGGAATTATAGGGACTGGTTATGCCCGGTGGAGTATAATGAGGTTTTAATCAATAAGGAAAGATAGAACTATTATGATTCGAACCAAAGCACACGCGTGTTTTGGTTCGAATCATGGATTGTATAAATTCTATAAACGAATCCCGCTTTACAAACCCACTATGTCTGAAGAACCACGATATGTCGTCTACCGATCTTCAGTAGCTTGTTGCTCAGCGGATTGTTCTTTTTGCCTTTTACGCTCTTTCAGATAGGTCCTGATAACAGGTATCCATGTGATAATTACAATTCCAATAATGAAGAATTCCAGATAATCTTTGATTTGTGGAAAGACCTCCGCGATGAAATATCCTAGAAGAACCAAGCTGAATGTCCAGAAAAAGCCGCCGGAGATATTATATAATAAGAACTTTTTGAAGTTGAAGTGAACCATTCCGGCGAATATGGGGGCGAATGTCCGTATGATTGGCAGGAATCTTCCCATTACAAGCGCGAGTCCTCCGTGCCTTTGGAAAAACGCTTCGGAGGCGATAAGGTATTTCTTTTTGAAAAGCAATGAGTCCTTTTTATTAAAGAGCTTCTCGCCTACCTTTTTCCCAAAGACGTAACCGAGCAGGTTGCCAAGAATAGCCGCCAGCCATATCAACAAACACAATAGGTAAACATTGGTATTGATATAGCCTGTTGAACATAATATCCCCGCGGTAAATAAGAGCGTGTCACCAGGAAAAAAGAAGCAGAAAAATATGCCGTTTTCCGCGAAAATGATCAGTAATATGAGCGTGACACCTCCGAAAAGTATTAGTTTTTCCGGATCAAGCAACTGTTCAATTACTTCATAAGTATATTCCATGTCAATTTATCTACAACTATATAACACCAATAAGAATATTTGGGTTAATTCCGAAAAGCACAATGAGGGTGACTAAAACGATCAGTATCGTCTGGTAGATAGCGCTTAGTTTAAAACTTGCCTGGCTTGGTGAAACTTCAGATGAAGATTCTTTGCCATATATGGCTATTATTATTTTGAAATAGTAGTAGACACTTATAATGGAGCCAATTACAGCGATAATTACCAATGACGTATGCCCGGCGTTTAATACCGCCGTGAATAAATAAAACTTCGCGAAGAAGCCGACTGCCGGAGGAATTCCGGCCAGGGATAGCATGGAAACTGTCATAATGACGGCTAGCAGAGGTTGCTTTTTCGACAATCCGTTGAATACTTCAACGCCTTCGTCTTCCTTCCCTTCGCTTACCATGTAAAGAATAAAGAAGGCGGTCATAGTCGCCAGCGCGTACGAGCCAGCGTAGAACAATAAGGCGTTGGCGCTGTTGTCGTTCAATACCAACAATGTCATAAGCATATAACCGGCTTGACTGATACCGGAGTACGCGAGCATACGCTTTACATTGGTTTGATTGACAGCCATGATATTGCCCGCCAGAATTGTGGCGATAATGACTATGGATAGGATAGGCGCCCAGTGATGTCCAATATCGGCTAAGGCGTATCCAAACAGGCGGTAGAAAGCTCCAAAGGCGGCCGTCTTGACAATGGAAGCCATAAACGTAGTAATCATCATGGGAGCTCCCTGATATACGTCGGGCGACCAGAAATGGAAAGGAACAGCTGATACTTTGAAGCACAAGGCGATAATCATGAAAATGACGCCGGTATACAACAGACCGGATATGCCGCTCGTGGCGTTCTGGCTCACGTACTCTTTAATGATCGCGATATCGAACGATCCTGTCGCGCCATATATTAAAGCGATTCCAAACAGAAGAATTCCTGTAGTAAAGGCGCCCATCATAAAATACTTTAGGGAGGCTTCGTTGCTTCGCAGATCACTTTTACGGCTTCCAGCCAGAATATAGAGCGGTATCGACATTACTTCAATACCGATAAAAAGCATTACAAGGCTTGAAAAGGATACCAGAACGAGCGCGCCTACAGAGGAGAAGAAAATGAGCGCGAACTGGTCGGCCATGTTAAACTCCAGCTTGTATTGCTCCTGACTCAGTAATATCCATATAAAGAGCAAGCCAAGTATCAGTGAGCTGAAGGCTACTGAATAATTGTCGATCAAAAGCATATCGAAATAGACAGTCTGAGAGTTCCACTCAGAGACCGTAACGCCCAGAGCCAGTAACAAACCAGCCAATACGATGGGAAATAGTATTTTTCGGTAACCAAGAATGTCGGAAAGCATGGATATTATCCCAAGTACCGCGACAACAATTAATGTATTCATGCTTATTTCAGAGAATAGGTATTTTTAATTACGTCGATAAGAGAAACAACCGCGGGTTCTGATACATCAAGAAAAATCTTTGGATATAGGCCAATCCAGAAAACAAGTATCGTGATAGGTATCAGTACGGCTTTTTCCAATTGTGTCACATCCGCGAATCCTTTGGTTTTATCCGAAGTTTCGCCGAGCATTGATAGTTGAAAACTTCTCAGCATGTATACCGCGCCAAAGATAATGGACAACCCGGAAAGCGCGGCCAGCCAATTGTTGTAATTAAACAGGCCGACAAACAACAGGAACTCCCCGATGAAGCCGCTAGTAAGCGGAAGCGCGATGGAACTGAACAAAATTATAAGGAAGAATGTCGCTAGTTGAGGAGCTTCCGAACGAATTCCTCCGAGTTCGGACAGGGATCTTGTATTGGTTCTGGTGAATATGATATCGATAATAAAGAATAGTCCGACTACATTGACACCATGCGACAGCATCTGGATAATACCTCCCTGAAGGCCTTCCAGACTCATAGTAAATACTCCCGCGGCGATCAGTCCAACGTGCGCGATGGACACATACGCGATCAGGCGTTTGTAATCTTTCTGCATAACCGCGATGACGGAAGCGTAAAGTATTCCTATTACACTAAGTACGATGGCCGCGTGACCGCCCCAATCCGCTGTCATGGCGTAAGGTACTATGGGAAGCATCCAGCGGATTACACCGTATATGCCCATTTTGAGCATGATGCCGGAGAGGAGCATCGTTCCCTGAGCAGGCGCCACGGAATACGTATCCGGCTGCCAGGTATGAAATGGGAAGAGGGGCATTTTAATGGCGAAGGCCAGAAAAAAAGCCCAGAATAGCCACATCTGTTCCGTTGGACTTAGCTTGACGTTGTAAAACGCGTCGATACTGAATGTATGCGCGTCAGGACCTGTTTGAAGGTACAGGTATATAATTCCGATAAGCATAAACAAGCTTCCGAAAAGAGTATAAAGAAAAAACTTGAACGTTATCTTCGCTCTGTTTTCTCCTCCCCATAGCAACGCGATAAAGTATATGGGGATCAGCGCCAGTTCCCAGAAAATATAGAATAAAAACGCGTCCTTAGCCACAAAAACGCCTATCAGGGCGGATTGCATCAACAGGATTAACGCGTAAAACAATGGTCCGTTTTTATGCTCTTTGATAAAAGAGCTCAGAATGATCAGTGGGATAAGAAAGGTTGTAAGCAATACCAGCAAAATGCTGATACCATCCATATCGATATAGAATGAAATACCTAGCTTTTCAATCCAGTTCAGATGGAGGGCGTAAGCCTGAGTGGTCGGTGTAAAATTGACAAAGGCGACCACGCTGATCAGAAACTCCACTAAGGAAGCCCCAAAAGCGAACCAGGCTGCTTTTTTATCTTTTAATAACCAGGTAATAATACCTGCTAACAATGGAAATATTATTAATAGAGCGGTTATCATCTTGCTATATTAGAAGAAAATTAAAATAAAGTTGATATAAATTCGCTGTTTCGGCTTAGAAATAACAGGATAATTATTCCCAAAACCATGACAAATATATAATAGCTGATGCTTCCATTTTGAAGAAGTCTCAAGCCCGAGCCGCTTTGCTTTACACCTTTGCCCCATGAGTTGACAAACGCGTCCAGTATTTTAATTTCAAAAAGTTTGTAAACGCGTCCGGATAACCAAAGAATGGGTCTAACGAACAGCGCGTTGTATATTTCGTCGATGTAGTACTTTTGATAAAGAAGTTTATGGGTTGGAGAATAGGATTTTTCATCGGATGATGGAACATCTCCTTTTTTGACGAAGAATACAAACGCGATTCCGATCATGGCGACTACGGCGAGCGTTGATATAGCCATTAAAATATACTCGGTGCTATGCGCTATTTCATGAGGAGCGGAAGGCGCGGATATGACTGGTGCCAGAAACGACACGACAAAGTTGTTGCCTCCCAAGGCTTCCGGAATGCCAATCCAGCCACCGACGACGGATAAAACAGCCAGAATGATCAATGGTATAGTCATGAGCGATGGAGATTCATGCAGACGCGCTTTTTGTTCGGAACTACCTCTAAACTCTCCGTGGAATGTAAGGAATAATAGCCGGAACATATAAAACGCCGTCATAAGCGCTCCGGCGGTACCTAATATCCATAATAGGGGAGACTGGGCCCAGGCGTTGGCGAGTATCTGGTCTTTGGAGAAGAATCCCGCCAATGGAGGAATACCCGCGATCGCCAGTGTACCAATAAGGAAGGTAAAATAAGTGACAGGCATATATTTCTTTAAGCCGCCCATCTTACGAATATCCTGTTCATTGGACATGGCGTGGATAACGCTTCCAGATCCAAGAAACAGCAGGGCTTTGAAAAAAGCGTGTGTGGTAACGTGGAATATGGCGATCTGGTAAGAACCTATACCCAGCGCGAAAAACATGTAGCCAAGCTGACTTACGGTTGAATAAGCCAACACCTTTTTAATATCGTTTTGAACCAGCGCGATGGTCGCCGCGAATAAGGCGGTGACAAGTCCGACGATCGCGATAATCTCCATGGTGAATGGCGCGAGGCTATATAATATGTTGGATCGTACTACCATGTATATCCCAGCGGTAACCATAGTAGCGGCGTGAATCAACGCGGAAACAGGCGTGGGACCCGCCATCGCGTCCGGCAGCCATGTATACAAGGGTATTTGCGCGCTTTTGCCTGTGGCTCCGATAAAAAATAAGACCGTAATGGTGATTATAATCCATGAGTTCTCCGTGAATGTTGATGGAGCTTCGGAGAATATACGCTGAAAATCAAGAGTATTAAAGTGGAAAAGTAGAAATAGCATGCCTAGCAAAAAGCCAAGGTCGCCGATTCGGTTCATGATAAAGGCTTTTTTGGAGGCGTCGCTGTACGCGGTATTCTTAAACCAGAATCCAATAAGAAGATAGGAGCAAAGACCAACACCTTCCCAACCCGCGTACATGACCAGGTAGTTGGAACCCATTACAAGCAGAAGCATGGAAAAGATAAAGAGGTTCAGGTACGCGAAATATCTTTTGAAGCCATCGTCTCCATGCATGGAGGATATGGAATAGACATGAATCAGAAAACCTACTCCTGTAATGACGGTCATCATCCAGACGGACAATGGGTCGATCAGGAAAGAAAAACCGATATCGATCGATCCGGCTACAATCCAGTCAAAGAGTTTGTAAACCTGAGGTTCGGCTGTCCCGGTTAAAAACGGGAATAATTGGGTAAGTACAAGTATGAACGAACCTAAGACAGAGCCTGAGGCGATTCCGCCTACCAGCGATTTGCTCAGATACTTCGGAAATAACCCTATTATTGTGAAGCCCAACAAGGGAAGCAAAGGAATTAACCAAACCAGAATCATTGTTTGTTATATCAAATTTTTGTTTTACCACTTAAGATTTTTTAACGAGTCAATGCTCACAGAGCCAGTATTGCGATAGATCATTACCAGCAGAGCGAGTCCTACGGTAATTTCCGCCGCCGCGACAGCCATCACAAAAAATACAAAAACCTGACCTGAGGGATCTCCGTGATGCCTCGAGAAAGCGACCATCAGAAGATTGATCGAGTTGAGCATTAACTCGATGGACATGAATATTATGATGATATTCCTCCTTACCAAGACTCCCATCACGCCGATAGCGAATAGTATCGAGCAGAGAACAATATAATTATTTAATGAGCCTGAAAAATGCTGTAAAATATTTTCCATGAAATTAATGATCTTTTAAATTTTTCTTACCCAACATGATTGCTCCGATCATCGCGGAAAGAAAGAGTACGGAACAAACTTCAAATGGAAGCACAAACTCGCTGAATAGCACTTTGCCGAGCACCTGTACCGTTCCGATATCGCTAGAGGAATCCCTGATGATATCTTCATTGGTATGGTATCCGGCCATCGCCGCGAGCAGGGACAATACAAAAAGTCCTCCGCAAATGATCCCTAATATCTTGGATGAAAGCGGCTTCTTGAACTGCTCTCTCTTATTGAGGTTGAGCAGCATGATTACAAAAAGAAAGAGCACTAGTATCGCGCCCGCGTATACGATAATATTGACAATGGCGACAAATTGAGCGCCAAGTATAAAGGCGTAATGTCCCGCTATGGAGAAAAAAGTTAATACAAGAAATAAAACACTGTATACCGGATTCGGCGTGAGAATAACACTTAAGGCGCCGCCAACCGCCAGAATTGACAGAATTAAAAAAAACAACTGATCCATTATTTTTTATAAGGTTTATATGTTTTAGGATGCGCGCTGGTTCCCAGAGGTTGAACCAGTTTGTCTTTTCCATAAATAAAATTGCTTCGGTCATAGTTGGCCGGCGTGAGCTCTTCCGTAAGATAAATGGCGTCTTTGGGACACGCTTCTTCGCAAAGCCCGCAGAAAATACAACGCAGCATATTTATTTCGTAAGACTTGGCGTATTTCTCTTCGCGGTATAGCTTCTCTTCTCCCGGCTTACGCTCAGCCGCCACGATAGAGATTGCTTCCGCCGGACAGGAGACGGCGCAAAGTCCACAGGCCGTGCAGTTTTCTCTCCCTTCTTCATCTCTTTTCAACACATGTTTTCCCCGATAGATAAAACTAAAGTCGCGCTTTTGTTCCGGATACTGGATGGTTGGCTTCTTTTTAAAGAAGTGCTTTATAGTGATGCCCAAACCGGTGAAGATCGCTGGCAGATATAACTTTTCCACCAGGGTCATTTCTTTATTGACTACTACTTTGGATCTGTTCGTTAATTTCATATCAGAATTCTTCGCTCTTTTTTAGAATATCAGGATAAATAATCCTGTAATTAAAATATTAAAGAGGGCTAATGGTATCAGTATTTTCCAACCCAGATTCATCAACTGATCATATCTGAACCGTGGAAGTGTCCAGCGAATCCACATGAATAGGAAAATAAAGAAGAATATTTTGAGGAAAAACGCGCCGACGCCCATCATGGCGATCAGGTTATGGCTCCATCCCATTTCAGCGAGCTCGTTCATAAAGGGGAAATTATAACCGCCGAAATACAAGGCGCTCATAATCGCTCCGGAAATAAACATATTGATATACTCGGCGAATAAGTATAGACCCAGTTTCATACTACTGTACTCAGTATGATATCCGCCTACAAGTTCCGTTTCACATTCAGGAAGGTCGAATGGAGTTCTGTTACATTCCGCGAGGGCGCAGATAAAGAAGATCAGAAAACCGAGAGGTTGATAAATGATGTTCCAGGAAATACCGCTTACCCCAAACAACTCGGTGGTCTGTTGGCTGACAATAGTGCCGACCGATAAAGTTCCCGCTGTCATTACCAGAGCGATGATCGACAATCCCATAGCGATTTCGTAGCTAATCATCTGGGACGACGCTCGTAGGGCGCCCAATAGGGAAAACTTGTTGTTTGAAGCCCAGCCCCCAATCATAATACCGTATACTCCCACAGATACGACGGCGAAGATGTAGAGAAGCCCGATGTTAATATCCGTCACTTGCAGGGAAACAACCCTGCCGGCGACTTCCAGATACGTACCCCATGGAATGACAGCGCTGGTCATAAGCGCGGTAAGCATGGAAATGGATGGCCCGAGAATAAAAAGCGTCTTATCCGAATTGGCTGGAATAAATTCTTCCTTGAAGAAGAACTTGCCGCCATCGGCTAGTGGCTGAAATATTCCAAATATACCCGCCCTGTTCGGACCAAGCCGGTCCTGAATGAAACCAGCCACTTTACGTTCCGCGAGTGTACTATACATGGCGATTACCAGTGAAATGGTAAAGACAAGTGTTATGACGACAATTTTATCGATCAGAAAGATTTCCATATTCTATGCGCTTGGGAGCGTCTACTTTTTCTGTTCCTAAACTATATTTATTGGCTGTGATGACGGATGACTTGTCGAGTTTTTTAGGACCTTCGATGATCCAGTCGCCCGCGTCTTTTTTGTCAAACCTACAAGTATTGCAGATAAATTCCTCCACTTCTCCCCACCGGTCTTTTCTTCCCGTCACGCGGAATACTTCATTGTTGTACATCCATAAGTTGACTTTTCCGCAGCATTTGTCGCAGTCACGGTGAGCGTCTACCGGCTTTACAAACCATACGCGACTTTTGAAGCGGAACGTCTTGTCTGTAAGCGCGCCAACCGGACATACATCGATGATATTGCCGGAAAAATCATTTTCGATCGCTTTCTGGATGTATGTGCCGATTTCCGCCGCGTCGCCGCGGTTGAGTACGCCGTGCACCCGCTCTTTGGTAATCTGATCGGCTGTAAATACACAGCGATAGCACAAAATACAACGATTCATGTGGAGTTGTATCTTGTCTCCTATATCGATCCGGTCAAATGTTCGTCGGGCTTCCTGATAACGGGTTTTGGCGGTTCCATGCTCGAACGAAAGGTTTTGGAGGTCGCATTCGCCCGCCTGGTCGCATACCGGGCAGTCAAGGGGATGGTTGATAAGCAAAAACTCGACGACCGCGTTTCTCGCTTCTATTACTTCCTTGCTTGTCGTGTTTTCTACTACCATGCCGTCCATGACCGTCGTTCTGCACGAAGCCACTAGTTTCGGCATCGGTCTCGGATCCTTTTCAGAACCTTGGGTTACTTTTACCAGACAAACACGGCATTTTCCTCCACTCGCTTCTAATTTGGAATAGTAGCACATGGCGGGAGGAACGTTTTTTCCGATTTTTCTGGCGGCATTGAGGATGGTGGTTCCCGGTTCTACTTCTACCTCAATTCCGTCAATTGTTACTTTCATCATAACTGCTACGCCGGATTTAATTCTGTTTTATAATTATCCAGATGCGCGAACTGGTTTCGCGCTACTTTGTCGGGAAATTTCGCGTGGTATTCAAATTCTTCCCTGAAATGACGTATCGCGCTGGCTACGGGCCATGCCGCGGCGTCACCTAACGGACATATGGTATTGCCTTCTATTTTTTTCGCGATACTTACCAACAGGTCTATATCTTCCATGGTACCATGACCATGTTCCAGACGGTGAAGAATTTTTTCCATCCATCCGGTACCTTCCCGGCAGGGACTGCACTGACCACAGGATTCATGATGGTAGAATCTTGTAAAAGTCCACAGGTTTCTGACCACGCATACCGTTTCATCCATGACGATAAAACCGCCTGAACCAAGCATAGTACCGGTCGCGAAACCACCTTCGGACAATGATTCGTAGGTCATAAGTCTGGGCGCGCCCTCAGCCGTTTTTAGTATCAGCTCCGCGGGCAAAATAGGAACGGAAGAGCCTCCGGCCACTACCGCCTTCAGACGATGTCCATCGCGGATTCCTCCGCAGTATTCGTCCGAGTATATAAACTCTTCGACAGGAAGTCCAAGTTCTATTTCGTATACCCCCGGCTTTTTGAGGTTGCCACAGGCGGATATCAATTTAGTGCCGGTACTTTTTCCTACACCTATTTTGGCGTATTCGGCTCCTCCCATATTGATAATAGGAGTGACGGTCGCGAGAGTCTCTACGTTGTTGACGACGGTTGGGCAGTTGTATAGCCCGGAAATCGCTGGAAAAGGAGGTTTAATCCTTGGATTGCCTCGTTTTCCTTCAAGAGATTCGAGCAGCGCGGTTTCTTCTCCACAAATATAAGCCCCTCCACCAGTCTGCACGTATATTTCCAGGTCATAACCGGTGCCGAGTATATTTTTGCCCAGATAGCCAGCCGCTTTGGCCTCGGCGATGGCGTTTTCAAGTATGTCTATGATCCACTTGTATTCGCCTCTGATATATATATAGGTTCTGTTGGAGCCAAGGGAATAAGAAGATATAAGCAAGCCCTCCACAAGAAGATGAGGGATATGCTCCATCAGGTAACGGTCTTTAAAGGTGCCTGGTTCACTTTCATCCGCGTTGCATACAAGATATCTTGGCTTGTCTGATTTTCTATCCAGGAAACTCCATTTCAAACCTGTCGGAAAACCCGCGCCGCCTCGCCCTCTCAGCCCGGAAGCTTTTACTTCTTCCATTACTTCATCGGGAGTCATTGTCTTGAGCGCTTTTTCAGCGGCTCTGTATCCTCCGGTCTCCTTGTAAACCTTGTAGGTTTCAATGCCCGGAACGTGTATATTCTCAAATAATATTTTCCTGGCCATCAGATGTCGTATTTAGTATATGTATCACTAGCAGGATCACCAAATATTTCAATGATTCTGTTTATTTTATCTTCGGTCAGATGCTCATAGTAATATTTGCCTATTTGGGCCATAGGGGCTGTGCCGCATGAACCCAGACATTCGACGCCTTTGACGGTAAACTTGCCGTCTGGCGTAGTTTCTCCCTCCTGGATCCCCAGCTTATTGAGCGTGTAGTCAATCAACTGATGCGATCCTACAGCCATGCAAGGACCCGTACGACAAAATTCGATCATGCAATGCCCGACCGGCTTGAGGTTAAACATTGTATAGAATGAAGCTACTTCGTACACCTCTATTGGCTTAATATCCAACAAGGAGGCTACATAATCCATTACAGGTACGCTTAGCCATCCGCCAAACTCTCTTTGCGCCAAATGAAGAAGCGGAAGTAAGGCTGACTTCTGCTTTCCTTCCGGATATCGGCTTATGATTTCCTGAACTTTTTCGAGCTTTTCACTGGAGAATTTAATCTCTGTTGTTTCCTGTTCCATGTTTAGCAAAGTGATCCTTCTGTACAGGGTTGTATGTTAATGTTACGCGTCAATTTCGCCAGCTATTAGGTTGATACTACTCATGGTAATTACAGCGTCCGAGATGAGTGAACCTTTTACCATTTGTCCAAATGCCTGATAATATATGAAACCTGGTCTTCTGAAATGAAGTCTGAAGGGACTTCTGCCGCCGTCGCTTATCAGATAAAATCCAAGTTCTCCATTAGCCGCTTCAATCGAATGATATACTTCGCCTACCGGTACGTCGATTTCTCCCATCACGATTTTGAAGTGCCATATCAGCGCTTCCATATGGTTATATACATCGGCTTTGGGAGGAAGAAAGTATTCGGGCACTTCCGCGTGATGCGGACCGGCGGGTAGTTTGTCCAGAGCCTGTCTGATGATGCTGAGGCTTTGCCATACTTCGTGATTCCGAACCATGAATCGGTCATAGGTATCGCCGTTTGTGCCAATGGGAATTTCAAAGTTGAAATCCTGATATGATGAATAGGGGTTCATTACCCTGACGTCGTAATCAACCCCGGCGGCTCTCAGATTGGGACCTGTAAAACCATAGTTGAGCGCGTCTTCGGCGGAAATAGAGCCTACGCCGATACACCTGTCCATAAATATTCTGTTGCGGTTGAAGAGTTGTTGGAACTCTTCATATACAGGAGGGAACTCTTCCAGAAATTTTTCCAGCTTCGTAAACGCCAGTTCTGGCCAGGCCCTCTCGAAACCGCCAATTCTACCCATGTTGGTTGTAAGTCTGGCGCCGCATATTTCTTCATAAATCTCGTAAATGCGCTCTCTGAACTGCATTACGTACAAGAAGCCTGTAAACGCGCCGGAATCGACCCCAAGAATACTATTACAGATCAGGTGATCCGCGATCCTGGCCAGTTCCATTACAATTACTCTCAGGTAATCAACTCGTTTTGGAGTCTCGATTCCCAGAAGTTTTTCGACCGTCATATGATAGCCCATATTGTTTAACGGGGCGGAGCAGTAGTTAAGACGGTCTGTAAGCGGAGTAATCTGATAATAAGGTCTTCTTTCGGCTATTTTTTCAAAGGCGCGATGTATATATCCGATAGTTGATTCGGACGATACGATTTTTTCCCCGTCCAGCTTTAGAATATTCTGAAATACACCATGAGTCGCCGGGTGAGTCGGACCCATGTTTAATGTTACTAGTTGATCTTCTGGTATTTCAGTTAGTTTTTTGTTTTTATCTTCCTCTGTAAGCATTTTTAAAAGGCTTATCGGCCAAACATAGCGTCGTTTTTGTCGGTTCTCGTCGCGTCTTCCAACGCGTATTCCTTGCGAAGAGGATAATAGGTCATATCATCCACATTCAAGATTCTCTTTAGGTTTGGATGATTTTTGAATATGATTCCGAAAAAGTCAAAGGTTTCTCTTTCCATCCAGTTCGCCCCCTTGAAAACGGGAGTGAGGGATTCTATTTCCGGCTTCGCTTTTGGAAAAAACGCTTTAAGGCGAATTCTTTTGTTTTCGGGCAGATTATGTAAATGATAGACTACTCCCAACTGGTCTTCAGGCTGGGGATAGTGCACCCCGGTGAGGTCGGTCAGGAATGTAAATCCAAGATCCTTTTCGGAGTACAGGTAAGTCGCCACCTCCAGGATATGATCCTTGTTAATCTCCATGGTGAGCATATTGTAAGATTCTTCCGCGCCCAATAGAATCCGCTCTCCGAATTTGGCGTTGAGTTTTTCTACAATAAATTCGTTCGTCAGTTCAGCCATTATATAATTCCGTAGGAAGCAAGTAGTTGTTTGTATTCTGGTGAATCTCTCCGTCTTAACGGTTCGTTCGCGACGATGTCCTGGATTTTCATTATTCCGTCGAGAATTTGTTCGGGTCTGGGAGGGCATCCCGGAACGTATACGTCAACGGGAATGATTTTGTCGATTCCCTGCAATACGCTGTAAGTATCAAATATACCGCCACTGGACGCGCAGGCTCCAACGGCGATCACCCATTTGGGTTCGGCCATCTGCTCATATACCTGCCGCAATACAGGTCCCATTTTCTTAGCGATAGTGCCCATTACCATCAATAAGTCCGCCTGGCGGGGGGAAAAACTTGGACGCTCGGCGCCAAAACGGGCCAGATCGTATGTCGAGCCCATAGTAGCCATAAATTCAATTCCGCAACAGGATGTCGCGAACGGTAACGGCCAGAGTGAATGTTTACGCGCCAATCCAATCGCTTTATCCAATGAGGTGGCAAAAAAGCCCGGACCTTCAACCCCACTTGGCGCTTGTGCTACATTAACCATATCCCTTAATCAATTTTTAGAATTGTCCCAATTATAAAATATCTTCTTACCAAACGAATTCCTGATACGATTTATTCCCAGTCCAGGGCTCCTTTTTTAATTACATAAAAGAAGCCGATAAGCAGTGTGCTCAGGAATAGCAGCATCGCCCAGAATTCCTTTAATCCACCGGATGAAAATTCAATGAAGTTGACCGCCCAAGGATATAAAAAGATTACTTCAACGTCAAAAAGTACAAATAAAGTGGCGACCAGAAAGTATTTGATGGAAAACTGCATGCGGGCGTTACCCACGGATTGGATTCCCGCTTCAAAGGCCTCTACTTTATTGCGTGTTTTAACTTTGGGGCCCAGCAGCCAGGACGCTAATAAACTTACACTTACAAAGCCTAACGCAACCAAGAACTGCATCCCGATCGGCAAATACGGGTTTAGTGCAATTTCTTCTTTCATGCCCTTTTCTTAAGAGGTTTTAGTTTTAGTTTATCAAATGAAACATCAATGGAAAAGGGACGCTTTTTGATCCGTATAGTAATTACATTAAGGTTAAAATGTATGCTAAAATCTACTAAAATTGCCCCTTTTTTCATATTGTAGTTGCTTGTAAAATTAGATAATTTCTTTCGAAAAAAAATATTTTGCCCGTTTTTTTCACCCTTTCGTATACTGCCTTGTTTCCTAAATGGTTTTACATAAATAATATAATATTTCGAATAATTACCTTTTTGGTTTTAAAATATGTATTTTTACCGATTGGGGGTTTGTTTCTTTACATCATTAAAAAAATATCCTCATCGTAAGTAATGTTCATTGATATTGTACTAACGCTTTTTCTTGTTTTTTTAAATGGTTTTTTTGTCGCGGCCGAATTCGCGATGGTAAAGGTTCGGATATCTCAGCTCGAAATAAAGGTCGCTACCGGTAATTTTACCTCCAGGGCGGCGCTGAATATGGTTAAGAATCTCGACGCTTATCTTTCAGCCACACAACTCGGGATTACATTGGCGAGCCTGGCGCTCGGCTGGATTGGTGAATCGGTTGTTTCCAAGCTCGTGATACGGCTAATGAATGGACTGGGCATGTCCATGCCGGAAGAGAGCGCTCATCAGATCGCGCTCCCCATAGCGTTCGCGATCATCACGGTTTTGCATATCGTATTTGGTGAACTAGCTCCCAAGTCCATCGCCATACAGCGATCCGAGGCCACTACGCTCGCGGTCACGTATCCGATGAAGGTGTTCTATGTATTGTTCAAGCCATTTATATGGTTGCTCAACGGCTTGGCCAATATGCTTTTGAGAGGCATGGGTTTTTCCGCCCATGATCACCTGGAGGTGCATTCCGCGGAAGAAATCAAGTTGCTTCTTGATCAGAGCAAGGAATCGGGAGCGATCAAAGCCTCGGAACACGAGTTGATCAAAAATGTATTTAATTTTAATTTTATTACCGCCCGGCAGATTATGGTGCCGAGAACCAGCATATGCGCTATCGATATAGAGCTTGGTGAAAAGGAAGTGACGGATATGATCATAAAGGAAGGGTACAGCCGGATGCCGCTTTATAAGGATCGTATCGACAATATTATCGGCATAGTATATATCAAGGACCTGCTCAAGATGATCGGTAAACAAGAGAAGTTCGACTTGCAGTCCGTAATGCGTCCTCCATACTATGTGCCACATACGAAGAAAATCAACGAGTTGTTGAAGGAGTTGCAGGAAAAACATTTGCATATGGCTGTAATTACCGATGAGTTTGGCGGAATAGCGGGGATTGTGACCATTGAGGATATACTTGAGGAACTGGTTGGAGAGATTCAGGATGAATATGACGAGGAAGCTCCGATAGTGGAAAAACTAAACAACCATGAGTATGTGGTCAACGCGCTTTCGGGTATAGAGGATGTAAACAACCACTTGCCCGCGCCATTGCCCAAGAGCAGTAGTTATGACACGGTGGCTGGCTGGGTGAATACGATCTTTGACAAGATTCCGGATCTTTATGAAAAAACCACCTTTGAGGACTATGAGTTGACGATTCTCAAAAAATCCAAACAAAGTGTTTTGGTTGTCAAGCTCGTATATTTTCCTAAGGAAGAAGCTGGCATAGAGGGATCGTGACGCCCCAAGTGTGGTGACTGGATGGGTTCCTTATCGCCGCGGACTATAACTTTTTATCCTGATGTTAAAGGTTTTTTGGGGTATTTTTTTTCTTTTGTGTTCGTCGTTGTTGACGGAAGCGCAGTATGTGGATTCTGGCCAGGATCCTTCAGGCGTAGCCTGGAAAGAAATTAAAAGCGATAATTTTCAGATTCTTTTTCCGGAAGCATTTCAGGCGCGGGCTATGAGGCTCGCCGCGGCGCTGGAAAAAGCATATGAGGCCGCTTCCATTACGCTGGATCATAAGCCGAAGTCTATCACCGTTGTCCTTCACACGTACAATAGCAACGCCAACGCCAATGTCCTTTGGGCCCCCAGCCGGTCCAACTTCAATACGATTCCTCCACAGGACATATACAGTCAGGATTGGCTGGATCAATTGGCTATCCATGAGTTTCGTCATGTTGTTCAAATCGATAAGATGGATCAGGGGATGAGCCGGCTACTATATTATATTTTTGGACAACAGGCCACCGCCGCCGTATTTGGCCTCTATATTCCCTTTTGGTTTGTCGAGGGCGACGCGGTGATCGCCGAAACGGTATTGAGCGAGTCCGGAAGAGGACGCCTGCCTTCATTTACCATGCCTCTCCGGACTCAATTGATGACGAAAGGCTCATATTCTTATGAGAAGGCGTATTTAGGTTCATATAAAGATTTTGTGCCGAGCTATTATAATCTGGGATATTATCTGACCGGAATGGGCCGGTGGCGATATGGCGCGTCGATATGGGAAGAAGCGCTTGAAAAATCAGCCAGGAGACCCTATATCCCGACTGTTTTTAATAACGCGGTCAAAAAAAACGCGGGAGTAGGGAAGCGACGCTTGTATCAGTGGACGACGCGTGTTCTCGATTCGATTTGGCGTGAGCAGGATCAGCTTGTCAATCCCGAACCTTATACCGCGGTAAACGCGGTGAATCATCGCTTTTTTACCAGCTATCAGTTTCCTGTTTCCCGGAACGGGTATGTAATAGCGCTGAAATCAGGTTATGATCAGATTGATGAGTTTATCAGCGTCGATAGTAATGGGAGGGAGCAGAGGCTTTTTTATCCCGGACTTGTTCAGAAAAACCGCTTTTCTTATAATGAAGTCGCGGATAAAATGATCTGGAGTGAATATGTGTTGGATCGAAGATGGTCCAACAGGATATATTCGGATCTTTTTATATATGATTTAGGTGAAAACACACGGAAGCGACTCACCAGCGAGCGCTATTTGTTTGTGCCGGCGATCTCTCCCGACGGACAGCGTGTCGTGGCTATAGAAGCGACGCCGGACTATCAGTTTTATCTCGCTTTCCTGGATATACGCGCTGGAAACGTATACGAGCGGATCATGCTGGATGGAAATCCGTTTTTACTTACTCCTCAGTGGGTAGATGACGATCGTGTTGTTTTTATCTCGCTGGATGAAACAGGGAAAAAAATGCGGATACTGAATTCCCGAAGCGGAGAGGTGAAGATGTTGCTGAACGCGGGGACTGATGATATAACGAATCCTGTAGCGTATAAGAACTATATACTTTTTCATGGCGTGTGGTCCGGTATCGACAATATTTACGCCATCGATACGCTGAGTCTGGAAGTATTCAAAATCACGGATTCCAAGTTCGGGGCTTTTAATCCATCGGTTTCATCCGAGGAGGAAACACTTTGGTATAATGAATACGACGCGGAAGGATACAATGTGGCTTCCATGACTCTGCGACCAGATCAATGGAGTCCTGTAAAGGAAACACGTGATTTTTCCTTTAGGCTATATGAAAAGCTGCTTGGGGAAGAATCGCCTATTCAGTTTGATTCGACACGGTCGAAGGAATTTCAGGTAAAATCATATCCAAAGTGGAAGCATTTGTTTAATATCCATAGCTGGTCGCCTCTCGCTCTCAATTCCGAATCCTATTCCCTCAGACCCTCGGTGACTATTCTATCTCAAAATAACCTGAGTACGGCCTTTACTAATCTAAGCTATGAATATAATATGAACGAAGCGTCCGGAGCTGTGAAAGGCAGTTTTATCTACAAGGGTTTGTATCCTCAGCTTACTCTGGCTGGAGAGATCAATAATCGGCGCGGCCGGATCCGTACAGGGAGTGAAGCGAGATGGCAGGAACAAGCTGGAACATTCGGGGCGGCTGTACCACTCAACTACACCCGCGGGATTTATTATCGTTATGTTGTTCCCGCCATACAATACTCTTATATAGCTGTCCGCGATTTACCAGGAGGGGAGGTGGATATAGCCGACATGAATGTTCATTCGGTATACTACTCCCTGAATCTTTCGAGGAATCGGAAAAGAGCCTTGTTGGATCTACAGCCCAGGTGGGGACAATACGTACAGGTGGGGTTTCGGTACGCGCCCTGGGGGAAATTTCGTTACAATGACCAGTTGTATAGCAGGGCCGGAGTATATTTGCCTGGTATAGCGAAGAATCATGGCGTGGGTATTTCCGCCGCTTTTCAACATAATTACGCGAACGGGAGCTTTGATTATACCAATTTGATCGCGTATCCCAGAGGATATTCAAGACTATACGACCGTCAAATGGCTGTTTTTAAACTTAATTACACACTGCCGCTATGCTATCCCGATGTAAATATACCTGGTTTTATTTATGTCAAACGGGTATACGCGAGCCTGTTTACGGATATGGGTATGGGAGACAGTCCGGATAAGGAGCTGGAGTATTATCCCAGTCTGGGTTTGGAATTGCTGAATGATTTTCATGTTTTTAGCAATATAGTCCCTTTTATTGGCGGATTCCGGCTTAATTTTTTACCTAAGCGCCCCGACGTGAATGTTCAATTTATTATAAATCTGGGTTTCTGATCTAACAAATACCCTTGGGTACCGGGTTATATATTATAACTAGGGGGTAATATGGAATTCAGAGATTATTATCAGGATTTGGAAGTCCCCAGATCCGCTTCTGAGGATGAAATCAAAAAGGCCTTTAAAAAACTGGCGGTAAAATATCATCCTGATAAAAATCCGGGAGATAAAGAGGCGGAAGAAAAGTTTAAGATAATCAATGAAGCCAATACTGTATTGTCTGATCCGGAAAAACGCCGGCAATATGATCAGTACGCTGAAAACTGGAAGTACTATAAGGAGGCGGGAACCAGAGCGAATACCGAAAGCTACGCTGAAGAACAGGAGTTTTTCGGACAAAAGGGCGCGTTTTCTGATTTCTTCGAGACTTTTTTTGGTGGTGGATTCAAAAGAGGAGGCCGCGGTGGTGCGCGCGGAACCGATTATGAAGGCAATATGACCATCAATCTGAAGGAGGCCTATCATGGGACGACCAAGTTGTTTAAGATTAATGAAAGGCCCTATACGATTCGTCTGAAGCCTGGCATTATCGATGGACAGACTTTGAAAGTAAAAGGAAGTGGCGGTCCCGGTGTATACGGAGGTCCAAACGGCGACTTATACATTACGGTACAAATCGAGCAGGATCCCGCGTTTGAACGAAAAGGCGATGATCTGTATATGGATTTTAATGTTCCTCTATACACCTTGATGCTTGGAGGTAAAAAAACGCTTACAGTCCTGAAAGGCTCGGTGACCGTAGATATACCGGCTGAGACGAAAAACGGTAAGGTGTTGAGATTAAAAGGTCTTGGGATGCCAAAATACAATCAGCCGGATCAGTATGGAGACTTATATGCCAGAATTGTAGCGGATATCCCCCAGAATTTGTCCGAGGAGGAGAAAGGATTGATTCATCAGTTGGTAGAAATTCGTGGATAAAATAATTGTAATAAATTTATTTTAAACATGAAAATTTGTATTTTAGTCCCGCGTTAATGCAGAAAAAGCTATAAAAAATGATGAAATACTTTGTAAATCTGGTTTCTGTTCTGAGTTTTTTAGCATTGTCCGCTTTTACGGCGGATACCCGTGAACAGGGCGCTTTTGTATGTAAGCTTAATGGCAGAGAATTGATTTTGAAAGACGCGAAAGCGAAATACCGTACCATTACCGGAGGTCACAAGCAGTTATCGCTGAGTAATGATAAATTTGAAGCGTTCGTATTGCTAAATCCGGAAGAAAGAAAAATAGCGCTTTCCGAAACGAATAACAGAGAAGTGTACGTGCGATACGTAGAGCCGGGTACCGATAAGATTTACAAACCTCTTAGCGGTTTTGTCGATATTCAGAAGCTCGATCTTGAAAAAGGGATCGTTTCTGGCGCGTTTGAAATGGTATTGATAAACAGACAGGGAGGAGAGAAGAAAATCGCGGTTACGAACGGAAAATTTGAGAATATTCCTATCAATGAACTAAAGGCTTTCTGAATTAAACCAGGAAGGTTGATGTATAGAGGCTTCTCGTCTTGTCGTGGCGGGAAGCTTTTTTTGTGCTATTGAGAATGAACAACCTATGGGCGAATACTGTTTTGAAGGAAAAAGTTTGGAGGGACGAATGAGTAACTTATTGAGACGTATATGGGAAAAAGTTGTTGATTACTCAAACTACAACCGGGAAGAGGTGGTCGCTGAGCAGAAGTCCGAATTGGGGCGGCAGCTTACCACGGAGGAGTCGGATAGGGAGAATTGCAAGCGGAAAAATAAACCCTTCAAAAAGACTCCTGGCAATAAATCAACCTTCAGAAAAAGGGAAAACGCTGTCAAAAGTTCGGAAGCTGATAAATGTTTTTATACTTCCGGAAAAAATCGTCAGCGGAAAAAAGTTGAAAAGAGGGATTAATCGGATGTTTTTTTGAAAAAAATGCTTTAGTTCACTACGCGGAACGAAAGCGTCATGTTGAAAATCGCCTATTCAAGTCTATATAATCATCCGGTTGCCGAGGGACATCGTTTTCCGATGATTAAGTATGATCTGATCGCGGAGCAATTGGTTTATGAGGGGCTTGTACACGCCGATAATTTTTTTGAATCCGAATCGGTAGAAGAAAAATGGATTGTCGCGACTCACCATCCTGAGTACTGGAAAAAATTAAACACCCTGTCTTTAAGTCCTGCTGAACAGCGTCGTTCGGGCTTTGAACTGACTGAATTGTTGGTGCACAGGGAACGGTGTATTGTCGGAGGAACCATTATGGCGGCTCAATACGCTTTGGAATATGGTGTGGCGCTGAATATCGCGGGAGGCACGCATCACGCCTACGCGGACAAGGCGGAAGGGTTTTGCCTGTTAAATGACAATGCTGTCGCGGCTAATTATTTGCTTCGGAATAAGCTGGCTCGACGGGTGCTTATCGTTGATCTTGATGTACATCAGGGGAATGGAACAGCCCATATTTTTAGGCAGGTCAACGAAGTGTTTACATTCAGTATGCACTGCGCCGCCAATATTTTTTCAAGAAAGGAAAAATCGGATCTGGATATCGAATTGCCGGCCGGGCTGGAGGATGACGCGTATCTGCAAATGCTGCGCGAGCGCTTATATCAGGTAATTCGATTCTTTAGGCCGGATTTTGTATTTTATCAATCTGGTGTAGATGTGCTGGCTACGGATAAGCTTGGCAAATTGTCACTAAGCAGGAACGGGTGTATGGAACGGGATCGTATCGTATTTGAACTGTGTAGTGTATTCAGGATTCCTGTGGCGGTCGATATGGGAGGAGGATACTCTGAGCGTCTTTCGGATATTGTGGAGGCGCACTGCAATACCTTTCGGATGGCGGAAAAAATCTGTTTATAGTTCTGGTGGGCGTCAGGCTTGGGCGAACATCTGTTGCAAGGCGTTCCAAAGCAGTTTTTTACGACTTATGTCACTTTGGAGCGGCTTTAGCGGATCAGCGGACAGGATCAGTTGGCCGCCGATCTTGACAAGTTCATACATGCTTGTGGCTCCGGATTCCGGATGACGGCCAAAGTAGAGTAAGCGATCGGAGGTTAGGCCGGGATCGGGGGCGTTCAGTTCGATGTGATAATCGGTGGAGGAAAGCTTGACCGCGTCCAGAATTTTGCCTAGAAACAACAGGTCTTCGGGATCAGCTTTATCGCAGAATACAATTAATCGCTTTTTTATCGCTTGTGACTCGGGAACAGGCTGGGTGGAAATAACTTGCTCATCGGATGAAATATCTTTTTTAATCAGATATACAGGACCTTCGATTAAAAAGGGGATAAATCGCGCTTTTTGTTCCATAAGAGAGTTCGCGGAAGCTTTTTAAAATAAAACAAGCGTAGACAGCCAATATTTATAAAGTTAGATCAAAACCCTGATTATTTCAAGCGATATTTTAACATTGATTTATGTATGTGGTTATATCAAGTGAGTCTGAATATGTTCTTTAATCCGGCTTGTCAAATATAACGAACTATGGGAAACTTACTCTATATTATCGCCATTGTGTTAATTGTAATGTGGTTGATTGGATTTTTAGGCTTTGGGGATACGGTAGGAGGCATCATACATGTTTTGTTAGTGCTCGCGGTAATAGCGTTTCTCCTGCGTGTCATAAGAGGAGTTTAGCGATCTTATGATGGAAGATTAAATATACGCTGCAACTCTGTAGCGTCTTTCGCCTGCATTTTTCCGGCCAGAATAAGGCGTAGCTGCCTGCGTCTCAACGCGCCCTCAAATAGTTCAGTTTCTTCACTGGTTTCCGGAACGAGCTCGGGAACCTTGATGGGCTTGCCTTGCCGATCCAGCGCTACAAAGGTAAAAAAGGCGTGGTTCGATTTTTCTTTGGTATTATTGGGGATATTTTCGTTCCAGACTTCTATGTAAACTTCCATGGAGGAGTTAAAAGATCTTGTAACCCGCGCCTTAAGCGTGACTACATCGCCCAGTTTGATGGAAGAGTTAAATGAAACATGATCTACGGAGGCGGTAACGACAATGCTGTTGGAATGCCGCTGGGCGGCGATAGCCGCTACGACGTCCATCAAATGCATCATTCGGCCTCCCATCATGTTGTGAAGCGGATTCGTATCGTTCGGCAATACCATTTCCGTCATGGTCGCCAAGGAGTCTTTAGGGTGTTTTTTCATTGATTGAGTTATTAATTCCAGCCTGATTGACCTTTTAATGGAACAAAACTAAAACTGCCGTATTCCTGAACGGAAACGTCGCCTGTCGGGTTTTTTACCAATCGCAGCATTTTTTGCGTTCTGGCGTCGCCAACAGGAATTACAAGAATACCTCCCGGATTCAATTGCTCTACAAGCCGCTCTGGTATCGCCGGAGCGCCGGCTGTTACGATAATACGATCGTATGGCGCCCGCGAAGGTAAACCCAGGGTGCCGTCGCCGCAATAAAGGCTGGCCTTATACCCCATGCGAGCCAAAAGATATTTTGCCTGCTCGTGCAAGGGTTTCATACGTTCGATACTGAATACCTGGCACCCTATGGCGGCTAGTACGCTGCATTGATATCCGGATCCTGTACCGATTTCCAGTACCTTTAGCCCCGCTTTTACCGATAGTAGCTGGGTTTGAAAAGCGACAGTATAAGGCTGCGATATGGTTTGCCCTTCGCCAATGGGGAAGGCTTTGTCCTGGTACGCGTGTTCCAGAAAGGCGGGATCGAGAAAAAAATGCCTTGGTACAGTTCCGATCGCTTTGAGTACAGTCGGGTCCGTAATGCCTTTTTCCGCCAGTTTCCTGACGAGCAGATTGCGCATGCCTCTATGCCTGTAGCTGTCTTCCAAAAGAGTACGGTTTATTTTTTAAGAGAATGTTTTTTCTGGTATTATAAAAGAATATTTTTGTATCTAATACAACTAATCAACTTGCGTTATAGAAGCAAAATTAGTGGATTAATTTAATTCCTCTTATAGAACGTTGAAGAAAACCTATCACCTTTCCTGGTTTCTTATCGCGGATTTTATTGGCGCTTATGGAGCATGGCTGTTGTTTTTCGCTCTAAGAAAGTACGCGCTTGAAGAAGAACCGGAAAGTATATTTCAATTGAAAGCTCTGACCGGAGCGGCCGTAATCGCGTTTTTTTGGGTGATCTTGTATTTTTTGGCTGGTTTGTACAAGGATTTGTATCGCCGATCCAGGGTGAAAGACCTGTTTGGTCTGGTAGCTTACAACGCGATCGGGGTTTCGCTGGTTTTTTTCGCGCTGTTGCTGGATGACGAAGGAGTATCTACCTACAAATCCTACTACAAGACGCTTGGCTTGTACTTCCTGATTCAGATGTGCTGTTCGGGTCTGGCGAGGTTCACGGTCATTACGATTGTGAAAAGTATGATTCGCCAGGGGCGGATCGTGTTTAATACTCTGATTGTAGGAGCCAACAAAAACGCGCTGGAGATTTATGAAGAAATTAGTAAAAGCCCGGATTGGGGCTTTCGCTTTATAGGTTTTTTAAACGTGGATGAGCCTAATGACGTAGTATTAAAAGGTCGTTTAAGAAACTTTGGCGCGTGCTCGAACCTCACCAAGGTAATCCGGAGAACATACATTGATCAGGTGATTATCGCTATTGAGGCTTCCGAGCATAAGCGTATACAGGAAATTCTTACGAGCTTGTCCGGACTGAATGTTAAAATCGGCATTATGCCGGATATGTATCAGTTGTTGCTGGGCGCCGTAAAGATCAATCAACTGGAGGATATACCGTTGATTGAAATTAATCCTGAAATCATTCCTCAATGGCAGCAGGTGTTGAAAAGGATGATGGATATCGTCGTGTCGTTCGGAGTTCTTGTTTTGGGGCTTCCTTTCTATATCCTGATTGGGGTGTTGACAAAGCTAAGCTCGCCAGGTCCTGTTTTTTACAGGCAGGAGCGGATAGGTATGGGAGGGAAACCCTTTAAGATCATAAAGTACCGGAGCATGTTTGTCAACGCGGAAAGACATGGTCCCGCGCTGGCGAGTATGGTAGATACCAGGATAACAGGTTGGGGAAAAGTAATGCGCAGATTTCGTCTGGACGAGTTTCCGCAATTCTACAATGTCCTAAAAGGAGACATGTCTTTGGTAGGTCCAAGGCCGGAAAGACAGTATTTTATAGATCAGATCCTGACGCTCGCGCCAGAGTATCGTCATTTGCAGAAAGTCAGACCGGGACTTACCTCTTTGGGGCAGGTCAAGTTTGGTTACGCGGAAAATGTGGAGGAAATGGTAAGAAGGCTTAAATACGACGTGTTTTATATTGAAAATATGTCTATCGCCATGGATTTTAAAATTATGTTGTATACAGTGTTGATCATTATACAGGGAAGAGGAAAATAAAAAAACTAGCATGTTTACGGGAATTGTAGAGTGTACCGGAAAGGTACTCGCCATAGAGGACAAAGGTGGTTCGACGGACTTTGAGATTGCCGCCGACTTTATAAAAGAGTTGAAAGTTGATCAGAGTATTAGCCACAATGGGGTTTGTCTGACGGTTACCAGTCTACTGGAGAAGAGTTACCGGATTACGGCCATCCCGGAAACATTGAAAAAAACGAATCTTGGAGGTCTGAAGGTGGGAGACATGGTCAATCTTGAGCGGAGTATGAAAGCGGATGGACGTTTTGACGGACATATTGTTCAGGGCCATGTGGATCAGACGGCTGAGTGTATTGCACACAAGCGGGATGGAGATAGCCATGTTTTTACGTTTCGCTATGATAGCGGTTTGGGCAACTATACGGTAGAAAAGGGTTCTGTATGTATGAACGGCATAAGTCTTACGGTAATCGACTCTAAAGAGGGAGGGTTTTCCGTGGCGATAATTCCCTATACATTTCAATATACGAATGTGAATTTTCTAAGACTGGGTGATATTGTGAATGTTGAATTTGACGTTATTGGAAAATATTTACGTAATTTGTTTTTAAAATATCAAAGCAAAGAGTGATATTTCAATATTCAATTTAATTTATTAATATAATTTCAAATCCATGAATTGTTTGATTGTAGATGATGAGGAAATGTCACGAAGCATGGTCAGGCACTTCGTCGAACAGACGGATTTTCTGAATCTGGTAGGCGTGTGTGAAAACGCGATCGAAGCTTCCAATTTTATCAATAAGGAGAAGGTTGATGTCATATTTCTCGATATCGAGATGCCTGAAATGTCGGGCTATGAGTTGCTGGATACTTTTGTGGACAATCCACCTCAGGTTATTCTGGTAACGGCTAAAAAGGAGCACGCGGTCGAAGCGTTTAATTATGATGTGACGGACTATCTGGTGAAGCCATTGACATATAGTCGCTTTCTGAAAGCGGTAACCAGAGCTCAGGAGCGGATTAATTATCTGAATTCGGCCGCTATCGGCAACAGAAACCACGAGGAGTTGTATGTGAGGGCTGATTCCCGGATCGTAAAAGTGCGTTATGATGATATCCTGTATGTAGAAGCGCTGGCTGATTACATTATGATATTTACCACCGATCAGAAACTAATTGTGCATTCCACCATGAAAGGGTTTCAGAGCAGGCTCCCTCAGGACCTGTTCGCGAGAGTCCACCGGTCCTACATATTAAATGTCAATAAGATCAACGCCATAGAGAATCTGTTTGTAGTTATCAATAAAAAATACATACCGATTGGCGCCTCCTATAAAGATGACTTTATAAAAAGGCTCAACCTGCTTTAAGCTCATATCTCCTTACCGCCACTTTACAGATATTATAAAACAAGGCAGCCCATAAAGAACCCGCGAACATGCCGGCCATAATATCGCCGGGGTAATGTACCGCGAGATATATCCTGCTGTAGCTGATCGCCGCCGCCCATATAAAAAGTAATCCGATATAGCGGTACTTGTTCCGAAAAAGTAAAAACAAGAATGTAGCTAGGGCGAATGTATTGGAAGAGTGCGACGATATAAATCCGAACTTTCCTCCACAACCTGCCGGCATATGCAGAATGTCCTGCAATTGTACGACATGGCAAGGTCTTAAGCGTTCGATACCCGGCTTTAACAATGATGAAGCGAACATATCCGCGCAGGCGATCGCGCATCCAATGGACAAAAGGACGATCCACCAGCTTTTTCTGTAATTGAAATAGATGGTGATCGCGATCAACAGATAGAATGGAATCCATATGGCCTTGCCTGTAATCAGTATCATAAACTGATCCCAGAACGGACTGTGAAAACTGTTTAACCAGATAAGCAGACTAGTATCCAGTCGCGACAGGTGGTAAATCATATCCAATGGATGTCCTTTTTTAGAAGGTTTAACGTAGTAGCTTCCGGGCTATTGGGAGCGACCTGAAAATTATATCTCCATTCAGCCATTGGAGGGAGGCTCATAAGGATGGATTCGGTACGACCATTGGTCTCCAGGCCGAATTTGGTTCCTTTGTCGTAAGCCAGGTTAAATTCCGCGTAGCGTCCTCTGCGGATACGCTGCCATTCGATTTCCTGATCGCCGTAGTTCTTGTCCCGGTTTCTCCGGATCAATTCCAGGTATAAGGGAGCGAATAGGTTTCCTGTATCTTGAATAAAAGGGAAATATGCGCTTTTGTCTTTCGAGTCATTGCCCAGGCGATCAAAGAAGATTCCTCCGATTCCCCGGGTTTCCTTTCGATGGGGCAGGTAAAAGTAATCATCAGCCCATTGTTTGAATCGCGGATAATAGTCTGGATCATGTTTATCGCATACGGCTTTGAGGCTGGTATGGACATATCGCGCGTCTTCCGCGATGATATAATGAGGAGTCACGTCAATGCCGCCTCCAAACCAACTGGTTCCCTCCGACATTTCAAAATACCGGAGATTCATATGGATGATGGGTACCCAGGGATTTACAGGATGTAATACAATCGATATCCCCGTCGCGAAAAAATCGGCTGGAGGAAGGTTAAGCGCTTTCAATATTTTTTCGGGAGTATTGCCATGAACCGCCGAGAAGTTAACTCCGCCTTTGGCCAGCGCGGCGCCATCGGCGATAACACGGCTTCGGCCGCCACCGCCGCCTTCGCGTTGCCATGTATCTTCGATAAAGGTGGCGCCGCCATCCGCTTGTTCAAGTTGTCCGCAAATATGATCCTGAAGTTCCTTTAGCCAGTCTTGTATTTCTTCTTTCGTAAGCATGCTCTATTCAGTTTCCCTATAGTAGATAAAATCATGATTTGACTTAAACAATACCGTAGTGTTCCCGGACGGGCCTTCGGAGTTGAAATCAACGTAAAGGTAAGGTTTATTTCCGGAATCCTGTATCATGAAGCTGGCGGGAGTGTTTTTCCCCTCAATTACACAATGATAAAAAACGGGAAAGATGTCGTTGGATTGTATAGGCGTTTCTGTGGGGTGGCGTCGTAGCCATGAAAGTACAGGCTTGTTCCGCCAATAGGTGGCGCTGTAGCCGCCGACGCCATTTTCGCGCCATTGGTAAAGATGATAGGTGGCCCGGAGCACAGGGTACATGGACCAGAGTCCCGCGCCGAGTGTCAGTAAGAAAATAGATCTTCTGGCGAATTTGGAATCGACGGGGAGCCGATAGAGAAAGTCCGCGATGGATACCAGGAGAAGAAGGAAAAGGGGAAAAACAGGAGCGAATATCCGGTCGTCAAAATGATCGTCCAGCTTGATAAACGCGAACAGAATGTTGACGATGCAAAGGTAGGCGCCCAGGATGATTAGAAGGCAATAATGATATGGAGAAACTCTTGGATGGCATACGCGGAAATATATGTACGCGCAAGATAAAAGAAGTCCTAAGCCAATTACAACGCGGACGAACAAGGGAATTTCGTCGGGTATTATCCAGGTAGAAACGACACGCGCGGTGTCTGTCAGGTTGCTAATGACATTGTCGATAGTAGGGGGATTTTTTTGAGTAATGAGTTGGCCTGAATGAATGAAGCGGTTTATCAGATAGAATATGAATGGTATAAGTCCCGCCAGGAAACAGAGCGCCGCGGTGGCGAATCGCCAGATGTGTTTTTTAGTATCGGGAAATATCCAAAGACATAAACCAATGGAAAAAGCGATTATAATGCCCGATTTTCGCTGTAAGGAAAGTAAAAAGATTCCTGATAGTATAGAAAGCAACACTGCTTTGGAAGGCTTGTCGAGGTACTTTCGGAGTTGAAATATATTCGCTAGGAGTAAGGTCGTGAAAAAAGCTTCAGACCACGCGAACGCGTGAATGATTAGAAGCGGTGTGGAAAAAAAGCAAAGGATCGCCCCCCAGATTTTAATGGTGGGAGATTGGATGTCTCTTGAAATCAGGGTTCCGATAAGCCAGAAGGAAAGTACGAGGGATAATAGATGTGTAATGAAGGTAAATGTCGTAATGGGTATCCCGAAAAGTTTGTATAAGGACAGAATAACAGGATAGAGCGGAGGCCATTCAATGAAGGGAGTCCCATCAATTTTTTGGAGGGATGGAGGAAAAGACAAGGCGGCTGACAGGTAGTTGACCGAATCGTCGGTGATGCCGACGCCATATGGATAAACCGCGTAAACAAAGCCGATTCCTCCCGCCAGGGAGAGGAAAAAGGGAAGCGTCCGGTAAGGAGGAAGCGATTCTTGATTTTTAGAAAGGATAGCCAATTCCTATATTAAACGCGGTTAGATTTCTTGGTCCGAATGGAGGCGCCTCGAATAACTTCGGAAGCACGAAGCGTTCACCTTTGGGTCGGGATGGATCGATGGTTTTGATACCGATATCAAACCGGAGAATGAGAAAAGAGAAGTTCAGGCGTATGCCGAATCCGCTGCCTACCGCGATTTGCTGAAGGAAGGTCTTCGCTTCCAGCAGACTTCCCGGCCTCGCGTAGGAAGACTCCCGATGTAATGTCCAGATATTACCAGCGTCGACGAACAACGCGCCATCGATAAAACCGGTAATATTGAATCGATACTCGTAACTGTTTTCGATGAGAAACTCGCCAGGTTGTTCGAATTTATATTGAGGTTCTCCTTCATCGTTTCTGTCGACATAGGAACCGGGACCAAGTCTTCTGGGTTTCCAGGCCCTGATGCTGTTGCTGCCGCCCGCGAAATAGAATTTTTCGTAAGGCAAAGCCCCCGTCGCGTCATAAGCGTATACAGCTCCCACGTTCAGACGTACGGCGAATGTGCTTTTTTTCGAAAGCGGGTAGTATTTGCGAAGATCTACCGAGCCTCTCAGATAACGATAGGTCTTTAATCCGAAAATGGAGTCTCGCGGGGTCAGATTGGGAATGTTGAATATGGTTCCTCCCGGCTCCGCGTATAGCTTCGCGTAACTGGAGTTTTTGTTTTGATTAAGCTGATTGTTGTTGAATATATATGAAATGTTGGAATTCGAGACAAAGGAGTTGTTGAAGCTGTATATCAGGTTGCTACCGTAATTGTTGTGCAGGTTTTCCAAATATTCGACAAAAGCTCTTTCCTTTCGCAATGTATTGATAATGTTGATGTCGATCAGGGAAAAAGTGTAAGAGCTGAATCGTCCCGTATACCAGGCGTATTGATAGGAGCTGTTTATTATCAGCCGGTCATATTCTGGGCGTTTGGTCAAACTGGCTCCTCCCGCCACCTTCGTCCTCGGGCTGTAATCTTTCAGAAGGTCTCTGATCCTGCTAAACGGAAACAGAATTTCGGCGAAGGTCAGACTGGTGTTCCCCGAAAACTCCTGGGTACGCAAAACGTTGTCTGGATCGGAAAAACTTGAATAGCCTTCGGCGGAGGCTTTCAGGTTGATATCAAATACCTCAAACCCTCCAAAGACGTTCCTTGTTTTAAAGTTGATATTGGCGAATGGTCCGGGTACAAAAGCTTGCGTCGCGACTGTAAGACCCCATTCGTCGGTAATCTGGAACCTCTTTAACGGACTTGTCCGGACATAGGCTATAAGTGTGTTGCCTGTAGAATCCTCCCGGTCCTTTTCGTAATTTATATTGATAAATTTAAACATATCCAGCGACGCGAGATGGCGCTGGGTAGCCTGGATATCCTTAAGTCTGTATAGTTGACCGTATTTTATCTTGATTTTGTTTTCAATGATACGTTTTGAATACTTTCTTCCATAGAGAATGTAGTCAATATTCCTGTAGTTGACGGTATCGGTATGTATACTCTTTTTTTCGGTTACATCTGCGTCGAAGATGATTTTATTGACATAATAGCGCTGATGTTTTTTTTTGTCCTTGGCGTTTTCGACAAGCAGACTCAGGTATACGGAACGAGGTTCCCGTAGTGTGTCGACGTTGAAAAATATATATTGTCTGCTAAAGTCGTAATAGCCCTCGTTTTTCAGAAGCTCATTGATCCGTTCCCGTTCAGCGGACAGGTCTTCCTCATTATAGCGCTCGCCTGTTTTTATTAGTGAATGATGTAGATTGGCCTTAATGATGCTATCAATCACGCGCTCGTCATCATTTTTTTCGGGGAGTACGTAATCATAGCCTTTGACATAATAACCTTTTCCTTCACTGACTTTATAGCGAACTCTGATTTTTTTTCCCAGGGTATCGGTCGATGAGACGACGTCGCCTCTGAAAAATCCATTTGACCGGACGTAATAGGACATATGTCTGGCGCTTTGGTTGGTCGCCGCGGAATCATATATGACAGGAGGCTCTCCCGGAACTCTCATAAGCCAGTTGCCTTCTTCCTTTTTCTGCTGGAGTTTGTCTAGTTTCTTTTCCTTCCGCTGGGTATATTTTTCTTTCTTTTTATCGGTTTCCGCCCGATCTATTTTATTCGTATATTTTTTCTCCGCTCTGACGATTTCTTCGGATACATTTGTCGAGTCATAAAATTTCTTGCCAAAATTGTAGATGGAAAGATAAGGCATCGCGCCAGCGACTTTTCTGTTAGGAGTCTGTTTTACAATCTCGTATAAGGATTCTTTGTTGACTTTCTTATTACCTTTTATGGAAATTTTGGATAGTAGATATTCATCATCGTTCAGATGGCGGGTTACGGAACAAGCCCCAAGCAAAAAAATTGTACAGCAAAACAGAAAAGTGTAATATAGGCTTCTCAAACTTTCAGATATGTTATCAAAGAACAGGCTAAAGTTCATTAAATCTTTGCAAATAAAAAAGCACCGAAAGCAGGAAAGGTTATTTTTAGTGGAAGGCGCCAAAAGTATTACGGAGCTTATTGATTCCGACTATGAAACCCATTCTTTGTTTCTAACAGAAGACTTTTACAAATGTTGCCAGGATAGGCTGGAAAAACTTCGGAATACGGAGGTTGTCGTTGTTGAAGAGGGGGAACTGGCGAAGGCCGGGACTTTTGAATCAAACAACGCCGGAATAGCGATTGCCGGCGTGAAGGAGAATGTTTTGTCGGCTCCCGTTCGGGGTGAGTTCGCGTTGATCTTGGACGATGTGCGCGATCCGGGAAATCTGGGCACGATTATCCGGATCGCCGACTGGTATGGTATTACCAAACTCTATTGTTCTGAGAGCACCGCGGACTTTTACAACCCCAAGGTAATAGCCGGTTCCATGGGGTCTTTCACGAGAGTCCGCCCATATTACGGCTCATTGGAACAGGTGCTTCAAAATAGCGATCTTCCTGTATATGGAGCCATGTTAGAGGGAGAGTCCGCGCATACCGCCAATTTTTCAGATGAAGGAGGCTACCTCATTATGGGCAATGAATCGAGAGGACTAAGTAAGGAGCTACTTGAATATGTCCGCTATCCGATAACGATACCCCGGTATGGAGGAGCGGAATCGCTGAATGTGGCGGTGGCTACCGCCGTTATTCTGGACAATGTCCGAAAAAAAATAGCCGTCTAAAAGTCTGCAAGCAGGTTTTAGACGACCAGTGAACGTTACTCCCGTGGTTTGGCGCAAAGCTGGATGTTCTTATCAATGACTTCAAAACCTCCAAGTTGAGGCACATTGATCACTTCGGAACATTCTATGTAATCTTCCGCTTCGATGGTAAACACATAGTTCTTTCCTTCGGGAAGTACGACCAGGTAGCGGCCTGATTCGCTGTTGGAGTTGAATACACCGACTACTTCATTGGTACTTACGTCTTTGACTGTTATCAGCGCTTCCATGGGCACGCGGCTCGTTGAGTCGGTGACTATTCCTTTGAGTACAATCAGATTGGCTTCTTCTTTTTCCATTTCGGCGTAGTAGATGTCTTTATCGCCATATCCATCGGAGCGATAGGAAGAGAAATATACTTTTTTCCCATCCGCCGACCAGGCTAAATGTATGTCGTCATGCGCCGTACTAATGGGATATCCGACGTTTTCGGGCTTGCTCCATGTATTCTGGTCTTCGTTTAGTTGGCTTACAAAGACATCGAAGCCACCCATTGTCTTTAATCCGTTGGAGCTGAAGTAGAGTGTTTTGCCGTCCGGATGAATAAACGGGGAATCTTCGTCATAAGGAGTGTTTATTTCCGGACCAAGGTTTTGGGGCATGGCCCATTCGCCGTTGGGCAGTTTCCTTACTCTGTAAAGGTCCATACCTCCATATCCGCCTTCGCGATCGCTGGAAAAATATAATACTCTTTCATCGGCCGAGAGACTGGCGCCTGTGACACGTCCTTTGCCGTTGATGATATCCGGAAGTTTTTCAGGTACTGACCATTCAGAGCCTTTGAGTGTGGTAATATACAGGTTGCCGGATGTTTTAGACAATAGGTTGTTTTTTTCCGAGCGATAGATTAATAGCTTCTGCCCGTCGGCGCTCAGGGAAATGCTCGCGTCGTTACTATTGGTATTGACTGGCGCCCCGAGGTTTTTGGGTTCAGACCATCCATCGTTGGTTTTTCGGGTATAATATATGTCTTCATAATATAGACCGAGTCCGTCGCTTTCGTCGATCAGTCCCCCGGTGGTGCCTGGCCTGGTCGAAGTAAAGAAAATTTCACTTTCATCCGCCGAGATAACGACACCATAGTCCGGATACGGCGAGTTGATGGTTGCTCCCAGGTTTTTAATTCGTATGTTTTTCGAATTAATCATAAGTACCTTGCCATACTCGCACATGTCGATTTCCCGGTCGATCTGATCAAGCGCGTGTTTGTTCTTTTCCAGAAACTTCTTGTTTTTTCCTTCTTTTAATTTGTTTTTGAAGCGTTGATAGTTGGTAATGGCGGAGTCCATCATGTGAGAAAGATGATAGGCCTTGCCGGTATAAAAATAGAGGGCGTCCGGATATCGTTCCGGGTTTTCCATGCATTTAAGGAGATAAGGCAGAGCCAGGTTGTTGTCCTGAAGATTTATATAGCAGAGACCGATTTCATAATTGTAATTGGTCGATTGCCTATTCAGACTATCGAGTTCGAGATATAATTGGAGCGCTTTCCGAAACTGTCCGTTATTCAATGTTTCTCCGGCGATTTTTTCTTTATATAAACGGTCGCTTTTCGATTGCGCGTAGCTATTGAAATTAAGCAGGATAATGAATCCTATCGACAATAAACTGAATGATTTCATGGATAAAGAGGCAAATTGGTCTGTCAAATATAAATTTTTAGGATTTAAAAAAACGAATTATTTATCCGAATTTCATATCCATTTTTATTATTTATCGTAAATAGGAAAGATTAGTAAAATGGCATTCTTGTAAAATATTGAAGGTGAATGAATATGTTTTTTGTGCCTATAAACCGCTTGATTTCTCTTATTGTACTGATTTTTTCAGCTTTGGTTGCATTTGGGCAGGATGTGCAGTTTTCTCAGTTTTACGCGGCTCAGACATATCTGAATCCGGGTTTCGCGGGATCCGCCCATGCTCCCAGATACATGTTTCATCAGCGTTTGCAGTGGCCAAGGCTCGACGCTAAATATATCACTTCTTATTTCTCGGCGGATTTCTTTTCGCAAAAGTATCGCAGCGGCTTTGGCGTAATGGTCTTTCATGATTATCTGGGCTCAAACAATATTACGTCTTCCGAAGTGCACCTGCAATATGCTTATGAGCTTCCGATCAGTAAAAAGTTAAGTGTACGACCCGGGCTCCAATTAGGCATGGTCTCCAGAAATGGCAATTACGCTTCCTTGCGCTTCCCGCATCAGTTCAATGACAATGGAATGCATCAATGGTATAATGATTATGATTGGGCGCTGCAAAATAAGCTTTATCCAGATGTCGGAGCGGGAGGTGTTTTGTATTCCGACCAGTTTTGGTTTTCCGTTTCGGCCAATCATTTGAATCTTCCGAACTATTCTGTATTGGGCGATGTAGCCAGGATGCCGATCAAGTTTTCGACGGCGATCGGGTACAAGTTTAATCTTTCCAAAAACCATAATATGGCTTATCTGAATACCAAGGAGGAATTTAGTATTACTCCGGTATTGCATTACAAGCTTCAGGGGAAGGCGGATCAGGTAGACTTCGGAACGTACGTCATATACGAGCAATTGATTACGGGAATATGGTACAGGGGAATACCATTTAAAAAATACAATTCGGATTTGCACAACAATGAATCTCTGGTTGGAACAATCGGGTGGATGTATAGGAATTTTAGTATATCATATAGCTACGACTTTACGTTGAGCCGCCTGCGGCCCGCCTCGACTCGGGGAGCGCATGAGATTAATATAACCTATGTTCAAAAACGTTCCAAATCGAACAAGAATTTGAAGCGTCTCCCATGTCCGACTTTTTATGGACATTAAAAGATGTCGCGTTTTGATATAAAAGTTGATTTTAATTAGTACTTTTAAAGGTTTTTACCTGAAAACATTTATGTAAATGTTTAATAAAAGCCTGGCTATATTGGTTCTTGTCTTCGTAAACATTGTAAATGTCATAGGTCAGGATATTCAGTTTTCCCAGTTTTACGCGGCAGGATTATACCTGAATCCGGCATTTGCCGGAAGCGCGCACAAGAAACGGTTTACCCTGCATCAGCGTTTACAGTGGCCGTATCTGGACGCGAATTATATAACTTCGAAGTTTACGTTTGATACATACTGGAATAAATATAATAGCGGCTTTGGCCTGATGGCTATTCAGGACTGGCAGGGAGGCAGCGACCTGAAATCTACTGAAATCGACTTGCAGTACTCTTACGAGCTGCATGTAAGTCAGTCTGTCACCGTACGGGCGGGTTTACAGCTTGGAATATTTTCAAGAACGTTTAACTACGCCAATCAGCTTTTTCCGGATCAGTTGAGCGATAATGGCCCAACAGGCGTTCCCAGTTATGACGCGAGGCATAATCCCACTAAATTTTTCGCGGATGTCTCCTCGGGCGGAATCGTTTATACGGACAATCTGTGGTTTGGCATATCGGCTCACCATATGAACAGTCCCAATCAGAGCTTGCTGGAAGACATTAGCCGTCTTCCGGTCAAATATACCTGGGTAGGAGGATATAAATTTGTGCTCGGTCACGCGGAAAGACATAAGTCGACGATTGAGCAGGAGCATTTGGAGATCAGTGTTACTCCTACGGTTCATTATAAGTTTCAGGGAAAATCGGATCAGGTCGATTTCGGCCTTTATGGAGCTTATGAGCACTATTTGCTTGGATTTTGGTATCGGGGACTTCCACTGATAAAAGACTATAACAGGAGGCTTAAGAATAATGAATCCATGGTGGTGATATTTGGCTATAAAATACAATCATGGATTGTCAGCTACAGTTATGACTTCACTGTTTCCAGGCTGGGCCGAGCCCGTACTGGCGGAGCGCATGAGCTACATATCGTGTATGTGCATGATAGCTTTCCCAAACGAAAAAAGGCGATGAAGCGCTTGCCCTGCCCGGATTTTTAAAAACTCGTTTTCAAATTTTCCCGCTTTTTAGACGCTTGCCTTAGCGCCATCTTGAAATGCTCTTGACATTATTTGGCTATATCTGGTAGAGCTATGCTGGTATGTTTGGTTTCATGCGATTTCAAGAAGGGCTAATAGAATCCGAAGTTCCCGTTCTTTGTTTTTTTTCTCCGGACTTTTTTCTTTTTTTTCAGCATTTTTTGTTCCTCGGCTTTGCTTTTTGTATGCTTCTTAGTATTGGCTTTCACGCGGCTGCCTCTGGTTTCAATTACTTTATTCGCTTCTTTGGAGTGAAAGTTTCCGCCCTTGGTCCCGCCATCTTCCCGCGATTGGGCGCTGACGCTGATCTGAATAAGGATAAAAGTAATGATCCATAATAGTTTACGCATAGTTTTGTTTATCGGATGACGGAAACTTTACCTTCAATCATATAGGGGCCTTTATAGTCTTCATGAACGCCTTCATAAGTGATAATCCATGGATAAACTCCAATAGGCATCGGCTCTCCGCGATAATATCCATCCCAAGCCTTGCTCGCGTCTTCGCTATAATAGATGATCTCGCCCCAGCGATTGAATATGGTCAACGTAAAGCTTGTAAAGTACTTGCCATAAATTTCAAAATAGTCATTATGAGAATCGCCATTGACAGTAATCGCTGTCGGAGCGAATACCCGGGGTGGACATATATCCCGTACCAATATGCTGTCCTTATCTATACAATCAAACTCATTGCTTACGGTCAGGTAGTACATACCGGACTCCTGCACGACGATCGATTGGGTGGTATCGCCGGTTGGTGTCCAAAGGTAGCTGAGACCATTGGATCGGGAACCAATGGTAATGTATTTGTCAATTTCTTCACAATAGCGCTTTTCTTTGTCCAGGCCCGCTTCCGGATTAGGATTATGGGTTAGTCGCGCGGTATCGCGAGTTATGCATTCTCCTATTTGAACCATAGCGATGTATTCTCCGGCTTCTACCGCGGTCATGGAATCCGTTTGGCTGACAAGCTGGTTGTTATAATGCCAGTTGAATTCAGGCGTATATTTTTTTATGAGGCTCCAGTTTTTCGGGGTAGACAGGAATATGACTTCTTCGCCCTGACATACAGCGGAGTCGGAAAGGGATAGGATAGGACGGGGCGTACCAATGATAAAGGCGCTGTCTTTGGTTGTACAACCCTGGGAATCCCTGCCCATAACAATAAGCGTCGTCGTGTCGTTGGGTACCAGATAATCGATGGAGGAGGGGCCGGAATTTAATATTCCTCCACTTTGATTCATCCATGTATACGACAGGCTGCTTGTTCCGATAGTCTGAATAGTTGTCAAGTCTCCGGCGCAGACCATTTTACCGGATATTCTTAGAGCGGGCGGGGCGGTTATCTCGGAAAGGTCTTTTACAGAGCAATTGCCGTCACTATATACCACCATGTAACTTCCTTTGTCCGTTATCCATAATAGTGGTGACTTTTCATTAGGAATCAGGTTGCTGTTTTTCATCCAGTGAAAATCTCCAATCATTGGACTTGAGCTTTGGGGTTTTGAGTCCAGCACGAGATCCCTCATGAAACAGTAATGAGGATCTAGGTGAAGGCTGGGCGGTGATAGTACAGTTACGCGCAGTGTATCCGTATTTTGGCATCCATATGGATCCATTACGGTATAAGTATAGAAGGTATTTTCATTAGCCGATATTTTTACCATGTATTCATTTGAGAGCACGTGTCCCGTAGCGGATTTCCATTGGAAAGAGTATAGAGGGTCCATGTTGCCGCTTAGCATGATGGGAGTATTGACACATATTCGCTGATCTGGTCCCGCGTTGGCTATCGGAGGCGGAGCGAGCGGCAATTCGGCGCGCGCGGTATCCGCGCCGCATATTCCGTTGTCCGTACTTATAAAGTAAAGTTGAATATTTTGTTTTTCCGCGTCGACTTCAGAAGGATAATAGCTGGTCGCGAGCATATATTCCGAGGGGGAAAACGCGCCGGTTCCGGAACTACTCCAACGACCGCCACCGGCGTTTTGGACGGTGCCTGACAGAGAGACGCCCATCGCGTAATCGCAAGCGGAGATCGGAGCGGTTGATACGATCGGGGCGGGCGTTATGTATATCTTCTTTTCAATAAACGTGTTTTTACAAACATGATCGCCACCCAGAGTAAGTTGAAACAGGATGGAATCGTTTTGACGGTCGTCTTCCGATGGGATATAGTTTGTATTTAGCTGATTCGGATTCGGAAAGAAGTTGCCGGTTCCGCTGGAAGTCCAGGAAGTACTCAGTGTCATATCTTCTGAATATCCTTCAAGCTCAATAAGATTCATATCGGAACATACGCTTCCGGAAGAAGTGATGAATAACTCAGGAACAGGAATAAGAGTTAATTTTGCCTGATCTTGTCTCGCTTGGCAATAAGCGTTGCCGGTTGTGGTCGCGATAAAGTTCAAGTCGTTTCGCCGCTGATCGTCCGCGCTCAGGTTGTAAACCGGCGAGAGTCCGTTGGTGTTGTCAAACGATCCTGTACCATTGCTTGTCCAGATGGCGTTGGACGCGCCACTTATGGAAACGTTTAGCTGTATACTGTTTTCCGTCGCGCATATCTCCGCCAAAGGTTCGATTTGGAGCTTCGGCGCGGCGATAAGTGTAACTACCTGATCCATGGAAGCGGGTTTGCAGGTTCCGTTGCCGGTGGTAGTAAGAGTAAATACAAGCTCGTTCTTTTTCTTATCCGCTTCCGATGGGATATAGACAGTGGAGAGGCTTGTAGCCGCGGGAGTAAAATAACCGCTTCCATTGGCCGACCAGCGGCCTCCCATAGCGATATCTACGGTGCCGGTCAACGCGATTTCGAAGGTTTCTACGCATACAGTATCATCTGGACCTAAATCGACTGAGGGTGTAGGGGTAAAGGTGACTCGCATGGTATCGCTGGCCGGATCGCATATGCCATTATCGGTAGTCGTCAATCCAATGAATACGGAGCCATGGGCCCTGTCCGCGGGACCTGGTATGTATTGGGCGGATAAATAAGTGTTGGATGGCGTAAAGATACCATCGCCAGAAGTCGACCATACGGCGGTTTTCGCGACGGTAATCTGTCCATTCAGGCTAACCTCTTCAATATCCACACAAAGTTCCTGATCTTGTCCGGCGTTGACTTGCGCTGTGGGGGATGGATTTACCGGAATGACGATAGCGTGTGAAGCGGGTTGACAGGCCGCGTCGCTTCCCGTTGTCGTTACCGTCAGAGAGATCGCGCCCTGATTGATTTCTTGCTGAGAAGGACGATACGCGGGTTTTAGGCTGCTTTCGTCCGGAATAAATAACCCATGGTGGCCTGATGTCCACTTTACACCTGACGCGTTTTGTATACTGGTTTCCAATATAAACTCCGTGTGGTCTTCGCAAATTCCCGGAGGCGTGTTTGAGACTGAAATCAAAGGAGCCGGAATAAGTGTAAAGGAAGTATTGGCAGTGACTGGACCACACGCGTTGTTGCCAGTGGATGTTAATGTGAAGAACATCTGACTTTGAGTTTTGTCCGCCAGGGAAAGATAATATCTTGGGTTTAAACTTGTAGGATTGGGTGAAAATATTCCGCTTCCGGATGTCGTCCATATGCCTCCTTGAGCTCCGGAGATCGTTGATCTTAGTTCCGCGTACTCCTGATCTGTACATAGGGGATCTGGATTGTCGATAGATAAGGAAGGAGGGGTGACAAAACGGATTTTGATACTATCTCTAACCGGTGGACACAAAGGATTGCCTCTCGCTTCTATATATAAGGTAACAACACCATGGGACTTATCGGAGTTCGAAGGTGTATAAATGGTGGAAGCGCTGGTCGCGCTGGAAAAACTTCCAGTTCCTCCCGCCCATTGAAGGGTTGTCGCGTTTTGTACTGAGGCGTTGAAAGAGTAGCTGTTTCTGTCGACGCATCCCGCGAGATCAAATCCCGCGTCGACCAAAGGCGCGGAATGGACAAGGGTTTGTACCTGAATTGAAACGGGAGCGCATAGGTTGTCTTGAATGGTTCGGGCCGTAAATGTTATTGTTCCGGCCATTTTGTCCCGCTCGCTCAACGTGTAAATAGTATTGGGCTGTTGGCTGTTGGCGAAGGAACCTGATCCGGAGCTGCTCCAGGTCATATCGGAAGCGTTAAGTAGTGTAGCGGATAGGTTGACGCTGTTTTCGGACGCGCAAATTTCGGTGGGAGCCGAAGCTGAAATATCGGGTCCTTGTATAATGGTAAATACAACGGATGATTGGGTGGGAGGGCAGGTGCCATGATCCAGGGATTCCAATTGCAACACCAGCGTGCCCGCGGCTATTTCAGCCGCTGTTGGATAATATCGGGCTTGTAGGGTTGTATTGCTGGGGCTATACGTGCCATTGCCGCCCGACCATTGTCCGTACGTGCCACTTCCCTCCAGGCTTAGTGGCAGGTCCGTAACGCATATTTCCTTGTCTGGTCCGGCGTTTACCGTTGGCAGAGGCGAAAAGGTTATCCGAATGTCATCAGAGGGCGCGTTGCATTTTCCGGTTCCTGTAGCGGTAGCCATAAATGTTACATAGTTTCTCGTTTTATCATCGGAGCTCGGTTCATAGTTTGTCAGAAGCTGGGTAGTAGATGGGTTAAACTGGCCATCGCCTTCCAGTAATTGCCAGAACACGCCGCTCGCGTTTTCTACGACAGCCTGAAGCGGAAAGGAAACCACGTCCTCGCATATGAATAAATCGGGTCCCAGATCCAGTTTGGGGAGAGGATCGAACCGGATTAACATGGAATCTCGTACAGAGAAACAGTTTCCGTTATCTGTCGTAACCAGCGTTAAGGTAACTACACCGGCTTCTATATCGCTTTTTGACTGATAATATACCGCGTCCAGCGCTTGGGCGTTGGGAGAAAACGCGCCACTTCCGGAACTGATCCATACGCCTCCGCCCGCGCGCTCGATAACTCCATTGAGCTTGATCCCTTCAGAATCTTCACAAACCAGTTGATCGGGACCAGCGTTGACAAAGGGGGCGGGAGTAATTGTCAGGTGAAGCTGATCTTCGGAGGAAGGACATATGCCGTCGCTCAGGCTGACTATACGGATATTTACCAGACCATTGTTCTTGTCATTTACAGAAGGCACATACGTAGCGGATGGTGTATACTTGTCCGGAGCGAATTCGCCACTTCCATCTGTAAGCCATTCGATTCCGGGAGAGTTTGAATATGTCGCGGATAATGGCGCTCCTGTTTCATCATAACATACGCTCATATCCGGTCCGGCTTCAACTTTCGGCAACGGCGACAAAAATACAGTCATGGTATCCCGATGTTCCGGGCATAGACCGTTGTTGGTCGAAGCGTAAATAAAATCAATTTGCCCGCGCGCTCGGTCCGCTTCGGAAATAAGATACGCTGGTTGGGCATGGGTGATATCAGGACTAAGGCTGCCGGTACCGGAATAAGACCATCGTCCGCCGCCCGCGTTGACTACCGAAGCTTGGAGTGGAATAGAAGTCGCTGTTTCACATAGGGTAATATCCGGTCCTAGTTTTACTTGAGGCGCCGACGTGAAATTTATTTCTAGTTGATCGCTGTGTACTTTGCATAGATCATTGCCGGTCGCCGATAATGTCAGTATTACTCTTTTAGCGTTTGTATCAGCGGCCGAAGGAATATAGCGCGCGTTAAGCGCGTCGGCGGAAGGTGAAAAGTGACCACTGCCCGAGCTTGACCATATTCCGGTGTTCGCGTACGCTATGGTTCCGTTGAGGGGGATTTCAGTCTGGCTCGCGCATACTACAATATCAGCCCCGGCTGTAGAGATGGTGGCTGGTACAATGATGATATTCATTGTGTCGGAAACAGCCGGGCATGGTCCATCACTGAACGCGGTATAGATAAGACGGACGTCGCCCTCGCGTATATCCTGAACTGAAAGTGTATACTCGGGATTCGGGACGATCTTGTTAGGGAAGAAAACTCCTGTTCCATTTGTGCTCCAGACGCCTCCGGATGAATTATTCGCGTTCGCGTTTAGCTGGATGGAAGCGGTATCGGCGCATACGGTAATATCCGGGCCGGCGTTCGGCTCCGGTAAAGGCGTGAACAAAGCTTTGGTTGTTTTGGATATATCCGGACAATCCGCGTATCCTGTTATCGACGCTTCAAATACGATTTCGGGCAAGCTTTGATCGGAGGGGGAGAAATAATAGGTGGCGTATAGATTGTTTTGTGTATTGTTGAATGTGCCGTTACCATTTGAAGTCCAGGTAATACTGGATGAGCCTTCGCTGGATGCCGATACGCTTATCTCCGCCTCGTTGATACAGATATGCTGTGTGGGGTTGATCTCCAAGGTTGGAGCCTTGATAAATACTACCTCCACAAAGTCTTTTTGCGCCTGACATGTCTGATTGGCGTCCGCTGATTCCATAGTCAGGACTACGGAACCATCGGCATAATCTTGTATACCGGGTTGATAGGTCGTTTTTGCTCTATTGGGATCGCCGAATGAGCCGGAGCCGGAGGTGCTCCATAGTACACCCGACGCGTTGCTAACGCTTCCATTCAGGAGTACACTGGTATTGGTTTCGCAAAGTTCAATTCGCCCGCCCGCTTCTACGATCGCTTCCGGCTGCAATCGAATCAGCAGTGTATCTGATACGGGCTGACAATTACCTTGCGAAGTGGTTTGCAGAATAAACTGGATGGAAGACAATTCGCGGTCTTGTGGGGACAGATAATATTGAACGTTGGTTCCCACGTGGCTTGGTGAGAATGATCCGGTGCCGTTTGTCCTCCACGCGGCTTCGGTCGCTATGGTCATCTGACCGTTTAGGTGAACACTGTCGGCTGTTTTACATATAATCCGATCTGGTCCGGCATAGATGGTAGGGGCGGGAGTAAATGAAAACACCACGGTATCCGATACGGGAGGACATTCCTGACTGGCGCTGGAAGTAAGCACTAGTGTTACTTTTCCGTCATTACGGTCACTCACCGACGGAGTATAGGTTGTAATCAGGTCGCTACGATTTTGTATCTGTCCGGAGCCAAGACTTGACCAGGTGGTAGCTCCAGCGTTGCTAGCGTTACCTGCCAGATTAATACGTTCTATATCGGCGCAGAAAGTCTGATCCGGCCCCGCGTCGACTTTCACCTCCGGAGTCAGGGTAAGTTTTAGCGTATCCTTATTTCCCGGACAACTCGCGCTGCCGCTTGTATTGGCGAAGAAATAAATTGTCTCGACGAGTTTGTCGTTGGAAGAAAATGCATAGGTAGTTTGAGGTTGTTCCTTATCGGGGATGAACGCGCCACTTCCACTGGAAGACCAAACTACTCCATCCGTATTGGTGTAATCCGCGGTCAGGTTGACGCTGGAAGCGTTTCCGCAAAGTAACAGGTCCGGGCCGAGCGATACGGAAGGTCCCTCCTCAAAGCGGATGATAACTTGATCTGAAACCGCTGGACATGAACCGGTTGGAATTGTAGTGCTTGTAAGAGTGACACTCCCGGCGCTCAACTCCGATGGACTTGGATGATATTCAGGGTTCATAATGTCTCTGGAAGGAGAGAATCGTCCTTGACCACCAGTCCATACGGCTGGTGTGCCTACCGCGTACAAATTGACGGGAAGCGCGTTGGTGCATACGGTTCTGTCCGGCCCGGCGTCGATTGAAGGCACCGGAGTGAAGCTCACCTGCATCGTGTCTGAAGTTTCCGGACACAGTGGATTGCCTACGCTCTTTATAATGATCGAAACAGAGCCGTTTTCCTTATCTTCCTTTGTTATGTTGTATCTCGGGGAGATAATGGTGTTGGATGGGGAAAAAGTCCCATTGCCAGTCGTCGACCATTGGATTCCGTCGCTGTCGCTATATGATCCCCGGCTTAAAAGGAAATTTGTTTCCGCTCCGCAAATAAGCTGATCTGGTCCGGCGTTGACTGACGGACCTTGTATGATACGAACATTGACCTTGTCAGAAACTGGTTTGCATGGTCCATTGCCTGTGGATGTAGCGGTTAAGGTCACGATTCCATTGCTGATCTCGGTTATCGATGGCGTGTATCTGGTCGTTAGTCCGTTTTCCGGATTGAAGACGCCTTGTCCGCCTGACCAGACTACGCCACTCGCGCCGGAGAGATTTACCGACAGGCTTACCGGTTCTCCCGTAGCGCACATGACTTTGTCAGGACCCGCTTCGATGGATGGTATCGGTAGTATCCGAATATGGATAGTGTCTGTAACGGGATTGCAGTTTCCATTGTCTGTGCTGGTCAGGTATAATGAGATAAGGCCGCTGTTTAGTTCATGTTGGGATGGTATGTAGCTGGTATTCATGAGATGATTGCCCGGAGAGAAATAGCCTCCTTGTCCACCGGACCAATATCCCCGACCCGATCCGGATATGGAGCCGGACAGGTTTATGACCGGGTTGTTGTAGCATATTTCCTGATCAGGTCCAGCGTTGACGATGGGGCCCGGGATGAAAGATATTTTCACACTGTCTTTATCTTCAAGGCAGTTCCCGTTGCCGGTGGTGGTGAGCATCAGGGTCACGGAACCGTTGTTGACTTCCGCCTCGGTAGGCGTATAGGTAATATGTGACGAGGTATTGGATGGCGAATAACGCCCCTGTCCGCCTGACCATACTCCACCGGTAGCCATGATTACGTAACTATATACAAAAGCTTCCGGTTTGTTTTCGCAAACTGTGACAGGTGGTCCTGTATGGGCTTGCGGAGCCTGAGTGAAGTGAATCTCCAGATAATCCTCTACAGCCTTGCAGGAAGTTTGTGTCGCCTGAAATTTCAGACGGAGATAGCCATTCTGGATTTCACTTTGTGAAGGAATGTATTTTGGATTAAGTGTACCAGCGTTCGGAATGAATACTCCTTGTCCACCTGACCATAAATAATCGGTCGCGTTCGAGGCGCTGGCGTTTAATTGAATTTCCGCGTTATTGGCGCATATGACTTGATTTTGTCCGGCGTCGATAACAGGAGAAGACGATATCAATATAATAACGGTATCTACCGCGGCGGCGCAGGTATCATTGCCTGTGGTTGTAAACAATAAGGGGATGGCTCCCGCCTGTATTTCTGATTGAGTTGGAGTGTATCGGACATTCAGTGAGTTCCGGTTGGGTATAAAGGAACCATTACCTCCGGACCATACGCCTCCGGTCGCCAGACTGATTGTACCTGACAAGTTGGCTATAGGATTATTATCACAAATAAACTGATTGGGACCCGCGTTGGCGGATGGTCCTTCACCAATGGTTATGATCAGTTCGTCTGCATCATTGGGGCAGTTTTCCGAGGAAGTGGATGTTAATGTCAGAATAATGGTGTTTCCCGGAATATTTTCATTGGCGGAAGGAATATAGCTTGCTTTGAGATCTCTCCGGTCGGGCATGAAGGTGCCTTCTCCTCCCGACCATATTCCACCGGACGCGCCGGCGATGGCGCCCGCCAGGTCAACGCTAGTGTTGGCGCAAACTTTTAGATCTGGCCCGGCGTTGGCCACAGGACCTTCGATAAAGGAAATGGTGAGTGTATCGGACACTCCAAGACAACTGCCATTGCCGGTTGATTCCAGGTACAATCGCAGTCCTCCCGCGTTTATTTCAGCCTGACTGGGAATGTAAACGGTTTCCAATATGTCCCTTCCGGGAATAAATGTGCCGTTTCCACCGAGCCATCGGCCTCCTTCCGCGCCTTCTATCTGGCCATTAAGGTTGATTTCGGGAGCATTGGCGCAGACTTCAATCGGTTCTCCCGCGTCGATGACTGGAGCCGGAGTAAAAGTTATGGTAATATCTTTCTTATCCGCCGCGCATAGTCCGTTGCCGGTAGATTCTACATATAAGGTGACAAAACCCTGATTTAGCTCGTTGGCGGATGGCTCATAGGTGATGGACAACGCGGTCGGATTGGGAAAAAGCCGGCCTTGCCCACCTGACCAGCGTAGGCCTTCCGCGTTTTCAACCGACGCCGTTAACGAAAATACGGGATTATTGACACAGACATTGAAGGGTTCTCCCGGATCGACCAAAGGTAATGGCTGAATAAATATCTTCATGGTATCCGATACAGGAGGACAGCCGTCATTACCCGTTGATGTCAATACGATAGTCGCCAGGTTCGCGGCTATTTCTTCCTCCGAAGGCGTATAGGTTCCTTGTAAATCGGTAAGGGAAGAAAATGTCCCCTTGCCAAAAGACCATATTCCCCCGGTAGCCCCAATGACTTGACCGTTTAGGTTCATAGGCAGTGTCGATACGCAGACCGTTGTATCGTTGGGCGCTCCAAGTGGGGTATTCGCGTTCGCGTCGACTGTGATTTCACGTACTACGTAGCGAGCCTCGTCTCGTATTACGTTGGCGTACCACCAGGTATTGATCGTTTCCATAAATGGCCCGTTCTCCCCGCGGTTTTGCCATTTGTGACAACCATTGAGCTCGCACCCTTCCAGATTGACCATAGGGTCAAGCGCCTGGCCTCTCCTGGGATCCAGCCGGGAATCATCCCAATAAAGCTTTGGCTTTACTACACCTGAAGGAGGAAAAGGTCTTACCAGATTGACAATATAACCATCCCGGTGATGTTCGACATCATATAAGGGAAGATGAGTCATGCCGTTGAAATAGTCTATGATCACCTCCATAGCCGTGCCTGGTGGTACAAGATTGCCAAGACCATCCCGGGAGTTCCATTTGATACAGTTATGTCCCGCTACGACATCTACCTGAAAAAGGACGTCGGCTGAATTGGGCTGATATCCGGGAATACCGTTAAGGTCGAGGGTGATGTCGATAGCGCCGGGTTTGCTCACATAGACGTTGATGCAGCGATTGACGGGATCACAGCCTGTAATGGTCGTAGGCGCCGTTATTTCACCAAAATCGCCGGATGGGAAACATTCTTCGTCAGGATTATTGAGGAAGATCATGTATTCGGGGAATGTTTCGTTGCCGTATCGCGATTGCCTGTCCGCGATGGGGTCATCGGTGATCGTACATCCTCTTGAGTTGGCGGAAACCGTAAAGCCGAATCCCATGATGTTGTTGAAGTTGAGAGCGGTTACTATGCTGTCTTTCGCGTATACGAACATTTCCGCCTTAAAAGGATTCTGGTCGCTCATACACTGTATATCCCAGTTTTTTGAGTGCAGCCTCCCTTTCTTGATGACAGGACTGGGACCACTTTCATCGGCTACGGTAAAGTCGACAAAGTTAAAAACTCTTTTTTCCGGAGTAATGGCGGTAGGGCTTCGGGGGTTGAATTCAATATAATAATCCCCGGTCATGGTAGGTGTATGCTCAAGCGCGTAATAACCTGTTCCGGTGACTTGCGATGGTCCGGAAACGGCGGCGGAATGATTGGGTATAAAACCTTGCTGTCCCGTTCTGGGAATCGGGGAAGGGCCCATTACAACATTGCCGTTTGGATCCTTCAGGCGATAATATACGTCATTGTCACTCTGGTGAAGTCCGAAATAAATCTTTTCCCCCAGATTACATATCCTGATATTCAGCCGATATTCTTCCGGAGTATCGTAGGTCGCGAATGGTCTTGTGCGGGTATTCAGATCATAGATTTGCAAAAATCCATAATCGGACGCGGCTGGTTGTAGTTCTTTCGTCCCCTCTGAAAAGGAAGCGAAGCCGGTCCCTAAAAAAGTAATAACTATCAGAATCTTTAACAATACGTTAAAGTGTCGTTTCATAGTAGTTTAAGTTATCGGTTTATTTAGACACTATAAACTATGATCATAATAGGAGCTATAGTGCCATTTCAATTCCCTTATTTCAAAAAGCGAGGCAAAACTTCTGGTCGAACACTACGCGATAGGCGTCCCTCGGATGTTAATTACGTAATATCCCGATATATAAGTTGTTGAAAACGGATTAATTTTATTGATATTTCCATATTTTAAAAGGCAAGTACAGGAAAAGCCATATCAAATATAGGTATAATTATGTTTTTCACGGCTTTTTCTGATGAAAATAACGGTTCTCAATGATCCTGTTTTCCAATATCAGGTTGCTTCAAATCCTCGCGAATATAAGATTAAATTTTGGCATTATTTTACAGCTTTCGCCTTCCGTGCCTGTATTACGCTGGATCCAACGTTATTCACGATTAGTCGTTTGTTCATGATAAGCTAATAAATAGCGCGGGCCCCTCCAGGCAGCTCGGCGATATCATGAATATGCTAAAAGTGAATTTGGTAACCGGTGCTCCGTAATACGTATAATATATCCAATTGTGTTTTAGAGGCCAGTTAGACGAAGTATTCGAAGGAAGAATATTTTTTATTCTTATATTCGCTTCATTGTTTAAAAAGTCGTTATTTTGTTTCAAACTTTAAAATAAACTTGATGGTAACTTTAGGCGTAATTTTAATGGTCGGAGGATTTATTCTCGGAGTCTATGGTGGATTGACTTTATCGAAAAGAGAAGTGATGTTTACCTCTAATGGAGAATTGGATAAAGGAAAGCAATTGACGCTTAGTATAGTATCCGGAGTTTCCGCTCTTGCCATGATCGCGGGCTTTTTGTGCTATTTCTATTAATTCCGGACTATCATAGTTTAAATCCAAGTTTTTGAGTATGCCTGATCGCGAAGCATACTCGTATTTTCATATTGAAGGTTAATGTCCGGATTTAGCTTTCATCATCGTGTGTTTGTTAGCTTAAGCGATGATGTTTAGTGCCTGGAAAATTCGTCTTCCTGATCTTGTGCTTTATAGACTTTGAGTGAACTTTGTTCCGGTTTATGTGTTTGATTAATTTTTAAGTGGCAAACAAGATTTACTTTACTCAAAAAATAGAAAGTCTTTACAAAAGAATACAAGCCGGGTTTAGCCGATACCCTGTATTGTTAAAGGGGATAAGGCTGCTATTGACGATAAGCGCCTTTTTTATAATTCTTTTTTTAAGTGTATATCTGTGGATGTATACAACAGTCCCTACCAGCGCTACATTCCAAGGGCTGAGAAACTTTACGTCTTCAGAGGTATATAGCAAAGATGGGCGATTACTGGGGAAATATTTTTTATATGATCGGACGAATATAAAGCTGGAAGCGGTTTCCGATCATATTGTAAACGCGCTCATCGCTACTGAGGATATCCGGTTCTATAAGCATAAGGGGATTGATAAAAGGAGTCTTTTGAGGGTTTTCTTCAAAACGATTCTGCAAGGCAGAGAAGAATCAGGAGGAGGAAGCACAATTACACAGCAACTCGCGAAAAATCTGTTTCCCAGAAAACGATTCCGGATTTTTTCATTACCCCTCAATAAAATAAGGGAATTTATCATTGCTGAAAAACTGGAAAATTTCTTTACCAAAGAGGAGATTCTCACCTTATATCTTAATACAGTACCTTTTGGAGAAAACGCGTATGGCATAGAGGTGGCAGCGAAACGGTTTTTTAATAAATCGGCCGCTGAGGTAACTGTACAAGAAGCGGCGACTCTTGTCGGCATGTTGAAGGCGACTTCATCATTTAATCCCAGAAAACATCCGGAAGCGGCGTTAAACCGGCGGAACGTGGTTCTCGCGCAGATGAACAAGTATGACTTTCTTCCCGGTGATCAGTATGATTCTATACGGAAACTTCCATTAGTGGTTGATTATAAGTTTATTGATCATAATCAAGGTCCGGCTACCTACTTCAGGGAGCAACTCCGGAAGGAACTTGTCGACTGGTGCGCGAGAAACCGGAAGGAAGATGGTACGCCTTATAATATATATACAGATGGTCTGAAAATTTATACGAGCCTTGACTACACTATGCAGATATACGCGGAGGCGGCTGTGCGAAAACATATGGGACATTTGCAAAAGCAATTTATAGATCATTGGGGAAAGCAAAATCCATGGGGACGAAACGCCGCGGTACTTGAGGACGCGAAAAAAAGGAGCGAGCGCTATAGAAAGCTGAAAAAGGAAGGTTTGTCGGAAAAGGAAATCGCGGCCGACTTTCAGAATACGACTGACATTTCTCTTTTTTCTTATAAAGGGAACAGACAAGTGCAAATGACTCCCTTGGATTCTATCCGTTATTATTTAAAGTTCCTGCACGCGGGTTTTTTGGTCATGGATCCGAGTACGGCTGAAATCAGGGCCTGGGTCGGAGGAATTAATCATGAATACTTTAAATATGATCATGTAAACAGAAACGCGAAGCGCCAGGTGGGCTCCACATTTAAGCCTATCGTATACGCGGAGGCTTTGCGTCAGGGATTTCAACCTTGTGATTTTTTTCCCAATGAAAAGAAAATCTATGAAGAATATGACAATTGGTCTCCGGCAAACGCGGATGGACAATATGGAGGGGAGTATTCTTTACAAGGAGCTTTGATTAACTCCGTCAATACGGTGTCCGCGGATCTGATCATGAAAACAGGCGTGGAAGGAGTCGTGACCCTTGCCGAGAGCATGGGAATAACAAGTCCTTTAAAGCCGGTACCCTCGCTGGCGCTTGGAACGGCCGACGCGTCGCTTTATGAAATGGTTGGAGCGTACGCGGTATTTGCCGCCAATGGTGTGTATAGATCACCGCGGTACCTGCTTCGTATTGAAAATTCGGAAGGTAAAGTATTGCAGGATTTTAGTGTCGACTATGAAGAAGGTATGTCCGTGTTGACGGAGGAACAGGCCTGGATTATGACGAGGATTATGGAAAATGTGATCAATCAGGGAACTGGTCAGCGACTACGGTATCAATATAAGCTTAATGTGCCTATAGCCGGAAAAACCGGCACAACCCAAAACCACGCGGACGGATGGTTCATCGGTTACACTCCGGATCTGGTGGCGGGAGCCTGGGTCGGAGGCGAAGACAGGAGAGTTCGCTTCCGGTCCATAAGTTTGGGACAGGGAGCCAATATGGCCCTGCCCATTTGGGGAGAGTTTATGGCCAGTTTATTGGCGGATCCCCAATACGCGGCTATGCGCCGGGCCAAATTTCCGGAAGTATCCCGCGAATTGCAGGACGCTCTTGATTGCCCTCCGTATCTTGAACCAATTGACAGTACGTCGTTCTGGGATAAGTTATTCGGAAAAAACAGCTCGAAAGATTCTAATTTTGTTCGAAATCGGGCGAGCAAAAGACCTTCATCTTATAGTGCTCCCAAAAAGTCGCCCAAGCCGAAGAAAAAGAATGATAAAGGTTTCTGGGATATTTTCAAACGGAGGTAAGTTGTCGGAAAAATGGTTGTCATCTATTTACTTTTTCCGACAACTTTACCCGCTTTATCTAAGGTTGAACTTTCGTAGTTTGATTTCTGTAACTTTACGCTTGGTGTTGAGCGCGAAGTCGCCTTTCATAATCCAGTCATAATACGAAGGATCTTTTTCCAATACGACCGCTACGAGCTGATCTTTGTATTTGCCAAAGTTAAAAACTTCTTCTCCTTTACTGTTATACGCGATTCTACCTGCCAGGTCGGCGAATTGCATGGCCGTGAGATTATGGAGAGCGTTGATATCGTTTTGAACAGGAATAAACTCTTTGCCATTCTTATCCTTAATGACGACGTCTTTATATCGCTCCAGTTGAGCCTTAAATACTTCGTATGTGGCTATTGTGTCGGCTTCCGCGTTATGCGCGTCTTCCAGTTCTTTATTGCAATAAAACTTAAGAGCGGCGCCCAGGGTTCTGGGTTCCATCAAGTGGAAGATTCGTTGGACATCTACGATTTTACGAGTGTTAACGTCAAATTCGATCCCGGCCCGCAAAAATTCTTCTACTAAAACCGGAACGTCAAATTTAATCAGATTGAAACCACCAAGGTCGCAGCCTTCAAGAAATTGCGCCAGCGAGTGAGCGATATTTTTAAAGGTAGGCATGTTGGCCACATCCTCATCGTATATTCCATGTATGAGACTGGATTCTAGCGGTATGGGTATGGTCGGGTTGATTCTTGTCGTCTTAATAGTAACCTCGTTGGCCACGTTGACTTTTAAAACGCTTATCTCAACAACGCGATCCTGGGTAATATTGGTCCCGGTGGTTTCGAGGTCAAAGAATGCCAGAGGCTTTTTCAGGTGTATAGTCACTGTATATAATTTGGGTTATTGAACAATTTCCTTCGCGAAATCTCTGAGTGATATGCCGTCAAAGTTACCTGAAGTCATCAGGAGTACAACCTTGTTATTCAGATTTAGGCTTAGCAGAGCGTTTTTTAGCTCATCACTATTGGTAAAAATCCTGAGTTTTTTATTGTTGAAGGCGTTTTGGACTTCTTCCGGGCTGATAGCTTCGAGTTTTTTGTGTTCGATGGTTTTAGGATTGTAGTATACGAGGGGAATATCCGCGTTTTCAAAACAATCCTTGTATTGGGGAAGAAACTGTTTGTTAAGGCTGCTGAAAGTATGTAACTCCAGTACAGCGACAACTTCGTGCTTCGGAAATTGTTCTTTTACAGCTGAAGTAGTGGCCTTGAGCTTGGAAGGCGCGTGCGCGAAATCTTTAAAAACTACGGTCGAATCGCTTTTTTCCAAAAGCTCCAAGCGATTCGCCGCGCCTTTAAAGGATTCTATCGCTTCATTGAACATGGCCGGAGTAATTCCGATTTTATAACAAATGGCTCTCGCGCCATTGAGATTATTTAGATTATGTTTGCCGAATATCTGCAAAGAAACGGGCGGTTCTTCCTTACTAAGAATGGTTACCCCGTTTTTAATTTCATATTTAGGTGTTTTATATTCAATTTGTTGTACATCATCGCGCTCTTTTCTGCATATGACGGTTAAAAGATCATCTTCTTCGTTGTATACGAGTGATCCGCCTTTGGGAGTCGCGTCGGCGAGCGCTTCAAACTGCCGGACATATTCGTCGAATGTCGGAAACACGTTGATATGGTCCCAACTAATGCCACTAATGAGCGCTATATGATGATGATAATGTAAAAACTTGGGCGATGGGTCTATGGGAGAGCTGAGATATTCGTCTCCTTCGATAACAATAAGGGGCGCGTCTTCGGAAAGCTTTACCATGGTGTCAAATCCTTCCAGTTGGGCGCCAACCATATAATCAAACTTTCTTTTATGATAGGCGAGCACATGCATCACCATGGAAGTGATGGTCGTTTTGCCGTGGCTGCCGCATATGACTACGCGCTGCTTGTCTTTCGACTGCTCATAAATAAACTCGGGATACGAGTATATCTTAAGGCCAAGACTACGCGCTTTGATCAGTTCCGGATTGTCCTTTCGGGCGTGCATCCCGAGAATCACCGCTTCGAGATCTTCCGTTACTTTTTCAGGAAACCAGCCATTAGCTTCTGGCAAAACGCCCGCTTTCGCTAATCTGCTTCTGGACGGTTCGAAAATTTCGTCGTCAGAGCCGCTTACCTGAAATCCTTGGCTGGCCAGCGCTAAGGCCAGATTATGCATGGCGCTTCCACCAATGGCGATAAAGTGAATTTTTCCTTTTTCCAACATCTCCTCGTATATAGTATATGTCAAAATTAAAATAATTTAAAAAACCATCAAACTTGCTTTCCTGTATGAGCTGGTCTATTTTCGAAGTTTCGACGAGTAGAGCCCGGAAGAGGCGTAAAATATATATATGTATAATTTATTCCGCTGTGTTGATATGTATCCGAATAAAATGTGGATTAGGACAGCGTTTAATCAATTAACTTTATCGAATGGATAAAACCAAAAGTCGCACGGGTAATTATCGCAAAAACTTTGACGAGATCGCGAAAGGTTTAGGTAAGATTCAGCCACAGGCGCTTGACATAGAGTCGGCTGTATTGGGGGCGATTATGCTGGAAAAGGACGCGCTGATCCAGGTGATCGACATATTAAAGCCTGAAAGCTTTTATCACCCCAAGCATCAGTTGATTTATAAGGCGATTATTCAGTTGTTTGACAAATCGGAGCCTATTGATATACTAACGGTTGTAAACCAGCTTCGTGTAAATGGCGAATTGGAAATAGCCGGCGGCGCGTTTTATATTTCGGAACTTACCGCGACGGTAAACTCCGCGGCGAATATTGAGGCGCATACCCGGATTATTCAGGAACAGGCGATCAAGCGTGAGTTGATTACGATAGCCAGCCAGATTGAAAAAGACGCTTATGAGGATACGACGGATGTTTTTGAGCTACTGGATAAGACGGAGCAAAATCTATACAAGGTATCGGAAGCGAATATTAAGAAGAACTTTTCCGATATGCGCTCGATTCTTCGGAGCGCTCTGGCTGAACTGGAAAGTAAACGTGGACAGGAGGGCGCGCTGACTGGCGTGCCAAGTGGCTTTACACAACTGGATCGTCTGACTTCCGGCTGGCAACGGAGCGACCTTATTATTTTAGCGGCTCGGCCGGGTATGGGTAAAACGGCTTTTGTGGTTTCGGCGATGCGAAACGCGGCGGTCGATTTTAATAAACCGGTAGCCATATTTTCGTTGGAGATGTCGTCGGTTCAGTTGGTCAATCGTCTTATATGCGCGGAAGCGGAACTGGATAGTGAAAAAATTAAAAAAGGGACCTTGGAGGAATATGAATGGCAACAGCTACATCATAAAATCCGGAAATTGGAAAACGCTCCTATATATATAGACGACACGCCCGCCTTGTCTATTCGTGAGCTTCGTACAAAATGCAGGCGATTAAAGGCCAAACATGGTTTGGAAATGATTATTATCGACTACCTGCAACTGATGTCGGGTGATAGTAGCGGTAAAGGCAATCAGGGAAACAGGGAACAGGAGATTTCCGCTATTTCCAGATCGTTGAAAAACCTGGCCAAAGAACTTAACGTGCCGGTGATCGCTCTGTCGCAGTTGAGCCGCGCGGTGGAAACAAGAGGAGGGGATAAAAGGCCTCAGTTGTCAGACCTTAGGGAATCCGGAGCTATTGAGCAGGACGCGGATATGGTTATATTTTTATATCGTCCAGAGTATTACAAGATTGATCAGGATGAAATGGGTAATTCACTGAAAGGAGTAGGTGAGGTGATTGTCGCGAAACATAGGAATGGTAGTTTGGACAGTGTATTCCTTAAGTTTATTGGCAAGTATACCAAGTTTGGAGACCTGGAGGTGAATAACGATTTCGGAGGCTTTAGCAACGCGGCTCTGGACGCGGCGGCTCCTGGGTTTGACGCGCCTGCCCGTACTCTGGGGAGCAAGATCAATGATCTTAATAATCCTCTTCCTCCTATGCCAGGTATGGGGGAGGAAGACGATTTTGTACCTTTTTAATAGAGCTTAAATAAAATATAAGATACTTCTTAAAGGACGCGAATCTATTTCAAAGGATTCGCGTCCTTTTTTTATTCGTGTACGTATAATATATATGTTGAATTAAATTCTATTTTTATGTTTTCTATATATTAAACATTTGATTTAATATATAGATGATATTTTTCTGATAGTTAATTTGTTATAATATATAGTTATGGAGCTATTGTCATTATGTCATGATGGAATAGTTCTATTTATTGTCTGATTACATTTGTAAATGACACGAGGAGAGTCGGAACTTCAATGAATAAAATAGTGATGCTTGAGAAAAATCACGCTTGGGATGAATCTTGAAAAAAATGAATTATTTAAATACCATTCTTTTAGTATTCGCTAAAGAGAATAGAAGGAAAAGCGATTGGAGGAGAGGAAGAGTTGGACCGCTACTGTCCGGAAAGAGCGTGTTTAAAGTAAGATAGAGATGGAGCTTTCCTCTATAAGGTCAACAATAACATACAAATCGAGCACGCGCTTTACTTGCAAACGCACTGGCCGCCCAGGCTATCCGCTCGTGTCCGACAGTATCTTCGTACTTTTTCCTGTTCCTTGTTTCTTCCACAATATTCCGCCATTTCCGTTTTATTGCCGCCGGCGTCCGTGTATGTACATTCGATACAAGTAGTGCAGGCGTATAATAACGCCAATACGCCTAAAAGGCCAACTGTGATAATCGCTCTCATTAGAATTTTTATCGAATGTAATAATAAATTAATTATTCGGTTTTTAAAAAATTGTATTTGATGGATTAGCTATGTTATTTTGCTGAAACATCAATTTCCTTATTCTAATGACAAAAGTGCTGAGACTGGCTATTCAAAAGTCGGGAAGGTTAAGTGAAGACTCCCTTAAGCTTATAAAAGAGTGTGGCATATCATTTAATAATGGTGCCGGAAAGCTAAAGTCGGTAGCTTCCAATTTTCCGATAGAACTGTTGTTTTTGAGGGATGACGATATACCTGGCTATGTTTCGGACGGTGTAGCTGATCTGGGGATTGTCGGTGAAAATGTATATGTCGAAAAACAGAAGAAGGCCGACTTGATTGAAAAGCTTGGATTTTCCAAGTGCCGTTTGTCCATTGGAGTTGATAAGTCGTTTGACTATAGAGGCATACAGTCGCTACAGGGAATGGAAATAGCTACTTCCTATCCATATATTTTATCCGAATTCTTGAAAAAAAACGAAATTAGCGCTGGAATCCATGAAATAAGTGGTTCTGTAGAAATAGCTCCGAGTATAGGATTGTCGGACGCGGTATGCGATATCGTTAGTTCCGGAAGTACTTTGATTAGTAATGGCTTGAAGGAAGCGGAGGTTATTTTCAAGTCGGAGGCGGTATTGATCGGCTCACCAGGCTTGTCGGAGGAAAAGAAGACGATTTTGAATGACTTGTTGTTTAGAATGAGCGCGGTAAGAAACGCGCGCAATAAGAAATATATTTTGCTCAACGCGCCCAATTCTTCGATGGATACGATTATCGGCTTGTTGCCTGGAGTAAAAAGTCCGACGATAATGCCTTTGGCGGAGGAAGGTTGGAGTTCCTTGCATTCCGTAGTGAATGAAAATGAATTCTGGGAGGTGATTGAAAAGCTGAGAGCGGCGGGGGCGGAGGGGATTTTGGTACTGCCTATTGAAAAAATTATTCGATAATGAAAACTATAGAATATCCTGTAAGAAAAGATTGGGATAAAATCATCCGGAGGCCTGTCTTTTCGCTGGAACACCTGGAGGATATTGTGAAGCCTGTACTGGAGGAAGTAAAGCGGCGGGGCGATCAGGCTATTTTGGATTTGACGGAAAAGTTTGACAAGATAAAATTACCGGAACTGTTGGTTTCCACGGTAGAAATTCAGGAAGCGGAAGCCCTGGTGGATCAGGAACTGAAAGACGCTATTCATATAGCCCGACAAAATATTTATCGTTTTCATTACGCCCAGCTGGAAAAAATGGAAGTGGTAGAAACAATGCCGGGAGTATCTTGCTGGCGTAAAAGTATCGCTATTCAGAAAGTCGGTCTGTATATACCCGGAGGCTCAGCTCCTTTGTTTTCTACGGTCCTGATGCTCGGTATTCCCGCTAATATCGCGGGATGCGAAGAGATTGTACTGTGTACGCCGCCGGATAAGAACGGAAAAGTGCACCCGGCGATTTTGTATACGGCGAGCCTGTTGGGAGTAACTAAGATAATAAAAGCCGGTGGAGCTCAGGCTATCGCCGGGATGGCTTATGGTACGGAAACCATTCCTAAAACAGATAAAATATTTGGTCCTGGAAATCAGTATGTGACTGTCGCCAAGCAATTGGTCAATCGCCAGGGTACAGCTATTGATATGCCCGCGGGACCCTCCGAAGCGGCTGTTTTGGCTGATAAAAGCGCTCGGGCGGTTTTTGTGGCCGCGGATTTACTCTCTCAAGCCGAGCATGGTATGGATAGTCATGTGTTGTTTGTTACCGACGATAAGGCGCTTTTCGATGAGGTGCGGAAGGAAGTCCGGATTCAGGTAGAAGCGCTTCCAAGAAAGGAGTTCGCGTTGAAAACGCTTGAAAATAGTGTGGCCGTATTGGTAAAGGATATGGAAGAGGGTATGGCTATTATGAACGCGTACGCCCCAGAGCATTTACTCCTGCAGGTCGAAGAAGTGGAGCGTTGGGCCAATCAGGTGATCAACGCGGGTTCTGTCTTTTTGGGCCATTATACTCCTGAGGCCGCGGGGGATTACGCTAGCGGCACCAACCATACGCTACCCACCAACGGATATGCCAGAATGTACTCCGGAGTTTCCGTAGACTCTTTTGTCAAGAAAGTAACTTTCCAGCATATCCGGACGGAAGGACTTCGCGGAATCGGTCCTTATATTGAAACTATGGCGGAAAGCGAGGGATTGCAAGCGCATAAAAACGCCGTTAGCATTCGTTTGAAGACGCTTTAGCCATTTCAGGTCGTTTAGTTGGATTTAAGGTGGTTTTTCTTGACATGCCTCCTCAGCCTGAAGAGAGAGGAAAGATGTCTTAAAACGCCTTAAATCCGTTAAAAAACCCTATTGAAACAAAGTCCTGTTAATAATCAAACAGATCGGAAGAGAGGTATCGGTCTCCTTTGTCGCATATGACGCAAACGATCACGCCGTTCTCGATTCGGGCCGCCAGTTTTTCGACCGCCGCTACCGCGCCGCCACTGCTCATACCGGCGAAAATACCTTCCACCCGCGCTAGTTTCCGAGTCATTTCCGTGGCTTCCGCTTGTGTAACATCAATAATCTGATCGACTCTCGAAGGATCAAATATTTTGGGAAGATACTCTTTGGGCCAGCGGCGTATTCCCGGGATTTTTGAGCCATCTGTAGGCTGGACGCCAACAATTTCAATAGCGCTATTTTGTTCTTTTAGATATTGGGAAACTCCCATGATGGTTCCGGTGGTTCCCATGGAAGAAACGAAGTGGGTGATTTTTTGCTCTGTATCACGCCATATTTCAGGTCCTGTACCGTAATAATGCGCCATATAATTGTCTGGGTTCGCGAATTGGTTAAGCATCAGATACCCACCCTGAGCGACTTTTTCATGAGCGTAGTCAATAGCGGCTTCCATGGAGCCGGCTTCTGGAGTCAAGATTACCGTAGCTCCGAAAGCCTTCATTGTCTGGACGCGTTCCTTGGTGGAATTTTCCGGCATAACCAGTTCAATGTCAATATTAAAAAGGCGGGCGATCATGGCGAGGGCTATGCCTGTGTTGCCACTGGTAGCTTCGATCAGTTTCATGCCTGGTTTCAATTCTCCGCGTTCCAAAGCGCCTTTGATCATGCCATAGGCGGCTCTGTCCTTAATGCTGCCGCCGGGATTGTGCCCTTCGAGTTTGGCGTAGACTGTAACACCTTCTTTTTGTATCAGATTTTTTATTTCTACCATGGGCGTATCGCCCAATAGATCCAGTAATGTTGCCATATGTAAATGTTATTTTTTTATAAAAGCCGCTTTGTCCTGGGCTCTTCTCAAGTCGATTTCAGCGATATGGTATACTACCGAGTAGGCGGGTATGCTTTTGGTAAGCCATACATTGCCTCCTATAATGGAACCCTGGCCGATAATGGTATCTCCGCCAAGGATCGTAGCGCCCGAATAGATTACGACATTGTCTTCGATTGTCGGATGTCTTTTGGTTTCGGAAAGCTCTTTAGAGACGCTAAGAGCGCCAAGAGTGACACCTTGATATACTTTAACGTATTTTCCAATATGACAGGTGGCGCCAATCACAATACCGGTGCCGTGATCGATAAAGAAATAGGGTCCTATCGAGGCGGCTGGATGTATGTCGATGCCGGTACGGCTATGGGCGTATTCTGTCAGGATTCTTGGTAGCAGCGGGATATCCAGTTGATGTAAAAGATGTGCCAGCCTGTAAAACGCGATGGCGTAAAAACCAGGATAGGCCCGAATGACTTCATATTCGGAAACCGCCGCCGGATCTTCTTTTACGATGGTTTCTATGTCTGTTTGGAGTAGTTCGTAGACTTCAGGAAGCCTGTCAAAAAATGTGGTCGCCAACGCGCCGGATCGTTCCGCTGTGGATGGAGTTTTAGATAAAATGCTGGTCAGCTCGGTTCTTAACTCTTCGAGTCCTCTGTCGATATCTTCCAGTGTCCGGAATTTTTTTCTGGATTTGGATAAAGCGGGGAAAAGTATCTGTAAAACATTGTTGGTAAACTTGGTAACCGAAAAAGAGGAAGGATAATGTTCGGTATGTATATGTTTATCAAGAAGCTTTTCTGTGAAAATCCGGTTCATGCGCAAATTTTTAAGGAGTAAATGTACAAAATAAATGTTTTTATCAGTACAGGACATCACTCCCCGGGAGTAAAAAGTTTCGGTATGATCCGGCAGTTCTCCGCGTGAGATGGTTTAAGCGGGCGATGATCTTATTGGCCCCTGAAAATTTTAATCAATCCTGATTGGGAATATTGATCTTTGTATCGTTCGCGGGCTATGTCAAATAGTGTGTGTTCTTGTATGAAACCTTTGTCTATCGCGTGTAAGGCCGCCGCTTCCGTGTCCTTGACCAGAAGCATGTCTATTTGGTGCTCCCGCTTGATCTTCAAGGCTATGTCTTTCACTTCTTCATGACGTTTCTTGCTACTAACATCCCGAATGTATATGGCTTTGATCCGGTCTGGATAGATATTAACGATTTGCTGGTATATTTCCGGGTCTTGCTGACCGCTATCCCCAATCAGTATGAAACCGAGCTTATCAAAAGTTTCGAGTATATGTTTGATTTTCCTCGATTTATGATCGTGTTTGCCTCTTCCGGAACGAAAAAGCTTGAATAACCCGACTTTGAGATCGTGAAGCATGAACATGCCTTTGGGAATATTCTGGTTTTTACAAAAATCAACGAGCAGGTCATAAAGATTCCACTCGCTGCTGGAAACATAAAAAATCGGATTGAAGTGTTCTCCGTCGCTTCCATTGGTATGCAGCGCTCTGTAAAAGGCGGCTACTCCTTCGAATGGCAGGCGGGTAGACGCGTTCTTGAGCAGCATAAGTCGTAGTTTTTTAAAGAAACTGGTGGAGTGGCTGATCAGTATGGTGTCGTCTATGTCGGATATAATGCCAAACATGCTTTCTGGTACGGGAACCATGACTTCGGCGAAGGCGACTTCGCAATCTATGTCGCAGAACGCTTCGTCAATCAAGGTAATAGTCACTTTATACCAGTTGCTATCGCTGCCTATTTTATTGGTTAATATAAAATTAAATTCAAACTCGCCATATGAGTTGGATTCTGTTATATGAGCCTGTCCGTTAAATTCGGCTTTGAGCTTTACATAAGGGATTTCGTTGCTTATATACCGCTTTATCATGGCGGTCATATTATCCCAGATGCTTTTTTCCGAATCGGACTTGGCTAGCTCACGTTCCTCTACTATACGTCCTCTTACGTATATAACCTCCTGATTTCCAAAGCCAATATAAGGTAATATTTTTGGATTGCCCAACCAGCCCATTTTCTGTTTAATAAATAGATTGAGTTGGCGTAAAGGACTTTTGACTCGTTTATGAACGTATTTTACTGGATTTTTCCAGGTTCCCATAAAAGATCTTATTTCCTAAAAAATAAGACTCGTAATTATGAAATTGTTTATCCAAATTCATAATTACGAGTCTTCTGGGGTGTATACGGTAAATGTTTTATCGTCAAAGAACATTACGATTCTTTCAATTTTTTTTCCATCCTGTTCACCAAATAGAGCTTCCGTCAAACCGTATTTCGATTTATTTTTTTGATTTTCAATATGTTGATTGCTATCTGGATAGGCGTATTGCTTGTATGGTCTATACGGCGCATGTTGATCGGACGCGGAAGATTGAGAGTAAGCGTGTTCCGGCTCCCGGACAAATTCCTGATTGTACATCGGACGCTGGTAGGCGGATTGGTGGTGAGGAGGCGGCATATAGGCGGGTGGCTCCATTTCCCCGACGCGCTCGGTGGGAGGTTCCGGACTCTGAACATAATTAGTTTCCTTGCTCGATGAAACAAGAGGAGTAGGGACCGGGCCGGAAAAATCAGAAGGAGCGGGTTGAACAGGCTGAGAATGGGCTGTATCGACCGGAGGTAAGGGTTTGTCCGCTACAGGCGATTCTAAGCTTGTTTCTTTATTAACTTCTTTATTATCAGTGTGTTTGTTTGATTCTTTTGACGTGTCGTCGAATAAGTTTAACTGTTTCATTGTTCCTTCTCCTGTTAGTAGCCATTGCGGATTGATCTGGTCAAATGCCTTGAGAATCTTCATTACAACGTCAAGGCTGGGCCGGTTTCTGCCTGATAAGATGTGGGAAATCGCGGGGCGTTGAATACCAATCTCATCCGCGAAGGCGGAGGGGGAAAGGTTGTATTCCTGCATCAACCGCCTTATTCGATCTGTTATTTCTTCAGTCATAATGTCTTTTTACAAATGTAATTAGGATTTGTTTTACAAATGTAACTTAATTTTTTATAAAAAATAACAAAACTAAATAATAATTTACAAATGTATCAACAAAAGTAACATAAGTAAATAAAAATAAGCTATTGTTTACAAATGTATGTCGTTTTAATGTCTTGTGTGTAACAAATGTAACTAGCAGATCTTTTGAAGATTAATTTTATCCGCTGTTATTTTTTAACTTAAAGACGGCCTTTTATAGATTATCGTGATCGGAGATGTCGAAGAGGAAATGGAAGAATTAAAAAGACCGTCCGGTGATTCTTATGTTAGGATTGTAAATCCCAGGATAAAAGAAAGTCTTTTATGATCTTATTGATAAGTTCATTTTCTTTAAAGCAGGGAATTAAGCTCGTCTTGATGACGACAATAAAACGATCAGGGACTAGGTAGGTAGTAGGGTTCGCGGGCGCCTGTATAATCTTTGCATAGTCTCATATGTCTTTTCGGATGTTTATTTTTGAAGCTATGAAAGCCAGAAAGCGCGCTTATGTGTTTACAATATAAACTATATTGAGCCTGTTGATTAATGTAAACTTTCTGATCGTCGATTTGTAAATAAAAAAGCCGAGGTTGGAATCTCGGCTTCGTGTATGGCAAATTGTTTTGTGGTGTTTACTGCGCGGCCATTGGATAACCTTTTTTAATCCAATCGTCTTCCAGGCTGGTTGGAATATTCAACAGCTTAAAGTTTGTATAGCCACGCGTTTCAAGATAGAGCATGGTATTTTTGATGTTGGGGCAGTTTACCAGCTTGCAACATCCACAGTAAACAACTATTTCCTGTTGTAATGGCAGTTTGTCCACATACGCCTTAAAGGCTTCTATTCCTTTTTGGCTTGCGCCGGCTCCCATATCTTTCGCGTATTTGATCTTTTCCATTGGTCCTACATTGAGAATAACCGGTTTGGCGGCTTTGGGATCGTTTAGCTTCTTGGCGAGGACAGCTGGTTCGATGAGTTGGGACGCGTCCCAAGGGTCGTTTTGTAGAACAAAGGAGAAAAGAGAAAACGCCGCGACGGCAAGAGCGATCAAATAAAAATTTCCTCTAAGTGACTTTATCATAATTTATTAAATTAATATGTATTAAAATATGCTATTTCAAATTTCTTACCAAACTTTTCTAAAACGCCTTTATGGGAAGAAAAATTCTTTTTTTAGTGAAAATTTCTCCTGATTGATCTCTGAAGCGACGCTAAAGTAAACTTTTTATGGATTATAAAGCTTTATTTCGAAATTGATGGGGCGTTTCTCCTGTATTTTTTTTAAAGAATCTCGAAAAGTATGATTGATCTTCAAAATTTAAAGATTCAGCTATTTCATTGATATTTAGTTCTGTGTGTGAAAGTAGGCGTTTGATTTCTATAATCAGGCGCTCTTTGACGAGTTCTTTGGCGGTTAAGCCGGTTAATCGCTTTACTGTTTCATTCAGATGGCTTGGCGTAACGTTTAACTGGCTGGCATACCATTGAACAAGGTGGATTTGCTGTATATGTTCATCGATCAATTGCTTAAATTTCCTGACAAGTCGCCGCCCCTTTCCTGTGATGTGCTCCTCTTTATGAGGATAATTCTTTTTACAGATGTTCAGAATAAGATCGAGGCCGGCCAAGGCTATTTCATCGGAGGGGATATCGCCTGAAGTTTCTCTGATGATCATTTCAAAAAGCAGGCTTAAGGAAGCCGGATCGGGAATACGAAATGGTGGATTTTCATAGGTGAGACCATGAAAAAAAGGAAAATCCAGAAGTTGGTTTTTGTCTGTTCGGGGCAGAAGATAAAACTCTTCAGTAAATAGAAATATATAACCCAGGATATCGTCGGAAAAGCTGATAGAATGGACCTGCCCGGGAGAAACGAAAAAAACATGATCGGGATGAAGAGGGTATGTCTTGAAGTCGATGGTATATGATCCACCACCTTTTGTTAAAAAGAGAATCTCATAAAAATTGTCATGCCTGTGGGGATACTCTACTTTAAAGTTACGATTTTTGTCAAAGACTTCTACCTGATAGTGTCCTCGCTCGACACTGTCTTTTTTAAACTGGTTTAGACTGTAAACCGGAATCTTTTTTCTCATATTACTGAATCATGAGATGATTCCCAAACCCGCTTATAAACGGGTTACCTGCTGAATATCCTGAATTCGAATAAAGTTTTTGTGAATCCTTTCAACCGCTTCAGGTTCAATTTCAAACTCCAACTCGCAACTGGCTGTCTGAAGGCTTTTTTGCTGATAGGATATACTGATGACCGAAATACCTCTTTTTCGGATAGGAAGCATTATTCTGTCAATGGTTTCAGGAGTATGCTTACACTCCAGCAACCAACGGTATCTTTCTTTCATTTCGACAGTAATTATACTTGTTTTTATGGTACAGGAAAAGCAAATTTAAGATTATTTAGAGTATTTTCAGCGGATTGACCGGGATTTTTTGAGAACGCTGTTTTTATTGGAAAATAGGGCCAGTATTCCATACCTTTGTTGTTTATATAGCCTATTGAACATGAGTAAACTATTTAAGCTTGAAAACATCCTCAGAGATAACATAAAGACTATTGTTCCATACTCTTCGGCGCGTGACGAGTATAGTGGTTCGGAGGGTGTTTTTCTCGACGCCAATGAAAACCCCTTGGGTTCCACGGTTACTCCGGCGCATAATCGGTATCCCGATCCTTTGCAATGGAAACTGAAAGAGCGTATCTCCGTCATTAAGAAGGTCGAAAAAGGTATGATTTTTCTGGGTAACGGGAGCGATGAGCCTATCGACTTGTTGTTTAGGGCTTTTTGCAGGCCGGGAATTGACAACGCGATTATTATGCCGCCTACGTATGGCATGTACCAGGTGGCGGCGGATATCAACGATATCGAAACGAAGAAAGTAAACCTGACGCCGGATTTTCAGATTGATGTCGACTCGGTATTGGCCGCGGTGGATGAAAATACAAAGCTTCTGTTCATTTGTTCGCCCAACAATCCTACTGGAAACGCTTTAAGAGGAAAGGACATCCTTAAAATAATCACGTCTTTTGGCGGGATTGTGGTGGTTGACGAGGCGTATATCGACTTCGCTCCGGCTACGACATTGGTGCCGGAATTGGGATCTTTTCCTAACCTGGTTGTTTTACAGACTTTTTCCAAAGCCTGGGGGTTGGCGGGGCTCAGAGTAGGGATGGCTTTCGCTTCCGAAGAGATTGTCAGAGTTTTGAATAAAATTAAATATCCATATAATATCAATGGAGTCGCTCAGACAATCGCGTTGGAGGGATTGAAAGGATTGCTCCAAAAGGAAAAAATGGTGGAAGAGATTCTGACAGAGCGTGAACGCCTGACGGAAAATCTGCTTAAAATTCCAGCGGTGATCAAAGTGTATCCGTCAGACGCCAATTTTTTGCTGGTAAAAATGACCGATGCCAACGCGGCTTACGCTTTTCTGGTGGAACGGAAAATTATAACCCGAAATCGTTCCAATGTCCATATGTGTGAGAGTTGCCTCCGGATAACGGTCGGTACGGAAAAAGAAAATACCTTGTTACTTGAAACTCTAGCTAAATTTCCTAAACTATGAGAGGCTTTGAAAATGTCACTACAGGATCAATCATTGTATTATTGATCGGTATTTTATTGCTTTCCCTGTTTATACGATGGATGTACAAGCAGAAATAGGAATGGACGATTATCGGTTGGGTTCGAGGATTTTGAACTGAACCGATATTGTTTCTCCAATCCTATTGACAAGTGTAAGATTATGATCGCCCGATGAAGGATACAGGCCAAGCTGGTGAAATTCGCTTGTTTTTCCCAGAAAATGTTCATTCAGATACCAGAACAGCTCTTCGTCCCCTTTGGCCGATACTGCTTCGAATATGACCCTCCCCAGGCTTCCGTCCAATTCTCTTGGAATAATAATTTTGCTGTTGTTTTGAGGATAAATGATGGAAAAGGAAATTCGTTCAGATCGCGGAGGCGGGCAATCTTGTCTATATGGAGGTTTTAGCGGATATTCAGGATGTTTTCCTTTATAGTAGTATTCCATGGTCGCGGGCAGGGAAAACCATGATTTTCTTGTGATATTCCACGTAGATTCGCAATTGGCGGTAACGCGGGTTCCTGTTTTCTTGTCAACAAAGATCCATTGATGGTATGGACAGATGGCTGAGTTTATGCCGGAAGCCTGGACCCACGCGCTATCCGATTCCTGGCATATTTCGCCCGATTTATATCCGCTTCGGGCGCAGACGCTTGTTTTGCGCATAAGCCCGATAGGAGCGACAAACCAGTTCGAAGCTGGTAATGATTTAAATATGTCGAACATGAGGGGAGCGGCCGCGTCGATTCCGGTGAGACCGGGACGTCCTTCGCCACTGGCGTTGCCTGCCCAGACCGCTACGACGAAACGGGGAGTACAGCCAATCGCCCAGCCGTCCCGGTGCCCAAAACTAGTGCCGGTTTTCCAGGCTATTTTGTATGATGAGGCGTACGATGTCCAGGCTTGATCTTCCTCCGGTCTAGATACCTCGTTCATAGCTTCAAAGGTTTGGTATATGCTGGCTACATCCGGTAAGATTTTTGTATTGATCGGGTTGTTATCGTCCTTATTCGCCCATCTGACCGGATATAGCGATTGTTTATTCCCGGTTTTTTCTAGATGATAATGATTGAGCTTCCACGCCATGCCGCGATAGATGGCCGCCATATCCCAGAGGGATCCTTCAGCTCCTCCGAGTATGACGCTTAGCCCATAATGGGAAGCGGGACGGGAAAGTGTTCGCATACCCATTCGCCGAAGATTGTGATGAAACTTTTCGATGCCATATTCATGGAGCAGGCGAACGGCGGGAACATTCAATGATCGGGAAACCATCTGTTTTAAGGGAATGGCGCCATCATAGCCAAGGTAATAGTTTTTGGGAATATAGCCTCCGATGAATGTGGGAATGTCCGGCACTAGTGAGCCGGGGAGATAGCGACCTTCATCGAGCAACATAGCGAGCAAAAAGGGCTTGAGGATGCTGCCGGTACTTCGGGGCGCTTGGATGATATCGACATGATATCCTTTATTTTCGACAGGGTTGCCCGGAATGTTGCCGCAGTAGGCTAATACGTCACCGCTTTCCACTTCAAGGACGAGAGCCGCCGCGTTGAATATTTCATTGCCTTCGAGCCGGTGAAAGTGACGGGTCAGGATGTCGTTGACTTTGCTTTGAAGCCGTGAATTGATCGTGGACCGGATTTTTTGTCCTTTCAGACCGAAGCGCTCGCCGTGATCCAGGAGATGAGGGGCGAACGATGGAATGGGAAGTGGTTTTCCTGGTAAGGGTTCACTCAGGGCTAATTGTAGGGAAAGAGAGTCGATATGACCTCTGAGATGAAGTTTTCGGAGAAGGCGATTTCGTTTTTGGAGCAGGATGGATTCGTTTTTGCCGGGATACATCAAGGTAGGGGCGTTGGGCAGGATCGCGAGGAGGCTGCTTTCAGCCCAGGAAAGTTTCCACGCGGGGCGACCATAGTAGCGCCACGCGGCGGCTTCGAGCCCAACTACATTGCCGCCAAAGGGCGCTTCTGATACATACGCGCGTAAAATTTCCTTTTTATTGTATTTTAGCTCCAGGCGGCTCGCCTGAATGATTTCAACGATTTTTTCCCAATAAGTTCTGGGAGGATTGTTTTTGGAAAGCCGGATGACTTGCATGGAAATGGTGCTTCCTCCGCGTACAGTTTTTCCTGATCGAAGGTTGTGATAGGCGGAAGCGACAAGCGCTGAAAGGTCAAAGCCCGGATGGGAGAAAAAAGCTTCGTCCTCAAAGGCGAGGATGGCTTTCTGAAACTTTTCCGGTACGGAATCGCAAAGTGGAAAGCGCCATTGTCCGTCACCGGCGATACGGGCGGCTAGCAGATTGCCTTCGCGGTCTTCCAGTATGGTGGAAGTCGGCGTGGTAAAAAGCGGTTCGCGAAGGGAATGGTAAAAAAGGAAACTGATGATAGCCAATATCGTTAGTACTATCACCGGTTTCCAGTTTTTCCGATTCACTATGTATCGCTTCAATTGAATTAAATTATTTTTTATACCTATCCCTAAGGCTGATCCGGGCAAGACCGCTAATCCGCCAATGAGAAGCCGTTTTCACTACCGGGAGGAATGACTTCGACCCATCTTCCAGGTACCAGAGAGTTGATGGAGCCGTTGTACATGACTTCCGCGTAAACAGCCGGCTGATAGAATTTTCCTATATAGGCCGCGTTGAGCATGATTCGGAATGTTTTGGCGCTTCTGGCTGGCAGATCGAAGAATGTGTACACTCTGTCGTCACGTATATCCTGATAAGTGGGAATATCGCCAGCCTGTTGACTCAAGCCATCGTCCATCCGGTAATTGTGTATTTCCCATCCCGATGGAAAAATTTGTTTCAGAGCGACGTTTTGAAGCGTTCCCGCCCCACCCGGATTATATACGGAGACTTCGGCGATAAAATCCGATCCTTGCTCAAGCGTCGCCGGATCGATGACTTTGCCCGCTTTGTTTTTGTAGGTTACTTTAAGGCTTAGATTATTGTCGCTGGCTTCTTCGTGACCCGCGGCCGGAATACCTGTCCGGATTAACCGGAAATACAGGGAACCATCGCTGGTGTTTGTGAACCCGATTCCTTTCGTATTGACTGGAATGGTTACCTGAGCGATTTTTAAATCAGTGGATCCTTTGATGTGTTTCTCATTGTCGAGCTGGTAGGTAAAGCTGACGGACGAGCTTTTTATTCCTCCGCTATTCAAAAAACGGGAAACAGCCATCAGGCAGTAGGCGGTCTCCTGCGTACTCATCCATGTGTCGGCGGAAAGCGCCTCTGAAACTTCTTTAAGCATGGTTATACCGGCGGTATGCTTTTTCATGAGGCCCATCACATAGAGTATAATCGCTTTATCCCTTGTCGTCGACCCAAAGGTATTGCTCATTTCCTGATAGGCGGGAATCGTTTGGGGATCATTGCTTATTAAGGCGTTGGCGGCATCTTCCTGACCCGCTAATTTATAGGCGGCGGCTAGCTGCCACGCGGAGGTAGCCGACAGGTTTTTCTTTTCCCGCAGTCGGTTCATGGCTCCGGTTTCCGGTTCCCCCGCGAGCGCGAGAGTAAATAAACGATAAGCTTGTGACAGGTCGGAATTGTTTCCCGTATCGGTCCAGCTTCGGGCTGTTTTGCGCTGGAAGCGGAGCCATTGGCTCTTCATTCCGACAGGTAGTTCATAACCTTTTTTCTCCGCTTCGAGCATAAAATGCCCGACATAGGAGGTAGACCAGGCGTTGTATTCTTCCATTCCGGGCCAGTAGGAGAATCCTCCTTCCGGTAGTTGAAAAGATTTGAGCCGGCTTATAGCGCCTTTTACGTTCGTCTCAATCTGGACGGCGAGGTCATGTTGAGGGCGCGTGAGATCAAGAACGTATAGCTGAGGAAACGCGGCCGATGTGGTTTGTTCTATACACCCGTAAGGATACCGGATCAGGTAGCGTAAACGTTTTTCGAGATTGATTGATGGTATGGAGGAGACTTCCAGTATTGTTTCGTTGCTTCCCGATACGCCAAAGGTAGTATGCTCAAGGCTCGCCGTCGTTCCCGCCGCCAGTATTTTTTCCTCGGTTTTCGTGATGGGGCTATTGGGGTTGCGTATTTCGATATTGATCTCATAGGTGGCTTTTTCCTGACCGCTGATGGCGGTAACAATCACTTTGGAGGAGCCTGTGGCGGATCGGGCTTTCAGATAGAAATTGATAACTTCGTCGCCGGGTTCGTCGAAATGGATTGTCTTTTTGTAATTATCCTTTATGTCGATAAGTTTATCCGTCTTGACTTCTATTTGTACGGTTTTGGTTCGCGGCGTCATCGCGAATACATTGACTGGAAGCGCTACGTATTCTTCCGGACCAAGCACTCTGGGAAGCGTGGCGAGTACCATAAGAGGCTTTCTGACAGGAACGGCCTTTTCAGCGTGTCCATACGCTCCCGATGAATTGCCCGCTACTACCATTGTTCTTACGGAGCCGACATACTGAGGCATTTTGAAGGAATGCGTCGCGGTTTTGCCCGGAGCCAATTCGAATGGTCCCATAAAGCGGACGACGGGAGGGAAGCGCTTCGCTTTTCCGGCGTCTTTATTTTTTAGTTCAGCGTCTCCACCTATGCTGATCAGTTGGTTGATTTTTTGATGAAGCGCGCCGATTACATATTCATACATGTCGAAGGATTTTACCCCCAAGGCCTCTCTGGCGTAAAAGCTAGACCATGGATCGGGGGTTTTGAAGCGGGTCAGGTCAAGCAGCCCCTCATCTACTATGGCTAATGTATAAGTCATGGGCTGGCCAGTCGCTTCGCTTACGCTAATGTTCGCGTGCTCTTCGGGTTTGAAACTTTCCGGAGCGGCGATTACCGGTTTCAGTATGCTGTTGGGGTTTTCCACTTTGATGGGAATGACGCCATATAGTCTGATCGGATGGTCGTTGGCGGTGGCGGCGTGAGGTTGTAGGAACGTAATATTGACGTATATCCCCGGGGCCATCGCTTCATTGGCTTTCAAAGTGAACGTGTTTTTGCCGTTCCGGGTTTCAAACCAGTGGGTTTCGAGCACGTTTGAACCGTTTTCTACGCTTATAAGCGCCCGGCCGCCTTCGCTTCCGGGAATAGAGAGGTGGATGTCCTGGCCAACTTCGTACTTTTCCTTATCCGCGGTAAATGAAAGAATATGGTGACTTCCATTGGTGTTTTCCCTTGATTTACCCGCCCAGCCCGGCCAGTCGACATAGATAATCTTACCGGTACTGTGCTTGCTGACAGGATCGTAGGCTCTGAGATAAAAACGTCCCCATTCGGGATGGTTGATTCTGAGGGGCCAACTGGCTTTTCCATTGACACTGGTGATGGACGCGGTCTGTACGGGATGACGATAGTTGCTTTCCAGTATGTTGGAAAGGTCGTTTTCTGATCTGTCCCACCACCACTTCCAGTCAAGTTTGTAGAGCCGCATCTCGATTTTTCTTCCGGATATCGGTTTGCCGTTTTCGTCGATGGTGACCAGGCCTATGGTATGGCTGGTGTCAGTAAGCAGCATATTTCTGGCCGCGTCTCCTTCAGGAGTCTTTATGCCGACATAGGACGCGTAGGGATAATAAGGCAGGCTAAACTGATCTGTGCTGAAGTCTCCGCCTTCCTCGAATACGCGTATCTTGAAGTTGGCGTTGAGCGCTCCCGGCGCCGCGCCTTCCGTATGAACGCGGGCTTTTATGGCTGCTTTGCCATACTGGTCGATTTGACCGTTGAAGATGTCCAGTTGTTCCGATTGAAACACGCGTCCCGGATCGTCAAAAGTATATTTCGGATATTGGGGAAAACTAGTGGTAGTCTGATTAAGTTTTAACTCGACAATGGCTTTTAGGTTTTTGGCAACGGCGCCATGTAGCCATCGGACATCCATGGTGCCTGTGATTTGCTGATCGGACGAAGTGATCTTATCTTTCCCAAAGTCAACGTTTATTTTGAGCCGGTTGGGCTTGATTGTTTCGATCTTGATTGGTTTGGTAAACTCCGTTCCGCCTACTTTCATTCTCGCGATCCAGTTGCCGGTAGGAGCGTCGTCATCCGTGGCGGTCGGGAAGTAGTAGAAGTTTTGTTTTGGCGTTCCGTTGACCACGCGTTTTACAATTTGCCCCCTCGGATCTTGGAGTTCAAATATAACAGGTTGATTATTATTGATATTGTTTGATTTGTTTTCAAGTATGAATGTAAGGTGCAGAGAGTCTCCCGGCCGCCATACGCCGCGCTCTCCATAGATATATCCTTTCAGCCCTTTTTGGACTTTTTGTCCCGAGACGTCAAAACTGCTAATGGATAAACTCGAACCGTCGTCCAGTTTCAGATAGCCCCGCTGCCGATCTTTTTTAACAATAATAAAAAAAGCCTGCTTACCGGGATCCAATTTTACTATGCCGTCTGTAGTGGTAGCGCCGCTTGCTAAAAGCTGTTGTTGGTAATCATATAATTCAACCGTAGCGTTGGCTCGCGGTTTGGCGGAAAGCAGGTCGGTGACCGCTACGATGAGCGTATTGCCCGCTCCTTTTTTGGCGATGATGCCAAGGTCGGAGGCCAAAATATTCTTTGTAACGCTCCTCCAGTCTCCGTAATAGGAGTCGCTACAGGGATTGTCCCGTTCCCTATAGTCATAATTTGGAGGATAGTAGTAGTAATCGTAGTCGTAATCCCAATAGCTATATTCCGGTTCATCATAGTTTTCTTCATCTTCGTTGAATGTTTCCAGATTATTGTCATTCGCGTTGTTCATATCGGGACAATTGTACCAGGTGTTCTTCTTATTAAAGGAAAGCTTTATCTGATAGATAGCTCCTGGTTCTGTCTGAATTAATTCCGATAAATTCAACGCGTATTGTTTTAATCTGGAATAGTCGCTTGGATTGGTATTGTTTAAGGAAACCGTTTTTTTCACGACAACGCTTCCGACTCGTTTTATTTCCCGATTGCCGGTATGGGTATTGACCTGGTAGAACTGATTGATATTGCTTTCATGAATTTTGGTGATTTGAACGTTGACCGACTTGAGACTGACCGCCTCGAAAGGAAAGATCATGCCATCGGTCGAAGGCAGTATAACTCCTTTGTCGCTGATTTGTACGGATGGTTTTAGCTCTTCGAACAAGATGTCCATTCGCTGGGCTTTTCCAAGTGGCTTATTGTCGGAGTTTTTGATATTTTCATCCAACACAATGGTTTTTATTCCGCTCTGCCGGGTGGAAGGATATACTTTCAGAATGTTGTTTTCGACGATCAAGCGTATATCGCCCGCTTTTTCCAATACGACAAGGCCTTTTAGATCTTGCGAAGCCTGTAATGGATCGGAGAATTCAAGGCGTATGAATTGTTCGTCACCTTGCACTACTTTCACGTTCAGTAATTCGAAATCGCCAAGGGCCGGAATTTCGTACCGCAGGTCACCTCGCTGGTCGGACCCGATAGGATCGCCATTCCAGCTTAGTTCTATACTCCCCGGTTTTTCGCTTCGTACAATGTTTTCTATTTCAAAAGAATGGGTGAGGCGATCTCCGTTGTGGCTCCATCGTATGGCAAGCTTGTTGTTTTCTTGTGTAGCGGAGAGTACTTTCTCCACCGCTTCCTCAGAGGTGACATCGGCTGTGAGAACCGTGCCAAGAAGTTTTTGGCGATTACGGTTTCCATCGTCGTAAAAGTGCAATCCTTCCGTCTGTACATCGAAGTATTGGCGCATAACCTGGAAGCTAAAGTTGAATTTCTCCATGCTTTTGGGCATGGGCATTATTGCGCTTATGTGGAAGGAAACCTGATAAGTCGAGCCGTTTTTAAGGTTTTTTTCCGGAACAAAGCGGATCGTATTGGCGTTAATCCAGGAAGCTACGCCTTTGATGGATGGTTTTATTTCAAACAACTTATCCGTGATAGGTTGGTTAAATAGTTCCGGTTTGGCGATTTCCGAAGTAAACGAGACCAGGATAGGAGACTCGCTGGAAACTACTCCGTTTGTAAAACCGCTGACGTATGGCTTGAAGTTTTCGTCAAATTGGTAATTATCAGGAGAACCGGATTGGATGAGAGCTACGACGCCAATGGCCGCGGCGATCGAAATTACGATGCTGCCAGCTAGGATCAACTTTCCTTTGCCTGACTTAAATAAATTATTGAACGACATTTGTTCTAATGATTATTAATGAGATGAAAAAGTGGAAAATTCTTGTATGAAGATAAACGTATAGTCTATAAAATATAAGACGTATGAGGTGTTTATTTTATCCACAATATGAAGCGTCCGACTCTTTTGAAAATTTTGAATAGAGACTGTATATTTTTACGATGATCATCTTATTCGGGTTGTCGCTCAAGATCAGTTGATGAGACGAATAAAATGGTTTTTTCAAAGGTTTCCATAAATGATTGATTATTTAATTGTATAATATTCATGTTTTTTATTATTTTTCGCCTTAAAAATAAGGGGTAAGGCATATACGAAATGCCATTATTTTACGATTTATTAACTTATAACTTAAAGAAACTTATGGAATCAAAAACTCCGGAACCTAAAAAAACGACAGGTGCCAAAAAAGAAGAAAAAAGCGGTAATACCGGTATAATCATCGTGCTGGTACTGTCTATTTTAACCAATATAGGTCTTGGTGTCGGCCTGTTTATCAATATGAATAAGGTAAGTGAACAGGAAAGTATTATTTTGTCCTTAAACAATGAGGTTACGCAAAAGGACGCGGAAGTACTGCAAAAAACTACCGAGCTCGAAGGATTGCAAAGCGATTTGGAGCGCATCAGGGAAGAGAGGGAAAAACTGGGGCTTGCCAATGATTCTTTAAACAACCGTATCTCCACGTTGGGCGCTACCATCGCTCAGTTGAAGAAAACGAGCAAGCTGGATGGGGACGCCAAGCGGAAGCTTGAAAGACTGATCGCCGAACTGAGAGCGGAAGTCCTTGAAAAAGATCAGCAAATCGCCGTATTGATTGGTGAAAGAGATTCATTGGCGACTGGCCTTAGCGAAGCGACTGTTGAAAAGCATCGTTTGGGAGATAGCCTGCGCAGCGCTGCCAGCGCTCTCGCGTACGCGGCTATTCTAAAAGCTGAAAATGTAAAAGTCGTGGCTTTGAGAGAAAATGGAAAAGAGTTTGAGGGTGAGGAATTGAAAGGAAGCAGAATAGACAGGATTAAAGTCACGTTCTCCCTGGCGGATAACAAGGCGGCGAAAAGGGACAGTAAAGGATTTTATGTGGCGCTGACTACTCCTAAAGGCGAAGTTTTTTCCGATCCCAACAACGGCGGGGGCATGCTGACTCTGGCGGATGGCTCCGAAATTCTTTATACCATGAATCAGGCTCTGCGCTTCGACAATACGAATCAGAAGTTGACTTTTACCATGCTGAAAGGCTTTAACTATATTGAGGGGGCGTATAAGATTAATATCTATTCGGAAGGATATCATATCGGAGAAGGAAGCTTTAAAGTCAAGTAAACCTCCATGGCATATCAGGTTGAATAAAATAAAAGGGCGCTTTTTAGCGCCCTTTTGTATTTATGGCCTTTGAATCAGGAAAAATGTGGGAGGAATATTACCCCCGGAACGTTCGGGATCTCATTGAATATTCCATGGGGGAGTGACCGAATTGAGGCTTATGGGCTTTGATACTCCTGGTAAAAATCCTGAAAGGTTTTAGTCTGGAAATGATTCTCCTTAAAGTACATCAATACGGGCTTCAGAAACGAAGGCGTTATATATTGAGGTACTGGCGTGATCAGTTCATTTTTCTCGTTTAGAAACAAGATGGCGGGTAATTCAATCTGATTTTTAAGGGCCGCGTGGACCAGTTGATGATATCCTCCGGTATTGTATAGTTTTTGGTTAAGAATAGTGATTGTATCCTGAGAAGTAATATCAAACCGGACAGAGTAATAATGTTCATTCAGGTATTTTACGACTTCCGGATGATGATAGGTTGTACTATCCATCACCTTGCAACTGACGCAGTCCGGGTTGGTAAGATGTACGAGTATTTTGCGGGGAGCGTTGGGATTTTTGTCCAACGCGTCCTGAAAGGAAAGCCAGTCTACGGTCGGTTTGTTCGCTTCGGCTTTGCCGGATTGGGAAAATGTGCTGTCGAAGTAGGCTATGAAATCGTTTATATTGGCGCCGGTGTATATTTTTTCCTTATAAAAGACGAGAATAGGCGCTATGGCTTTCGCTTCGAGATATCCTGGTACCAGTGTAGCGTGTTGAAACTCCCTGTCCATGAATACTGTGGTTGGATAGGAAAGACGCTGTGGAGACAACTTTAAGGCTAGCTGATGGGTTCCTTTGCCTGTTATGGAGGGATTGACATAAGTCTCGCCCTGATAAACGATGGTATCTTTGGTTTCCGCGTTAAAGGCGACAGGGTAAAAGCGGGTATTGATATAATCCGCTATCTGGGGATCGGAGTAGGTTGTAAGCGTCATGCGCTTGCACCAGCCACACCAGTCAGTGTAAAGGCTGATCAGGATGGGTCTAGGACTTTCCCGCGCTTTCCGCTGCATTTCCTCGAAGGACATCCAGTTGACAAGCCCCGTTGGTTTTTGCTGTTGCCCCCGCGCTATGTTGAGGCCGGTAAGCGCGAACAGAATTAAGCTAAAAATTAATCGTTTCATGTTCTAAAAACAATCGGTCTTAAACAAAAATAACGAATGTACTGTAAATGTATTGAAAATCCGGTCGCAAAATTATCGTCCCGATTTTCTTTCCTTTTTTATTTTTTTTAATATAATACTCTCGTTATTAATTTTTTAATAATCAATATATAAAGTGTTTGATTAGATGATCGCGATCTCCTTTTTTGATAAACTTTTTCCTGAGGGAAAGATTTTTGACAGGATTTTGTTGAGGAGACAAAGAGGGAGGTGATTATGAAAGATAGGACAGTGGAAATAGGCGACGTGTATGTTACTCCTCAAGGTAGTTTGTGCAGGTTTGAGTACTTCGAGGATGAACTCAATCAGCAGGAGTTTCTCGACAGGGTGCGGCACAAAGAAGACTTCTTCCTTGACGAGCAGGTATTCAAGATTGATATTAACTGCATGTTTGTTAATGAGTATGTGGAGAATCATCCGTTATTTCCCTTGATGGTATGGGATGAAGAAGAAATCATGTTTGGCTTTAATCCGAGATTTATCAGCAAACGTCTGGGGTGGTGATCGTTATTCGGGTTTTACTTTGTTCATTCTGAGCGTGTAGTAGTGATAAGCCTGTTCAATTTTTTCCAGTGTGAGTGGTTTGGGCATGTAGCCGATGACTTCGTCAAAAATGGCGATTTCTCTGATATCTTCCTCTCTAAAGAACTGGGAGAGTACGATCACTCTGGTAATATTACGGGCGGCTGTTTTGGTATTGGAAAGCTTTTTGAGAAACATCAGGCCGTCCATAACAGGCATGCTGATATCCAGAAAAATAAGCTCCGGAAACCTTTTGTGCGGATTGAGAAGGTAGGTGAGCGCCGCTTTGCCATCGGAAACCATGCTGACTTCCTCGGCTATTTTTGAGTTTTCAAGCAATCGCTTGGTGAGGTGATTGCTGAGTATATCATCGTCGACCAACAAAATTTTCTTTAGCTTAAATGATAGTCTCATATATATTTAAGCTAAAGAAAATATAAAATGTTTTGAACTGTTTCAGGCCAGCGAGCGTAAGTCGACGGGAACGAGACGGGATACGCCTTGTTCGATCATGGTTACTCCATATATGACGTCAGTGCTGGACATGGTGCGCTTGTTATGGGTGACAATGATAAACTGCGATTCTTTGGAAAATTTGCGGATTATATTATTGAATTTGTCAATATTGGCGTCGTCAAGGGGCGCGTCGACCTCGTCAAAAATACAGAATGGCGCTGGTTTGATAAGGTATATGGCAAATAGCAGCGATATCGCGGTCAGGGTTTTTTCTCCTCCGGAAAGCTGATTGATTGTCAATGGTCTTTTGCCTTTGGGCTTGGCCATGATCTCTATCGCGGAATCAAGTGGATTGTCTGGTGAAGAAAGGTTTAAATCGCAGGTATCCTCTTCGGTAAAGAGCGAACGGAAGACGTGCTGAAAATTGGCGCGGATTTTTTCATAAGCCTCCATAAAGGTCTCTTTGGCCACGATGTCGATTTCCTTGATGGTATCCAGCAAGGAGGTTTTCGCCTTCATGAGATCCTCTTTCTGATCGATGATAAACTGATGTCTTTCCTTGATTTCGTCATAGGCTTCCATCGCCATAGGATTGATGGGACCGATCCGGTCGATTTTTTCACGTATGGAAGCCACATGCTGTTTTAACTCATTTTCGGGCTCTTCGACGGGAGCGGACTCTTCCTTCATGATTTCATCCAGATTGATGTTGAACTCGACGGAAAGACGTTCCTTGACGGAATGCAAGGAGAGCTTATTCTCGTTGAGTTTATTCTGAAGTTCATTTAGCTGGAAATCGTTCGTCTCTTTTTGCTTTCGTATCTCCCGGGTTGTTTTTTCCGACTCATCAATGGCGGCGCGTATCGCGTAATACTCTTTCTCGACCTCGTTCAGTCCCTGTTCAATCGCTTCCTGTTCTTTGTAAAACTCGATCAGTTCATCGTCCTGAATGTCGGCTTTGTCCAATAAGGTCCGTATTTCTTCATCGGTTTTCCGGAGTTCCTGCAAGTTTTTGTCAATGCGGGCTTTGCTGCTTTCAAGAGACTGTTTTTTGAACCCTATTTCCTGTTCAAGGCTATTCAGTTTGTTTTGAAATTGATGAAGCTGAATATTCGCCTGGTTATAAGCCGCTGATTTTTGATTGAAAAGCTCATTCAGCCGGACTAGATCGTCGTTAATTTCATTGAGCCGGTCTTCAAACTCGAGTAAACGTTCTTTCTCCGCCTTTAGCTTCGGTGTATTTTCAGTGATTTCATCCTGTATTTTTTGTATTTTTTCCAGAATATCCTCTTTGCGAAGCGCGTTGCTGCTCAGAAAATGATTGTATTGTTCCTGCTTGGTCTTTAAGGATACATGGTCTTGCGCGACCAGGTTTATTTCCTTTTTTAGCGTTTCGATTTGTTCTTTCTGAAGCCCTTCCTTGTAATTGATTAATTCCTTTTGCTTTTTTTCAATAACGCGCTTGATGGATTCAAGTTCGCTACCGAGCGTTTTTATTTCCTTATCAAGTTTTTCCAGATTTTTAACTCTTCCAATACGTTTTCCTTCGAATAAACCTACGGAACCGCCCGTAATACTGTAGGTTCTTTTGGTTATTTTACCATTTTGGGTAATGAAAACGCGGGAATTATCCGAAGGGATTTCGTCCTGTTTATCCGTCAGGATATAGACGTTGTCAAGGATATATTCGATCAACTTCTGGTATTTCGCGTCGTATTCGACAATATCCAGCGCTCGTCGGGCGTTTTCAAAACTGGTTTTTTCAGAAGGGCGGAACGAAGCGAAATTGGAAAGTATAAAGAAATTGGCTTTCCCTTTGGACGCGTTGCTCAGCAGGTTGACCGCCTGATAGGCCTGATCTTCATCCTGGACAACATAATAATTCATGAAGGGCTCTAGATAATTCTCGATGGAAAGCCGATAGGTCTCTTCGCAGGTCAGAATATCGGAAAGCAATGGCGTATCTTTTCCCCAGGTCGCGTTTTTTCTTAAAAACTTGATGGCTTCGGGAAAGCCTTCGAGATTTTCGACCATGGATTTGGTCAGGCTGTATTCGTTCTGACGGGCGTCCAGCTTTCTGTTTAATTGTGTAAGTTGTTCTTTTATAGACTCGATTTCCTGCTCGGTAGTACTGATATTTAATAGTAATTTCCGTTCAAGGTCTTCCAGTTTTTTCAATTCTTCGTTTTTGTCATCCAAGAGCTTTTCCGTTTCCTTCAGCCGGGAGTCAAACTCGGCGATCCGGGCGCTGTTTTCATGGTCGTCACTGGATGTTTTTTCCAGCTCCTGTTTAAGGCTTGATAATTGTATGTTGTTTATTTCAAGCGTTTTGTTGAGGTTGTATACAGACTCTTGCTGCCGTTTTTGGTTGTTGTTGATGACATTGGCTTCTTCCTGAAGAGCCGTATTAACCTGTTTTTGTTCTTCGTACGCTTTTTTTAGAATTTCAAGCTGAGCTTCCTGTTCGAATAATAATTTTTCGGCGCTTTCACGTTCTTTTTCAAGACTCTGAATACTAAAGTCGGCTCTGTCGCAGCTTTTCTTATCCTGTTCAAGTTGTTCGTTGACGCTTTCTTTTTTATCATTCAAAAAGCGAAGACGTTCGTTTTTTATTTTCTTCTCGCTTTCGTATTGCCGGATCCGGGCTACGTGCTCGTTGAGTGCCTTTTGTCTGGAAGAAAGAGTTTTCTCTCGGTTGACCAGGTCCGTTTTGTTTTTTTCAATCAGGCTTTCTTTTTCCTGGAGTTGGGTGTTTAATACGATTTTGTTGTCCGTCAGCGCGTCCAGTTCTTTTTGAATAGCGACCTGATCGTCCCGCTGTTTACTGAGGCTCACTTTGGCCAGTTTCACACTGGCGGTTTTGTATTCTTCTTTTAAGTCAAAGTATTTTTTCGCCTGACGGGCTTGTTTTTCAAGGCTTTTTAGGTTTCCGGTAATTTCAAACAACAAGTCTTCCACACGTTCAAGATCCTTGTCGGTATCTTCGAGTTTTTTCAGACTTTCTTTCTTCCGTTTTTTAAACTTGGAAATACCGGCGGCTTCCTCAAACAGGTTTCTTCTGGAATTTTCCTTATCGTTGAGAATATCGTCGACCATTTTTAGTTCGATAATCGCGTAGCTGTCCGGGCCTATGCCGGTATCCAGAAACAGGTCGTTGATATCTTTTAGCCGGCAGGAAACGCCATTGAGCAGGTACTCGCTTTCTCCGGAACGGTAGTAGCGTCTTGTAATGGTTACCTGCGAATATTCGGTAGGGAGAAGGTTTTTGGTATTATTGAAAGTTAATGAAACTTCCGCCATTTGCAAAGGCTTCCTTGTTCTGGTCCCGTTGAAAATGACGTTCTCCATTTTTTCGGATCGCAACGCGCGGGTTTTTTGCTCGCCAAGAACCCAGCGGATCGCGTCCACGATGTTTGATTTGCCACAACCATTAGGGCCAACGATTCCGGTGATGCCATCGTCAAAATTGACAATTACCTTATCTCCAAAACTTTTAAAGCCTTTTATTTCCAGTTTGCTAAGCTGCATAGGGATTTTTTGATTGTAGCAAACCGCAAATTTAAAATTAATTATTAGATTTGTTTTACATGGAAAATTTAATTTATATAGTTCTGGGTATAATTTTTTTTATAGTCCAGGTCTATAGGGAATCACAGAAGTTGAAGAAGCGGTCGAAAAAGCCTGAATCCGAGCCGATTTTGCCGAAATCGGATAATGATGAGGTACGTAATGACGATATGTGGCGCGGGCGAAGGATTGTAAACGCGGAGAAGAAAGAAAAGATGGAGGATACTATCCGCGAACAGAAGGGACATGAAGCGTTTGGTTTTCGTAATCCTCAAAGAAATCCGGAGCAAGTGGAGAAGAATAAGTCGGATGGAATAAGTAAACGTGAAAAAACGGAGTTGAACAATGAGCGATACGCTGAGATGTTTAAGAATGCTCAGGCGGCGCGGAAAGCGTTTATCGCTTCTGAGATATTTACCAGAAAGCATTTTTAAGATTGGAGGACGGAAGACGCGCGCTTATGGATGATTAGGCATCGCGCGCTCAGGTTTCGTTAGAAATGGAGCCAGATATCGGGAATATTTTGGGTATTGAAGTTTCATTATGTTTTTTTCCAGTAACGGAGTAGTTCGCCTTCTTTTCCAAAGACAGGGTCATTGCTGGGAAGAGGTGTCGCTTTTATTTTTTCCTCAAGATATATCCTGTGCTTCGGAGACTCATAGTTCAGGTCAAAGCTTTGACCGGTAGGATAGGTGCTTACGCACGCGAAATCCTGAGTGGATTCGAGGTTTTTGTGAGCGACACCAGAGGGAATAATCACCACGTCTCCCGGACGTACTTCCTTGATCAGACCCCAAGGCCCTCCAAATTGTACTTTGGCCCGACCCTGATATACACCCATAGCTTCGTGGGCGTGGCTGTGATAATGATGTTTTTCAGAAATTCCATTGCGATGGCCGCCGCTCCATCCATTGTTCTTAAAAAGGTATTCCAGAGTTTCGGCGTCACCTTCCTGTAGGCGAAGCACCCGTGTATAAAAGATAAGCGGAAGAGCGTTGTTATTAGGAAACGCGGCGTTGCTGCCAATCAGGTACACCATAGCCTGAACGTGTCTGAGCAGGTTTATCTCTACCAAATGATTCTCCATATCCGTACTTTTTTCACATCATAACTCCTGTAAGTCGAATTAGTTATGAGAAAAGAAAATAATAATACGGTCAGTTGAATAAAATACTCTCGGAACCAATTTGTTACAATTCTTCCGCCGGATAAGGGCTTCGATGCTGTTTATAGAGGTTTTGAAGAAATAAAATCTGGTCGTTGGCAGGTACAGCCTCCAGGCTGATAATACCTCCGGGTATATTTAAAAGCAAGGGTGGATATGCCTGTAAGAGCTGGCCGGGAAGAAGTTCTTTGCCATCCATTTCAAACTGAACAAGGGGATACATGCCGAGGAATTCGATAGGATTATCGTTTATGGCCTCCAGAAAGCCATAAAAGTCATAGTCGTAAAACGTTGGTTCGCCAGTTTCAAGGTTTAGCTTAAAAACTTTTTCGCCTCGGAAAAAAAACTGATCGCCCAGGCAGTCCTGGGCAAAAGGAATATCGATGTCCAGCAAGTCTGGATATGTTTTCCAAAAAGCGGGTTGGCCGGAAATATAATAATCTATAGAATGCCAGGAGGGCTCATGACAACAACCGCGTATATGCAGTCCGCCTTTGAAAGCCACAATACCGTTAGTCTGCCTCAGGAAGTCCTGGAATCGTGAAGGAGTCACTGAAAAGGTATCCTGATCGTCAATGTCCGAATGTTTGTAGGTAACTCCAGGCAACTTCATAAGTATATATATTTTGACAACAAAATAACGATTTTGACAGGGAATTATTAAAAAAAAAGGCCTCGTGAAGAGGCCTTTTTCATTTTATTGGATTATTGATTAATACCGACTGTTGAATCCTTTATTGCTTCTTTGCTGTCCACCTTTTGAAAAACCTCCTGAAGATTTTTCTCTTGGACGAGCCTGATTGACTACAAGGGATCTTTGTTTGAAATCGGTCTCATGAAGAGCCTGAATAGCTTCTTCCGCTTCTGCGTCGTTCTCCATTTCGACAAACGCAAAACCTTTTGCTCTACCGGTTTCATTGTCCTTGATAATCTTAACAGAAGTTACTGTTCCGAATTCTGAAAACAGACTTTCCAGTTCTGTCTCACTAGCCTGATAGTTCAGGTTTCCTACGAAAATGTTCATTGAATATAGATAAATAAAATAAAATACAATCAGCGAATTGGTAGACAGAAATCTGATATACCGCTAAGCATAGTCAAAGGTAGATATAAGAAAGAATAAAAACAAAATAAGTGATATTATTTTTGTAATTTATTTTACAATTTATATGGGTTTGTTAGGCGATGAGTCATAGTTGTTTATAGAAATCCCTTTTTTTGTAGGGAAAATACCTATATTCTCGATGATCCCTGAAAGCCCCGTTTGTTTTTTTTATCCTTTTTTGAGGGGAGGGATGTTTGGGGAGGAGCCGGCGCGGCTTGTTCAGGAGGCTCGTCCGAAAGAAAATAGTCGCTTATAAGGTTCTTCGCCTTATCTCCGATAAGTGGAAAGGAGACAAAGTCGGTTATTCCCATGGCTTCCAGATCTTCTTTTTCCCATGGAGAAAGATTGTCTTCAAAGACGAGTATCCTAATCTTGTTTTTATCTATCCCCTCATCGGAGTTATATGCCTTAAAAAAATCAAAGCCATTGGAAATCGGAGTGTGGATATTAAGAATAACCAAAAGCCTTATCGTATCAATCTTGTGTTCCAGATGAAGGTGCTTAATATGAAGTAAAGCGTGGCCATTGTTTAGGGCTACTCTGAAATCGGCTTTTATATTAAGGTTAGCGAGGTCGGAAATAACCTCGCTGATCACCTCTCGGGAGCTCTCGACGATTAATACTTGGTTTGAAAGAGACATACGTTACATTTTAGCTTATTTACGGAAAAAAATTCTCATGGTTGGGATTGTTCAATTTTTTATTGTTAAAGTGTCCTTCTACAAAGGAGGTTCACGGAAATAATCATATAAATCTTCAATCCTTCGAGCTCACGTGTGGTGAACGCCTGTGAAGCTGTAACCGGTATAAGATTCGCTGGCATGAACATAAAACGGATATAAATAGGTTTAATGAATAGAGAAAGGAGGGTTTTGGTATGGGGAGTGTATGGAAGCGGCCGTGGTTATTCTCGACGATAGTCTTATTATGTACGATGGTAAAAACAGCCTGGACTCAGGAGGCGCCGACGAGATTACAAAATGGCTCGGTGGTATGCGTAGAAGAGCGGTCCGGAGAATTCTTTTGCTCCAATGGCGATCCCGCTCAGGTTGTTAATTCAGGCAATAGTGTCTTTTCTCAATTTGAGAAAGATAGATCGGCGCCGGGCGGTACTTCGGTTCCCGCGAACGAAGCCGGGACAAAGGCGGAAGAAGTCGGGAATGAGGATGAAAGGTATTATTTTGAACAGGATTATCCGTATATGAGTGAGGAGTACTATTATAAATCGTTGGGACTATGATGGTATAGGCGGCCAGCCTCTGTTTTTTGTTGTTTAGGGAGCGTTTTAGGTCTGGCTGGTTCCCCGTGGCGCAGATAGCGGTCCAGATAGTAATGTATCAGATACAGCAAGGGAGTAAGCAGGATAGCGATGAGAAATTTGTATATATAGTTGATTGTTCCTACGGAGGCGATCTGCGCGATTGTCCAGCGGCTTTCTCCTGAGAAAAGGTAGAACGCTATAAATAAGACTATAAAGCTGTCTATAAACTGAGAGATCAGGGTGGACCCGGTAGCCCGCAGCCAGAGTTTGCGGGTATTGGTTAGCCTTTTCAATGATTGAAAGGTGTAGGCGTCGACAAACTGGCCCAGCAAGAAGGCGAATAAGGAGCCTACGATGATGCCCAGGCCCTGTCTGAAAATCGTATTATAGCTGTGGTTGATGTCAAAGTCGGGGTTTCCCGGAGTTTTGTTGACTGTAAGCCAAAATTCGGCCGGAGGCAGTTCTGTGGTAATCCATATGGCGATAAAGCAATACCCGATCATGATAGCCGCGAGAATACTGACTTTTTTGACCGCTGAATATCCATAGTATTCATTGATCAGATCTGTCGTGACAAATACAACGGGCCATATCAGGACTCCGGCCGTAAGGTTGAAATCCAGGGCGGAACCGGAGAAAAGGGGAATTTGGGCTGGAGGAAGAGAGAGAGAGGTCTCCAGAGAAAAAATTTTTACTCCGATAATCTCCGCGAGTAAGGCGTTGACCAGGAAAAAGCCGGTCAGGAGAATAAAGAGGTGGTTTCCTCGCTTGGTATTTTTATTGGAAGTCGGGGAGGAGTCCATTGTCGTATACATTGAATGTCGAGCCTTCCAAGGCTAGGGCGGTATTGGGAAAAACACTCCGGGCTTCTTCCAGCAGAGGATTCAATTCACGATACCGGGAAGAGAAGTGTCCTATAATAAGACGTTTTACTTCCGCTTTGGAGGCGAAAATGCCGGCTTCCAACGCGGTGGTATGAAATGTCTCCTTGGCTCTCGGTTTCATGTCTTCAAGAAATGTACTTTCATGATATAAAAGATCCGTTCCTTTAACCAGGTCCAGATATGTTTCGCTGTAGGCGGTATCGGACATAAACGCGTAGGAGTAGGGGCGCCGGGGCGGAATGGCATATTCCGAGTTTTTGTATATGATATTGCCTTCTTCATCGACAATATCCAGGCCTTTTTTCAGATTCGCGATGGTGATCAGAGGTGTGTTTTCCGGCAATATGTCTTTACGAATCTTGTGCTTTCGGGGTGTTTCCTGAAATAAAAAGCCGCAACATCTGATCCGATGGATAAGTGGAATGGTAGTAACGGTAAACTTGTCCGTTGTGAGTATAAGATCGCTTTTTTCCGTATCGAGCTCTTGAAAACGGATTTTAAAGTTCAGGATTGTTTCCGAATATTTTAATTGGGTAGTAATGATTTCTGAAAGTCCCGGAGGGCCGAAAAGATTCAGCTCCTTTGTCCTTCCGAAAAGGTGCATGGTACTAATCAGACCCACTAGTCCCAAGTAATGGTCTCCATGCAAATGGCTTATAAATATATAGTTGATTTTGTTAAGTTTGAATCGATACCTGTTGATCTGCATCTGCGTACCCTCGCCACAATCAATAAGAATCTGTTCATTCTCAATTTGTAATATTTGAGCGGTCTGATGCCTGTTAAAGACAGGTGTGGCGGAGTTGGCGCCCAGTATGGTTAATTCGAAAGGCAATGCTATTCTTCGTTATTTTCTTCTTCGTTGAAGGATTTTTCCAATTCGTGCATAAAGACGGCGTCTACAGCTTCTTCAACGGTTGGGAGGACGTTTAATATTGTATCGAGTTGCGAAATTTTCAATAGTTTAATCACGTGGTCGTTGCAGCAGGACAAGATAAATATGCCTTCCGCTTCCTGGCATACGCGATTGCCGACCAAAATGGAACTAAGGCCGGAAGAGTCCGCGTATTTTATTTCGGCCAGATTCAGGATTATATTGGCGACGCCTTCCGATTTAAGCCTCACTAGTTCAGACTTGAGCGCAGGAGCGATAGCGGAGGTTAGTTTATCTTCCTGTAAACTAATCATGCTATACTTTTCTTCATTCCTTGTGGTAAATTTCATCTGGATAGTAATTGTTTCGAATGGGTTACGATATATGATTCAGGACATTTCGCTCAATTCTCCTGATAATGGAGTCTGTGGATTCCTTTACGAACGCTTCTCCGGTCATATGTTCATACAGCTCGATATAGCGGTCGGATATCTTAGTGATAATTTCGTCCGTCATTTCCGGCACTCGCTGTCCTTCCTTACCCTGAAAATTGTTTTCTATCAGCCACTGTCTTACAAATTCCTTTGAAAGCTGTTTTTGAGATTCTCCCCTGGCTTGTCTTTCTTTATAGCCATCCTGGTAAAAATACCTGGAAGAATCAGGAGTATGCACTTCGTCGATTAGGAAGATTTCACCGTTGAGCTTGCCAAATTCATATTTGGTATCGACTAGGATAAGGCCTCTTTCCGCGGCCATTTCGGTACCTTTTTGGAATAACAGCCGGGTATATTTCTCGAGTGTCAGATAATCGGCTTCGCTCACCAGGTTTTTTTTGAGAATATCTTCCCGTGATATGTCTTCGTCGTGCCCTTCTCTGGCTTTGGTTGTAGGTGTGATAATCGGAGCAGGAAGCGGATCGTTTTCCTTTAATCCATCCGGAAGGGGGACGCCACAGATAGATCTTTTGCCCGCTTTGTATTCTCGCCAAGCATGTCCGGCAAGGTAGCCCCGGATGACCATTTCGACGGGAAACGCCTCGCATTTTTTACCAATGGTGACATTGGGATCCGGTACGGAAGCAACCCAGTTGGGAACAATATCCCTGGTCGCGTTCAGAAATCTGGAAGCAATCTGATTCAGCACTTGGCCTTTATACGGGATGGGTTGTGGAAGTACAACATCGAACGCGGATATCCTGTCGCTGACAATGACTACCAGCTTGTCCGGAAAGAAATAAACGTCCCGTACTTTGCCCTTATAAAACCCGGTTTGTCCCGGAAATTGAAAATTTGTCTCTTTAATCGCTTCCATGTTTTTCATAACCCAAGGACAAATTTATGAAAAATTAAAACAGTATAAAGAATATCCTATTGAAAGCGGCGAGGCTTTTCGCGTAATCGTTATTTTTGGTTGATGACTTCGCCATTGCGGAAGGTAAGCGTTTTTTCAAGTTCGCCTCCTTCATCATAGTACAACCATTTTCCTGTTTCCCGTCCCGCGATGAAGTTGCCCTCTGTCTTTAGTTTTCCGTTTTCATGATATTCCTTATAAGGGCCATAGCGGGTATTGCTTTTATAGGTCGCGTCGACACTCACTTGACCGTTTTCGTAAAACTCTTTCCAGTTGCCGGTCTTTACGCCATGCGAATAATTTTCTATCGCTTTTTCCTGATTCTTGTTTTCGTAATAGATTACGCGCGGGCCCATCAGTTTGTCATTGATAAAAGACTCTTTGACCATGAGTTGCCTGTTGGGATAATACGTGAGCCATTCGCCGGTTTTGACCGTCTTTTCCGTCTGGAGCAGATTGCGTTCATATATTTTTTGTCCCGGTTTCAGGGAGTTTTCCAGTTCATAGGCTCTTTGTTCTTTGGTTTTCTCCGTAGGAGCCGGGCTACGCGGAAGTATTAGCGCGCCTTTTTGCTCGGGACTTTTATTGTCAAAAAATGTTTCTATCTCAATAAGCCAGCCCAGTTCCGTGTTTTTATATAATTCTTTTCGCTGAAGCGCTCCATTGGGATAATATGTCAGGTTTTTTCCGGTCTTTTTACCATCGCTATAGTTTAGTTCCTGTTTAGGTTGACCATTATCGTACCAGGTAGATACTTTGCCATGTAAAACTCCATCGACAAAGTCGCCTTCAAAAACTTTTGTTCCTTCTTTATTAAAACTTTGATAAACCCCTGATCGGCTATTGTTGGTGATGTAAGAAACCGTTTCCAGTCCGCCTTCAGGATAAAAAGTTCTGAAAAATCCGCTTAGTCTGCCATTGGAATAGTTTTCTTCGGTCATTTTACCGCCATCAGGATAATAGGTCCTGGTCAATCCGTGCTGCTGATTGTCGGAGTAGTGGCTTTCGGACTTCAGTCCGCCTTCCTCATAATATTCTTTCAGTAGTCCGTTGAGCTTACCGTCGTGGTAATTGGCTTCGTTTTTTATATTGCCATTGGCGAAATAGGTGACAATAGGTCCCTCGATGGAATCATTCCGGAAACGCGTTTTTTGCAGGAGGTTGCCATTGGGATGAAAAACCTCCATTATCCCGTTCTTTTTTCCATCGCGCAGGATACACCTGGTTTTAATTTTTCCATTTGGGTAAAATTCGGTAAATGTGCTATCGAATACGCCGTTTTTCAGAAAACCCCGCGCTGTAATGGAGTCATTGGGACTATACTGGATATAGGTTCCCGCGTGGGGCGGCTCGTTGTCGTAATGCTCTTTAAACTTCAACCTTCCTGTCGGTTCAAAATATTCAAATAAGCCGTTTTTCAGACCATCTTTGTAGTTTCCTTTTACCTTGGGCTTTCCATTTTCATAAAACTCGATAAAGACGCTGTCTCTTCTACCATGGGAATAGAAGGTTACGATTTCCGGATTTCCTCCGGGGAAAAAACTTTTGAATATTCCATGTTTGTCTTTGTGTTCGTTGATCTGGTATTCTTCCTTCAGCAATCGAATGTTATTGTCATAAAATGTTCGGTGTACATTGTTTTGAGCAATCGCGCCGCTAACAGTCGCGATCAGGATCATTATCAGTGAGAAGCGCATGAAGCCGTTTTTTATACCTGGATCAGTCATCACAATCTTTGTACCACTATGGAGGAGGCTCCGCCGCCGCCATTGCATATGCCAGCTACTCCAATTTCCTTGTCTTCGTCGCGCAGCGCGGTGAGCAGCGTTGTAACGATTCGAGCGCCTGAGCATCCGATGGGGTGTCCCAACGCGACAGCGCCTCCATAAATATTGACTTTTTGAGGATCCAGGTTAAGTAGCCTATTGTTGACGATGGAAACGACGGCGAAGGCCTCGTTAATTTCAAAGAGATCTACGTCGCTGGTGGACAGGGACGCGTGTTTGAGCGCCTTGGGGATAGCCAGCGCGGGACTTGTTGTAAACCATTCGGGCGCCTGCTCAGCGTCGGCGTAGGTGATAATCCTGGCGACAGGCTTGAGACCAAGGGCTTCCACTTTTTCCTTACTCGCCAGTACAATGGCGGCGGCTCCGTCGTTCAGTGTACTCGCGTTGGCGGCGGTGACAGTGCCATCTTTCATAAAAACAGGAGTTAAAGTCGGAATTTTGTCGTAGTTGACTTTGGAAGGCTCTTCATCCTGATCAATAAATTCAGCGCCTTTTCGGGATTTTATTTCTAATGGCGTGATTTCATTTTTAAATTTTCCGGATACAATCGCGTCGTTGGCCCGACGATAGGAGGTGATGGCGAATTCGTCCTGCGCGTCACGGGAGACGCCCATTTCTTTCGCGGTATTTTCCGCGGCGCTTCCCATATGGTAGTCGTTGTACACGTCCCAGAGGCCGTCTTTGATAATCCCGTCAATCAGACTTCCGTGACCGAGTTTGTAGCCAAACCTGGCTTTATCGATGTAGTAGGGAACATTGCTCATGCTCTCCATGCCGCCAGCGACAACCAAATCGGCAAGTCCCAGTTGAATACTTTGCGCGGCGAGCATGATGGCTTTGGTGCCTGACGCGCAGACCTTATTGATGGTTGTGCATTGGACGGAATAGGGTAGCCCCGCCAATACCGCGGCCTGGCGAGCGGGAGCCTGACCAAGATTGGCGGTGAGTACGTTGCCCATAATGACTTCCTGAACCTGGTCCGCTGGAACGAGCGCTTTGGCCAAAGCCCCTTTGATCGCTTCGGCGCCCAGCCGGGGAGCTGAAAAACTCTGCAACGCGCCGCCATAACTTCCGATTGGAGTACGAACAGCGGATAGTATGTATACTTCTTTCATGATAATGATAACTTTGTTAATAAGGTGGACCGGTCTTCTTGGCTGTTTCCGGCTTTCTTTTTATTTGTTGTAAATAGCGTATTTCGTTTTGCCGCGTTAGTTCCAGAATACGTTCTGAACTTATATCCTGATTACTCTTTCTTCGCGTAATAAGTTTCCCGGAAGAGTCATTATCCGACGCGTTGTTTTCAGCGTCGGACTTATCATTGGCACTTTCATGATCTTTACGGGGCGACTTTCCGGGAGTTTCCCCATGATTGGACTTCACGCTCCGGTCGCGCTCTTCGCTCCGCGTCCTATATGATTCCTTTTTTCTTCTGGTCGCTTGTTTTTTTTCAATATGGGTTTTTATACTGTCCCGGTCCTGAGAGGAGTTTTGGTCGGAAGAAAATGTTTCCAAGCTGGTTTTCCGCAGGAGTTCAAGGTTGTATATGGCCTCCTGATTATCAGGATTGATTCGGAGCGCTTTCTTGAACTGAAGAATCGCTCCGGCCCTGTCATCCTTGAAATAATAGGCGATCAGGCCAAGTTGATTCATGGATTCGGATCGAATTTTCCGATGTCCGGAGATGGAAAGTTGTTCGAAATACTTGTGAGCGGAGTCATAATGAAAGGCTTTGAGCCATGAGGAAGCCAGATTCCACTGGATTTCCGGAGTGTTTAATTCATATATGTGTAACAACGTATCGTACATGAACGCGGCGGTTTCATAATTCCGGCTGCTGTACGCGCTTTCCGCTTTCATGATCAGATGATTGATCTTGTCCGTTCTGGTAAAGAAACTAAAAAAAAAGGCGATTATGGAGACGCTGATCAGGGCCGGTTTCATAATGAAAGAATATTTAAAGTAATCGCCGCGTCCAGCATCATGAGATACAAGGCTATCATCAGAAAGTAAAAATATTTATTGGACTCCGCGTTGTTTTCCGCGTTTTCAATAGGCTCTTTTCGCTTGCTTATAAAATTCACCAGACTGGCGACATCGCTGGACGATACCGAATATTCGATATACTGAGCATGGGTTTGGGCGGCGATATCCTTTAAAAGATCCGGCTGTAGTCTGGTAAGGACATTAGCGCCTTTTATTGTTAGAATACCTCCCTCCCTGGAGCCGATTCCAACCGTATAGACGCGTACATTTTCTTTTTGAGCGGTTTTTAAAAGCTTGTTGTTGACGGGGGTATGGGACTCGCCGTCTGAAAACAGAATAATATTGTTGGACGCGGGTTCTCCCGTTTGTCTGAATTTTCGCAGCGCCAGTTCGATCGGAGCGTTGAGGTCTGAACCTTTATTTTCAAGAATATCCGGGTTAAGGATATCGACATAGGTCTGAAGAGCCTTTTTATCGGAGGTTAGTGGCGCGTGCAAGAAAGCGTCGGATGAAAAGATAATGATTCCAATACGAGCTTCCCGCGTCCGCTGAATAAATTCATTTATTTTTTCTCTGCATGCCTCAAAGCGGGAAGGAGGCGGATCGTTCGCGGCCATACTGCCCGAAAGATCGATAGCGAGGTAAATGTTTTTTTTCATATCCCGAGCGGATCGGGGACTTGTAAGCAATGGTCCCATAAGGCTCACGACCAGCAACAGGAAATACGCCGCGCGGAGGACAAATTTATAAATAAGGGTATTGATCCTTTTGCCGGTCGCTCTGGATATTTTATACATTCGTATAAGATAAACGCCATAAAAACAGATGAAAGCTGTAATCAGCGTATAGATAAACAGATCCGGCGGATAAATAAAGCTCATCTTGCTTTGTAGGTTCGATTGCTTAAACTTCGTTCAATTGCCTGATTAACACAAGGCCGAAATAAAATATTATTTTTTTATGGACGACTCTTGCTTTATAGAAATAATTTTCGCTACCTTTGCACAACTTTTTCGGAGAGGTGCCTGAGAGGCCGAAAGGAGCGGTTTGCTAAACCGTCGTACGAGTCAAATCGTACCGCGGGTTCGAATCCCGCCCTCTCCGCAAAAAAGAAAAGAGGGTGTATAAGGAAATTATTTTTTTGAGTTAAAAAAAGTTTCTTACCTTTGCGCCCTCAAATTCTGAAATGGAAAGTGTTCGGGGTGTAGCGTAGCCCGGTTATCGCGCATGGTTTGGGACCATGAGGTCGCAGGTTCGAATCCTGCCACCCCGACAAGAAATAAGGAAGGTCCCGTAGCTCAGCTGGATAGAGCAACTGCCTTCTAAGCAGTAGGTCTTTGGTTCGAATCCAAACGGGATCACTTGATGGGATAAGTCTAAAAATGAAAGACTTGTCCTTTTTTATTTTCTTCTTATTTACAGCCTTCTCAAGGCTTCGCGGTTTTGTAGCCTGTTATTGAATTTGTCTAAAACCTCATTTTTTAATATTTAATCAATATCTTTCTTTTCCGATACGCTGCTTTAATGGCATAAATTTATCAATCGCGTCATACTGGTGGTCGTTTTGTCTTCTCGGCTAAAAGGAATCCATTAGTAAAATATGGCATGTCGCTGATAGTTTTGAAAAGTAACAAACCTTTCTCTAAAGAGAGCTCTGACAATATCGCGAACACGGCTAAGGATACCTCTCCATGTTTCAATTTTTTTCCACTTTGAATACATGCTGGAAAATTGGAAGTACACTATATATAAAGATAAAGGATAACTGGATAATCGCGTCTATGAGGTAAACCGGAGAAATGGTTTTTTGGGCCGTGTATATAATGTCGATGAGCGCGAAACTAAACGCGCTGCATACAGCCAGCGGAAGATCGCGTTTGGTCAGGTATAAGTTGATACCGATAGACATAGCCAGGAGGCCGACCATATGTACAAGCCATATGTCCGTTTTTTCTCCCGTGATGGCCATAAAACTTTTCAAATGGACAAGGGGCCATATACCAGTCAGAAAAAAGTATAATGCCTGTATCTTGATAACGATTTGGGTATACTTTTTCACGTAGGATATTTCGATTGTATAATTTTAGATACCGGTATATGAATATTTAATAGGGCGATTCCTCGTCGTGAGGATTGTTTCAAGAATAAAACTGTTGGTATAATTAAAAGTTTCCAATAGGTTGATAAAGCCCCATCCGTAATCAATCGAACATCCGCGTTTTATATATAGGATGATCAAAATAAAGGTACACGGCAATCATACAAGTCGAACTCAGGTAAGCAGAGATAGGAAGACTGTATGTGAAATTATTATTATTTAAAATGGCGTTTTAAAAATGAGAGGTTTGAGATGGAATGGTCAGTTTCTCGTGGAAGGACAATTGGGAATAAAGGTCTATGCCTGATGAAATAAATTAAGACGTTTCAATATCAATATTTCCTGAACCATGTCGGTCTGCCTAGGTTAATAAAAAAGGTTGACAGCAAATGGTTAATAAATTAGAAATTATGGAAAATTATCAAAAAAATCTAACAGAGGGTGAAACTACCAAGAAGATAGAGAGTATGACGGCCCGGGTTCCTTCCCAAACCTATTTGTACGCTTCCATCGCCGCGATGGCTGGTTCATCTATTCTTAAGTCATTTGGACATAAGCATATGGCTTTATTTGTAGGACAATGGGTGGCGCCGTTTTTACTGTTTGGAATCTATAACAAAATTGTAAAGACCCAAGGGCATGATTAAAATGGCTGGCCGTACCAGAAGATCTGGGCGGACTACTTTGAGCGTGTCCCGTATCGGGATTCGAGAAGCGAGCCAGTCATAGTACCTGGCTTGACTGGTATCAATAACCCGAAGATTCCGAGTTGATAGCGGATCGGCTATCTGGTGATGGAAAAGGTGAACTTGTCTTCATTTCATTCCTGGAAGAGGATTGAGCGAAGAACCGGAAGTTGATTACAGCATTCTCTGAAAGATACGCGTGAAAACAATACGCGGGGGATTAAAAATAAGACAATAGAATTTATGTCATAAAGGGCATACAATTCTATTGTCTTAATTTTTATTATGTCGCTTTACTTATTATAGCTGTTTTATCCTCCGTGCCAGATTGATTTTTCTTCAGCGAATCGCCTAAGCTCGATATCTCGTCACAATATCGCCATAAAATCCATCGTCGTCATTTTTATGAAGTATGGTATTTTTTATATCCCCCCATTTGAAACTTTCTTTACGTGAGGATGACCGCGCGTATGGAAATCGCGAAATAAAGAACTTGTTTATTTCCTATATCGCTGTTTTTCAGAAATACTGAAACAAAATGTCATTCAAATCTTTTATAGGATGTACGCTATGGTAAAGTAAAAGAACGAGAAAGGATTGTCATGGAAAAACATATTCCCGAAGGGAAGGAATTTATACAACAGCAAAAGTATGTTGAACGAGATGGGAATCTTCAGAGCATTTGGCAATCGTTTCGTCCGGGACCGGAGTATACCGGCAAGATAGGGGGAGCTATGCCGGACCAGCCTGTCGAAGTACTGATCGTAGGAGGAGGTATTACGGGTTTTACATTGGGACTTTTGCTTCAAGAAGCTGGTAAGAAATGTGTGATCGCGGAAGCCTACCAACCGGGCTATGGCACGACGGGGGGCACTACCGCTCATATCAATACGATGCTGGACATGCCTTATCCAAAGATAGAAAAGAATTTTGGCGCGGATGGCGCCGCGCTTGTCGCGGAAGCGACCCGTACCGCTAGGGATATTATCGCGGCCAACGTAGAGCGATATGCTATTGAGTGCGATTTCGCCTACAAAGATGGTTACCTGTTTGCTGAAACCGAGCAGGAAGAGAAAGAACTGGAAGAAATATGGCGCGCCACCCAAAGGGCCGGTGTTGACGTGGTCCGGGCTTCCGCTATTCCGGTTCCATTAGCCTTTCGCTCGGCGATTTGCTATAGAAAGCAGGCGCGGATACATCCGTTAAAATACCTGTACGCGCTCGCGGAGGCTTTTTATGAGAAGGGAGGGATAGTTCTTACCAATACGCGGGTTGAGCATACTGAACGGAAGGACGGTTTTCAGGAGGCGCAGACCAATCGCGGCGCCCTTCGAGCGGAACAGTTAGTCTACGCGACCCACATACCGCTCGGGATCAACCTTCTTCATTCGCGTTGCGCTCCTTATCGCAGCTATGTACTTGGTGTCACGCTGTCTGATCACCAATATCCGGATGATATGGCTTATGATATGAAGGAACCGTACCATTATTTCAGAACCCATCGTATCGCCGACAGACCCTATTTGATAATAGGAGGGGCGGATCATAAAACAGGGCATGGCGATCCCGAAAAGTCGTTTCAAGAACTCGAAACCTATACCCGTCAGCGTTTCAATGTATCGTCTATTGATTACCATTGGTCCGCGCAGTATTTTGAACCGGCGGATGGTCTGCCCTATATAGGCGGCTTGCCTGGAGGAGAGGAAGGTGTTTATGTAGCTACCGGATACAGTGGCAATGGCATTCTGTTGGGGAGCCTTGCGGGACGTATGCTGGCTGACCAGATTCTCCATAAGGAAAATCCTTTCGCGAAATTGATGTCTCCGTCGAGGATAAAGCCTATAGCGGGATTCTCTGATTTTGTAAAGGAAAACGCGGATGTAGCCCGTCGATTTGTGGCCGATCGTATAGGAGTGGATCGTTTACAGTCTTTGGCGGATATTGAACCCGAAGAGGGAAAGATAGTTAATTATGAGAATAGGCAATTGGCTATTTACAAATCGGCTGAAGGCGACATCCGCGCTCTGCATCCGGTATGTTCGCACGCCGGATGTATAGTGACCTGGAACAATGCTGAAAAAAGCTGGGATTGTCCCTGCCATGGAGGACGTTTTGATACTTATGGGAAGGTGTTGACGGGGCCTCCGCGCGAGGATCTCCGACAGATCATATCAAGGAAGAAGGATTAATCAGGTTCTTCTTGACTTGGTACCATGATAGGCATACGCGGATCGCCCTAACCTTGCTGATCCGTTCCTTGGCGGTATAGGCCCTATCCGGAAGACCTATTTTTCCGATTCGTTTGATTCTTCATTTTTTATTATGATGGCAAATCGTACTCCTTGTCCGATAGTTAGTGGGGTGGATGAATATACGAGCAGATCTTCATGTCCGGTGGCTATGGTTATTTCAAAACGCGCTCCCGCGAAGTCGCTTCGGGTGACAACGCCATATAGCGGTCCGTCCTCCTGGATTTGTATATTTTCTGGTCGAACGTAGGAGGTATCACTACCGGAAGTTTTTTGAGGGTATTCGCTGATCATGTTGACTGGTCCCAGTAATGTGGCGGCATACAGATTGATTGGATGGTAATACAATTCTTTTGGATCGCCTTGCTGGATGATAGCTCCGTTTCTCATGATACAAAGCTGGTCGGAGTATTTGAGCGCGTCCCGATAATCATGCGTGACGAAGATGGCGGAAATGCCGTTATCGCGGATATAGTCAAAGAGGAGATTCGTTATCGTTTGTTTGTTATGCGCGTCCAGGTTACTAAATGGCTCGTCCATGAGTAGTATTTCCGGATCATTGACGACAGCTCTCGCGATAGCTACCCGTTGTTTTTCTCCACCGGACAGCGCTTCCACTGCTTTGCCGGCAAGATCGTAAAGCTGAAAGTTTCGCAGGATCTTTTCCGTTTTCTCCTTTTTTAATTCTTCTCTGAGCGGAGGGTGTAGTGAATGTATGTTTTCATATACAGTGGTCCTATGGGCGAGCCTGTAGTCTTGAAAGATGGTTTTTATTTTCGGATGTCCTGGAATCAGTTGTTCTGAGGGGCCTTTGATCGGTTCGTTTTTGTAATGGATATCTCCGCTCGCCTTGTCCAGAAGTCCGGCGATCAGCTTGATGATCGTGGATTTCCCGGAGCCATTTTCTCCCAGGAGGGAAACTATCTGGTTTTCTTCGATGGACAAGGATACGTCCTTTATGGCAGGCTGTCCGGTATAGTAATAGTACAGGTTTTTAATTTCGAGGAGACACACGCTATCTTTTGTAATAATAGACAAACATACGAATTCGGAATTATTTATCGGGACTAAGGTTGTTTTTTATTTAATATATTGTTTGTAAGTTGTTTATCTATGAATTTGAACACCCTACGCTTCTATCGGTTTATTTTATAGGAAATAAAACAAGTGTGGGAGATGAAAAAGGTTAGGTTGGTTTTAATTTCAATTTTATCGGTAGGTATAGTTACTCTGGCGTCGGCGCAGTCCGACAAGGAAAGACGAGGCGATGACAAAGTCAAGAAAAAGTCGGAGTACGAATATATGGATAATACGGGTGACGCGGATTATTCACGAGAAACATCCTTTGATACCACTACTTCGGCGAGAAGAGACCAGAGAAACAACAAGGAGAACTTCCAAAACGAGGATAAGGAAACGTTTCGTCAGAATAACAGCCCGAATGAGCGCCAGGGTGATCGTTTCAGGGAATATGACTATGAAGATCCCAACGCTCGTGACAGGATGCATAGAAATAAGCCGAACGACACGGAACATAATAAGTCGAACAATCAGAATACAAACTCTTTCGGAAGTCCTTATTAGTGGCTTAATATATGAAACTAAAAAAGGGGTTTATCCCCTTTTTTAGTTTATTCCGTGCATCCACTTTTTCAACAAGGGTACCAGCAGGAGTAATAATACTCCTGAACCAATGGCGACATACGCGATAACCTGAAACACGTCGGTATACGCGGTGAGACTGATCTGCAACTGGTCGGTAATATCCGCGGCGTCGCCTGAAGTTCTTTTGGAAATTTCGGAACCAATGATGTGCGCGAAGGAAGAGGAGAGAAACCAGACTCCCATTACAAAAGCTACGATTTTGGCCGGAGACAGTTTGGTAACTAATGAAAGACCGATGGGAGACAGGCATAACTCTCCCGTAGTATGGAATAAATACGCTAGGAGGAGGAAGACCAGCGGTACTTTGTAAGAGTCTCCGACAAACCAGGAGCCAACAACCAAAGCGCCAAAACCGATACCAAGCTGGATCAGAGCTGTACTGAACTTAAAGGGAGAAGAAGGTTCTTTATTGGCTTTGGCGGTTTTTTCCCAGAACCAGGCGAATAATGGAGCCAGCATGATTATAAAGAAAGGATTGACGCTCTGGAATGTCGAAGTTGGTATAAAGGTGGCGCCAATGCTCCGGTCTACATTACGATCGGTAAACAGGGTGATGGCGCTTCCCGCCAGTTCAAAGAATGTCCAGAACATGATGGTGAATACAAAGAGGATGAGCAAGACGAATAATCTTTCCCGTTGTACTTTTTCTTCCAGCACGGCCATGATGAGCAGCACGATCACTACGGAGCCCCCGACGGCGAAGAGTATCCATTTGGTAATTTCATTTTGGTTAACCAGGTAGGCGAAAAGCGGAACGGAAACGATAGAGCCCAGAACAACCCATTTTTTCCAATATTTAGCGTATTGCTTGGATGGTTCGTAATGATCCGGAGAAAGTCCCCGATCTTCAAAAACACCCTTGGCGTTGGCGTATAGAAATACAAGAAGACCCAACAACATGCCTATGCCGGCGATGCCGAAACCCCAGTGAAATCCATAGGTTTCTCCAATCACGCCGCAGGTAAGGGGGGTAAGGAAAGCTCCTGTGTTGATCCCCATATAAAACAGGGTAAAGGCGCTGTCCCTCTTATTGTCTCCAATCTTGTATAGCGAGCCTACCATGCTGGAAATATTCGGCTTGAAAAATCCATTGCCAATGATAAGGAAACCCAGAGCCGCGTAAAATACTATTTCGTATTCAAAAGCCATAAAGAAATGTCCCACCGCCATCAGAGAAGCGCCCAGTATGATGGCGAGACGATATCCCAGAAATTTTTCGGCCAGCAAGCCTCCCAATACTGGAGTCGCGTATACCAGCGCTCCATAGGCGCCGTATATTCCATAAGCTTTTGGATCTCCGTATAGCAAATCCTTGGTCATATATAGAATCAGCAGGGCTCTCATCCCATAGTAGCTGAAGCGCTCCCACAACTCGGTAAAAAACAGAAAAAACAAGGCTTTCGGATGATGGTCTTTTTGTTTGTATATCACAAATGAAATCCATACGATCACGAAAAGCCAGGCGAGGCCTGTGAAAAACAGTGGGTGCATATGCTAAAAATATTTTAAGTACTAGTATCTTAAGGCGATCTGATAAAATAATCAACGATAATGTTAAAAAAATACCATAAATCCAAGAAAGTAGGTATGAAACATGGTAACAATTATCGTAGGGCGATTTCGCCTTTTAAATTTGCCACTTCGATAAGGCTTGGTAACTTCGCGTCGCATGAAAGTCTTGAAATACTATGTTATATACAAGCCGTACGGCATGTTGTCCCAGTTTAAGCCGGATGGTAAAAAAGAAGTTTTAGGTTCGCTTTACCCATTTGAAAAAGACGTATATCCAGTAGGACGACTAGACTCGGACAGTGAGGGGTTGTTGATTCTGACCAACGATAAGTCATTGACGGAGAAATTGCTTCATCCATCCAGAAAGCATTCGAGAACTTATCTGGCTCAGGTAGAAGGTCAATGTTCGGCGGAAGCTGCCAGGCGACTTGCTCAGGGCGTGCGGATTAGTCTTGACGGGGTAGCTTACGACACGCTTCCGGCGACTTGCGAGGTGGTTTTTGGCGAACCGGAGTTACCTCCCCGCAATCCACCGATTCGTTATCGCAAATACTTGCCGACTTCCTGGGTGCGATTATCGCTTATTGAAGGAAAAAACCGTCAGGTCCGAAAAATGACGGCCAATGTGGGGTATCCGACGCTGAGACTGGTAAGGGAGCGAATCGAAGGACTGGAAGTGTATGGCCTGAATCCGGGCGACGTGATCGAATGGTCTGGTGAAGAACTGTATCGGAAACTGAAGCTTAGAAACTAAGCCGCTTTATCATAGTTGACAACCTCGATTCCTTGATTTTTTTAGAACGACAGAATCCAGACTCCCTCTTTATGCGCTTCAGGCGTCGAGTTCAGAATCTTCGCGGCTTCCTCATAGCTTCCGGCCTTGCCCAGGACAACCCGGTATAGCGGATTGTTATTGTCGGGTTCCAGTATGGCTGTTCGTATTGATTCCCGGGACAATTGTTCACGCATCTTTTCAGCGTTCGTTTTACTGGAAAATGAGCCTTTTACTACATAATATTCACCAAGATAGGCGTTGTTTCGAATGACCGTTTCAGCAGGCAGAACCTTAAACTCTACCCTACGGTTCTGGGCCTGCTCCAATTCGCTCGCGCCCGTAGAAACCGGCGATTGCGTAGCGTAGCCTACCGGCTGGATTCTGTCGGAGTTTACACCCTTTGATATAAGATAGCGATATACCGCTTTGGCTCTCCGCGAAGATACCAGATGGTTGCCTTCATCCGAGCCTTTGTTGTCGGTATATCCTTGTACTTCGAGTTTTATGTCCGGATAGGTATTGAGTAATAGTACGATTTTGTCCAGGCGTTTTTCCGAAAATTGCGCGATGGAGGACGCGTTGAAGTCAAAATAGACGATCTCTTTGAGTTTATGTCCCGGACTGGTTTTCTTTGGCACTTCTTCGAAGACGTTGTCGTCCTGATAATAGGACAGGTATTTGGCGGGGGAAATTGACGTATCGATAATCTGAAGAGTATACAGGTCCGATTGGCCGGCGCCTCCTTTGCGATCGCTTTCAAAATATCCTCGGATACCATCGGAATACATGGTCAGCGCTTTTTCGTCAGCGGCGGAATTGATCGGAAAACCAAGGTTTTCAGGTTGAGTCCATACGGAGCGGACAAATTTTGTCCTGAACAGATCGTAGCCTCCGATGGAATTCATGCCGTCGCCGCTGAAGTATATTGTTTTACCATCGGTGGCGATGCTGGGAGCTGTTTCATTGTATTTGCTATTGATGTTGGGCCCCATATTGATGGCTTCACTCCAGGCGCCCTTTTCATCCCTGTAGGCGATATATAGATCCTGACCGCCATATCCGCCGGGTCTATCGGACGAAAATACCGCCATATTCCGGTCCGGTGTCATGCAAAAACCGGTTTCGTTTCCCTCTGAATTAAAAGGGGCGCCTATTTCCCTGGGTTTAATCCAGACCTGGTTGATTTTTTCGGATATATAAATATCCATAGCTTTGCTGGGAGTAACGCTGAGAAAGTACATGGTGTTTCCGTCCGGGCTGATATGTACAGGCGCGTCCAGATATGGAGAAGAGAGGGAAAACGCCAGGATTTTGGGATAGGTGTATTGTCCGTTTATATTGGCGCTGAAGTAAATATCGCCAGGATTCTTTAATTCTTTGCCGTCCGTCTGGTTGTCCAGGTTTTCTTCCTTGTTGCCGGAGAAATACAGGTATTTTCCATCGGGCGATATCAGAGGATAGCGTTCATCGGCTTCCGTATTTATTTTGTCGTACAGATTGCGAATGACGCAGTTGACGGGTGTGGAAGCCAGGGTTACGCCAACCTCGCAATTGCGGATGCTTTTGGTGATTTCCATAGAGAGCTCCGCGTCATACCCTGATTTGGCTCCAAGGTTTTTCAGAAAGCTTTCATATTCCTGTATGGCTTTTTCAAATTTATGATCCAGATGATAGGCTTTGCCAAGATAGTAGCCGGTGTTTTCGTATTGACCGGTTATTTTTTTGCTCCGGACAAATTCAAAATAGGGGATAGACCGATCCGCGTAGCCGGTATTGAAATAGCATATGGCGAGATGATAATTGTAATCAATATTATCAGTATTGTAGGAAATCAATTCTTTGTAGTATTGGATAGCGGTAGAAAAATCCTCATGTCTGAACGCCTTCTTCGCCAGTTTTTCCAGTTTGCCGTGTTGAGCGTTTACACTCCAGATACAATTGACGCAGACGCATAGAAGAATTAATCTGTTTCGCATATAATTTCGCTATAAATGGAAATGACAAAATTAATACTTTGTTTCAAACAGATAGTTAAAATAGATAATTTAAAAAAGAAACAAGCTCGCTCGGTTTCATTGGAGAGAGAGACGGCGCGTGTTTTGAGGTGTCCGGGTGGACAGATCCGGAGAGCCATGGTCATTTCGAAACAAAATACCGGCGTTTCAACTTGTATTAGTAATTGATGGGATAATATGATAAAAGAGGCTTTTAAACGAAAAAAAGCGATATTATCCGGATAGTATACTGAAAAAACGCGGGATTGTTTTATTTTTGTTTACATATACGCTTCAAATCAAAGTGTTTTATACGTTCGCTTGGACTCGTTGTAAGAGTTGGTAAGATGTAAATTGGAATGATTCTTATCAGTTTAATAAGTTAGGTTAAGTAAAAAAGGGTAAATCAGAAATGAGTTACCCTTTTTTTATTTTGCTGAATATAGCTGTCAATAGGCGCTTAGCTTGCCCGAACCATTAATTTTTGAACTAACCTTTGGGGAGCCTTTATAGATTACATAACCACTTCCGTTTATTTTTACGGATAGATAATCTTCGACATTGATTAAAGCTTTGCCACTTCCGCTTATATCTACATCCGACGAACCTGTATGGAGATCATAGGCTTCGATTTTACCGGAACCTTCTATTTCCGTTTTGTGATGACCGGTTTTTCCACTAATTGTCAGACTACCGCTGCCTTCAACTTCGCTTTCCAGGTTTTCCGCTTCAGCTTGGATTTTCATTTCGCCGGAACCTTCTACCGAAAGGTTAAGACGCGTGGTGTTGATCATGTTTGTTCCGATAATTTTTCCGGACCCGCTCATCTCCAGATCGTGAATACTTTTTAAAGTGACATAGAACGTGAGTCTTGAACGTCCCAGGACACAGCGATCAAATTTGGCTTTCCATTTTCCGTTTTTTACGGATTGATTGACAATGGAAAATAAGTTTTTATAAGTTTCTACTTCTATTTTTTGTTCTTCTCCCTGGGTAATGTAGAGTGTAGCGTCGCCTTCCACGTCAATAGAGTGGATTTCATCGAGATAGATTTCTCGTCGTTCTACTTCACCGGAGCCTTTCTTACAGATTCCGGATTTATTACAGGCGGAAAACAATATGGACAGAAAAAGTAAACAGGTTATAATGATGGATAAGCGTTTCATGTATATTCTTGATTTATATAAACTATCGGTTTGTTTTTCAGATTCGGATACCCGCGGCGAAACCTACCCATCCGGTCAGGAAAGTCGGAAGTTTTTCATTGCCTATCCGGTCAAATTCAAGGTTGAGCAATTTGTATGGCGCCATGGAATAAAATTCGTTGAACCGCTGCTCGGGCATTGTACTCATCTGAATGTTGAGGGTTGGCCCGGCGAACAGGCAGAAACGCTTGGCGAACTGGTATCCAAACTGAAATTTGGCTTGATACAGCATGTTGTTGTAGCGGTGACTTTCGCTATTGGCCGGCGTAACATAGTTTGATACAAGGTCAATGTTGAGAGGAACCCTATTCGCGACATCCAGCGCGAAGCCGAAGCCATAACCGTACCACCAGAAGAGATCGTTTTGCAAGCCATTTACAGGGCCCATTCCTATAGACAGGATATTGTGAAACAGTTTTCCTCCGGTTTTCATGCTAAAAGTAGGGTAGAGGACTTCGGAGCCGGATAGTTCGAAATGAAAAAAACCGTTTTTGCTGAAGCTAAGCAGGCCGATTTGCGCTCCACTCACAGAGTCCGCGATATTGATCAGGCCAATTTGAGAGCCATCCACTTTTTTCGCGGTATTGAGCACTCCGGCGATTTGTACTCCATCGACCTTGGTGGCGAAGTTGCCTACTCCGGCTATTTGAGCCCCGATCTGATTTTTGGTAGTCAGGTTTATGACACCGGCCGCTTGCGCGCCTTTGGCGTTGCCATGTACAATGTTTACTACACCAGCCGCCTGAGGTCCCACAAGTGATCCTTTGCTGATGCTGGATACTCCGCTAAACTGCCCCCCGATATTGGAGCCATGGCTGTAGCTAAGAACTCCGGAAGCCTGAAAGACGGAGGAAGTATCTCCTGTCATATTAACAATGCCGGCAAAGTGCGCGCCCTGGGTACGCTTTTTATTCAGGTTGGCGATGCCCGCGGCCTGAAATCCTTTGACGTTTTGGCCTACAAGGTTGGCGATGCCGGCAAGCTGCGCTCCTTTGAAGGAGCCTTTGTCAAGATTGGCAAGCCCGGCTATCTGGGAGCCATGAACGTCTTTGTGTATCAGGTTGACCAGAGAGCCGACTTCAGCGCCTTTTACACCACCATTGTTTCCTGAAAGGATATTTAATGAAAATCGATTGAGATATTCAGGACTTTGTCTGCCATTGGTGCCCAGCGGATATACAAAAGTAATTTGAACAGGGGTTTCCTTTAATGTTGACGATCCGCTGTCTTCCGGGATTCCGGCAGACGCGTCCGCTTCATAGACGCCCTCATGATCGCCCGGATGTTTCCTTTTTTCTTTGTCAAGGCTATCGGAAAGTTGTTTGACTTTGTTTTCCAGGAGTCGGATCGCGGTTTTAAGGTCCCGCTTCAGCGCCTTTCCCGTTAGAAACTTCGAAGTATCCTGAGCGGAGAAAAAATCCTGGTAGATTCTTGTTTGTTCCTTTACAAACTCTTCTCTCAAGGCTTCTTTGTTATCGACTTCGATTACCACCTCTTCTGGTTTAAAAAAGGGTGTTTCCGGAATATCGTTGAGTGTGATGACAGGCTCTTCGGGGCGTTTGGCGATGGTCAAAGCGGCTCCGTTATCCAAAGAAGCTCCGGCGTCGGGAACAGACTGGGCTTTGACGGGATCCGGAGTCTGTTCGCTTTTTTTTCTCTTCAGTACAATCTGATCGTTCAGTTCGATGTACACGACATCGGTTTCCTGAAAAATTTGATCCAGAGCCTGAGAGAGGGATATATCCCGAAGATCTATGGATATTTTTTTGTTTAGTGGTACCTGATCGCTTGAATATGAAATGCTTATTCCGAAACGCTTACTCAGGTCGTTTAAAATGTCTTTGAGCGTTTGTTCCTTGTATACGATGCTTACGTTTCTATCCAGTAGTTTTTCCTGGGCAAAAACCGTCCCCTGCACAAGTAATACAACAAGCGCATAGCGTAATAAAACGTTCATAATGTTTAGTTTGTTAGGTAGTTACGGGTGTTTTTGGACACTAAGTGAATAAATGGAGTCCTGAATACTTAATTCCGTATCTGTTGAGATTGACACTACTTTAAGGATATCTTCCAGGGAAGAAGCATGGAACTTTCCTGTAAAACGATGGCTTTCAATTGACTTTTCAAGGGTGATTGTATTTCCGAAATGGCGTTCCAGATCAACAGCCATATCCTTGAGCGGCGTATCGTCAAATTCCAGCGTATTGGTTTTCCATGAAAGATTGTTGGACGTAGTCGCTGTTTTTTGAGTAAGAGATCCTTTGTAGTTTATTTCCGCCATCTGTCCCGGTATGAGTATTGTTTTTTTTCTGGTTTTAATTGAAGTGTATGATACTTTGCCAGTATACACTTCAATCTGTTCTACTTCGGGCTGATTGGATCGGATATAAAATGAGGTTCCCAATACTTCAGTAAGCGAGTACTTTCCCTCGATTCTGAAAGGTTTGGATGGGTCCTTCTGTACTGAGAAATACGCGTCTCCGTTCAGATGTACCAAACGCTCGTCTCCGGCAAATTTCTCCGGGTATTTCAACATGCTGTTTTTATCGAGGTTTACCACGGTGCCATCCGGAAGGACAATCTCCTTTTTTTCCGCTTGTGTCAATATTTCAATGTACGTGATCTTGTTTGTATTCAGTGTTTTAATTGCCAGGAAACCGAATCCGGCCAAGAGCGCGAACATGGCCGCTATTCTCCATACATACCCTATTTTTCGAGTATTGTTGTCGGCCGGACTGATAGAATATACCGGGGTTGTATCCAGATTGGCTCGTCGGGATACCTTCTGCCAGGCATTGTCTACGTTCGGCTGAAATTCGGACGACGCGGGTTCCGTATTCGCCCAGATCTTATGGTACGAGTCCTTCAGATCCTTGTTGGCGGGATCTTTCATAAGCCAGTTTTCAAGGAGTTTATCTTCCGCGGTGGACGTTTTTCCCTGTAACTGACGAATGATAAGTTCGATGATTTCAGTTTCCTTTAAGTTCATTGTAAATTGGCCAATCTATGTATATGACAACTAAACCTGTGTCAACCCCTATGTCCTTCTATAAAAAATCTGAAAAAAAATGAAATAGCGTTATAGTTACCAGATAGGGCGCCAGTTTTTCCCTTAATATTTTAAGCGCCTTACTCATTTGATTTTCGACGGTTTTTATACTAATGCTTAATGTGTCCGCTATCTCTTTATAGCTTAATCCGTCTTCCCGGGAGAGTAGAAATACCGTTTTGCACGCCGGAGGCAAAGAGTCTATCACCGACTGAATCCGTTGGGACGCTTCCAGTGTTTCGAGTCTGGAGAGGGAATTCGTCTGTTCCGGTACATCGTGCGTTTCGGCGTCGAACTCATCCCAGCCACGATCTTTTTTCAGATAATTGAAGGCCGCGTTGGCGACCGCTCTGTACAGGTAAGGTTCAATGGCGATCTGGATAGTGATCTCCTCTCTTTTTTCCCAGAGTCTGACAAAAACGTCTTGTACTAGATCTTCCGTCGCTTCCTGACTTTTCAGAATTCGAAACACTTTCCGACACAGAGGCGTGTACATCCGGCGAAAAAGTATTTCGAAATCTTCTCTTGAAGTTATCTGGTGATTCATCGTCTGAATTAATACAAACTAACGAAGTTGCTTTTTATAATTATCGTACGCGTTTAGCAATCGGTCAATCTGTGTCAGCAAATGGGAAATATTGCTTTGCTCTTCGTCTTCGGTGGCGACTTCCATGGCCTTGACGGCCCGGCTTTTCGCTTCACCAAATAGTTTACGCATGGTCGCTTCCTTATCTTCGCCGCCATTGGCCTTAAAAGCCGTTTTGGAAAGTCCCTGTAGCTCTTCGAAGATCTTACTGGCTTTTTCATAGTAGATCGCTCCGGTGCCATACAAGGCCGGGCCGTTGGAAGGATCGAGACTAAGAAGTTTTTCGTATGTGGCCAAGGCGTTCTCCCTGTCTCCGGATTGATCATAAACAGAGGCCAATACCCGCAGGTAATCCTGATTGTCCGGTAGCGACTTATGCAGCGTGTTGAGATTGGCTATGGCTTCGTTCCATAGGCCAGACTCTATAAACAGAGAGGTTTGCACCGCCAGTAAATCCTTATGATCCGGATATTCGAGCAGTGCCCGTTTGCTGATTTCAAGAGCGTTTCGCGGACTTACCTCTTTCTTTTGGGCCGACGCTATTTTTTGAAGGTATAGCCGCGGCGATTTATATCCGATAGATTCCAGTTTTTCTATATATAAGCCGACAAGGTCGAAGCGCTCCAGTTCTTCGGCCGCGTAGGTGGCGTAGAGATAGCCTGTCGTATCCTCTGGTCTGACCATTTGCGCGGCCTCAAAATATTCCAGGGCCTGTTGAAAATCGGACACGCTGTACATGCCATAGCCTTTGTTGATGAATTCAGGAAAAAGCTCTCGCATTTCCCGGGTGCTTTGCTTCGTAAACTTGCCGGAAGCGTCGAGCTCCATAGCTTTGCGGAAGGAGAGGAGAGATTCCCGTTCAGGATGCTCGGAAAGCGCTTTTACATTTTCATCTTTTGAGCCAATCATCGATTTGTAGATAAGGCCCCGGTAATACCAGGCTTTAGGATCCGCTATGGTTTTTTCATGGGCGACAGCCTTGTCTATTTCTTTCGCCGCGTTGGCGATTTGATCTTCACTATGATATATGGCGGCGTTGGCGACAGCCGATTTTTGAGCATGGAGAGAGGCGGATAGCGCCATTCCCGCGCAGCATAGGATGATATATTTTTTCATGGAGCTATATTAGTTTTGGGTAATGAAAAAAGCAGAAGTAAGCCTTCTGCTTTTCAAATATACTTATAGAAATAAAAAATTCTTATTCATCCTCCTCGTCCGTCTCTTCGGATTCGTCAATATCCTCATCCACTTCCCCTTCCAGCGTTTCATCGAGGGCGATCATTTCATTTTGTTCGGCGTCTTCAGGAGTTTCTCCATCCTTGTCGACGATCTCGATTTTGGCTACAGAACTTATCGCGTCTTTTTCAGTAAGTTTTATGAGCCGGACGCCTTGCGTCGCCCTTCCCATCACTCTCAGACAGGAAACCGCGAGACGGATAGTGATGCCGGATTTGTTGATAATCATCAATTCGTCATTATCCGTAACCTCCTTAATAGCGACAAGATTGCCGGTTTTTTCCGTAATATTCATGGTTTTTACCCCTTTACCACCTCTTTTGGTGATACGGTAGTCCGCGATATCGGAGCGTTTGCCATATCCTTTTTCAGAGACGACAAGAAGGTTGATTTCCGGATTGCTGATAGCCGCTATGCCCACTACCTTGTCTTCCGGTCCTGTCAGGGATACTCCCCGCACACCCGCGGCGTTTCTTCCCATGGGGCGCACGTCGCTTTCGTTGAAGCGTATGGCTCTGCCGGAGCGAAGGGCGATGACGATTTCGTCGTTGCCACTAGTGAGTTTTACGTCAAGTAGATGGTCGCCCTCATTGATCGAAATAGCGTTGATACCATTGGCTCTTGGTCTGGAATACGCCTCCAGAGCGGTCTTTTTGATGGTGCCTTTGGTTGTGCACATCACCAGATATTGATTGTTGATATAATCTTCATCGATCAGACTCTTGACATTGATAACGGTACGAACACTGTCGTCAGGATCTATCTGGATAAGATTTTGTATGGCTCTGCCTTTCGAATTTTTCGATCCTTCCGGGATTTCATAGACTTTTAGCCAGAATACCTTGCCCTTCTCGGTAAAGATCAGAAGCGTATTGTGCGTGGTAGCGACAAAGAGGTGTTCGGTGAAGTCGTCGTCTTTGGTAAGCACTCCTCTCGCGCCGACACCACCCCGGCCCTGTGTACGATATTCCTCCAGTTTGGTGCGCTTTACATAACCCTGATGGGAAAAGGTAATGACCATCGCCTCGTCCGGTACGATATCTTCAATGGAAATATCCTCGGCGGAATGGACAATTTCCGTTCTCCGTTCATCGCCATAGCGCTCCTTGACTTCTGTAAGCTCGTCGACGATAATCTGCATGCGGAGGTTGACGTCGGCGAGTATTTCCTTGCACCGGCTTATGAAAGCCATAATCTCCTCGTACTCTTTTATGATTTTATCACGCTCCATGCCTGTGAGGCGTTGTAGTCGCAATTCGAGCACGGCTTTGGCCTGTATTTCCGTCATTTCGAACTGCTCCATCAAGCCTTGTTTGGCAACTTCCGGATCTTTGGAGTTCCGAATCAGGCTGATCACTTCATCCAGATGATCGAGAGCGATCAGGTATCCTTTCAGTATATGCGCTTTCTTTTCCGCTTCCTTAAGCTCGTATTCCGTACGCCTGGTGATTACGATATGACGGTGATCGACAAAGTGCCTGATCTGGTCTTTGAGATTGAGGGTATACGGCCTTCCGCCAACCAGCGCCACGTTGTTGACGCCAAAGGAAGATTGTAGCTGTGTGTATTTGTATAGATTGTTGAGGACTATGCTTGGTAGCGCGTCCTTTTTCAATTCATATACAATACGAAGTCCATCCTTGTCCGACTCGTCTCTGATATCGGTAATGCCTTCGATTTTCTTTTCGTTGACCAACGCCGCTGTTTTTTCAATCATGGCGGCTTTGTTGACCATATAGGGAATTTCGGTTACGATGATCGCCTCGCGTCCGTTATCCATGGGTTCAAAGGTGGCTTTCGCCCGCATCAGCACTCTTCCGCGTCCTGTTTCCAGCGCGGAGATCACTCCCTGATAACCATATATGACGCCTCCTGTCGGAAAATCAGGACCTTTGATATATCGGGTCAGTTCCTGAATGGTAATCTCGTTATTGGCGATATAGGCTATGATCCCGTTGACAACTTCGGAAAGGTTGTGCGGAGCCATGTTGGTGGCCATTCCAACGGCGATACCTGAAGTGCCGTTGATGAGCAGATTGGGAATCTTGGCGGGCAACACGGTGGGTTCCTGCAGAGAGTCGTCGAAGTTTGCCTGAAAGTCAACCGTGTCTTTATTGATATCGGCCAGCATTTCTTCGGCTATTCTTTTGAGCCTGGCTTCCGTATAACGCATGGCCGCCGGCGAGTCTCCATCGATGGATCCGAAGTTGCCTTGCCCGTCGACGAGTGGGTAGCGCAATGACCAGGGCTGCGCCATTCTGACCATTGTATCATATACGGAGGTATCGCCGTGGGGGTGGTACTTGCCCAATACCTCTCCGACAATCCTGGCTGACTTCTTGTATGATTTGTTGTAACTTACGCCAAGCTCCGACATACCGAAAAGGACCCTCCTGTGAACGGGCTTTAAGCCATCCCTTACATCCGGTAACGCTCTGGAAATAATGACCGACATCGAATAATCGATGTAAGCTCCCCGCATTTCATCCTCAATGGTAATCGGAATAATATTTCCACCTTCTGCCATAATTAAATTTACAAGGTTAGTTCAATGTAGCAAGTTAAGGAAAAATAAAGAATTTACACGCCTTTTTTGAGTTCGGGATACCCTAAGTTATCAACAGACTTGTATAAAGCTGGGCGGTCTTCAATGAAAAAAGCCGTTCCCTGGTTGTGGGGAAGCGGCTGTAACGTAACTGAAGATATGTCTGAATAGGCGTCCGGTGATCACGGGCGTTAGCGCGCGATCCGCGTGGACAGAAGCCTGATCCGTGTAATTGACTGTATAACAAGAGGAGATCGCTTTTTGTTAAGCTTAATTTTATAAAAAACGAGTTTTTTATAAAAAAAAATCCTCAATTGTTTGACATGTTAATTCATCCCTTTATATTTGCACTCGCTTTCATATATAAGCAAGCCTCCTTAGCTCAGCTGGTAGAGCAACTGACTTGTAATCAGTAGGTCGCTGGTTCGATCCCGGCAGGGGGCTCAAAAAGGTTTCAGAAATGAAACCTTTTTTTATTTCACTATATTAGGACGATAAAGAAGGCCAATATTGCCCGCCTGCCATCAGAAACCCATAAGTACGTCCCTCGTGAATATCCAATTTAGGTATTCCGGGAGATCGCTGAAGCAAGGAAACCATTTACGATAAAGAGAGTCTCCTTGCCCGCGTCATGATAATGATCGTTTATCCCAAAGTCAGATAATCCTTTAACGCGTCGGTCTGAGGATTATTGAATATTTCGGAAGGCGGGCCATGTTCGATCACCTCTCCAAAATACATGAATACGGCGTAGTCTGATAAGCGCTTGGCCTGTCGCAGGTTGTGGGTGACAACAATGATCGAGTAGTCTTTTTTCAACTCAAGGAATTGTTCCTCAATCTTTCGACTCGAAACAGGATCGAGAGCCGAAGTTGGTTCATCGGCGAGAATGACGTCCGGATTGACGGCCAGGCCTCTTCCTAGGCACAGGCGTTGTTGCTGACCGATCGATAACCGGGAAGCCGGAGCGCTTAAGCGATCTTTGACTTCTTCCCATAGGGCGACCTGTCTGAGATGATATTCAACCTTGTGCGCGATTTCCGTTTTGTTTTTTAATCCCTGCACCTTTAACCCAAAAGCGATATTGTCGAAAATGCTCATAGGGAGAGGATATGGTTTCTGGGATAAAAGCCCCATTTTTTGGCGAAGGGCCGTAATATCGTTTTTTTTGTCCAGGACTTCTCGCCCCTGAAGAGTGATACTGCCTTCTACCAGTATTTGAGGATATAAGTCGGTTAGCCGGTTGAGCGACTTTAGCAGGGTTGTTTTGCCACAGCCGGATGGACCGAGAAAGGTTGTAATCCTTTTTTCAGGAATCTGGAGATTGATATTTTTTAAAATATGGTTTTTGTGATGATGGACGTGGAGGTTCCGGATTTGAATCACAGGTTTCGCGGGCGATTGTTTTTCCGGGTGGGAAGTATGAATAGTATGCATCAGATCGTATTTTTAGTGTATTTGCTGGAAATGGCTCTGGAGAGTACGCTTATGATAAGAATAATGATAATCAGGATGACGGAGGCCGCGTACGCTCTCGCTTTGACCTCGGCTACAGGAGAGCCTAACTGGAAAAATATGGCCAGGGGCAGTGTAGCCGCAGGCTCAGTCAGGCTTTCCGGTATATAGTCGGTAAAACCCACCGTAAACAGGACGGAGGCGGTATCTCCGATGCCTTTGCCCAATCCGAGCAGGAACGCGGTGATTATTCCAGGCAGCGCCTGCCGGAAATAGAGTATAAAAGCTACTTCAAAGCGTGTGGCGCCCAGCGCGTAGCCCGCTTCAAGCAAACCCATAGGAACGTTTTTGATAGCTTCGTCCATGGCGCGTATCATGATCGGACTAATGAGCAGGGCTACGGTCAGTATACCCGCGAGCAGGGATGACTTAAGTCCTATAAGCAGCATAATGGCGAAGCCAAAGGCTCCGTATACGATAGGAGGCACGCCCCATAGCAGATTGAGAAGAAAACGGAATATTTCCTGGAGGGACGGATATCTGATCAGGACAATATTCAGAAACAGCGCAACAGGAAGGCTTATGATAAAGGCGATTAGTGAAGCTCCGGTCGCCAGATAGAACGATCCGACAATGGCGTTGAGAATTCCGCCTTCTTTCCCAAAATAGAATCCCCCTTTAGGAACCTGGCTTACCATATCCCAGGAAAGAGCCGGCAGTCCTTTTTTGAATATTTCAAAAATAATGGATCCCAGCAGGACGATGAGAGCCAGTGTGGCGATTCTGGTCAGCCATTTGAAAAACCGCTCTTCGATATGTTTTATCTTCATGGATTAATAAAGTGTTTTTGTTCTGGAAATAATAAACCGGCCTGTCAGATTGAAAAGAAATACAATCAGGAATAGCAATAGGGCTGAAAATAAAAGCGCTGAATCGTACATGGGAATAGACAGCATCTCTCCATAGTTGTTGGCGATGAGCGCTGGCAAAGGATAACCAGGGTCAAAAGGACTTTCCGGAATTTTAAGAACGTTGCCAACTACCATCAATACGGCGATGGTTTCTCCAAAAGCTTTGGATAAGCCCAAGACATACACGACGATGATGGCCGGACTGGCTTTTTTAAGCACTGCTTTTTTAATGGTTTCCCAGTAGGTGGTTCCTAAGGAGAGGGATACTTCCTTGAGCTCCATGGGGATGGTCCGGAAGACTTCCAGCAGCATATGCAGTACGTAGGGCAGTACGGAAACGGCCAATACGATTCCTCCCGCGATGATGGTATAGCCGGCGGATTCCCTGCCAAATAGGGGGGCGAGATAGTCGCCGACAAAAGGGACCACGATCAATACGCCCCAGACGCCGTGAATTACGGAAGGAATGCCCGCCAGTACATCAATGACCGAACGTATAATGGATAGAAATTGTCGGGACGCGAACTGAGTAAGGTAAATCGCCGGCAATAAGCCCAAAGGAATCATGATAAGGATCCCAATAAAAGAAACCATGACGGAACTGACAATAAAGGCTAGAAAACCAAATTTCGCCTGCCCGGGCTGCCAGTTGTCGGAGAAGAGTAACTCGAAAAGCGGAGTCGACGCGAGTACCGGAATGGCTTTCCAGACCAGTCCGGTAACCAGCGCGAATGGCAGGAGCAGGATCATGGCTACCGCGATCGCCATCCAGCCGTTTGAGAACGCGTTCTTGAGGGAGCGTACGGAAGTCATTTAAGTTGTAGTTTTGCAAGTTCAGACTCAATGTTTTCTCTGGTCAATTGTATGTATCCGGCTTCCGGAACATATTTCTGTCCTTCGGTAAGAATCCATTCGATAAACAGGATAATCGCCTTGTTTTCAGGCTTCCCTTTGGAGACAAAATAAAGCTCACGGGCGGGGGGAGAGGGATATTCGCCTTCCGCGATCGCCGCTGTGAGGATGTTGAGATTGTCATAGAACTTTTCATTCTCGTCAATTTTTCCATTGTTGTCGATATCGATAGGTATTACTTCTATGCCCTCGTATTTCTGTTTGCCATGCAGGTCGTAGACGTATATAATGTTGTTGAAGCCAATCCCGTTTCTGTCTTTCTTCAAGGCTTCCGCGAGCCCCGGATCGCCATATACGCCAAGACCTTTAAGTGATTCCTGGCTTTGACCGCCGGCATACAAGGCCCATATCTCGGCGGCTCCCGCGGCGTCGGAGCGTGTATATACGTTGATTTTTTCCTGAGATGGGCTACCGGTAGCCTGTCCCCATGTCGTGATGGTCTGGGTAATGAAGATCGCTTCAAATTCGTCTCTTGAGAGTCCGGTTTCCTTCAATGTCGCCCATACCGGATTGGCCGCGTTGACGGTTGGCAATACGGCGTCTCTGGATACCGCGATCCACCAGGCGCCTTTTTGCTTTTCCTCTTCTTTGACCTCTCTGCTAAACATACCCAGGTCGACCATCCCGGACAAGGCGTCGGACATTCCTTTGCCGGCGCCTCCCGCCGATATGTTGAAGCGTACATCGGGGTGGATCTTCGAAAACTCTTCGGCCCAGATATTGGCCAGCGGATACAGAGCGAAGGCTCCGGAAAGCGATATGGTACCTTTCAGTTGGTCTGAGTCTCCGGATGCGTGGCCTCGCGAGGACTGGGGGCTATCGCAACCGGATAATCCGGTCAGCAGGAAGATGGACGTTAGCGTAGCTATGGAGTAACGTGTGAACTTGTTCATATTTTTGTTCTTTTAATTGGTTGTTGAATCTGGAGGTATGATTCACGATGATTTGATCACTGGTAAGGTCCCCCGCCTGAAACTGAATAGTTCGGGTTGAAATGTGATCATCATGAACGCCCAGGTATGAAATAGTTTATGGTTTCCGCTTTCTTTAATATAGGTCATGGGTTTTGTAACAAGCGCGTAGGAAAATCCAAGTTGAATCTCTGTGGCCTTTCCGGGTCTGTATAGCAATAGAAGGTCGTTTTCAAAACCGAGGTAGGGATGAATGACCTGACCATTGTGTACAAAATGGTTTTGGGTAAAGAATACATGTTCGTCGACGCGGATCGTCAGCTTTTCGCCCAGATTATGGAACACGAAGAAATAAGGGGCGATGATGCCCGCGTGGTTGAAATCAGCCGGAAAACGGGTAAAAAAGTCCATGGAACCAAGGAAGCGGTGATTGACTCCATACAACGCGTCGAATGAACGTGATATGTCGGAATTCCTTTTACCATTGTCGCCGCTGAATACTTCCGCTCCAAGGCGGAAACGAAGAGGAGCGGAGGCCGAGTATTGGATTTCGGGCTGGTAGTAGTAAGCCTGAAGTTTTTGGTTATTTGGTGTTCTGCCGTATTGATAATAAGCGGCGAGTGTCAGAACAAGGCGTTTATGAACATAGGTAGCCCGACCGCCGCTTGTGAAGCGCGAGGTGGTAGCCCGTGAATCTGGCCGCTGATAACCATCCATCGCGTTGATCGAAGTCAGGCTAAGTTTATCGGTAAGCGGGTATAGCAAAAAGTGCGCTAACAGAACTTTGTAATTTTTGAACTCGGGATTAAAGATCGTTCCCGAAAATCGCTCCTGATTCTGATTATACGCTCCGATCAATTCACTTGATATCCTGTGGTTGGTGTATATAAAACGCGCGGCGTCATGCGCGCCGCCATTTTGCCGCCAATTGTTCCGCGCGAACAACCGCTCGTTGTCATACATGATTTTCTGCCGGCCGATTCGTATGGAAACGTCTTTGGAAAGATCTGTTTCCACATACGCTTCAAAAACTTGAAGCGTACCTCCTGTTGACCGGGGATCGTCTTCTCCCCAGATTCGGATATCCTGCACAGAAGTATGAAATATAAATCCTTGCCGCAGATAGGTAATATTCAGCCGGCTTCGTTGATCAGTAAAAAACGCGGGACTGGTCGTGTCGTTCCTGAGCTCTCTGTAACCATTTCTGAATTCAGTTCGGGGCCGAAACTCAAGTCCAATGGTAAACTCCTCATAACTCACAGAGTCCTTATCGCTGATTTTTCGCGCGGCGGCCTCGGTTGAAAATAGTCGCGTCAGGTAGTATATTAATATGAAGACCTTTACTTTCTGTGAAAAAAGGATAGCGGGAAAAAAGTAATGAAGCTTCTGTTGTGTCTTAAACATCTCTGCGATCTATTTAATGACTATAGGTTTAATAGACTAATGCAAATATATAATTCTATTTAGATAGTAGAGTATATAGGTTAAGTATTTTTTAAAAATAATAGTTAGCGACTGACATGATAATTACCGCGTATCAGAGGATATGTTCGTTTACGGTCTTTCCCAAAACATTAGTATATTAGTATTTTTAACCACTATGCGAATAATTATATGAAATCGGATCAGACGAATACGTATTTTGACCTTGCCATCGAATTTGTCAATTGTACTACGAAACACGTGTTTGTAACCGGAAAGGCGGGTACAGGCAAAACGACGTTTCTCAAATACATCAGGTCAAACAGTCATAAGAAACTGGTAGTTGTGGCGCCGACAGGCGTGGCGGCCATGAACGCCGGTGGGGTAACTATTCACTCTTTTTTTCAGCTTCCGCTTGGAACCTATGTTCCCGCGTTATCCAGGCTGAGAGGAGATAGTTATCAGGAAGCCATATATGATCGTAATACCTTGTTGAGTCGTCTGCGTTTGAGCGGGGCGAAAAGGGAACTGATCAGGGAGATGGAAGTGCTGGTTATTGACGAGGTTTCCATGGTGAGACCAGACATGTTGGACGCTATCGATGTCGTGCTTCGCTTTGTCAGAAGAAGAAACGATCTTCCTTTTGGCGGAGTACAGGTTGTGTATATAGGCGACTTGTTTCAATTGCCTCCGGTAATATCCGATTCGGATAAAACGCGTCTTAAAGAATACTATGACGGGCAGTTCTTCTTTAACGCGAGGGTTTTCGCTGAAGCGCCACCGCTTAGCCTCGAGTTGAAAAAGATTTACCGGCAGAGCGATGAGGATTTTATCCGGATTCTGAATCTGACAAGAGCCAACACGCTGGCGGAAGAAGACTATCGTTTTCTGAACTCTTTTTATCGACCGGGTTTTAAGCCCGAAGGCGCGGAACCATATATTACGCTGACTTCGCATAACGCCCGGGCGCACGCGATCAATCAGACGGAACTGGACAGGTTGCCCGGGCGGTTACATTCATTTAAGGCGGAAGTAAAAGGTGAATTTAACTCCAATACGGTCGTGGTTGAGGAAAATCTTCGTTTGAAAGAGGGTGCTCAAATCATGTTTGTCCGAAACGACAGTAGTGAACGAAAGAGGTATTTCAACGGTAAATTGGGGACGGTCAAGAAAATCAGGGAAGATCAGATTAGCGTCGCGTTTGAGGGAGAAGAGGAGGAACTGCTGGTAGGAAAAGAATCCTGGGAAAATATACGCTATGTACTCGATAAGGAAAATGACCGGATCGAAGAGGAGGTGCTCGGTACGTTTTCTCAGTATCCGATCCGGCTGGCCTGGGCGATTACAATTCATAAAAGTCAGGGGCTTACTTTTGACCGGGCGATTATCGACGCTGGCCACGCCTTCGCGCCGGGTCAGGTTTATGTGGCTCTGAGCCGCTTGCGTTCACTGGCCGGGCTGATATTGTTTTCAAAGATTACGCCGGAGGCGGTGATGACGGATACGGAGGTGGTGGAATGGAGTAAGGCGGAGATAGTGGAGGAAAGTCTGCGTACGGAGCTGGTTCACGCGCGACAGGCTTTTATAAAGCATACGCTGCTGGGTGTATTTAGCTTCACCAGAATGCAATACGCGGTATTTACGTTTCACAAGGAAATGGACAACAGAAAAATTCCCGCGATAGAGGATGCCAGGGAGTTGTCTTCCGGGCTGGTTGCCCAGACCAGCCAGATAATGGCGACCGCCACGAAATTTGTCGCTCAACTCGAGCAAATGTTCGCCTGCAATCAGGAACAATTTGATAGCGGTGTTTGTGAGAGGGCGAACGCCGCGGTAAAGTATTTTACAAACATGATACGGGAAAATTTGGTCAGGCCGCTTGATGAGCATTACTCCCGGATGAAAAACAAGGCGAAGGTAAAAAAGTATTTATCGGAACTTGTCCTGTTGCGTCAGATCCTGCAAACCATGCTGGAGCGTCTGGAGGAAGGAGAGATAATCGTTCGGGAAAGACATGAGGGAAAAGAAGTCATGGATATTATGTCCTCGATAGCGAGTCGTAGAAACCTGGCGCGGCTGGAGCTACAGAACAGGTTGGCTGCCATCGCGAAAAGTGAACCTAAATATGAGAAAGGAGATAGCAAGCGGCTCACACTGAGATTGTTTCAAGAAGGAAAAAGTATCGCCGCGATCGCGGAAGAACGTTCGCTGGCTATAAGTACCATCGAGAGCCATTTAAGCGGATTTGTTTTGTCGGGCGATATCGCGATCGAAAAACTGGTGGAGATGGATAAAGTAGCTAAAATCCGCCGCGCGCTTTCCGCGGGGCATGAATCGATCTCTCAGGTCAAGGGAGCGCTTGGCGACGAGGTGAGTTTCTTCGAAATCCGGGCGGTTATGAATTCCGCGCGAAAGACGGGCGCCAGCGAAGCGGTTTCCTGAGGGATAGCATTTAAATCTTGTGTATATTTGTCCCTTTGACGGGAATATGGCTAATATGGAATTGGAATTCTCAAAAGTAAGAAACCTGATCTTTGATCTCGGTGGAGTAATCATCAATATTGATTTTGACAGGACCTATAACGCGCTGGCCAGACTGGCTGACCTGAGCTATGAGGAAACCTTGTCTTTCGTAAAGAAGGAAGACCTGTTTTATCGGTTTGAGACCGGCCGTCTTGATGAAAAGGGATTTTTTAGCCTGGTCCGGTCTTCGCTTTGTCCCGGCCGGGATGAAGAAGATGTCCGGCAGGCCTGGAACGCGCTATTGATGGATATTCCCCGGGAGAGGATAGAGCTTTTGACCCGTCTTAGAAAGAAATACCGTCTTTACTTATTGAGCAATACCAATTTTACCCACATCCTTGAGGTAAATAATATTCTATCCAGGAATTGCGGAGTGCCTGATTTGAAAGATTTGTTCGACAAGGTGTATTATTCTTATGAGATTGACATGGTAAAACCTGATGTCGGTATTTACAGACACGTATGTGAAGATAGTCGGCTGAATCCGGAGGAGACTGTTTTTCTGGATGACATGCCGCCAAATCTTGAGGGAGCCTCTCATGCCGGATTGCTTACCCTGCATGTGCAACCTTCTCCCAACTCCATTATTGAATTGTTAAAAAATGCCTGATAAATTAAAAACCTTTCTGATACACGCCGGGCTGCTTCTGGCGACTTTTGGTACCTGTACTTTTTTTAGCGCTCATTTTCTGGGACTACCGGTAAAGGACATGAACGAATTCTTTTTTTCCGGAATGAAATTTTCCATTCCTTTTCTGTTGATTCTTACCGTGCATGAATTTGGACATTATATAGCGGCCAGGTTGTATCGGATCAAAACAAGCCTCCCTTATTTTATTCCTTTTATCGGGCTGATCGGCACCTTGGGCGCTTTTATACGGATTCAAAGCAGGCCTCAGAGCAAAAAGCAGTTTTTCGATGTCGGAATCGCGGGACCTCTGGCGGGTTTTGTCGTCGCCTTCGGGATACTCGTTTACGCTTTTCTGACACTTCCTCCATTGGATTATCTATATTCTATTCACAAGGATTATGAGCAGTATGGCGAACATTACGCGGAGCATGTGTTTCAGGATTTACCCAACGATTCGGTAGCCGTGCTGGCGGTTGGCGACAATCTGCTGTTTAAGATTATGGAAGAGGTATTGGTGGAGGATAAATCCCGAATTCCGCATCGTTATGAAATGATCCATTATCCTTTGCTGATGGCTGGATTTATAGCTTTATTCTTTACCGCGCTCAATCTGCTGCCTATCGGTCAGTTGGATGGAGGTCATGTGCTGTATGGAATTTTGGGTAGAAAAAGGCATAAGCTGGTTTCAGCGATATTTTATACGATACTGGTCACGATTGGCGGAGTAGGTTTTTTCAATACACCGATACTGGATGATTTTATTCCGCTCGCGAGCTTCGATAACTTTCTGATATTCGCTCCTATCTATCTGATATTGGTTTATATATCCTTCTTTTCAAGGTTGACGGACAATAAGGTCAACAACCTGTTGATAACGGTACTTGTTTTTGTGACTCAGTACGCTATCGCGGAATGGATGCCTGATTGGCGCGGATTTATGGGATATTTTGTATTCGCCTTTATTATCGGGCGTTTCCTAGGTACAGAGCATCCAGGCGCTATTTCTGAAAAACCACTTGGAACCGGAAGAAAATTATTGGGGTGGTTCGCTATTTTGGTGTTTATACTTTCTTTTAGTCCTCAGCCTTTTGTGTTTATAATGAACTAGTCCTGGATCAGTTGTCGGTCAGAATCAGTTTTTTGGTAGTGAAGCTATCGCGTCCTGAGAGCAGCATATAGTATATTCCGGCTGGCAGACGGCTGAGCTCAATGACCCGTGTTTCGTCTGTGCCTGAGTAGGTCTCCGTCATGATCTCCATTCCGGCGGCGTTGTATAATGTCAGTTTTTGCACGGGACCACTGATGGATACGTTGCCGGACGAAGGGTTTGGGAAAATATTCGCCTGAAGGACTTCAAGCGTTCGTGTGATTCCCATTGGAGGCATCGCCGCGTAATGCGCTCCACCGAAAATAGGACGTATGAGAACACTGCCGTCAATATCGGTGGCGGGATAGTTTTGCCAGGTGGTGGAGGAGATTCTAGTGCTTTCCTTATATAGGATTTTATCCTTGGTATTGTTGTGTATGTCAAAGCCGATATCAATGATCTTACTGGTGAAATCGCCTTTAAATCCTATATAAAAGCTGCCATCTACCCGATAGGGTTTATCAAAATAAAACTTCGCGATGGAGTTCGCGTCGGAATAGGAGAGCCGGGTTGCATGTGAGGCGATCAGGTCTTCGGAGTCTGTTCCGGCGGTAAGTGATTTCCAGAGGCATATCTCCAGAGGCATGTCGTACCACGTGTTTCTATACGGTTGGAAGTCGATAGCGATTCCGATGATGGAGTCGGGTTGTAGGGAAGTATACTGCACACCGACTTCGGCTTTGATATTTTCAAGGGATAATACCGCCTCGATACTATGATCGTCGTAGGCCATGTAGTTGAGCAGAAAGGTGGAGTCCTTGACCATATTGTTGGCTTTGAACAGGGAGGAGTCCGTGACTTCCGGATCGATGACGTATTTTAGTATCATGGGCTTGTCCATGCCGCGGAGAGGATCATAGTCCGGTGTCCAGTCGATGGTATTGTGGGTTTTCCCAAAGGCGTAGCCCTGTACGATAAATTCGTCAAGGACATCGCCTGTCGTGGCGTCCAACAGCCTGTTGAGCTTTTCCGGAGGATTGTCCATCAGATATAGTTCATCCGGAGTACTGAAATTGTATACCCTGAAAGACAGCTTGTCTTTGACCACGTTGTCCAGATGATTGAAAAACTGCAGGTAAGGCAGGGCGGAATAGTCTTTCAGAATAGAGCCGGGAGATGTTTGAATGGCCATATCCGCGTAGTTGGTATCGGCTTTGGTTCGTCCGGGACTGAGAAGCACGTAATCCAGATTCCATACATCGTACGCGCCGGCGGTACTTCCGTAGTTTTGAAAGCGGAACTGAAAGCTCTCGTGGAAATAAAGCGGGTCCAGAATCGGCATAATATGTTGTATAAAAGGCGTGGAAATGTCCTGCGCCTGCCATACCGTCGTCCAGATATTGGAAGAGTTTTTAAAATCGAGTCTGAGATAATCTCCATCCGATGGGTCCGGATTCTCTCCCAAGCCTCCGGCCTGCCAGAAAAAGCTCAGATAAAGAGAGTCTCCCGCTGTATAACCGGATAGGTTCAGTGGAACGGAGGTAAGTCGGTCGGCCTGGCCTCGCGCGTATTGATTGGAAGGATTGTATGGCGCGCCCTTGTAGTTGAGTCCATCGAAAGTAGCGACATGGATGGAAGGCGGATTCACCCCATAGGAATTATTGATCCATACTCCACCCTCTTTTTCCCATTTCGCGGGATCCGGCTGACCGGTATAACCCGCGAAGTCATCAAAAAAAGGCAGGGTATCGATAGGAGTCGCCGCTACGCGATGACGGCTATGGTCCGGTTCATTTTGCTGTGCCGGATTGTTGATTAATGGATGTACGGATATCTGAGCATGGGTCTTGAAACAAAAAAAGCATAGAACAAAAAAAAGCGCGAAAAAACGATCTTTACTCATGGTGTGATTAAGAAAAACGATCCTCAAATTCCAACGGAATCAGGTGTTCATTAGTATGTTTAGTCAACGATTTCTTTAGCGCGATGTTTATTTTAATGATCTCTTATCAGATATATTCTTACAAACCGCCATTGAGATCGACACTATCCGCCAAAGTGTCATTTTCGACAGGCTGGTCGACACCGTTACCTACCGCGAGATTGATACGGGAACCTTTGGCGATGTAACTGCCTGGAGCTATCTTATTGTCATTGAGATATTGACCGACAACGAGATCTTTGTATGGATAGTCTATATAAGTAATAACTCCTTTGCGAAGATCCATACTTTTTAAAGTCAGTTCGGCTGTACGCAATGACTGGCCTTCCAGATTAGGCATTTTTACTTTTGGCGGCCGAGAACTGGTTATGGAAAGATATATTTTGCGGTCGGTTTTTACCTCCGAAATCGCTTCCGGGTGTTGCGATAGAATGACCTGACCAGGTTGGCCTTCTACATAGGAAGAATCGTTTACATGATACCGGAGACCGGCTTTCTTGAGCTGTCCTTTCGCTTCTTCCAAGGTTTTCCCTTTCAGGGCGGGTACCAGAATCTTTTCGTTATGATTCGTCGTTATAGGAAGGTATATTTTAAAGAATACCAGCATCATCGTTAGGGAAATTGCGGCGATGACCGCGAGATGTACGAATATATGGGCTGGCTTTTCAGATTTCCACATAGTTCAATCCGTTTACTTTATTGGTTATCCCCATTCAGAAGATCAATATCCTCAATATCATCGTCGGTAGTTTTGGTACCGCTACCGATCGTCAGGTCTATTTTGCTGTATTTGGGCAGCGATACGCCCTTTGTAAGCTCTTTTCCCTGCCAGGTCGCTTTCAGCACCAGGTTAAACTGGTCTTCAACGATGGTCGTATTGCCGATATACAATCCTAACTGAGATAAGATCAATCTGACGTTTTTCAGTGTTTTATTGGTTAGGTCCTCAGGTATTTCCACATTGGTCGGATTGCGCGAAGTTATGGTCAGGTAAATTTTCCGGTTGGCCTTTACCTTGCTGCCGTTTTTGGGATGCTGACTTATAATTTTTCCAGGTTTTTCACCTTCTACATAGGCCGAGTCATTGATCGTGTACCGAAGATCCAGCGCCGATATAATTTCCACCGCCGTCGCTAGCTCCTTGCCCTGTAGAGCGGGAACTGTCAATTCTTCACCGTGACGTGTTTGCTCAGGCAGATAGCGAAAGAAAAAATAGACCAGGCCGCCACCACTTAAAATGACGATGACTAGTAAATGAAGCAGATAGTCTTTAAAGCTATTCGGTTTGAAGAACATTATATTGAATGTTTTTGATTTCGTCGCTGTATACCAAAGGTAAGTATACGATCAATAAAATCGTAAGGCTTATAATTATTGATCGCTGTCTGGTGGAAAATACAGGTGGCGGGAGTCATTCCCGGCAGGGAGTTGACTTCAATGATAATGGTTTCCGTCCGTAGGTCCTCGTATATCCGTACAAAAGCGTCAACTCGGCAATAACCTTCCACGTGAAGGATTCGGGCCACCTTTTCAAGCTCCGCTTTGACTTGAGAGGCTATTACTTTATAATCTTCCGGGTTGTCCGCGAAGCGGGCGGGAGTAATGTTCTGGCCTTCGCCGGCCAGAAACTTTTCTTCCAGAGACAGTACGTCTCCGGTAGCCAGCGCTTCGGATGGTTCAAAGATTTCATATTGGATATCGCCCCGCTCATCGTAGCGGGTAAGCATGCCTCCCGTGATTTCCAGAAAGCGCGGCGCGTCGTTTTGGGAAACCAGGTCTTCGATCAGAAAGTAATTTTTTTGTGGAAATTCTTCATTGTATTTCAGTCCTAGTATCTTGCTGCTCTCGGAATCGCCCAGCGCGTCTTCACCAAAGAAAAGTCGTATATAGGCGATAAGCTCTTCCCGGTTTTTAATTTTTTTGACAGCCGAGCTGCATCCATCGTCGGAAGGCTTGGCGATCATCGGATACGCGAAGCCCTGTTCGATTTGGTTGATTAATCCGTCCGGATCGGTTTCCCATTCATTTTTATAGACCATCCGATGATTGGCGACGAGAATGCCATGTTCACGAAGGATTCGATTAGTCTCAAATTTATTAATGGTGATTTGAGAGCTGCCGACTCCCGAACCATTGTAGGGGATATGGTACTTGTCAAGCTCCGCCTGTACGCCACCGTCTTCGCCGGGACGACCGTGCAGGGCTATGAAGGCCGCGTCGATCATTTGAGCCAGTTCCGCGTAGGAAACAGCCTGGGGCTCCATGGTCGCTTTTTGTACGTATTTATCCCGGATATTCGCGGTCGCGGCGATTATTTCCTCTATGATGGCGTGCCTGGACGTGTTCTGGGCGTGCCAGACTTTTTCCCTGATATCGTCCGCGTTGTCCTTGAGCATGATATTGACCGGAATCAGATAGAGCTCATGGTGATCTTCGTTGCCGGTAAGGAACACCGGTATTGGTTCATATGTTGTGCTGGAAGACAGTTTTTCATAAATATTCCGGCCACTTTCTACGGAAATATGACGCTCGGAAGAGAACCCGCCCATGATCACCGCTATACGGGTTTTTTCTCCGGAGATTCTTGAAAGGTCGCTCAGATGGCTGTCAAGACCGGCGAGCAATTGTTTAAGCCGATATGTTTTTTTGCCTGTCTTGATTCGCTCGACAAGCGAAGTACGAATAATATATGTCAGAAACTGGGAAGGATTCAATCCTATTTCAGCCGCCTGATGAAAGAAAAACGACGAAGGCATCATACCGGAAGTCGTATTGGGATCATTGAGAAAAATAGCGCCTTCCGGAGTATAGAAGCCGTCGAGACGCGCGTATACGTTGAAATGAAGGTCGGAAAATAATTTTTCGCAGTTTCCGCGAATACGGTTGATGTCGGCTACTGGCAGGTCGATTGGGGTAAGTTTACGGCTCATGCCGGGCAGATACTTGCTTCTGTAGTCGAATACCTGATCGCCTTTTACGATTTCAGTGGGAGGCAGGGCGATCGGTCGCCCCTGGTCATCCTGAATGACGATGCATGAAAACTCCCTTCCCCGGACAAATTGCTCTACGACAAGTTCCTCTTCGTTGTCAAGACTTTCCAGACTAACATCTTCATTGGAATGAGTAAAGTGCTGATTGAGAAATCGCAGTAGCTCTTCCGGATGGTCTATTCGGAGATGATCGTTTACCATGACGGGAAGTCCTATGCCTTCGCGAATGTCGACCAGAGTCTTAATGAAAAACACCCGCCCGGAATCGGACATCGACTCCCAGTGCCCGCGGCTGATCTTATGAATAAAGAAGCATTTGTTGACCGAACGCTCGAATTTCGCGATGTCGTCGTCTGATACTACGGCGATACCGATGGATGATCCCTGATAGGGAGCCTTGACGACAAAAGGCAAGCCCAGTTGTTGTTTTAGCTGATTGAAAAGCGAACTGGCGTCACTCGTCCGCCATTGGGATTTTTTTAAGATTGTGGAAGCTGGACCCTGAAACCCGGCCTTGGTCATCAGATCCTTTTGCACAGCTTTATTGATTCCGATCGCGGAGGGTAGAATGCCGGATCCGGAATAAGGGATGTTGTACCATTCGAGAATTCCCTGGATATTGCCGTCTTCGCCATAGGGTCCGTGTAGCGCGAGAAACGCGAAGTCAAAAAGAGAAGAAAATTCTTCGGGCTGTATTTTTCGTCCTACCTTGGAGGCGATATCATCCTGTTTTTGTAAGGATGACTCACCCAAAGATTCAATATATACTTGAAATCCATGAGGACTGGAAGGGAGGGCGTCTATAGGTGGATAAAAGTCCCTGATAGTGCCTTTGTAGACATATTGCCAGTCGAGTAATATAAAATTTCCTATACTGTCAACAAATATCGGAACGGCGTCAAACAGGTTTTTATTAAGATTGTCATATACAGTTCTGCCTCCGGCAAAGGAAATTTCTCTTTCCCTGGATTGCCCTCCGAAGAAAATTCCGATTTTCATCTGGTTTGGTTTAAAAGCGAATGGTAGATCTATGCCTTATACACAAATCTAAAAAACTGGATTTCGATTTTTCTGTTTTACCTCTGTATCATTTATGGGAAAACATTGATCGCTTCGACTCTGGTGATTTCCGGTACTGATTTCTTGATCGCTTCTTCCACGCCAGCCTTGAGGGTCATGGCGGACATGGGGCAGGTTCCACAAGCTCCCAACAGTTCGAGTTTCACTACGTAATCATCAGAAATTTCAATAACTCTGACATTGCCGCCATCGGCTTCCAGATAGGGACGGATTGTCTCCAGCGCTTTTTCGACTCTTTCGAAAAGGTCTTGTGTTAATGTTTCCAAGGTTGTTTATTTTATAGCTACTACAGATGTTTCTTCGAGCGACGCGTTGCGAATGGCTATTTGCCGCGCGACGGATTGCGCCAGTTTATTAAACTCCGCGGATACTTCGGACTCGTTGATTACTTCGGGTCTTCCCGCGTCTCCGCTTTCCCTGACGGATTGTACCAGTGGAATCTGGCCAAGGAAAGGAACCTGGTTCGCTTCCGCGAGCTCTTTTCCGCCATCTTTGCCAAATATATAGTATTTGTTGTCGGGTAGTTCCTTTGGGGTAAACCAGGCCATGTTTTCAATAACTCCGAGTATAGGCACGTTGATCTGGGGCTGAACAAACATGGACAGACCTTTCTGAGCGTCGGCCAGAGCGACTTTCTGAGGCGTCGTGACAAGAACGACGCCTGTTACCGGCACGGTCTGAACCAGCGTAAGGTGAATATCCGAGGTCCCCGGCGGCATATCGATCAGCAGATAATCAAGATCTTCCCATTCCACGTCGCTGATAAACTGCTTCAGGGCCGAACTTGCCATAGGACCTCTCCATATGACGGCGTTTTCCCTTGGAGTAAGAAAGCCTATCGAAATTAGTTTGACACCATATTGTTGTACGGGAATAATCCGGTTACGCCCGTTTTCATCCTGGACGACTTTGGGACGCTCGTCTTCGACATCAAACATCGTAGGGATGCTTGGACCGAATATGTCCGCGTCGATGAGACCGACGCTGGCGCCGCTCCGGGCCAGGGCCAGGGCCAGGTTGGCGGTAACGGTAGACTTGCCGACTCCTCCCTTGCCGGAAGCTACGGCGATGATATTCTTAACATTCGGGAGTATGGGCCCCAGCGTTTGCTGAGAAGTGACGTTGGCCGTAAAGTTGACTAACACGTCGACGGATTCGCCGAGCGCTTTTTTTACGGCGTCGATACAATCATTTTTGATCAGTTCCTTCAACGGACAGGCTGGTGTCGTCAGTACCACGGTGAAAGATACGGACAGATTGTCGATTTTGATGTCGGTTATCATATTCAGGCTTACCAGATCCTTTTTCAGGTCTGGTTCCTGGACGGTACTTAATGCCTTGAGTATGTCCTCGCGAGTAATATTCATTGGGTGTAGTATATGGTAAACAACGTTTGTCGCGATATTACAACAAATATAGCTATAGATAGCATTATCCCAACAATAATACAAGCATTATAGTTGCCTGTCGGTAGATTTTGGTATCAAATTTTTAGCTGACCAGGCTATAGCGGTACAAACGCTCGTGAATGATCCGGTTCAACTCGAGCATCACTTTGGCGCCCGCGAGTAAATCCTGAAAATAGTAGGCTTCAGTAAGGGAAAGAATATAGCAACGATCGGTGGAGCATGGAGTGAATATCTCAACATCCGTATCCATATTATAAGCCATGGCTTCCAGATTCAGCTTGTCCGTTTGCTTTTTAAGACATAGAAAGCATGGTATATTCAAATGGGCGATGGAGTTTCCAAATTCTACAATCAACTTACTGGTCGTATCGCATTGATATACGGCTCCCAGTTTGTTTTTATAGAGCTCTTTGGTGTTTTCAAGGCATTCCATTGACGCGAATTTAATCATCATTTGAAATTGATCCAAATAATAATTTTGTTTTTTTACTAAAATTGTTAAACAATCATTTTGGTTCAAGTCTTATTTTCTTTTTCTTTACAATGACCGGGAGGAGATTCGACACTCGTTTCCAACCTGGAGCGGTAGTATAATGTTGATATAAAAATGCTTTTGTCATATGAAAGATTTATTAAGGCTCAGATCTTCCTTAACCGAGGAAATTGAGAAAGTATTGAACGAACAAATAAAAAGAGAAGCCCATTCTTCTTCAACATATCTGGCGATGGCTTCCTGGTGCGATCGTCATGGCTATGAGAATAGCGCTGATTTTTTCTACAAGCAGGCGGAAGAAGAGAGAGAACACATGATGAAAATTTTTAAATATGTGGTCGATCTTGGCGGAAACGCGAAATCTCCTGAGGTAGTTGGGATCAAGGATGACTATGAATCATTGAAAGAAGTTTTTGAGGTGACGCTGGAGCAGGAAATCAGTATTACACAGTCTATAAACAGAATCGTGGATGTCTGTCATAAGCACAAAGACTATACGACCGTAGCGTTTTTACAGTGGTTCCTGAGAGAGCAGATTGAGGAGGAATATATCGCCCGCAGAGCGCTTGAGTTGTTTGATGTGATCGGAACGGAAGGAGTCGGTTTGTTCATGATTGACAAGAATATTCCTAAGATTTCCTATAATGGGGATGTTTAAGGGAAACTAAACAGGTCAGTTTCCGACCTCTAAAAAATGATAGCCTGTCATCGCGTTTGGAATTTCCAGCCTTTTGACGGGCTATTTTTTTTTCTGAACCAGTAGATGACTTTTGAATATTTCTTCAATCTGTTCAGAACTTTTTCGCTGGGTAAACCAGGCGTTTTGTGGCTGTATGGAAAAGACGGGAGCTATCTTGCACCGGTCTGTACAATCTGTTTTTATTATTTCAATTTTCCCTTTCAGATCATGGTCTTTAATCAGCTTTTTAAATTTTTTACCAATGTCCTTGCTACCGTTTTCTCTACAATCGCTACCTGCACATATATAGATGACATGTTCTGGTATCTTTCCTTCTTTTCCCATGGTCAAAATTAAACATTTGTTGTTGTACAGAAGTAAATAAGCGTTAAACGAAGGTGAATGTTTCTATCTCCGAAGGAGTTTAAATGATATAAAAAAACCCGGATGTCCGGGCTTTTTATTGTGTTTTATCTTTTTTCGATGGGTACATAATCTCTTGTAGCGCTTCCTACATAGATTTGTCTTGGCCTTCCGATCGGCTCTCCATTTTCTCTCATCTCTTTCCACTGAGCTATCCAGCCCGGGAGGCGTCCAAGCGCGAACATGACCGTAAACAGATCTGTGCGCAAACCAAGAGCCCTGTATATAATACCTGAATAGAAGTCGACATTCGGATACAGTTTTCTTTCGATAAAGTAGGAATCTTCAAGCGCGGCGGCTTCCAGGTTTTTCGCGATATCCAGAATAGGATCTTTGATCCCCAGTTTTTCAAGAACGTTGTCGCAGGCTACTTTTATTATTTTCGCTCTTGGATCAAAGTTTTTGTAAACACGGTGACCGAAGCCCATCAGGCGGAATGGATCGTTTTTGTCTTTCGCTTTTTCTATGTATTTTTTCGCGTCTCCGCCATTCGCTTTGATTTCCTCAAGCATCTCGATAACGGCCTGATTGGCGCCTCCATGCAGAGGCCCCCACAACGCGTTGATGCCGGCGGCGATGGAAGAGTACAGGCTCGCCTGAGCGGACCCCACGATACGCACAGTGGATGTCGAGCAGTTTTGCTCATGGTCGGCGTGAAGAATCAAAAGCTTGTTCAGGGCGTCTACTACTACGGGGTCTACTTCGTAATCCTGATTGGGCAGCGCGAACATCATATGCATGAAGTTGGAAACGTAGTCAAGGTCGTTTCTCGGATATATGATAGGCTGTCCTTTTGAGTTTTTGTATGACCAGGCCGCGATGGTTGGAAGTTTCGCGAGCAAACGTATGATGGTTAGGTCAACCTGTTCATCGGAAGCGTTGCTTGGATTGATGGAGCCCGGATAATACGCGGTCAATGAGCTTACCAGAGAGGATAAGACGCCCATTGGGTGCGACGTGGAAGGAAAACCGTCGAATATTTTCTTAAAATCCTCGTGAAGATTGGTATGTCTGTTGATCCTGTCGGAAAAAGTATTGATCTGTTCCTGAGTAGGAAGCTGCCCGTAAATGAGGAGATAAGCTACTTCGATGAAACTCGATTTTTCCGCCAGTTGCTCAATGGGATAGCCTCTGTAACTAAGAATTCCTTTTTCTCCATCAAGAAATGTAATCGAACTGGTGGTTGAACCGGTGTTTTTATAACCGGTATCCAGGGTGATATACCCGGTACTCGCCCTAAGACTTGAAATATCTATCGCTTTTTCATTCTCGCTACCAGTGATGACAGGTAGCTTATAGCTTTTGCCTTCAATTATTAACTCTGCATATTCCGACATAGTATGAAAAAATTTTCGTTTCAATGTGAGCGAAAATAACTCAAAAAACTTTCCGAAAAAAGTTTGTACTTAATAATTTTTCTTAATTGGAGTCACATTCTTAGGAGGCTTATAAAGGGGATTTTCAGTGCCGGTTGTCAGGTGAAAATCCGATACCATGGTTGTTTTAGTGAACGGGGTCGGATGTTTTTTGTTGTTTATTTTATGTACTTTCGTTCTAAGCTTCTACTAAACTATTTGTCAGGTTGTTGATCAAACATTGGGTTTGATCGCGACGTTGACCTGGTAAAGGGTTGGTATACGGCCTGATTAATGGAAATCCGTGGGTAAATAGTTTCGGGCGTTTTTTAAATTAACCAGGTAGGGTGGAATCGTTTTTAGCTTAGTGTTTTGAATAGCTTTTCACAAAAAGGTCTTAGAACCACATTGGTCGGTATAGTCAGCAATTTGTTCCTCGCGGTCGTCAAAGGTTGCGCGGGATATTGGGGAAATTCTTATGCCCTTATCGCTGACGCTATCGAGTCCTTGTCCGATGTGTTTACATCTATGGTCGTTTTTTTCGGGATCAAGGTTTCCACCAAAGCTCCCAATAAGCGCTTTCCATATGGGCACGGCAAGGCGGAGCCGATCGCTGGAGCCGTGGTGGGCCTGACTTTGATCGGCGCGGCCATTTTTATCATATATTCGAGTGTTAGAAACGCTTTTACACCTCATGAGCTGCCATCCGCGTTTACGCTGTATGTATTGATACTGGTCGTGATAGTCAAGGAGCTTCTGTTTCGCTTTGTTCTCAAAGCCGGGCTAGAGACCAATAGCGTATCGCTGAGGGCTGACGCCTGGCACCATCGGGGCGACGCGATTACTTCACTAGCCGCTTTTATTGGTATTCTGATCGCGATCATCGGTGGACCGGGATATGAAAGCGCGGATGACTGGGCCGCTTGTTTCGCTTCCCTTATTATTCTGTACAACGCGGTGAATATCCTCAGGCCGGCCGTTGGTGAGATTATGGACGCGGCTCCTCCGGAGGAACTGGTGGAGGAAGTGCGGAGACTCGCGGCTTCCGTCGATGGTGTACTTGGGCTGGACAAGGTCTATATCCGTAAGATGGGTTTTGAATATTATGTGGATATGCATGTGGTGGTCGATGGAAAAATATCGGTCCGTCGCGGTCATGAGATCGCGCATAAGGTAAAAGACGAACTGTTGATGAAAAGACCCCAGATCATCAATGTATTTGTGCATATCGAACCATTTGATCCGGCGTTTGAAGCTCCGGATGATTAAAAAAATAGGGTGATCAGGTTTTGTAGGTGTCTGATCGCGAGTCTGGTATTTTGGAATAGGAAAATTTCTTATGAATCTTCTCCTACGCGATTGCGTAATTTGACGTATATTTAGCGAAATACGTATTATTTGTAGGTATAGATGTCGGCGCGACGAATAATCAAATGGATATGGGGCGTTTTTCTAGGTATCGTCCTGTTGGTAATCGTATTGATAGCGGGAGTCCGCTATAATTTTTTGTATCTTTTTGGCTCCTTACCGGACGCCAGCCAGCTCGAAAATCCCAAAACGGACTTACCTGTTGAGGTCCTTTCAGAAGAAGGGGAATTGCTTGGCCGTTATTTCAGGGAAAAACGGATGCCGGTTTCCTATGAAGAGATAGCCCCTGTGGTGATAGACGCGCTGATCGCTACGGAAGATCTACGCTTTTACGAGCATTCGGGCATCGACGCGACCAGCATGGCCGCTATTTTTTGGTACATGGTGAGGGGAGGACAGCGGGGAGGAAGTACGATTACCCAGCAGTTAGCGAAAAACTTATATAAAACCCGGGTGGACTCTGATGGATTGCTAAACGCTGTTTCCGGTTGCCGGCAGATAATTTATAAAATCAAGGAATGGATTACGGCTATCCGACTTGAGAGAAATTATACCAAAAAGGAGATTTTGACTTTGTATCTCAATACGGTGGATTTTGGCAGCAATTCTTTTGGAATCAAAGTAGCGGCCAAACGTTTTTTTAACATATCGCCGGACAGTCTACATCCAGGTCAGGCGGCCACCCTGATTGGCGCGTTAAAGGCGACTACTACATATAATCCGGCGATTAATCCGGAAAATGCCTATACCCGGAGAAATGTGGTGCTTAAGCTCATGCGCGACGCCGGCAAGATCTCAGAAAATCAGTTGAAATATTTTTCATCTCTGCCGCTTAATGTCAGGTATCAGAGCAGGCTTATGGAATCGGAAGAAACCCTCGCTCCTTATTTTCGAGCGGAAGTAACGCGTTTTATAACAGAATGGTGCTCCGTTCGGGATATCGATATGTACTCCGAAGGCCTGATTGTGCATACTACGCTCAACTACGCCTTGCAGAAGCACGCGGAGGCGGCGGTGGAAAAGCATATGCGCGCGCTACATAAGCGTTTTCTCAACCACTGGGAGGGTAAGAATCCGTGGATATATGAGAATAAGAAGGAAATTCCCGGTTTTATTGACAATGCTATCGTCAACACGTCATATTATCAGTATCTGAAAGAAAAATATGGCTCGCGTGAAGACTCTATCGAGTATTACCTCAATTTGCCAAGGAGAATGAGGGTTTTTTCATGGGATGGAGGCAAAGATACCACATTTAGCATGAAGGATTCTCTGGCGTATTATAAGCATTTTCTTCATACCGGATTTATGGCGGTTAAACCACAAACCGGAGAAATAAAGGCTTGGATCGGAGGCAATAATCATCAGTATTTTCAATACGATCATGTAAAGCAGGCGAAACGGCAGCCTGGATCGGCCTTCAAGCCATTGATGTACGCGGCCGCCATCAGGCAGGGATATACGCCATGCGACCGGATCATCGATCAGGCTTTGACTATTACCTATGAGGAGGACGGAGTGAAAAAGCGCTGGTCTCCTAAAAACGCGGATTGGGTGTTTACAGGAGAAAATATGACCTTGCGCGAAGCCATGGCCAGGTCGATCAATACGGTGGCCGCGGCTCTTATGCAGCAGGTGGGGCATGAAGAAGTGATTAAGACAGCTAAAATGCTTGGCGTCCAGAGTGAATTGGCGCCTTTTCCATCCCTCGCGCTTGGTCCGAGCGACGTGTCTGTCTATGAGCTGACGGGAGCGTACGCCGCCTTCGTCAATAGCGGTGTTTATATTGAGCCTTACTATATCAACCGCGTTGAAGACAGAAAGGGCAACGTGTTGTATGAAGCGAATCCGGAAACTCGGATCGCCCTGACGCCGGAGCAGGCGTATACCATGGTCTACATGCTGGCTGGAGGTACGGAAGTGCGCGGGGGCACCTCGCAGGCTTTGTTTTCCTATGATATTTTCCGGGGCAACCAGATTGGAGGAAAAACCGGCACAACCTCCAATTACTCCGACGGATGGTTTGTGGGAGTGACCAAAGACCTGGTGGCCGGAATGTGGGTAGGGGGAGAAGATCGCTGTATCCATTTTAGGACCAGCGCGACGGGAGAAGGCTCTAAAACAGCCTTGCCGATTTTCGGCATTTTTATGGAGAAAGTATACGCGGATACCTCTCTGGATATCCGTCCCGGATATTTTCCAAAACCTTCCGGTTATTCGGTCGACATACATTGTCCGGACCCTGTAGTCGATTCGCTCCAGGCGGATTCTCTTATGTTGACGGCGGATCCGGATTTCTTTCTTCCGGAAGAAGATTAGTTCAAACTATTCATGGAGCAGCAGTAGCGTATCGCCAGGGTGGAGGCCTTCCGTTACCTCGATGAATCGACCGGATTCAATACCTGTTTTTATTATGGAAATATCGTGAGTACGATCACGGTATAATAAGACGGCTACGGATTCATGATTAGTTATCAGACAATTGACCGGCACCCACAATCCTTCTTTGTACGCTTTTATTTTCAGATCACCTATATGCTGGCCAACATGGTTGTTGCTGGAAATAAAAGTAATTCTGGCGGTTCGGTTTTGTAGCCGCCCTTTATCCTGATACTCGAGATAGGCGAGTATTTCCTTGTCATTTTGCTGATCGACCAGGCGTATGACCTGATTGGATCTGAATATGGCCGCGGATTCTCCGGATAGGCGTACCAGTAGGGAATATGGCCGATAATCGTTTATGGAGTCGATGGAAAGAGCTATTTCGTTCAATGGAATATATACCGGATGAAAGCTTTTATATACCGGATAATGGCGTGATTCAGGAGTGTCGCTTTCCTGAACCAGCGCTCCGCTTTTAATCAGGTCTGAACGGCATATGGAGCATAGGCCCGGATTGTACTGGCGTATCTGAGGATGCTGTGGACAGGAATAATAGAGCAAGCTAAGTGGCGCGGCCCGATTGAGATTGTCTGGTATGGACCGGCTGAGCTTGTTTTCGTTTTTCTTGATGGAGCAATCGCTCAGGAATAGAAGCAGCAGAATTTGTATGGGAAAAACATAGGCGATATTCCTGTTCTTCATAGTCGCGCCAAGCCTTAATCTGATTTACATACTTTTATAGTAAATGCTTTACGCGAATGAATTGTTTAAAAGCGGCGCCAATGGTCAGCTATAACTTATCGATGGATGAGTGTTTTCCCTTGTTTTTCTTAAACTGGGTAGGAGTCATTCCGGTGACCTGCTTGAATTGAGCCGACAGATGCGCGGAGCTGCTGTAATCCAATCGCCAGGCGATCTCGCTCAGATTGAGTTCATCGTAAAACAGAAACTCTTTCACTTTTTCAATTTTTTGCCCAATAATGTATTTTTCGATCGTCGTATTCTCAATAGATGAGAAAAGAGTACTTAATGTATGGTAATCCCTGCCTATTTCCCGGGCGATAATATCTGAAAAGTTCAGATTATTCTTTTCCCTGCCATGGTGGATGATTTCGATAATAAGCGTTTTGATCTTTTCGACAAGAGCGATATTCTTGTCATCAATAAGTTCAAAGCCCGCGTTGGTGAGAATCGGCCTGATTTTTTCGAGATCGTTTTCGGTATCGGCTTCTATGATGGCTTCTCCCAACGATACCTGATTAACCCGGAAGCCGGCGGCTTCCAGTTCCTCTCTGACGACTCGCACGCATCTCGGACATACCATATTTTTAATATGAAGCTTTATTTCTTTCATAATAAGTTCTTTAAATAAAAATACCTCGTGAGCAGAATAACAAGGATAATGAAGTCGGTCTAATTACCTCAATGATCCTTGTTATTATTTTACTATCAATGACTGTGCCCGGGATCCCCACCCTGGCTTTGAATTTCCATGGCTTTCAGGTAATAGGCGCCTTTTAGCGCCAATGGATAATTGGCGGATGGTTGTTCTATAAAGGTATAAGCGCTGAAACCATTGTCGCTGATCCCCATCTTTACCGGAAATTTGGTAAATATATAGTTGGTATCTCCGCCTATGATCGTATCGGTAAGGGCGTATACATAATGGAGCTCACCCATCATGACAAAGGCTTCTTCCGGCAGTGCTTCGACCCGGCGTTGCTCAGTGACTATACGCGCGTGAACATACATTCCGGGCATCAGAAGTTCACTTTTATTGTCGCGTATCTCGGCGTGGATCCCAATGGATCTGCTCGTTTCATCGTAGGCTTTGCCAACGGCGAAAATTTCGGCTTCGTAGTTTTTTTCGCTTTTTTCAGCGAACCCGAACAAGACTTTCTGACCTACTTTGACTTTATCCGCGTCTTTTTCAAATATATGCAGATCTATATGCACGTGATGATTGTCCACGACCGAAAATAGTTCGATACCAGGACTGGCGTATGATCCGGTCGCGATATTGACGCGATGTATATATCCGTTGATGGGAGTTTTTACAGGTATACTGGAAACCAGTTTGCCTTTTCTGACGTCTTCGATGGATACGGCCAGCAGCCTGAGTTGACTTTCGAGGCTGGCCGCTATGGTTTTTTTATTTTCATAGTCCGTCAGAGCCATTTGAAACTTTTTAGTCGCTACAACTTTTTCATCGGCCAGTATTTCCTGCCGTTCAAATTCATCGCGGGCGTATTCCAGATCGGCGCGGGCCTTCAGGTAGTTTTCCTGTAGTTGTATTATTTCCGGATTTTCGATGATAGCGAGTGTTTGCCCGGCGCTGACCTTATCTCCCTGAATAACAAATATTCTGCTGATTAATCCTCCCACTAGGGAAGAAACAGCCGCTTTATTTTGCGGGGGGAGCTCAAGTGTTCCATTGGCCGGTATCATTCCTTCAAGGTATTGAGGAGAGGGAAATCCGATTCGCATGCCGATGATATCGATTTGTTTTTTTGTCAGCGTCAGATGTGATTCGGATTCATTTTGATCATTTTTTTCCGATTCGCCCTGATCATGCGCATGCTCGTGATCATCATGAGAGTGTTTGCCCGGCTGACACCCGCTTTCGATAAAAAGAGCGAGCAGAAATGAAAATATAATTGTAGTAAGATATAGCGATTTCATTATTGATTTCCTCCAAGTAAATAGTCGAGTTGAATAGCGTTTTGATTTAATTGCTCAAGAATGTTCAGATAATTGAGCTTGATCTGATTGGCGTCGTTGATGTTTTGCAACAGTTCTGTATAACCCGCTTCGCCCGCGCGATAGGCTTTATAGGAAAATTCCGTAAGTTTACTCGCCTGAGGCAGGGCGGATTCGGTATAAAACGTATGCGACTCATAGTATTTCTGATAGTTGGCATATGTCCCGGTGATAGCGGTTTTAATCTCCAGCGAGACGTTGTCCAGGTTCGCCTTTGCTTTCAAAATACCTATCTGAGCGGCTTTGATACGAGCCTTTTGGGGACCAAACCAGATCGGAATGGCAAGACCTGCGGAAACATTGTTGAATCGTGTGTCTTTGCCCGCGTAAACCTCATCCCCCTGCTGATTGATAGGATGGAAACCCTGTAGCGTCTGTGAATGGAATCCGAGATTTATGCTGGGCAACATGCGTGTGGTTTCCAGTTTCCGGGTAGCTTCCGCCGAACTTATATTTTGTCTGGCAGCCAGCATCAGCGGATGACTGGCGTATTCGGCCGTATCTTTTCGGGCAGGCGTATAGACAATCGGCTCCCGCGCCAGCGCGAAGTTTTCTTCATAAACGATCAGGGTTTTCAGCTTTTGATACAAACCGCGATAATCGGCTTCCGCTATGAAAATCCGGTTTCGGATTTCGAGTAGTCGTGTTTCCGCCGAAATGATTTCCAGGTATGGAGATTCACCAACCTCGTATTTGAGTTTGGCGAATTGGTCAAACTGGCTGTACAGCGTATCGAGCTGCCGAAGTGTATGGATTCGTTCCCTGGCGACGAGGGCCTGATAATAAATTAGTTTGACGTCTCTCTCGAGTTGTTTCCTGGCATGTTCGTAGGCCAATACTCCGGCTTTGTAATCTTCGTTGAGCAACCTGCCTATAGTGGAATATTCCAGTGGATTGTCAAAATCCTGGGAAATAGTAAAGGAATTGTCGTTGGCGAAGCTGTCAAACTGACCATATGCTCCGCTGACACTCGTAGGCTGAATACTAATTGCCGTTTTTTTCAGTGTGTACAAGCGGTCTTTTTCAAGCGTCGCTTCCCGAATGCCGGGATTTTTTTCAAGCGCTATTTTGATCGCCTGCTCAAGGTAGAGCGTATCAGCCGTATTGCCGGTTCGCGCTTTGCTTTTGAAAGGCGAGAAGGCTAATAAGGAAAGTAGAACAAGCGCGGCGCTCCGCGTACGGAATTTGAAATCCATTCTTTCAAAAAGTATATAGAGTACAGGAAGCACAAACAGGGTAAGAATCGTAGAAGTTATCAAGCCACCGATCACGACAGTAGCGAGTGGTCTTTGTACTTCGGCTCCGGCCGAGGTGGAAAAAGCCATGGGCAAAAACCCCAGAGAGGCAACGGACGCTGTCATCAGTACCGGACGGAGACGTATGGCGGTTCCTTCGATTACCCGTTGGTACAGATCTTTTACGCCTTGTTCTTTCAGGTCATTAAAGATCGCGATCAGTACAATGCCATTCAAAACAGCGACTCCGGACAAGGCGATAAATCCGATCCCGGCGGATATGCTAAAGGGAAGCCCTCTGATTACCAGAGCGAATATGCCACCTACTATGGCGAACGGTATGGCCGTAAAGATCAGCAGAGCGTGTCGTACAGAGTTGAATGTGGTATATAAAAGCAATAAAATAATCAGTAAGGCGATGGGCACGATCATCATCAGTCTTTGCTGGCCTTCTTCCAGGTTTTTAAATTGTCCTCCGTACTCTATAAAATATCCGGCAGGGAGTTTAAGCTGAGCGTTTAAAATTTCTTCCACGTCGTTGACCACATTTTTGATATCCCTGTTTCGTACATTTAATCCGATAATGATCTTGCGTTGAGCTCTTTCGCGGCTTATCTGTGAAGGACCTTCCCTGATCGATATATCGGCGATTTCGCTCATGGGGATTTGTGCTCCGTTATTGGTAGGGATATAGAGATTTTTGAGGTCTTCGATACTGCTTCTGTACGTTTTGTCAAGGCGCATTTTCAGGTCAAAGCGTTTTTGTTCTTCATAGACAATACCAGCCTGTTCACCGGCAAAGGCGGTCCGAAGAATTTGATTGGTAGTGGCGATATCGACACCATACCGCGCCATTTTTTCGCGTTTATAATCGACGATGATCTGTGGAAGTCCCCTGGTTTTTTCAATATAGATATCACCGATTCCCTTTACATTCCGTATAAGTTTACCGGCTTTTTCGGCGTTGACGGCAAGAATGTCCAGGTCTTCTCCAAACAGTTTAATGACAATATCCTGTTTGGCTCCAGTCATGAGCTCATTGAAGCGCATTTGTATAGGTTGCATAAAACCGAGGGCTACTCCTGGCAAGACAGAGAGCTTTTCTTCCATTTTCGCGGCCAGCTCGTCCTTGGTTTCCGCCGAGGTCCATTCGCTTTTATCTTTCAGGATCACAATCAGGTCACACGCTTCCATAGGCATCGGGTCGGTAGGAATTTCGGCGGTGCCGATTTTACCGATAATATCTTTTACTTCCGGAAAGTTTTTCTCCAGTATTTCGCCTGCTTTCAAGGTCGTTTCCACCGTCTGACTGAGTGATGAACCCGGAGTAAGGCGAAACTCTATGGCAAAATCGCCTTCGTCGAGGTTGGGTATAAATTCGCCTCCAAGTCCTGAAAACGCGAAAAGAGAGCTAATAAATAACGCCAGCGCGGAAGTCCAGACCAGCGTTTTGCGCTTCAGGATCCGCTTGAGGGCCGGGGTATATAGGGCGATAACCCGGCGCGTAAGCCGGTCTGAAAAATTTTCCTTGTCGCTTCTTTTCAAAAAAAGACTGGACGCGGCCGGTACATAGGTCATCGAGAGTATCAGCGCGCCCAGAATGGCGAATGTTACGGTTATGGCCATGGGCTTAAACATCTTGCCTTCGATACCGGTCAGAGCCAGGATAGGCAGGTAAACGATCATGATAATCAGTTCTCCAAAGGCCGCGGATTTTCGGATTTTTACGGACGCGTTAATTACCTCGTTATTGAAATCTTCGCGACTTTTGAGGCGATCCGGGTTCAGGTTGTGCAGACGATGAATAATAGCTTCGACAATAATTACCGCTCCGTCTACGATCAGTCCGAAGTCAATGGCGCCAAGGCTCATCAGGTTGCCCGAAATACCGGAAAGGTTCATCATGCCAAGCGCGAAAAGCATGGAAAGCGGAATTACGGACGCTACTACCAGGCCTGCTCTGAGATTGCCCAGGAACAGCACAAGGACGAACACGACAATCAGACCACCTTCGACCAGGTTTTTGGTGACGGTACTGATCGCTCTTGAAATCAGATCGGAGCGATCCAGAAATACGTGAATTTTTACTCCTTCCGGAAGAGAGGCCTGTATACTCTGTATTTTTTCGTCCACGAGCTTACTCACTTCATTGGAGTTGGCGTCTTTGAGCATCAGAACAATACCGCCCACGGTTTCTCCTTTGCTGCCATTGGTCATCGCTCCATATCGTACGGCTGAGCCATAATCAACTTCAGCGATATCTCTGATGAGTACCGGAAGTCCTTCGAGTGTAGCGACGCGGATATTCCGGATGTCTTCCAGCGACCGGACAAGCCCCAATCCTCTTATAAAATAGGCTTCCGAGTTTTTTTCAATATAAGCGGAGCCAGTATTTTCATTGTTGCCGGTCAGCGCCGCGTGTACATCCGGTATGGTGAGATTGAAGCTTCTAAGCTTATTGGGGTTAAGAGCTACTTCGTATTCTTTGAGATAGCCGCCAAAGGAGCTGACTTCCGCTACGCCGGCTATACCCAGCAGTTGCCTTTTTATAATCCAGTCCTGTATGGTTCTTAGCTCCATAAGACTAAACTTATCTTCATAGCCTTCGGCAGGTTCCAGAATATACTGGTAAATTTCACTTAGTCCGGTGATAATGGGACCTAGTTCAGGCTTCCCCATCGCTTCCGGAATCGCTTCCCGGGCGACCAGCAACCGCTCGCTGACGAGTTGTCTGGCTTTGAGGATATCCATATTTTCTTCAAAAACAACGGTAACCACGGAAAGGCCAAAGCGTGAAATGGAACGGATTTCTTCTATGCCAGGTATATTGGCCAGGGCGATTTCTACCGGATAGGTAATGAATTGCTCTACTTCCTGAGCGGCAAGGGTCTGTGAAGTAGTGATGACCTGAACCTGGTTGTTGGTGATGTCGGGTACGGCGTCAATAGCCAGATTTTTTAATGAGTATATTCCCCAGGCGATGAGCATGAGTACGCCGGTGAATACAATGATTTTGTTTCGCACACAATAGGCGATGAGCTGATCAATCATTGGATCGGTTGATTAGAAAGTAAAAGAAATAATTAAAGAAAAAGGGAAGTTGATCAGGCGGCCTGAGGTGGCTGTAGCAGATTGCTGATTAGGGAAAAATGATAATGAAGCGTGTACCAGTCTCTTGTTTCCAGTACGGTTACCGGCAAGGGTTGTATACAAAAAATATCGTTAGGTTCGGTTAGTATAAAAAGGGGAGGAGCGCTGTGCAGATGCAAATCAGGCAGGTCGCAATGGTCACTATGGCCATGTTCCGTAAAGTAATGCAGTGCCAGAAAGTCTAGAAACGAGATGGAGTCCCCGGAGCAGGACTGATGCTCTTTAAAATGTTCTATCAGTTGAGGAATCTTGATAAACTCCCTGCTTGCCATGGGAAAAACCCCGGCGATTAATAAGTTTAGACCCAACGCTATGATTATAAAACTTTTCAAAGAGTTGTATTTGATCGTCGCGAATATATTGATTTTAATTTACTAAAGGTTCATAAATGAATGTAAAATAAATAAACGGGGGTAAGCGGTATAATATGGTATTATTTCGCCATCATATTTCATTTTATGAGCTTTTGTTCGCATCTTGTAGTTGTATTTTAAATATTTCTGGATCTATGAAACGTATTTATAAGTTCTTTTTTCTTGCTGGCATAGCGTCATTGACCGCCTGTTCCAGCGGCGGCGATTCCGCCAATGTCGACAAGACATTTTATGTACGGGGGAATTGCGGAATGTGCGAAAAGCGCATCGAGTCTACCGTTACCGGGGTTTCGGGAGTAGTCTCAGCGGATTACGATGTTAGCAAGGAGCTTCTTTTTGTAACATACGACTCCACGGTTACCAATGAACTGGCGCTTCACGAAGCTTTGGCCAACGTTGGGCATGAAACCAGTAATGTGGCTATGAACGAAGCGGCCCATGATGAGCTGCCTGAGTGCTGCAAGAAATCGGCGGGCAAGCATTGATTCTGTAAACTCTCGGTAAACCAGTCGAGTTTGTTAAGAGAGCGCCGGATGAAAGTCAATTCAGCCGGCGTTTTTATTTCCATATCCTCCGTCCTCGTATAGATGGTTTTACCGGAAACAGGTCGACGCCTATACTGGGACGAACGCTCTCGAAATCTGGATTGGTCCCATAATCGATATCGTAGGCGCGTACATTCATAAAGCGTTTTTTAAACGCGGGAACTTCATTATTGACAATAACGAAGTATTTGGAGGCGTCGCTGTTTTGGGAATAAGCGGGAGAACTCAGGTATTCCAGTGTTTCCGTTTCCGCGTTTGTTTCCGGCGCCGAGTATAGCGGAGGCAGAATGAATGGGTTTATCGTTAATGAATCTTCCCTGAGTTGGGCGGATCGCTGGGCTTCAGCGTCGCGATCGCTCTTGAAGCATTGTTGATTCATACATAGTATTTCCTCCTGCGCCATGCTGGGTATGGTCGTTCCCGCCCAGATCAGCATACTCGTCAAAGCGATCAATCTTCGTCCCCACATTGCCGTATCTACTTCCTTGTTTGATTAACCGGAGCGGACTGGAAATGGTTTTTTCGATATCGGGGTATGGGATGGAAAGACAAAAAATAGAGAGGCCTCGAATGACTTCTGTAAAATTACAATTTAGGAATATAGATCACTTTTTTAGTTTCAAAAAACGCTTCGTCAAAATAGCGGGAAAGCTCAAAAGATTGAAATTTTGCCGGCAATTCGGATAGTTCTTCCAGCAGGTCGCCTCCTTTCAGACAAAGCGCGCCGTTGGGAAGTTTATTAAAGTTTTCTTTTTCAAATTTATTGTGTATCCAACCCCAAAATGGAGTAATACGGGTGACAGCCCGGCTCACTACAAAATGATATCTGCTTTTTAAGGATTCGGCCCGGTCCTGGCTTGCCCGCACATTGTCGAGACCAAGTGCCCGCGCTATTTCCTGGACTACCATGATTTTTTTGCCAATGGAGTCGACCAGATGGAAAGAAGCTTCCGGAAATAGGATTGCCAGGGGAATTCCAGGGAATCCGCCTCCTGTACCTACGTCTAGCACTTTAGTCCCGGGAGCGAAAGGCGTTACTTTGGCGATGCCTAGCGAGTGCAGAATATGCCTTTCGGTAAGATGCTCGATATCTTTTCTGGAAATGACATTGATTTTCGTGTTCCAGTTTTCATAGAGAGCGGGTAGTTGCGAAAATTGCCGTATCTGTCCGGAGGTCAGGTCCGGGAAGTAGCGTAACAGAGTTTCCAATTCTGTTTAGATTTGGTCTTTACGATTTTTTACCAGATCGTACAGAAGCTCTCTGGCGCGATGAAGCTGCGCTTTTACTGTTCCAAGCGGAGCGTTGATTTCCGTCGCTATTTCTTCATAGGAAAGCTCCTGAAAATATCGTAATCGAACCAGGATCTGGTATTTCGCGGGGAGTTTTGTAACGATTGTCTGGATTATGTCGATTTTTTCCGCTTTGATCGCTACCTCTTGAGGGTTGAGGTTGCCGTCTTTGATATCGATATCCACATTGTCGCCACTATCGTCTTTGAAAGTGGTATGGATGCTCATCGTATCAATTTTTTTCTTCCGGATAAAGTCGATACAGTTGTTGGTCGCGATACGGAACAACCAAGTGCTGAAGGTAAATTCAGGGTTGAATTTTTTCAGGTTTTTAAACGCCTTGGCGAAGGCTTCGATCGTCAGGTCATCCGCGTCGTCTACATTACGGACCATCTTGAGAATCATGTGATATACAGGTTTTTTATATCGCTGCATGAGTTCAGCGTACGCCTTTTCATCACCATTTTTCGCGGCTTCTATAAGAAGAAAATCTTTTTTTGCCTTGTCTGAAAATTCCTTGTTTACTTCCATCTGCTTTTTCCGGCAACAACTGCTTTTATTCCAACTACCATATAGTTTACGATATATAGAAAGTCGAGCAAAGGTAATGAAATAACAGAGAATTTCTCATTTACCTTTCTTGAAATTAATGTAAAATTAAAAATTAAAACGAAAGTTCTCAATGTATAGCCGATAAATCCAATGAGAAGCCAGTTGCCCCGGAGTATAATCGTGAAAAGTGAAAGATAAAAGAGCAGATGGCTTACAGTAAGGAAAGCGAGGATCACTCGATCCCGGGCTTTGTAGTATTTTCCTACCGACAGATGTCTTTTTTTCTGAATGATCCACTCCCCGAGGGTGTTTTTGGGTACGGAAACGGTCTGGGCGGAAGGGTTGATCCGGATAGCCACATTGTGTCTGGTGGCTACCCGCTGGACGAAAAGATCATCGTCGCCTCCGGTAATGGTCTCGATGTCGTGAAAGCCTTTGTTTTTACAAAAGACGGATCTGGTATAGGCGATGTTTCTTCCTACGCCCATGTATGGGTTGCCGGCGATAGCGAGGCTAAGGTATTGTACCGCCGTATAAAATGTTTCGAAACGGATAAGTCGGTTTAGCCAGCCCTTTTTCGGAAAATAAGGAGAGTAGCCAAGCACTATTTTTTTTCCTTGTCGCAGCGGAGCGGTCATTTCGGAAATCCAGCGTTCATTGAGAGGTATGCAATCCGCGTCCGTAAAAAGAAGAATTTCGTTTTCGGCTTCTTCAACGCCTTTGGTAAGGGCGTATTTTTTGGGATCAAGGTGATAAGGAACCTCCTGGATATGAATGGCCTTTACAATCGGATGGAATATGAAGTTGGAACATAGGTATTCGTTCGTGCCGTCATAGGAACGGTCATTGACTACGATTACTTCATATTGGGGATAATCCTGACGTGAAAGCTGAGGAAGAAGGTTTTTTAAGTTGAATAACTCATTACGCGCGGCGACTATGACGGATACCCCGCTTTCCGCCCCGGCGCTTTCATCTTTTTCTTTATAACGGGACAAGCCGGAAAAAATAATCAGGTGAAACGCCAGTTGAATAAACAGGGACAATATAAATAATATAAGCTCTATCAAATCTATTTTTTCGAAGTATATCAGTAATATTGCAATATACTATTTCAACTCAATTGGGTTCAGAAATTATGCGATTTAAAATCAAAGGAAAGGATACGAATAGCAAGGCCAGACTGGGGGAATTGACGACGGACCATGGAACAATACAGACGCCTATCTTTATGCCGGTCGGCACGGCTGGAAGTGTGAAGGCGGTACATCAGAGAGAATTGATTGATGATATTGAAGCTCAGATTATTCTGGGAAACACCTATCATCTGTATTTGCGCCCGGGACTTGAGGTATTGCGAAAGGCGGGCGGTTTGCACCGTTTTATAGGATGGGACAAGCCTATGCTGACCGACAGTGGCGGTTATCAGGTATATTCCCTCTCGGATATCCGGAAAATCAAGGAGGAAGGAGCGACTTTCAAGAGCCATATTGATGGGAGCAAGCATTTTTTTAGTCCGGAAAATGTGATGGATATTCAGCGAATTATCGGCGCCGACATTATCATGGCGTTTGACGAATGTACTCCGTATCCCTGTGAATACAGCTACGCGCGCGATTCGATGGAGATGACGCACCGGTGGTTGAAACGCTGTCGGGCCCGTTTTGACGAAACCGAAGGCTTGTATGGTTATTCCCAGATGTTGTTTCCGATTGTTCAGGGAAGCGTTTATAAAGATTTGAGAACGCGGTCGGCGGAGTTTGTCGCCGAACAGGGAGCGGAGGGCAACGCGATAGGCGGCTTGTCGGTAGGTGAGCCCGCTGAGATGATGTATGAAATGACGGATATCGTATGTTCGGTTTTGCCCGCCGATCGGCCCCGATACCTGATGGGAGTGGGAACACCGGCCAACCTGCTGGAATGCGTCGCGCTGGGAGTGGATATGTTTGATTGTGTGATGCCGACCCGAAACGCCCGCAATGGAATGTTGTTTACGACGGAAGGAATCGTCAATATCCGGAATAAAAAATGGGAGGATGATTTTTCCTGCATTGATCCGGGACTTGATAGTTATGTAAGTCGCCATTATACAAAAGCTTATCTAAGGCATCTGGTAGCCAGTGGAGAAATTTTGGGAGCTCAGATCGCCAGCATTCAGAACCTTCGTTTTTACCTTTGGCTTATGGGAGAGGCCAGGGCGAAAATCGCCGAGGGCGTATTTAAGGAATGGAAAGACAAAATGGTCGTAAAACTTTCTACGAGGTTATAATTATTCATCGCATGAAGCTACTTGATCGATATATACTTAAGAGTTTTCTGGTTACCTTCTTTTTCACCGTGATGATTTTTGTGGTGGTCGTCAGCGTCGTAGATTTTACGGAAAATCATGACGACTTCCTTTCCAACAATCTTTCTTTCGATGAAATATTTTACGACTATTACCTGAATTTTTTTCCTTATATAGCCAATATGCTGAGCCCGATCATGGTCTTTATAGCGACCGTGATCGTGACCGCCAGGCTGGCGGCCAGGACGGAAATCATCGCCATGTTTAATAGTGGAATGAGCTTTTTACGGATTTTGTATCCTTATTTTCTGGGTTCTCTCTTAATTGCCGGGCTCACATTTTATCTTATCGGCTGGGTCATACCCAACGCCAATAAGACGCGTATCGACTTTGAAGACAAATATTTCAGAGGACATAAGGATATTACGTCCTATGACCTGCATATGAAGATTTCGCCGGAGCTGTATATTTATATGAAAAACTATAATTCAGCTAATGAAAGTGGTTATGATTTTACCCTGGAAAAAATTCAGGGCAACGAGTTGGTTTCGAAGCTGAAGGCTTCCAAGATTATATATAGTCAGGACAAGGGAGCCTGGCACCTGAATAATTATTCGATAAGAACATTTGAGGAAGAGGGGCGTGAAACATATTACGAAGGGATGGAACTGGATACGATTATTCCGATCACTCCAGCGGATTTCAATCTCAATCCCTTGTTGTACGTAACGCTTACCCTGGAGGAGCTTGACGAATACATCGCCAAGCTAAAGGAGCGGGGCTCGGAAGAAGTGCCCATGTATCTCACGGAACGTACGGAACGGTATACTTACCCCTTCGCGATCATTATCCTTACGGTGATCGGAGTCATCGTCTCGGCCAGAAAGAGCAGGCAGGGTACCGGAGTACAGATCGCGTTGGGATTCGCCTTGGCCATCATCTATATTTTGTTTGTGGTACTGAGCCGGACCGTATCCCAATTTGGAGGAGCCGGACCGGTATTGGCCGCGTGGACTCCCAATATTATTTTTACCTTTATCGGATTTATCATGTATAAGACATTGCCCCGATAAATAAAGTGGAAATTCAAGGTCCGACCGTTAATCGCCATGTTTTTTCTGCGTGCCCCAGGCGCCGTATAGCTTGTTGTCTTTGACCATGCCGATCATGTTGGTGACGATATCAATTTTATGTCCATCCTTGGTATAGTGAGCCGTTTCCTGATTTTCAAAACGGTAACCGGACTCTATAAAGACTTTTATTAATTTGGCTTTGTCTTCATCGCTCATGGAAAGAAACTCTGTGATGGGCATGCCAGTCAGTTTATCCGGAGAGTCGTAATCATGCATCTCGGCCAGTTTTTGATTCGCTTCGGCTATATAGGCATGTTTTCTAATCAATTGGATTTGTTCCTCAACAGAAAGACCAGTATCGATAAAATCAATGTCTTTGATTGAATACCGAAGTATCCCTTCGAAGCTTCTTTCAAAAAACTTTTTACATTTTTGTTCACTTTCTTCCAGTTTTCGGGTACGCTCATCGACCTTCTTTTTAAAATCCTTATAAAAGCTTTTAAGCTCGTCGTTGATTTTGCTCAGCTCTTCGTTTTTTCGTTTTATTTCTTTCTTTTTTTCTTCCAGTTTAGCGTGAGTTTTTTTCTGTTTAGTGATATTGAGTAGATTGATAATCGCCTTTTTCATTTCATTATGGCTGTATTCAAAACCAAAGGCTCTGGAGATAAACCAGTTTGCTTTTCCATCCTTGTCATATAGACGATAGGTTACTTCCTCGTACTGATCCGGTTTAAGTTTCTTGATTCGTGAGAGCCGGCCTACGACAAGCTCTTTGTCCGATTCAGGAACAATTTCGGCCAGTACCTCGCTGTATTTTTTATTTTCAAGGCTTTCATCATTGAGCCGGAAAGTGTTTTTGTTCATTTCGTTGGCGAATATGAAAAGTTCGCTTTTTATGTCTACAATACTGATGGCCGTGGGTGAAATATCCAGAATCCTGCGAAAAGTTTCACGTTCCTGATTAATCTGCGTCTCTGTTTTTCTTCGCAGACTACGGAGCTTGGATTGTATGGATGATTTCCAGCCTAATAGAATCATGGAAATGGCGAAAGTAATAGCCGCGAACAAGGCTGTCCCAAATTCTTTGCCGTACCATCCCTTGTTTTCTCCATATATTTTTATCAACCCGGTCAGTAGGGGAATCAGCAAGGCCAAAAAACGCATAAGTACAATTTCTATGGGATTTTCGCCGATAAGCTGAGCCATCGAGCCTCTGTGGGGCCGGAGAAACAATACGCTTCCGGCCAACAGAAAGGAACATACGGAAGAATGAAACGATATGGGAGTCGATTCCAGATAGCCATATAAATCCTCAATCCGATAGATGTATCCGTATATGGATAGAAGCGCTATAAGGGTGACCAAATAATCCAGAAATTGCGCGATTTTAAATAGTTGAGTAGTTTCCTTATTGGTGAGGATGATGGAAACGGCGATTAGTACAGTCGTAAGCCCCGTATTGGGCGCCATCGTGTGGACATTGGTTTCGAAGGCTCTGTCTGGGGGGAGCGCTATTTGCTCCTTAAAGAGCAACTCGTCAAGTATCATGGAAACTCCTAAAAGGGAAGTGATAATTTTGAGCGCCCCTATTACAATCACTACATAGCAAAGAAAATTGGATACTATAAGGGAGCGGGGCGAGGACGCTTCTTTTTGTACAATGCCCACGGCGATAGCCAGGAGCATAAAAAGTATCGAGGAGAGAGGATTCATAAACACGATTCCTCCGTAACTGGTTTTTCGGAGAAGCTCCAGGTCGATTACGCGCAACACGATAGTGCTTAAGGAAATAATGAAAGCGGTAATATAAAACGCTTTGCCTATGCTGCTGAGCACGTCGACTGTGACTTTGTCTTCGATATGGAGCGCGTCGTCGTTTTGCATAGCTTGTTATTTTATTATTGTGAGAACTCCCCAGGCGCTTACCAGCCTTTCGTTTTCGATCACGCCGATAAGATGGCTTTCAACCTTAACTTTGTTGTTTTTATGGGTGATTTCAGTAGTCTGAAGCCCATAAAGCGCGTAGTCTTGCTTAATAAACTGTCTGATCATTTCGAAAAATTCTTCTTTTGACAGTTTATTATGTGTACTTATTGGTATTCCGATCATGGATTCCGCGTCGGGATATTCCAGTATTTTTACCGCCATGTCATTGGCTTCCACGATAACGGAACCTTCATATATTTTTTTTATTTGTTCTTCGATATCAAGGTTTATGTCAAGCTTTTTATTGTCTTTTAGCTCATATCGTATAATGCCTTCAAAGCTGTTTTTGATAAAATCGTGGTACCTCTTCTCACTTTCATAAAGGCTTTCTGAATGTCGCTTTATTTCATTTTCCAGATTTATATTCGCTTGCTCCAGTTCTTTCCTTCCCTTTTTCAGTTCTTTGTTTTTTTTCTTTATTTTCTTGATCGCTTTTTTCAATTCTTTCTCTTCCAGTTTTTCCCGTGTTATATCGACCGCGTTGAAGAGCACCTCTTTTACTTTGCCGTTTTCGCGCTTATAGACCATCGCTCTGGAAAATAGCCATATGGTATTTCCATCCGTATCCACCATCCGGATAACCATATCGTCATATTCGTCATCTTTTAGATTGGACAAGCGCTTTCCGCGTTCAATGAATGGTTTTCGGTCGTCAGGATGAGCGGAGTTAAGGATAAGTTCATTGAATTTCTTTCCTTCTATCTCTTTTCCCCGGACTCTGAATGAGCCTTGGCCTGAATCGTTTGAGAAGATTAATATATTGTTTTCAATGTCGGCGATCTGTATATAGGTCTGAGAGGCGTTTAATATGCGTTCAAGGTTCTGTCTGTCGTTTTTTAATGTTCTGAACCGGCGGAGCTTGGTTAGCTGTAGTTTGTATTGTATTGACGATTTCCACCCGAGCAGGGACATGGAAATGACAAAGGTGCAGGTGGCTAGTATGGCGGTGCCAAAGTCTTGGTCGAATATTTTCTTTTCTTCTCCCTTAATTTTGACAAAGCCAATGGCGAGAGGTACCAGAAAAGCCAGAAAACGCATCATGAAAACTTCTGTCGGATTTTGCCCGATGATATCCTTCATAGTCCCTTTGTAAGGCCGGAGAAACAGGACGGCGGAGGACATCAGATATAAAAAAATAGCGCTGTGAAGGGATATCGGAATATGACCGATAAATTCATAGAGCGCTTTTACCTTGTATATATATCCATATATGGCTATCAAGGCGACGAATATGGATATATAGTTGAGTGATTGAGTATTGCGGTATAACTTGTCCCTGCCGTTATCGATAAAAAATATGGAAAGAGCTAAAAGAACAAGCCCGAATCCGGTGATTATACCCATATTGGTATAGCTGGAGCGCCATATATAGCTATTGGTTTTGATAAGGAAATCACTAAGTAAACTCATGGTCAGGTCATATTCAGTATCGATAAAATAAGAAACGATACTGCTCGACGCCAGGAGAAACGCTATGATACACAGTGATCTGGATATCCATCGGATATGTGTCGGAATATTGTCCTCTTTTACGAGCCATAGGGCGGAGCCCAGCATTATATAGCTAATAGCTGAAAATGGGTTGAAAATAGCCTGACCTGTTGGAGAAAGCCTTAGAAATAAATTGTAATCGATTACTTTTAGAACAAGAAGGCTAGCCGGACCAAGGATCGATATTATGCAAAAAAGTTTTCCAAACCGGATGAGGGAAATAACTGTATCTTTATTTTCATATGTGTGAGAGTTCGTCCGGGACATATAAAAGACATAATTTGTATATTTAATAACTTTTTGAAAGAGGATTGGTTGTCCGGTAATACTTCTAATTAGATTAACTGTTTGTTGATCAGAAGGTATTATTTTTTATTTATACTTATGAGTCATTGTTTTTCCTCAATCCTGGAAAAAATAAAGCGCGTCTTCGGGCTGTGTTTGGCGCCGCGGGAACAAGTATTGAATAAAAGTATTAAAAAGAAAAGATGTCCAATATACACATGATTATAGAAGAGCGTCCCGCCAGAATAGGAAATTTTCTGGTAGGACGGCTTTTACCATTCAGAAATAAAAGAATGGTAGGTCCGTTCGCGTTTATCGATCATATGGGACCCGTGGATCTCCAAAAGGGCGAAGGTCTTGATGTGCCGCCACATCCTCATATAGGCTTGTCTACGCTTACATACCTGTTTGAAGGAAGTATCATGCACAGGGACAGTCTGGGGACCGAGGTCGAAATAAAGCCGGGAGAGGTAAACTGGATGACTGCTGGGGCCGGAATCGCGCACTCGGAGCGTACTCCGGACTATCTGAGGGAGCAGGGTGGTATCCTGCATGGATTGCAAATCTGGGTCGCGTTGCCCATATATTGGGAGCGTACAAGCCCGACCTTTGTACATATTGATAAGGAGTCGATACCACAATGGGAGGAAAATGGCCTGTCTTACAGGTTGATCGCTGGTTCGCTGGGTGAAAGGGAATCTCCGGTACCGGTATATAGTCCTCTTTATCTCATTGAAATAAAATCTTCCGATCGGCGTAAAGTGGATCTTGGCGAGCTGTTATTTGGTGAAAGCGCGATGTATATTTTGGAAGGAAGTGTACTGAGCGATGGTAAGGTATTTGATTCCAGACAAATTCTTGTGGCTGTCGACAGCAAGCTTTGCTCTTTTGAAATGGAAGCCGGTTCGACCATATATATATTTGGAGGGGAGGTTTTTCCGGAAGAAAGGTTTATATACTGGAATTTTGTCGCTTCCGACAAGGCGCTGATTGAAGCGGCGAAGGAACGCTGGAAGGAACAACGATTTGAAAAGGTACCCGGAGAAACGGAGTTTGTGCCTTTACCCTCAATATGAAAAGCGAATACGAACCATGAATATAAAACAAAAGGACAATCACCCGAAAAATGGATATTTTGAGGCGACTATTGACAGCGCTCGCGCGGGTGTGATGACGTATACATGGCTGGGAGACCAGCGAATCCGGATTGATCATACGGAAGTTAAGGAGGCTTTTTCGGGAAAAGGAGTCGGTAAAAAAATATTGATGGAGGTTATAGACACGGCCAGGCGAAAGTCGCTGAAGATTGTTCCTGAATGTCCGTTTGTCCGCGGCGTGTTCAAAAAGGACGCTTCTATTCAGGATGTATTGGACAGAGATGAAGTGGATTTTTGAAATATATGGAAATAAAATTGGAGGCGCGCGGAAGTCGCCGGGATACCAGATTCTGATCCGTATTCCCTATCAGAAGGATAACGCGGTATCGTCTTAATAATATTTTTCTTTTTTCAATCTACATAGTATAATTTTTTTGCTTATCCGCGTTTTTAAGTTTGCGCGACCAATATAGTCATATGTCGAACGATGGTCCAGGCTCATGCTTCGGGTACTCGTAATATTGGAGCTTGCAAGCGATTATTTTCAATTTTTAAATCAATTATTATGAAAAAATTCAACTTTTTAATAGCGTTGCTTGGAAGTTTCTTGATATTTCCGACTTTAAAGGCGCAAACTACGGTGATCAAAGGTCTGACTGTCGTAGTAAGTTACGCGGACTATGATTTTACAGCGGGATTGGATACTATCTCGTCCATGATGAACCAAAGTACCGGCTTCTCCGCGTGGGGAAACAATGGCTCGGTAAGAGAATACTATAATCATCAGTCCAATGGAAAAGTCGATATTACGAGTCTGGTGATCCCGGTGACGCTGAGCAAGAACTTTGACTATTATCATGGCGCGGGATTGCCCTATAATGGCGGAGTAGTCTTCGCGCAAGATGTGGTCGCTAAAATTAATAGTGAATATCCTGCCGGATTTACAGGACTTACCAAGCGACCGGAAGACAACAGGATATGGAACTTCACGATATTGAGCCATGGTCCGAAAGGTATAGGCGTGGCGTATGGAGTATCGGGAGTCGGATCCATTGTCAACGATGGTGTACCATTGCCTGTGCTCAATGTCGCCGTTATTAACTATACGACTCAGCAGCCCAAGCTTAATGTAATCTGTCATGAATTGGGTCATAGTTTATTTGACTGGACGGATTACTATATCGTTAATGGATCCCAGGCTTCCAATCTGGGACATTATTGCCTCATGGGTAGTGGTGGGACAGATGGGACGCCAACGCGTCTCAACGCTGGTTTGCGCTATACCAAAGGCTGGATCGACCATGTGGTAGACATCACCGATGGTCCGACGCGGACATATTACGCTGTTTCCAACCATCCGGGTCAGGTATTTAAGTATACCAATTTGCTTAATCCCAAAGAGTATTATCTGATCGAAGCCTTTACGCATTCCAAATATTATGTGGGGTTGACGGGTGATGGTTATGTGACGGATCAGGGGCTAGCGATCTGGTATGTAGATGAAGATGGTGGCTTGAATACCCCTTCGTATACGCCTTATCCTAAAATCAGGCTGGTACAGTCCAATGGGCTGGATGATATGAAAAATCCGGCTGCCGGCCATCGGAAACATCGGGGGGACGATGACTTGTTCAACGATGTCAGGAGCGCGTTTAACGACTCCTTGTATTCCCGTTTTCAATGGAGGAATGGAAATCAGACGGGCCTTATTATTACTGATATAAGCGGACCTGGAGATACTGTAAGCTTTAAGGTAAACGCGAGAGCTAATACGATTCTCGCTTTTTATGGCGATAATGGAAAGGTTTCACCCGCCGGATATGTCAACGCGCCGAATGGACAAGATAAAGTGTTCCATATTATTCCGGATATGGGTTATGAAATAGAGCATTTATATATAAATGACGTACCTGTTACACCTGATACGATTTATACATTCGCCAATGTTACTTCCGATCAGCGTATTCAGGCGCTTTTCAAAAAGAGCGTCAGTGGCTATGAACTGCCTTCGCCCTGGTCGGAGGTATATATTGGAAGTGGGATCAATCCTGGAATCGGAGCGTATAAAAATGGAAAATTTGGCATAGAAAGCCATGGTAGCGATATATATTATGGTGACGACCGTTTTAATTACATCTATCAGCCACTGAGAGATGATGGTGAAATAGTAGCCCGTGTCTCGGAGATGAACGAGCCACAAGGCTGGAGCAAGGCGGGCATAATGATTCGGGAGACTCTGACCGATAATTCAAAGCATATGATGCTGGTCAAGACGCCATGGAACGGCATCGCTCCGCAATATCGTCCATCAACCGGTGGAGGGTCGTATCATAACTCTGGCGGTACATCCGGAATTGACACACTGCATACGCCCCGATGGTTGAAATTGATTCGTACCGGAAATGACTTTAAAAGCTATTACTCGTACGATGGTCTGACCTGGATATACCTTGAAACAACGAATATTCCTATGATTCAGGACGTATATATCGGCTTGTGCGCCAGCGGGGCCAGCGATGGGACACCCGTAAAGGCGAATTTCGATCATGTGAGCGTGCTAACGGATACTACCGCTTCTTTGTTGAGTCATTTTGACGTGCCTCGGTTGTCGGGTTTGCCGACTATAAATACCACATACAATTACGCGCATACCATAGGCGCTGGTGGGCCTGATCTGAGCAATGTAACTCAGACGGTCATCAACTGGAATTTATCCGCCAACGGTTTGTACCAGTTTTCTTTTCAGACAAACAACGGTATTCCAAACTGGTATATAAGCATACCTTTGTACGCTTCCCACTTCCTGAATACCAGTTCACCCGGTGTTACGATCAGTTCTTCCATCGGAATCGCCAATATGGAAGGTACTTATTATGCCAATATGGATGGTAGCGACTTGGTGCTGGTGGAAGAAACAGGAGCTTTCGCGCTGTATTTTTCGAATAACGCGACACCGCCAGCGCTTAGGCGGAATATGGAAACAGAACGTTTTGTATCGGAACCGGCCGTTTATCCCAATCCTTTTTTGTCGGATATAACGATCGCCTTGCCCGCTGAACTATCTGGCGCGGAATTGACCATAACGGATATTAGTGGGGTGTTGGTTGAAAAAATACAGGCCGCCGGCCCTGTTGTTCTGGGTGAGAAGTACGCGAGCGGACTTTATTTTGTATATATTAAGCATGGATCATATTCCGCTGTGATGAAAATTGTAAAAAGTAAATAATAATACGGCAACGATAAGCTTAACTAAAAGCGGACGGCCCTCTAGGGAGCCGTCCGCTTTTGTATTTTAATCGGCCGGGCGAGTAGGGTACATCTGTCTGAATCTCATTATGGAGATATTTTTTTATTAATAACATTCAATATGCCGGTAGTTTTAGATATTGATATTTAGTGAAATATTATAGTAATTCAGGACCGTGAATCCTGTAAAAATGATATTTGATTGCTTTGATGAAGGAATTGTCTGATGTTTTGATGGCGATAGCGCCTTTTTCTCCGGCGCTTTTGGAGGGTATACTTCAGGGTTTTACGGAGCGACGATTGCTTAAATACGAGTATTATGCCCAGGAGGGAGAATATTGTTCCAGGATCGCGTTATTGAATCAGGGAGTAATGAGGGCCTTTTACAGGAATAGGGAAGGAAGCGAGTATAATAAAATCTTTTTTATGGAAAATTCGCTGGTTGCCGGATACGCGTCGTTAATTTCCGGTAGAGTTAACGCTATAAATATTCAGTGTCTGACAGATTGCCTTGTCTGGGAAGCGGATTATAATACAATTCGAAGAATGGGCGGGACATATCCGGTGGTGGAGAGTTTTTTCAGAGTATTGGCGGAAAGTCTCTATTTGAAAAAGGAGAAAAAACAAATTGAACAGGTAATGATGAGCGGAGCGGAAAGGTACGAAAGCTTTCAGATAGAGTTTCCTGAGCTCGAAAAACGTATTCCTCAATACCATATCGCCTCTTATTTAGGTATTACACCGACGCAACTTAGCCGTATCCGGGCAAGGAGATAGAAAGGAGACTTCTGGGCATGATCAGGATACCTTCGCGAACAAGTACTGTTTTGTTCTTTCTGTCGTTTTGAGGATGGGACTATAAAATAAAAAGAGGAAAAACCTTTCGATTTTTCCTCTTTCGCGGTCTGGACGGGACTCGAACCCGCGACCCCATGCGTGACAGGCATGTATTCTAACCAACTGAACTACCAGACCGTTTGTAGCTCTTTGTTTTAAAGTGACGCAAAGGTATAGCTTTTGATAATATGGCGCAAGCGAGCTTCGTTATTTTTTTACTAAAAAAATGAATAAAGAATAAAACCGTCTGATCGTGAGTGTTTTTTACTCGATAAAAATCGCCGCTTCTTTCCATGTAGTATTTTTATTATAAAAAGGTGTGGTCGAAAAGTATTTTGAAATAACTTTGTGGCAAACATTTAAGGGACTAAATTATTTTACCCATGTATTTGGACTTTGAAAAACCCATAGCGGAGTTGGAAGCCAAGCTTGGCGACATGAAGCAACTTGCTAAAGAAAGTGATGTTGACGTATCTGAGGCTGTAAAATCTTTGGAAGAAAAGATAAAAGATTTGAAAAAGGAAACGTACCAGAATCTGACGCGGTGGCAGAGAGTCCAACTCTCCCGACATCCGGAGCGGCCATATTCTCTTGACTATATATATGATATTACAGATAATTTTATAGAGTTGCACGGAGACCGTCTGGTCAAAGACGACAAGGCGATGGTTGGCGGTATAGGAGAACTTGATGGGCAGGCTGTAATGATCATTGGCCATCAGAAAGGTCGCAATACGAAGCAGAGACAAATGCGGAATTTCGGTATGGCGAATCCGGATGGTTACAGAAAAGCGTTGAGGCTTATGAAAATGGCTGAAAAGTTTAATCTTCCCATCGTGACCCTTATCGATACGCCTGGCGCGTTTCCGGGTCTGGAAGCGGAAGAGCGCGGGCAGGCTGAGGCTATCGCCAAAAATATCAGGGATATGTTTATGCTCAAAGTGCCGGTTATCTGTATTATCATAGGAGAGGGAGCTTCTGGCGGAGCTCTGGGCATAGCTGTGGGCGATCGTGTATTGATGCTGGAAAATACCTGGTATTCGGTGATTTCTCCCGAGTCCTGTTCGTCCATCTTATGGAGGAGCTGGGAGTATAAGGAGCAGGCCGCCGAAGCGCTCAAGCTTACGGCTCAGGATATGCAGAAATTTAAATTGATCGACAATATAATAAAAGAACCGTTGGGAGGAGCTCACGTAGATTCTGTAGGCATGTCCAAACGGTTGAAAAAAGTAATCCTGGATACGATCAAAGAATTGAAAAAAATTCCTTGTGAGGAGCGAATTGAGCAACGAATCAATAAATTTTCCTCTATGGGTGTTTTTGTGGAAGAAAACAGCTAATGAACATTCATTCGATCGATACCGGATTTTTCAAGCTGGACGGTGGAGCCATGTTTGGGGTTGTGCCAAAGGCGATATGGAATAAATTGAATCCATCGGACGAGAAAAATCTATGTACTTGGGCTATGCGTTGTCTGCTTGTCGAGGAAGGCGATCGTCTCGTACTGATCGATACTGGTATCGGCGACAAACAGGGTAACGACTTTTTCAGGCATTATTATCTTCATGGGGAAGGAGGCTTGGAAAAGTCGATTCGTCAGGCAGGATATTCTCCCGACGAAGTCACAGACGTTTTTTTGACACATTTACATTTTGACCATGTGGGCGGCGCTACCAGGTATGATGATCGCGGAGAGCGTATTATACCAAGGTTTAAGAACGCCGTCTATTGGAGCAATAAGACTCATTGGGATTGGGCTATCAATCCGAATCCCAGAGAGAAGGCGAGTTTTTTGAAGGAAAATCTGCTCCCGCTGAGCGAAAGCGGACAGCTACGTTTCGTTGGAGCTCAATCTCCGTTTTCTTTTATGGACATACTTTTTGTTGATGGACATACGGAGAAACAGATGTTGCCTCTTATCCGTTACAAGAATCACCAGTTGCTGTATCTGGCGGACCTTATTCCTTCCACTCATCATGTCAAACCGCCTTATGTGATGAGCTATGACGTGCGTCCCTTGCTGACAATGGAGGAGAAGGAACGGGTGCTTCAACGGGCTGAGTCGGAAAATTATATTCTGTTTTTTGAACACGATCCTCTGGTGGAAGCGGCTACGCTTGAGCTTAAGGATGGAGTCAGGACACTTTCGATAATCGCTTCCGGTGACTTGTAGAAAAAGGAATCGAGGAAGAAATTATAAGATCAGGCAAACTTATAAATCATAAAGTTTGTTTGAGCCTATAGTAAAACATCCCAAAACAAGGAAGATTTGCATGAAAATTGGCCTTACTCTATCCGGAGGTGGAGCCAGAGGTGTGGCTCATTTAGGTATACTCAAAGCGTTAAACGAATGGGGTATAAAGCCATCCATTATTTCAGGAGTTAGCTCGGGCGCCATTGTGGGAGCTCTGTATGGATCAGGACTTTCTCCGGAACAGATTCTGGAAGCTTTGATAAAATCCAAGCTTTACCGTTATCTTCGCCCAGCCTGGAGCAGGTTTGGTTTTTTGGATATCGAACGTTTCCTGAAACTATATCATATATATCTTCCTGTTAAGACATTTGAGGAACTCAACGTCGAGTTGTTCATCTCAGCCACTGATCTTAAGGAAGGGAAAACAGTGTATTTTCACGAAGGTCCCTTGCTGAAGCCAATACTGGCTTCGTCCTGCCTCCCCGTCATTTTTAATCCGGTAACTATTGAAGACAAGCAGTATATAGATGGTGGTATGCTCAACAATATGCCGGTAGAGCCTTTGCTGGGACATTGTGACTTTATCTTTGGGGCGAACTGCAATCCTACCAATCGCGAGTTTAAGGTAGAGGGTATGAGGTCGGTTATTGAACGTACCTTCCATTTGATGCTTTCCCTGAATATCAAGGATCGGATCAAGTATTGCGATTTATATATGGAGCCTCCGGGGCTGGGCGATTATACGATCTTCGACGTCAGAGACGCCCGGGAGATTTTTGGTTTGGGATATGAGCACGCTGTACATACGCTCAAAAACTCAGAATCGCTGCTTAAGCGGTATGGTATCCTGTAAGCGCCTCCCCATCCATGGTGGAGGCCCGGTTTTCCCGGGCCTGTCTTGTTAGCGAATAATCAGCAGGTAATAATTTTTCTTACCTTTTTGCACCAATATGTATTTGCCTTGCAGCAGGTTGAAATCAAGCGGCTGGTCGGGGCTTTCAATTTTGATTTTATTGATGCTTACGCCACCACCGGTTATAAGTTTCCGGGCTTCACCTTTGGACGCGCAAATCAGTGAGTTTGTAGTTACAGACAGAAGGTCGGTTACGTTGTATGTCGTTTCAAAATCCGACTTATTCAGCTCAACCTGGGGTACACCTTCAAAGATTGCAAGAAGTGTCTTTTCATTGATAGACTGCAAGTCTTCGGAAGTGCTTTTGCCAAACAGGATCCGTGAAGCGTTTAAGGCCATTTCGTAGTCTTCTTTCGAATGCACCCGTATGGTAATATCCTTTGCCAGCGCTTTTTGTAAAGGCCTTTCATGTGGCGCCGCGGCTTGCTCTTTTTCGAGCGCTTCGATTTCTTCTCTGGACAACAGAGTGAACACGCGTATCCATTTGGCCGCGTCCTCATCAGCGGCGTTTAGCCAGAACTGATAGAACTGATAAGGAGTCGTCATTTCCGGATCAAGCCAGATGTTCTGGCCGGCGGATTTTCCAAACTTTGTTCCATCCGCTTTGGTGATCAGCGGACAGGTTAGCGCGAAGGCTTCCTCACCGCCAAGTCTTCGTATAAGCTCCGTACCCGCGGTGATATTGCCCCATTGGTCGGAACCACCCATTTGGAGTTTGATTCCTTTATTTTTGTGGAGGTAGTGGTAGTCATATCCCTGAAGGAGCTGATAGGAAAACTCTGTAAAACTGATCCCGGTTTCCAGTCTTCTCTTAACGGAGTCCTTGGACATCATGTAGTTTACGGTAAGGTGTTTGCCTACATCCCGCAGAAAGCTAATAAAACCAATGTCCTTAAACCAGTCGTAGTTGTTGACGATTTCGGCGGCTGTATCGCCGGAGTCGAAGCTCAGAAACTTCTCAAGCTGCTTTTTGATGCAAGCCTGATTGTGCAGCAGCGTCTCTTCCGACAGCATGTTGCGTTCTTCCGATTTTCCGGAGGGGTCGCCAATCAGACCGGTAGCTCCGCCTATGAGAGCGTATGGTTTGTGTCCCGCTTTTTGAAAGTGTACAAGAAGCATGATGGTGACCAGGTTGCCGATAGTCAGCGAAGACGCGGTAGGGTCGAATCCGACATAGCCAGCGGTAATTTCCTTGGTGAGCTGCTCTTCCGTTCCGGGCATAATGTCGTGAATCATTCCCCGCCATTTCAGTTCTTCAACAAAATTCTTCATCAGTATCAATCGCTATATTTTTGCAAAAATAGAAATATAAAAAAATAAACCCGAATGAATCGTTACAAGATTATCGATCACATTTCGGGACTTTTCCTCTCGTGTAAAAGCTATTGACGCTGTTGTTTTTATTTTCCGCGTTTCTTAGATTGATTTTGTTTTAATTCGCCTTAACTCATACTTGAGGGGCATATGGCGAGATCAGGATGATGGAGGCTTTTGTCATTAGTTGATTATTAAAAGTGTTTTTAGCAACTTTGATGGATTAAGCGTCAAATGAATAAAATTAGCGAATTGTGGCAGTAAGTCCGGAAAAAGTATTACAGGAGTTAAAGAACAGTCAATACGCGCCTGTATATTTTCTTCAGGGAGACGAACCCTATTATATTGATCTGATCGCCGATTATATTGAGGCGAATTGTCTTACGGATACGGAAAAAGGCTTTAATCAGACCATTTTATATGGTAAAGACGCTCCAATGAATGTGGTCTTGAACAATGCCCGGCGATTTCCGATGATGTCCGAGCGTCAGGTGGTCATTGTAAAAGAAGCTCAGGAAATACCGGATCTGGGAAAAGAGGCCGGAGACCGGATGTTGGAAGCGTATCTCAAAAATCCGCTGCCATCTACCGTATTGGTATTCTGCCATAAGTACAAGACACTGGATGGAAGAAAAGCGTTGGGGAAAACGCTTGATAAGAGCGCGGTGTTGGTAACTACTAAAAAGTTGTACGACAATCAGATTCCGGAGTGGGTGGAAAGCTATTTCAGGCAAAAAGGTTTTAAGATCAATCCCCGGGCGGCTTCCATTATCGCCGAGTCCATAGGAAACGACCTGAGTCGTCTCGCCAATGAAACCGATAAATTGCTGATCAACATTTCCAAAGGTATGGATGTAAATGAGGAAATGATTGAAAAGTATGTAGGGATCAGCAGGGAGTATAATGTGTTTGAATTACAGAAAGCTCTGATTCAAAAAGACGTAGTCAAAGCCAATAAGATCATCAATTACTTTGAGGCCAACCCGAAGAATAATCCGCTTATTCCTATCATAACCGTTTTATTTGGATTTTTTAGCAAGCTTATACTTGTCCATACCGCGGAAAATAAGTCGGAAGCGACTTTGGTCAAGCGGTTGCAGGTAAATCCGTATTTTGTAAAAGATTATACCAAGGCGGCGTCCGCCTATCCGATTCAGAAGGTGATCTATATTATTGGCTTGCTCAGGCAAGCGGATCTTCGATCCAAGGGAGTCGATAACGCCGCTACCACGGAAGGACAGATTCTTAAAGAATTAATATTTAAAATATTACATTGATTATGAGCGCACGTTCACTTCTGGAGGATTTGCTTTTGTAAATCGATATTAAAAAAGTTTATTATTGTTATATTTTTTAGCGGAATTTTCCTGTTATTTAATACGAATTTCCATTTATCGCGAGTGTTGACAGATATCAAGAATTACTTTATTATGAGGCTGACATTGTTGTTTTCCTTTTTTATTCTGTGCGTATATGGAGCCGGCGCGCAAAATAGCCTGATCGAAAGTCAGGATACTGAGCGCCTTTTTAGGGCTTCCATGGAGTTGTTGGATCGGGAAAAATATTCCGCGGCTCGTAAATCGTTTGAGGAATACCTGACCGCGGTAAAAAGGAGCGACCAAAGGCAGGATATCCGAGGGGCCGACGCGGACTATTATATAGCGTACTGCGCTTTGAATCTTTTTAATCCTGACGCCGAACTCCTGTTTAAGGAGTTTATTCGGAAATATCCCTGGCACAGCAAGGCGGCTTTGGCCTATTTTGAGTTGGGCAATTTCTTCTACAACAACAGGCAATATCAGAAAACAATTGATTATTTAAAGAAAGCGAATGAAGCTTCGCTTTCAGAGGAACAGAGAATGGAGGCGAGCTTTAAGCTTGGGTACGCGTATTTTAGCCAGAAGGATTTTGACGCGGCTTACGAGTACTTCAACAAGATAAAGCGTAGGGATCACAAGTATACATACGCGGCCAGCTATTATGCCGGCTATATAGAGTTGAAGAATGGTTTGTATGAAGAAGCGCTGGCGGACCTGTTGAAAGCGGAGCAAAATGAAGGTTACGCGGCGGTGGTGCCCTATCTGGTAGCCAATGTGTATTATCAGCAGGGTGAAAACGACCGGTTGATCGAGTATGCCGAAAAAAGCGTCCAAAGGAATGATATCAGGGAGAAAGCGGAATTGTACATGCTGATCGCGGAGGCGCATTTTATGAAAGCCGATTATGTGAAGGCGGGTGAGTTTTTTGAAAATTATGAAAAGGAAAATGGTGGAGCCATGACGCCACCTTTGCAATACAGGCTGGCTTTTAGTCAATATCAGAACGGTAGATATGAGGAGGCGGCCAACAATTTTAAGTCGATCGCCGCGGGTGAGGACGCGCTTGGTCAGGTATCCAGCTACTATCTGGGACTTTCGTACCTCAAAATCAACGAAAAACAATTCGCTTTACTGGCTTTTCAACAGGCTGCCAAATCGGAATATAGTAAGCAGATTCAGGAAGAAGCGCTTTTTAACTACGCGAAGGTCAGCGCCGAATTGGGCAATTTTGCTGAAACGATCAATACCCTGAAAAACTTTAACCGGAACTTCCCGGGTAGCGCCCATGCTCAGGAAGCGGATGAGCTGCTGGGGGAAGCGTTTCTTAAAACCAGCAACTATACCGAAGCGATCAATTATATTGAGAGTTTGAAAAGCAGGAGCCTCCGGTTGAATACGGCTTATCAGAGGGTTACTTTTTTTAAAGGTATTGAAGAGTTTAATAATGGCAATTTTGAAAGAGCGGTGGAGATGTTGAATAAGTCTTCGCAGTTCGCTATTGACAAAGACGTGTTTTTGGCGGTATCTTTTTGGAAGGGGGAGGCGCATTCGATTCTGAAAGAGTATGATCAGGCTGTAAATAGTTATGCCAGAGTATTTCAGAATACGGGCTCCGGCAATGAATTTTATGTTAAGTCCAGGTATGGAATCGCGTACGCCTATTATAGTCAGCAAAAATATGATAAGGCTCTTGAGCATTTCAGGGAATATATAAACAGCGTCGAGAAAAAAAGGGACCGCCTCTATTACGACGACGCGATACTGAGGTTGGCGGATTTGTACGCCCATAATAAAAACTACGCGGAAGCTCTTAGATTTTATAATAAGGCTATTGACTCCAGAAATCCTGATCTGGATTACGCCTATTACAAAAAAGGTGTGATATTGCCGTTTCAGGACAAGGAAGATGAAGCGATCGTCAATTTTGACAAAGTGATCTATTCATTTCCCTCTTCCCTGTATGTAGACGACGCCTTGTTTGGTAAAGCTGAAATTGTTTTTACTCATGGGGGCTTTAATGAGGCGATTTCTATTTTTTCTAAACTGATCGCGGATTATCCAACCAGCTCGCATGTTCCGTTCGCGTTGAACTTCAGAGCGATTTCTTTCCGTAATCTTGGCAATTATGAAAAAGCCATAGAGGATTATAAAAGAATAATTTATGATTTCCCGAATCACGCGATAACGGTTGAGGCGCTGGCGGGTATGCAAGACGCGCTGAGCAATACGGATCGTTCCGAAGAATTTGAGTATTTCAGAGAGGCTTTTGTTAAAAATAATCCTGAGGGTACGGCTCTGGTCAATATAGATTATGAAGCCGCCAGGTCTTTTTACAACAATCAAAAATATGATCGGGCCGCTCAGGCCCTGAAAGAATATATCGACAGGTATCCAGAGAGTCCTAACAACGCAGACGCCCGTTATTATCTGGCTGATTCCTATTTGAAATCGAATAAGGAAGACTTGGCGCTGGCGCAGTTTAAAATGGTCATTAATGAAGGTAAGAACGACAATTTTACCAGGGCCATATTAAAGCTCGCGGATATATATTACAAAAACGAAAATTACGCCGAAGCCAGAGATTGGTATAAGCGGTTGCTAGACAATTCCTCTAGTTCTAAAGAACGCTCGATCGCCTGGGTGTCTTTAATGGAAGTATACTATAATTTGGGCGTTTATGATTCAGTCGCATACTACGGCGAACAATTGTTGAATCATAGCAAGTATTCCCTCGACGCGAACAAGGCGACGTTGTATCTTGGCAAGGTAGCTTATATGGCCGGAGACAAGGAGAAAGCTATTGATTATTTTATTTCGACCATCAATCTCGCGAAAGACGCCAACGCGGCCGAAGCCAAATATATGATCGCGCTTATACTGTTTGAGCAGGGGAAATACAAGCAGTCGCTGGAGACGCTCTATGAACTGAACAACTCATTTTATACCTATAGTGACTGGCTTTCAAAATCATTTTTATTGATAGCGGACAACTTTATCGCGACCGATGAACTGTTTCAGGCAAAGGCCACCTTGCAGTCGATTATTGAGAAGTCGACTCATGAGCCGAGTATAAAGCAGGCTAAGGAAAAACTTGAACAAATCCAACAAATAGAAAAGAAGGAGGCGGACTCTAATGAATAAGACATGTATTGTCCTTTGCGGCGTTTTTCTCTCCCTTGCTTCCGTTGGACAGAACCATAGGGGCTCTTCCCTGAACAAGGATCTTACCATCACCAAGGAGCGGAGTATTGAATTGCCGGAAGTAAACCGAAACTATGAAAAAGTAACGTATGACGTTCCGCAAAGTGAAGTTTCGGCTCAGACATATGACTATGTGGAGGTGCCGGGGGAAATGTCCAAGCTTGATATGAAAATCAGAGTCAGAACGCTCAATCCGGACGAGTTGTCCAAAATATACGGCAACTATGTAAAAGCGGGTTTTGGCAATTATATCACTCCTTACCTCGAGGGGCATTTCAATAGCAAACGTAGTGATAAATACGCCTATGGCGTTCATGTCCGGCATTTGAGCTCGGCCAGAGGCCCGGTAGATTACGCTCGCTCTGGTGTGAACAACCTGGGTGTATATGGGCGTTATTTCCTGAACAAGGTAACAGTCGACGGAGATCTGTCCTGGCAACGTCAGCGCTTCAACTATTATGGGTTTGATCAGGTCCTGGCGCCGGAAGTAGACGAGGATACTTTGAAACTGGTATACAATCTGCTTAAGGCGGGATTGAAGTTTACCAGCGCCGATCCGGAAGCGGAGCTGAACTACAAGGTTGGCCTGAATTATTTTCATCTGGGCGACAACAGGGATAGCAAGGAAAACGAGTTCTTGCTAAACTATGAAGGCGGATATCGGATAGATAATGACAAGGCCGTCAACCTATCCGGCGAATATTCATATTCTTCGCGAAGCTATATCGACAACTTTGCAAGGCATTTCTTTCAGATCAGGCCTACGGTTGTATTTTCTCAGGAACGATATAAGCTTGAAGCCGGATTTACAGCCGCCTATACGTCCGATACGACCTTCAGATCCCGATTCCATCTGTATCCGGTTTTGCGGGGAGACTACCATGTCCTGCCGGATCAGTTAATGGTTTTTGCCGGTATTGGTGGAGAGACGCGGCGCAATACATGGAGAACCTTCGTTAGTCAGAATCCCTGGTTGCTCAACGGAGTCGCTTTGAGTAACACCAACAATACCCTGGATATTTACGCGGGTCTTCAGGGCAACGCCCTGGAACGGCTTACCTATCAGGCCCGTCTCTCGTATCAGACCTATCGCTATCTTCCTTTCTTCGTAAACGCCATGTCCGATACCTCAGCTTTCGAAGTTATCTATGATTCAGAGCAGGCTACTATTTTCAACATATACGCGGCGCTTACCTATGAGTTTACCCGAAAGTTTCGAATGGGACTGGACGCCAACCTGTATAGCTATGAGCTTGGCGGTATGGTCGCGGAGCCATGGCATCGTCCTACTTTCGACATGGCCTTGCTCGGCTCGTATAACCTGCATAAGAAAATATATTTTAATCTGGATATTTTTTATCTTAGCGGCCTGAAAGCGAGAAATCCGATATCGGGCGCTACGGAGAAGCTGAATGATATTTTTGACCTTAATCTCAAAGTAGATTATCGCTTTTCCGAGGCTTTTTCGGCTTTTGTTCAGTTAAATAATATTTTAGGTAAAAATTACCAACGTTATATGTACTATCCCGTTAAAGGAACAAATGTACTGGTTGGTGTTTCGTATACTTTTTAAGGGTGGATATGAATCTTGACGTATATATAGAACGGTTGTTGCAAACAGAAGATTGTTTTTCTGTCAAAGGGTTGGGTGGCTTTGTGACCAGGCGCGCCGGCGCTGAAATTCATCCTGTGACGCACAAGTTTAAACCACCCGCGAAAAAGATCGTGTTTAATCCCCAGTTGGATACCAATTCGGAAAAGCTGGTATCGCTGATTGTGGAGAAAGAAAAGATAGCTGTCGCTCAGGCTCATGAATACATTGAAAACTATGTAACCTTAATTCACCAGAAACTACAGGGATATGGCTATTATGAAATTCATGGAGTCGGACGTTTTTATTATACGCCTGTTCGGGAAATAGAATTTGACCCATTTGTAAGTAATGATTTTCTGGAAGAAAGTTTTGGACTGCCAGAGATATTATATAAACCTGTTGAAAGAGAAATTATGAGACACAGACCTGCTAAAAAGAAAATGGAAAACTCGGATAATCCCAACGACAAACCGGTTAAAAATAGTTCAAAGGTTGTCTGGGCCTTATTGCCTTTATTGGTAATTCTTGGAGCGGGAGCGGTCATGTATGGAGTGAAAGACCAGAACGAAGCCATCGCCAGGTTTTTCGCGTTTAGTTCCGCCGAGCCTTCTTCGCTGGTAAAAGGAGAAGAAGAGCCAACTGAGGGAAAAAACGATGAGCTTGTATCGGAAGAAAACTTCGCGGAAAACGCGATGGTAGATACTACCGAGGAGGAGTTTACCGTTGAAATGGAAACCGGCGAAAATTTTGAAGGTGGTAAAAATCTGGTTACAGAGTCGGATCCTGTTCCTATTTATGATCAGCCAGCCATATCTACCAGGTCCTCGGTCGATGTTGAGGAGCGGGTGGAGTCGCGGTCGGGTGTTTCGGGAGCGTATTCAATTGTCGTAGGCGCTTTCGCTAAAAAAGGCAATGCCGACAAGCTGCGAAATCAACTTGATTGCGCTCAATGCGACATATATGTGCTTGAGCCAAAGTCCGGAACAGGTCTATATAAAGTAGTCGTAGCGGATTTCGCGGACAAAAAAGAGGCTTATTCCCGTCTTCCCGAATACAGAAATCAGTTCGGAGAGAGCGCCTGGGTAATGACTAATAATTAATCGCGCAACGCTATAAGATAGTAGTATGGTCTTTTTAAATCTGTTTCTTGATATTATTCAGCCCGGAGCTGACTCATTGACTTCAGTAGGAATGCCGCAATCCGATTCCGTATCGATTCTGGATCTTATTATGAAAGGGGGAATTTTTATGATTCCCCTTATTTTGTTGAGTATTTTGGCGGTGTATTTAATTGTCGAGCGCTTCCTTACTTTAAGGAAGGCGGATAGGGACCCCGGAAGGTTTCTTGAAGAGCTTCATAATTATGTAAGCCAGGGCGATGTATCAGCGGCCAAAAACCTGTGCGCTCAATACAATACGCCATTCGCCAGAATGTTGCGGAAAGGCATTGTAAAATTGGGCAAACCTTTGCAGACTATTGAAGCTAGTATTGAAAATGTCGGTCGGATCGAGATCTTCAAGCTGGAGCGCAATCTTAATACGCTGGCTACGATTTCCGGCGCCGCCCCGATGATTGGTTTTCTTGGTACCGTATCCGGTATGGTACAGGCCTTTATCGCGATCGCGCAGCATGAAGGTACCATCAGTCCCAAAGTACTTAGTTCCGGGATTTATGAAGCGATGATCACGACTGTAGCCGGACTTATTGTGGGGCTGATCGCGTATATAGGTTATAATTATCTCACAGGTAAAGTGCAGAAAATAATCCATCAGATGGAGTACACCTCGATTGAGTTTATGGAATTCCTACAAGAGCCTGGAAAATAAGAAAATGGCCAGATTTAAGAGTAAAAATAAGGTTAATCCGGAATTTAGCATGGCGTCAATGACGGACTTCGTGTTTCTGTTGTTGATATTCTTTATGCTTACTTCCAATATGGTGACGCCAACCGCTCTGCCTGTAAATCTTCCGACTACCAAAAAAGAACAGACAGTCATTGAATTGCAGAAGGTGGGAGTGACGATCACGAAAGACCTGAAATATTATATTAATGATGTGGAAATACCGGAAGCCGAACTAGAAGTCGCGCTTGCTCGTTGGTTTAAGGGGGAACGGTATGAAAAAGGAGACTTACAGGTGCCGGTCGCGATTTTGTATATCGACAAGGAAGTACCGGTTGAGTACCTCGTGAAAGTAGCGGGTATTGTAAACAGCCTGGGTGCCAAGATTTCATTGGCGACCAAGCAAAAAGATTAATAGGATAGCATATGGATCAAAATCTGCAGGACGAGCAAAAGAACAAACGTGTCGGATTTACGGTGTCGATCGTGATTCACGCGTTATTGTTTGTTCTTTTCATGATTTTTGCAGCTTACAGAGCTCCTTATCCCCCCAATCCCGGTATCCCTGGTGTCGAGTTAAACTTTGGACTTTCCGATGAAGGTTGGGGTGAAACTCAGCCGGAACCTTATTCGGATCCGAACGGGGATAGGGAAGCTTCATCCAGTTCCGCGCCCGACATCTCTCATGAAGCCGCGAATGAAGTGGTTGAGCAACCTGTCGAGCATAATGATCCGGACGATTTTATCACATCTTCCGATCTGGAAAGTCCGGTCGTGGCCGAAGATATAAAACCTGTGAAGCCGGTTGAAAATAAACCCGCGAAAGACAATAAGCCAAAAGAAGATGTTAGTCCCAAGCCGGAACCAGTCGTACAGCCCCGCGCCGTAATGCCGGATCCTTCGTCAAAAGCTACAGGCTCGGGCAGCGCGAACAATACCGGTAAACCGGGAACGGCGGGAGGAAGCCATGGAGTAGCGGGTGGGACCGGCGATCAAGGTAGTGAAAGCGGAAGCGTCGACGCGAGAGCGCTGTACGGAACTCCAGGCGCTGGAGGCGGAGGGGGCGATGGTCCCAAACTGAATATGGCCGGGTGGAATTGGGACAAAATTCCAGACAAAAAAGATCCTTCCAAAGAAAGAGGATATATCCTGTTTGAGTTTAAGGTGGATGACTATGGTAATGTGGAGTGGATCAAAACGAAAGAAGTAACGGTGTCGCCTTCCGTAGAGAATTTTTATAAGGAGCAGTTGAGAAATACGACATTTTCTCCGGAAGGAAGAAATATCGTTAATTATATAGGAAGAGTACGTTTCGATATTATAGCGAAATGATTTTTTTTGATAGCTTCCGTTTTTAATACATGCTCCCATACTCTATTTTTACAGGGTGAACTATAAACAGACGCTGGATTACTTGTATACGGCGCTTCCGATGTTTCAGAAAGTCGGCGCCGCGGCCTTTAATAAAGGCTTGGATAATACCTATCGGCTATTGAAGGTTTTGGACGATCCCCATCAGAAGTTTAAGACCATTCATGTCGCGGGTACCAATGGAAAAGGCAGTGTTTCTTCCATGCTGGCGGCCGCGCTGCAATCCGCGGGATATAAAACCGGCTTGTATACCTCGCCTCATTTAAAGGAATTTACCGAACGGATACGGGTCGACGGAGTTGAAATCGCTGAAAAGGATGTCGTAGATTTTGTGAATAGGATGTATTCGGATCTCGAAGAAATCAAGCCTTCGTTTTTCGAAATGACGGTAGCGATGGCTTTTGATTACTTTGTCAGACAAAAAGTCGATGTCGCTGTGATTGAAGTAGGAATGGGCGGCAGACTGGACTCGACAAATGTTATTCTGCCTGAACTAAGTGTCATTACCAATATAAGCTTTGATCATCAACAGTTTTTGGGAAACACGATCGCGGAGATTGCCGCTGAAAAGGCTGAAATCATAAAAGACGGCACTCCAGCCCTGATCTCGGAATCCCATTGTGAATCGAGGCCGGTTTTTGAGCAGGTGGCGGCTAGAAAAAACGCGCCGATCCGGTTCGCCGATGATTGCTACAGAGTTGTTTTTGATGAGTATTCCGCCATGTACAATGTGTATAAGGGGGATGAATTGATATGGAAGGATCTGGAATGTGATTTGAAAGGGAGCTACCAATGTAAAAATATTCCGGTAGTGGTGGCGGCTATCGAGGCGATAAGCGAGACGTTCGCGGTGGACGAAGCGGCTTTTCGAAGGGGTATGAGGGATGTGACCGCGATCACGGGATTGAAAGGACGCTGGCAGGTGTTGAGCGACGCTCCTTTGACGATTTGTGATACCGGACACAATGAAGCGGGCATCGCCATGATCGTCGACGCGTTGAAACGAACGCGGCGTGACCGGATTATTTTTATATTGGGAATGGTCGCCGATAAGGATGTGGAGAAAGTATTGCGTCTATTGCCGGAGGAGGCTGTATATATTTTTTGTCAGCCTTCCATACAGCGGGCTTTGCCAGCGGAGGAACTAAAGAGAATAGCGAAGGAAACAAGGGGTATTGAGGCGGTGGTGGTAAAAAATGTGAATGAGGCGAGACAATACGCGGAGTCGCTCGCTGGACCCTCGGATGTTATTTTTATTGGAGGAAGCACGTTTGTCGTCGCCGATATTGAAGGTATCTGACAAACGTCAATCTATTTTTACGGTTTTATTCCTCTAACATTCATCTTATCCGCGTAGTTAATGTTATGAGGATTTTTTGAGATGAAAGAACTTTACGATGTTATTATTGTCGGAGGCGGACCCGCTGGCCTGAACGCCGCGCTCATACTCGCCAGATGTTTGAGGCGGGTACTGGTTTTCGATCATGGCAAACCCCGGAATCGTTGGGCGCGGGAAAGCCATGGTTTTTTGTCGCGCGATGGAGTAAATCCACTGGAGCTGGTGAGGATTAGCAAGGAGCAGGTACGCGCGTATAATGTGGAGATAAAGGAGCTTGAAGTCGTCAACGCCCGAAAGGAGCAAAATTTTATTGTGACGGATGAGCAGGGAGAAGAATATTATTCTCAAAAATTACTTATAGCTACGGGTCTTAAAGACTTATTGCCTAAGATTCCTGGTTTTGAAAAACTTTATGGGAAAAGTGTATTTCATTGTCCTTATTGCGATGGTTATGAAAACCGCTTTAGCAAGCTAGCCGCGTATGGCTATCACAAGAGCGGAGTCGGCCTGGCGATCAGTCTGACCAATTGGAGCGCGGACGTGTTGTTGTTTACAGATGGGAAGGATGTTTCCGATCAGGACAGGACCAAGTTGCAATTGCACGGCATCGAGGTGATAACGAAGAAAATTATCCGTCTTGATGGCGACGAATACCTGAAAGGGATTGTGTTGGAAGACGATACTTGCATAGCCAGAAGCGCCATATTTTTTTCTACGGAACAGTATCAGCGTTCCCACATCGCTGAAGAGCTGGGTTGCGAATTCAGTACTTATAACATGGTGGAGACGGACGATTTTCAGCAAACCAACGTTCCCGGCTTATATGTCGCCGGAGACGCCGCCCGGGATGTGCAGCTTATAGTGATCGCGGCGGCGGAAGGCGCCAGAGCCGCTGTAATTATCAACAAATCTTTTCAAAAGGAAGAAGCGAAGCTAACGAATATCAACGCGGATCTTAAAAAGTAAACGTATTTCATCTGATTTTGGTTAGAATAATGAGTGAAGGACTAAAAGGGGTGATTTATGGAAATTTCTTTTGTTATATTGATATGTACCTTGTTGACGGTCGTGGGTGTGGCGTCGATGATAATAACCTTGAGAAATAAACGGCTGTCAATGATAATGAGCGCGCTTCACGCCCTGCTTACATTGGCGGCCTTTGGAGTGTTTACCGGATATATAGTAGATGAAATCCCAAGCGGGACGCTTACTTTGCCGAGGATCAGTTATATGTTTTACGCGATCGCGGGAATCGCGGCGATTGTCTCCATAGTGGTCAATAAGATGCTGAGCGTTAAGTTGCCCAAGTGGGTACCGCTCTCATATGGAACTTTTGAACTTCTGGGATACGCCACTTTATGGGTAACAGCTATCTCATTTATGTATTAATTATTTATCGAGGCGTGGATGAATAACGTGAACAATTAATGACCGGTTGAATAAAAAAGAACCATAATCTCAGACGTGTCCTGTATTATGGTTCTTTTTTATTGATGGAATGGAAATGTCAATAATTACTTAATAATTGATTTACCCTGTTTTTTTCACGATGAAAATAGGTTTTCCAGTCGCTGAGGGCGTTTTCCGATATCCGGACTTTGTTTCTTGCCAACTCCTCTTTAAACTCTTCCCAACTCATCGTATACCACTCTTTGATTTTTTTGCCTGCTCTAAGCCCAAAGTCCACGTACAACATCTTGTAAAATTGATTAAGAACGTGATTTAGTTCCTGTTCTTTTTGTTCTTTATCTATTAAAAGTTCCACCTCCATATTGTCGCTAATTTATTTATATTTTTTATTAATTTATTTATATTTTATGTTCCCGTATCTATTTTCATCTTCATGTTTTTTTGTGTGGTTTTCAGCGCGGGATATTGTTCGCGCTGTATTATATTAACCCGCTTGGGGTCGGATAGTTTCGATGTCCTGAGGTTAAAATATGTAAATAACGGAGGCGGTCCAAAAATAAAAAAAGGCAGGAACCATTTGGGTGATTACCTGCCTACGGGTTAATAAATAATCTTTTAAAAGACATCAAGTATCTTGACATGCTGATTTCTGAAAGAAAATGAATCTCCCTTTTTTTTACCGGACAAGGTTTGATAAATCGGGCTTTGTGTAGATATGGCCAGATAGGTTTCACCGTTTCCGGTTTTTACTTCGCCAAGGCTGATACTCACAAAATAATTGTGCAGGTTGGTTTTAACTACCGAGCCAAGTTTCACGGCATGGTGTTCGGCGATATTGATTCGGTTTAGTACGGCCAATCCGTCAATTCCCTCCTGTACTTGTCTGGAATACATATCTCTTTCCGTATTGAGCGACTCTCTGAATGATTCCATGCTGTCTTCAATGGAGCTTCTTTCTTCTTCGACACTTTCCTTTACAGAAGCTATTGCCTTCTGGGCTGTATGAATACTGGTTTTTTGTTGTTCGATACAGGCCTGAAGCAGTTCTTTCTTTTTCTCAAGTTTTTCCATTATACTATTGTCAAAATCGGATTTTTTCTATTACATGCTTATCATTAAACTACAAAAAGAGGTATCCTGTTTGTTCTTTGACAAGATTAAAAGGTTCATCTTTTAATAGAAACATTCCGTCAAGATCATAGTATTGGCATAGGGGAGTCAGGTACATGGCGGACCTGATGCCAAGACTCGTTTCGATCATGCAGCCGATCATGGTGGAAAGACCTTGCTGTCCGGCTTCTTTCAGGATATCGATTCCATGCAGAAACCCGCCGGCTTTCATTAGTTTCATGTTGATACCGTGAAATTGCGTGGCTATTTTTTTCATATCCGGATTACTGGTGACGGATTCGTCCGCGAATATAGGTACGGGACTTCTGGTCTTGAGAAAGACTCCGGCTTCTTCTTCACGAGCGGGTAGCGGCTGTTCGAGAAACAAGAGAGGGATATCGCTGACTTCTTCCAGATACCGCGTGACAGTTTCCGGATCTTTAAACGCTTCATTGGCGTCGATACATATCGGTTTTCCATATTGGGCGAAAAGAGCGCGGGTAAGCTCGACCGCGTTCTCCTGATTGACCTTTAGCTTGAGCAGGGAAAATCGGTCAAGATTGTGCAGTCGTATGAAAGGACCGATTTCTCCGGGCTCCATAATAGGCAGAGTATAGGATGTCGGGATCGGGGTTGGAGGAGGCAGGTTTAACAGGCTGGAAAGTGTTTTACCCTGTTTATGGCAAAGATAAAACAGGTAGGCGGATTCCAGTCCGAAACGTAGCGAATTGGGATAAGTCCTGATTCTTTCCCTCAGTTCGTCTACGGAGCTTATAGTCTCCGGATTGTCTTGTACAAACTGATCAAAATGGGCCAGGGTGTCGGCGACACTTTCGCCATACCGTATATTAGGCGCTATTTCACCCTGACCGCTATGCGAGCCGTCGCTTACGGTGACAAAAAGATTATGTTTTTCGGTACTGGCGTTTCGGGATATTTTCCAGGTATATCGCAGATCCAGACGTTGTTGTATAATGCTCCAGATTAACACGAAAATTAAGTTTTTTTTGAAAAAATGAAATAAAGTTAAAACAATTGGCTACTTTAGTTATTAGTAAATTCTAAACATATAACTTTTTTTTGATGAAAGTAGCCAAAAATACGGTAGTAGCCCTGACTTATGAGTTAAAAGTAAATGACGATGAGGGAGCTAAGCAGTTAATTGAAAAAGTCGAATCCGATCATCCGATGACTATACTTTTTGGGCAGAGCGGATTGCCGGAGAAGTTTGAGTCCGGTATCGAGGGTTTGGAGCAGGGCGATATATTTAATCTGGAAATCGAGGTAGAGGACGCGTATGGCGAATACGAGGAAGAGGCGGTAGTAAAATTGCCCAAGGATGTATTTAAAGTGGATGGCAGCTTTAACGAAGAGGATTTTCCAGTAGGCTCCATGGTGCCTATGACGGATCAGGAAGGCAATATGTTGAGAGGCAGGGTTCTTGAGGTCGAGCCGGACGCGCTGATTATGGACTTTAACCATCCTCTGGCCGGTCATAATCTATATTTTGAGGGAAAAGTCGAACTCGTCAGACTGGCTACGGCGGAAGAGCTTGATCATGGTCATGTTCATGGTCCTGGCGGGCATCATCATTGATCGGAGACGCGGACGTGCCGGAATCGGATAAATAACAGATACGTGAAGGGCGGTATTTTACAATAAATACCGCCTTATTTTTTGCCCGGAATTATGATTCAGTCTTCCAACTATTAATAAAAAATGGCTAATATTGCAGCTTGCGGACTAAAATAATACTTTCTTGAAAGTCGCTATCGTAAAATACAACGCCGGGAATACGAGGTCGGTCATATACGCGCTCAACCGTCTTGGAATAGAGCCTACGGTCACGGACAACGAAGAAGAGTTGAGAGGGGCGGACAAGGTGATTTTTCCGGGAGTAGGAGAAGCGAGTTCGGCGATCCGATACCTGAAAGCAAATAACCTTGAGCGACTTATTCCTTCACTTCGTCAGCCGGTGTTGGGTATTTGCCTGGGGTTGCAATTGATGTGCAGGTATTCGGAAGAAAATCATATTGATTGCCTCGGCGTATTTCCGATTGACGTAAAGCGCTTTCCCGAGGCTGGTCAGAAGGTGCCTCATATGGGCTGGAATGAGCTATATGACTTGAAGGGGCCATTGTTTGAAGGGTTGAAAGAAAAGGACTATGTTTATTTTGTACATAGTTACTACGCCGCGCTGAGTTCCTATACGATCGCCACAACGGAGTACATGTTGCCTTATAGTTCCGCTTTGCATAAGGACAATTTCTACGCCGTGCAGTTTCATCCGGAAAAATCAGGTGATGTAGGAGAGCGGATTGTCCGGAATTTTATAGATCTAACGAATTAATACACCATCCAACATGAAAATTATTCCGGCAATCGATCTTATTGATGGGAAGTGCGTCCGGCTTACTCAGGGAGATTTCAATCAGAAAAAACAATATAATGAAAATCCGCTCGAAGTCGCCAAGGCTTTTGAGGGAGCGGGTCTGGAGCGTTTGCATCTGGTAGATTTGGATGGCGCGAGGAAGAAGAAAATTGTAAATCATAAAGTGTTGGAAACCATCGCTTCGAAAACGACTCTTACGATTGACTTTGGAGGTGGTATTCAGTCCGATGAAGATATAAAACTGGCGTTTGATTGTGGCGCCGCTCAGGTTACGGGAGGAAGCGTCGCGGTTAAGGATCCCGGACTCTTCGAATGTTGGTTGAGAGCGTATGGCCCGGAAAAAATTATACTTGGCGCGGATACCAAAGACGGCCAGGTGGCTGTGAGTGGCTGGCAGGAAACTTCGCGATTGTCAGTCATGGAACTGTTGGAGAACTATATCGCCAAAGGTGTTTTATACTCGATCTGCACGGATGTCGCCAAAGACGGACTGTTGATGGGACCTTCGTTTACTCTGTATAAAGAGATATTACAGCGTTTTCCGGAGCTTAAGCTGATCGCGAGCGGTGGTGTCGCGACGCTCGGGGATCTTGAGAGTCTGAGAGAAGCTGGCATGTATGGGGCTATTGTCGGCAAAGCCTTTTATGAAGGGAGGATAAGCCTGGAAGATTTAAGCCGTTTTTAAACAATAAAGAAAAACCCGATTTGTTAACCAAAAGAATTATTCCCTGTCTGGATGTAAAAAATGGACGGACGGTAAAAGGCGTAAACTTCGAAAGTCTCAGAGACGCGGGAGATCCGGTGGAGTTAGGCGCCCTATACGCCGCTCAGGGAGCGGATGAGCTTGTCTATCTTGATATCACGGCTACACTGGAAAAGAGAAAAACATTGGTGGAACTTGTAAGCAGAGTAGCCGCTACGCTGAATATTCCATTTACCGTTGGAGGCGGCATTGGATCGGTAGAGGATGTCGCGGCTTTGCTCAACGCGGGAGCGGATAAGGTTTCCATTAATTCCTCCGCGGTCAGGAATCCCGGCTTGATCGACCAGCTTGCCAATGAGTTTGGGAGTCAGTGCGTGGTAGTGGCGATCGACACTAAACTTTATGATAAGGAAAGCAGGGTGCATACGCATGGCGGAAAACAGGCTACGGATATTCATACGCTTGACTGGGCCAGAGAAGCGCAGGAAAGAGGAGCCGGAGAGATTTTGCTGACCAGCATGGATCATGATGGAACGAAGGCGGGATTCGCGTATGAATTGACGGCGCTGATATCGGAAAGTTTGTCTATTCCGGTGATCGCTTCCGGAGGCGCGGGCGATATGGAACATTTTGTGGAAGTCTTTGGTCGCGGTAAGGCGGACGCGGCGCTCGCCGCGAGTATTTTTCACTTTAAGGAGATTGAAATTCCGGAATTAAAGTATTATTTGAGAGAACATAATATTCCTGTAAGAATATGAATATAGATTTTGATAAGGATGGAGGGCTGGTACCCGCGATAGTCCAGGATTGGGTGACCAATAAGGTTTTGATGCTCGGCTACATGGACGAGAAGGCGTACCGGAAAACGCTGGAGGAAGGAAAATTGACATTTTATAGCCGGTCAAAGAAACGTTTATGGACAAAGGGGGAAACTTCCGGTAATTTTTTGATGCTTAAGGAAATAAAGGTCGATTGCGATCAGGACGCGCTGCTGATCAAGGCTCAGCCGGTTGGACCGACTTGTCATACCGGGGCGGATACTTGCTGGGATGAAGACAACCGGAGTAAAGTGTTTTTTCTTGACTATCTGAAGAATCTTATCAGAGAACGAAGAATAAATCCGGGAGCTGGTTCATATACAAGTAGCCTGTTTGCCAAGGGAATCAACAAAGTGGCGCAAAAGGTGGGTGAAGAAGCGGTAGAGCTGGTTATTGAGGCGAAGGATGAAAATATGGAGCTTTTCAAAAATGAAGCGGCCGATCTGTTGTTCCATTATCTTGTATTGCTGGAAGCCAAGGGAGTAGATCTGGACGAGGTGCTTGAGGTATTGCAGGGTAGGAATAAGTAGTTTTGCCCGATCGAATGAATCCAAAGCGACGAGTTGGTATGGGAAACTCGTTCTTTTTTAATAAAAGATCATTTTGGCGCTTTCACCATATTCCTGACCATGAGGTGTATTGACGGAGGTTCCTCCGAAAACAATTATATAGAATTGTTGTTTACAAAGCGCGGGTACGCGTAGTCCGGGACAATCGGGAGTTCTTTCCGGTTTAGAGCGGTATCCGGAGTTCCACCGATGGTTTAAAATCAGAATATATGTATAGTCAGTCGTTTCAGGTAATATGGGCTAATATAGACGCCAACAGGCACTTAAAGCATTCAGCTTACAATGACTACGCGGCTCAGGTTCGGTTAAACTACTTCAATGATCATGGCTTTTCAGTGGAGGAATTTGGGCGTTTACAGATAGGCCCCATACTTTTCAGGGAGGAGACTATTTTTTTAAGGGAAGTAGGCATGAACGAAATTATTACGATCGACATATTTCTTGCCGCGGCTCGGCCGGATGGCTCAAGATGGCGGATTTTCCACAATTTTTTCAAGAAAAACGGCGATAAGGCGGCTTCTATCGAAGTCGACGGCGCCTGGATGGACCTTCAGACCCGCAAGTTGACCAGCCCGCCTGAGACTGTGTTGGATATGGTGGAGCGTATGCCTAAGATTCCTAATTTTGAGCTTTGGCCGGAGCGGTCTTAAAGTTTCAGCGTTTGCAAAAGCCGGGCTTGCTCATGCTCTGAGAGAGAGGTCTGCAAGCCTGGAAAAAGCCCGTCGAGGCCAATGTGCATGATCCGGACGCGGGTTAGCCGCGTCACTTCCAGATTTAGCTTATAGCACATGCGGCGTATCTGGCGATTTTTTCCTTCCGTCAGTATAATCCTGAATGATTTGTCACCGATTTTTTCAACCGCGCAAGGGCGGGTTGTATAACCCATTATCTCTATTCCGGAAGAAAGCCGCCTGATATGCTCATGCTCTAGGTTACGATCTACTTCCACAAGATACTCCTTTTCATGTCGCTCCGTCATCAGAGTTTTGTTGAAGATCCTGCCATTGTCGCTAAACAATAGCAATCCTTCCGACTCTTTATCGAGGCGGCCTATCGGAAACAGTCCGGGTGGAAGATACAGTACAGTATGTAGATTGTCGGGTATTTCCCGGTTGAGCGTAGTTTCTACGCCTCTCGGTTTATAATACTTCCAGTAAGTGAATCTCTTTCCGGCGCGGATTTCCTCATTTCCCACAATAATGCTGTCTTCCGGCTGTATTTTTTGATGTACGGACGCGGGTTGGTCGTTGACCAGTACCTGACCTGAGCAGATGAGTTCAGTGGCCTTTTTGTTCGATATCCGGAGTCTCTGTACCAGAAAGTATCTGACGGAAGAATTGAGCGGGCGCACGTTGTTAATCCTGTTGACCCAGATAAAAGAATAATATGGTCAGCGAGGCGAAGAAAATCGACAGGATGAAGTAAAAATTAAATTTTTCCCCAAAAAACACAACAGCGACAATGATGGAAGTAGTGATAATGGATAATACCGCGTATAGCGTATAATAGGATGCTCCGTATTTCGAATACAGCAGGTAGAAGCCGAGGTAGAGCACCAGCAGGCCGAAAGAGGTGAGTAGGATAGGTTGTTTGTTCTGTAGCAGCCAGTTTTTGTAGTTTTCTTCGGGCGCGGGAAAAAAGAAAAAACTCGGAAGCATCAGAAAGACGCAGCCGCTCAGAGCGAAAATAGTGAATAGAAAAGGGTTGGAAGAATCCGCGGATTTTTTGCTTCCGTATACAAAAAGCGCGTTGCCCACCGAGGCGATAAAGGCGAAAATAAAAGCTCCAATGAATTGCTTCATATCTTGTTTGAATAATATGTAAAGTAACTCATTTTTTGATTTACATGTTAGGAAAAACATTTTACAATATGGCTGGTTAGTCTCCAAACAGGATAAAACCAGACCACATGAGTGATAAACGGTCTTCAGAAAATAGAGATGAAGAAAAGTCTTCCTTTTCTCCGGTTGTTTTGAATTATCTTCTTATCGGCTTTTTTCTTTTTTCCTTATTCTTCTTTTTTAACTCGTCCAATGAAACCGAATCCATTGACTGGAAGCGTTTCGCCAGTCTTGTGGAGGAGAAGAAGGTGGATAAAGTGGTGGTAATTAATCAGGAAGAAGCGGAAGTATACCTGAAAAAAGATTCTTCCGAAAAAAAAGGAGGAATTTTCGCTTCGAAGGAGCCGGAGTATATTTTTAATATTGGAAGTCCGGAGGTGTTTGAGAATAAGCTGAACGCCATAGAAGCCCGCGCGAAACCGGAGGAGAAAACGACTGTGGTTTACGAAGCGAGGGGAAACTGGTTTACCACCATGCTGATCTGGATATTGCCATTTTTTATTTTGCTTGTACTCTGGCGGTGGGCCAGAAGCAGGATGAAAGGAAAAAGCGGCAGTGGCGGTATTTTTTCCTTTGGGCAGTCCGGAGCTCAGTTATTTGAGGGGCAAGGCAAAGTTCATGTTACTTTTGACGATGTCGCTGGCTTGCATGAGGCGAAGGAAGAAATGCACGAAACGGTCGATTTCCTCAAAAAACCGGAAAGATATACGTCTCTTGGCGCGAAGATACCCAAAGGGATTTTATTGATCGGCCCTCCTGGTACTGGCAAGACTTTGCTTGCCAAGGCGATCGCCGGGGAGGCCAATGTGCCTTTTTTCTCTCTTTCCGGATCAGAGTTTGTCGAGATGTTTGTCGGTGTGGGAGCTTCCCGGGTGCGCGATTTATTCAAAAAAGCGAAGGACAAGGCGCCTTGTATCGTATTTATCGATGAGTTGGACGCGATCGGCAGGTCCAGAGGAAGATCAGCGTCCGCTTTTGGCGGTAACGATGAAAGAGAGAGTACCCTCAATCAGATGTTGACGGAAATGGATGGGTTTAGTCCCAATTCGGGAGTCATTGTGCTCGCCGCGACCAATCGGGGTGATGTGCTGGATCAGGCTCTGCTCAGACCTGGCCGCTTTGACCGCCATATATATCTGGAGCTTCCCGATCTGGAAGAGCGAAAAGCTATTTTCAAAGTACATATGAACAAACTTAAACTGGAAGATAATGTGGATTTGGAAATGCTGGCCGCCCAGACTCCCGGCTTTTCGGGAGCCGATATCGCCAACGCTTGTAACGAAGCCGCGCTGATAGCGGCTCGTAAAAAACGAAAAGTGGTGGGCATGGAAGAATTTTCACAGGCGCTGGATCGGATAATCGGAGGTATCGAGAAGAAAAACAAGGTTATAACTCATCAGGAGAGAAGAATCGTCGCCTTCCATGAAGCCGGACACGCGCTGGCTACCTGTCTTCTGAAAGGGCTTTCAGATGTTGTCAAAGTCAGTATTATTCCCAGAGGAAAATCGCTGGGATCTACCTGGCACAAACCGGAAGAAATGCAATTGGTAAGCCTCAGGCAATTAAAAAACGATATCAGTATTTTACTGGCTGGAAGAGCCGCCGAAGAGACGATATTTGGAGAAGCGACTTCCGGAGCGCTGGATGATCTGGAAAAAGTAAGCAAGCACGCGTATACGATCGTGGCTTACTATGGACTTGGCGAAAAAATAGGCAATGTCAGCTACTATGATTCCAGTGGAAGGCAGGAAAATAGTTTTCAGAAGCCATACAGCGAGGAAACCGCCCGTCTGATTGATGAAGAAGTTCGCAGACTTATTGACTCCTGTTATCGCGAGATAAGCGACCTTTTTCAGACATATAAGAAACAGTTGGAAAAGATCGGTGAACTGCTTCTGGATAAGGAAGTGATCTATAAACAAGATCTGGAGGAGGCTATCAGGGATATAAGGGATAAATTGCCTTTGGAAAGGAAGGGATAAAAACAGCCTGGTTCAGGCAAACCAGGACTGTTTTCCGCGTTTTTTGGTATTCCCCTGAATAATCAGCCAGAGTAAGGCCGAAAAAGTAAAAAGGCACGTTATTCCCCAAATAAGGTTGCCGCCCTTGCCGGATTGTCTGGAATCCGAGTCGGAATGAGGGAAGCGAACTTTGTACGGAATTTCTTTTTCATAAAAGATCTTGATGAGCTTGTCTAGCTGAGACTGCAACTCTTCGCCTCGTATAGGTATGCCATGTCCCGTTCCCGCGACTTCCGGATTTAAGCCAGCGAGTTTTTTTATGGAAGTATACGCCTCACGCCAGTTGATTGTCAGGAAGGAAGGAGGTCCATGTATTTCTTTCTTCTTGATAAATAGAGAAGTGAGTGTATCCTGGTTGGTGGTCGTAAAGGCGTCGCCCGCGATCAATACCCGGTCTTTTTCCCGAAACAGGGAGATATGTCCCGGAGAATGTCCGGGAGTGTGAATATATTTCCATTCCGGTAGAAAAGGGATAGTACCGTCTACCGGAAGCGCGTAAACTCTGCCTCCCAGATCAATAGGGCGTACAGGAATTATCCAGGTCATAAAGGAAAAGCTTCTTCCCCGTTCGTCGAAGGCGACATCCGGATAAGTGGCTCTTCCGGTAATATAGGGTAGCTCCAGAGGGTGAGCGTATACGTCTACTTCCGGCCAGGCTTTCAAAAGCTCTGGAAGCGCTCCCGTATGGTCAAAATGCCCATGAGTCAGCAAAATCGCCCGCGGGGGATTATTTACCCCGAATAGCTCTTCCGCCTCGTTTTGCACACGCTTGGCCGAGCCCGGAAGACCCGCGTCTATCAGTACCCATGAGTTGTCGGGACCAGGATGACCAATCATATAATGGTTAACAAACAGAATTTTTCTCCCTCGCACATCGTCCGCCAGGATATAGGCGGATTGCTCCTTTTCACTGATTTTCTTTGTTAACATACTGTTTCCTCTTTGTCTAAAGAACCCGGACGCGATCCGCTTTGTTAAAGCTCGGTTCAGAACACATTCTATTAGTAATAAAATATATGTCGCGTATTTTATACTTGTTTTTTGTTGTATACCGGTGATTCTTCTCTTAAAAATCCATTTTCTATTTCTTGTTTCTTTATTTCCAAGCTCTATTGTTATTTTTTATTACTATTTGTTTTTATTCTGAATAAATAGTATAAAGCTATATCTACTGATTGTTAATATTTTATTTATTTTTTAATATTTTTTATCAAAAATATCTTGCCTTATGAAGTAAAAAAAATAGATTTGTACATAAAATATATTTAGAATAATTCTAAAGAATAAAAATGAAAAAGCTTTTACTTATTATTGGATTACTGGGCTGGGGATGGCAATCATCCGCTCAGGAAGTAGAGAATAATCTTAGTTTAGGATCCGGATATATCAATCAGGTTTGGTATAATCTGGAAAGCGAAGTGGGTGAAGAAGCCGCTTTGAAGAGCTGGGATCTGGCATTTGGTCGTCCTAAGGGCGGTAGGGATCTGGGTAGCATTTATATTAATGGTGGTAAGGGTATCGAACTGGCGCTTTACCCACATAGTAACCTGGATGGCTGGGATGGGGTTTCGGTTGCTGAAAATGAATTCGATAACTGGCCTAAGCTGAATAATCTTCCTTATACATGGAGCGCTGGCGCGTTTAACGTGAGCGACGACCCTGGAAATGATTCCGATTATTCATGGGGTATGTATTACATGGGTAGTAATTCCAGTATCAACCACCATGTCATTGGAGATTCTCTTTATATAATCAAATTATCCGATAATAAATTTAAGAAACTGGCGATCCTGGATTATAATCCCCACGATCTCGAGTTTACATTAAAGCACGCGGACCTGGATGGGGGAAATGAAAAACAAGTGGTAATCGGTTTTTCCGGATTCACTGAAAAGAATTTCGCTTATTATTCCATCGAAACCGACGAACAGTTAGACCTGGAACCCGCGTCGAAGGACTGGCATTTGCTGTTTACGCGATACATTGATGATTATCCTTCCGCCAATGGAATAATTCCATACAAGGTAACTGGTGTTTTGTTGAACAAGGGGATGAAAGCGGCCGTCGCTACGGATGTAGAAGATCCGGAGACATTCAAGGATTACGAGAACCTGGTTTTTACAGATTCTGTCAATAAGATAGGTTATAACTGGAAAACCTTGGACTATAGTACGTTTAAATATGTCCTTGAGAAAAACGTCTATTTTATCCAGGTGCCTGTCTTGGACCAGAATGGAAACCAGGTGAATGGTCCGGACAATAAGCCTCAATATGAAGTTTGGAAGCTGCGTTTTACAGAATTCGCAGGCTCGTCTACGGGCGCTATTTCCTTCGCGACGGAAAAACTTCTGGGAGCTCCGACATCGATAACGACCGCTCCTTTGGCTGGTTATCGTTTCCGCTTGTTTCCCAATCCCGCTACTAGTGGTTATGTCTATCTTGATTTTGAAAATGAATCGTCGGAGTCCGCTACCATTACCTTGTCCTCTTTATTGGGAGAAAAGCTTCAGGTCGTTGATTATAAATCTTCCTCAAATCCTGTCAGGCTTGAAACTTCTTCTCTGGAAAGCGGAATCTACATCGTGACGGTTGAAAAAGCCGGGAGCGCGTCTACCCAAAAAATCATCATTCATTAGTTTTTATTAAACTTTTACATACCTAATAAACCAAATAAGTAATTAACATGAAAAAGCTGATTTTGGCGACATTGCTCGCCGGTATAACTGCCGGCGGTCTGTACGCCCAGACAAAAAAAGTCAAAAAAAACCAATCAAACGAAGTAGCGGTTCCGGTAGCTGCCGATAATAAGCTGATCAGGGACAAGGAAGTCATTCGCTCGATGGCCGGGTGCTATAAGGTTACTTTCGAATTCGCGGAAACCTTCGCGCCGGATACCACCTACAAATACATGGACAGGAAGTCTGAATGGGCGATCGAATATGTGTTTGTATTGGAGGAGACCGATAAAAAAATAAGCCTTCAGCATTTGTTGGTTGTGAACGATACGTTTATCGTGAAGCACTGGAGGCAGGACTGGCTATATGAGAATACCGACTTGTTTTTATATAATAAAAATTATGAGTGGGTAAAGAAAAGCCTGACCGCCGATGAAGTAAAGGGAACCTGGACGCAAAAAGTATATCAGGTGGATGATAGCCCCCGCTATGAAAGTTTCGGTACATGGGTGCATGTCGATGGAAGACATTTTTGGGAAGGCACGGGCGACGCCCCGCTTCCGAGAAGAGAGGCTACGAAGCCCAGAATGGATTATAATGTGATGAGACGCCATAGCCATATTGAAATCTTTAAGGATGGCAACTGGATTCTGGAACAGGATAATGAAAAAATCTTTCGTTCGGAAGCGGGCGATAAGCTGATCTGTTGGGAAAAAGGATTTGAAACCTTTACCAAAGGAGATTACAATTGTCAGCCCGCGATCGATTATTGGGCGAAAAACAACAAGTTCTGGGCCGACGTTCGCGTTGTTTGGACTGATATTTTCGCGGCGAATAGCTCCTTGAAATTCCAGAGAAGGGTGGATGAAAAAATGCTCTTCGAACAACTTTTCAAACTGGAGGGAGAGTCTTCGGCGAATTACAACAGGAATCAGACTGTTCCGCTGATTCGTCAGACAATTGAAAAATATCTTATCAAAGGTTAAATCTTATTAGGTGTGTTCTTACTGTGGCGGGCCGTAAGGCCTGCCGCGGTTACCTGATTTTCTTCGCGTTGATACGCTTAACTCCATTCAGATTCCGGTTGTCGCGGATATAGGTCAAAACCAATGTACTTATCAATTTTTAAGCATTTATTACAGGCGGTTGTTCTGAGCCTTGTTTGCGCCTCTATAGGTTATGGCCAGACTGTTATGGTAAGGAGTAAAACCGATCGATCGGCGGTTGGCTACGCTCATATACAGCTTCAAAGTATTTCCAATTCCGGTTTTATAAAAGACTTTTATACCGATGAGAAAGGGGTGGTTGATTTATCCGGCGCTCTTTCGGAAGCGCGTTTTCCTCTTCGGATCGGGATCGCGGCGATGGGGTATCTGCCTGTCGTCGACACCCTTTTTGACGCGATCTCCCGGGTTTTTTTCCTGTCGGCGGATCCCATTATGATGAATCCAGTCATACTCACTGGACAATACAAGGAAACCGCTATTGACGACGCTGTGCATAAGGCCGTTGTCATAGATCGCCAAACGATTGATCGTATGGGCGCTGTCAATTTGAGAGAGGTATTGAATAATAGTTTAAATATCAGGCTTGAACAGGATAATATACTCGGAAGTAGTATGAAGATGCAGGGAATCGGAGGAGAAAACGTCAAGTTTCTGGTTGACGGTGTACCCGTAGTAGGCCGGCTTGATGGTAATATAGACCTGACTCAGTTCAATCTGAACGAAGTTGAGCGAATCGAAATAATCGAGGGTCCTATGGCGGTAAACTTTGGAACAAACGCGCTCGCGGGCGTGATCAATATTATTACCAGGAAAGATTTAAGAGGATCGTTGGAAGCTACCAGCGACACGTACTATGAAAGTAACGGGACGTACAACCAGGCGCTAAAGCTGGGAGCGAAGAAGGGCCGGATATTTCTCGCCGGCAACGCGGCCAGACACTTCTTTGACGGTTGGAATTCCGGTGATCCGGATTTTCAGCTACCTCGAAAAACACTGGCGGATCACAGCAGGAACAAGCAGTGGAAACCCAAGGAACAGTGGATAGTGGGCCTCAAGGCGGGTTACTCCATAAAGGAATCCAGGCTAAACTACGCGTTTGACTACTTCGATGAGTTTCTCCTCAACAGAGGAGAGCCCAGGAAGGCGTATTACGAGACGGCTTTTGACGATACATATAAAAGTCGCCGGAACAATCACTCGATGAGCTACTATGTCCCCGTTCGGGAAAACGGCGGTATCAATCTGATGGTCGCCAGAAACCATTACTACAGGGTGAAAAATTCCTATTTTAAGAATCTGACGACACTTGAGGAGATACCTGCCAGCGAAGCCGATGCTCATGATACCACCAATATAGTAGCCTGGCTGGCCCGCGGATCGTATGCCAGTTTTGGCGATTCGTCCGCTGTCAATTTTGATGTAGGATATGATATAAACTATGAGCGTTTCAGAGGAGCGCGCATAGATGGCGACGAACGTTCGCTTATCGACGTCGCGTTGTTTTCCAGTTTGCAGTACAAACTTTTGGAAGTCCTGACAATCCGCCCGGGTTTGCGGGTGGCGTATAATTCAACTTTCAAAAGTCCGCTTATACCGTCATTGCATTTGCATTATCGCGTATCGGATGTAGTATTCAGAGTTTCGTCCGCGAGAGGTTTCCGGGCTCCGGGCCTCAAGGAGCTGTATTTGGATTTTGTCGACATCAACCACAATATTAAAGGCAATGACCAATTGGAGGCGGAGCATTCCCACAATATACAATCTGGAATTCAGCTAAGACCCGGCAACAAGATCATAAGGTCTGTCGGAATAGAGGGAACCTTTTTTTATAATGATATCTTTAATCAGATTAAGTTATTGTCTTTGAGTGATATGGAGTATGCCTACGTCAATATTGGTCGGTTTAAAACCCATGGAATTAACCTGAACGGAGAATGGAAGAGCGCCGACGTTATTCTGACAGCGGGGGCTTCCTGGATCGGCCGGATCAACAATATAACGGCCACCACTTCGCGTTTGCCCGCTTACAACTATGCTCCGGAGTTCAGGCTAAGTTTTATGTGGACGATTGATAAACTTGGGGATCTGAGTCTTTTCTATAAGTACAACGGAAAAATTCCTTCTTATATGGCGGCCGAGGATGGTTCTATAATCCAAACGGAGATTGATGATTACAGTATGGCCGATGTGAGCTTTACACGTCATTTTGGGAATAAGAGAATCGCTTTGACGCTGGGTTCTAAAAACTTGTTTAATGTGCGGCGTGTCAATTCGACGAGTACCGAATCCACAGCGCACTCGGTGGCGAGTGGTAGCGTACCGGTAGGGATGGGAAGGACGTGGTTCGCTCGCTTATCTGTCAATGTGAGTAAAAAATGAGGCGATTTTTATTTAATCTTTTGCTATTGTTTTGCATGCCGGCGTGCATGAGGGAGGAATTGCCGGTACCGGCGCACGCGACCGGAGATGTGCGGATTGGGTCGGTAAGCTTAGGCGCTTCTTACGAATATCAGGTTTTTATAGACTTGGAGACGAATTCGGAGGTCGCCAGAAACCAAAGAACGGATTGGATACTCGCTTTTGAGGCTTCAGAAACCGGAAGTCTCGCGCGGCTCAACACGTCTCTCATGTTGTCCGCGTGGAATACGGGACTGGACGACTTTACGAGTGTTAGTGGCAGTGGAGGCTTTGAGACGGGAAAGGCCTGGGACGCGCCTTCAGGCAATCCGGATAGTGTCGCTCTGGTCGATTGGAAAAGCGGCAAGGTGCATGTGATTGACCTGGGATATGATAAGAATGGCGTGAAGCTTGGTTTCGCCAAATTGCAATTTATGGAAGTAAGCCCTTCCGGCTATAAGATACGTTGGGGGAAACTGGCGGATAGGGAAGGTGCTGAAATCGTGATATGCAAGGATCCCTTGTATAATTATATCCATATGGATCACCTGGGAAACATGGTGCCGGTCGAGCCGCCGAAGGATAACTGGGATCTTGTTTTTACCCAATACACGCATATGTTTACCGATATGACTCCGGTCATGCCTTATCTGCTGACAGGTTGTTTGATCAACAGTAACGATACCTGGGTAGGCAGGACCAATATGGCCTTTGACGATATCGACTATGAATTCGCTTTAGGTGTCGGACTGGAAGGCTCGATCGATTTTATAGGATATGACTGGAAAGAATATAGCTTCGATACCGATTCGTACGTCGTATATCCCGAAATTACTTATATTATTAAAAATCATAAGGGGTTATATTACAAGTTCCATTTTCTGGATTTTTACGATTCCATGGGAGTGAAAGGAAATCCCACCTGGGAACTTCAGAAACTTTGATCGGTTGGGTATATTTGTTCCGTAGCGGAACTCATTTTATTTTCATGAGTTTAGCAAAACACGGAACTTCCGATGACAGACAATGAAAAATTCCGACTCTCATGATAATCAATTCCTGGAAGAAACCAACGATGTTCAGCATAGCGGAGCTGTCCGCTGGGTGAGGAAAATAACCGACGCTTTTCCCGCTTTTCAGAGCAGAAACTATAAGCTGTATTTTTTTGGTCAACTGGTATCCCTTATTGGCACATGGTTGCAAATTGTCGCTCAGGGCTGGCTGATCCTTCAACTTACCGATTCCGTTTTTTTAATAGGTCTGGTAACCGCGCTTAGTACAGTCCCCACACTTTTGTTTACCCTGTTTGGGGGACTTGTCGTGGATCGTTTTTCCAAACGAAAAATTTTATTTTATACACAGAGCCTTGCCATGTCGCTGGCGTTTCTGCTTGGCGTTTTTACCCTCACCGGCTTGGTGACTGTTTGGCTTATAGGCCTCATGGCCTTTCTTCTGGGAATGGTTATGGCGATCGACGCGCCGGCCCGGCAAGCTTTTGTAGCCGAACTGGTAAATAAAACGCAGTTGTCTTCCGCGATCGCCCTGAACTCGGGAATTTTTAACGCGGCGAGGGTTATTGGGCCCGGTATCGCGGGGTTATTGATCGGCATGATTGGTATCGGAGGCGCCTTTATCGTAAATGGCTTGAGTTTTATTGGCGTGTTGATCGCGTTGAAAGCGCTGCGTTTGAAAGATCCGCTTTTCGATCAGAAACCTATCGGAGCCTTGAAGGCTATAAGCGAAGGGATAGCGTACGCGTATAGACATCCTGTGATCAGTATGTTTCTTGGATTAGCGGGAATAGTATCCGTTTTTGGTTGGTCTTTTACGACTGTCATCCCTTTACTCGCCAAAAATAAGTTTCAGATGGACGCTACGGGATTAGGATATTTATATTCGTCGATTGGCCTCGGGTCTTTGAGCGCCGCCGTACTGGTGGGTGCTTTCCTGGGAAAAATCAAACCTGTTTTATATATAACCGGTGGATGTTGCATATTTAGTATCGGGATTATTCTCTTTACCTTCACCAAGGATAGTGGCCTGGCTATGATACTCCTCTTTTTTTCCGGGTTCGGACTGCTTTCGCAGGCGGCGACGATCAATACGACTATTCAGAGTATGGTCAGGCCGGAATTCCGGGGTAGAGTAATGAGTTTGTATGTTCTTATGTTTTTGGGCATGACGCCTATTGGAAATTTGCAGGTAGGATGGGTGTCGGAACGCGTCGGAGTCGAGTCCGCGCTTCGTTTGGGCGCGGTAATCGTGTGCCTGATGGGAATATTGTTATTGCTTTTCCGCCCCAGGATTCTAAAGGCTTATCAAGCGTATGTCAAGGCTGGAGAGGGTTAGAAAAGAAATACTATATTCGCGGTTATGAAGCGAACGCGATTTGGCGCTACGGCGTTGAGGGTTACCCGTATGGGACTGGGATTAGCCGCTCTGGGGAGACCGGGATATATCAATCTGGGACATGGGGAGGATTTGAGAAATAAAACCGCGGAGCCCGTAATGCGCGACCACGCGTGGGATGTTCTGGACGCTGCGTATCGTAAGGGAATACGCTATTTTGACGTGGCCAGAAGCTATGGAAAAGCCGAAGAGTTTTTATCGGGCTGGAGTACATATCAAGGCGATCATGATATGGTGATTGGCTCAAAATGGGGATATACATATACCGCGGATTGGAAGGTACAGGCTGATAAACACGAGATCAAGGAACATAGCCTGTCAAACCTGAAGCGCCAATGGCCAGAGTCGTATCGATGGATAGGCAAGCGTCTTGGAATATATCATATTCACTCCGCGACTCCGGATAGCGGAGCGCTTGATAATCCGGAGCTTCTGGATGAACTCTGGAGATTGAAAAGGACAGGAATCGTTGTAGGGCTTTCACTGAGTGGCCCTGGTCAGGCGGAAACGCTTGAAAAAGCTACGCGGATAAGGAAAGATGGGGAGTTGTTGTTTGGATCAGTGCAAGCTACATGGAACGCGCTGGAGCAATCGGCCACGGAAGCTCTGGTCGAAGCCTCTCGAATGGGTATGGGTGTGATTATAAAGGAAGCTCTGGCCAATGGCCGTCTTACTGATAGAAATACCCATTCTGAATTTGAGGAAAATAGAAAGATACTCAATAGATTGTCCGAAAAGTATAAAGTCGGCGCCGACGCTTTATGTATAGCCTTTGTGTCGCGTCAGCCATGGGTAAATATTGTGTTGAGCGGAGCTTCAACCATCCAACAGTTGGAATCAAATCTGATGGCGGACAATCTGGCGATTGATCCGGAAGACATGGAACAGTTAGGCTCATTGAGAATAAGCCCTGTGGATTACTGGCGGGAGCGGGCCGAACTGGAGTGGAATTGACGGGAAATCCGTAATGAAAAAAAGGCTGTACCTTTTCAAAGGACAGCCTTTCTTAGTCTTGGCGTAAGGCGTAATTAACTTTTAAAACTTCAAACCGACAAATACTCTGGGATTGAAATAATTGGCTTTGTAGTCCCAGTCAATATCGATATCGTCATCGGAAGACGAACCTCTCTGTACATGGTGTAATCTGCCAATGTGCGCTTCGAAACCAAGCGTGACCACTTTGAGCCTGAATTTTACACCGGGAGTAAAGGCCAGTCCGGTCATCGTATATCCATCACGCTGATCAATATCGATGTTGACATCCTTTAGACGATTGGTACCGAGATATAAGGTTGGTGTCAGATCGACATACAGGTCGAGTCCTATCGTATTGGTGGCGAAAGTAGCCATTGGACCAAATTTTAGTAGACTCAGGTAGAGGGAAGATGTCTTGGTGGAGACGTCGCCCAGCAGACTATGGTTTATTTTGTTGGATTTTACGCTAAAACCGGCGGTTATCCAGCTTACATTCATTCCTATGCCAAAATTTTCGCCTTTGTGAAACATAAACTGGTTGCCTAGTTCCAGTGAAGGTTGAATTCCCAGTGAGACCGTATTGCCGGATCCGACTACTTTATAACTGGGAAGACCAAGACCAAGATGGATGTAAAAGCCGCCATATACCAAATCGTTTTGTTTTACGTTGGAGGTTTGACCATCACCGGCAAAAGTCGAAAGCGTTGAAAACAGCGCCAGGATAAGTGTAACTTGTTTTTTCATTAGCTTGTTTTGTTTGATAAGTTGATGTTTATAGTGTCTGTAGATTGCAAAACACGGTTGTTGTATTTATGTTTATATATTACCAATTCACCTGTTTTTTTGTTTACTTCTATAAATGAAATAATTATGGTTCGCGAAAGCGTTTTCGTGTCATTACTAAAGAGTTTGGTCTTGTTTTTGTCCTTAAAAAAGAATAGTATAACATCCAAAAAGTAAATCCTATGAAAAGAGTTATCTTTAGTGTAATTTTCTCGTTGTTTTTTGTGGCGGGAGCGTCTAGCCTGTCCTATGCTTCTGTAGAAAACGCCCAACACCAATTGGTAGAGAAGAATGGAAAGGAAAAAGGAAAGAAAAAGAAGAAAGCGTGCAAGGAAGGCAATGAATCAGGTGAAAAATCCTGCTGCAAAAAAGGCGAAGCTAAAAAATCCTGTGGCGGAAAATAATCCGCGCGGAATTATGAATTTTTAGAAAAGCCTTTCATTCTTCATGAAAGGCTTTTTTTGTACCTTTATATTTCCTCAGATTTAAACCGTAAAGTTCAACGAGAAATTATGCAGCAGTATCTGGATCTGATCAGTCATGTATTGAAAGAAGGAACGCGCAAGGAAGATCGTACCGGAACAGGAACGATCAGTGTATTCGGGTATCAGACCCGTTTTGATCTGAGCAAGGGTTTCCCTCTGGTGACTACAAAGAAAGTCCATTCGCGAAGTATTATTCATGAGCTGCTTTGGTTTCTGAAAGGCGACACCAACATCAAATATCTGAAGGACAACAAGGTTTCCATATGGGACGAGTGGGCTGATGCGCATGGCGATCTTGGTCCTGTATATGGCTATCAGTGGCGATCATGGCCGGATGGGGAGGGTGGCTCCATTGATCAGATTACAGCGGTAATCGAGCAGATTAAAAAGAATCCGGATTCCAGAAGGTTGATCGTCAGTGCCTGGAATGTCAGTGATGTCAATAAAATGGCCTTACCACCCTGTCATGCTTTTTTTCAGTTTTACGTCGCCGATGGCCGGCTTTCCTGTCAGTTGTATCAGCGTAGCGCCGACGTGTTTCTGGGAGTACCCTTCAACATCGCTTCGTACGCGTTACTGACCATGATGGTGGCTCAGGTTACCGGTTTACAGCCGGGAGAGTTTGTGCATAGTTTTGGCGACACGCATCTTTATCTGAATCATCTTGATCAGGCTCGCCTGCAATTGAGCCGTGAACCCAGGCCTTTGCCGGTGATGAAAATAAATCCTGAAGTCAAAAATATATTTGATTTTACCTTTGAAGACTTTTCACTGGAAGGTTATGATCCACATCCGCATATCCCCGCTCCGGTCGCTGTTTAGGTAGATGAAAAACTGTTCCGGAGCTCCAGGAGTCGCTTGACTAAGCCGGATCAGGTAAGTCTTGTCTGAGTTTTTGTGGTGGTAGCGCTTGCTGTTTTTGCCGGCTGACCAGTAAGACGCCCGCGATTACCATACATGTACCAACAAGCTCCGCGAATGAAATATGCTCGTTTAGAAAAATGGCCGCGAGCGCTATGGTTGATACCGGACCGATACTTCCGATTATGGAAGCTTTGTCTGAGCCGATCAACCTGATACCAGCCGCTAATAAAATAGCGGGGATCACCGTGCAGAATATCGCCATCAGAAGACCGATAATATATACTTTGGCGCTTGTTATCAAGTTAAGGTCATCCGTGGCGACGCTGTGGGCGAGTACGGCTATGGTAGATACGAGCATGGCGTATCCCGTAAATCTGGAAGCGCCGATTTTGGGAATCAGGCGGCCGCTGCCAATCAGATAGATCGCGTACGTAAAAGCGCTCGCGAAGACAAGGAGGCTGCCTTGTACGACAGGCGCTGATAGTGTCGGCGCGTCTGAAACAAAAGCGATCATAATACCCGAATAAGTCAATCCTAAAGCGATCAGTTCCTTTTTTCCGATCCGGGTTTTAAAAAATAACGCGGATAATATGACTACCAGTGTGGGATAGATAAAGACAATGAGGCGTTCGAGGCTGGCGGATATATACTGAAGGCCGGCGAAGTCGAAATAACTTGCCAGATAATATCCGCAAATGCCAAGTAATATGATCGTTCCATGGTCCTTAATCGAGATTTTTTCGCTTTTACCCTGTTTATAAAACAACATCGCGAGAAAAAAGGGTAAAGAAAACAGCATGCGGAGATTGAGGAGCGTCATCACGCCTACTCCTTCCGCTAAACCTAGTTTGACAAGAATGGCCTTACCTGAGAAGAATACCGCTCCTGTAAAAACGCAAATCGCTCCGGTAAAGGGCTTTAATGTTTCCTTGAATGTCGGGTAGTCCATTTGCAAAAAGCCTTGTAAAGGAGGCTTTCCGGTATATTTTTTGGTTTTCAGGATAACTTCACCTATAATTAGTGTTTCGTCGCGCACGAAAAACGAAAAGACTGAACAAGGTATTGTTTGACATCCTTTGTTTCAAATTTACGTTTTTACGCGTGATAAACGAACCGTGATAACTAAAACTTTCTTAGTTGAGCGGAGATCGTTAAATTTGTTTTTTTAAATAAATTATGTCGAAGAATACAACTTGTGTCGCCGTAATAGGAGGAGGAAGCTGGGCGACCGCTATAGTGAAGATATTATCGGAAAATACAAGCGTGAGTATTAACTGGTGGATTCGAAACACCAGTCATGTGGAGCATATTACTAAGTTCCGGCATAATCCAGGGTATCTGAGCGACGTAAAAATCGACGTGGGTCGGGTATGGGCCTCTTCTTGCCTGGAAGATACCATCAAGGACGCCGAAATTGTCATTATAGCCATTCCCGCCGCTTTTATCAAGGAAGTGATGTCCGGGTTGTCCGCTGCCGCGTTGACGTCGAAAACGCTTGTATCCGCGGTAAAAGGGATGATCCCGGAAGAAAACCTTTTGATCAGTCAATATCTGGAAACCTACTTTGGAGTTCCCGAAGACAAGGTCTGCATGATTAGCGGACCATGTCATTCCGAAGAGGTCGCCCTTGAAAGACAATCTTATCTGACTATAGCGGGAAGATCGGAAGTAGAGGCCGCTAGAGTAGCTCAGTTGCTTTCCTGCCGGTATATCAAAACGTCGGTTACTCTTGACTTGTATGGCGTCGAATACGCCGCGGTTATGAAAAATGTATATGGGATAGCGTGCGGTATAGCTCGCGGCTTAAACTATGGCGACAATTTTCAGGCGGTACTCGTGTCCAACGCGCTGGTCGAAATGGGGTACGCGCTTAGCGTGTTTTATCCGACGGAGCGAAATGTAGCGCGATCGGCCTACAACGGGGACCTGCTGGTAACTACCTATTCCCAGTTTAGCCGTAACAGAACCCTGGGCAATATGCTGGGCAGAGGATATTCGGTAAAAACGGCGCTGGTTGAGATGAATATGATCGCGGAAGGCTATTATGGAGTTAAGTGTCTATATGAATTAGCCATGAAATTCAATATTGAACTCCCGATCATCAAGGCGGTGTACAATATTATCTATGAGCGGATATCTCCATCCGTGGAATATAACATCCTGGAAAATCGTTTAAGCTAGAAAGCGCGGAAAGGAAAACGCGACGCGTACCGAATAGGCGGGTTTCCTACGGGCGCTGGAGTTTTTCGTAAACTAAATGCACGGGAAGTCCCATTACATTAAAGTAGGAACCTGATATTTTTTCGACGCCTATAAGGCCGATCCAGTCCTGTATTCCATAACCTCCCGCCTTGTCATACGGATGATAGTGGGATATATAATGGTTGATTTGCTCCTCAGACAACGATTTAAAAAATACGGTTGTGAGGTCGCTAAAACGTTCTTCACGCGTCAGACTGAGCAGACATACTCCCGTGACGACTTCATGGGATCGTCCCGACAGGCTTTTCAGCATTTGAAACGCTTCTTCGTTGGAGGAAGGTTTGCCCAGAATCCGCTTTTCGTGTATTACTACCGTATCGGCGGCGATGATAATCTGATCAGCCGATAAGTCGCTTTTAAAGGCCAGCGCTTTTTTCCCGGCTAGAAACTCCGGAACCTGATATACGTCCATCGTTTCCGGGTAGCTTTCGTCGGTGGGTTTGGTTTGTACGGAAAAAACAATCCCCGCTTCCGCCAAGAGTTGTTTTCTCCTTGGAGATCCGGAAGCGAGGATTATGGAATTATAAGCTGTCAATAACGCGTAGGTTATTTCCTTTTACACAGTCTTTTGGACTCAAACTTGGCTTCTTTGTGGCCCATGTTTTCGGCTTTCTGGAGATCCGCGCACGCTCCGCTTTTATCTCCTGATTCCATTTTGGTGAGACCTCTGAAGTAAAACAAATCCGGATCGTTGGATAACTCAAGCCCTTTGTTGAAGTCGTTGATCGCCTTGGCGGTTTCTCCGTTTTCGTAGTAAAACAGGCCTCGGTTCAGATACGCGTCCTTACTATGCGGAAGCATCTGTACGACGGTGTTAAAGTCTTCTTCCGCGCCTCTCAGGTCGCCTGACATCAGCTTGGCTTCACCGCGATGGTAGTACGCCTGCTCAAATTTAGCTTCAATTTCAATAGCTTTGTTGAAATCTTTGATCGCGCCCGCGTAATCCTGAATACTGGATTTGCTCATTCCCCGGTTGAAATAGGATTCCTGATCCAGTGGGTCCAACTGGATTACTTTGGAGTAATCCTGAATGGCTCCCTGAAAGTCGTTTAGATGGTTTTTCGCGTAGGCTCTATAGAAGTACGCGTAGTTGTATTTCGGGTACAATTCAATGACTTTGCTAAAGTCTTCGATGGCTTCCTGATATTTTCCCCATTCACTTTTAGCGAGTCCTCTTTTATAATAGGCTTCGAAGTTGTGAGCCATGTTGGTCTGGATCGCTCTGGTATAATCCTCGACAGCGCCCTGATAATCGCTCAGAAGATATTTGGAATTGCCCATATTCATGAGGGCGTCCGTGTTTTTGGGGTCGATAAGGGATACCTGTTTAAAGTCTTCGATAGCTCCCCGGTGATCTCCCATGTTGGCTTTGGCGTGAGCCCGCTTGGAAAGAGCGTTCAGGTTTTTATTGTCCAGCTCGATCGCCTGGTTAAAATCCTCCATAGCGGATTCGTTGTCGCCCAGCTCCATTTTTGCCAGTCCTCTCTGGTAATACGCGTCGGCGTACTTGGGATTGACATGGACCGCTTCGTCAAAAGCGAGCATAGCCCCAATGAAATCGCCATTTCTGAACTTTTCAAGTCCTTTGGTCATTTCCGGAAACTGATCAGTCTTCACTTCCGTTTTTTCCTGAGTTCCTTTGGTGGATTTTTGAGCGTAGGCTGATGAAAAACAGCATACACTAAGCAAAATACCTGAAAATATAATACCTCTTTTCATGGTCAACATATTAAAAATTTAGCCCGATATAGTAGTTGTAATGGATATTCGTCAAAATTTATTAAACAAATCAGATACCAGTTTGATCCTTGTTTTTACGCAAACATTGCCAGTAGGTTATGGCTGTTTCTTTTGTCGGCGGAATCTTTGAATACTTACAGCCAGAGTATTAGTTGATCCGTTTAATGAAAAACAACCGGGTAAATATAGAATAAATCTTTGATATATCAGTAATTTTATAGGAGTTTACTCTGGTTCAGGTGAAATATTTTCAAAGGAAATTCTTATTTATGTCGCCTGTGGAATAGTGGGTATAATAGAAGATGATCCGCTAAAGCCCGCGTAAATAAATGACAAAATGTTTAATTTTATTTGACTTTTTTTACATGAATTTATTTATATGTACCTTTGCCCGCAGAGTTTTTGAATATTTAACACTAAAACGAATATAATACCTTGGATCTATTTGAAAAGTTATTGACTGACAGAGGTCCCCTTGGAAAGCACTCATCTGTCGCGCATGGTTATTTCGCATTTCCAAAACTGGAAGGAGAAATCGGCCCGAGGATGAAATTCAGGGGTAAGGAAGTTTTATGCTGGAGTTTGAACAACTATCTCGGCCTCGCGAATCATCCTGAAGTAAGAAAAGTGGACGCGGACGCGTCGGCAGGGTATGGTCTCGCTTATCCTATGGGAGCCAGAATGATGTCCGGTAATTCTAATATTATCGAACAGTTTGAAGCGGAACTCTCCGAGTTTGTGAAGAAAGAGGATACCATGCTTCTTAACTATGGATATCAGGGTATTATGTCTATTATAGACGCCTTGGTAAATCGTCATGACGTTATCGTATATGATAGCGAATGTCACGCGAGTATTGTGGATGGAGTAAGGCTGCATCAGGGCAAACGTTTCGTTTTTCCTCACAACGATATTGAAAATCTGAAAAAACAGCTTGAACGGGCTACCAAAATTGTAGAAGAAACGAAGGGTGGTATTTTGGTTATTACGGAAGGCGTATTTGGTATGGCCGGCGATATGGGAGACCTCAAGTCGATCGTGGCGCTTAAGGAGAAATACCAGTTCAGACTTTTGATCGACGACGCGCATGGATTTGGCACTATGGGTAAAACCGGCGCCGGAGCGGGTGAAGAGCAGGGGGTTCAGGATCAAATCGACCTGTACTTTTCAACCTTCGCCAAATCGATGGCTGGAATAGGCGCTTTTGTATCAGGCGATGAAAAAATACTGGAATTCCTGCGTTATAATACCAGATCCCAGATTTTCGCGAAGACATTGCCTATGCCCATGGTAATAGGTTTGAGAAAGAGGCTTGAATTGTTGAAGAATAATCCTGAGCTTAAAGCCAATCTCTGGAAAATAGCTACCGCCTTGCAAAGCGGATTAAAAGCGGAAGGCTTCAATATCGGAAAAACCCAATCGGTAGTGACGCCTGTTATACTTAGCGGTACAGAGGCGGAAGCGGCTCAGATGATTATCGATTTAAGGGAAAATTATGGTATTTTCTGTTCTATTGTTATTTATCCGGTGGTTCCAAAGGATGTCATGATGCTGAGAATTATTCCGACGTCCGTTCATACGCTTGACGATGTGCAGTACACGATCACCGCGTTTAAGGAAGTCGCTCAAAAGTTAAAAAGTGGAGTTTATAACAAATCCTTATCCAATATTAGCATATAGCGGCAAGGATGTATAAGGCGTAAAAAAAGAGGGTTGTATCAACAACCCTCTTTTTTTACGCCTATGCGGTAATGATTGGTATACCTATACGATTTCGGTAAGGCAGTTTTTAATTTTTTCTTTCAGCGCGTCGCTACCTTTGACTAAAGGCAGGCGAACGTGGCTATCGCATATGCCAAGCAACTCAAGTGTCGTTTTGATCCCTACAGGGTTGCCTTCTTCATAGATACAAGGATTGATTTGTACAAATGTTCTCAATATGCGGGAGGCTGTCGCGAAGTCCGCTTTTAGGGCCGCGTTTACCATTGTAGTGAACGAGGACGGAAACGCGTTCGCCAGAACAGATATGACTCCTTTGGCGCCAATAGATATCAGCGGAAGGGTCAGCAGATCGTCTCCCGATATCAGTATAAAGTCATCTCCCGCTCGTTGACTGATTTCCAACGCTTGAAGAATATTGCCGGAAGCTTCTTTTATACCTATGATATTCGGTTCTTCCGCCAATCGTAATGTGGTCTCCGCGGTAAGGTTGGAGCCTGTTCTGCCAGGAACATTATAGAGAATGATGGGAAGGGGAGAAGCTTTCGCCAATGTTTTGTAATGCTGATACAGACCTTCCTGAGAAGGTTTGTTGTAGTATGGGCTTACGGACAAAATAGCGGAAACTCCGGTCCAGTCCAACTCATTCAGTAGTTTTACAATTTCTTTGGTATTGTTGCCTCCGAGGCCAAAGACAATCGGCAAACTTCGTTCGTTTTCCTTTTTTACAAAGGAGAGGACATTTAGTTTTTCTTGTTTTTCCGTAGTGGCGGACTCCCCCGTAGTACCATTGACCACGAGATAGTCGGCATTATTGTCAGAAACATGGGTTAACAGCTTTTTCAGACCCGGATAATCAACTGAACCATCTTCCGCGAAAGGGGTGATCAACGCTACACCCGTACCTTCTAAACTGCTAATCATGAAAACTTAAATTTGGAATAAGCTCATTCATCTTTTTAATCAAATCTCGCAGATTCGCTTTGTCCTGCAGGTCAATCATTATATCCAGATACTTGTCGCTTCCGGAAAAATATTTTCCTACGCGTACAGCGCCCGGATTTCTGCCGAGAATATTTTTGAATGGCAAAAATGGTGAAATATTAATAGAATATAAATAGTCAAATCCGCTTTTTATAAAATTATTTATTTTTTCGGACCGGAAGCCTCCAGTGATTGTAATATCGTTCATGCGAAACTCCAGATAAGGGAAGTCGTATACCCGGTTTACCTCTTCATCCAAAAAACATAGCACCTCGACCTCCTTGCCTAGTTCTTTGAGGGAGCGTACAAATTGATTGACATTTTCATTTTGAGAAAAGTCAGGGTTGTATAGCAGAATGCCGATTTTTTTCGCCTTGTTAAACGGTTTATGGCCCGCCTCTTTTTTTTTGCCGAACGCGATCAGTGTCCGGAGCCAAAGAAACGTTTTCCTCATGTCTGATCCTCCAGCATTTTTAGAAACTCGTCTTCCGAGAGAACGCGCGTCCCTAGTTTGGTCGCTTTTTCAAGTTTGGCGGGGCCCATATTGTCTCCGGCTACAAGATAGTTGAGTTTGCCCGATATGGATGATACCACTTTACCGCCATTCTTTTCGATTGTATCTTTAAGTTCTTCTCTTCCGAAAGAATGAAATACTCCTGATAGGACAAACGTTTTTCCTTCAAATTTAGTGCTTTCTAGCGCCGTTGTCGTTTCTTCCTGAGAAAACTGCAATCCGGCGTTTTTAAGCCGGTAGATAAACTCCTGATGCTGTTGGCTGGTAAAGTAATTGACAATGCTATAGGCTATTTTTTCACCTATTTCAGGCACAGCCAGTAACTCTTCAAAGGAAGCCTGGCTGATGGCGTCTATGGAATGGAAGTAAGTCGCCAGTTTTTCAGCGACAGTGACGCCCACAAAACGAATTCCAAGACCAAACAATACCTGACGGAAAGGGATGTTCTTGGAGTTCTCCAGACTTTTTAAGAGGTTGTCCGCTGATTTTTTGCCAAACCGCTCAAGCTCCAGAAGTGTTTCAAGTCGCAGGTCGTACAGATCCGCGGGATCTTTGATCAATCCCTTATCGTATAGTTGTTCGATCGTTTCCGGGCCGAGCCCTTCTACATTGAGCGCTTTGCGCTGTATAAAATGCTCTATCCGGCCTTTGATCTGTGGTGGACATCCTCGTTCATTTGGACAGTAATGGACCGCTTCTCCTTCATGCCGGAGCAAGGGAGTTTGGCATTCAGGACACTGGTTGATATATTGTATTGGCTGGCTTTCGGCAGGCCGTCTGCTGGTATCGACTCCCGTGATTTTGGGAATAATCTCTCCTCCCTTCTCAACCATTACAACATCGTTGATACGCAATCCCAGTCTTTCGATTTCGTTAGCGTTGTGCAATGAAGCGCGCTTTACGATGGTTCCCGCGAGTGATACCGGTTGAAGGTTGGCTACAGGAGTGACCGCGCCTGTCCTTCCCACCTGATAGCTGATAGACAGGAGCTGACTGTACGCGGTTTCCGCCTTGAATTTATAGGAAATGGCCCAACGCGGACTTTTGGCGGTATAGCCCAGTTCCGCCTGCTGATGATAAGCGTTGACCTTAACAACGATTCCGTCGGTACTTACAGGCAGGTCGAAACGCCGGTTTTCCCACTGGTGTATATAAGCGAAAACTTCCCCGATATCTTGGCATAACGCGTAATGCTGAGGCACGTTGAATCCCCATTCCTTTAACGCGGCCAAGGCTTCCTGATGACTTTGTATGGACAAATTCTCACCATAGAGTCCATAGATGTAGCAATCCAGTTGACGTTGGGCGACTATGGAGGAGTCCTGCATTTTGAGGGTACCCGACGCGGCGTTTCGGGGATTTGCCAATAATTGTTCGCCATTGGCCTGACGGTCTTTGTTGATTTGAATAAAGATATCATTGGGAAGAAAAACCTCGCCCCGCGCTTCAAAAACTTTGGGATAGCCTTGAGCATGAATTTTTAATGGAATACTTTTAATGGTTCGCGCGTTGGCTGTTACGTCGTCTCCCCTGACGCCATCTCCTCTGGTGGCCGCGGTTTTCAGTACGCCGTCGATGTACGTGAGACTGATAGCCACTCCATCGTATTTTTGCTCACAAATATATTCATATTGACTTCCGATGGTTTTTCTGACTCGTTCGTCAAACTCGGCTAGTTCCTGTTCCGAATAGGTATTACCGAGTGAAAGCATCGGATATTTATGTATTATCGTTGGAAATTCCTTGGTGATCGTACCGCCAACCCGGAGTGTGGGAGAATCTTCCTGCCTGAATTGAGGAAACTTATTTTCCAGCCGGGTCAGTTCTTCCAGCATCTGATCAAATTCGAAATCGGAAACAAGGGAAGTATCCTTCTGATAATACATATAATTGTAGTAATTCAAGTCGTTGGTGAGTTGAATTACGCGTTCCTGTACCTGCTTCGCGTCCATAGGTCTTAATGGTTATGTTTTATTTCCCTGACGTGCTTGGAGCCGCCTCCGCATCGCTGTTCTATCGCCTGTCGGGCTTGCTCATAACCCGCGTCCCTCGCTTTTTTCATCCAGTGGCATCCGTTTATCGGATCATTGACCTGAAAGTAAGTATCCGCGAGCCAGTAGAGATTCGGGCCGTTGCCTGGAGCTAACGATACGCTGATGGTATAGTCGGCGATGGCTTCGTTCCAGCGAGCCAGGGACTGAAATACTTTGGCCCGGTTGGAATAGGCGATGACTGAGGCGGAGTCGACGCGGATGGCTTCAGTAAAGTCTTCAATGGCAAGATCGTTTTGTCCGATCGCCTGATAAGCCACTCCGCGGTTGTTGAAAAGATCCGCTTCAGAGGCGTTGAGCCGGATCGCCCTGCTTATATATTGAATAGCTTCCGAATGGTTATTTTCGTCAATCTCAATCCGTCCAAGATTATAAAACGCCTTATAACTGGAGGAGTCGAGCTCGATCGAGGTCAGAAAGTCCTTCTTCGCTTTTTCCGCCTGATTCAGATTTTGGTAAGCGACACCTCTCAGATTGTACGCTTCCGCTTGTTGGGGTTGGCTCTGAACAGCTTTGTCCGCTTCCGCGAGGGCTTTTTCATAATCGCCGTCTCGCATTGCCTGTTTGGCCTCATTTAGATGTACTTCGTAATAGTTGCAGGCTGTCAGAAGAATGACAAAGGGAAAAACAAGTGTTCTATATAAGGTTTTCATGCCGCGAAGGTAAGGAGGTTAACAAAAACTTGACCCATCATGTTATAAAAAAAATATAAGTACTCATTGAAGGGGTAATTAAAGTATAGGGAAGATGTTATGAAGTACACGATTAAGCATGACCTTGTAAGTCGCAAGTTTTTTACCTCCGTGGGAGGTAAGGAATGTATTTTGCGGTATGAAAAAATCAGTGAAAATATCTGGGATTTCAGGATGGTCTTTGTTCCGGCCAATTTGCGAAGTAATGGAATAGCGGCTAAAGTAGTGGAGCACGCTTTGCAGTACGCTATGAAAAATTCGGTAAAGGTGAAGGCGGGATGTTCCTATGTGAAAGATTTTATCAGTCAGAACGCGAAGTATCAGGAAGCGCTTTTAAAGCCTGGCCATATGGAAACGGCCGGGTAAGAATTGAAAAAGCCTGGGAATTTCTCAGGTTTTTTTATTTTCTCTCAGACTGGATGTGCCAGCTATTAAAGTGGTGGTGGTATATAATGAAGAGGTTGTTTGCCTGGCGTTTCAGAACTTGCCGCCGCCATTTTACTTAATCCGTGGAGTATAATCTATTTGCACATACGAGTCGTTAGGAAGGAGAATGGATAGAAGCCGGAGGCGCTATCTACAGAGATCAATCAGGAGCTAAACGACAAAAAGATCAACAAAAACTTTTAATTAAGTCTAAACATGCTATTTTTGAAACCATGAAGCCGGATTCTCCTGATTTTCCAAAAAAAGAAAACCATACGTTAACCAGTCTGTTACCCTCCGCGCTCGGCTTGTTTGATATGGATACTTTCCATGCGCGGATTCCTGTACTTTTCCTGGATTTTGATGGTACTCTCGCGCCTATTGTAAGTAATCCGGAAGACGCCCGTTTGACGGTGGAAATGACCGAAGTCTTAGCGAATCTCCTCAAGCGGCACACGTGTGTGATCCTGACAGGAAGGGATAGGGCCGATATTGAAAAACGGATCGATCTGCCCGGAATAATCTTCGCCGGAAGTCATGGGTATGAAATAAAAGGAAGGGAACTGGAATGGATCTATGAGGATGGGCTCGCTTCGATAGCCGCTCTCGACGACGCTCAAAAGAATCTGGAAGCGATATTGTCTGAAGAGGCCGGAGTGGTCATAGAGCGAAAGAAATTCGCGATCGCCGTCCATTATAGGCATGTGAAAGAGGAAAGGGAGCAGGTTGTAGTCGATAAAATACAGCGTGTTATTGAGCGGTATAAAAGTCATCTGAAGCCCGGACCGGGTAAAAAAGTGCTGGAACTGAAGCCCAATTGTGAATGGAATAAAGGTAAAGCCTTGGAGTGGCTGATGAACAGGATGAATTTTGACTTGAATCGTTATCTCCCCGTTTTTATTGGCGACGACCTCACGGATGAAGACGGTTTCGCGGTAGTGCGTGAAAATGGTATCGGTATCATTGTCAGTGACGATCCGGAACGTTATTCTCAGGCGTGTTATTCGCTTAGCGCGATAAATGAAGTTTATGACTTTTTACATAAACTTTCTCAGAGCGAGTAGTTTCTTGAGAAAGGTGTTGATCTTGGATTTCCTTCTCAGCCGTCATAGGATTATATTTTACGCCCGGTTGTAGGAAAACCGCTTCCAGTCAATTTATTTATTACTTCGCCCGCGTGAAAAGGGATTTTTAATGAGGTTCAGAAAAAACCATCTTTTTTGTATTTTACCGGTGTCCTCCGGTACAAAAACAAAACCAACGAGGGCGCTTTAGTAGAAGCTTTTCGTTGGTTTTGTCATTAAATTGAAATTACCATGCTATGGATTTGTAGATATTGGGTGGGCTATTTGACTTTTTTGAAAACCAAAGCGGTTCTATTGGTCATATAGATACTTAGTTGCTGATCGTCGTCGGTGGAATAGGTAATCGTATCGTCGATCCGATCAAAACCTCCAAATTCACTCTTGTCGGAGTTTAAAACGATCTTGTATCGCCCCTTGGCCGGAACATGGAATTTATAATCAAAAATGGATTGCGAAGGATTGAAGCTGAATACAAAGATAAGCTCGCCTCTTTCGAAGATAATGACTTTGTTCAGCATGTCCATATTGACCTGATTCGCGTATCCGGATCGGAGTATATCGTTGTTTCTGATCGTTTCGATCATCGCTTTTTCAAAGGCCGACAGATATTGATATTTTAGCTTGGGGCTGTCGACCAGGGTCCATTGCCTGCGGGCGTATTGGTAGGACCAATTGTTTCCCTGACGTGGAAAGTCGATCCATTCGGGATGGCCGAATTCGTTACCCATAAAGTTGAGATACGCTTCTCCGCCCAGCGCGATTGTGATCAGGCGGAGCATTTTGTGCAGGGCGATACCACGGTCGACGATGTAATTCTGATCGTCGACCATCATATGGTAGTACATTTCCTTATCCATTAGCCAGAAAGCGAGTGTCTTGTCGCCTACCAGCGCCTGATCGTGCGATTCCGCGTAAGCTATGGTGTTTTCTTTCCAGCGCCTGTTTGTGAGCACATCCCATATTTCATAGATATTCCAGTCTTCATCCGTTTTTTCCTTCAAAATTTTGATCCAGTAATCAGGAATACCCATTCCGAGACGATAGTCAAAGCCTATGCCGCCGTCTTTGGTCGTACGACATAGTCCCGGCATCCCGCTGACGTCTTCCGCGATAGAAATAAAATTCTTGTTTAAAGCGTGCGTCAGTTCGTTGGCCAGTTGAAGATATGTGACGGTATCCCAGTCAACGTCGTATTTGAAATATTTGTCGTAGTGGTCAAAGCTGGTAAAGCCGTGGTGGAAGTATAGCATGGATGTGACTCCATCGAAGCGGAAACCGTCGAAATGAAATTCTTCCATCCAGTATTTGCAGTTGGAGAGCAGAAACTCCTTGACTTCCCATTTCCCATAATCGAAAAGTTTGGAGTCCCAGCCATCGTGATAGCCTCGTCCGCCGGGATGAAAGTACTGATGATCCGAGCCGTCAAACTCATTCAGCCCTTCGGACAGGTTTTTTACCGCGTGCGAATGTACAATATCCATAATCACGGCGATTCCCATGGAGTGCGCCGTGTCAATCAGGTTTTTCAATTCGTCGGGAGTACCGAAACGGGAAGAAGGCGCGAAAAAATTGGATACATGATAGCCAAAGGAACCATAATATGGATGCTCCTGGATCGCCATAAGCTGAACCGCGTTATAACCCAGCTTTTTTACCCGGGGAAGTATCTCTTCGGTAAATTCATTGTAAGTACCGACTCCTTCTTTTTCCTGAGCCATTCCGATATGGCACTCATAAATGACAAGGTCTTTTGAAGCGTCAAAATTAAATTTGGAATCCGTCCATTGGAATGGCCGCGCGGGTTCCCATATCTGTCCGGAAAAATCATATGTCCTAGGGTCCTGTATTACCCGGGTAATATAGGCGGGAATGCGGTCCATAGCTCCGCGGTCGGATACTACGTGGACTTTTATCCTGCTTTCATGTACGAGTTTGTCTTTATACTCTTTATGAGGGAGGAAGATTTCCCATACGCCCCGGTCATTTTTCCGCATGGGATGTGAGGAACGATCCCAGTGGTTAAAGTCGCCGGTGAGGAATAATTGATGAGCCGCTGGGGCCCATTCCCGATACCACCAGCCTTTTTTCTTATCGTCGTAGTTGATGCCATAATATTGGTACGCGCTCGCGAATTTCTCCAATGAGCCCGCGCTCGTCTCAATTTCATTCAACGCGTTCTTAAAACGTTCATGCCGATCGATAATATCTTGTTCGTAAGGTTCGAGCCATGGGTCGTCCAGAACGACGGCCATACGTGGTTTTTGATCCTTTTTGAGAGAAGAAGCGTTTTTTTCCGACGTCGATCCTGTTTTTTTCGCGGTAGATGTTTGTTTAGTCGCCGCGGTTTGAGCTTTTTTTGTACCCACTTCTGTTTCTATCATTTCTTTATGTATCATGACCGGCTTGTTCTGACTGTTCTTTTTACGATCGGCCGAAGTAGCGGACGCTACCGAGGTCGTTTGGGAAGCTGTCTTTGAGGTCCCATTACTTTTTAAGGAGGTCTTTAGCGGCGTTTCCTTTTTTGAAGCGGAGCCCTTCTTGCCGGCGCTTGGAGAAGCGCCTGGGGCCGGCTTTTTCGAAACTTTCGGTTTCTCATTTTTTTTCGCGTTCACGGAAGTCGCCTTAATAGCTTTGGATATCGCCTTAACTTCTGTTTTGTGGGTTTTGCTCATTAAATTAAAAATAATTGAAGTCTGTAAAAATCAGCATAATGATCTCTCATAAGCATAAAGCATCTGCTCATGACTAGATATAATACTCTTTTCTGAGGGAATAGTTTTCAAAAAATACGAAAATAAAACCAAAAATAACAGAGGATCACACGATAGGTCCTCTGTTGTGCAATTTCATATATTTATAAAAGTGCTTAAAGGTTGGTTTTCTCAATGGCTGCGCCATTGTTTCGGTGGAGTCGGGAATCGATTCACCCGAGATGTTGACAGAGTCGATATACATGGAGTCGGCCGGAGACTGAATAGTGTCCAGAACCGGTTTTTCTATCTCCTGTTTGATTTCCCGAATCTTTTTTTCAGGGCGTAGGGAGTCTGTCTTGACAGGTTCAATGGTTTTGATAGGCTCGTCCGGTACTTTTTTTTCACACGCCGCTAGCGACACGAATAAAATTGTCGTGTAGAGCGGAAGGGTGAAAAATTGATAAAGGACTTTCATACGCGCCGGAAACTTTATTAAAACAATGTCAAATATTAAACCAAAATTTTCTGGTTCGGTATTCAGGAGACTTTATGTCGTTTATTTAATTAACTTTAAAAAGTGACAAGAGGTTTCATTAGGTGATTTTTGTTGTACTATATTCCTTATTATAAGCTTGTTATTTTCTTTGGCGATATAGCCCGGACGCTACCGCTACGCGTTTGTTTTGTTTATGAAAAATCCCTGTTTTAAAGAATTTAATTGATAGTGCTTCGTGTTATATTATAAGATCCGCGTTTTGAATAGAAAAACAGCTTTGAAAGAGGGAGGACAGGCGTTTTTGAAAAAATAAATCGTTGAATATGTTTCATAAAAAGAGAATGAAGATTGTGTGGGCGATCGCCGCCGCGTTTAGTCTTGTGTTATTGACGGGTTTTGTTGCTGGCTCCATTGGTGGTCAGTATGATAGTAGGGTACAGGCGACTTCGAATGGTATTCCTGCTCCGGGGTTTAAGCTGGACAATCTGGATGGAAAGCCTGTTGACCTGAGCGATCTTAAAGGAAAAGTGGTATATATGGACATATGGGCGAGTTGGTGCGCTCCATGCGTGATGCAGATAAATCGGTCCCGGGGCCTTAAAGATCATTTTAGAGAGCGGGAGGATCTGGTATTTCTGTATGTATCCATCGATCGGGATACGGAAAAATGGAAGCGTTTTGTAGAGACGAAAGAAATAGAGGGGACGCATTTGATTTCTCCCGAAGGAAAGGCGAGTCAGATTTTGGAAAAGTACGATGTGCCAAGCATTCCTCGTTTTGTACTGATTGACAAGGAAGGGAATATCGCTGATTTTCATGCCAAGCCGCCGTCGAATAAGTCGTTGATTAAAGATATTGAGAAACTTTTATAGTAAATTTGCTTGCCGGACGGGTGGAGGATAACTTCCGATACGCGTTGTATCTTTTTGTCGCTTAATATCGCTAATTTAATGATTAATAAAATAATTCGCGGAGCGTGGTTAGCCTTCATGGGAGGCTGGCTTTTTTTTCTGCTTCTTATCGGGTGCGTACGAGTCAATCTGTTTGGTTTGTTTGGAGAATTGCCCGGTCTGGAAATACTGGAAAATCCCAAAACGGATGAGGCGTCCTTATTATATTCTTCAGATGGAGAAGTATTGGGAAGCTATTATCGTGAAAAAAGAACACCTGTCGAGTATGACGCGTTGCCCAAACATCTGGTCGACGCGCTTATAGCGACCGAAGACGAGCGCTTTGAGGAGCATTCGGGAGTGGATTTTAAAGGTACGTTCGCTATATTTTATTATCTGCTCCAGGGCAAGAAGCGGGGTTCCAGTACACTTTCTCAGCAAACGGCGAAAAATCTTTTTCAGCTAAGGGATTTTGAGAGATACCAAGGAGTTTTCAGTGGCAATATGCTGATCACGAAGATTAAGGAATGGATCGTCGCCATAAGGATTGAACGCGCTTATACCAAGCGGGAGATCCTGACTATGTATCTGAATACTGTTTCTTTTGGCAGAAATACGTTTGGAATTAAAAACGCGGCGGAGACCTTTTTTAATGTCGCTCCGGAGAAGCTTCGCGTAGATCAGGCCGCCTTGCTGATCGGTTTGCTGAAAGGACCTTCCGTTTATGATCCGATCAGGAAGCCGGAAAGGGCGTTGGAGCGAAGAAATACAGTGCTTGGCCAAATGCTGAAAGGGGGCTTTATTACAGGGGATGAACGTAGAAATCTGATCAATAAACCCTTGGGTCTGAATTATCAGCCAGAGGGAGAGGCCGCGGGCCTGGCTCCTTATCTCCGGGGCTATCTGAGGCCTTTTATTCAGAAATGGGCCAGAGAACATAATCAGGATCTTTATGGAGGAGGACTTAAGATCTATACTACTATCGACGCGAAAATGCAGGTTTATCTCGAACAAGCCGCGGGCCGCCATATGAAAGCTTTACAGTGGCAGTACAATCAGCAATGGAAAAGCGAAATCCCCTGGGAAGATCCTGAGTTTATTCAGAATATGGCCAGAAAATCGGCCAGGTATCAGGAGTATAAAAACGATGGATTGTCGGATAAGGAATGCCTCGCTAAAATGAAGGAACCAGTTCAAATGACCTTGTTTGGACATGATAAAGCTCGTGAGGGAAAGATCAGCCCGATGGATTCCATAAAGTATATGGCTCAGATTCTACATACGGGCGCGCTCTCGGTCGATCCACGAAGTGGCCGGATCCGCGCGTATGTCGGCGATATCAATTACAAATATTTTAAATACGACAATGTCTGGCAAAGCAGAAGACAGGCTGGTTCGACATTTAAACCTTTTGTATACGCGTACGCGATCGAAGAAGCGGGGCTTACCCCATGCTCGGAGGTGCTTGATGTGGAGGTAGCCTATCCCTGGAAGGGAACGGTATGGACTCCGCGAAACAGTGACAATAGCTATTCCAACAACGCGGTTACTTTGAAATACGGGCTGGCGAAGTCCGTCAATACCGTCGCCGCGAATCTGATGATGCGATCAGGCCCGGATAATATAGTGAAGTTCGCGCGCAAACTGGGACTGGAAAGTCCGATGGAGGCTGTACCGGCGCTCGCGCTTGGGGCGACGGACGTATCACTGTTTGAGATGGTGGCCGCGTATTGTGTATTCGTCAATGGAGGAACCTATATCAGACCTCACGCCTTGACGCGTATTGAGGATAAATACGGAAATGTATTGTATGAATTTAAACCGGACACCAGGGAAGCTATTACAGAGAGGACGGCGGCTTATATGGTAGAGCTGTTAAAGGCGGGTTCTGAATTCGGAACCTCGAGACGCTTGAAATCCGATTTCGGGATTGACGCGGAGATAGGAGGTAAGACGGGAACTACGCAAAATTCGGCGGATGGCTGGTTTATAGGAATATCCCCTGAGCTCGTTACCGGAGTGTGGGTTGGTGGTTCGAGCCGCGATGTCCGGGTACTTGGCGGTTCCGGAGCCAGCCTGGCTATGCCTATATGGGGATACTATATGGGTTCGGTTTTCAGAGATCGCTCTCTGGATGTTCGTAAAAAAGGATATGGCTTTTCGCTGGACGACGTGTACCAAAATTGTGATGAAGGCGGCTCTTCCCAACCGGAGCCTTTGGATAATATCGATGAACACATGCTAATTGACTGAGGATTGAATTATCTGGCGCATTCCATACTTTCTCATGGATTTGACGATATACTGATTGGCAATTTTATCGCGGATTCGATTAAAGGAGGCCAAACTTGGACGCTTCAGCGTAAAGGTATACAGCAGGGAATTATACTACATCGTAAAATTGACGCGTATACGGACGCGCATCCCGCTTTTATACGCAGCAGAAAACGTCTTCAAGCCCGACACGGTCATTATTCGCCGGTTATCGTCGACATCATTTACGACCATTTTCTCGCGTTGGATTTTGAACGGTATTCCGAGCTGGACTTAGAGTCTTTTACTCACAGGGTATACGATCTGTTGCTGGCCAACGACGATATTCTTCCATCGAAGACGCGGCTTATTTTGCCCTATATGCGAAAGGACAACTGGCTTATGAACTATGGTAATATGGATGGTATTGGGAAGGCTTTCGCCGGGCTTGCCCGCAGAGCCCGATTTCCCAATCGCGTGGAGGAAGCCGCGTGTGACTTAAGTAGGGAGTATGAGGCTTTTCGTCAGGATTTTCATGACTGTTTCGGCGATCTTCGTCCGCGCACGATAGAATGGCTGGAGACAGGATCGCTGGATGTTCGGAAATAAAAACAGGTCGCTTATCGTCAGGTGGCTCTCTTTCCCGGAACCATCGCGTTGAACACGATGGTTCCGACGATTAGTAGCATACCGGCAATGGTCAACGCGTTGAACGTCTCATTGAAGAAAGTATATCCGTAGATGAGCGCTAGTATTATTCCCAGAAAATAGATGTGAGCGACTTTGCCGATTTCTTCGATTTGATAGGCTCTGGTCATAAACCATTGTCCCAAATGCGTAAAGACAGCGACGCAGATCAGAATCAGCCACTGTTCCGGATTGGGAACGACCCACTGGCTGATGGCGAGTGGAAGAATAATAGGAATGGTAATCAATGGGAAATAAAATATGATCACGGAAGGATGATCGCTTGTTTTTAGTTTTCGAACCAGAAAATGAGCGCAGCCCGCGAAAAAGGTGCCACCAAGCGCGATCAATAAATCTTCCGTAGAGACGCGGGTATCGTATCCCTTAATCATAAAAACGCCGGTGAAAGCCACGCATACGCTTAGCCACCGAGCCCGGGATACTTTTTCATTCAGAAACAATACCGCTAGAAGAAGAGCGCATAGGGGCATCAGATTGCTGATGGTGATGGCGGACGCCAATGGAATTCGCTGTATGGAAGTGAAAAAAAGAATCAGACTCAGTACTCCGCACAGTCCTCGTAAAATCAGGAGCCGTTTATTGTTTCCCCAGGGATGAATGTTATTTTTCAAAAAATCAGCTACGCATATGGATAAGGAAAATACGGAGCGGATCAGGATAATCTGTACAACCGGAATGCCAGGTAACGCCTTGACGGATAAATGCATCAGGGAAAAGGCGCATATGCTGATCAGCATGAGTCTTCCTCCCGGGCTTAAGGAGAAGGATTTAATATAATTGCTCAAAGGGATTATGTGTGTCTCAAGGAATGATTAGTGTCCGATAATATGGAGATCGCTGGCCTTAATATAGCCCGTTTGACGATTATATTCAACCTGAAACCATATATCCTGCCGGTCGATGAGGTTGACCCGGTGCCCGGCCCTGGTCATTTCGATCAAGTTTGATCCTGGGGAAGGAGCGGACATTACCAGCGTGTTGTGGTTGATGATGACCGCTTGAGGCGGTTGGATGTTGAAATTGGCGATATAGAACAGTATAAATAATGTCGTGATAAATAAAAGAGGCCGCATGCCCAGATTATTACCTCTGATTTTTTTCAGGATCAGATGCGAGAAATAAAAACCCGCGAGTATAAGTATGGCCAGTAGGATATAGTAGTAGTATTTTTGATACAGCGTGTTGAAATATTGACGATCGGTATACTGGTAGCCACTAAGATTATCGCTAAGAGCGAGTTCTTCCATCTTTAGATGAATCTCCGAATCGGGGTTTATTTTATAAAGTGAATTAAGAGATACGAGGGCCCCGCTGATATCGCCGGATGTTTCCTGTAGATAAGCGAGTTTTAAAAACAGAGCGGGAGAAAAAGAACCATTTTTAATGATTGTCTTGTAAGCGCTAATCGCTTCCGCTTTTTTATTTATTCGAAAAAGAGAATCCGCGTGAGCCAGAGTGATTTTTTCACAAAAAGAAGTAGTTGGTAGTAAGGTCGTAGTAAAAAAAAAGTAAAAAAAAATAAATATTTTTTCTCGCATAGTTTGTAAATATGTCAATAGGTATTACCTTTGCACAGCAATTACGATAAAGAATTGCACAAAAAAAAGAAAAAAGTTGACTTCTTAGCTCAGTCGGTAGAGCACATCCCTTTTAAGGATGGGGTCCTGGGTTCGAGCCCCAGAGGAGTCACAGAAAGCCCAGACGAAAGTCGAGGGCTTTTTTGTTTTATTATCACACCTTGCTTAATTGTATTTTTTCTAGAATAATTAATTCTTCATGATGGTCCGGATGAGCGCTTGGTTTTAGTTCAGGGGCAGGGAAGCGCTTGTTCAGGCTTAACGGGTCGTTTGCCAAAATCCGCGAATGGTTGGTTTGTATCTTGCTAGCTAAAATAAAAAAAGGGTCGTCCATCCGGACGGCCCTTTTTTTATTTTTAATGTATTCCGCGTTAGGAAGACGTCTTGACAAGGCGCACAATTCTGAACGCGCTTAATACTTTTATAATAGGATAAGTCGGATCTAGTTCGAACCATTTCATGGCGAAATTGGCCCGGCTGGCGTATTTATGATGGTTGTTTTGGAATAGCTCGCCTCCCATCAGAAAGTCGAAGAACAAGGAGTTTTTGGACTTGTCCTGATTGTCGAAATTGGAATATCCATATTTGTGTCCACTCCAGTTTACAATGGCTCCATGTACAGGACCCATCAGGAAATGAATGGGCAATAACAGATACATCCACCAGAATTCGGCGAAAGCTATGTAAAACAATACGTATCCCACACCCCAAAGAATTCTGGAAGTCCAGGTATCGCCGATATTGTCGATCAATTTCCATTCGGGAAGATCTTTGGTAAAGCGTTCTTCGACCTGTCCGGTTTTGCGAAGAATTCCATTGTAGATGGCCTTGGTCTTCCACATCATGGTCAAAAGATTTTTGGTATGATGTGGAGAATGGGGGTCTTTTTCCGTATCGCTGTATGCGTGATGCAGGCGATGCAATACAGCGTAGGCTCGTGGATTGAGAAAAGAAGATCCTTGAGTTATGTATAGGAACATATAAAAGAACTTTTCCCAAAAGGGTGACATGGTAAACATCTTGTGGGCACTATAGCGGTGCAAAAAGAATGTCTGACTAAACAGAGACAGATACCAGTGGGCGACAAAGAAAATTAGAATCTCCAACGTGAATAAATTGTTTTTTTGAATAATAAATTATAACTTAAAATTAGAAGAAGAGTTTGGAAAACCTCCCAATAATTTTTTTTACAAAGCAAACCGTGCGCAAATTACGCTTAATTTCGGAATATAACACCAAAATATCGGCAAAAGCTCCTTTCGGACGATGAGAATTTATAAAGCTGTAAAAGCGTATGAGATAATATTAGCCCCCATTTTCAACGCTTTTTGTCGGAGTGGTTCGGAATTGTTGTAAATGACCCGATCTTCCCAGCCATTACCAAGATCACATTCGTACGAATAGAAACATACAAGTCTTCCTTCATAAATCAGGCCAAAACCCTGAGAAGGCTTATTGTCGTGTTCATGTATTTTAGGCAATCCGCTTGGAAAGCTGAATTTTTGATGGTAAATGGGGTGGTTAAATGGCAGTTCAATAAAATCCAGTTCAGGAAATACTTTTTTCATTTCGATTCGTACAAACTTATCCATTCCATAATTGTCGTCTATGTGCAGAAATCCGCCGGAGATCAGATAATTTCGAAGATTGGCGGCTTCTTCGGCTGAAAAGACGACATTGCCATGACCTGTCATGTGCACGAATGGCAACGCGAAGATTTCCTGACTACCTACTTCGACGATTTCTTCTTCCGGCGCGATATTGGTATTGAGGTTTTTGTTGCAAAACGCGATGAGGTTGGGAAGCGAGGTTTTATTGGCGTACCAGTCGCCCCCGCCATTGTACTTCAGCTTGCCGATTTTTAAAGAAGGTTGCTGTGCGACGCTATGACCGCAAGTCAACATAAAGGTCGCTATGATTATATATATTATTCGCGTTAATCTCATAGTTGATTTTTTATATTTAAAATATGACAGGCGGCCAGGGCCGCGGTTTCGGTTCGCAAACGGTAGTCGCCAAGGGTAATGGACTGAAAGCGTTTTTCCTGACTGATGGCAAGTTCCCCCGGTGAAAAATCACCTTCGGGGCCTATTAATACAAGATACCGGCCATTAACAGCCGCTTCCCGAAACAAGGATCGCCTGTCGCCCTCTTCCAGATGGCCGATATAACACTCGTACTCGTTCCAATCTCGTTTGAAAAACGAGGAAAGTTTCTGGAGATCGTTGATCAGGGGAAGTTTTCCTTTAAGCGATTGTTTCATGGCGCTGATGGCTACGCGATACAAACGATCGGTATTCACATTTTTTCTTTCAGAACGCTCTGTTTGTACAAAGCTTATTTCGTCGACGCCATGCTCTACCGCTTTTTCCACAAACCACTCGACTCGGTCAATGTTTTTGGTAGGCGCCAGAGCGATATGGATGTAATAGGCGGGAGGAGTATATAGGTCGGAGCGATTGGATACGCGAAGGAGGATCGATCGGGCTTCGGCCTGTTCGACAGTCGCGTTGTATATGTAGCCTTTGCCGTCGGTTGCCAGTACTTTCTCTCCATTCCGGATTCGTAGCGCTTTGCCCAGATGTCTGCTTTCTTCCTCATCCAGTTCGATCGGAACGTTTGGGACGATTTCAGCTTTTGAAAAAAAAACGCGCATGTGTACAATTATGTTTTACTAAAGATACTACGAGCACCCTTTAATAAGCAAGCTAATTTGCAATCAAGGCGCGTGTAGTTGCTATAAAAATATGTTTCGTTTCCCTAGACGTTTTGAGTTTTTGAAAAGGAATGAACTGTCGTTCCGGGCCTGAAAGGGATCAACGTATTGGATAACCTTCAGGTTTATGTCAATTTAGCCTAGACACTTTATTTATTAATAACCTTATTAGTCTTTAAATTTTATGACACGATATTTTCTACGCGTGGCTGATCATACGATTGACAAGGAATCGTGTTTACCGCTCAAAATGAAAGCGTTTATCAGCGTTCAAAACGCGGAGGGAAGCGACAATACCTGGTATACCGCTTCCCGCTTGCCGACTTCACGATCAGCAGGGCCTCCAAGCCTGTTGTGTATGATTGAGGCGAATTGTTATGTCAGGGGATCAAAAATCCATAATCAAGAAATGGTTTCCGGCTAATCAGGTCTTGAATTCAAAGTAAAAGTAATATGACCTGTTTCATCGTTTTATAAAATTGCTGTCTATGGTTTGCCATACTTCGACTCCTTCGCCATTCAGCAATTGCTTGAGCATGTATATTCCAAATCCTTTGGCCTGGGAAAAGGCGATCTTGGGAGGTATGGCGAGCTCCGTGGGATTGACCAATACATCAATGAGTACAGGACCGTCCAGCGTCAGCGCTTTTTCGATGGCGGGCAATACTTCTTCGTTTTTTTCCACCCGGATTCCTGTCAATCCCATACTTTGCGCCATAGCGGCGAAGTTGGGATTGTTGAGGTCGGTCGCGTAGGGGAGAAGACCGGCTACTTTCATTTCCATAGCTACAAATCCTAGTGATCCATTATTGAATACCACGATTTTGACTGGAAGCCGGTGTTGACGTATGGTAAGTATATCGCCCATCAGCATGCTAAAGCCTCCGTCGCCTGAAAGGGAAATTACCTGCTTGTCCGGATATTCGAGTTGAGCGCCGATAGCTTGTGGCATGGCGTTGGCCATTGAGCCATGGTTGAACGACCCTAGTAATCTTCTTTGTCCATTCATGTGTAGGTAACGCGCCGCCCATACAGTCGGACCGCCTACATCGACGCAGAAGATGGCGTCGCTGGCCGCGGCCTTGTCGATCATAGCCATAAGATATTCTGAGTAGATAAGTCCATCGCGCTGATCCAGGGTTGTCGTATCCAGTTTTTCACGACTTGTTTTATATCGGTCCAGACAGGTATCGAGAAACGAGCGATCGCTTTTATTTTCCAATAGAGGCAGCAGACGCGTCAGTGTTTCCTTTACGTCGCCAATCAGCCCCTGCGCGAGACGACAACGCCGTCCCAGATTTTCCGGTTTAATATCAATCTGTACAATTTCCGCCTGGGATGGGTACCAGTCCCGGTATGGGAAATCTGTTCCAAGCATTAACAGCAATTCGCTTTCTTCCATGGCGTAATATCCTGATGTTAACCCGATCAGGCCGGACATGCCTACATCGTAAGGATTGTCATAAGCGACGTGTTCCATGCCCCGGAGAGTATGTACCATTGGCGACAGTATTTTTTCGCCTAGCCGTATTAGTTCGCTATGGGCGCCTTGACAGCCTATGCCGCAGAGTAACGTAATTTTATGATGGTGGTTGAGGCGACTGGCTAACTCCCGCAGAGCTTCTTCATCGGGAATTACGCGCGGTTTTCTGAACAAGACCGGACTATCCGCTGATTCGGAAGTCGTCTCCAGGGCGATATCGCCGGAAAGACAGATCACGGACACTCCGCTTTTACCCAAGGCGTGTTGAATGGCGATTTGGAGAAGATGCGGCATCTGGCGCGTGTTCGAAAGTATTTCACAAAAATGGCTACATTCCTGAAACAGTCTTTCGGGATGAGTTTCCTGAAAATAGCCGGTGCCGATTTCATCACTTTGAATATGAGCGGCGATGGCCAATACGGGAGCATGGCTTCGGTGACAATCATACAGTCCGTTGATAAGGTGCAGATTGCCGGGGCCACAGCTGCCAGCGCATACCGCCAGTCTGCCGGTAAGTTGCGCTTCCGCTCCCGCGGCGAAGGCGGCCGCTTCTTCGTGGCGGTATAGTATCCATTCGATTTGTCCGTTTTGGCGTACTTCGTCTACAATGCTGTTGAGCGAATCGCCTACAACGCCATGGACGCGCTTTACTCCTGCTTGAGAGAGTATATGGACTAACTGAGCCGCTATGGTTTTTGACATAAGATAGAAATGTTTTGACGCGTATATGTCCGGTAGGATTTTGGAAGTGCCCGGATGTAATTAATAAGCGGGAGACGGAGGTTTTGTTCGCGATGATAAATGGAAAAAGCGCGAGCCTGAAAACGATAAGGCGTTTTCAGGCTCGCGGGAGAAGCTTTAATAGCGTTTGAGGTAATCTCTCAGGACATATTGCAAGATGCCATTGTTTTTGTAATATGTCCGTTCGATTATGGAGTCCAGCCTCGCTTTGACTTGAAACTCTATAATCTCCCCTTGGTCCGATCGGGCTGTTACCGATAATAGCTGCTGGGGTTTGATATCGTCTGAAAGTCCGGTGATGGAATATACTTCGTCGCCTTTCAATCCCAGCTTTTCCGCGTTTTCTCCGTTGATAAATTCCAGAGGAAGGACACCCATGCCTACCAGGTTGCTCCGATGTATACGTTCAAAACTTTCGGCGATTACCGCTTTTATACCTAGCAGGTAGGAACCTTTGGCGGCCCAATCCCGCGAAGATCCGCTTCCGTATTCTTTTCCGGCCAATACGATCAGGGGCGTGTCGTCTTTCTGGTATTTCATAGCCACCTCGAATACAGACATGGTTTTTCCGGTTGGGAAATAAACACTATAGCCGCCTTCCTTGTCCACGATTTTGTTTTTGATCCGGACATTGGCGAATGTGCCCCGCGCCATAATTTCATGGTTGCCCCGGCGTGAGCCGTATGAGTTGAAGTCTTCCTGTTGTATGTTTCTCGCGATCAGATATTGTCCGGCCACAGAGTTTCTGCCGAAGGCTCCGGCGGGTGATATGTGATCCGTTGTGATCGAGTCGCCCAGATAGAGCAGTACTCTCGCGTCTTTTATATCGCTTATCGGTTTTGTATCCGCTTCAATATGTTCGAAAAAAGGCGCTTCCCGAATATAAGTCGAATCTTCACGCCATTCAAAGTTTTCTCCACCGGGCGCTTGTAGTTTTTGCCAGGCTTCGTCTCCATCGAATATGACGTCGTATACTTTTTCAAAATCTTCCTTATAAAGACACTCATGGACGACTTTCCTGATTTCGTCCTGTTCAGGCCAGATCTCTCGCAAATATACGGGCTTGCCGTTAGGATCGTAAGCGAGAGGGTCTTTGTTCAGATCTACGTCAATTCGACCCGCGATGGCGAAAGCTACCACCAGCATAGGCGACATCAGGAAATTCATCTTGACCTGAGGGTGCACGCGAGCCTCGAAGTTTCGGTTGCCGGACAATACGGCGGAAACTACTAGTTCGCCTTGCCTGACCGCTTCGGAGATATGTGGCTGTAGAGGGCCGCTGTTGCCGATGCAGGTGGTGCAGCCATATCCGACTGTGTGAAAACGAAGCGCTTCGAGGTCATACAGAAGTTTTGAGCGTTCGAGGTATTTGTAAACGACTTTGGAGCCTGGCGCGAGACTGGTCTTGACCCAGGACTTGATCCTTAACCCGCGGTCGATGGCCTTGCGGGCGATCAGGCCGGCGCCAATCATGACATCCGGATTGGACGTATTGGTGCAACTTGTGATGGCGGCGATAACGATACAGCCATCACTTAGAATATATTCCTGCTTGTTGAACTTTATCCGTACGGATTGCAGATCGTTTTTTTCGATAACGGCCTGCGATTCGGCTTTTTTTTGGGGGGAGTCTTCAAAACGAAGTTCGGTACCGGAACCACCATCCTCAAGCCAGGATTGTTCCTTACGTTCGTTGATAGGTATATATTCCCGGTTGTATTCTTTTTCCAGAAGTTCTGAAAAAGTTTCTTTCAGCTCTTTAAGTGGTATTTTATCCTGTGGCCTCCGGGGACCCGACAAAGTAGGTTGTAATTGATCCAGATTCAGAACAATGATGTCGGAGTAAATGATCTTTTCATTACCGGCACGCCATAGCAGGTTTTCTTTAGTGTATTCTTCTACCAGTTCGATTGTTTCTTTGCTCCGGTTTGTTTGACGCATGTATTCCAGTGTCTGTTCGTCAAAAGGGAAATAGGTGATGGTACAGCCAAATTCCGGAGACATATTGGCGATAGTAGCCCGGTCCGGAACGGTAAGGTGATCCAGCGCGTCGCCAAAAACTTCCACAAACTTGCCTACGACGCCATAATCTCGCAGCAGACGGGTAATGGTCAATACCATGTCGGTAGCGGTAGCGCCGGGCGGTATTCGTCCTTTGAGTTCAAGTCCGATGACTTGCGGACAGGTGAAATAGATAGGTTGCCCCAGCATGGCGGCTTCCGCTTCGATACCGCCTACTCCCCAGGCGACCACCCCGATGCCATTGACCATAGGCGTATGCGAATCAGTGCCGATCAACGTGTCCGGAAAAGCCCAGCCATCGCGTACGACCACTCCTTTACAAAGGTATTCCAGGTTAATCTGATGGCATATACCCATACCTGGGGGAACAACTCTGAAATTGGAAAATTTGCTTTGAGCCCATTTTAGCAATTCGTATCGTTCGGAATTGCGCTCGTATTCTTTCCGTACATTTTCCCGATAGGCGTAATTCGCTCCATAGTAATCGACCTGTACCGAATGATCAATCACCAGATCGACCGGAATCGCCGGGTTGATCTTGCTACCATCCTTCCCTTGACGGACAAATTCGGCGCGGAGCGAGGCCAGGTCTACAATAGCCGGGACACCGGTAAAATCCTGCATAAGTACCCGCGCGGGCATAAAAGGGATATCCTTGTCTACGCCTTTAGGATTCCACTGAAGCAGGGTATCGAGATGCTCATCGGTAAAAACGTGTCCGTCATGATGACGAACAACATTTTCAAGTAGTATTCGAATGCAAAAAGGCAGTCTGTCAATTGTTTTTCTTTCATCATTGAGCTTTCGCAGGGACGCGGTTTTATACTTCATAAGAATAGGATGGTTTCAAAAAGTTATATCTTATTAAAAATATATACAGGAAACGGAACACGATGTTTCCGTATCTTGTCTTCTAAAACCGCGGATGATATAAATAGTTACATGAAGATCCGGCTAGCTTGTGCTTCCTCCGACAATTTCGGTAAGGGTGGAAAGATTGTGGTTGTACATTTCTTCATAATCCGCGGGATTGTCTATTTCAGAAAAATCCTCTATAATGAGATAAGTCGCGTTGGTAAGTTGATTGACTTCGACGCGAAATTGTAACCAACTGGGTTCTTCGCCTTCATCGGCGTCCATAAATTCATAGCGAATGAAAAGATTATCTTTTCGTCCCGTTATTCTGGCTTTGTGGGCGACTCCGTCCCATAAAAACTGTATCTCGTCGCTTTCTTCATGTTCTACCAATACATCATCCGCGAACCACTTTTTAAGCAATGAAGGGGATGTGATAAAAGGGAAAAGCGTTTTAGGAGTCGCGTTAATCTCGCGTTCAATGGTAAATAATGATTTAGTCATAAAACAACGCTTGTTTTTAAAGGCTTGAATTATTGGTAATTTACTATAAAGTTTGAAATATTCGTAAATCTTTCAATAAAAGACTTGATTTTTGTTGAAATTGATTGTTAAATTTGCGCTCCGATTTGGAGGAGTAACAAGAAAAAGCACTTTAAGTTTTTGATAATGAAACGGTGTAGTTTCTGCTTCTAGTGGATCGTTCGTTACATGGCGAGGTAGCTCAGATGGTTAGAGCGCAGGATTCATAACCCTGAGGTCACGGGTTCGACTCCCGTCTTCGCTACTAAACCGGACAAATCAGATAAATCATTTGATTGTCCGGTTTTTTTGTTTTTAACATTCCTTGATATACAGGCAATTATATCGAAAATTAAATTCACCCTTTGGGTTCGACACTGCTTGTTTTCCTTATCATAATTTATACCCTCCGGAAAGACAAGATTTTGAAGTTTTTGCTTCATATTATAATCACTCTCCACCCATAACCTGTCTATTTGTGAGGCAATTGCGACAGCAGTATCTATACAATCATCAAAGTTCGACGATTTTTGTTCCAGTTTTTCCAATTCTTCATGTATCTCCGCTTCTTCTTTGCATAGCCTGACATGGTGTTTATTGTACAATTCCTTGTCTATCTCTTCATCAATATAGCGGTCTTCCAAGCGGTCTATCTTCTTTTTTATCTCCGTTACTTTCCCTTTTAATAACCGGATGTTTTCATACAATCCATGATTGATTTCGTTGAATGTTTCTTCCAACTGTTTTTTAACAAAAGGAACATATTTTTCATCCAAGCCAAATGGCTTTAATAATGCTACAAACTGTTCATGTGCATGATTTGCATTAACGTTCGCACAACAGCCGATTGTACCGCATTTGTAGTAATGAATGTTTTTTGCTTTCACTAAATACCCTCGCATATTCTTTCCACACTTATTGCATTTCATAAAACGCTTCAATGGAATTTCATTATTCTCAAATACGACATTCCAGCCTTGCGGTAAGGTTTCAAGCACATTATTTACTAATAGAAAAACTTCTTTGGAAACAAGAGCCGGATGCTTGCCTTCCAGTACCCGCCCGTTAAGAAGAGCATGAGACATCAATCCACAGTAAAAAGGATTTCTGAATATCTCTGTTAATCGTTGCTTGTGAAGTTTTAACCCCAGCCTCGCTAATCGTTCAATAATCTGGGTATTACTTAACCCTTCATAGGCTTTCCATTCAAACGCCTTTTTGATTAGTTTACCAGTTTCATTGATCGTAATGATACTTTCTTTCCCTTTTCTTGTCTGATCGTACCCAATAGACACAGGCCCGCACCATAGACCACTCTCCATTCGTTCTATCATACACGCAATGGTACGTTCTCGTCTTTGGGCGTTGTCATATTTGCCAAGAACCAGATGAAGGTCTTGATGAAGCTCTCCTGAAATGGTGGTAGGGTCAGCAGGCTCAGAAACGGACAGGATGTAAATACCCTGTTCCTGTAACTGGTCTTTAAGATAAATAGCGTTGGGACCGGTGCGGGAGAAGCGGTCCAGCTTATACACAATGATATAAGATATTTTTTGTTTGCTTTTTTTGATAAAGTCAAACATGCGCTTAAATTCTTTCCGTTCATCGGTCTTGGCACTTTCATAATCCCCACCAAATGTTCCCAATACATTGAAGTTATACCGCTCGGTATATTCACTGCAAAGTTTAATCTGCAAAGGCAGACTGAAATTATCCCTCTGGTCTTTACTGGATACCCTTGTGTAAATGACACAATTGTTCGTTGTCGCTATACGAAATGATTTCCTTGCTTTTTTCCCAAATTGTTGAAATAAATGTAAGTTTTTCATTCTTCGTTTTGGTTTTGTTTGTTCTGTTGAATGCAGTAGTGATAAAGAATAGTGCAGAGTTCTTTTATTGAAAATACAATCTGTTCTGCCTCTTCATCACTTATATGTTCAAATCCTTTGGATGCTTTTAAACCTTCAACTGTTAACCCTTTTTTGTTTTCCTCAAATTGATTTTTGTTTTCAAACATTTAGTTACAAATCGTATGCGTTGCCCGATTGGTAATCGGTAAAACACATCGTTCGTGTTGTCCTGTCGGTTGCAGGTATCAGTATTATTGAAAAAATACTTTCTGAATATTCTGTATTCTTGTCACCATCCCGGCATGGCTCTTAATTACTATATCCTGATAAGCGTTTTCCGTGAGAATATCTACTAACTTTTTCTTTACATCCTGCTCCTTTACCAGTTGCAGCGATTTCATTTTTTTATTCTTAAAGTTGATGGTAACGGCCTCATACTCCCCGGAACTTACGATTTCCAATAGCTTCAATTCATTCATCCCTAATAAATTTAGCCTGGGCAATACGTAGATAGATTCATCGCTCACCAGAAACTCTTTGACGATTCTGGAAATTGAAACAGTGATATGCGTATCATATATGGTTTTTTCCAGTGAAGCCGGTGTATAGTAACTATAATCATTATTATACAATGGCACTACAGAACCGTCCTGAAATATCTTGACCGATACCAACGTCTTATTGATGATGCAATCAAAAAGATAATGTATGAACTCCGGTAAGTCCGCTTCCGAATCCATATCTAACTCTTCGGAGTTTAAAAAAGTGACTATCTCATTTTTTAGATTTTCATCTGCTATAGAGTTCAGTGAATCCTTTAGCTTCTGATACGTTTTTTTGCCCGATACTACTTGGAACAGATTTTCTTTGGCTCTGCGTATGATTTCCAGACCGACGCCCATTTCACGTAAGTTTGTTACCATTCGGAGCCAGACCAAATCAATAAAGCTGTATCGCCTGTGTTTGGCAGAATCCCCTTTGTTAAAAAGCAATATATTTTCCGAATCCCAATGACCTATTACCCTTTTGTTGATTTTTAAGTCTTTCAAGCTGAATAGCTCCTGATTCAACGTATGATAGAGAAGTAGCCGTCCAAAAGAATTGTTCTCTCCAAAATGCCTGTCAAGTGAAAACTGCTCCATAATAAACATTATAATATTAATATGGATAAAGGTATTTAAAAAATCAAGGTATTTTGTAAATATATTTTTAAATAGTAACATGATTGTTACTATTTAAAACATGCAACTATCAATAAAATAGCCCGGAGAAACTCCCCGGGCTATTGGATAAAAACAAACTAAGAAAAAATGACCGGCTTGTTTTACTTCTTCACCACCTTCATCACTTCTGTAAATTTCTCATTACTGAACTTGAAGAAATAAAGACCTGTGGAAAAAGCCGACATGTCTATGAAGGTATCCTTTAACAATACTTTGTCTTTTATCACCATACCCTGACTGTTCGCTACCTGTAGGTATATGGCTTCATTGGCTGTTGATTCTATTTGTACTAAATCTGTAGCGGGATTGGGATATATCTTAAACGCAGTACTGATGGAGTTTTTTACCGATGTAACGGCATCGTCACCCTCACCTTTGAGGGTATAGGTATAGATGGGGTTTTCAGGGTCGTCGCTATAAATAGTGATGGCGAGTTGTTTAGTGCCTGTAGTAAGTGGCGAAAACACGACTGGCAGGTTTATAACCTGAGCAGGGCTAAGTGTATCTACTGATTCTATAGCGCTCTTATCTATGGTAAAGTCTTCTGTATCTCCGCTGACGGTTATTCTATGGGGCATGGTACTAAACAGCAGGTCGTAGTCTCCTTCGTTGCTTAGTCGCGCTATGATCGTTTTTTCTTCACCTGTTACTACCTTGCCAAAATCGTATTGTGTGGAAGGGATATTGTCTACCGCCAGTTGTAGCTTAGGCTCAAGGGTAAGTATGTCTATATGATTGAGCCACTCCATTGTCCATACATCTGCTCCCCCGGCAAAATATACCTTATTCTTTGCCGCCGCAATGCTTACCTGCGTTCTGGGATGAGGCAGTGGAAGATAACTCCATGTACTACGGGCAAAGTCGTATACGGCGATAGTATCTGCAAACCCAGGAATGAAAACTCCATTCCCTCCACGAGGATTTGGAGTAGGTACAAGAAACATTTTACAGCCTGCCTGTGCTGATTGTATATAGGCTCTTTTACCACCTAAATGTCTATCCATCAACCGGGGAATTTTCATGGTACTCCATGTACCAGTGGCATTGTCGTAAATATCTATGGTATCGGATGGATATTTAAGATTGGTATCTTTATCCTCGGCGTTTCCCCCAACAAAATAAACCTTATCGTTATAAACAAGGCTTGTCAGTCCTGTTTTATATTGTGACAAGATAGCATTAGGAAGCCATTGATTCGTGTTAGTATTATAAATAGTAACCGTATTATAATAATAGCTATTGGTGTAATCGCCACCCGCAAACAGGATTTTGTCTCCTACAGAAGCAGCGGTTAAACGTTGTGCTCCAAACCAAGGTAAGATCGTGCTTGTCCATACTCCTGTGCCTACATTATATATATCAACTTTATTTGTTTCGTTATTTATAGACCCACTGTTACCTCCGGCAAAAAAAGCCCTTCCGCCGGCTCCTATTCCTGCCAGATAGTATCTGTCCAGAGAGAGGTTGGTAGTTGACCAGGTGTTTGTAAGTGTATCGTAGATGTCTACCAGATTTGAGGAAGCAAAGCCCCCTGCAAACAATACCTTACTGCCAACTACCGCAGTAGCTCCAAGAGTTCTTCCAAGAGAACCTGTCGGAAGAGGAACTGTTGTCCTTTTTCCTGTTTGTACATCAAAAATATCGGTCTGTGTTACCTTAACTGTTGAACTCCCAATCTTTTTACTACCAGAATGAAAGAATATTTTATTACCATTTACCGCTATATTCATTGATACCTTCTTTTCTGAAAGCGTATCGTAGCTCCATCTCTGGGCATGGGCAGCAAGCGTGCAGGCGCTAAATAAGAATAGTAAGTATATTGTTTTTTTCATATCTGATCCAATTTTGTATTAAAAAAACGCTAGTCCCTAAAAAACGGGAGACTACTCTAAACCTGAGCAATATAAATTATATATACTTTTTTTATTCTATATGTAACCCTGTTATGCTCTTTTATTTAACAAATAACAATAGCCCGGAGAAACTCCCCGGGCTACTGGATAAAACAGCAGTAAACAAACAGATTATTTACTTATGGTAAAACGCTTATAGATGGTTTCGCCAGACAGGTTTACTTCCATGATATAAGTGCCCGCTTCGAGAGACGAAGTATTCAGTACTTCGTGTTTGCTGTTTAACACGCCTTTGCGCAATACCGAACCCTTGGTATTGAACAGGGTATAGCTTCCTTGCGTATCGTTGCCCTTTATTTCGATGTTTAGCTGCTCGCTGGCAGGATTGGGATACAGCTTTAAGGAAGAGGCGATGCCGGCAGAAGTACCTGAGGCCATTCGCGCGCTGCTGTTGGCCCAGTTAGAGTTTCTGCATGTCTGCGTCATGCAGCCGTCTTTGGTCACTCTCACACATATCTGAGCCGTTTCTGAGCCTGTAAGAGAAAGGAACCTTGTGGTTTCTCCATCAATCGGAACTCCATCCTGAAACCACTGGTAAGTTGCGCCGCTAACGTTAGTCGCTATATAGAACTCCCCAATTTGTATATCATTTTCATCAAGTAATGGGGTAACGGAAATGGTAACTGCACCAACACCGGCCACATCTACTCCGATGCTGTCAGCCACACTGTTTCCACAGTTGTTTTTAGCGTAAACTTTCACTTTTTGCTGCGTTCCGGCTACTCCGTTGGTATATACGGTAAGCGAACATTTGTCAACAGGAGCTACTTTAGTCCAGCCAGCGGGTACTTCCCACTCATATGTCTGACCGGCTACACAATTGGCAGCGGTGAAGGTAATCGTGTCTGCAATGCCTCTGTTAATACATCCTGAAGGATTGCGGGTAATAGTACCTGGTCTTGTAGGTTCAAAATTTACAGCTATAGACCTTGGCGAAGTAGGCCCTGCACAACCATTGGCCACTACGCTGATAGTACCCGCTACAGCGTTGGTTGTAACATTGAAAGTAACGGATGTACCGGTAATACCTGTGGTTGGCGTAAAGCCCGATGGATAAGACCATGTATAGCTGGTGGCATTAGGCACAGCGCTTATTGAATACGTCTTGCTTGTACTTTTTTCCACACAGGTATCGCCCGTGATAAGTCCCGGAGTTGCAGGAGCTACATATACATTCTGGCTAATGGTTTCATCAGGGCATTCCTCCGTTGCTACTGTTATTGTGCCAGAGAGAGCATTGCTGGCTACAGTGACAGGTACGGTAGCGGCATGTGCGTTGTCAGGGTCCATAGACCAGCCTACAGGGGGTAGCTGCCAGTTAAGCCTTGCATTGGGGTTCGGAGACAGGGTATAGCTATAGTTTCCCGGAGTTACACAGGTATCTTTTACAATTTTTACGCTACCGTCCAGACTACGTTTGATGCGGATAGTATCTGTAACCGTGGTTTCATTACAGTACTTTGGCGATTCCGGATCGGCGGAAGAAACAAGATAAATAAGTCCGCTTTCTTTCCCGATATTTACCGTAACGCTTGGCTGACTGTTTTCTCCTGAGCCGGGAGCAAAGCTAAAGTTAGCGTTGCCCAATACCCACTTGTATTTAACACCAGTGACCGGAATAAGAGTAAGAGTAGCCTGAGAAGCGGAAGTCGGAATACAATTTGTAGCACCGGAGACCTGTGCTTTAGGTAGTTTAGGAGCAAGGGTTTTTACTTTTTGCTTACCGGCATCGCCTACATTGCAGCGACCTACGGTTACCTTTATCTGCTCCCCGCCAGCAGGATTTGCTGCAAACAGGAAGGTATAGGCACTATTATCACCTGAAACATAGGAAGGTTCTCCATCCTCTATAATACTAATAAAATCATCAATGTCCCAGAAATAGGAATCTATGCCTATGCCGTCGTCGATATTACCGCTTACAAGGTCTTTGATGGAGTAAGCAACAGAATCATCTTCGGAAACACAAACAGGTCCTACAATCTGGTCATCGTACTCAAACTTCTGGTAAATATCTACCCAGGCAGTACCCGACTTGGGAACCTGTATTTTTTGTGTTATGGGCCCCGGGTCTGGACCATCACAAACAGGACAAGTAGTTACGGTAATCGTAGAGTCGATGGTTCCTGTATAATACACTTTGAGACGGCCTTTGTTGTACCGGCCTTTGTCGTCTATTTTCGGAGCCACGGAAACAGAAGCCCCTGTGGTAGAGCCGGAAATAGAAATCCCTCCAATAGCGGACCACGAATAAGTAGGACTATTTAAGGTTACACCTCCGAACGTAAACGTACGGCTTTCCGGATTGCCTGAAAGGTCGTAGGTGGAGCAGGCATCGCCTGTATTTACAGTAATCTCGGGATCTCCATAGCTACCCTTTTCTTTATCGGTATCCAAAGCGACCTGGGCATTGGCCGTATATACGGCCGATGCTAATATAACAGGCAGGGCTTTTTTAAAAAGCGCCTGTATCGGTTGATAAATTTTTTCCATCATTGTGGTTAAATTTAAAAATACTGGTTAATAATAAATAATGAAATTTAGCTGGCAATACAATAACCGTCCGGTAATTCATCGTATGCAGATGTACTACCTACCAGCCTTATACAAAAGCTAAAACAATATACTACAGTCACCAACTATGACCGGTTGGTAACATGTAAAAAGAAGTAAATCTATTTCTTCATAGGCATAGCTGGTTTAAAGTTGAATACAATAAATACATGGTTCACAATAGCGTGAACTAATTTTTGTTGTTTCTGAAAAAGCTTCTTAGAAAGGATTATACCCCCTCTCCATAGCTATGGAGATATAACGAAGCGACGAAAGTGAGTTTATATTGTTTTAGCTGGGTTGAACGTGCAAAAAACAACCGCTCAACGGAACAAACATACGTATTTTATTTTATATAACCCACATATTACTTGAAATAAAACATTGATATATATCAGTATGAAATATTAATATATCAATGCTTTAGCGGTATTGTACGAAGTGTGCCATGTTTTATTTATTTATAAATAAAATGTATATCTATATAGTGTTATCTACTAAAAAATAGATTATACATTTTTTAAAGAAGAGTGTTTTTCCGTATTCAGGCTACGAGTACTACAGAAGCGCCATTGGATGTGAGCAACTACGCAGCAGCTATCTATACTCTGACAGTTCAAACCCGTGAAGGGGTAATAACAAAAAGGGTGCTCATCGCTGAATAATTTAAAACTCCACATAAACTGATTCGTTATGATTGCGTGTCTTTCCATTTTTTTTGGTCTGAACTAATTTTTTACGACAGGAATACAATAAGTTTTTTATCTTTGAATCTAATAACCAATACAGAAGACTATAAGAGAGAAAAAAGACTAAATCATACGATAGTATTTTAATAAAATAACAGCGTTACGCTTCAATTTTCCTGTCACAGAAATCTACCACATTTCAACGAAGCACAGGAGAGTAAAAGTGGAAACGCCTGCGGTATAGCGTGGGCGTTCCTTTTGCTTTGTGCTTCGGGCTCGTGGTAGAGCCTCTGTGACGAGTAAAGGAATTAGCTCACGCTCCTTTTTTACTTTTTTTTATGAATGAACCGCATCATTATGAGTATTAGATTTTTTTGTGCATCTGTTGCACTCGTTCTTTTTACCGGGCTGTTTTCTGTTATCGCCCAACCTGTTTTTACTCCACAGGGAGGCATACGGCAGGGCAATTTCGGGCAGAATCCTCCGGTTGGTCCGCCTGCCAATATCCTGCAACACATGCGGGAGCAGGATGCGCAGCGTATCCGGCAGCAGAATGAAGAATTCAGACAGCGTTTCGGACATACACCTTCCCCAAAGGAAACCTATGAGTTTACCGGCAAGCCCGTTGTACCGCCACAGCTACGGCTTCAAAATGAAATGAAAGAACTCCTGCGGGAAAGTGAACGCAATGACTTTATAGCCAGTGAAAAAGCCTACTATCAGAGCAAAGCCTATCTGGACGATTTGCCCCGCTATATCAAAGCCCGTGACCTTATCGCTGATATGTTGCAAGGCAGACGTGACCTGTCTGTCAAGGACGCTTTTTATCTGGCAGAAGCAGCTTACGGCAATCTGCACCTGAGCTATGAAGAGTATTCCAAAATCATAGCGGGCAATGCTGCTTTTATCCGGCAGTGGCTTCGTGAGAACAACTATCCCCTCCACGATTCGGAAGCCCTGCATATGGGTATTCAGAAGTTCATGGGCGATACCCTCTATATACATTCCAAGGGGGAGCGCAAGGGCCACCTGCCGTATTACTATGACTTTATAGACCCGATAGGAAAAGACCGTCGCAATTATTTTGTGACCAAGACACTGGCTACCGGCAGCGGTCAGTGCCATACCCTGCCGGTGGTATATCTGCTGCTGGCCGAAGCACTGGGCGTAGAGGCCTATATGGCCTACAACCCGCAGCATTCCTTTATCCGGTTCCGTAACAATGGGGGAAGTGTTATCAACTACGAAACGACCGTAGACAACTATCTGCCCGATGCTTTCTACATGGAAACCCTGCCTGCTATGGCCGGAGCCTACCAAAACAGCTTCTACATTCACAATCTGGACAAACATCAGACGGTAGCCTCCGTGCTGTTTGATTTGGGCGCAAGCTTTGTCCGGGAACACTGGATGGGAAACCATGAGTTTCTGTGGAGCTGTATAGAACTGGGTAAATCGGCCTTTCCGGGCCAGTTTTACATCAGTATCGCCTGTGATTACCTGCACAAACGCCTGTATGCCGATGCCCTGTACAGAAAGGCGAGAGACAGAGGTATTACCAGCCTGAGCAGGATGGCAGCCTATCCGGATGTGCAGGAAGCATGGGACCGCTACCGGAATTATATGGAACAGGTGGCCGCGCTGGGCATACAGGAAATGCCGGAGCCGGAATACATGCGTCTGATGGCACACTACGACCACAAAAGCCGTCTACAACGGGAAAGCGGTATAGATGCCAAACGCAAACGAAACCTGTTTTTTTAACCTTCATAACTAAAGTACCTATTAACAGATTATCTATTTTTATGAACATGAATACTTTTTTTGCCTCAGCGATTTTCATGACCTCTCTGTTATTTCTCCTGTCTGCCTGCCGGTCGGAAAAGACCGCCCGAAGCACTCAGGAGAAAACGGAAGCTGTACCGGAGCAAGTCATAAGCCTGTCTGAGCCGTTACAAACAGCGGAACCGGAAGCCGTGGAAGAAGCTGTAATTGAAATGCAAACGGAAGCCGAAACGGAAATTGTACAACAGGAACAAGAAGATAACGAGACGGATTATTATGCGCTGGCTTATGAAGAGCTGGCACAGATGCTTTCCGGAGCAAGGGAACCGGATTTTGAGCGGGCGGTATTTGTCAGCGAAAATCCTTACCATAATCAGGTATACCGCTATGAAGATTTTCAAGGCACGATTGACCTCTACGAGTACCGTGTCCGGCAGCTTGTCCGGGCCAACGACCGGAGCGATACCCTGCGTCTGGATGCCAGAGCGGACGCGGACGGCTATTTCAAGCTGGCGGACCTGCGTTACCTGCCCGAAGAAAAGAAAGAGCTGTACCGTCAGGCCCTGAGCAACTGGGCTATCTTCGCCTACCTGACCGATACCACCGTTTTTTATTCCCGTAAACATGCGCCTTTCCGCTATGCGGGGGAAGACCCCTTCGGACAAAAAGACTGGAGCCATTCGCAGGTGATTGGTCTGCTGCGCTCGGAAGAAGGACGGGGCAACTGTTTTGCGCTGACCGCCCTGTACAAAATCCTATCAGACCGTTTGGAGGCAGGCGCACGGCTATGTACCGCTCCCCAGCATATTTACATACAGCACCAAGACCCCAAAGGGCATTATTACAATGTAGAGCTTGCCACCGCCGGACATCCGGGCGACGGTACGATACAAACCCTTACCCATACGCCCAGTGAGGCTATACGCAGCGGTATCGCCCTGCGTACCTATGACGAGAAGCAGGCCGTCGGCCTTTGCCTGGTACATCTTGCCAAAAGCTACGAACGGCATTATGGCCTCAAAGATGCCGATTTTATGGAACAGTGCGCTGATTTAGTGTTAAGTCACGATTCACTGAATCTGAACGCTATACTACTGAAACAACAGATACTGGATACAAGGCTGAAAAACTATGCCCTGCAAAAGGGAACCAGTCATATAGCGACCCTTCGTAAAGACCCCGCCATTGCTCCGCTTATCGTCCGGCTGGAAAGCCACCTTGGGCGTTTAAAAGAACTGGGTTACCGCCAGATGCCGGTAGAGATGCAAAAAATCATCCTGTCCGGGGAATTTCCTGCACAGTTTACCAATCAGAACCCAAGCCCTTTTACCACCATCGTTCCCAAGGATGAACACCGTAAGAAATTCCATACGATGTACGGAGGGCTTTTTCAGGAGGTCTTTGTACCAAGGGAGCAGGAAACCTATGGTCATGTGGTATACAGCAGCA
>JAEWAY010000021.1 GCA_023391415.1 Bacteroidota bacterium | reverse complement strand
TAGAAGGATTAGGTTTAGGATCCAGGTTCCAACGCTGGGCTGATTTAGCATTGTATTCCCAGAATGGAGCCGTGTAATGACCAGGGGCAACTTCCTCCACTTTCTCTTGCCCATTAAACCCAAAACGATAACCATCATTGGCGTACCTACCCGGCATCTGCATACCAAAAGCGTAGTAGTCGCTGTACGACTTCACGTCGGCCTCGCCCGTCAGGTTCCGCTTATCGCTCACCACTACCTTCACGTTGCCCAGGTGGTCGTTGAGCTCATATTGCTTCACTCCACGAAGGGAATACGCATGGCTTAACGAGGCCGGCTCGATCGTCGGATCGGCCGTATAGCTGATACCGCTAAACACCCCGCCGCTGAGCGTAGCGGTAAACGGACGGGAAGCCAGCGTCTCCTCAGCGCGAAAGGTTTGTAAGCCCAGTCTCGATGATCCGTATACAGGGGCTTCGGTCGCTTTGTACGCTACGGCATAGCCGGAGCTTTCCTCTGTATACTTTTTGGTATAGGTACGCATTACATTGCCGGAAGCATCCCGTACATAGTAGGTATACCGCCATTCATGCTCAGGCAGCAGATCGCCATCTACTCTTGGCTTCTCCAGCTTCATGATCCGATTGCCGGAAGCGTCGTAGGCGAACTCAAGATCGGGTTTGCCGACTCCGGCTTCCTGCTTACGTACTACTTTACGGATCTTGCCGCCGACCGTCCATTCGATGGACGCGATCTTTTCCTGCTCGTCGGCGATCAGGTTGCCGATCTCGTCATAGTCGTAGTTGTCCGGAGACTGACCCGGCTTGAAATCTTCGGAGAGTGAGGAGCCAGTCTGATGATCGATGACTCGCCTCAGCTTGTTGGTCTCCCGCTTGTATTCGTTGGCGATGTTTTCGTATACGTACTCCAGGTCGTCCATACCGGTACCCGAACTGTTGGACTCCGCTCCCGCGGCGTTACGTTTTACCCGAAGAATGTTGCCGTTCAGATCGTACCGGTAGTCTTCCGAGTAGTCCTGGATGGCCGACGCGGCAGACCAGTTGTTTACGACCATGACATTGGGGTCCGCGTGGGCGGTTACGGTACGCAGACGGTTGAGCTGATCGTAGCTATAGGCGTAGGCCTGAGGCCCATTGGCCATGAGCGTCCCGATGGCGGTAACCATATGGCTGATATTGCCATTGTACAGGCTGGCTCCGCTGCCGGTAAAGCCGCTCTGGTCGGTACCGGCCAGGAAGTGCGTGCCGCCAATACTATTGATCGCCTTATAGTCCTGATCGTAATAGCCTAGCGAATACGCGAATTCATCGGGCGCGAAAACGGCGTTGAGCCCGACCTGACTGTCCTTGCCCATATCCCTGTTGGCCTGCAGCGTATTGGAGTTGATCCCCTTGATCCAGCCCTGCAGGGTGTACGCGTAGTCCATACCCTGTACGCTGAGTTCTCCGATTTCGGTACGCGCCAGCGGGCCATGGTCGTAATAGAAATATCTGGCGTCCTGATCCCAGAGTACACCATCGGCGCTGGTATGGACTTCGGTGATCCGGTTGTCGGCATCGTAGGCGTAGCGGTGGAAAAACTGATCGGCTTTCCCCTTCTGGTAGGCGACTTCCTTGACCAGACCACTGACCAGGTCGTAGCTATAATCAATTCGTTTCAATTCTTGTCCCAATTCCACCAACTGATAGTTTTCCTGGATCAGTGATTTGACATTGCCATGCGGATCGTAGGAATAATGCGTGGCATACTGATATGCCTTGCCATTGTACAACGCGTTGTCCTCGTCCTGATAGGTGACGGAGGCTACGCGGGTACGCAGGTTGTTCTGGCTAAACCCGTCAATATCGTCTAATTTCTTGTCATAGTACGTTTTCGTAACCTCTGTTTTGATAGCGCCAGACAGCCAGCTTGTAAAAGCCGCGTAGGCGACCTGATTGTCAACTGAGGGAGAAACCAGCCGCTCCGCCTGACCTACCTCGACGATACGACTCTGACTGTCATAGACTGTATAAGAGTATTGGTTTGACTTGAGTTGCTTGGTATTCTGGGAAGCGACCAGGCGACCAAGCTCATCGTACCAGAACCGCCCGGAAATACGGTCCGACATATCGGTCAGCGCGCGCATGGTACCGGCTCCTCCCGCGTAAATGGAAGCTCCTCCTCCCCTGCCGACGATAGCTTGCAGATCGACGCCTTCCGGCACCTTGCTGTCCTGACTCATCCAGGTATCACCTTTATTGACTGTCTTGAGAAAAGTTCCATAGGCGCCTACCGCGTAGCCATTGAGCGCGTTGGTGAAGTATACGTCATACAGGTTTTCGTTGGTCCAGCGCTCCGGACCAGCGCCTTTGAGCATCTGCTCCCAGGTATCGCCTCCATCGCGGGTACGGATCATGGCGCCCGCGTCGCCCACCGCGTAGGCGGTAGCCGCGTCAACCATAAAGACAGCCCTAAGATGGCTGGTCGTCAAGCCGGATGATGTTTCATTAGTCCATGTAGCGCCGCCATCGGTACTGCGGATAATCGTACCGCCGCTACCCACCGCAATGGCCGTCTGCCCGGAAACCGCTACCGCGTGAAGTCCCGCGGAGACCGGTACGGACGCTATCTTACTCCAGTTCTGTCCACCATTAGTGGTACGCAATACCAGACCATCGATTCCTACGGCAAGTCCATTCTCAGCGCTGGCAAAGGCGATGCCATGCAGATCGGTAGTGGTACCGGAGTTTTGGGCTTTCCAACTCACGCCCGCGGCTTCTGTCTTTAGAATGGTACCGCCATTGCCTACAGCGAATCCTATGGATGTGCTGCCTGGTATTATACAGGTTTCATTAAGTTCACGGGTCGCCACTTCATTGATATTAGTCCAGTTATCAACATTGAAACGCACAATAGTCCCACTGGCACCGACAGCAAGGCCTTTTCCTGAACTTACAAAGTCAATCGCTTTGAAATTATGCGTCGTACTATAGGTCTGACTTGTCCATGCTCCCGCCGAAAACTTGTACAACCTCCCCGCGTCGCCAGCCGCGTAATAGGTAGCGGAAGCTGAAAGGGTGACGGCTTTAAGGTCTGTATCCGCGGCCAGTCCTGTAACCGGCCCACTGATAAGGCTCGCTCCCATGATCTGGAGGCTATAGCGGTCTTTTCCAACCGCCAATCCCTGAAACTGCGAAGAAACCACTTCTCCGGCTACCGCGTACAGATCACCTTTCTGAGTGGGCGCGTCGATGGCCCATTGCGACGCGGATTTTTTGCGCAGTACAAGACCATTATCTCCCACGGCATAAGCCATGCCTGCATTGGTACCAGCAGTGAATGTTCCGTTGAGTCTGCCTGAAAGAGAAGTGATCGTTTTTGATCCCCAACCGGTGGCTCCTGTCGTTAGTCCTTTTTCTATAAAACCATTTCCGCCGCCGCCGCCGACAACCAATCCCTGGTCTTCGGCAATCATCCAAAAATCGCTGATACCTGCTGTGGCCGGCTTATTGGCCGTCTCCACCCAGCTTGCTCCTCCATTACTGGTCTTCAGCATTTTGCCCGTAGATGTATAGGCATAACCTTCGGAAGCGCTCCTGAAATGAAAAGCTCTTACATTGCCTACACCCGAAGGTGTCACATTGGTCCAGAATGCTCCTCCATTCGAAGTATAGTGCAAGCGAACCGAAGATCCATCATCTACAATAATACATCCGTTACTACTAGATGAAAAATGAATACCCAGCACATTTCCGGACGGTCCGGATACACCCGTGCCACCAATCCAAACCTTACCCCCACTACCTCCGGCGTATATTATCACCGGATTCGAAGCGCCATGTTGAGCGATAGAGACAGAGTACAGGGTTCCGAATCCGGATAGTTGATCTTTATGCTCCCAGGATCCTCCACCCGCGGATACATATGTTTTGCCATCGGAAGTAAGTAAAGACAGGTTATTGTTGAACGTGACACCCAGATCGATAATTGTTTCCTCCGAGACATCTTCATGCAGTACCCATGTTCTTCCTCCATCGGCGGTACTATATAGTTTGTTGTCTGACAGAACGGCTACGCCGTTGACCTGATTGCGGAAATAAATCTTACGGAAATCCAATCGCGTATTATTGGCTATCAATCTCCATATTTCGCCTCCATCCGTGGTCTGAACCAATATGCCTTTATCACCAGCCGCGAAGCCTTCTGTAGCTGAAGACATATGTATAGTATTGTATGGAAGGGTTGTATAATCGCTTATTTTAGTCCAGGTTTCTCCATTGTCGCTACCCTGGTATACAAAAGTCTGATCGCCTTGAACACTGATGGCTGTACCATATATACCGTCATCAGTAAAGGAGAGCGACTTAAGTTCTCCGCTCAGCATGGAAGACAAGCCGGTATACGGACCGCTCCAGTTCAACCCTCCGCTAGACGTTTTGTAGATCGTTCCGTCTGAAGCGTATACCCGGCCTTCTTCCGGAAAATCATTATTGAAATACAAGCCAACCAAAGGCTTATCAGAAGGCGTGCGCAATGTAAGCCATGACAAACCTCCATCGGCGCTGTACAGAAGCTCCCCTTTGCTGCCGGTAGCGTACGCGTGATCACTATCCGCGAAATGTACACTGGTAATATCCGTGAGCCCCACTTTACTCAGTTCATTCCAGTTATTGCCACCATCAGCGGTAGTTAACAATCTTCCGCGACGCTCGGGGTCGTTCTCATCAACGGCAATGGCCCAGCCGCGGGAGCCATCGGCAAACTGTACATCACGCGTAGTATAACTTGCCGGTATACCGGAAGAAGCGTCCTGACTCTCCCATATATCCATCGGCATATGATCGGGCAACGACTGAGTCAGCAACTGATTGAGTGAATTGTAGCTATAGGTCGTAGCCATGCGGTGCTCCGGCTGCAGGTTGAGTGTATGCATATTGCTGATCCGGTCTTCGCGTATCTGATTGAGTCCGGCGTTATCAAGTGGTCTTACTCCCGCCGGAGGCACGGTCTTGACCAGATTGCCCGCCTGGTCGTAGTAGTACAGCGTATAATGGTGTTCTTTTTCCTCATAATCATAGGACAGTTTTTCCTTAGCGGACAAGCACTTGTTCAGGTATTCCTGACGGAAATCGTTCCTGTGCTTATCGACATAGGTTTTATAAGCATTTTCCGCGTTCAACTCTACGAGAGCCTCCAGATATTCCAGGCAAGGATTGAACTCTTCTTCTTCGACAACAGGCAGAATAACAGGCGGCTCGCATAACTCCATAAAGGATATATTGTCAAGACCAAAATCGCGGGGGCCAGATATGCCCTCTACAACCCAGCCTGTTACTCCAATGACCAGAGGACCTGTGTAGGTCGCTTCAACCCAGCCCGACACTCTTATCCAGCCGCGGCCTACCTGGACAGGATCCGAAACCGCGACGGTGATACGCTCATCATCCTCTTCTTCATTTTCCTTAAGAAAATACAACCTGACTCTCGGGTCTTCACCAAAGCCGCCTCCTGAGCTTAATGGACTTATTTTTAAGTTTTTATAATCACCATAATTCTCTGATTCTTTATAATTGAGCGGATGTATAATAATTCCGGAATTCAGGTCTATGTTGCTCACATACGCCGAAAACTCGTACAGTTTTCCGGCTTCAACCGATACTTCCGTATACCAGCACGGAGTAATCGTATCTTTTGCATCGACCGCCATCATGTATCCTTCACCACTAGTAAAATCTCCCATATGTCTCCATATATCCGGATTTACCTTTCCCGGAGATCGTACGATCCCGGCTTCAGTAACTGGAACATTCTTGTCAAGTCCCAGCGTGTAACCACTCTGCCATATAACCGGGCTCTGGTCTGCCGGGAGCGTCGGGTCTGAAAATGTTCCGTTGATTACCAGATTTCTTCTACCTGCTACACATTCCTTTTCACAACTAGCGATGGGAAAGTCGCTTTCCATAATCAGCTTTGTTGTTTTCTGGTTAGATACACTGCTTCCCGGTACCTGATAGACCACAACGATTTCCGCTCTGTAATAAGCATTCCCCTCTCTTACGGAATAATCAATCTTGATATCGTCGGTAACCGCGACGATATGTTGCAACTGAACTCCCGAAGGAAAATCGGACGCGTCAAGCGTCATCTTTTTGGGATTGGGCAGGCAGTTCTGACTTCCATCCAAAAAGCAGAGCTCCGCGTTCAGTATTCTGTTCGCAAGCGAAGTTACCTTCCATTTATAGGAAACAGCACCCGGAAAAAGCTTTCCAACATATCGGTTGTTGGATACATTGATATCACCGGTACTTTTCAGGGCATTATTGTCAACAGGATAAACCGGACTGCTGTTCATATTGATATTATCCCGAACCAGATGATCCAGAAAACCTGGTATAAGTCTCCTATTGTCATACTCCTGTCCCCTGCATCGTTCGGAAGCGGGAGGCCCACATTCTTCCGCCCTGAAAGGACGATTAACCGGATCACATGACAGGAAAACACCTTCAAAATCAACAAATGCAATCTGTCCGCTAACACCTACCACCGCGGTAATCAGGAAGTCATCTTCATTCGGAGTAAGCTTGTTGGGCTTGACACAACTAAAGGACAAAACATCATCATAATTTCCTGAAAAAGAACTAATAGGAGACAGCTCAACAACAGTACTAGCGCCAATTTCAATAGTCGCGCTTCCTCCAGATACCGAAGCGTCGAAAGTAACCTCAGTCCCGCCGCCACAATGAGTAAAATAGCGCAATTCGGATGTATACAGTTCCTTATAGACTTCGTCACCTGTCAAAGAAATGGATGAAGCTGATTTCAGATGTTTGGAAGCCGCTATCGCGGAAAGAAGATTTTCCAGATCTTTCGCGGTTCTTGAAAGTGTACACACATTTTGAAAATCGCAATCTCCCAGCGGAATGTTACGAACCGTACCATATACTCTGATATCGTAATCTATGTGTACCAGTTCAGGCTCCAAAGGATCGGATATATCGTATACTTCTATTATCGCGCTCGCGATGAAATCATTCCTAATATTCCCGCCCCCCTCTATAACACGTGTGACAAAGAAATTCCGGATACCCGCTATTTTCAACAGGAATCGCGACGTACCCGTCTCCTGATCCTCTGTATCGGTATCATCGACAGGAAAAGGCCGGAACTTTGCCAGGTTGACGGTATTGTAGGTAACCGGAATTTTATACAAATACTCATCCGGGCCGACATAAGCGATCTCCTGACCAGATCGGATCGTAAGCGAGCAAATTACTTCCGGATTAAACGTATCATTGATATTGAAGACCCGTACCGTGTCCGCTCCGGAAGAAGGCGCCGAGACTCTCCAAAATTGCTCCCGGTAGGCCGTACTAAAACGGGGGCGCGGCTGCCCGTTGAACGCGATCAGATCATATAGCCTTTTGCTAAAAGCCGGATAGCTCCGCAGATTTATATTATCCGTAAGCAATTTGTCGCGTTCGGCAAGCTGATTGAGTAAAGCTCCGAAATCCCTGGTTTCAGGACACTGACCAGTCTCAAGAAAATGTTCCAGATCCGCCTTTTCCCGCGCCTGCGCGATTCTGTCCTCATCGTCAATAGTCCCGTCATCGCATACGCCCATGAGCTCCTCCTGAGCCTCATGTCTCGTAAAACGAGCGGTCTTGTCTTTATAATGCTTAAAAGTAGTCCAGCCACAAGGCTGACAAAAAGCTACCAGATCACATATATATCTTGTCCAGTATTCATAGCTATTATTTCGCGCGTGTATATAATGCCAGTAAAAAGGCTGGAACTCCTTCTTGCCAATACAAGTATTAATACCACCCACATAGGAAGAACCTGAGAACATTGAACAGGACTTGTCCGCCTCCCTCTGCCATATTTTCTGTTTTTCAGAGAGGTACAACATTTTATACATTTCCCATTCCTGATCTTTGATATCGACATCCTCTCCGGTGCCAAAAGCCAGACAGGGAGAATAGGCCGGGTCCGTATCGCCATTAAAATAATAAATACTTCCACAGCGAACAGTCATCGCCACAAACTGCTTTACATTCAGAGTCTGTCCTTCCACTGTTTTGTAGTTCAGCAACCGCGCTTCCATCTCCGTTCTAAGCGACGATTGCTTGGTAAAATACGGATCTCTGTCGAGCAGGTCCGTTACTACTGTAGCTGACGTGTTGATCAAGGCCCAATTAAAAAACCAAGGATCGAAATCAGGATCGTTTCCTGGTAGTTGGACAGAAGCGCGCGCGAAAGACTCGATCAGATACAATCGCTGATCAAACATATCACTTGTATATTTTTCTGAGGAAGAAAATACAAGATCGTCAATACCGGAGCAATACTGGTAATAGCAATACTCCGGGTGATAATGTACCAAAGCCTCTGCCCACTGAGGCTTCCAATTGGCTCTAAAGTCTTCGAAATTCGCCAGATTTTCCGGTTTTGTTACGAATATGTCTCCATACTTATTAGCGACAAATTGATTATTGGCATTGAAGTATCCACGTTTTACCTTAGCTCTGAAACTGAACCCATCATTATTTAAAGATGGCAGGAAATCATGCGCCTCAATATTGTCGTAAACCGATAAATCTTCGTTGACAACAGCTTCAAGCAATATATTATCAATACCAAGAGGTATCAATTGTATGTAAGCGGTATCGCCATCTTCATTTTTGTAGTATCTATCAGGCTTACGCCAGGAAGGAGCGCTGCCAAGACTACCCTTACGATTTCTCGGGAGCCAATTATCAGGATTGAAGATGGAAAGATTCCATCCATCAGACATATCGGAAACGGCGCCATATTGCCCTCCCGGGCTCATATCTGAAAGCATCATATTGTATGAAGCCTGACAATTGCTCACCTCGTTACAAAGTTCCTTGCATGACTCTATCGCCGCCTCATATTCCTCAATCGTCATAACATACTGATAGTTGCCATTTAACTTATAGTCATTATAGTTAGCAGACAAGTCCCGAATATTCTGGTAGCGTAAGGAGCTGAGACAACTATGGCAGGTAACTTCCTCGCAGGCATTCGCCATATCCACCTTTCGCTCTTCTTCAAGCATAAAGTCATCCAGGGGATTCAGACATGTTTCTATTCTATGTTGCACGTACTCTTCCATTTTTTCAGCGTCCACTTTCAGCGTTTTGGCCAACGTATACGATCCAACAGGCAGATAGCAGGATATCGGCGCCCGCGTATGTTTGGGAGCGCTACCATCGCAGGTCAGACTCCCAATAGTACCTACTACTTCATTCACAGCGTTGATAGGTTGCGATGAAGAAGATGACACTTTTACCAGTTCTCCACACTCATCCGTAATACTCATCCGCAGACGGTATACACAATCAAAACATACATTCTCGCACGCGCCGACTTCTTCCGGTGTGATCTCGTAGTTGAAAACGTAGTTACCGGCAGAAGTTACCAGCAGCTTTTTGGTAAATACAAGCGCGTCTTCGCTACGGGTATTGTTTTTATTACAGCCATTTCCTTCCGGACATTCATCAATCGCGACAATACTCACACTGCTCAGGGGAGCGTCATTGGTTGTCTCCATATTGGCCGGATTCTCCCCGGCCAGCGCGGTAGCAACAACGTTACCTGCCTGATCCAGATAAGATACCGAAACCTGACGGTTAGCGTCCATGACCATATTTTTCTTGTAGTAACCGGCATAGCCTACATCATTGCCAAACAAGCGGTCCAGTTGCTCCTGCTCGGGATGTCCGTAATAATAACGCGTTTCCCTCCCTGTACCATCGCCTTTGGGTTGAAAGACAGGCCCCAATCCACCCTGACGACGGATTCTGCCAGTATTGTCCGGTTCATATTCTGTCCGCGAAAAAGGATAACCTTCCGCGTCCGGTATATAGGCATGATGTCCGGTATTGACAGGATTGTCCGGTGAGTAATAAAGAGCCGCTCCACTTTGGGAATTCATAGGCGCCGCGTTGGCGTCACAGCCTTCGCCGGTATCAAAATCCGGCTGTCCATATTTATCACCGGTCATATTGGTCGTAAACTTAGAGTAAAAATCCAATGTTTTCGGCGCGTTGGGGTCTACCACGGGGGCCGGCAACGTGGTTATGGCCGGCCGGCCCTCGTAGTCATAGATTTTATCGGCAATAATGATCTTCTCATTACTATTGGAACGGGTCAGTGTCTGCCTGCCTCTCAGGCTGCCATCAAAGTAATTGACAATGTCCTTACGCTTGCCATTTTCAGAAAAGGTAATTCCCAGTTGATAATTGAGATTCTGATAACCGGTAATCTGATACTTGTGCGCAAATGTACTTACCAGTATACCGGCAAACTGGTCGGACGACCATCTTCCGAAAACATCCTTATTCAGCTCCACCCCGCCTCTTCCTATCGGCCGTACCCGGTACAGAATATATCCTTTGTCGTAAAGCAGAGGAAACTTGTAGTAATTATCCACCAGACGTATACGGGTACTATTGAACTCAAATGACCAGTTGAGGGCCGCCGCCGCTATTTCGGAACCATCGCTGTCATAATTGTCGATATAGGTATACTCCAACTCGTATTCTTCCGCTCCGGGTATATAGTTCCAGAATATTTCCAACTCGTTACCGGCAGTCAGCGCGTGTTCCAAACCTCCATCGCTGAACGGGATAAGGGTTCTGTTCAGATCATAATATCGTTCTGTCTCTACCTCTCCCTGTATAAAAACATAATCGGGCACAGTCCCGCTTACTTCCTCTATATCTACGGATATATATACAGCATCCGGAAAATAAAGGACGTCTCTGTCTCTGGCAGCGTCAACCAAAAGCCACTGATCCGCCATTACGGCAAAATTTCCAGCGCGATCGCTATAGTGTACCGTTAGCTTTACAGAAAAAAGGCTTACCGGTCCCGCGATCGCGTGATCCACACCCAGTATTACCCTCCCATTAGCCTGCTTTACTCTGCAACCATCTTCAATATCCGGGAAGAACTGGTCAGCGACAGTGAGTACGGCTTGGTCTACTTCAATCTCACCCCCCGTGATACGATTGCTCATATTTTCATTTCCGGCCAAGGCCTGAAATGAAAACATCAGGGCAAGAAACACTGTAAGTAAAAAACTGTTGATCGTAAAATATCCAATCATATGAATTTGTATAACTTAAAATCGTTGATCAATTAAAAAATACTCTTTATAAATCCCCGCAGGATTAATTTCTCCATCCTTTATCTGAAAAAATGACTTTTCGGAAAACAACTGGTCGTCTATGCTTCCATTAATCTCTATCGCGGTAAATACCATCTCCAGTCTCGGAGAAGTAGTAACCAAAGGTATTTCTTCATCATCTGAAAAATCCTCATAATACATCACCAGCCTTGATAGAAACATATTTTTACTGAACCTGATGTCGATTCTTGATACATTATCGAGCGCGTATTCAAAAGAAAGCTGGATCTCCTTCTCCTCCCCTTTTTCCACAAGCCGGTAACCGGAACAAAACTGTATAAGAGAGTCCAGAGGTATTGGCATAAAAGCCAGTGACTGAGCGACAGGAGTGCCTACTAGCAGATTTTTACTCTCTTTGTCAGCCATTATAAAGTATAGCTTATTTTGAATAATCAACTGATTATCAGTAGTCCACGCGTAATTCTGTTTTTTCTTGTAATAGCTTCCGCTAGAACTCTCTACCGGAATCATAGAAGACGCGTTTCTGTATACATGATACTGAATATCAAAACGGCAGCTAGACGCGTTCATATAGGCGTCATTAATGCCGCGTAGATATTTTATGATAGTAGAAGCATCCTGCGCTACCGTATGGCCAGCAGTAAGGGAACTAATCAGAATAAATATTCCCGCGATTTTCCTGGAGTTCGTCATCACCTATTCTATTCCGGTTCTTTTATGAATATTGTTGAAGTTTTCCTGAATGGTCATAATTCCTCTTTCCGTTTCCTTCTTAACCCGGATCAGCTTACCTTCCTGATCATATTCATAGAAGGTCGCGTAGTTATTCTCATCCAGAATCGCCATCAAACGTAAAGTCGCGGGATCATAGACATAGGTCTTCGGATTTGATTCAACCGGATGAATTCTGATATCATCGTAATAGATATCTACTTCGGAGGAGCGCAGAAGTCGAATTTCTGTAACAACTGTATTCTCCGGCACTCTGAACTCCGCCTGAATTTTCTGCCATCCATCCATAACAGGCTCGTCCGGATCAGGATATATAGGTTCAAGACTAATGTCTGGTCCTGGTATGTTGTCTTCTCCTCTGGTTTTAAAATCAAGCTTTACCCCCGCGCGCTGGTACGTTTCTACAAATTCGTCCACATCTTCCCGCACCCATAAGGAGATCACATAGTCCTTATCCGGCTCCGGCTGAAACTGTCCGAGACAGTCTCCACAAGAGATCCATCCCGGCCGGCTCACAATACATATCCTTTCCACAATCAAAATCGTCTTGGAAGCGGTACCATCCATAATTTCATCGGACAACCCAACCATCAGCAATTCCGCGTCCCCTCCCTGGCCTTCATCACAATTCCAGTTGGAGATTTCAACTTTGTACGCGCCTCCCTGCCGCACAGACAGATCCGGCCCAGTATTGTCTAGCGGAATTCCATATCGATACCATGTATAATCAGAAGGTGATAAATTGTCCGGCTCTACGGATAAATTCACCACTTCCCCTTCACAAAGCTTATTATGAGGCGCGTTGATCTTAAACTCCGTCACTTCAATGGGAACCGGATCAGAAGCGACAGCGCAATTCGCGATCCTTTGAATTACTCTAACGGATTTGGTTCCTCCTGTCTGAAACGGATAGCTTATAAATTCCGTGGTCTCGACCATAGGAGAAACATCTTCTTCCAACTCCCATACATAATAGTACCCTGTCTCATAATTAGCAACCTCAAAATCCACAAACTTACCGGCATACAAAGGTTTGTCCGGACAAGCTACAGAATACGTAAAAACAGGTTTAGCAGTAGGACAATTACTAATCCCGGAAACCTCACTCATTTCGGAGGTATTATTATTCTCGTCTGTCGCTGTAACAACAAAGTAACCGTCGGGCAGCGCGGATATCGGAATACTGGCCGACCAATTCATAGCGCCATCGCTAATCGTGGTATAAGCGTTCAAAAATTCAAACGCTTCCTGCCCATCATTGTCACTGCTAAAAAACTGTAGGGTATCCCCGATAGCGGATGAGGTACCTTCAACAACTAAATTTCCACTATTTAAAGCGACAGAAGATATAACCGGCGTGGCTTTTCCCGTATTTCCCAACAATGAGCCATCCTGATCAAGATTCAGATTAATCGCCTTCTCCGCTTCGTTCGCGTAGATTAGATTGGCGGATAGCTTGTTTTCTTCAGAAGCTTCTACCAATATCCCGTTGCCCATATTAAAGGCGATAATATTCGCCTTTCCTGTAGCGATACTCCCAATTACATTATTATTTGATCCGGCTTTCAGTTCAATGCCGTTTCCTTTGTTTCTCAGATTGACTATGCCAGTCTCATCCGTTCCGACTCTGTTTCCATAGAACGTATTATTTGAAGAATTTGAGAGACTAACGCCCGCCCGGCCACTCGCGCATATGATATTGTCGGAAATATCAGACATATTTGTACTTATCAGTCTTAACCCTTCCTCTCCGTTTTCAACCTCATCATTTTGAGAGTCTATCCCCACCTTGTTGCCTTTTATCGTCAGGTTACCGCAAGATTCGAAGCCTATGCCAAGGCTTCTGTTATTCCCAACATAGTTATCCGATATACCGGAGCTTTGGCTACTAATAACAAGCATGCCATTATTATTGGGAGAAGCGTCATCATTATCCTGGTCAATACCAATACGGTTGTTCTTAATATTTGCAACGTTAGACACCAGCACAAATATTCCATTATGATTTCCGCAGATTACATTGCCATCAGATGGAAGCTCTCCTCCTATCTGGCAATAATCTGAAGAAAAGACATTGATACCATCGGCCGAAATAATGTTCCGCGAAGATCTGCTCGATTTATTGAAACTGATTCCAATGAAGTTGGAGCTGATTTTACAATTATCTGAATTTGTCAAATGAATATTGTATACTTTGTTATCGGATACATAGCATCCTTTTATTTCGGTATAAGGAGAATCTTTTAATAATATTCCATACTTGTTTCCTAAAAAATCTCCCCGATAGGATATGCCCACATAGTTGCGCGTTATCTCTGTGTTATTGGAGGAGTTCACAAAAATTCCCGCGTCTCCGTTACTGCAAATATAATTAGCTCCGGCTTTCTCTCCATTGCCTATCCTACAGGATGCCGTACTGGAGGTAAAAAGCCCGTATTGGTCATTTCCTAAAACGACATTACCGTCAGAACTCAGGCCGATAAAATTATTTTCGACCACAAGGTGTCCATATCTGAAGAATATCCCCCATGTATTGCCGGAAATCGTATTGGGCTCAGATCCTGCCTGACCAAGATTCATCGTACCGTTGTAGGTATTGGTATAAATCCCTTTCGGATTAGGTATCGCTTTAAATCCTGTAATATCAGTACCTATTAAATTGCCGGTTAAGGTGATGGCACCATATTCCTTCTCAACAAATATTCCATTGGACGTATTGCCCGAAATCAAATTTTCATGGACATATACGCTTGAATTGGACGAGCCATTATCAAAAAAGATCCCGTCCATATTGCCTACAGCATAACGACCGGTGATGTCCGTCCCGATTTTATTGTTTTCTATTCGCAGATTTACATTATTCCCTCTCACATATATTCCCTTGTACCAATTGCCGGATATCAAGTTTCCTTTTGAAACCATATCTCCCCCAATCGTCACATTTGTAGAGTTTTCGACAATAATGCCATCATAATTAAACAATGTATCTGCCCCTATACCGTCCATGCCCAGAATATTCGCTCTGATATCCACGTTTTTCGCGCCTGACCGGATATGAATTCCATGAAGATTTCTATTGAAAACATTATTTTCAAAAACACAGTTAGACGCCCGGGACGCTATCCCATATTTAAAGCCTCCTATATGCAGACCTTTTACGGCACTACCATCGCTACCCGCGAGAAAAAGAAAACCGTTTTCTCCTCCATTTCCCATTTGAGTCCATCTGGTACCCTTAATACCTACAAGAGGATTGCCCACGTAGCCTGGCATTGTCGTAGCGTCAACTATAACAGGCCGGGAAATTTCAAACCCATTCACATTAATAACAGAGCCTGGCGACACATTAAACTCTATTACAAAGGGTCGTAAAAGATTGCTGGCATTGGCTGTCTCTATGGCATTCTTCAATGTACCTGTTCCATCAAAAGCCGCGCTCGTAACAACATAATCCGCCGCGCGCGCGCTCAGCAGGCTCGTATTTATTATAAGCAATAGAAAAAAAGCTCTGATCATAAAATTCAATTTATCTCTGTTTCTTTATTCACAATCGTTACCCAAGGATAGCTTTATATCGGCGCCTGATTTTGAAACCTTTATACTCTTTTTACCTGAATGACTTTTCAGATCAAGTTTTGAGGAATTACCATTATTAAACTTGGACAGATCTTCATTGCAGGAGTTGATGTCATAATCCTCGAAATTGTCAAAAAACAACTCATTGAATTTCGCGTTCGTGGAGACAGACACCGGCCTGGAATGATTATATCCATTTACCGCGCCTGAATATATCGACAAAGGATTCACATCTTCTATCGGTGCTCCTCCATATGGATCATACCGAGTAATTTCGGTCACCCACTGCCAATTCTTGTCATCCTGGTTGGGGGACCAGAAAATTTTGTCTTCCGCCGGAGGATTCCAAAATGGACTGAAAGAAGTAAAAATACCATCTTTACGCAACACCGTATTAGGAGCTGTCTGCGTTCTTTCCGTCATATATGTATAATTCTTCTTCTGCCGCCAGTTACCCAGACGACCAGCATAATACGGATTATAAAACTCTCCTTTTCCATACCCGCAATTACAGAAAATTCTCCAGCTTTCCGAGAACTCTGTCGAAGAAACCGCTAAGACTCCATAATCCTTTGTTTTAAAATCTATTGTACGACTTCCGTCTTCCGAGATCCGTATCGGATCTATCTTTGACGTTATGGTTCCGATCGGTAAAATCTGCTGATTTTTTCTTCCGGAACGAACCAATTTAAACTTGGTCAGACCATTTAGCGGATACTTACAACCGTTCGAACGAGCACCTCCTATTACATATACTTTATTGTCAATTTTATTTACTACCCAGAAACGATGCTTGATTTCTTCCCGCACCTCTTCCGATATATGTTCAAACTGATTGTACAAAATCATTAGCTCATCTCCAATCGCGAAAAGATCGTGCAAAGGCACTCCTTCTATTTCCCCTTGTTCAAGGCTAACTTCTCCACGATCAAAATTAAGCTGGAAGGTAAGGCCGATATTTTTATAGGCAGGTCCCATGCCATCATAAGCCCAGTGCGCGGGATAGGTAAAGGCATACAGTGGGTCATCATAGTTATTGCTGGTTCTGGTAAGTAAAACTTCTCCTGTCTCCGCGTCATAAACTACATTTCGGGTCGACGCTACAGCCCCCAAGTCGTGCGCGACAACCTCATCAACAAGACCGTATCGATTGATCACTTTGGTTACCGCGGCGGATCTAAATCTGGTCTGCTCCTTGGCATAAGCCGGGAGAATCATAGGAACGGAAGCAGGAAAAATGGCCGCGAGAAAAGCCGCGAGGTTTCCGTTAAGTCCGTAGCTATGCGTTTGAGACTCCTGATCGCGGGTGTCCAATACCATGTCAAAGTCAACCCCTATGTTCGCTTTGTGTACTTTACCATAACGATCCACTACATCCGCCTCATTGACCAACCTGTTTCCATTACGTTTGTATTTGTATTCAATACCGGAAACCGGTACCGATTGCCCTTCCCCATAAGCCCACTGCGCCTTAGGCTTACCATGCATATCATTTAGCTCGACAACAAAACCTTGGCTGGCATAAACAAAATCTTTCTGACTTATTTTCAACAACCTAAGAACAAGAGGGGATCTTTTAGGCTTAACCTGAAGATCGGTTCTCTCCGTACGTACCGGAAAGTCTTTAGCCGTATAAAACTCATGTACGATACTGCCTGTTCCGTGCCGGTTTACCGTAACTCCAGCCGGATATTTGCTTTTTACAGTTACTTTACTATATCCTACTGAAGGAGAAGGGAAAAACGACTCACCGAGTGGTTCCTCCATATAATATTCATCATTGGGAACAAGGAAGCGTTCTCTGGCATTTTTGCCATAGGGAACAGGCTGTCTAAACGGATTTTCCTCCCCTCCAACCATTGGTTCGTAACTGGCTACTCCCGAACTAATGGTATTTCCTTCTGTATCTGTAGTTGTATATTCATATTTCTGACCATACTCCATCGCCTCTTCCTGCATACCAGTAAGGTTGTTCCATCCATCATTGATAGCGACAGATTTTACTCTGGTTCCCCCGCCTAATTTCCGCTTATCAGGATTAAGTAGTCGAACATACGAACGGGATAAATCTACCTGAGAACACAACTCTCTCGCTATCAATTCTCCGTTTATTCCCAACATCATTGAGGTGATATTTTTCGTAAAATCAGAGTTGACCAACGCTTTCAGAAACACCTCAATATTGTTTTTGTCCTCAGATGGCTCAGTCTGATCATACGCGTGCACCGGTGTATATAACCTATTGAATTGCAAAGCCGCTTTCGTAATAGGATTGATTTCCAATTCCCTGGCTACTTTTTCTCCAAGAATGCTGGGTTCAAGCTCAATAAGACCAATAGTAGAAGTCCCATTGAAATGTACTTTCGCGGTTCTAATCTTAGCATATCCGGGGACCATTTCATGCTTGCCACTATTACGCGACATATCCACCGCCATACGAAAATAAAGATGCTCTACGCCTTTAAGATACTTTTTCTTAAAGTCACTTTCAGATGTTCCGTTGGGCAAGGCGACATGAAGAGCCATATTATGATCTCTGAAACCATTATATAGCGTACCGCGATTCGTCGTATGATTCGCGCTTTTTGAGATACCAGTTACTTTAAACATTTGCATGGCAGGTCTATCCTGCACATAAGCATAATCGTCCGATTCGTATTCTACCTTGATCTCTCCTCCGGATGGAAGCTTGATTTCCGTGAGACTCCAAGCGGAGGCGCTGGCATCGGCTACTGTCTGATTCTGCTCCACATAAGGCTCGATTATATTTCTTCTGAAATCGTTATCGATAATTGCTTTATAATTGCCCCAACGATCATAGGCCTTGGGATTATAATCAGGATTGGAAGCGCTGTATGTAAACTCGTAAGGACTAAAGCGTCCTTTATTCGAATTCTGATAAGTAAAATAAATCTTCTTCAAAGTAAGCTTTCCACCCTGATTGGTAAATCCGTTAGAATCTGTAGTAGAGCCCGTAGCCGGGAAATTTGTGTTATTGTGAACTTTTTTACATAGAGAATAATCATATTCAAAATGTACAGTTTTCAAAGGGATAGCAGTACCTGGATTATTTCTATACTCATCCGTTACATACAGCTTTATTTTTTTCAATAACTTGGGCGCTTTACCAGAATTCGTTTCAACAAGTCCGCTTTTTCCCGTCACCCCCATGGCATCCGCTCTGGCTCCGAGCTCAAAAACCGCGATATGCGTCTTCGTTTCAATTGACTCCAGGTACCACATTTCCTTTTCTCCATACAAATAGTTTACCTTATCATCTGAAGCGACAGATATCAATCCTTCGTTTAGATTGCCGGAACGGTCTCCAACCGGTACCCTCCACTTAAACTCATCGTTCGTCTTTGAGTAGTTAAATTTAGTATAAGACCCCATATCTCCTCTTGAAGGCCCAACAGTCATATCATTATCAATGTAGTCAGCTGACAATACAGAAGTTAAAAGATAGGAATGCGCGTATGAAGGTATTTCTGTTTTCTGATAATAGGAATCTATTCCATTACCATTGTCAACCTTGTCATCGCCACTGGCATATGTGACCGTTCCTGTTTCCTGATTTATTCCAAGGCTAGCCGGGTTAACCGCGAAAGTGACTTCATCCTGTCGGGTATTGTACGCGGGAATACCATATACATAACGTACTCCATCAGGTCTAAGCGCTGTGATCTCTCCAATATGATGCTTTTTCGCTTTTTGAGATATTTTTCTGGAGGGATCCTCCGAAATAAATGGCGTAGGATCGATCGCTAACCTTTCCGCCTCTTCAATAGTCAGGAAATGAATATTTTGATTCCTTTTCTGTCTATTTTCTCTGTTAAGAGACGAGTTAAATTCGCTGTTTTCTCCGGCAAGATTGACAAACTTGTTGTCCAGACCGACCTCAAGTCCACCTCTTTCAACCAGATCAAGCCGTACCGCGTCAAACTCATGAACTTTCTGGAAAAATGATTTTTTTCCGGCTTCCTTTGAGTCCATTACTTCTGTATCAACACTCTTTTCCCCAGCCTCTTTGAAGTAAAACTTTTCATATCCCGCGATCTTGTCGGAATGATCTTTAAATCTCAGATGCTCAATAGCTCTGTTCCCTCTCCGCCATGCGCCGGAACGCGTAGTCACATCAGTAATTCCAACGTCAGCTCCCCCCTTCACCGCGTTTCCCGCCGCGATTTCCAAGCCCAGGCTTTTGCTATCACTGGTACTATTTACCGACTTGTCAAAGACATGTCCAACTTCACTCCTGAATGGACGGTACATTCCCCCAACACCCTGACCATTTACAGAATAAATATCATACGTATAATTTGTCAAAGGCAAAGCCGGAGTATTCATAGAAAAAGCGACCTCCTTCTCACGGTTAAAATCATGCATCGCGTAAGGATTACTTGACGCTTTTTCTGAATTGAAATAACCGAACGCGGGAGTAGCGGAAGAAGTAGTTACCAGTTTTTGCTCAGCATAATACCCTGTAAGATTTACAGTTCCATCAATTCCAAGAAAAGTTCCTCCGACCTTCGCTGAAAAAGTTACATTGCTCGACGATGTTGGCATCATCGGGACTGGAGCGTAGGTTTGCGTCCCAAAAGAAATAACAGAACCACCGTTTGAATTATTTTTTATTTCAACGGATTTCTTCTTGGGAGGACGCTCCATCACATGACTTCTTGAATTAGAGAAACCCAGCGAAATCGCTTTTACACCTTGCCTGGAGTTAAATCCGGAAGCGATGCTTAAATCAGCATAGGTGTCATTTTTCAACTTTCCTTGAAAGGAGACAGAAGGATTAATAGTTAACCCTTCCGAACTACTTGATTTAACACCAATTCCCAAAACCGCGCTATTTCCTTTCCCAGACTTAGAAACCGCGATATTGGCTGATACGGATTGTTCCATGGAAAAACCACGGTAATTATTATACTGCAACCCAATCCCGATATTAATTCCCCCTGAAGCTTTACCAGAACCAGTCGCCGCCTTCATGGCTTTTGCTTTTTTCAACCCAAAAATTTCAATCCCAAGGCTGGTTGTTACACCATAGGTGCGATTTGGCTTCGTATATAATGTATTTGTTATTACATCTGATTCATTGCCGGGCTTGCCGCCATCAAAGTCATCGGGAATTCCCCGCATATTGCGGTTAATAACTCCCGGGTTTATATTCCATCCAAGCCCAACCCAACTAGCCTCCTGGTCCATCCCGATACCTCCATGATAGCTTATGTTGATCGGATAACCGTCTACATCAAGCAGGGGAATATTGTACACAAAGTCTCCGGAAAAAAGATCGACCATATCGGAAGTTCCAACCGGTTCAAAACTCTGGACTTCGGGCTGGCTCGGACCTCCCGTGAGGGCCCAGGCCGCGGTTGGATACACTATCTCCAATAACATGGAGAAGAGAAGATATACCGAAGTAACGCGTAAAATTCTTCTTTTCATTGGGTAATAAGCTTTGGTATTTTATTGACTGTTTCCGAAGCGAAATGAAAATTTATTCTTCCGGAACCAAACAGTTGATCATTATAAGATAAGGTTCTTCCCAGATCACTCCTTTTTATAGCCGGGAAAGCCATAATAATGGTATGATAGGGAGCAAGATTGTGCGAGCGCTCAAAATGATAGAGCGAACAGCGGAGGGAATCATTTCCCGACACCAGCATAAAATCATTCCTGGCGGCAAAGGCGAGGTATTCCAGACGTTTGATATATTCTTCTCCGGTAGTAATATTACGCTTCAGCACATCATCGGAATGACTCTCATTGCCGATACGAAAACAGAAATACTGAAGGCTATCGATTTCTTTAATAACCTCTCCGTAGGCTAATGCGGGATTTCTAAGCAAGTCAACGGAAGCAAGATAATCAGCCGGACGGTATTGCGCCTGAAACTGAACGCCATCAAACGTTCTTTCAATCACCAAACCGTTCTCCTTATTATCCACATAGCCGATATATTTATCCGGAGATAGCCGGCTTTCCGAACAGCCGGAGACACCATTAAGAAAAAAAATCGCTATTGAAAAAATGACGACCCTCATTATTTTCCTTTATATTTTTCCAATAAATATTGATTTAGCTCTTCGGTGATATCTTTAGTTTCATTGTAATACAAAACGTGATAAGAGTCTTCCGAACTAAAGATATAATCATATCCCGCGTCTTTTCCATATTGACGAATATAGGCATTCAACTGTCTCCATATCTGATCCTTGTACGCCTCAGCCTCCGCGCCGGCCTGTTCTTCCATCTCGTTTCTGAATCGTTCAAAGTCATTCCTTTTCTCAAAAAACTTTACTCTTAATTCCTCATTCTTGTGATTTTCCTTTACTTTCAAGGAAAGGAACTCAAGATCGTTCATCAGACTATCCAAAAGCCGGGACCGATTGCTTTGACTCAATTCCAGTTTGTTTTCCAATTCTATTTTCAATGGATAAGCGTTATATATCGTCGCGATATTTACATAGGCGGTCTTATCCGTTTTTTGATAACTAAAAAAACATAGAGCTCCAAGTGTTATCACACTTCCCGCGACGACGAACCAGATTCCCTTTTTCACTATAGTATTTATTAAAAACTTCAGGAACTACTCAGGTAAAAATTTGAAGCGAAGGAAAAAGCGCTCCATTTTATCATTCTGAACCTCCAAAACATAATACGCGTCACTCTCATCCGGTTCTGAAGGCTCATCCAATAGCCCATCAAGGTCAATCATAAAATAATTTTGCCCTACAACTTTATTCAGTACAGGAAGTGAACCAAGGTGATTAGTCTCCCGGGCCGAATTATATATTTTATAGTTTAATGTCCCTCCCGTATATCGCTCTTCATACAGAAACTTAAGCTGGTTATCCTTAGTCATGGCATAATTAGCTCCGATTTCCTTAGCGACTTTCGCGTAGGAGTGGCTCACATGAAAGAGTGGGGCTATGTACGCGTGAAAATCACTTCCCTCCAGCGCTGAAAAATAAATCGTAGGATTACTATCATCAGGCTTCAGATGTATCATGGTCTGAGCCCTGAAGATCACCTTTCCACTACTACCTGTAATATTATATGGAGCGTCCGGAGGAGAAACAATTACATCCTTCTGTACAACCGTCTGCGCGACCGCGTGAAAAGAAGTAAAAAGTAATAATAAAAAAACGGGGATTCGGCATATGTCCAAAAATACGATAAACATTATCTTTAATCTTTAACTCGATTATTAAAAATAAAACATTAAATCATCAGTATTACAATGCGCAAAAATAAAAATTACTTCAATAAATACCAATAATATAAAAATAAAGAGAAGATAAATATCGATGAATCAAATCAAGCCGTTTATCACTCCATTTATCAACGTGAAAATACCAATCATCAATGCCCATATGGTCATAGCTAGACCAAACTATTAATTATTCCCCGCGAGTCATTTCTGACAAACGCGCCGACCTGATAGCGACTATACTCCCGCCTAACTTCTTCATTTGTTTCGAGCATGTAAATTGTGCAAAAGGATCAGCCAGCGGCGCTAAAATAGGCTACTCATGAAAGTTTTATATCACGTAAAGCTTCGCTAAAATAATTGCCCGGCGAAAACTACCCAAAGTATTTAACAAATGAGTTTTTAAGATTCAGACAAAGACGCGCTGAACCCGTTTTATTTTTTACAGATCTAAGACGACCGGAAGTATTACCTATGAACGCCACTCGCCAAAGCAAGCGAGGGAGAGCGTATTTTTCAATACCAAAGACTATAAAGCGCTACCTATCAAACAACAGCTTTCCCGACACGCCGTTTCACCTAAAAGCCATACACCATCGGTATCATTACCGTCGCGATAATCCAGAACAGTAGCGTCAATCCGAAGCCTACTTTGGTAAAGTCGGTAAACTTATATCCTCCGGCTCCATAGATCATGGTATTGGTCTGATACCCTACGGGGCTCATAAAGCTGGCGGAAGCGCCCAGAGTAATGGCGACAAGAAAAGGTAAAGGCGACAACTCCAGTTGGTGGGCCGTGGAAATGGCGATGGGCGCCAGAAGCGCGGCGCTCGCGTTGTTGGACATCATTTCCGTCATGATGGAGGTAAACAAATACAAAGCGGATACAATGGCGACTGGTCCCATACTCCCGACTATATTGACAAGAAAAACAGCCACGTCCCGCGACAAGCCCGTTTTTTCCATGGCCATACCGAGACTCAGCGAACCCGCCAGCAGAAAGATTACCTTCCAGTCAATCACGTCGTAAATTTCCTTGACAGGAATACAGCCCGTCAGTATCAGAATGGCCGAAGCGATCAGCGTACCGCCGAGAATATCCAGTACGTTGAACGCGGAAAGACTAATGACCGAAATCAGGCAGGCGATGACGATCGCCAGGTTTTTCCAGTTGATAAACACGTTTTCCCGCTCCGTAAGCAAAATAAAAGGCTGCTTTTGCTCAAACTCCTCCTCTTTCAACCGATCCAGACGATTCTTTTTAATTTCTACCAAGACGATATCGCCCGCTTTCAATACGGTGTTCATCAGACGGCTGTGAATAATATCCTCCCGATGCCTGATCGCGAGCGGAATAGCCCGATAGCGCTGGCGAAAGTTGACTTCCTGCATCGTCTTGCCCTCAAAACGGGAATTGGAAGTAATGATCAGTTCCACCATGGAGGAGTCCTTGGACGACTCCATCTCATGATCACTCAGGCGTACGGATGGCTTGAGATCGACATGAAGTTTATCCTTAAGCTTTTGCAACCTTTCCACATTACAGCGGACCTTCAGGATATCGCCCGGCTCAAGTACAAAATCGCCGGACGGAAGCGAGTAGATGGTTTCTTTGCGAAGCACCTCGAGAATATCCATTTCATATTCGGTCACCAGGGGGGCTTCCCTTATCATCCTGTTGGCGGAACGAGCCTCGCTAAGCAATTCGATTTCCGTGACATAGTCGCGGAGATGATAGCCGGTGCCATTGTTCTTTTGGTGACGATCAGGCAAAAAATCCCTACAGACAAAGAGCATATAAACGATACCGGTAATAAACATGACTATGCCGACGGGAAACAGGGTAAACATCTCGAAGCCCTGTACTCCATTGTTGCGGGCGATACCGTCTACCAAAACGTTGGTGGAAGTACCGATCAGGGTACACATGCCTCCGAATATGGTTCCAAAAGACAGGGGCATCAACAAGCGGCTGGGCGCCAGTTTCGCTTCTCTGGCCGCCTGGATGACCACCGGCATAAACATGGCCACCACGGGTGTATTGTTGATAAAAGCGGCCACCAGTCCTACAATGACCATCATCACCAAATAGCCCAGGACAAAGCTTTTCTTAAAATACGTGGCGAAGAAGCTACCAACCCGCGCCAAGGCTCCCGTCTTGATCAGGGCCGCGCTCAGGATAAACATGAAAAGCACGGTTACCGTAGCCGCGTTGCTAAAACCAGACACCGCTTCCGAGGGGGTCAATATACCCGTCACGATCAGGGCGCCCATGATCAGCAATGAAACAATATCGACTCTGACCAGTTCACTGATGAACAAAATCAGGGATAAAACAAGGATCACAGACAAAAAAACAACATCCATTCCATTTCCAGATTTGGATGTAAATATTACTAAACCTAGTTAATATACAAAGATACTAGAGTATTATTTTTTTATTAAATCATTGTCGGGCTATCGTGAAAAAACGAAAACAACCCGATATTTATTCAGATTTTATCCATTCACGCGCTTATGAAGACAATTACGTTCCGGACAATCAAAAAAACCGGCCTGACGATTACAGGCCTGTTCATGTTTTTTTTCACATTCGCCCAATCGGGCACAAGTCCCAATATCATTCTGATGATCGGTGATGGCATGGGATTATCCCAGATCTCCGCGCTGTATGTCGATACCGGCTATACAAATTTTAATCGTCTGCCGGTTACAGGACTGGTACGCGTGAGTCCCCATGGCGCCAAGATTACCGATTCGGCGGCGGGAGCCACCGCGTTTTCAACCGGAGTAAAAACATACAACGGCGCCATAGGTGTAGACCAGGACACTGTATCAGTCCCCACCATCATGGAAAGGCTCAAAAAATCGGGGTACGCCAGCGGCGTCGTAGTCACCTCCTCTATTACCCACGCTACTCCGGCTTCGTTTTACGCGCATGTAGCCCATCGGGACCAGGAAGAGGAAATCGCGCTTCAGCTTCCGGGCGCCGGTTTTGACTTTATAGCCGGAGGTGGGCTGGACTTTATGGAAAAACGAAAGGATCGTCTCAATCTGATGGATTCACTGAGCGCCAAAGGGTATACTATATTCAGACAAGCGATCGATGAGGACAGCGCTCAGGATACCGGACCGCGAGCGCATATTCTGGCAGCCAAAGAGCTTGAACGCTATGATAAAGGGCGGGGTGACTTTCTGCCTCGATATACGGAAAAAGCGCTGAGGTATCTTTCCAGCAAAAATCAACCGTTTTTTTTACTCATTGAAGGTTCTCAGATCGACTGGGCGGGTCATGCCAACAAAGCGGATTATCTGCTCGAAGAGCTTAGAGATTTTGACAACGTGATTGGAAAAGTACTTGATTTTGTACAAGCGACGCCCAATACGCTGGTAATTGTCACGGCGGATCATGAAACCGGTGGTTTCTCTATTCTGCCGGGAAACAAGGATTATTCAAAAATAAAATACCAGTTCGCCTCCAAGGAACATTCCGCCGCGCTGATACCCTTGTTCGCGCGCGGTATCGGAGCGGAGCTATTTTCCGGAATCATGGAAAACACGGACATTCATAAAAAAATAACTGAGATCGTCGGTATAGGATCGGATCAGACAACAAAAAAATAAGGCACTGGAAATAATGGATGGAAAAGTCTCTAAAACAAAAAAAAGCCTGGCCCATACAGGACCAGACTTCTCTCTTTAAACATAATTAAATTAACCTAAACAATAACAAATGAAAAAAATCAGTTAAACAAACATTCCGGCGAAGAGTTATGGCGAACTCTACCGCTAAACAAGAACATGCTATGAAACTGTCCATCGGCTAATTGTTGTCACAAATAACGAATCTTTTATTTAGAAATACAAAATTTATTTAGATTTATTTTAAACAACCTGTAAAAAATGATCCGAGTATCCATCCTCACCTACAATCAGTATTTGGAGGCGATACGGATTAAATACTTTTTGACGCGTTGTCGCGGCGTATTCACCCTAAGCGACGGAAACAACAACGACGTCCGGATATCTTCATTATCCGGACGTCGTGACGATTTAGTTTTTAATTATTTTAGCGAATTTCCCTTCGAGGCGAATAAAATACATACCCTCAGGATACGAGCTAAGATCAACACCTGTTCCAAATCCTTTCGCGAGTGACAATCCATTCGTAGAAAGCAGCTCCCAACTCTTTTCTGAATCCCAGCTCACATTCCCCGCGGTCGGATTGGGATAGACCAGCAGATCGGAACCCTGAGCTGAATTTGTCAGACTGGTTACCGGACCGGCAGGGTCACCATACATGATTCCCCTTCCACCCGCTCCAAGGTACAAACGACCATATATTCTCGGATCACCTGCGAGGTAGGTATGCGCGCGACCAAATTCATGCTCTTCATCATTTATACGAACCCATGTATTTCCCTCATCATCCGACCTGAACAATCCATTGACACCATCTATCACACCCCAGATATAAACGGCCGGATAACCATTGGGCGACGCGGCTTTTCCTACTGTCACTTTATACGCTTCCTCGACATTCATTTTGGTCCAGGTCGCTCCGCCATCCATGGTAAAGAAAAGCCCGTGCTCCCTGTTGGCAAGCCATACATGCCCTTCTTCTCCAAAAACAGCGCGTAACTCCGGCTGTTGTGGCATATAACCAGGTATTTCGGGCAAATTCATGTTTATGCTGCTAAAATTTGCGCCCCCGTCCAGCGAATAATAGAAACGCTGACCCTGCGGATCAAACGCGTAAAATTTCAAGCTGTTCACTCTGTCCGCTACTGGTTTCAGTCCATGGGGAACATTGCCCCCGGAAGTGGTCCAGGACTGGCCGTTGTTTGTCGAGTAGGCCATCGCGGCTTTATTGGGAGACCAGACGATCCGGTTACCATCCGCGGAGATGGCGATTTTGCCCCCATCCGGATTGTCCGCGTTGTTTGCCGGCTGAGTGGGGAAGAACGTCCAGGAAAGTCCGCCATCCAAAGAATAAGAACCTTTTACATGGTCATTGTTACTATGCGTTTTCACCATTTTAGCGGGTACGTTTTCAGCAAACGCCAGTGAATAGGTTGTGCCAACCAGTACTCCGGAAGTAACGTGTCTGCCCGCGGCGGGCGATTGATCCAGATCGGTATGTACAAATCCGTCAAAGTCTCCGATCACACTTATGAGATGAGGGCCAACGGGAGGACTAACCAGCTCCAGAGGTACTGTTTCTTCGATTCCGTCATTCTCAAAAACCCATGTTGTAGAAGCTGTATTAGCCGCGTTGGCATTTGTAAAAAGACCCGCGACATTGTAGCAGGCATATATTCCCATACCTGTTCCGAACCTTACTTCATTTTCATTGGCGGGATTGATCACAATGGATGTTATCCAGTGCGATACCTGTGAAGCCGCGTAGGGAGCCTTATCCGTTGAGTACGTTCCTTTATTGAGTGAACTACCCCAGGTGTCCGCATAACTAAAGCTATTGAACGTACTCGCCCAGTTCGCTCCGCCATCCGCGCTGAAGTACACCTCATCCGCCGGCCACCAGCGCTCCGCCGTGCCAATTACCACCTTATCAGGATTTTGTCGACTTACAGCTACAGAACCGAAACCACCCTGCAGGTTTTCCGAATTGGAAGGAGTAATGTTGGTCCATTGACTGGTTGTCTTATTAAATTTGTAAACCGCTCCGTTGGAAACTGATTTGTGCGGAACAACCAGATCATAGTCTCCATTAGGAGTCACACTATTACAAAAGGCTATATAAATATTATCATTGGAAGCGATCGCCATATCAACCGGAACGGTGGCCAGAGCTTTGTCTCCCGGCTCGAAGGTCTTTGGAGGCAACGCGTCGGGATGATTGGGTACTTTGGCCCAGGTCGCTCCGCCATCCGTACTTCTATAGAGGCCAACAACTCCCTTATTGTATATGTAATCCGCAACTCCGGCATAAATGACTGGTGTAGCCGCGCCTGAATTGCCCGACACGGCGTCAAACTCGACAAATGTCACGTACGAACCGGGAAAGGAATTGATCTTTTGCCAGTTTTTACCGGAATCATCACTTCTGTACAAGCCATCCATTTTTGATCCGAGGAAGAGAATATTGGGTCTGTTGGGGTCCACCACCAGACGTTCGCAAATACCGCGTCCCGGATCATTGGCCCCAAGCCTGAAAGGCAGATCGGCTAGTCTGGTCCACGTATCGCCCTTATCGTCTGATCCGTAAACAACTCCGTAGCTTCCCCAGGAAGCGGAATACAAACCGGTAGCTATATATACTTTATTCGCGTCGACAGGGTCAGGCGCCAGGCTCCAGATTCCATAATCATCGGGCGATGTCAGGCCATCTGTTATCGGAGCCCAGGTTTTTGAAGAGGCGTTCCAGCGATAGGCTCCCCCCACATCGGTTCGGGCGTACAAAAGCCCGGGATCCGCTTTACTGTATATCAGTCCCGAGACATAACCGCCCCCGCTGATTTTTACATTTTTCCAGGTATAACTCTGCGCGAACAGATAATTATTCAGCGCGAAGCACAGTAGCGCGGCGATAATTACTTTAAGATTTCTTTTCATCTTTTCCTTATAAAATATACACTTGATTTAGTTTAGCGGTACCGCTGGATTAGCTTAAGCGGAATTTTAACCATTAGGAACTGTAAAATTAATAAAACAAAGATATCAATAAACCGGAATTAAGAAACGAAGTTTCATTCTCTTCCCTACTTCCTGATAATCTGAATAAAATTATGATCCAATTTTAGCGTATACAATCCGGAAGGATATTCCGACAGATCCGCGCTGTTTCCCAGCCCCTGATTCAGCGTTTTACCCTGAGCATTGAGCAATATCCAGTTTTTGTCACTTTCCCATCGTACCATACCCGTAGTCGGATTCGGGTATACACTGATAATCTGATCCGGAAGTGTTCCGGAAATACCCGTGATCATACAACCTCCATTGCTTACTCCTCCTGAAAAATACAGAATATCCAGATTGGCGAGCCCTTCCTCTGTGGCTGAAGCAAGAGTGAGTTCATTAATTCCCTCTTTCAGTTCCAACAGCGTGGTCGCGAGGCGCCAGTCGCTCCAGGAGCCGGTTGAAGGCAGCGCGAGCAATCCGGCATCCGCACCATTCAGGATAACCCGGCCATCACGGGAGAAAACTCCGGCATTTGCATAGCGGAATGACAGGGTTGCAGTCTGAGTCTTATCACTCTCCAAAAACCAGGTCACATATGAACCAGGCGCGTTGGTCGTATTGACATAGCCCTGGCCGGAAAATCCGCCATTGCGGTCTTCCAGAAGAATACCATCCACCTCACAGGCTTCTTCCGCCTCAAGGCTGCCGGAACAGGCCTGATATGCTTCATTGCTACCAAGGCATACTCCGCAGGCATCTTCTTCAGCATCGCCGCCCCAGGTTCCCGCACAATCCTGCTCACAGGCTGTTTTGCCGGTAGTACCACCCACACAGACACCACATTGATCTGTATAAGCTCCGCCTCCTGTCACTCCGTTGCAATCTTCCACACAGCCTCCGGATGTCAGTCCTGACTGATACAACGCGAAAAGATCTATATTCGGACCGTCCGAGGAGACCGCCTTAAGCTCCAGCACATTTACACCCGGTCGCAGATTCAGGGTGATGTTTTCCGTCGCCCAGGTAGTCCAGCCCCCCGTGAGCGATCCTTTTATTGATGCCTGCGCAATACCGTTTACCAATACGGACATACCCCGGGCTTCTGTTCCTCCATTCGCATAGCGTACTCCAATCACAGCAGTCATGGATGAGATCGCGTACAGGTTCCAGCGACCACCCGCTCCCGCAACGTTGTCGAAATTGATATAGCCCTCTCCGGTAAAGCCCGCGTTTTTTGATTCTAAAAATCCCTCCGCATCGCAAAAGTCCTCTCCCTGCATGGACGCGAGACAGGCTGTCCTGCCCGTATTGCCTCCGATACAGATACCGCAGGCATCTGAAACGGCTGTTCCGTTTTTCACGCCGTTACAGTCCACTTTGCAGGCCGTCTTGCCCGTACGACCTCCCACACATTCATTACAGTCATCCAGATAGGCATCACCATTGATGTCGCCGTTACAATCTCTCGTGACACACACAACGTTTCCGGCGCAAGCCTGCACTTTGTTTTTCACATCATCAACGGGATCCGCTTCATATTGATAGGGTACGGTAAACACCGGATAGGAATTGGATATATAGGAAGGCTGGGAGCTGCTGACAAATCTCAGGTTGCTCCAGCCCATGCGCCCTCCGCTGGTGGTAGCGCCCATATCTCTCCATGGATGATTAACACTTTCGAAATAGCTATTTTCCAGGCGAATACGACACTTGTATCCGGTCCCTATACAATAGCCATTACCTGTACTGTTGTAGTAATTGTTGTAAATATGGATATGCCCGTAACGCACCCTGGGCATGCGCTGATCCACTCTTCCGGCAAACCAGTTATGATGAAGTGTGACATGCAGCTTTCCGTCATCCGTTGTGACGTCATCTCCATTTCCGATCAGCATGGAGAACCGGTGCGCGGACTGACTGACATAGTAAAACTTGCACCAGGAAACTGTCACATAGTCGGCTCCCCGTACGATATCCAGATTACCATCCGCCGCGTCATAAAATTCACAGTTTGTAATAAAAACATTGGTAGCTCCCGACACTTCGATACCATCTCCGTCGGAAGGCCCTATGGTCAGATTCTGAATGATGTAGTTTGTGCCACCAACTCTGATCGTACCACCATATAAACCGGACGATGTAGTAGCGCCTACAATTGTTTTATTGGAACCGATGGAAACGTTGCCAACATTGAGACGGCCGTTGACAATAATAACCGCAGGATTGTTATTGCCTACCGCCGATCTGAAATCAGCGGCATTAGAAACGGTAACAGGTCTCGCGTTACCCCCGCCTGTTGTGCCACGCCAACCCGCATAGCCATCTGGGATGGAAACAGGCTGTACCTGAGCCCATGCAAGTGAAGAATAAAAAAAGATGAGCATCCCGATCAAAAAGCTTCCGTTATAAGAACTTTTCTTTGCAATGTTTATCATATCTCCGAGGTTTTCAGTTATACTCTTTGTTTAATAATGTACTATACCGGATGATCAGATGCGGTATATGAATACGTATGGTGGTCTTAATTGTCATCACATACTATCCGGATAAAAGAAATCATTGCCCGGATCTTACAATCTTGTATGATTGTCTGTTTGTAATCAGATAGTATATTCCAGCCGGATATCCCGACATATCGATTCTGGTTTCTCCCAGCCCCTCGAGCAGTTCCAGACCTGTCGCGTTGCAAAGACGCCAGCCTCCGGTATATCCTGATACATACACCACTTCTGAAGAAGGATTGGGATATATTTTTATCTGACCTGGATCTGGCTGTTGGTCGAGCGAGGTAATTATACACGAAGAAGCATTCAGCCCCCCGGAAAAATAGAGTATATCCAGATTGGCAAGACCGCCATCGGTCAGGGCTTCAAGTCTCAATATATGTTCCCCTTCCTCCAGTTCAAGATTAACAGTGGCATTGGCCCAGGTAGTCCATTGACCGGTAGGAGGAAATACCAGCAAAGCGACTTCTTGTCCGTCGATCAGTATTCTGGCATCCCGCGACAAGTCTCCACCACTACTGGCATACCGAAATGTAATGGTATATATACCTGAAGCTTGACTCCTGAGCATCCAGTAAGCGTAAGCGCCAAGCTCATTGTCCGTATTCACATAACCCAAGCCGGAAAAGCCGGTATTACGATCCTCGATAAGAATACCTGAGACATCACAGGCTTCTTCGGCTTCCAGGCCGGAATCACATTTCTCAAAACCGGTAGTACCGCCTACACAGACCCCGCAAGCATCCGGATAGGCACTCCCGCCCCAATCACCGTTGCAATCCGCCACACAGGCCTCCAGGCCCGTAGCTCCGCCGACACAATTACCACACTCATCTTTAAAAGCTGTACCACCAACTATGCCGTTACAGTCTTCCACACAACCAGCCTGCCGTACATCCGCGTCATCCAGCACAATACGATCCAGATTGGCAATGCCGTTCATTGAAGTCGCTACCAGTTCGACGGTATTTATCCCGGCCTTAAGCAATACCGAAATAGTCTGTTCGTGCCAGGAGGTCCAGGCCCCTGTTGGGCCAAAAGGAAGTGTAGCTACAGGCTTCCCGTTTACAAACAAAGAAGCCTCTCTGTTTGACGCGGCTCCGTTGGCATAGGTAAAACTGAGCATGGTATTCAACTCTGAACCGGCATGCAACGTCCAGAAGATGCGGGCTCCGGTTTCATTGGGTGTATTGACAAATCCGGTTCCCGAAAAGCCCGGATTGTTGCTGTCGACTGTACCATCATACAAACACGCGTCCTCTGCCTGAACAATACCGGTACACGGGACAATGCCAGTATCACCTCCTGTACATCTGTTGCACGGATCGATCGATCCGTCGACACATATCTGGTGTAATTCGGACACAGGTACTCTTGTGTATTGTACATCTTCCTTATTGACCGAATAGGACACATACAGATATCCGTTATGAATCATAGATTTGGGATAACTATAGCCTAAGGTCTTTGCTCTCCCGGGATAGCGTAAAGACTGCAACTCGGCTCCGCCTGCCCTCAGCAAAAAGGCTTTATTAAAATTCTGTCCATCGGCACTTAATGCAACAGCAAGAGGAGATCTCCGATTGGTATTGACAGGATTACCGACTATATAGGCAGTTCCGTCCGACAGATTTCCGGCGCTCTGTTTCGAACGTGAATCCGGCATATTGGTGGCAACCGTCGCGGACCATGTCTGACCACGGTCCATACTTAGTGAGGCCAGCTTGACATACGATCCGTTCTGATCCCGGAAGATCATGACAACACCGCCATCAGCGCGCCAAAACCAGCTGGGTTCTATCTCTCTGCTTACATCTCCTGTCCGGGGCATATTGCTATAGGAGCCGGTTCTCCAGCCTCTGACTCCGGAAGGATCATCGGTATAAGCAGGTCTGGCAAGCAGACCGGGCTGAAAATGTACCGCGTTGATAATACGACCATCCGGAAGAGCATGAGGATCCTGTTCAAAGATCCCGTTCATAGAACTGCCATCAGCCATTCTGACGGGCTTCAGTTCTGACCAGTTTAGTCCGTCAACACTGGTTTTGTAATAGGTAAATCCGCCCCGCGGCGAAAGACTGGCCGGCCATATATTGATATAAGCAACCAGGGTATCTCCTGCTACCCACCAGCCACCTGAAGAACTGTAACCATTACTGTAGCTTTCTGCCAGTTCCATTGGCGCGGACCAGTTGATACCATCCCTGCTTCGGCTGTAGGCAACCCAGGTATCCGGCGAATCCTCATCTGTAGCCGAGCTTTGCCACTGGCAGTACAGATAATCCTTAAATACGGTCATAACAACACCATTGCTAAAATGATCCGTAGCAGCTGAAGGACTGAAAATGGTTACTGTCTCCGTCCCCTGAGCTTTTCGGAGGCCTAACGATTCTGTATTTCCCTGGTTGAACAACCCGGCCGGAACTGAAAACGGAGCCTGAGCAAGTACGGTACTACCACAAAATAATACAAGTGAAAACAGCAGAACTCTTGCTCTGCTTCCGGGAAACATAAGGATATGAATGTATAGTCGGGACATATATAGCAGCATTTTCATTTTTTAATAACTTTTACAAATTGCCCTTCCATACGAATGAAATACATTCCTTCCGGGTACCGATCAAGATCTATCCCCGTTCCAAATCCTTTCGCCAGTGACAGGCCACTCACATTGAGCAGTTCCCATTCTCTTTCTGTTTCCCAGTAAATGTTTCCCGCTGTCGGGTTTGGATATACGCTGATATGCTGATCCGGAATTGTTCCGGAAATCCCGGTGATCGTACAACCTCCATCGCTTACCCCTTCGGAAAAATAGAGTATATCCAGATTGGCAAGACCACCATCCGTTACTGCTTCCAGCATAAGCTCATGTATACCGGAAGGCAAATCAAGCAGTATAGTCGCAAAAGCCCAGTCTGTCCAGGTCGTGGTCGGTGGGAACAGTAGTATACCTTTATCCTCACCGTTTATCAGCACCCTCGCGTCACGGGACAAGTCTCCTCCGCCATTCGCGAACCGGAAACTGAGGGTATACGCGCCATCGGAAGAGCTCCGCAATACCCAGCTTGCAAAAGCATCTTTTACATTATCCGTATTCACATAGCCTGCCCCGGAAAAACCTTCATTGCGATCTTCCAGCATAATCCCCAAAACATCGCAGGCTTCTTCCGCCTCGAGGCTACCCGAACAAACTTCAAATCCGGTCTCACCCCCCACGCATACGCCACAGTCATCTTTGTATGCCGTACCGCCCCATTGACCGGCACAATCCTGGATACACGCGGCCTTTCCCGTGGTGCCTCCTACACAGACACCACACTCATCCGTAAAGGCGGATCCTCCGACTACTCCCTGACAGTCTTCTTCACAACCAGCAAAAGTAAGACCACCGGTCGAATAAGAAAACAAATCAATATTAGGCCCACCATCTGCACTTAGCGAACGTAACTCCAACCGGTTGACTCCCCGCAAAAGACTGAGCGTAACGTACTCTCCACGCCAGGTCGTCCAGTCGCCGGTGGATGCTCCTGTAATCGCAGCCTGTACGGTACCATTGACCAGAAGATTCATCCCTCTGGCAGTCGTACCTCCATTGGCATAGCGGACTCCGATGCTTACTGTCATATCCCGGTCTGCCAGTATATTCCATACTCCCGAAGAGTTTAACTCATTATCGAAGTTAATATAAGCTTCTCCTATAAAACCTCCGTTTTTGGATTCTTCTATGCCTATAGCGGCACAAAAATCCTCGCCCTGAATGGCTCCGGTACATGCGACGCGTCCGGTATTGCCCCCCACGCACAGACCGCAGTCATCCAGCACAGCGCTTCCGTTTTCCACCCCGGCACAATCATATTTTTTCAGAGAACACTGGCCCGGGGTAGCAGATTCTACAAATACGCCTACTGGTCTTGACATGGCAAAACCAGACTCAGTCGCTTTCAGGGTAAATGACGCGAATCCGCAATCTTTGGAACGGAATGTCGCTGTATTGCCTGAAATACTCACTGTTCCGTTTTCCACATTGTCCACGGAAAACGAAGCGGATGAACCGAAACCACGGAACATTTCTTTCAGATTGATCGCCTGGCTGCCACCATAGGAGACAAAGTAACGCGGCTCGGCCATCCAGTTCAGATAGTCTTCCAGATTGGTATATCCGTCCCCATCCGGATCCGCGTTGGAGTCTGAAAAATTTCCGGCCGGAGAATTCGGGCTGGTACCAATCATACGCTCCCAGAAATCGGGTAAACCATCCTTGTCCGTATCCCAATTAGCCGGACGGGACGTATTCGGATAGCTTTCATATCCGCCCGCGTCATTCTGATGATCCGGGAAACCTTTCTTTTTTGTGTAGCTTCCTGTCACAGAATAGGATCCGTTGAATGTCTCATTGATCATTCGTATATCGTGATTGTCCAGACCCGGCTGACTGGCTCCCACATCGGACAATACGCTTTTATAAGCATTGGCCGCGCTCTGAGTGGTTACATTGGAGGGAAAAAAAGGCTTGGAAACAAAGGTCTCATAGGTATTCTGCGCCCCGTTGAAATAGCGGGCTCTCCTACCTGCTGTCTGATTACTTTCATTAAAATATCCGGGCATTACATTGCCCGCGAAGTAAGCGCGCTGTGTGCCAAGACCTGTACCTTCATGATCAATAGTCAGAGCATAAAAAAGTGTGGTTCCTGCTCCCGGCTTATAATAGTTATTGACAAAATTCAGCTCATGCGCTCCGCCGTCGGTAGCCCTGGAACCCCAATTGTAAACTACGTTATTGGTAATATCCAGTCTTCCCGCGAAATAAGCGTTGCCGTCCAGCCCTCCGCCCAGACTCCAGTTTCGTCCATAGCAATGCGCCAGCAGATTGTGATGAAAGCTGCCGACATCACCGCCAATCGTAGCCGCATAGCCATGTTCCGTACCCGCCGGATAGTTGGCATGTCCGGCCGCGTTGAGCGCTTCCGAAATCAGCGTACGCTGAAGGGTAATGTTCTTGCCACCTCTGGAACTATAGGCTTCATCAATGGTCCAGCTTATTGAGCAATGATCCAGAATACTATGATTGGCTCCGGTTTGTCCCATGCCATCGTAGGTAGGACCAGCGCCCAGCCTCAGTCTCAAATGGCGTACAATAACATCGTTGCCGGTAAAGCCAAAAGGCGCGGAACGAATGCATATACCTTTGCCGGGGGCTGTCTGACCGGCGATGGTTACAAAAGGATTGCTTAATACCAGCCGTGACTGCAAGGTGATGATTCCTGATACATTAAACACGATGGTCCGGGGACCAATATCGTTTGTCACGGCTTCCCGGAGACTACCGGGGCCACTGTCGTTCAGATTCGTCACGTACACTACTTTGCCTCCCCGTCCGCCGATCGCGTATCGTCCATAACCCTCCGCGCCGGGAAACGCGAGCTGCCGGGGACGGAATTTCCAGACATTGCCTTTTGTTACCGCTCCTCCGGAGGTTACTTCATCGATTCTCCAGTAATACATTTGTCTGCTGCCAAGCCCGGAAGCTATATAGGACGCAGCGCTCTGAGTACCTTTATACTCCGGAGAACCGGTACCGGCAGCGGCCACGGCCGATTCGCTGGTACCAAAGTATACTCTGTGCGACGCGGCATTTGTGGCCTTGGTCCAGCGTAGTGTAACTGTACCCGGATCGACTTCATGCGCGTCGCCGTCTGCCGGATAGGGATCTCTTGCCTGATGAAGAAAATTGGGAGTATTCAACTCTACTCCGCAGATATAAACGTTCTTGACTGGCGCGGATGAACTGGTTTCGGCTCTGAACGTAATCACGACATTCTGTCCCGCTGTAGCGTTAAATGTAATGTAGCTTACCGCGGCGTCTACCGTAGATGTCGCCCTGAGCGGAATCGGCAGGTCATTGACAACCAGATTGCCGTTTACCAATACATCGAGAGGACTGCATGCCTGTGAGCTCAACCCATTATGAAAAGTCATTAACGAATGCGTACCTGTCCTCAGGCCGCTGATTGTAAGCTGAATCTGAGCTCCCGCGTCACCGCCGTCTACCCGCATGCCATCGCACACAAGCCGGGCATAATACGGAGCCTGCACGCCTGCCTTATACCAGTCTGCCCGCAATGTCGAGCCATTGTTTCCGGCTTTGGTAAATGTAAATGTGACTCCGTTGGCGCTAAATGAGGCGCTCGCCGCGTTATTCGGTATCCACGGGAAATAATTCGGGTCATTGGTTTCCAGCTCAGGCCTTCCGCTCATATTGATATCAAATTTGACTACGGGGCTCTGTGCCCGGAGCGTTCCCGAAGAGAGTATAACCGAAATCAGTAAAATAATTCGTATTGCCTTCATATGCTTTGTTTTAATAACTTTATCAGGCAGCCGCGAACCAGGCTGTAGTTCGCTTTTTACCTGATGCGCATACAGTCCGGAATCCGGGAAGTAACATTTTTATGAAAAAAACATGACCCCATAAACATAAAATCCCCGAGGAATATCTTCTTGGGGATTTGTTAAGCTAAAAGTCTTTTTCGGATCTATTCAAAAGAACATTTTATTATCTCCTGATCAACTTCCAGGACCGGTCGCCGGTAAGTAAATGGTAGACTCCGGACGGATAGGCGCTCAGATCAATCGTTGCTTCACCGGATCCTGACTGCAGCTCCGCGCCAAAGCTGTCTGTCAGACGCCAGAGGCCGGGTGTATTGGTTATATATACTATGCCTGAGGTCGGATTGGGATATACATGACCTGTGCCTGTATCGGTTTTATCCGCGAAACCTGTGATGACACAGCCGGAAGCCTGTAAGCCTTCTGAGAAATACAGCAGGTCCAGATTGGCGAGACCGCCTTCTGTCAGCGCTTCCAGTCTTAGTTCCTGTATCCCGGAAGACAGGCTCAATACGATGCTGGCGTTGGCCCAGCTTGTCCATACTCCTGTTGGCGGAAATATCAAGGTACCTTTATCCTCGCCATTCACCAATACGCGCGCGTCCCGATACAGGTTGTCCCCGCCATTGGCAAAACGAAACGTAATCGTATAAGAGCCGCTCGCTGAACTATGCAATACCCAACTGGCATAGGCTCCGGATATATTCGTGGTATTTACATAACCCAGACCTGAGAAACCTTCATTCCGGTCTTCAAGCAAGATACCTTCCACCTCACAGGCTTCTTCCGCCTCCATGCCGGAGCTACATTCCTCAAAGCCGGTGGTTCCACCCACACAGACACCACAGGCGTCAAGATAGGCAAGACCTTCTCTTATTCCATAACAGTCTACAGGCGCCTTATCATTGACGATAAACACCCCTTCACGCATTGTATCCGGATTGCCTCCCTGTGTGGTTATCGTGTAGGTATACGTGCCAGACTGAGCAGGCGCGCCACTAAAAGTTACTGTCCGGGCGGTATTGTTTACTACCGCGCTAATGCCGGCCGGCAAACCCGCGACGGCAACCGTTGTCGCGTTTTCCCAGCCAAAATAAAAACCCTGAATTTCTTCATCTGTTTCAATTGTCTGTGATGATGAACCACCGCCATATTTGATAATGGCCGCCGGCTGATTGAATGCTACTGTAAAAGTTCCTTCCCGGGTCGCGTTGACTTTCCCTCCCTGTGTAGTGATGGTATAAGTAAATATACCACTCTGGCTGGAGGCTCCGCTAAAAGTAACCGTTCGGGCGGTATTGTTTACTACCGCGTTAATGCCGGCCGGCAAACCTGTAACGGTAACTGTCGTGGCGTGCTCCCAGGCGAAATAGAAGCCCTGAATCGCCTGGCCGACTTCCAGTGTCTGCGACGATGAGCCTCCGCCATGCTTGGTAATGATTGCCGGCTGACTGAACGCGACTGTAAACGTACCACCGGCTGATGTATTGGGGTTGCCACCCACCGTAGTGATGGTATAGGCAAAAATACCACCCTGCGAGGGCGCGCCGCTAAAGGTTACTGTTTTTGCCGTGTTATTCACTGATGCCGTAATTCCCGCGGGTAATCCGCTAACTGTTACAGTACTGGCATGAGTCCAGGCAAAACTGAAGCCCTGAATCACCTGTCCCACTTCCAGTGTCTGCGACGATGAACCACTCCCCTGCTTGGTCAGTGTCGCCGGACCACCGGTCGCGGGTGAACAATCTCCTTCCCCGACAAGACAGCTCAGATACTCTTCTATATTGGTATATCCGTCATTGTCATCATCTCCCTTATCATCGGCTGCAAAGGGGTTCAGTCCTCTGGCAATTTCCCATTCATCAGGCATACCGTCTTTGTCGGTATCCAGAGGCGCTTTTCCATTCGCGACTGTTCCGACATTATTCGGAATACCATTGTCATCTTCGGTGTTTACAATCCTGCCTTCCTTGCCATAAGACAGCAGCTGTCTGATAAGCATTTCATCTACCGCGTCCCGTACCAGTGAGGCGCCCACATGATCAATAACATGCTGCAGAGCATTCTGAGCAGACATGACGTTATTTACACCCGGATGAGAAAAGGGAGCATTGACCACCGTAGCTGTTTTATAATTGGTAAGCCGGCTTCCGTTCAATACGCCGTCTTTGTTGGAATCGATCCAGTTGTCACGCGCGTATACATGAAAAGCCGACGTAGTACCGGTAATGTGCGTATTGGAGTTGCTGGAAGGACCATAGATAAAGTAATTACCAATCAGATTGCACTCCGATTTTCCCTCGGTATCGCCCATGATATAACCATGCTCCCGCCAGTTGTACAAAACACTGTTGATGAATTCGTGCTGTCCTCTGGCCTTGGGGTTTCTTGTCTTGTTGCTATGATACAGTGAACGGATCATTGACCATTTTCCACTCTGCAAAAGGCCTCCGGTAGAGTGATTGCTACTGTTGATACCCTGACTGATGATACAATCCTGAAACGTCAGATTGTCGATTCCTGACCCGTTTACATCCAGGGTACCATCTCTGCCCCAGGATATGGAAACATGGTCGAATATTTTGTTCTGCCCGGATGAGATGGACAGGGCGTCTTTACCGCTGTCCCCGTTTTTCCCCATACGGATACGAATGTACCGGGTAATGTTATTGCTCGCGTTAAAAGCCATACCATTACCATATACCGTGATACCACCGCCGGGCGCGGTCTGTCCCGCGATATATACATTGCCGCTTACCACAATACGGCTTTTGATGTGAATTATTCCTCCTACATCAAAGACGACAATTCGGTTCGATTTACTGACCGCGTCACGCAAGGACCCGGCTCCCGAGTCATTCAGATTGGTAACATGATATA